>JAXGOV010000009.1:0-114203 GCA_040767305.1 Candidatus Metalachnospira sp. | reverse complement strand
AGCCGCAGAATATAGGCTGGACAATCAAGTAGTTGTAGTTGTTTCTGCACAGGGAGATACTACTGATGATTTACTTGATTTGGCTGACAGTATTAATCCTGATGCGGCTAAAAGGGAACTTGATATGCTTCTTTCCACTGGAGAGCAGCAGTCAGCTTCGCTTATGGTTATGGCACTGAATGCTATGGGCTATCAAGCAGTTAGCCTAAATGCATGGCAAGCAGGTATTTTTACAACTAATGAATATGGAAATGCCAGAATAATGGCAATTGAGTGCGACAGAATAAGGACCGAGCTTTCAAAAGGCAAAATTGTCATAGTAGCCGGATTTCAGGGAATAAATGAATACGGCGATATTACAACGCTTGGAAGAGGTGGTTCAGATACAACTGCGGTTGCTCTTGCGGCGGCATTAAAGGCTGATAAATGCGAAATATTTACTGATGTTGAAGGCGTTTTCACTTCAGATCCCAGAGTGGTAGGAAATGCTGTTAAACTTGAAAGTATAAGTTATGATGAGATGCTTAATTATACTTCTATGGGTGCAAAAGTTCTTCATAACCGTTCTGTAGAACTTGGCAAAAACAAAGGAGTAAAAATAGTTGTACGTTCAAGTTTTTCAAATAATGCTGGAACAGCTGTTGAGGGCGGTTCTGAAAATAATGTAAGAATTGTAAGTGGCATTGCATCAGACAAAGAGACAGCTCTTATAAGAATTATGGGCAGGGACACAGGTGCTTTTGTGCTTATGGCTGAGTACAATATTCCTGTGGACATGATGACTTGTTCTGAAAATACTGAGTTCACAGTTTCTCAGGATAATTTAAAAAAGACACTTGAAGTACTGAAGGGTGTTGCACAGTATAGCAGTGAGTATTCCAAATTATCAGTTATTGGTACAGGAATACAGTCAAATCCAAAGATACTGTGTGATGTGCTTAAGACTTTGGCCCACGAGGATATTAATGTAGAAATGATAAATTTGTCTGAAACAAAAATAAGCCTGTTGGTAAATAAAAATGATAATGACAGGGCTATGAAAGCACTTCATAAAAAATTGATAGAGAAATGAAATAAAGGAGTTATGCCGAATTTGCGGTGTAACTCCTTTTTGTATGAGAATTATTTCTGACCGTAACTTTTCATCATTTCCTGCATTATAGAAATGTTTTCATCTGTAATGCCGATAGGTTTTCCTCCTGCAGCTTCAATCATATACAGTATTTGTGCAGTCATTTCAAGTACTTTGGCTGTTTTGAAGGCTGCATTCATATTTGTTCCAAGACAAACTGCACCGTGTGAATTCAGAAGACAGGCATTAGATTTTTTTCCCAGAGCTTTAATGCTGTTTTCAGCAAGTTCAGTACTTCCGGGGAGTGCATATTCAGCACATTTTGTTGTATCACCTAAAACTTGTGCGGCTTCGTCTGTAATAATAGAAATGTCCTTGCCCTGAGCAGCGTATACCATCGAATATATAGGGTGAGTGTGTATTACAGCGCCGATTTCGGGACGGTTTTTATATACAGCAATATGAAGTCCTTTTTCTACCGTTGGTTTTCTGAAGCCTTCAACTATATTACCTTCTGAATCACATACAACTACGTCTTCCTCTGTGATTGTACTGTAGTCCATGCCGCTAGGTGTAAGATATATAAGTCCGCTATCAAAATCTTTTGCACTTATGTTTCCCCACGTTTCAACCGTAAGCCCAGAGCCAAGCATTTTTTTACCGCTTTCAATGATAAGCTTTTTATAATCAGGCATTTTATCCCTTCTTTCCAATCTCAGCTTTCTTCTTAAAAATTTCCATAAAAGATTCGCTGTAAGGTGCTCTAGCAACTCCAAATTCAGTTACAATACCTGAAATCAGGTCATTGTCGGTTACATCAAAGGCAGGATTAAATACCTTTATGCCTTCGGGAGCCATTCTCTTTGAGTACCACATTTCTGTAACTTCATGAGCAGGCCGTTCTTCAATTTTTATGGCTGCACCTGTTGGTGTATTCATATCTATTGTAGACGTTGGGGCACAAACATAAAATGGTATGTTATATCTTTTTGCTGCAAGAGCAACCATTGATGTGCCTATTTTATTAGCGGCATCACCATTAGCGGCGACTCTGTCACAGCCAACAAATACTGCATTAACCCAGCCGTTTCGCATTACTGTTGCAGACATGTTATCACATATCAGAGTTACATCAAGTCCTGACTGGGAGAGTTCAAAGCTTGTAAGTCTGGCTCCCTGAAGTAGCGGTCTTGTTTCGTCAGCAAATACGCGGAAGTTATAGCCTTTTTCCTGACCAAGGTACATTGGTGCTGTAGCAGTTCCATACTTTACTGTTGCAAGCTTACCAGCATTGCAGTGTGTAAGAAGTCCGTCGCCGGGGTTCACAAGAGTAAGACCGTATTCACCAATCATTCTGCAAACACGTATATCTTCTTCTCTGATCTCGATTGCTTCTTTGTGGAGGGCTTCAACGATTTCAGGGGTTGTTTTGTTCTTATTTTCTATGACTACTTTTTCCATTCTTCTTAATGCCCATGAAAGATTTACAGCAGTAGGGCGTGCTGAATCAAGATAGTCTTTTGCTTTTTTAAATTCATTGTAAAATTCTTCGTATGTATCGGCTTTTATTCCTCTGGCAGCAAGATAAATACCAATTGCGGCTGCAACTCCAATTGCGGGTGCTCCGCGTACCTGAAGAAGATAAATAGCATTCCATATTTCCTTCTGTGTTGTTAGATATAATATTTCTGTGTGATAGGGCAGTTGTGTCTGGTCAATTATGACAAGAGCGTTTTTTTCCTCGTCAAAAGCTACGGTATCATAGTCCATAATTGTTTTTTCGCTATCCATTTAAACATCTCCTTAACCGTTATAACGGATATTTTGATATTGCTATTTTAATTGCACGAAGATAGTCTTCACCGCATTTAAAACAGTTTCTGTGCATGATATAATCTTTTGCGAGTGAAACAACAATTCTTTCGGCACGTGCCCGCTTTTTTTCATCTTCTATTGATGTTATATCCTTTACATTTGCCATTCCGACAATTCGCCTTATTGATTCAATACCCGCTACGCCTGCCGTATCTGAAAGAATACCATGCAAATACCATTCTTTAAAGCCTTTTGTTTTTGCCATTGTATCAGTAACGTATTCATCATAAATTTCATTGAATTTTATAATGAACAAGTCTATTGTGTCCACGATGCTTTTGATGCACCAATTACAGAACTCCGCTTTTTTCGCTGTGTCCTCGATTTCTGCATCGCCGTTTGTCCATGCAAAGAAAAGATTGGCAATAACATTTCCTATATCATAGCCCATTGGTCCATAGAAGGCAAATTCGGGGTCAAAAAAGTATGTATGCTCTTTATTAATGAATACTGAGCCGGTATGAAGGTCACCGTGTATAAGTGCCTGAGCATTATTCATGAATTCAAATTTTAACTTTGTCAGTTTTCCAAACGCAGAGCATTATCTTCATAAAGCCTTTTTTAATAAAATCTGAATTTGAGGGAAAATATGATTTCTGTTGAAACAGTCTGTATATGGTTCGGTATAAACCAAGTCTTCGGTTATGCCGCAGCGTCGGGATTAATAAAGCTTCCCACAAGCTTCTTCTTTTGCCTTATGGTCCATAACTATATCTGACGTTCTTACAAGACAATTTGCCATGAAAGTAGTAACATGATCGGCAAAAAGAGGATATGTTTCGTGATTTAATAGACCGGTTCTCATCATTGTATGCCCAATCATATCCTGCATTATCATAGCGCACATTGTTGCATCGTAAAGATATATTTCCTGGGACAAGTCCACCTGCATATGAGTTTTGAATTTTTAGTATTTCTGATTCAATTCGGCCTCGGTCCGTGGAAACACATAGGTCTGGCTTAATTTTTGTTTCAAGCCCGGCCTGCTTGACAATAATGTTTCTTACCGTTATCATCACTTACACGAAAAACATAATTTATGTTTCCGTCACCTATTTCGGTGCATGTAAGTTTTGTGTTTTCAGGAAAGAATGAAAGTTTTGACTGAACGTACTGCGGAACATCCTCTGTATTCATTAAAAAATATTTACTGAAATCCGACATGGTTTTCTCCTCTCTGTTTATTTAATTTTATTTATTATCATAGCCTCGGTACTGCATTGCTTCGGCTGTATGTTCAAGTTTTATTATATCGTCGCCTTTCATATCTGCTATTGTACGGGAAATTTTAAGTATTTTATGATATGCTCTGGCACTTAGATTAAGGCTTTCAAATGCTGTTTTAACAAAATTTTCGGCATTTTTTTCAAGAATACAGTATTTTGTTGTCTGTTTTGGTGAAAGCTGAGAATTAAAGAAGATACCTTCATTTTTATAACGCTTTAACTGAATATTTCTCGTCACGTAACTCTTTTCTTTATTTCTGCCGAGGATTCACTGACCTCTGTACTATTTAAATCACTGTATGTTACATCAGGCGTTTCTATGTAAATATCAATTCTGTCCATTAATGGTCCGGAAATTTCGCCTTTGTATTTGGATATTTCGCTTGCTGTGCAATGACATCTGGAATCACCCAGATACCCACACGGGCAAGGGTTCATTGCATTTACCAACATAAATTTTGAAGGATATGTTATAGTTCCATTTACTCTTGAAATTGTAACCTGACCATCTTCCATAGGCTGTCGAAGAGATTCAAGTGCATTACGTTTAAATTCGGGAAGCTCATCTAAAAAGAGCACTCCATAATGGGAAAGGCTTATTTCACCGGGTTTTGGTATTCTGCTTCCGCCTGTAAGGGCAGAGGGAGAGGTTGTGTGATGAGGTGAACGGAACGGTCTGGATGTAATAAGCGAAGATGAGTTTTTTAGCAAACCTGAAACACTGTATATTTTAGTTATTTCAATACTTTCCTCAAATGTCAAATCAGGCAGAATTGATGGCAGCCTTTTGGCAAGCATTGTTTTGCCGGTACCGGGGTGACCTGATAAGAGTATATTATGATAGCCAGTTGCGGCAATCTCCATTGCTCGTTTTACATAGGCTTGTCCTTTAACGTCTGAAAAATCAGCGATGTTCTGCATACTTGAATTACTGAAAAGCTCTTCAGTATTAACCGTGTGTTTTTTTATTGCTTCTCTTCCGTTTAAAAATGCGATGATTTGTGAAAGACTCTTTGAAGGATAGACTTCTGCATTTTCTACCAATGCGGCTTCATCTGCATTTGAGTATGGAACTATACATTTGGAAATTCCTTTTGTGCATGAATTGTATATCATAGGTAGTACACCACTTACAGAATTTATGTTGCCGTCAAGAGAAAGTTCACCGACAACCAAAACATTTTCAAGCTTTTTTTGCTCTATTATTCCCATGCAAACAAGCAAGCCGAGTGCAATTGGAAGGTCAAAAGAGGGACCCTCTTTTCTTATATCAGCGGGGGCAAGATTAATGGTTATTCTTTGTGCAGGAATGCTGAAACCGGCATTTTTGATTGCTGTTCTGACTCGTTCTTTTGATTCTTTTACAGCCGAACCGGGAAGTCCCACTATTTCAAAAGCAGGAAATCCATTTGAAAGGTCAACTTCAACATTTACAGTGTAGCCGTCAATTCCTATGACTGCACTGCTTAAAATTTTAGAAAGCATGGACAATACCTCCAAAGGTTTTTATAAATATATAATAACAAGAGTGTAAAATATTAGCAATATATCTGTGAATTATATATGAAAAAAATATTTTTATTGAATTTGAATTGAAAACAATATATTATAAAATTCGTGTAAAGGTAACCTCACATAGTAAAAATGTGATTTGTATATTTTGAGGTACACATAGGATAAGTGTTATTACGACAGGATGATGCTATGAAAGAAGATTACTATGTTATGTGGTTAAGCCGCATAGAGGGTATGAATGATAAAAAACTTGATAAACTCATAGAATATTTTGGGACAGCTGAAAAGATATATAAAGCTGACAGAAATAAGTTGTTCTGCATATGTGACGATAATACAGCATTTAATATCTACAAATCTTCTAAGGACGGAAGTCTGGAAAAATTTATAGATGACCTTAAAAAAACAAAGTCTGAATATATTTCTAAATTCAACAAATTTTACCCGGAAGGGTTAAAAAATATTGACGACAAGCCGATAGGCATATATTATAAAGGAATATTGCCTGAAAAAGGTGAAGTGCTTATTTCAATAATAGGCTCCAGAAGATGTACTGAATACGGAAAGGCAGTTTCTTTAAAAATTGCTGGTGAGCTTGCTGGTCATGGTATGAGCATTGTAAGCGGATTGGCGGACGGGATTGATTCGTATTCGTCTATTGGTGCACTAAAGCAAACGGCAGAACTATTGTCGTTATGGGAACGAGTATTGATAAATGCTACCCTGCGGCAAATCGGAGTCTTTATGATGAAATAATCAAAAAAGGCGGATGTATCATATCTGAGCATGCTCCATATGAAAAAACATATAAATATGATTTTGTGTACAGAAACCGAATAATAGCCGCACTTTCCAGAATACTTATTGTTGTGGAGGCAGAGGATAAAAGTGGTACTTTTTCCACTGTTGATGCGACTCCTAAATTACGGAAAAAGCATTTTTGCTGTACCTGGAAGTGTTTTTAGCAGTTACAGCAGAGGAACAAACAGACTTATAAGAGAAGGATGCCCTCCGTTGACGGGCTATGAAGATATATTGTTTGAACTTGGCTTAGAAGAAAATATAGAAGATCAAAAAAAGCAAGATAATAAAGAAGAACGTTTGAATAATGTTAGCGAAAATGGAAGACATATTATTGAGTTAATGAGCAATGAGCCGATTGATACGGAAAACTTAACAGCTAAAACTGGACTGCCAATTGGAACGCTCCAATCTGAGCTGACAATTTTAGAAGTTAATGGAATTGTTCAAAGACTTCCTGGACAGAGATATATTTTGGTATTGTAGGAGGAATTGAAGTGACGGGTAACAGCAAAACAGAAGCTGTTGAGAATACTATAACAGCAAAGGAAAAGACTGTGAAAACTACAAAAACATCTGAGTCAAAGGAGTCAAAAACTTCAAAGGCACCTAAGACTACCAAGACATCTGCAAAAAAAGCAGTAAATACAAAGACAAAAAAATCAACAGCCGGCAAGGTGAAAAAAGCAAAGAAGAATCTTGTTATCGTTGAGTCACCGGCTAAAGCAAACACTATAATGAAGTTTTTAGGCAAAAATTATACTGTAATGGCATCAATGGGACATGTTCGTGATTTGCCTAAAAGCCATTGCATTGATATTGAGAATGATTACGAGCCAAGTATATAACAATAAGGGGAAAAGGTGAGCTGTTAAGCGCTCTTAGGAAAGAAGCAAAAATTCTGATCATATTTATCTCGCAACTGACCCTGACCGTGAGGGAGAGGCAATTAGCTGGCATTTGATGACAGCGTTAAATCTTGATGAAGAAAAAACAGACAGAATTACTTTTAATGAAATAACAAAGAATGCTGTTGAGAAATCCATTAAGAGTGCAAGGGATATAGATATGGATCTTGTAAATGCACAGCAGGCAAGACGTGTGCTTGACAGACTTGTTGGTTACTCAATCAGTAATCTTTTATGGCAGAAGGTTAAAGGCAGATTGAGCGCAGGACGTGTACAGTCTGTTGCACTAAGAATAATTTGTGACAGAGAGGAAGAAATAAGAGGCTTTATTCCGGAAGAATACTGGACAATAAGTGCTGCTGTTACTGATTCTGCTAAGAATAAATTTGAAGCCAAGTTTTTTGGTACGTCAAATAATAAAATCGAGCTTAAAAGCAAGGATGAAACGGATAAAATTCTTAAGGCAATAGGCAAAGGCGATTTTGTTGTTAAGGAAATAAAAAGAAGCGAAAAAAGCAGAAGACCATATCCGCCTTTTACAACAAGCACACTTCAGCAGGAGGCAAGTAAGTATCTGAATTTCACAGCACAAAAAACAATGATGCTTGCACAGCAGCTTTATGAAGGTATTGATATTAAAGGGAATGGAACAATTGGTCTTGTATCATATATCAGAACCGATTCGGTACGTGTTTCTGATGAGGCATATGGTAATGTAACAGATTATATTAAAGAAAACATCGGTGAGAAATATGTTCCCAATGAAAGAAATGTATACAAAACAAAGAAGAATGCTCAGGATGCTCATGAGGCCATCAGACCGACATATGCATCTATGACACCGGACAGTATTAAAACATCTCTTTCAAATGATCAATTTAAGCTTTATAAGCTTATTTGGGAAAGATTTGTTTCAAGCCAGATGACACCGGCACTTTATGAAACAATGACTGTTATAATTGAAAACAGTGGCTATCTGTTTAAAATAAATGCATCTGCTATAGTATTTAAAGGATTTCTTGAAGTATATAACAGGGTGGAGGAAACTGAAAATATTACTAAATTTCCTAAAATTGAGGAAAACGGCATACTTAAGGCAGAAGAAATACTGCCTGAGCAGCATTTTACTCAGCCTCCTGCAAGATACACAGATGCTTCTTTGGTTAAAACACTTGAGGAGCTTGGAATAGGTCGACCCAGTACTTATGCACCTATACTTGCTACAATAATTGCAAGAAATTACGTTACAAAAGAAAAGAAGGCTATTTACCCGACTGAGCTCGGTGAAATAATAGATAATATAATGAAGGAATACTTCCCTGAAATCGTAAATATCGGCTTTACAGCTGGTATGGAAAGCGAATTGGATAGAGTTGAGGACGGTTCTGATGAATGGAAGCAGGTTATAAGAGATTTCTATCCGACTTTTGAAAACCAAATGGAAAATGCCGTGGAAAATCTTCAAAAGATAGAAATTAAAGACGAGGAAAGCGATGTTGTCTGCGAAAAATGCGGAAGAACAATGGTTATAAAATTTGGCAGATACGGCAAGTTTCTTGCTTGTCCGGGCTATCCTGAATGCAATAACGCAAAGCCTTATTTTGAATCAGTGGACGCAGAATGTCCAAAGTGCGCATGGGAAAATATATAAAAAGAAGTCAAAGAAGGGCAGAGTGTATTACGGATGTGAGCATAACCCTGAATGTGATTTTGTATCATGGGATAAACCTGCAAAGGAAAAATGTCCAAAATGCGGATCATATATGGTTGAGAAAGGCCATGACCCGGTTAAGCTTTTATGCTCAAATGAAAAATGCGGGTATGCTGAAGAAAAGAAAAGTGAAGAAGAATAATGAATTTTGGCTAAAAATACGAGAATTTAACTTGTATTTTATGAAATAAATATTGTAATTATGGTAGATTAATGTTATAATATCTGCCGTAACTAATAAAACACACATATCGGCATTAAGCCACAAGGTTGCTCCTGCTCGGAGTTTGTCGGCTGCTCCGATGTGGAGGTAAAAACCTAGGAGGTAAATTATGAGCGTAATTTCTATGAAACAGTTATTAGAGGCAGGTGTTCATTTCGGACACCAGACAAGAAGATGGAATCCTAAAATGGCTCCTTATATCTTCGCAGAAAGAAACGGTATTTATATTATCGATCTTCAGAAGACAGTTAAAAAAGTTGATGAAGCTTATGCTGCAGTAAGCAATGCAATCAAAGACGGCGGAGAAATCCTTTTCGTTGGTACAAAAAAACAGGCTCAGGAATCTATTAAAGAAGAGGCTGAAAGATGTGGTATGTACTTTGTAAACGAAAGATGGCTTGGCGGTATGCTTACAAACTTCAATACAATCCGTACAAGAATCGCAAGACTCAAAGAGCTTGAGAAGATGCAGGAAGACGGAACATTTGAAGTTCTTCCTAAAAAGGAAGTAGCTGTTCTTCTTCATGAAAAAGAAAAACTTGACAAGAACCTCGGCGGTATCAAAGACATGGTAAGAATCCCCGATGTTATGTTTATTGTAGATCCTAGAAAAGAAAGAATTGCTATCCAGGAAGCACACATTCTTGGTATCCCCGTTGTTGCAATCGTGGATACAAACTGCGATCCTGAAGAAGTTGATTACGTAATCCCCGGTAATGACGATGCTATTCGTGCCGTAAAACTTATCGCTTCAAAGGTTGCCGATGCAGTTATCGAAGCAAAACAGGGCGAACAGCAGGCAGCAGAAGAAGGCGCAGAGGCTGAAGTTACTGCAGAATAATCTATAATTTACGGAGGGACTTAAAATGGCAATTACAGCTAGCATGGTAAAAGAACTTAGAGAAATGACAGGCGTTGGTATGCTTGACTGCAAGAAGGCTCTTGCTGAGACAGACGGCGATATGGAAAAGGCTGTTGAATACTTAAGAGAAAAAGGTCTTGCTGCTTCTGAAAAGAAAGCAGGACGTATTGCTTCAGAAGGTGTTTGCCTTGCATATCTTTCAGATGATAACAACGTTGGTGTTATTGTTGAAGTTAACTCAGAAACAGACTTTGTTGCAAAGAACCCTGTATTCACAGAATATGTTCTTCAGGTTGCTGAGCAGGTTGCTGGTTCAACAGCAGCTGATGTTGAGGCACTCCTTACAGAAACATGGAAGTTTGATACATCAATGACTGTTGCAGAAGCATTAAGCAGCAAGGTTGCAGTAATTGGTGAAAACCTTAAAATCAGAAGATTTGAAAAATATATTAAAGAAGGTACAGGCTTAATCGTATCTTATATTCACGGTGGTGGAAGAATCGGAGTTATGCTTGATATTGATTGTGCAAACCCCACAGAGGCTGTTGATGAAATGGGCAAGAATATTGCAATGCAGATTGCAGCTCTTAATCCTAAATTCATTGCTTCCGAAGATGTTCCCGCTGAGTTCATTGCTAAAGAGAAAGAAATTCTTACTCAGCAGGCTATGAACGACCCTAAGAACGCTAGTAAACCTGCTAACATCATTGATAAGATGATTGAAGGCAGACTTAATAAGGAATTAAAGGAATTCTGTCTTATTGAACAGCCTTATGTAAAAGACGGAGACCTTACGGTTAAGAAGTATATCGAATCAGTAGCTAAGGAAGTAGGCGCTCCTATTTCAATTAAGAGAATGGTTCGTTTTGAAACAGGCGAAGGACTTGAAAAGAAATCAGAGAACTTTGCTGAAGAAGTTGCAAAGGCAGCTAAAAACTAATAACTAATAATAGTTTATATTTAAGTATTGCCCTTTTGGGCAATACTTTTTTTATACATATTTATAGCTAGGGTAAAATAAAATTTGATAAAGTGTTGACAAAGTTAGTCGGTTTGTATTGTATTTATTATGCGTTTGTATTACAATATATATTATTATATCTTGATTTAAGGTGATAGCTATGTACATCAGTGACATTGATGATAAGGGAACAATATTATGGGAGTCAACTTGTGAACAGTTTAAAGACAAGGCGTATGCAAAGGTAGTAAAGTTTGTTAAGGAAAATATACAGAATGGAAATTTGAAAGTAGGGGACAAGCTTCCGACTGAAAGAGAACTGTCTGAAAGACTGGAGCTTAGCAGAAATTCTGTGAGAGAGGCATTAAGGACACTTGATAATATGGGGCTTATATCATCTCGTCAGGGGTCAGGTAATTATCTTACAGGAGATTTATGCAAAAATATAGAGGAATCTTTTGCAATGATGTTTATGCTCAGACAGATTGGCGATATTGAAATAAGCCAATTAAGGCGGGCGGTAGATATCCAGGCTATGCGTCTTGCTGTTAGGAATATAACAGATGATGAGATAATAAAGCTTAAGCGTATTTTTGAAAAACATATGACAAATGGAATAGATGGTTCGGATTTTCTTGATAAGGAGTTTCATTTCCTTATAGCCAAGTATTCAAAAAATGGATTATTTATTATTATAAACAGTGCACTGTCAGAGGTAATGGACAAGTTTATTTATAAGGCAAGAAATTTAGTGATTAAAAATGAGGGAGATGTAATAACAGCTATGCATACCAAGATGATGGAAAGTATCTTGGAAAGAAACGAAGAAAAGGGAATAATGGCCGTTAATACTCATTATGACATTATTGATAGGTACTTATAACAAAAAATTATTAATAAGAATGCTTTGATGCATTCTTATTTTTGTTAAGAAAACCGAGGAGTGGAGGCTTCTCGGCTTAAGATAGATTATTATCGTAAAATTAAGATGGGGAACGATATAATCTTTTCATGGATATAATAATTTGGCAAAATTACTAACAATTTAATTATTGTTCTATTTTATGACTTATGTTAGTTAAATAGTAATGTTAATTACGCATAAAAACTTAAAGTAAAGGAAAATGTGTTAATGTATAATATTTGCATATTTATAGTTATGTTAATTTCTTTGAAAAGCTGATTTGGTTGTAAAAGGCAATTTATCATTGGATTTAACAAAGAAAAGGAGTATAATATTTTAATGACTGTGTAATTAGAAATTATAGGTTTGTATGTTTCACTTGGAGACAAAAAATGAAATCAACTGATGCGATAAATGAAAGTGAATTGCTTTTTTCAAAAGATGAGTTAAAAAAACTAATATTACCGCTTATAATAGAACAGGTTTTATCAATTACTGTAGGTATGGCTGATTCTATTATGGTCGCATCTGTCGGTGAGGCTGCTGTGTCGGCGGTTTCACTTGTTGACTCAATAAATATACTGCTTTTTTACATGTTTTCAGCTATTGCTACAGGTGGCGCTGTTGTTGTGGGACAGTACCTTGGAGGAAAACGAAGAAATGACGCATGTAATGCTTGTGATCAACTATTTAATTTGGTTGCCATTGCTTCAATTTCTATTATGATAATATTATATGCTGGACGCGGATTTATATTAAATGGGCTGTTTGGAAAAATTGCACCTGACGTAAAAAATTATGCGAATATATACTTATTGATAGTTTTTGCTGATATACCTTTTGCTGCAATGTATAACTATGGTTCGGCCATGTTTAGGGCAATGGGAAATACAAAAATTTCTATGAAAATATCAGTATAATGAATTTGATAAATGTTGGTGGAAATGCTATTCTTATATATGGTTTTCATCGGAGTTGAAGGACATATACCAACGCTTGTATCAAGAATTATTGCATTTATTATTATTATTATAATGCTTAGGAATCAGAATCTTACTATTCATATGAGCAAAAAATTTTCAGCAAAACTTGAATTGTCAATGGTAAAAAGAATTTTAAGCATAGGTATACCGAACGGTGTAGAAAATAGTCTTTTTCAGCTTGGCAAAATACTTCTTTTGAGCTTTATTTCCGGACTTGGAACTGTATCTGTTGCGGCCAATGCTGTTGGAAATAAAGTAAGTCTCTTTCAGATTATGCCTGGTGTGGCTATTGGTTATGCTGTGGTTACGGTTGTGAGTCATTGTGTTGGTGCAGAAAGATACGATCAAGTAAAGTATTACACAAGAAAGTTAATTAAACTTGCATATAAATTGATAATATTAATGAATATTGCTATTTTATTAGCACTTCCTATTATCATTAAGGCCTATGGTTTATCAGAGGAAACTGCATCTATTACATATACGATTATTATTATGCATGGTGTGACTGCGATGATAATCTGGCCTATTTCATTTACACTTCCAAATACATTGAGAGCGGCAAATGATGCACGATATACTATGATAGTGAGTGTAGCAACAATGTGGATCATAAGAATAGGTTTTGGTATATTAATAGGTTCTGTTTTTGGAATAGGGGTAATTGGTGTTTGGATAGCAATGCTTATAGATTGGTTTGTTCGTTCTGCATTTTTTGTATATAGGTATAAAAGTGATAAATGGATGAGAGTTAAAATTATTTAAGGCAGGGATCACATATGGATAGAGCAAGTGGAATAATTATGCCAATATACTCGCTCCCGAGCGAATATGGCATAGGTACTTTGGGAAAAGAGGCTCGCAGCTATATTGATTTTTTAAAAAAAGCAAAACAAAAGTATTGGCAGATTTTACCGATTGGACCTTCCGGCTGCGGAAATTCGCCGTATTCAAGCTACTCAACATTTGCAGGCAACCCTTATTTTATTGATTTGAATATGCTTATTGAAGACGGATTGCTTAAAATAGAGGATGTAGCTTCAATAGATTGGGGCAGCGGGAATGTTAATTACGATAAAATAGAGAAAAACAAGATTAAAATAATTAGAAAAGCTTATGAAAATAGCTTTAATAAATATATTGACGAAGTAGAAGAGTTTGTCAATAAAAATGATTGGTTAAAAGATTATGCACTTTTATATGTCATTAAAGAATAAGTTTGACGCAAGTCATGGACCGAATGGGATACTGAAATAAAAATGAGAAAGCCTGAGGCTTTTAGGTGCAGTATGAAAAATTACTTGAAGAGGATATTAAATTTTTTATTTTGTACAGTATCTGTTTTTTACAAACAATGGACAAGTTTAAAAAATATGCTAATGAAAATGGCATTAAATTTATTGGTGATCTTCCGATATATGTAGCTATGGATTCTGTAGATGTTTGGGCTTCTCGGAAAACTTTTTGCTGGATGAAGATAATATTCCGATTAAAAATTGTAGAAAGTGCCTCTGACTATTTTTCAAAAGCAAAAGGACAACTCTGGGGAAATCCTCTTTATAATTGGGAAGACATGAAAAACGATGGCTATGGCTGGTGGTTAAGGAGAATAGACGGAGCTAATAAAATTATTTGATGTAATAAGGATAGACCATTTCAGAGGTTTGCGAGCTATTGGGCTGTGCCGGCAGGAGAGAAAAGCTTGCTGTAAACGGAGAGTGAGATGCAGGGACCGGGAATTGATTTTTATTAATACGAATAAAGGGTTGGTTTGGAGATCTTAATATAATTGCTGAGGATCTTGGGCAACTTTCGGATGATGTAGTAAAACTGCTTAGAGAATCTGGTTTCCTGGAATGAAGGTTCTTGAATTTGCATTTGATAGCAGAAACGGTATTTGCCGTATAAGTACGGCAGACATTGTGTTTGTTATGGCGGAACTCATGACAATGCAACTTTAAAAGAGTGGAAAGAGGCTTTGGGGAGTCTAGACGAAATTGAATTTGCCAAGGAGTATTTCGGAATCAGTGACAATGAAGATTTTAATATTGGCATAATTCGAGGCGGAATGGCGTCAGTAGCTGATATTTTTATTACACAAATGCAAGATTATCTGAATTTAGGGAAGGGAGATGCAGAACAATATACCAGGCAAAGCGGAAGGCAATTGGAAATGGAGAATGAAAAAGTGCGGCTGACAATAAACTGGCTGATAGATTACGCAAAATTACTATGATGTACGAGCAGTAAATAAAATACATGACAATATGAGTGGGAGAATGAAGGATGAAAATTATGAAACTTGCTGACAGATTGTATAGTTCTACAAAATTTTGTGGAATAGCTATGCTAAACATCCTTTTGTGAAGGAACTTGCGGAAGGCACACTTGATATTGATAAGCTCAGATTTTATATGGTTCAGGATTGCCGCTATTACTTCTCAAGGAATTATTTGCACTCGGGATATTTAAAAGCACAAATGAGGAAGTTATGCGTAAGTTTGCGCTTATGGTTAAAACTCTTGACAGTGAAATGGCAATTCACAAAAAGTACATGAAGAGGCTAGGGATTACTCAAGAGGAAATAGAAAACTCAAGGACTGCGCTTGTAAATCAGTCTTATACTTCATATATGCTTGATGTTGGACTTAAGGGAGATGTCCTTGATATTCTTGTAGCTGTTTTAAGCTGTGCATGGAGTTATCAGATACCATGTAAGCAAGATAGAGGAGCACTTGGAAACGAGACATTCGGTGAGTGGATTGACGGATATTCATGCAGAATACAAAGCAAATACACAGGAAATAATTGATTTGGTAAATAAACTTGGTGAAAACATTTCAGAGGAAAAAGCGGTCTATCTTGAAGAAATATTTATTAAATGCAGCAGATATGAATATCTTTTCTGGGATATGGCATATAAAAAGGATAAAAATGCTTGAGTTTAAGAATGTATCTTCAAATATGCAGAAGATATTTATCCTATGATTGACCGACCTTAGTTTTTCTGTTAACGACGGCGTTGTTTCTATAATAGGAGCAATTATGTTGCGGGAAAAGCTTGCCTTTTTTAGGCTTATTAATGGTCTGGATATTTAAAAGGGGAAATATTTGTAGATGGTATCTATTGAAAAACAGAAAAATTACAGTTCTTTTATCGTAGAAGGATATGCTTTTCCATGGAGAACAATTGAGAAGAATGTTTATCACCTATGGAAATAATGAAGATACCAAAAACAGAGCAGGAAAAACGCTGTGAAGAAGTACTTAAACAGGTTGGACTTCTAGAGCCTATTGACTACAGAAAAAAATTTCTAAAGGATTTATCAGGCGGAATGAAGCAAAGAGTTGCCTTTGCAAGAACACTTCTTGCCGGTGCTGATATCTTTGTAGCTGCTTGATGAACCCTTTTCTGCATTGGATTATCTTACTAGGGTGGATATGCAGGAGTGGCTTTTGAATCAGTGGGAAAATTCCGGCAAAACTGTCATATTCATAACTCATGATGTTGAAGAGGCGGTATTTTTATCTAAGAAAATTTTAGTAATACAGGATAGGCCTTTTTCGCATCCAATGGAGTGCGTTGAGGTGCCTATGGATTATCCGAGAAAAAGAGAAGAGCTTAAACGCCCTGAGGTTGTTGACCTTAAGGAGAAATGCTATAACAAAGCTCAGAAAGGAGCAGTAAATATGAGAAATAAGTTAAATTTACCGTCGTTGATTTTGACATTTATTCTTATTATTATATGGCAGTGCGGCAATGGGAATAAATGTTTGACATACATACTTCCGACACCTGTGCAGGTAATTGAAAAAACTGTGGGAATTAAAATTTACTTTTTACTGTTCATGCCGGCCACTATGGGTGTAACGTTTATAGGATTGGCTATCTCTATTATTCTTGGACTAGGTCTTGCAGTAATTATGGGATGAATTTCCTAAAGCTGAAAAGGCACTTTATCCGAAATATGGGTGCATCTCAAACAATACCGACAATAGCCATTGCTCCGCTTTTTCATTATGGTTTGGATATTCGATTGGAGCAAGGTGCTTGTAACAATACTTATTACTTTTTCCCATTACAATTACTGTATTTGACGGATTTAAATCTGCAAAGCGTGAAATGGAGGAAATGCTAATAACATACGGTGCAACTAAAAAGATATTCTATACGCAGGCGCCTACTGCACTTCCAAACTTCTTTTCGGCAATAGATGGCTATACCTTTAAGTGTTATAGGCGGAAACGAATTGCTGAATGGCTTGGAGCACAGAGCGGACTGGGGTATTTCAGTAAAAGGATGATGACAGCTCGACGGAGCCGGGGTTTTTGCTCCTGTTGTATTGCTTTCGGCAGTTGCGATGCTTGCAGTTGCAATGTCACTTTTTGAAAAAAGATCATAACGTGGCGCAGAACTGTAACTTGTATTTGAAAATATTTGTGTAATTTGTATGTTTTTCATATGTAAGTTGTAGTTAATTTAAATTGACATCATGATTTTTGGCTATATAATCTATATTGGCAGAATAAAAATCGACATCTGAAAAAGATTAAAAATATGAGCAATTTTCATTGTTTAAAATACATCTTTTTGATTATTTACTTTATACAAGGGGGTATGGAGGCGTGGAAAGAATAGTTGTAGCATTCAGTAATGATAATAATCCTTGGTATTATTGCTGAGCTTTTTGAGTAAGTAATCATACACCCGAAATTATGTCGTTCAGGTAAAGAGGCTATACGGAGTATACGAGAAATGGGTCATGGTGTTGTTGTATGCGGTTATAAATTAACGGATATGACAGCTGATGATCTTGCATATGATTGGGGATTCAGCACTTGTTTTGGTGGTTGCTCCGCCAACTATGCTTGATATGTGTGAAAACATAAGCTTGTGTAAGCTCCAACGCCTATAAAAAGAGCAGATTTTACTTCAACAATTGAAATGCTCTTAGAACTTGAAAGCCAAGGCACCATTACAGGAACCGCTGACGCTCTGAAGAAGAAAAGGAAATTATTCAGGAAGCTAAAATTCTATTAATGGAAAGATGCTCGATGACTGAGCCGGAAGCTCACAGGTTTATGCAGAAAAAGAGTATGGATACTGGATTTAAATTAGTATCAGCTGCAGAATAATATTCGTTCGTATTCGGGTTAGAATTATAAAATCATGCCGAAGTATACTTCGGCATGATTTGTTTTATGGCTAAATTGATTTACTTTGATCCTTTTGTTTTTTGTGTTTATTTATTGACTCCAAAAACACTTTTCATTTAGTTATGCCTGCTGTGAGGCTTTGCAAATAAAAGATATTGATAAAATAAAAAACAAAATTAATAAAAGATAGTTGATGTTTGTATAATATCAAAACATTTTTTTTTGCCTGTAAAAATGTAAAATTTAATAAAAATATAATGATGATATATAAAAATTATAGAATTTTTATGCAAAATCAACTAAATGTATACGATGAAGTATATATTATTTGTTTTTTTATGTTATTAATTAAACTTCTATTGTGTTAATACTGTATAAAAATAGTATAATCGCTAAGCTGGTGGTATTGAGGATGGTATAGTATAAAATAAAAAACTAAATTAACTAGGAGGCACGGCATTGAAGAAAGTAAAAATACTAACAGCAGAACAGCGGCAGAGTTTGTTAAAGATGGAGATACTCTTGTTACAAGTGGGTTTGTAGGCAATTGTAATCCTGAAGCATTAAGCAAGGCATTAGAAAAGAGATTTTTGGAAACGGGTTGTCCAAAAAATATAACTCTTTTATGCATCTTCTCGATGATAAGTGGTACAACAGGTGGAGATCATTACGCTCGCATGAGTTTACTTAAAGAAGGCTATGACACATTATGCTACAGCTCCCAGATTAGGAGGAGGAAATATTATTGTAAATATTGTATTTGAAGCATACAATTTGCCACAGGGCGCTTTAGTTTACTTACTTAGAGATATGGTAGTCATAGGAGGCGGTACTATTGCACATGTTGGTTTGGATACTTTTATAGATCCACGAAACGGTGGAGGTAAAGTAAACGAGAAGACAACAGAAGATTTAGTAGAAGTTATTGAAATAGGCGGTAAAGAAAGACTTTTCTTTAAGACTTTCCCTGTAAATGTTGCATTTGTTAGAGGTACCTATGCAGATGAGTATGGTAATGTAACTCTTGAAAAAGAAGCAGCTACTACAGAGGTTACATCTATTGCTCAGGCAGTTAGAAATAATGGCGGTACAGTAATCGTTCAGGTTGAAGAAGTTTTAAAAGGCGGTTCATTAGATCCGAGATTGGTAAAAGTACCTGGAATTTATGTTGATGCTGTTGTTGTAGCTGACAAAGCAGATCATGAACAAGCTATTGGTTGTGATTATGAACCGGGAATTTCAGGAGAAAAGAGAGCAGCTGTAAGTGAAGATGCAGAGGCTTCTCCTTTGACAGTTAAAAAAATTATTGCTAGAAGAGCAGCTATTGAATTAAGAAAAGATACAGTTGTTAATTTAGGTGTAGGTGTTCCTGAATATATTTCTACAGTTGCAAATGAAGAGGGCATTGGAGAATATATGACTTTGACTGTTGAGTCAGGTGCTATAGGAGGTATTCCTCAGGGAGGACCTAGATTTGGTTCTAGCTTAAATCCTGATGCAATTTTAGACCAGCCATATCAGTTTGATTTTTATGATGGCGGCGGTCTTGATATGGCTTTCTTGGGCTTAGCAGAATGTGATGAGAGTGGAAATATAAATGTAAGCAGATTTGGTCCTAAATTAGCTGGATGCGGTGGCTTCATTAACATTACACAAAATTCAAAGAAAGTATTTTTCTGTGGAACTTTTACAACAGGTGGATTAAAAACCAAAATTGAAGATGGTAAATTAATAATAGTACAAGAAGGCAAAAATATTAAGTTCAAAAAACAAGTTGATCAGGTAACATTTAGCGGAAGATATGCTAATAAAAATAAACAGCCTGTATTATATATAACAGAAAGATGTGTATTTGAATTAAGAGAGGACGGACTTTACTTAATAGAAGTTGCTCCTGGAATTGATATTCAAACACAGATTATTGATTTGATGGAATTTACTCCTAAGATTGATAAGGACGTTAAGATTATGGATGGAAAATTCTTTAGAGAAGAAAAAATGGGATTGAAAAAATAATAACTAAAGAGTTTTGCTTAGAATAAAATAGAAAAATCTTAAATAATAAAAACTCCAACTGATGTAAGTTACTTGGTTGGAGTTTTTTGTATGCGTTAAATTGATTTTTCTTTGCTTCCGCTATTCATCATATTTTTTATGTAATCAAGTGCTCCTGCTTTTTTCATGCTATAAAGTATTATAGCAGCAATAATTGAACCTCCAGCAGTGCTTATTAAGAAAGGAAGTACATATGTGAAAAGTGCGGCTTCCTTACCCATAATAAGGGTGGCAACCGGATAGCTGAGTAATCCGCCCAATATGCCGGTTCCGAATACTTCTCCTATACATGCGGCATAAAGCTTTTTGGTTTTAGAATAAACAAGGCCGGCAAGAAGAGCTCCGATCATACTTCCCGGAAAAGCAAGTGGGCTTCCGGTTCCGAGAATGTTTCTTATAAGAGAAGTACAGAAGGCTGCCAGAACTGCATATGCAGGTCCCAGAATAACTCCGGCTATAACATTTATGAGGTGCTGAATAGGAAAACATTTTGATGCACCGATTGGAATGTAAAATGCAGAAAGTGCAACGCCGACTGCTGTCAGCATAGCTGCGGCTACAAGTTTTTTTGTGCTGAATTTCATTTTGTTATCTCCTTTTGCTTATTATTTTATTAGAAAAAAAGCGTATGAAAAGAGACACCCAAGGTGGTGTCCCCCTTCATACGCTTTCGTACTCTGTATACAGTATAATGCATTGGTTTTAACTCGTCAAGTTAAATCTATACGTTATATAATGCTGCTCTCAGGTTGCAAAAGTATATCTTGTATGTTAGAATAATATGCTACTGTTTTTATAGGATATTTTGGGTGAAGAAATGAAAATTGATAAGAATTTTTATATAAATATATTTGCCATAGCAATTCCGATTGCTTTGCAAAATCTAATTACGTTGGGTACAAGCCTAATGGATTCGGTTATGCTTGGAAGGGCTGATGGAACAGGTGTTTTGCTGTCTTCTGCATCGTTGGCTAATCAGCCGTTTTTCATACTCCAAGTGCTCACGTTTGGTCTTGCGAGCGGTTCATCTGTACTATGTGCGCAGTATTGGGGCAAAGGCGATATTAAATCAATACGTGAGATATTTTCTTTTGTGCTTAAGATAGCAATAGTTGTTGGAATTATATTTGGAACAATAGTTCTTACGGTACCGGAAAAGGTAATGGGACTTTATTCAAACAATTCGGAAATAATAATGCATGGTGCTGAGTATCTTAAAATATTAGGATATGCATATTTTTCTTTTGCTATAAGCAATACAGTAATTTCTGCACTTAGGAGTATTGAGGTACTGAGAGTCTCTGTGGTTTCATCACTTATTTCGTTTTTTACTAACGTATTTTTAAACTGGGTGCTTATTTTCGGTAATTTAGGAGCTCCGAGGATGGGAATAAAGGGAGCGGCCATTGCTACTTTAACAGCAAGACTTTTAGAATTTATTATTGCAATGGTATATCTTCTGATAATAGATAAAAGACTGCAGTTTAAGCTTAGGGATATGCTTAAACACAGCAAGGTGCTCGCGGGAGATGTTGTAAAAAATGGTACGCCTGTTGTTATAAACGAGTTTATGTGGTCGGTTGCAACATCTGTACAGGCTGCAATACTGGGCCACATAGTGTATTCTTCAGGAGACCCTGTAGCGGCAAATTCAATTGCAGGAGTTATCCAACAGCTTTCAACAGTTATAATACTTGGTGTTGCAAATGCGGCGGCTGTGCTTGTAGGAATGGCAATTGGCGAAAATGACATGAAAAAAGCAGAGGAACGTGCAAATGCTTTAAAAAGACTGTCAGTAGTGATGGGAATTTTGGCTTGTGCATTTATTCTTGGTGTTAAAGATCAATTTATTGGATTTTATGATGTACCGGCGGAGACGAAAGTCCTTGCAAATGAGATTATAACGATTTTTGCGTTTATAACAATATTTATATCAATTAATATGACTTTAATAATGGGAACTCTCAGAGGTGCAGGAGACACAAAATTTTGCATGAAAACTGAGATGAGCTGTCTTTGGCTTTTAGCTATACCGTTGGCGTCAGTAGGTGCGTTTATTCTTGAGCTGCCAGTGCCGATTGTATTTCTTTTGATGAAGCTTGATGAGCCTACGAAGGCGATTATATGTATATTGCGTATGAGAGGAAACAAATGGTTAAACTCACTTACGAGAGATTTTTAATAATAAAAGGAGTATCAACATAAAATTTGTTGATGCTCCTTTTTTTTAATACAGACTTGCCATTATGGGTGCTATTACTACGGTAAATACACCGGCAATTACAATTGCAAGAGAACCCATTGCGCCAACAAGCTCGTCCAACTGAATGGCACGGGAAGTGCCAATTGCATGAGATGCAGTCCCAACTGAAAGTCCCAGTGCAATTGGGTTGGTGATCTTAAATGTTCTTGAAAATACTGTTACAAATGCTGCTCCTATTATTCCGGAAACAACAACAGCAACACATGTAACTCCTGCAAGTCCTCCTATTTCTGATGTTATTCCAAGAGCAATTGCTAGGGTAACTGATTTTGCGGCAAGGCCATAATAAATTTTATTTGGCATATGGAATGCCTTTGCAATTAAAAACATAGTTATTGCACAAGCTGTTGAGCCTGATAGAATAGCTAATAAAATAGCTTTCAAATTTTTCTTCAGAACCTCAAGCTGCCTGTAAAGAGGCACGGCAAGAGCTATTGTTGCGGGTGTGAGCAAGAACTGAATCATTGAACCGCCAACATAATATGTATCATAACTTATTCCTGTAATAGCAAGAAATGCAATAACTATAACTATGGCAATAAGTAGCGGATTAAAAATGATCTTTTTTGTCTTGTGGTTGATAACTATTCCGATTTTAAAGGCTATTAAAGTTAGTGCTATGCCGAAAAAAGCCGTTTTGAACAGTCCTAAATAAAGGTTTTTAAGCATTAGCATCTCCCTCCGTATTCTCCCTTGCTTTTCTGTTAATTATTAGCTGAGCAACTTTTCCGGTCACAAAAAAGCAGACTATAGTCGAGATAATTATAATTACAAATATCCCAACGATGTCTTTTTTGATTTCTGAGAAATTCTTTATTAGACCTGCGCCGACAGGTACAAACATAACAGTCATTATGCTTAAAAGAAAATCTGCAGCATCTTCAATTTGTTCAAGCTTAATAATTTTTAAACAAAGGAGGATAAAGAGAATAACCATTCCCCAAACACTTGCTGGTACGGGAAGCGGAATCGCAGAATGCAGGACCTCACCTAATAGAGACAGTCCTATAATTACGCCGAACTGCATAAGATATTTCATGATGTATCCTCCGATATTAAATTGAATAGATTGTTTACTCCAAAATAATTATATTGTTTTTAAACTAAAAATACAATAATTTTGTCGAAGTATGAAATTAAAAAAATAAAAGGTAATATATTGTAAGATCTAATATTTGGGCTATTGTGCTGTGATGTAGAGCTCGAACATGGTCTTTGTGCTGTAGCATATTTAAAACTTTTATAATATGGGTTTTATTGTGCGGTGTTAACATATAATGCTTTGAAAATCATAAATTTATATATAAAATGTCTATTTTAAAAATATGCTTTGACAATTATAGTTTTAGATATTATACTACAACTATACTAAAGCTCAACTGAGAGAAAAGCTAAGTATGAAACAAATTAATAGAATGATTATATTACAGACAATGGCGTTTACTAGTGCTATTGTCTGTTTTTTTATAGTCTTATAGAAAGGAATGAGTCAAATGGCGGAAGCTCAAAACAGCAATGTTGAAATTATGCTCAAGGATATAGGAATGATATACAGAACCAATGATGGCCGTGACGTTACCGCTCTTACAGGCGTAAGCATGGATATTCAAAAAGGAGAATTTATATCTCTGTTGGGACCATCGGGCTGTGGAAAAACTACACTTTTGAGAATAATAGCAGATTTGCTTCAACCTACTTCAGGAGAAATTACAATAGCCGGTGAAACTGCGAAAGAAGCAAGGCTTTCCAAGAAATACGGCATAGTTTTTCAGAGTCCTGTTCTTTATGACTGGAGAACGGTTAAGAAAAATATAATGCTGCCGCTTGAGATTATGCACATCCCTAAGGAAGAACGGGAAGACAGAGCAGCAAAGATGCTTGAAATAGTAGGTCTTTCTGATTTTGCCAATCATTATCCTAATCAGCTTTCAGGAGGTATGCAGCAGAGAGTGGGAATTGCAAGAGCTCTTGCAATTCAGCCGCAGATACTTCTTATGGACGAACCTTTTTCGGCACTTGATGAATTTACAAAGGAAAAGCTTCATGAGGATTTGCTTAGAATTTGGGCTAAGACAAATAAGACAATTATTTTCGTTACTCATAATATTCAGGAAGCAGTTTTTCTTTCAAACAGAGTATGTGTTCTTTCACCGCATCCCGGAAGGTTATCTGCAGTAATTGATATAGATCTTCCGAGACCAAGAACAATGGACATTAAAGATACTCAGGAATTTACATCTTATGTAGCAAAGGTAAGAAATAGTTTTGAAGGTATCTAAGAGAAAATGTAGACGGCAAAGAGGGTGAATTGAAAAAATGGATACATTCAAAAAAATAAGAAGTTCTAAATATTTTAATACATTTCTATGGATAATAATACTGATTATTGTATGGGAAATAGGGGCTACGATTGTTGCGGCAACAAAGCGTTCACCTGAAAATGTACTTCCTCATCTGAGCGGTATAGTTGAATCGGTTGTAAGCCAGGATACTATAAACGGAAGTCAGACAGCAGTGCAGATGGTTTGGGAAAATGCAAAGGCAACTATTTCAAGAGCAATGATTGGATTTGGAATAGGTACACTGTTGGGATTTGTACTTGCACTGTTTATGAGCAGATTTAAAACGGTAAAAAATTGCATTCCACATTCTGATGATAATTCAGATGGTACCGATACTGTATGGCACCGCTTATATTTGCTATAACACAGATATATCAAAAAGCCGAATTATTATGGCGGCAATTCTTACATTCTATCCTGTTGCAACAAATACCTTGTGGTTTTAAGGCGGTGGAAAAGGAAAAGCATGAATTGATGATTTCTTATGCGGCATCAAAGCCTTTCAGCTTTTATACTAAAACAATGATTCCTTCATGTATACTCTTACTTTTTACAGGTCTTAAGATTTCTGCACCTATGGCAATAACTTCAATACTGTGGATACACTTCAGGGAGGTATTGGACTTGGGTGTTTGCTTTTGGTATAAAGGAACCATGACAAGATATGTATTCTGGCAGATAGTATTCTTAGTGCATTCATAGGAATTTTTTCTTATTCTGCTTATGGGATTAATTGAATATCTGCTTTGTCCGTATAAGAGAAAAGGCAAGAATCAAGAGGAATAAGGAGGGGTGGTAAATGAGCGAAAAGGAAATAAAAAAGAAAAGAATAAGTTATGACTCAGTATCATCAATACTTTATCATGTTGTTGGCATTCTGATGTTCATTTTGGGAAAAAGGGCGTATTTAACATATGCTTCATACAGATACAAATATCCTTGTGCCAAGCAGAATAGCGGAATTGTTTCGAAACAGTTCAAAAAATTTCGGAAAACTTTTCAGCTACAATGACAGTTATATTTTGTGTCTTTATGGTTCAATTTTTTGATATCTGTCAGCACTGTTCGCAATAAAGTTAAAAATTTCGGAAAAGGACACTTACTGTTTTATCAGTTTTTATTGCGATACCAATTGTTGCTCTTGCACCTGGCTTAATAACTGGACAAAGGATAAGAAGAGGCTTCTATAAGAAGTACAGTTGCAAAGATACTTGTTGTTACGGTTTGTGTGCATCTTTGCATCAATGAAGCATTAATGCATACAGAGGGCTTACGGAATTAAAGCCGTTTTCACTTGATTTAATGAAATCATATGCGGCTGACAATATGGCTGTATTTAAGAAGTTAAGATTTCATAACAGTGTGCCTTATATATTTACTGCATTAAAAGTGTCTGTTCCAACAAGCGTTATTATAACCCTTGTAAGCGAATACTTTGCTGAATACAGAATGGGCATAGGAAGACAGATAAGAGACAGCATTTCAATAGCACAGTACTCAGCGGGTTGGGCATATATAGTTGTTGCCTGCATCATAGGAATTCTTATGTACATGGTTCTTATGATTATTGAGGGAATTGTTGTGAGAAGATATAGATAGATTTAGAAAGTATTATACAAATATTTAAACTACTTAAGGTATATGTAACAAAAATTCACTTATATAATTTAAATCATTAAGGGAGGACTTTACATGAAAAAAAGAGCATTTACCACATTTATGGCCCTGAGTTTGGCAACAGTAATGCTTGCAGGCTGCGGCACTTCAAGCAAGGATACTACTCAGGAAGATAAGAAAGAGGAAACAACAACAGAAGCACCTGCTGAGAAAACAAATGAAGATAGAATTGTTGAGGCAGCACAGGCAGGTAAAGTAGGAAACTGGGGCCTTGGAAATGAATATGAAATTCAGGCACTTCTTTCTAAATATGGTCAGTCTACAGATTATCTTGCTCAGGACTTTACAATGGATGGTTTTGATGATGATTCAATAACACTTGCTTCTGCAATGACTTACAACGAGCTTGGTCTTGTAAAAAATGATTACGAAGGCGGCTACGGATATGGTGATTCAGTCGGAGTTATTGATATGAATGATGAAGGTGTAGCAATGCTTGAGGATAACCTTTTCTGTACAAAGGAATTTGCTGAAGCAAACCCTAACACTGTTAAGGCATTTATTGCAGCATCATTAAAAGGATGGCAGTATGCATGCGAAAATCCTGAAGAAGCTGCACAGATAGTTTATGAAGCAGGTTCATCAGTTTCAAGTGACCATCAGGCATACATGGCTTCAGAAGTTAAGAAGCTTGTTGAAACAGACATGGAAGGTAATCCTGTAACAGATATCGGCAACATGGATGAGAAGGCTATGCAGCAGACACTTGATCTTGCTAAGAAGTACATCAAGCTTGATGACTCTGCAGCAGCTGCAAAGCTTCAGACACTTACACTTGACGATATCAGAGATACATCATATTGGGAAGCTGCAAAAGCAGGCGATTTCGGTACACCTGAGAAATCAGACATTAAAATTCAGATGAAATGGTTACCTCAGAGCCAGTTCATGGGCTACTATGTAGCAGCTGCTAAAGGTTACTATGATGAAGTTGGTCTTAATGTTGAAATCGTTTCAGGCGGCGGCGACATTGGTGAAACAACAGCAGTTCAGAACGGTACAGTAGATTTCGGCGTTACATGGGTATCAAACCTTATTTCAGCAGATTCAGCAGATATGGGACTTCTTGAAGTAGCTCAGATATTCCAGAGATCAGGACTTGTACTTGTTTACAAAAAGTAATATAGATAATTAATTTTTTATCGGCGGGCAAATAAACTGCCTGCCGATAACTTAAAATAAAAGGCAGTACATATTAAGGAGGCCGGAAATATGGATATGATTATTAAAAACGGAACGGTTGTGACTGCTTCCGATATGTTTAAAGCTGATATAGGTGTTAAAAATGGAAAAATAGTATTGATTTCCGAAAAAATTGATGAGAGTCTTGCAAAGAATGTCGTTGATGCCCAGGGAAAACTTGTACTTCCGGGCGCGATTGATGCACATACACATTTGGCGATGCCATTTGGCGGAACAATTTCATCAGACGATTATTTTGCCGGAACAAGGGCTGCGGCCTGCGGCGGAACTACAACAGTGTTTGATTTTGTTCTTCAGGATTTCGGTGAAACAATGGTTGACGCAGTTAAAAGAAGAGATGCGCTTTGTGCAGGAAATGCGGTAGTTGATTATTCTTATCATGTTGCTGTTAAGGATGTAAGCGGTGAGCTTCTTGATTCAATTGAGGAATGCGTTAATTTTGGGGTACCGTCATTCAAAGTGTTTATGGTGTATGACTTCGGAGTAACAGACGGCGTATTTTACAAGGTTCTCAGAAAAGCAAAAGAATGCGGAGCGCTTATAGCTGTGCATGCCGAAAACAATGAAATTATAAATACATTGATTGCTGAATATTTAAGCGAAGGAAAAATAAGTGCTTGGTATCACTATATGTCACGACCTGAATTTGTTGAAGCAGAGGCAGATATTCGTGCAATTCAGTGGGCTAAGGCAGCAGAAACAAAGCTTTATATAGTGCATCTTGCAAATAAAGCCGGTCTTGAAGCTGTAACAAAGGCGAAGGACGAGGGGCTTGAAATATATGCAGAAACATGTCCTCAGTATCTTGAGTATACATGTGATGTATATAAGAGAGAAGACGGAAGAAACTTTGTTTGTTCACCTCCTATGAAGGGTGAGGAAAGCCGTCAGGCACTTTGGGAAGGCATAAAGAGAGGCGATATAGATACAATTGCCACAGACCATTGTCCATTCCAGTCGTATGAAAAAGATTGGGGCAAGGACGATTTCACAAAAATCCCCAATGGATGTGCAGGTATTGAAAATATGTACCCTTATATTCTTTCTGCAGCAAATGACGGAAAAATTCCTTTTACAAAAGCAGTTGAATTGTGTTCGGCAAATCCTGCAAAGATTTTTGGATGCACGAATAAAGGCTCTTATGCTGTTGGCAAGGATGCACACATAGTAAATTACGATCCTGAAATGCAGTATACAATAACAAATGAAAAAATGCATTCGGATTGTGACCATACAATTTGGGAAGGTGTTAAGCTTAACGGATACCCTGTTCAGACATATTCAAGAGGAAACCTTGTATACGACAACGGAAATTTCGTAGGAGAGAAAGGTTGGGGTCAGTTCGTAAAATGTAAGCTTTCCTGATTTAAAATGATTTAAAAGGGAGCAGTGATTGACCATGATAAAAATAAATGAGGAAGCGGCAAGATGCCTGCTTTGCAGCAACGGTGCCTGTACAGGTGCTTGTCCGAAGGGATTCGATCCTTCAAGATTAATAAGAGCTGTTCGTTTTGAAAACGAGACATGTGCAGGTGAATATGCTGATTATAAGGTTTGTGCCGATTGTGATGCACCTTGTGAAAAAGCTTGTATACATTATGACAGACCTATAAGAATAAAGGAAATTATTTCAGCTGTACCTGAATATATAGAGCACGAGCATGGTGACCTTTCGATTGACTTTTTAGGTGTTCACTGCGAAAATCCGTTTTTCCTTTCATCATCAATTGTGGCAAGCAACTATGAAATGTGTGCAAGAGCGTTTGATATGGGCTGGGCAGGAATTGTATTTAAAACAATAGGATTTCTTAAGCCTGAAGAAGTATCACCCAGATTTGATGCAATAGGAAAGGAAGGAACCCCTTTCATAGGTTTCAAAAATCTTGAACAGATTTCTGACCATGATTTAAAGGAAAACCTTGAAATACTTAAAAAACTTAAAGAAGACTATCCGACAAAAGTTGTAGTGGCTTCTATAATGGGTCAGAATGAACAAGAGTGGACAGAGCTTGCGAAGCTTGTTACTGAAGCTGGTGTTGACATTATTGAATGTAATTTCAGTTGTCCGCATATGACGGGACATGGACTCGGTTCTGATGTAGGTCAAAACCCGGAACTTGTTGCAGCATATACAAGGGCAGTTAAGCTCGGAACTAATCTTCCTGTTCTTGCTAAAATGACTCCTAACATTGGAAATATGGAGATTCCTGCAATGGCAGCAGTTGAGGCCGGCGCTGACGGACTTGCGGCAATTAATACAATAAAGAGTATAACAGGGCTTGACCTTGACAAAATGGAGCCTAAGCAGTCTGTTGATAGAAAATCTGCGGTTTCAGGCTATTCCGGAAAAGCTGTAAAGCCAATTGCGCTTAGATTTATTAATGATATGGTTAAGTGCGAAAAGCTTAAGAATGTTCCGATAAGCGGAATGGGAGGAATAGAAACATGGAAAGATGCCGCTGAGTTTATTGCTCTTGGTTGTGCAAATGTTCAGATAACAACATCAGTAATGCAGTACGGTTACAGAATAATAGATGATCTTTTAGAAGGTTTTTCTGAATATATGTATGAAAAAGATATCAAACATCTCAGTGATATGGTGGGCTGTGCAGCCGAAACGATTGTATCGCCTGAAACGCTTGACAGAGACACTATAGTATACCCCGTAACAGACAAGGATAAGTGCCTGGGCTGCGGACGATGCTTCATATCATGTGATGATGCAGGGCATCAGGCAATAACCATGAAAGACGGTTATCCGGTGTTAAGCGGAAAAAAATGCGTTGGCTGTCTTCTTTGTACTCTAGTTTGTCCGGTTGGTGCAATTGGTATGAGCAAACGCGTAAAGAAATAAGGTATGCGAGGTGAACGGGTATGGCAATTACATTGGAAAAACTGTGCGAAAACACGGAAGAAAAATATAATTTAAAATTGATAGCCGGCAAGGACGGCTTGAAAAATGCCATCCGTTGGGTGCATATGGTTGAAGACAGTGAAGTTCCAAACTTTCTCCACGGTAATGAGCTTGTTTTTACAACAGGTATAGCAAAAATGGATTCAGCGGATAAAATACTGGAATTTGTTAAAGGTCTTATAAGGCATAACGCAGTTGGGTTAGTAATGAATCTTGGACCTTATATAAAAAAGGTACCGCATGCAGTTGTTGATTATTGTGAAAAGAACGGATTTCCTCTTTTTACACTGCCGTGGGAAGTTAAAATTATAGATATTACATACGACTTTTGCCGAATCATAATTGAAAATGAGAAAAGAGAAGTTTCTGTTGTTGAAGCTTTCAAACATATCATACTTACAGGTGAAAGCAAAAGTGAATATGCAGAAATTTTTAAAAAAATGGGCTTTCAGCCAAAAAATAAATATCGTATTGTACTTATAGAATTTTTGCATAATGGAAAAAACGTTACAGAAATATTTGTAAACAATAATCATATGAGATTGTGGAAAATACTCACAAAGTCCGCATTTTCATCGACTATGTTCCTTATTGATAACAGACTTGTAGTAATAAAGCAAAACTGCAGCGATACACAGATAAAACGAATTGCAGATACGATACTCAAAAGCATTGAATCAGGAAATGTGACATTGGTAATGGGAGTATCCGACGAAGAAATAGGTACTGAAGCAGTTGCCCAAATATATACAGAGGCGGAGGCTGCTTACTATACAGCATGCAAAGGTAAAGAAAACCTTACCTTTTATAATGATATTGGTCTTAATAAGCTCATATTTGGAGTTGAAGACAGATATGTGCTTAAAAAATTTATTAATAAGCAGCTCTCTCCTTTGACCATATATGATTCTGAAAATCATACAGATTACGAGGAAACATTTAGGGATTACTTGGAAAGTTACAGCAGTGTTAAGGCAGTATCGGAAAAGAGCGGAGTACACAGAAACACGGTTAATTATAAAATCAAACAAATTCGTGAGATTCTGGGCGGCGAGCTTGATGCAGAGGCAAAGGCGGAATTTCTTCTTGCATACAGAATTAAAGATTTAATGAGCTGTCTATAAAAAATAAATAAATTACGGAGGGATATCCAATGAACAGCAAAGCAGAAAAAATTAAAGAATACCATAAAAAATACAATCTTCAGTCATGGAGCAAACAGAAGGGCATTAACCCTATTCCCATTGAGAAGGCTGAAGGAATATATATGTGGGACTTTGACGGTAACAGGTATACTGATATGTCAAGCCAGCTTGTTAATCTTAATGTAGGTCATGCATGCCGCCCAATAATTGATGCAATTAAAGAACAGGCAGAAAAGTATTGTTATATCGGACCAAGCTATGGCTCAGAACCCAGAGGAGAACTTGCAAAAATGATTATTGACCTTATGCCGGACAACATGGGCAAGGTATTCTTCACAAACGGTGGTGCTGATGCAAATGAGAATGCTATTAAGATGGCTAGAATGTATACAGGCAGACATAAAATTTTCTCCAGATACAGAAGCTATCACGGTTCAACATACGGAGCAGGAAATCTTACAGGTGAGCCAAGAAGATATCCTCTTGAACCCGGCGCTCCCGGATTTATTAAATTCTTTGATCCATATACTTATCGTGAAAAAATTGATTTTGCTTCAGAAAAAGAAGCAAGTGAATACTATGTTTCAAAATTAAGAGAGCAGATTATTTATGAAGGAGCCGACAGTGTTGCAGCAATTGTTCTTGAAACAATAACAGGCTCAAACGGCGTTATAATTCCTCCTGAAGGTTATCTTCCCGGAGTTAGAAAAATCTGTGATGAATTTGGAATTATGCTTATCTGTGATGAAGTTATGGCTGGCTGGGGCAGAACAGGTAAAATGTTCGCATTTGAGAACTATGGCATTAAACCTGATATTGTTTCATTTGCAAAGGGTGTTACTTGTGGATATGTTCAGCTTGGCGGTGTAGTTGTAAGCAAAGAAATTGCAGAATATTTTGATGACAACTTCCTTTCATGCGGTCTTACATACAGCGGTCATCCACTTGCTTGTGCAGCAGGTGTAGCTTGTGTTAACTATTATAAGGAAGCAAATATACTGGAAAATGTAAATAAAGCTGGAAAAGTTCTCGGAGAAATTCTTGAAGATTATAAAATTAAGCATCCCAGCGTGGGCGATGTAAGATATATTGGACTTTTCTCAGCTATAGAGCTTGTAAAAGATAAGGCTACAAAGGAACCTCTTGTTGAATATGGTAAGGATCCCGAAGGTAAAATGGGCAAAATAATTGGCATGCTCAAAGCAAAAGGTTTTATGTGCTATTCACATGAGAACATGATTCTTATTTCACCTCCTCTTATTATTACCGAAGATCAGGTAAAAGAGGAAATGGTAAAAGTTGATGAAGTACTTGATGAAGTAGATAAAATGATTTAAGTTTTCAGAAAGGAGTTTGTTTATGGCAAAGCATTATGAAAATATAACCAAAACGGCACTTTCGGATTATATAACTCCCGATAAATTTCGTACGGTTATGCCGCCCCAGTGGGAAATCAATGCCGGATATACAGAACTCCCCGTGGCTATTACATTAAAAAAAGGGACAGCCGAAAAACTTAGCTTTGATGTGCCCTGGGACGGAATGATTTACGGATTTGTCAGAGGAAAATTTCAGATTCAGGAGAAGCTTGGAATGAAAAACGTTCCTAAGTCGGCAGCTATAAATGACTGGGAAACAAATTTTGTTTTGGTTTTTGAAGATGAAAATCCTAAAGAAACAAAGGCTTTTGAAATAGATTCATCAGATGTAATTTATCTGCTTGAGAACTGTACCAGAGTCCCCGAACAGAAAACAAGAACAGATAAAAAATGACTGAAGCGGATATATAAGAAAGGGTGTTAATATGTATAAATGCAGTTTGGAAAGAATGAGCGATAAAATAACCACGTTTAGCAAATTCGGTGATGCAGGTCATGGCGGAATAACAAGATATTCACTTTCACCTGAAGCTATCATGGCAAGAAATGAATTTAAAAAGCGTATGGAAGCTATTGGTGCTATAATTGAGGTTGATGATGTTGCAAACATGTATGCAACACTTCCCGGAAGTGATCCTGATGCTAAAAGAATAGTTATGGGTTCACATTGCGACTCAGTTAAAAACGGTGGCAATTATGATGGTATTTTGGGTGTCATGTCAGCAATGGAAGTCCTCGAGACTGTTGCAGATCAGAAAATACCTCACAAGCATCCGCTTACAGCAATGATTTGGACAAATGAGGAAGGCTCTCTTTATCCGCCTGCAATGATGGTATCAGGTATTGTATGCTATGATTACATTCCTGAGGATATTAGACAGAAGTTTAAATATGAAGATATGATGGCTTCAAAGAGCATTCTTGATAATGTAAGCACATTTGGCGAAGCTCTTGAAAAATCAGGATTTAAGGGTGACAAGAAATACAGACTTTCTCCTGAAAAATATGCTTATATGTTTGAAACACATATTGAGCAGGGCCCTATTCTTGAGGATGCAGGAAATGATATTGGTGTAGTTGACTGTGTGCTTGGTATGTTTAACTATCGTGTTCGTTTCTATGGACAGACAGTTCATGCAGGAACATTCCCTATGCCAAAAAGACGTGACGCATTTTTTGCTGCTTCACAGGCTCTTTGCTATATCCATGAAGAAATTGATAAGCTTAACATACCTGAGCTTGTGTATACAACAGGTGAAGTTGTATGCCATCCTTGTGTTCATACATGTGTACCCGATTACTTTGATTTCTCAATTGATGCCAGACATGAAGATCCTGCACAGCTTGAAAAGGTTCTTGCTGTTGTTAAAAGCTGCGCTGATAAAGAATGGGCAGGCTGTAAATGTGAAGTTGTACGTGCATGGAACAGAGATACTGTTTATTGGGATAAAAAACTTGTTGGCTACGTTAAGGAATCATGTGAAGAGCTTGGCGTATCACATCAGTTCATCCATTCAGGAGCAGGCCATGATGCACAGTTTGCAGCATATATGATGCCTACAACAATGATTTTTGTACAGTCAAAAGATGGACTTTCACATTGTGAGCCTGAGTATTCATCACCTGAACAATGCACAGAGGGTGCATCGGTAATGCTTAATGCTGTTCTTAAAGCTGATGCAGAATAATTAATAAACGGAGCGGATAATATGAGTGAATTTTTAACTCCCAGAAGAATTGTGAGCGGTGAAAATGCTCTTGATTCTGCAATAAAATATATTGTGCCTCTCGGAAAAAAGGCACTTATCGTAACAGGTAAAATAGTAGTTACGCTTGATATTTTCAAACATCTTACAGACCTTCTTGATGAAAATGGTGTTAAATATGAAATATTTACAGGTATAACCGGAGAGCCTACTGATGTTATGATAAATGAAGGCGTTGAAGCTTATAAAAATGCAGGCTGTGATTTTCTTATTGGTATTGGCGGTGGCAGCCCGCTTGACTCTATGAAGGCAATCGGTGCGCTTATTACAAACGGCGGTAAAATCCCTGATTACATGGGCAAGATAATCGAAAAACCTCTTCCGCCGATGGCAGCTGTCCCAACTACTGCTGGAACAGGCTCAGAAGCAACTCAGTTTACTGTTATAACAGACAGCGAAAAGGATATTAAGATGCTCCTTAAGGGAACGGTTCTTATTCCTGATGTTGCTGTTATAGACGGTGCGCTTACAAAGTCATCACCCAAGGGAATTACTGCATCAACAGCTCTTGATGCACTTACGCATGCGGTTGAAGCATATACATCAAAGAAGGCTCAGCCTCTTACAGATCCCTATTGTATAGCTGCTGTACAGAAAATTTTTAAATATCTTCCCAGGGCTTATGAAAACGGAGAAGATATTGAAGCAAGAAATGAATTGGCAATTGCGGCTCTTGAAGCGGGTATTTGCATAAACAATTCTTCAGTTACAATTGTGCATGGAATGAGCAGACCAATCGGAGCCCTTTTTCATGTGTCACACGGTACCTCCAATGCAATGCTTCTTGAAAAATGTATGGCATTTGCTGTTGACGGAGCATATGATAAATTCGCAGTGCTCGGAAGAGCAATCGGTGTTGCTGAAAACAGTGAAAGTGACAAAGATGCAGCTGACAAGTTCATTATAGCATTAGGGGATATTTGCAAGAAATGTGAAATACCTTCTCTTGCTGAATATGGAATAGATAAAGACAAGTTCTTTGAATTAATGGACAAAATGGCAACAGATGCATTGGCAAGCGGCAGTCCTTCAAACACAATTAAAGATGTTACAAAAGAGGATGTTCTTGAGCTTTATAAAGCATTGTGGTAAAAATATAAAAACATAAACCTGTTTCCCAATCGGAAACAGGATTTTTTGTATGCAATAAGGAATGTTGACGTAGATATTATTAACTTGATGAATAAAAGTACAGCATATATAATGATTATATTATACTTAAGACAATATATTTAAAAATAAATGACAGTTTTTAAAAGATATGCTTTTTGTTTTTATGGATTTATTTTCTCAATTAATATATAATTTAGATGTCGAAAAAGGTTTGATTTTGGTGTTTTACTGAATTGGGAAGTGGCTGCCATAAAAAGTGATAAAAGTGTAATAATTATTTTTGTAGGATTGCTGGCGTTTATATCATTATATTGGTATACTTATAATAATAGACAATGCTCAGAAACAATAATTATGGTCTCTGAAAATAAAGAAAATGTACAAAATGATTTGTATGAATATGAAAATGCGAATGAACAAAATGTTAAGGTTTTGAAAAAGGTAAATCTTAATACAGCTTCTTTAGAGGAATTGTCTGATATAATGTTTGTAAGTGATAAGCAGGCTAAATTGATTGTTGATTATAGAAATGAGTTTGGATATTTTGAAAATGTTAATGATGTTAGTCAGGTTGAAGGTATTACAATGGTAACACTTAATGCAATTAATAATTATACTTATGTCACCTAGTTGATAGGAGGTTTAGAATATATATGCCGTATAAAATACTTGTTGTGGATGATGAAAAGCTTATAGTAAAGGGAATTAAATTTTCGCTTGAACAGGATGAAATGGATATTGATGTTGCATATGACGGAGAGGAAGCGCTTAATCTTATTAAGAAGAATAAGTATGATCTTGCTGTGCTTGATGTAATGCTTCCAAAAATGGATGGACTGCAAGTGTGCCGTGAAGTCAGAGAATTTTCATCAATGCCTATTATAATGGTAACTGCTAAAGGCGAGGATATGGATAAAATAATGGGACTTGAATACGGTGCCGATGATTATATGACAAAACCGTTTAATATATTGGAGCTTAAAGCCAGAATTAAGGCGGTTCTCAGGAGAAGCGCACGACAGACTGCAGAAAAAAATCCTGTAAAGAATGAAATGACAGCTAGAGATTTATATGTTGAGCTGGACAGCCGCCGTGTTTTTGTTGACGGCAAGGAGGCTTATCTTACAGCAAAGGAATTTGACCTTTTGGAGCTGCTTATGAAAACGCCGGGTAAGGTATACAGCCGTGAAAAACTCCTTGATACTGTCTGGGGATTTGATTACCCGGGGGATGTGCGAACTGTTGATGTACATGTAAGAAGACTTAGGGAAAAGATTGAAAAGAATCCAAGTGCACCTGAGTATATTTTCACAAAATGGGGAGTTGGCTATTACTTTGGCTAAAAGAAACATTAAACTTAAATGGACGCTTCTTATAACCTATATAGTTATCGGAGTATTTCCTCTTATTATGCTTTCTCAGCTTACGCTGAATTCTGTGCAAAAATACTTTGTTGAAGAAAGGAAAAAAGAGCTTCTTCTTCAAGCAAACGTTGTATCAGGTCATATCGGAATTTCCAACTATATGTATGATAACAGCAAGGCTATATTATTCGATTATGATATTAACCAAACAAGCAAACAAAGCGGCTACAGGATTATTGTTCTGGACAAGTCAGGCGTTGTTGTTAATGACTCAAACAAAACCGAGGAGGGAAAAACTTATTTTCTTCCGGAGGTTGTGGATGCGCTTAATAATAAAGATGTTGCAAGCGTTCAGAATAATGGTACAATACACGCAGCGGTATCAATTGTCGATGATCGTTCAAACTGTATCGGTGTTGTAATGGTATGTGATTCTATAACCGACATAGCCGAGAATGTTGATGGAATTAAAAAACAGGTATTAAGCATTATTATGATACTTTTGGTAATTGTGAGTGTCATAATCGTATTTTTGTCATGGCTGTTTACTAATCCGCTTAACAGTACCATCGAGGTTATTAAGAAGATGGGTGAAGGTCATTTTGACCAAAGAATACCGGTAAACGATATTTTTCATACCGAACTGGCAGAGTTGGCTGAGTCATGCAATAACATGGCTGAAAAGCTTGATCAGGTTGAAACAAGCAGGCAGGAATTTGTATCTAACGTTTCTCATGAACTTAAGACTCCGCTTAGCTCAATAAAGGTTCTGAGCGATTCTGTATTATTGCAGGATCCTGATACAGTTCCAAAGGAAATGTATGTTGAGTTTTTACAGGATATTAATTCAGAAGTTGATAGGATGACAGCGATAATCAATGATTTGCTCACACTTGTTCGTATGAACAGGCAGGAAATTCCTCTTAATCCAAAACTGGAAAATATTACGGATATGGTTGAGGATATTATAAAAAGACTTATCCCCATTGCCGAGGCTGACAACATAGAAATTGTGTATAACAAAGTTAAAAGTGTATCTGCTGAAGTAGACGGTATGAAGCTTTCTCTTGCAATTACAAATCTTATCGAAAACGGTATTAAGTATAATACTGAAAACGGAAAAGTTACTGTTACGGTTGATGCTGATCACCAGAATGCATTTATAACTGTTTCGGATACTGGTTTGGGAATTGCGGAGGAAGAATTCAACAAGATTTTTGAAAGATTTTATCGCGTGGATAAAAACCGTGACAGGCAGACGGGCGGTACAGGTCTTGGACTAGCAATTACAAAATCGGCAATACTTATGCACGATGGAGCAATAAAGGTTTCTAGCAAAGAAAACGAGGGTACAACATTTGTGGTTCGTATCCCGTTAAAACAAAAAAATATTCGCCGAGAGTTTTAAGGAGCTAATATATTTATGAAAAATAGAATATTAAAAACAGCAATGCTTTTGTATATTGTTATTTTTTCTTTATGCGGATGTGAGGCTCAAACGCAGGAAATATCTCAGACGCATAGTGAAGATGGCATTTCCTGTGATATATATTATGTAGATAATCTTACCCAGACACTTGAGTCGGAAACCACAAGTTTGGAAAGTGAAAAGCAGAATGACCTTATACTTGAAGCATTCGGCAAGCTTGCAGGCATAGAAAAAACTGATGAAAGAAAAAGTGCTGTTCCTGAAGGTCTTGAAATAAATAAAATAAGGCTGGACAGTGGAATTTTAAATGTTGATTTTAATGCAGTATATAATTCTATGACAGCCGGAGAAGAGCTGATGTTTAAGACTGCTGTTGTATATACATTTACATCATTTGATTTTGTTGATTATGTTTATATAACGGTACAAGGAAATGACCTTAAAATGGCTAATGGCTCACCAGTGGGGAAAATCGGGCGAGATGATATTGTCATAGACGGCGATATATCCGCTGAACCTACTAATTACGAAATATTGACGCTCTACTTTGAAAACAGCGATGGGTCGAAGCTTGATACAGAGATAAGAGAAGTTGAGGTTAATCCAAATCTTCCGCTTGAAAGATATGTAGTAGAACAGCTTATCAAGGGGCCTCAGGATACTAAACTTAAAAGCACAATACCGACGGATACAAAGATACGAGACATCAGTACAGCTGACGGTATATGTTATGTTGATTTAAGTGCTGATTTTGTTACGAAACAGTCTGACAGCGTAAAGGATGCAACTGCGGCTGTATATAGTATAGTTAATTCCTTGGGAGAAATTGAAGGAATATCAAAAGTTCAATTTCTTATTGAAGGGGAAAAGGTTGATGATTATAAGAAAATAATGGATTTAAGTAAATTAGTTGAGCCAAATTATGATATAACCTTTGAATAAGAGGGTGGATTTGTGAAAAGGCCATTTGTATGGTTTTTAGTAAGCTTGATTGCAGGAACGGTTGCAGGAAGGTACATTGAATGTACCTTCCTGAATATGTTCCTCTTTTTTATTTTATTTGCGGCAATTGCCTCTGTGTTTTTAGTTAAGCTTAAAATATATGAACCAATGTATATGCCATTAATTGCAGTAATAGGAATGCTTATTTGCTCAAATTCACTTGCGCCAAAAAGCATTAGTGCGCAGTTGATGGTAAATAAAGACGTTATGCTGAGTGGAACGGTTAGGACTAGCTATGTCACAGACAGTGGGAAAACTGCTTATACCGTAGATGTCGACTTGATAACAGATTATGAGAATAGATGTACTGACAAGCTGAAAATTATTGTATACTCAAATTCAGAAGATATTTCATCGGGGGATATAATTAGGGCGGAAGGTAAATTATTTTCTTTTGATGAGCCTACAAATCCTTATCAGCCAAACTACAAAATATATATGCTTTCAAATGGTTATGATTATTCCATGTGGTGCGAAAACGTAATTCCGACAGGACAAAAATCGAATGGTTTTGTTTATAATATAGAAAAGGCAAGAAATCGTGTGAATGATTTTTTTAACAACAGTATGCCTGAAAGAGAAGCCGGCATAGCCAAGGCATTAACAACAGGATATAAAAATGATATAACTCAGGAGACAAGAGAAAACTTTAAAAGACTTGGTATAAGTCATGTTTTGGCTGTTTCAGGACTTCATGTTTCTATTATTGCATACATAATTCTATATATCTGCACAGAAGTGCTTAAACTTCAAAAAAGAAAAGCTATACCAATTGCATCAGCCGTTATTGTATTTTATCTTGTTTTTACCGGATTTTCTCCATCGGCGGTAAGAGCAGTAATAATGTCGGTTGTTTCTTTTACAGGACTTCTTATTTACAGGAACTCAGACAGAATAAACACTGCCGCCTTCAGCGCCTTTATTATGCTGTGTATAAATCCGCTGTATTTGTGGAATGTTTCATTTCAGCTTTCATATGTCGGAATTGCTTCTGTAATTGCAGCAATGGAGATTTTGGATGATGATGAAAAAAATAAGGGCAGAGGCAAACTCGAAAAAACATTTATTTTTTCAACCGTGGTTTGGGTAGTAATTTCACCTGTCGTAATGTATTATTATAAAGGTATTTCGCTCGTTGCCATAGCGTCAAACATTGTGTTTATTCCCGTTATTAGTATAGTTACTTGTATTGCCATGGCTGCGGGATTATTATCGCTTGCAGGATTTGGTTTGGCACATATATTAGCAAATATTGTGTATTTCATTTTAAACATATATAATAATGTAACAGAAAAGTTTTCGGGAAATGTATTTACATATATGGATATAAGCAGACCGTCTTTAATTGCAATAGCTTGTGTGTATGTTTTTATATTTGCCATGCTTTTGTTGAAAAAAAAGAAGAAAACAAAGATGTTTGTAATAGCTGTCTTTGCAGGTTATATTGCTGTTGCGGCTGTGAGCTTTATAAATTCACCGGCGGAAATTGTATTTTTCGATGCCGGACAGGGAGATGCATCTGCAATCTATATACCCAGAAGGCTTACAGCAGTGATAGACGGAGGACCAGATGGCGGCGCTGAGAATTCGGTCATACCGTATCTTGAAGCTAAGGGAGAAAAGGTGGATTTGCTTTTTGTAACCCATATGGATTCTGACCACGTTACCGGAGCAATGGAGCTGATAAAGAAAGATTTAGTTATGAGAGCTGTTATTTCAGATACTGTACATGAAAATAAAGACAATCTGAAAAAGTTTCTGTTAGTTGCGGCTGCCTATGATGTGCCTGTAATATATGCTGATAAAGGTGACAGATTTAATATAGGTGAGGATTGTTATTTTGAGTGCCTTTATCCCGATGACAGGACAACAGGCAGTGAGAATGATGCATCTTTAGTATTAAGATTTATTTATGATGACACAGCGTTTTTGTTTACAGGTGATATTGATGCAGATGCTGAAAAAAGCTTGCTTGATGATAATATAAACTGTGATGTTATAAAGATAGCACATCATGGCTCTAAAACATCTTCATCAGAGGAATTTATAAGCAAGACGGGTGCAAAAACTGCTGTTATACAGACAGCAAAAGATAATATTTACGGATTTCCTAGTAACCAAGTAAGTGATGTACTTAAAAAGCTTGATGTTGATACATATGTTACAGGAAATGACGGAGCTGTTGTTATGTATGATAACGGTGATAATATAAAAATAAAAACATACGGAAAATAGTATTAAGGATATTGATATGGGAAAAATAGAAGAAGATATAAAAAATGGAATAGGAAAATGCTATCTGATTTATGGTGAAGATACATTCAGAAGAAAGTCATACGAAGACAAATTTAGAAAGAATACTGTTGACGACGCTGCACAGATTATGAATGTGTCTGTATTTAATGACGTAAAAACGACGGCGGGGCAGGTAATTGAAGCTGCCGAGACTTTCCCGTTTTTAAGTGACAGAAGATTTATACTTGTAAAGGACTGCGGTTTTTTATCAGAGGGAAAAAAGGCGGAGTCGGACCTACTTGCAGAATATATTTCTAATATGTCTGATACCGCATGTATTCTTTTTTCTGAGGAGAAGGCTGACAAGAGGCTTAAGCTTTATAAAGCAATAGATAAAGCCGGGATATGTGAAGAAATAAAACCATTTGATGAAAAATCACTTATTGATTTGATTAGCAGGAAGCTTGCAAAAAGCGGAATAAAAATCACAAGACCGCTTTGTGCTTATATGGTTAGAAACTCTGGCCAAAATGTTGAGCTGTTAAGTGCAGATACAGATAAACTTATTGCGTATCTTGACGGCAAAGATAAAGTTAATGTTGAAGACATAGATGCAATCTGCTCAAAAACATCAGAGGTAAAGGTGTTTGATATGGTTAATGCTATGATTGCCGGAAATTCCGAACGTGCTTTGGAAATTTACAGAAATCTTCTCAATCTTAGTGAATCACCGTTTATGGTGCTGTCTCTTATCTCAAGACAGTTTAGAATAATACTAAAGAGTAAAAGTATGTCAGGAAGCAGGATACCAAATGCTGAAATTGCAAAAAAATAGGAGTTCCGCCGTTGCAGTAGAAAGCGGAGCACTCAAGCAAACAAACAGTTTTAGTTATGAAATGATTTGCAAGGCATTAAATGCATGTTTGCAGACTGATTACGGAATCAAACTTGGAAAGGTAGAACCGGAGACAGCGGTTGAAATGCTGATAGTTACTAGGGCTTCAACATTATGAAATTCGGACATGGTTATGGCATATATTAATTAATATAAATAAATTGCCGGAGAATGACCATGGATAGAATGAAAAAGCACTGTAGGAGCTGTTCTTTTTGCATTTGGACTGGGTATGCTTATTGCAAGGCTTATACCAATATGGGGTTGCCTTGCGGCTCTGATTATTGCGGCTGTAGGCATATACTTGCTTACTGATGAAGTGTTGAAAAAGCATGAAAAAAGGTCGATTCAATTGTTATTGAAGCGACCCGTTTTGTGCTTTTATATTTAGAGACTGCGTTTTAGATAGCACGTGTAACTTTGCCAGAACGAAGACATCTTGTACAAATGTATATAGATCTGATAGTTCCGTTATCATTGATTTTAACCTTTTTTACATTTGGCTTCAAGTTCTGTTATACGTCTGCTGACCTGGCTACACGATTAATACTGATTCTGTGACCAGTACGCATATTCCTTTTCACAAATTTCACACTTTACCCATTTATTACACCTCCCTAGTTACTATTGCGTGACCATAACAAAAGTATGTTATCAGAAAACGGAGTGATTTGCAAGGTATTTTATTGTTTTATTTAAAAATTTTTTTGATAAATTAGTAATTGGACAGGATTAAGTGCAAAAAACAAATTATGATTTTATTTTCTGTCTTATTGGTGTTATAATAAAAAAGATTATACTATTTAGGAGGTAATAATATGTCAACAAAACTTGAAAAATCAATACGGCACTGTCATTATTGAAAACGAAGTTATCGCTAGAATTGCAGGACTTACAGCCGTTGACTGCTATGGAATTGTGGGCATGGCAGCTAAAAATGTAAAAGATGACATTTTTCAGCTGCTTAAACGTGAAAGTCTGACCAAAGGTATCAAAATCAATTTGAGTGAAGATAAGATTAGTATAGATATGCATATAATTGTTGAATATGGTACGAATATTACTGCTATTGCTGAAAACACAATCAGTACAGTAAAATATAAAGTTGAAACTATCTGCGGCATTGATGTTGAGCAGGTAAATGTGTTTGTCGAAGGTGTACGTGTCGACGGCTAATTTAAGGAGGACTACCAAGTGGTAACAAGTATAAATGGTTTATTGCTTAAAAGAATGATTATTTCGGGTGCCAACAGCCTTAATTCACAAAAAGACAAGGTTGACTCCCTTAATGTATTCCCTGTTCCCGATGGAGATACAGGTACAAATATGTCTCTTACGGTTCTTGCAGCAGCCAGAGAAGTTGATAAAAGTCAATCGCTTAATGTGGGCGAAATTGCTAAACTTGCTTCAAACGGCTCTTTAAGAGGAGCAAGAGGAAACTCGGGAGTTATATCCTCACAGCTTATCAGAGGATTTGCTAAGGAACTGGAAGGCATTGATGAAGCCGATACAGTTATTCTTGCCAAGGCATGTGCCAGAGCCGTTGAAACTGCATATAAAGCAGTTATGAAACCAAAAGAGGGAACAATCCTTACTGTTGCAAGAATTATGAGTGAAAGTGCAATGAAGAATTGCTATAAAATAAAAGATATTAAAGGATTTATGGAAGCTGTTTTAAAAGACGGACATGCCATTCTTCTTCAAACAAAGGAAATGCTGCCTGTTCTTAAACAGGCAGATGTTGTTGATGCCGGCGGAGTTGGTCTTCTTATATTCCTTGAAGGTGCTATGGCTGTTATAGATAGCAATGAAGAAGTTTCGGTTAACGAAGTTTCTGCCGGAGCAGCAAAAAAGGAGTATACAGCACTTGCGTCAATTAACAACGATAGCATTACATTCGGATATTGTACTGAGTTCTTTATTAATGTAGAAAATCCTCAGGATGCTGTTGTCAGCGGTCTTAAAAATTATCTTAGCTCTATCGGCGACAGCCTTGTTGTGGTTGCGGATGATGAAATAATAAAGGTACATGTTCATACAGATCATCCCGGCATGGCTATTGAGAAGGCACTCTCAATAGGAAGCCTTTCGGGATTGAAAATTGATAATATGCGTGAACAGCATACAAATATAATTGATTTTGAAACAGATGATGCCGCTGAAGCTAATAAAGAGACTGCGCCTAAGCAGCACAAGGCAACTGGCTTCATATCTGTTTGTGCTGGTTCGGGACTTAAAGCCATTTTCAAAGATCTAGGTGTAGATGAGATCATTGAGGGCGGACAGACAATGAATCCCAGCACAGAGGACATACTCAACGCTGTAAGCAAAATTGATGCAGACAACATCATTATTATGCCTAATAATAAAAATATCATTCTTGCAGCAGAACAGGCAAAGTCAATGACAGAAGATAAAAAGGTGTTTGTGTTGCCTACAAAATCTGTTCCTGAGGCAATATCTGCAATGCTTTGCTATAATTCAGAGGATGAAATAGAAAATGTTGTTGAGCAGATGAATGAAGCTATTGAAAATGTTAAAAGCAGCAACTGTTACTTATGCCGTAAAGGAGATACAAAAGTAGGTGATACAGAAATTGTAAAAGGTGATTATATTGGTATGCTAAACGGTGATATTGCTATTGTCGGAAAGGAACTCCAGCAGTCAACAAAAGATCTTGTTGAAAAGTACAGATGACGACAGTGAGATAATTAGTATTTATTATGGCAGTGACGTGAGCTGAAGAGCAGAGCAAATGAAATAGCTGAATTTATAGGCGAAAAATTCCCTGACTTCGTGATGTCGAAATACATGCGGGAAACCAGCAGCTTTATTATTACATCATATCGGTTGAATAATTAACCGTATAACAAAGGTATATATCCCGCCAAAGTTTTTGTGCTTTGGCGGTTTTTAATTGATTAGAGGTGCAATATGAATATTGACAGTCCTATCAGCACCGTTAAAGGTGTTGGAGCTGAACGTCAGAAATATCTTAAAAAACTTAATATAGAGACAGTTAGGGATATTTTATGCCATTATCCCAGAGATTATGAAGACAGGACAGCGGTTACGCAAATTGCGGAGCTTGTTGAGGATGAAACGTCAGTAATCATTGCATTTGCAAAAGAAGCACCAAAGACTTCATATTTTAGAGGAATGGCAACAACGCAGACAAGGGTGTTTGATAAGAGTGGCGCCATAGGCGTTGTTTGGTACAATCAGCCATATGTTAAGAATGTGGTGAAGCCAAATGTTATGTATGCATTTATAGGAAAGCTTACGGTGAAAAACAACCGCAGATATATTGCTTCACCAGAGGTTGAATCACTTGATGAAAATGGAGAATGGAACGGTAGACTTGTTCCGATTTATCCTCTTACGTTAGGACTCAGCCAGAAGGTATTCAGGAAAATTATTGAAGGTGTACTGACTGAAACGGAAGAACAGATTAATGAATATATACCTTTTGAAATAAGAAAAAGATACAGATTATCAGGAAGAAAATTCGCAATAAAAAACATTCACCAGCCTGAGAATTTGGAAAACTACGAATTGGCAAGAAAGAGACTTGTATTTGATGAGTTTTTTATGCTGCAGATGTCACTGCTAAGAATTAAAGCGGTTAATGACAGAAGGACTAACGGCATTAAAATGAAAAAGACAGCAATGAAACTGTTTTTTGAAAGTCTGCCCTTTTCCTTTACAGATGCACAGGAAAAGGTTTTTGGAGAAATAAGAAATGATATGCTTGAAGGCAAGGTCATGAACAGGCTTGTTCAAGGTGACGTAGGCAGCGGTAAAACTGCCGTTGCTATGGCTGCGGCATACATGACAGTGAAAAACGGTTTTCAGGCTGTTATGATGGCGCCCACAGAAGTGCTTGCATCTCAGCATTATGAAAGCTTTAAAGCTGTCTTTGAACCGCTTGGGATCAAGATACTTATATTAACTGGCGGACTGAAAGCTAAGGAAAAAAGAGAGGCTTTAGAAAAGGCTGCAACAGGTGAGGCTGATATTATTATAGGTACGCATGCACTTATACAGGATAAAGCTGCATTTGTTAAAGCAGGCCTTGTGATTACTGATGAACAGCATCGCTTTGGTGTACGCCAAAGACAGATGCTAGCCCAAAAAGGTGATAACCCGCATACGCTTGTCATGACTGCAACACCAATACCCAGAACTCTTGCGCTTATATTATATGGCGATTTGGATATTTCAATAATTGACAGTATCTTGCCGGGAGAAAAAAGATAAGCACCTATTCGGTAAATACATCTTTCAGGCCGAGAATATATAATTTTATTGATAAACAAGTAGAAAGCGGCAGGCAGGCATACATAATATGCCCGATGGTCGAAGAAAATGAAAAGATAGAAGCGGAATCTGTTATAGAGTATGCTGAAAAGTGCATGATACGGTTCTTGAAAAAAGAAAAATAGCTTTTGTTCACGGCAGAATGAAATCTGGCGAAAAGGATATAATATTAAAAAACTTTGCAGAAGGTAAAATTGATATTCTGATTTCCACTACTGTGATAGAGGTGGGTATAAATGTTCCCAATGCCACAGTAATGCTTGTGGAAAATGCGGAAAGATTTGGACTGGCGCAGCTTCATCAGCTTAGGGGCAGGGTAGGAAGAGGAAGTGCCCAGTCATACTGTGTGTTATTAACTGACGGAAAAAGTAAAATTACATCTGAAAGAATGAAGGTAATGACTTCGACAACAGACGGATTTGTTATTTCCGAAACGGATTTAAAAATCAGAGGTCCGGGTGAGTTTTTTGGTACAAGACAGCATGGGCTGCCAAATTTAAAGATAGCAAACATGTACAGTGATATGTATATTTTAAAGGATGCCCAGAGTGCTGCACAGCAAATAATGGCATATGACGGCAATTTGGAAAATGATGAAAATTTTGAACTTAAAAAAGAGCTCGATAGATATATAATAACAACAAATTTGGGAATTTAACCTGATTTTTATATTCAAAATATGTAATATGATTAAATTTTTATTGTTTTTTAGGCGTAAGTTTGATATACTCATTGTAGTTTATTCTGAGTATATCTGTGCGCTCGGATAAGAGGTACGGAGGTTTTTGAATATGCGTGTAATTGCCGGAAGTGCAAGAAGACTTCAATTGAAAACTCCAGAGGGAATGGAAACCAGACCAACAACTGACAGGGTAAAAGAATCGCTCTTTAATATGCTGAATCCAGATATTTACGGCTGCAGGTTTTTGGATTTGTTCAGTGGTTCCGGAGCTATAGGTATTGAGGCTTTAAGCAGAGGGGCTCAAAAGGCAGTTTTTGTGGATAATTCAAAAATTTGTACTGATATAATTAAAGAAAACCTTAAGTTTACAAAACTTGAGGATAACGCAGAAGTAATCAATGGAGATGTTATAGATACAATTAATGAGCTCGGCAGTAGAAATGCCGTTTTTGATATTATATTTATGGATCCTCCTTATGCCGGAGGGCATTATGATCCGGTGCTGAATACGATAGTAAAAGCAGGGATACTTTCGGAAAATGGTTATGTGGTGGCCGAATCGGCAAAGAATTATGATTTTCCGCTTGTAAATGGCTTTAAAATAAATAAAGAAAGAAAATGCGGTCCCGCCGTTATGACTTTTTTATACTTGGGGGAAGAAAAATGTTAAAAGCAATATATCCGGGGAGCTTCGATCCTGTGACATACGGTCACATGGATATTATTAAAAGAGCCTCGGCTATGGTGGATTTCCTTATTGTTGGTGTATGCGGAAATCCTAACAAGCACTCGTTGTTAACTTCAGATGAACGAGTTGAACTCCTTAAGGAGGTTACAAAGGACCTTGGAAATGTAAAAGTTATGGAAACTGATGGTATGCTAGGCGATTTTGCGAAAAATGTCGGAGCAAAAGTAATAATCCGAGGGGTCAGAGATGTAAATGACTTTACAAATGAATTCCAGCGTGCAATAATCAATAAACAGCTTACCGGTGATATTGAAACAATATTTCTGGTAGCCAGCCTTGAAAATATAACATTAAGTTCAAGCAGTGTAAGGGAAATATTAGCTTTTAACGGTGACTTGGAAAAGTTTGTGCCAAAAGCTGTTGAAGCCAAGCTTAGAGAAAAGATTGAGAGTGAGGGATAGGAATGGATGATACAGTATTGAAGCTTTTGGAAGAGCTGGAGCAGGTAGTTGACGAAGGCCGTTCTTCACCTTTTTCAAATAAGGTTCAGGTTGATAAGGATGAAATCTTTGAAATTATAGATGAAATAAAATTAAAGCTTCCTAACGAAATTAAACAGTCAAAGTGGGTCATTGAAGAAAGAAATAAAATTCTCGTTGATGCACAGAAGGAAGCAGATGAGATGCTTAAAGAGGCAGAGGTTCGTCTTGGTAAACTTGTAGAGGAACATGCTGTCACTAAAAAAGCTTATGAGCAGGCTGCTAAGATTATGGAAGAAACAAAGAACAGTGCAAAGGAAATGCGTCTTGGCGCTATAGAATATGCAGATGATATCATGGGCACAGCTGAACAGCGCATGAGAGAGATGCAGGACACTGTTGAAAAAGAATTCCAGACAATGCTTGAGTTTTATAAAGAGAATATTAATATTATATTCGAAAACAGACAGGAGCTCAAAGGAGTTAAAAAAGACTGATATAGGTTTACATATTAAAATTTAAGGGGATAGCATCTAAAAGGCTATCCCTTTTTTGTCGTGACATATTTATTGCTAAAATAAATAAACTTAATGCAATGGATATTAATATTGGTGATGGATATGTTTTGTTTGATTAAATACGGCTATGCTTGCAGTTTTTTTGAAAAATATATTGTAGGTATGAAATGCAGTAAGAAATGAAACAAACGAAGAAAAAGCTTTGCACATAACATATTTGATTATGTTGATTTTATTACTGCTTATGACTGTAGCTGTCTGCAAATGCACAGATAACCCACCCCATGAAAGTAATCCGACAATAATAGAATATGTAAAACGCTTGTCGCTGTTTTCGGCCGCAATTAGGCTTATTCCTCTAGTAAATTCAAAAATTCCGCTTACTATGTCATAATTAATGCTTCTTATATCTGGAATCAACCCGGTTACAGCTTCGGTTATTACAGAGAAGAAAACCATCGTACCGCCAATTGTAAGGATAGCTTTAACTGCTGTCATTATTGCGGTGCCTATAGGTGTTGAATCGTGATTAATATTAGTTGAAGAATAAAAATCTGTGTCCTTGGCAGGAAATGCAAAGTTATAGGCAATTCCTGTTGCTAATGCAGAAAATGCTGTTATAACTATAAAAAATACTGCGGATAACGGTCTTTTAGCATTGAAGATGCTACTGCAGAAACTATAAAGACCGTTCCTGCATTATTGCAGAAAGCTAGGAGGTGTTCAGCGGTGTCCTTTGTAATACGTTTATTATTGTATAATCCTGAGATAAGATTTGCGCCTGCGGGATATCCCGATAGTGTTCCGATTATAAATATTGGCATAAGCGAAGAAGGTACGCCGAAAAGCCTGATTGTAATTTTATCCAATATTGTTTTGTGTGTATGCACATTAAAATCAAGCCAAGACGATATTACCATGAATGGAAACAGCGAGGGTATTACAGTGTTGAACCAGAGCAAAAGTGTATTGTATGCCGCTGAAATCATTCGATCAGTGAAAAGAATTATATTAATTATTAAAAATGCAGAAAAAAGTGCTTTAAAAACGGATTTAATAACGTTTTTCAATGAAAAGCCCCATATACTCAGCTTATATATTTATGCTATGAGTATACAGGGTTAAAATTACTTATCTTTTTCGATAATAATCGGCATAGTATAGTCAAGTGAGCGTTTGCCGTTAAACGGAAGAAAATACAGATCTGTTGCTTTTTTCTCCAAATTAAGAAGCATCTTTTGTTTTTCCGAAAGCTTATTTTCATCTTTGTTTACGTTCATAATTATAGGAACAGATGCTTTTTCGGTGAGCTCTTTTAATAACGGTTCGGCTGATTTTTTGAAACCAAGTACTCGTATATATGGCTCGAACGTTGTTGGAGAAAACATATCTTCCTGTGCTTTTGTAATATCAAGAAGCAGGTGAAAAATAGTTCTCATAATTCTTGTATAGGTGTAACGCTTAGTTTTAAGTGCTGAACAAATATCTGATATTTTTGAATACTCCCCTACTGTTTTTAGTATTCTGTTCTCAAATCCTTCTGAAATACCGCTTATATTGCTTAGTTCAATATCTGACATTGCTCGAAGCTTGTACCCAAGCGCATCGGAAAAATCATCAGAAAAAACAGGCGGGGCAGTTTTATATAATTCAAAGCATTCATTAGGAACAGTGCTTTGAACGAGATTGGTTTGATTTTCTTTTATCGCTTTTCTGACTGCTGTTGCAGATGCTATGCTTCCTGATATTTCTTCCGAATTATATTCCGAGGATGTTCTGTGTATAAGACAGGGGCTTATGTTGGAATTAAACAGCTTCAATGCCTTTAGATATTCGACTGCCAATATATTGTTTGGAGTATTAAGAATATCTGCACAGTTGTTATTGATTAATGAAATTGCTTCTGCTCTTGCACTGGGAAAAGACAATCCTTTATCAAGAGCATTTTTTAATGCAACGGTAAATTCGTCGGACGGAGCACATAAAATTGATGCTGTAGTTTTGAGTAATTCAAGATTATCGGTTTCAGCGCCGAAAGCGATTTTGTCTGCAATTCCTGTTGATTCAATGATTTTTACTGCACCACGGGCAAAATTTTCTGCTGATGCGGTTGAGTAAATAACCGGAAGTTCAATTACCATATCTGCTCCTCCGAGACGAGCAGCTTTAGTGCGAACCCATTTGTTATATACGGCACAGTCGCCGCGCTGCACAAATGAAGAGCTCATTACCGCAAAAATAAAGTCAGCACCGGTTGATTTTTTTGCTGATTCAATATGATATTTATGTCCGTTATGAAACGGATTATATTCGGCTATTATTGCTGCGGAAGTGGTTTTCATATAAGACGTCCTTCATGGTTAATTTATTATTATTATACCAAAATTATGGTACAATTTGCAAATAAACCGATGATTATTATACAAAGCTTAATTTTGTTATATTATAGCAAATGTATAATATTGACAATAAAATAAAAGAATTGTAATATATTGGTATGGAGTATTACTGATAACTCTATAAAATTTTGTCCAAGCGGGTTAAATGAGCTGTACATTTATTATCAGGTTATGGATGTGCCGTCAAACTATTATTATTCTGTTAAAATTGTAAATAATAGTGTGTTTTTGATAAATAAAGTGGGAAAAATTAATAATGATATTTATACAGTGGATTTGGTTAAGCCTGACATAACAGATGATGAGCTAAAGGCACTTGCAATAGATTTCGATGGATTCGCAGACAAATACAGTATAGAAGTGCAAAGAATTTCAAAGAGATTTATTATGAATAGCATGGAATTTAAGTACGAGGTAGAAACTGTGTACAAAGATAAAAACGGATGCTTCTTTTGCACGCTGTATACATATGAGTCATGATTTTAGCAATGTAAGATAATATTTTTAAATGTTGTATTAATAAAAAAACTTGCTATAACTATTATATTAAAATTGATTGCCAATTTGTAAAATATTATTGATTTTTTGTATGGAATATTTTTTTGTAAGGTTATATAATTAACTTTGTATAATTATGAGAACGGATTATTTGCCGTTAATTATTTTCACAAATTTTAGGAGGTTTTTTTGCAATGGATTTTTTAACAAGTATAAAAGCAAAAGCAAAGGAAAATAAAAAGACTATTGTTTTACCTGAGTCTTATGAAAGAAGAACTCTTGATGCAGCAGATATGATCCTCAAAGAGGATATGGCTAACCTTATTCTTATCGGTAACAAGGACAAGGTTATTGAAGCAGGCAAGGGCTGTGATCTTTCAAAGGCAACAATTATTGATCCCGAAAACTATGAAAGAATGGACGAAGTTGTTGCAGCTTTCTGTGAAGCAAGAAAAAGCAAAGGGCTTACTCCTGAGGAAGCATTAAAAACAGTTAAGGCTGATTTTACATATTTCGGTGTGCTCCTTGTAAAAATCGGTGTAGCAGACGGTATGGTATCAGGTGCTATTCATTCAACAGCTGATACATTAAGACCTGCACTTCAGATTCTTAAGACAGCACCTGGAACAGAGCTTGTATCTTCATTCTTCGTAATGTGCTGCAAAGATAACACATACGGAAACGATGGTGTACTTCTTTTTGCTGACTGTGCTCTTAACCAGAATCCTAATCCGGAAGAGCTTGCTGCAATTGCAACTGCTTCAGCTGTAAGTTTTGAAGCTTTTGTTGGCGGAAAAGCAAGAGTTGCAATGCTCAGCCATTCAACAAAGGGTTCAGCAAAGCATGCAGATGTTACAAAGGTTGTTGAAGCAACAAGAATTGCTAAGGAAAAACATCCTGAAATTATGCTTGATGGTGAGCTTCAGCTTGATGCTGCAATTGTTAAGGAAGTTGGAGAGCTTAAGGCTCCTACAAGTGATGTTGCAGGTAAAGCTAACGTCCTTATATTCCCTGACATTGATGCAGGTAACATTGGATACAAACTCGTTCAGAGATTTGCCGGTGCACAGGCTTTCGGACCTATTCTTCAGGGCCTTGCAGCTCCTGTTAACGACCTTTCAAGAGGCTGTAATGCAGAGGATATCGTTGCATGTGTAGCACTTACAGCATTCCAGGCTACAATTATTTAATATATAGTTCACAATAAATGTATATAAAAGATAAGGAGAGAAATACTAATGAAAATTCTTGTATTGAACTGCGGAAGTTCCTCACTTAAATATCAGCTCATTGACGGTAATACTGAAGATGTACTTGCAAAGGGACTTTGCGAAAGAATCGGTATTGACGGCATTCTTAAACATGAGGCAGCCGGCAAGGAAAAATTTATTTCAGAAGATCCCCTTCCTGATCATGCAACTGCAGTAAAGGCAGTTATGGAGGCTCTTGTTGATGCTGAACATGGAGTTATTAGTTCAACAGATGAAATAGATGCAGTCGGACATCGTGTTGTACACGGCGGAGAATATTTTGCATCATCAGTTATCATTGATGAAGAAGTTAAAGATGCACTTAGAAAATGTATTGATTTAGCACCACTTCATAACCCTGCAAACATTATCGGTATTGAAGCTTGCGAAAAGCTTATGCCTGGTGTTCCTCAGGTAGCAGTATTTGATACAGCTTTTCATCAGACAATGCCTGAAAAAGCATATCTTTATGCTATTCCTTATGAATACTATGAAAAATATAAAATCCGTAAATACGGATTCCACGGAACAAGCCATAGATTTGTTTCACAGGAATGTGCAACTCTTATGGGCAAACCCCTTGAAGAACTTAAAATTGTTACATGCCACCTTGGAAACGGTGCAAGTATTTGTGCTGTAAGAAAAGGAATTTCTGTTGATACATCTATGGGCTTCACACCTCTTGATGGTCTTGCAATGGGCACAAGAAGCGGTAGCATTGACCCCGCTGTTATTCTTTACATCATGAATAAGGAAAATCTTACAACTACTCAGATGGATCACATCCTCAACAAGGAGTCAGGTGTACTTGGTGTATCAGGTGTATCAAGCGACTTCCGTGATATTGAAGCAGCTGAAGGCGAAGGAAATGCAAGAGCAACATCAGCACTTGACCTTTTCTCATACCGTGTTGCTAAGACAATCGGTGAATATGTAACAGCTATGAAGGGCGTAGACGCAATTGTATTTACAGCAGGTCTTGGTGAAAACTCAGCAACAATGCGTCAGGTTATCTGTGATTACCTCAGATACCTCGGAATTGAGCTTGATTCATACAACAACAGCCAGAGAGGTAAAGCAATTGAAATTACAACAAAACAGTCAAGAGTTCAGGTATTTGTTATCCCTACAAACGAAGAACTTGTAATTGCAAGAGATACAAAGGAACTTGTTGACATTAAATAATTAATGCAAATGTATGTTTTTGCCGCATATTAGTATGCGGCAGAAATGATAAAATTTCTGATTGACAAATATAAGTGTTATAAGTATAATTATCTAAGTGTGGCTAACAGGGGTGATTATAATTATGATTATTAATGTTTCTACTGTTTCGGGCAGACGGGAGGCAATGTTATCTTTCAGCTTTAATGAATGTATTGATAAAAATGTCGCTTGCACTGAAGAAGCGGTTTTTACTACGCCTGTCAGTCTTGAAGGAGAAGTAATTAAGGAAGAGAACATTTATTATGTCGAAGGACATGGCTCAGTAGGCGTAAGAATGTTTTGCAGCAGGTGTTTAGAGCCTGTAGAATTATCCGTAGACTTCAAACTTAATGAAAAATTCGGCAATAATGCCGGTGAAGACGAAGAGATAGAAACTTTTTCGGGAGATTCCATAGACCTTACTTCAGCAGTAACAAGAAATATTTTGGCAGTTTTGCCGATGAAGGTTGTATGCAGCGATGACTGCAAGGGTCTGTGCCCTGTATGCGGACAGAATCTCAATGTGAAGGATTGCGGCTGTGATACGACATATGTTGATCCAAGGTTTGAAAGTTTACGTTCTCTTCTCAAATTCGATGAGGAGGTGTAAAAGAAATGGCAGTACCCAAAGGAAGAGTCTCAAAATCAAAAAAAGGTAAAAGAAAAGCATCTACATGGAAAATTGCAACACCTACATTAGTAGCTTGCAGTAAATGCGGAGAACTTATGGTGCCACACCACGTTTGTAAGGCATGTGGTTCATACAACAAAAAGGTTGTTACACCTGTAGACTAATCATAAACATTAAGGCAGCTGCTTATAAGTACTGCCTTATTTGTTTATAAACATATGTATAAAGAGGTGAATGAGTTGGAAAGAAATATTATAGTGGCAGTAGATGCTATGGGCGGTGATAACGCACCTTTTGAAATAGTAAAAGGCGTTGCAGAAGCTGTTAATATTTATCCTGTTAAAGTATTGCTTGTAGGAAAAGAAGATATTGTAAATAAAGAACTTTTATCATATACTTATGAAAACGGAAGCATAGAGGTGATTAATGCTGATGAGGTTATAGGCACTGATGAGGTTCCTACAGAGGCAGTCCGCCGCAAAAAGAATTCATCGTTGATGGTAGGACTTAACCTTGTAAAAGAAAAGAAGGCATCTGCATTTATTTCAGCAGGAAGCACCGGAGCACTTTTTGTAGGTGGTACGTTTACTGTTGGAAGAATAAAGGGTATTGAACGTCCGGCACTTGCAACATGTCTTCCCAACGAAAAAGGTTATTCGCTTCTTCTTGACAGCGGTGCAAATGTAGATTGCAAGCCTCAGTATCTGGAACAGTTTGCAAAAATGGGTTCTGTATATGCAGAGAATGTGCTTGGAATAAAAAATCCTACGGTTGGTCTTGCTAATATCGGTGTGGAAAGAGAAAAGGGAAATGCTCTTGTTAAGGAAGCTTATGAGCTCCTTGAAAAGGCTGATATAAATTTTGTAGGCTATGCTGAAATGATAGATATACCTTATGGTGTTGTTGATGTGGTTGTATGTGACGGCTTTGTTGGAAATACAATACTTAAGACAACTGAAGGTGTATGTAAGAGCATGTTTAAAGCCATTAAGTCAGAAATTATGAAGGGGCCATATAAATTTGCGGCTGCAGCTCTTAAAACTCCGTTTAGTAAAATTAAGAGCAATCTTGATGCTGATCAAATTGGCGGAGCACCATATGTTGGGCTCAGAGCTCTTGTAATGAAGGTGCACGGAAGCTGCAAAGCGCCTGCTATTACAAACTGCATCAAACAAAGCATCAGTTTTATTGAAAATGACACTGTTGCTAAAATAGAAAAATTGATACAAGAATAAAGAAGGAGATTTTTTATGGACACATCTAAAGTTATCGGCATTATTGCAGAGCAACTTGGAATATCTGAAGCAGAGCTTTCAGAGGATACTGAGTTTGCCGATTTAGGAGCAGATTCTTTTGATATTTTTCAGGTAATTTCAGCTTTAGAGGAAGAATTCGGTGTAACATTTGATACAGATGACACAGATAAAATCAAAACAGTTAAAAATGTAATTGATTATATTAATGAATCAGTAGTGGAGTAAAAAAATGAATAATACAAATTTGAGCAAATTTGAAAAGACAATTAAATATAATTTTACAAATATTGAATTGCTCAAAATGGCGTTCACCCACAGCTCCTATGCTAACGAAAAGCATATAGAAAAATATGATAATAATGAGCGATTGGAGTTTCTGGGTGATGCAATTCTTGAACTTGTTATAAGTGACTATATTTATAATAATTTTCCAAGAATGCCTGAGGGTGAACTTACAAAACTTCGTGCAGGTACTGTTTGTGAATCAAGCCTTGCTGAAAGAGCCAGAAAGGTTCGCATAGGCGAATTTCTTATGCTTGGAAAAGGTGAGGAAGCAACTGGCGGCCGTGAAAGGGATTCAATATTGGCAGATGCTTTTGAGGCAGTTATTGGCTCTATTTATCTTGATGGAGGCATATCAGCTGCAAGAAAGTATATTCTTGAACAGTTAGAGTCTACAGTTAATAAGACAAATGTAAGTCTTAGTATAATTGACTGCAAAACAAGGCTTCAAGAAGAAATCCAGAAAATGAGCAAAGAACCGCTTCATTATGAAATAATTAATGAATCAGGTCCGGATCATGACAAGGTGTTTACATCTGCGGTTAAGCACAACGGAACTGTTTTGGGAAGCGGAAGTGGCAAAAGCAAGAAAGAAGCTGAACAAGCTGCTGCTGCTACTGCATTGAAGGAAATGAATATTATTAAATAACAGGACAGCTCTTTCTGCTAAAATGATTTAGCCGAGAGAGCTGTTTTGTTTTTGCAAAAGTTTTTTCGTATTTTTCCCGTATATTCGATAAATATGGTGTAATTTAAAAAAATGTATGTTATAATAGAACAAATGTTTGTTAAACGGAGGTGTGCTATGGCAGAATTTAATATTGTATCACCTTATAAGCCAACTGGCGATCAGCCTGAGGCTATAGAAAAGCTTGTTAATGGTTTTAAAAATGGGAAGAAATTTCAAACCCTTCTTGGCGTAACCGGTAGCGGAAAAACATTTACAATGGCAAATATTATTGTCGGGCTTCAAAAGCCAACTTTGGTAATTGCTCATAATAAAACGCTTGCCGCTCAGCTGTACAGTGAGTTTAAAGAGATATTCCCTAATAATGCTGTAGAATACTTTGTTTCGTATTATGATTATTATCAGCCAGAGGCATATGTGCCAAGCACTGATACCTATATTGAAAAAGATTCATCAATTAACAATGAAATTGATAAACTCAGACATTCTGCAACATCAGCTCTTTTTGAGAGAGAAGATGTGCTTGTGGTTGCCAGCGTGTCATGTATATATGGATTGGGCGATCCTGAAGAGTACAGAAAGATGTCGCTGTCGCTTAGGGTTGGAATGGAAAAGGACAGAGATGATATGCTGAAGAGACTTGTTGAACTTCAGTATACTAGAAATGAAATGGATTTTGATAGAAGCACATTCAGAGTCAGAGGAGATGTTGTAGAAATTTTTCCTGCTGCAAATAGTGAAAGTGCAATAAGAGTTGAGTTCTTTGGTGACGAGATCGACAAGATTTCTGAAATTGACGTTGTAACAGGAAGTGTTATCGGAGCTAGAGAGCATGTTGTTATTTTTCCTGCATCTCATTATGTGACATCGCCGGAAAAGATGCAGGCTGCGCTTGTGAATATAGAAAAAGAACTTGAAGAAAGGCTTGCCGAATTAAAAAGAGAGGATAAGCTGCTTGAGGCTCAGCGTCTTGAGCAGAGGACTCGCTATGATATAGAAATGCTGTCGGAAATGGGATTCTGTACAGGAATTGAGAACTATTCAAGACATCTTGAGCTTAGGGAACCTGGTAGTGCTCCCGGTACTCTGATTGATTTCTTCCCTAAAGACTTTCTTATTATTGCCGATGAGTCACATGTTTCTGTTCCGCAGATCAGAGGAATGTACGAAGGAGATAGGTCAAGAAAGACAACCCTCGTTGAATATGGTTTTCGTCTTCCGTCTGCATTGGATAACCGTCCTCTCAAATTTAATGAGTTCGAGAGCAAAATAAACCAAATGCTTTTTGTATCGGCAACACCTTCAAAGTATGAGGCTGCACATTCTGAATTTACTGTTGAACAAGTAATCAGACCGACTGGTCTGTTGGACCCCGAAATAACGGTTAAGCCTGTAGAAGGCCAGATAGATGACCTTATAAGTGAGGTCAATAAGACTGTAAAAGAAGGTCATAAGGTACTTGTTACTACGCTTACAAAGCGTATGGCGGAAAGACTTACGGACTATATGAGAGAAATGGGTATAAGAGTAAGGTACCTTCATTCGGATATTGATACGCTTGAGAGACTTGAAATAATAAGAGATTTGCGTATGGATGTATTTGATGTGTTAATCGGTATTAACCTTCTGCGAGAGGGTCTTGACATACCGGAGGTTGCATTGGTTGCTATACTTGATGCCGACAAGGAAGGTTTCCTTCGTTCTGAAACAAGTCTTATTCAGACCATCGGACGTGCTGCAAGAAATTCAGAGGGCAGGGTAATAATGTATGCAGATGTAATTACAGAATCAATGGACAGAGCCATTACGGAAACAAACAGAAGACGTGAAATCCAGATGAACTATAATAGGGAACATGGAATAATTCCCCAGACAATTAAAAAGAAAGTCTATGATATAATAAAAGCAACTAAGTCTGTAGACATTAAGAAAAACAGCCCTTTGAATAAAGGGTATGAATCAATGGATATAAAAGAACTGCGGAAAGAAGCCGCAAAGCTTGAAAAAGATATGAAGCGTGCTGCTTCTGATCTACAGTTTGAAAGGGCAGCAGAATTGAGAGACAGATTATTGGAAGTTAAAAAACAAATGAACGGTGAATGAAATGTCAAAAAATATAATTGAGATAAAGGGTGCGCGTTCGCACAATCTGAAAAACATAGATTTAAATATACCTAGGGATAAGTTTGTTGTGTTTACGGGTGTTTCCGGATCGGGAAAAAGCTCTCTAGCTTTTGATACTATTTATGCAGAAGGGCAGAGACGATATGTTGAGTCGCTGTCATCATATGCAAGGCAGTTTCTCGGACAGATGGATAAGCCTGATGTAGATTATATAGGCGGCCTTTCCCCGGCAATAAGCATTGATCAGAAAACTACAAGCAATAATCCTCGTTCAACAGTTGGTACAGTTACGGAGATATATGACTACTTGAGACTGTTATATGCAAGGGTCGGTGTTCCTCACTGTCCCAAATGCGGAAGAGAAATAAGCAAACAGACAATTGACCAAATTGTTGATAAAATAATGGAGCTTCCTGAGGAAACAAAGATACAGTTACTTGCTCCTGTTGTCAGAGGCAGAAAGGGAGAACATACAAAGCTGCTTGAAGATGCAAAGAAAAACGGATATGTCCGTGTGAGAATCGACGGAGAGATCTATGACCTTTCTGATGAAATTAAACTTGATAAGAAAAAGAAGCATACAATTGAAATAGTAGTGGATAGATTAAAAATAAAGAATGGAATACAGAAAAGGCTTACGGATTCAGCAGAGACAACGACTGTGCTTTCGGGAGGACTTATTGTGGTTGATGTTATAGGCGGAGAAAGCATAACATTCAGTGAGAACTTTTCTTGTCCTGACTGTGGAATAAACATACCGGAAATTGAGCCGAGATCTTTTTCATTTAACAATCCAAGCGGAGCATGTCCCGAATGCAGCGGTCTTGGAATGATGATGAAGTTTTCACCGGAGCTTATTGTTCCAAATGAATCATTGAGTATTGCAAAGGGAGCTATTACTGCACCGGGCTTTAACTCTGTAAATTCAAGCGGAAGTATGAGTGCCGAGCTTTTTAAGGCTTTGGCAAAAAAATATGATTTTAGTCTTGATGCACCCTTTGGAGAACTTTCTGAAAAGGTTAAGGAAATTATTTTTTATGGTACAAAAGGTGACAAGGTAAGAATTGAATATACAAACTCAAAGGGCGTAAGCTATTATGAGTATTCATTTGACGGAGTTATAGGAAGTCTTCAGAGAAGATATAGTGAAACATCTGAGACTATGCGTTATGAATACGAGCAGTATATGACTGAGATTAAATGTCCTGCATGTCACGGAAAAAGACTTAAACCGGAAATACTTGCTGTAAAGGTTGGAGATAAAAGCATATCTGATGTTACTGAAATGAGTATCACCCTAATTATTGAGTTCCTTAAATCGCTTGTTCTTTCACCGAAGGACAGCATGATTGCGGACAGAATTTTAAAAGAGATAAATGCAAGACTTGGTTTCCTTATGAATGTCGGACTTAATTATCTTACATTAAGCCGTTCGGCAGGGACCTTGTCAGGCGGTGAGGCGCAGAGAATAAGACTTGCAACGCAGATAGGTTCTGGATTGGTTGGCGTTGTTTATATACTTGACGAACCAAGTATAGGACTTCATCAGAGGGATAATAATAAGCTGATTAATACACTTAAAAACCTTAGGGATATAGGAAATACGCTGATTGTTGTTGAGCATGATGAAGATACTATGTATGCAGCCGACTATATTGTAGATATAGGTCCGGGTGCGGGAAGAAACGGCGGAAATGTAGTATGTACCGGAACAGTTGAAGATATAAAAAAATGCAAAGAAAGCGAAACAGGGGCATATTTAAGCGGAAGAAAAAAAATAGATGTTCCATTGGAAAGAAGAAGGGGCGAGAAGTACCTTACTGTTGTCGGTGCTTCTGAAAACAACTTGAAGAATATTGATGTTAAAATACCGCTTGGAGTATTTACGTGTATCACAGGTGTTTCTGGTTCCGGAAAAAGCTCTCTTGTAAATGAAATTCTTTATAAACGTCTTGCGAGGGATTTAAACAATGCAAAGAGCCATCCCGGACTGCATGAAGATATTTTGGGCGAAGAGGGTTTGGACAAGGTTATAAATATTGATCAGTCGCCAATAGGAAGAACACCTAGGTCAAACCCTGCAACATATACAGGTTTGTTTGATATAATCAGAGATTTGTATGCCCAGACAAACGAAGCAAAAATGAGGGGATATTCAAAGGGACGATTTAGCTTTAATGTTAAAGGCGGAAGATGCGAGGCCTGTTCTGGTGACGGAATAATAAAAATTGAAATGAATTTTCTTCCGGATATTTATGTGCCGTGTGATGTCTGCGGCGGAAAGAGATATAATAGGGAAACACTTGAGGTTAAGTACAAGGGAAAAACGATCTCAGATGTTCTAGACATGACTGTTGAGGAGGCTCTTGATTTCTTTGACAGCATACCAAGATTAAAGATTAAGCTTCAGACATTATATGATGTTGGATTGTCATATGTTCAGCTTGGGCAGTCGTCTACAACTCTTTCAGGCGGAGAGGCACAAAGGGTTAAGCTTGCTACTGAGCTAAGTAAAAGAAGCACAGGCAAAACAATGTATATATTGGATGAGCCGACGACCGGACTTCATACGGCTGATGTACACAGACTGGTGGATATTTTGCAGAGGCTTACTGATGGAGGCAATACAGTAGTTGTAATTGAGCATAATCTTGATGTTATAAAAACAGCGGATTATATAATTGATTTAGGTCCTGAGGGCGGTGACGGCGGAGGAATGATAGTAGGTGTCGGCACTCCTGAAGAAATTGTTGAAAATAAAAAGTCTTATACAGGGAAATATTTAAAAAAATATTTATAATAGTTTAATCATTTTAATGATTACTTGTAAAATTGATGTATAATATATTTTAGTACTATTATTACTATCTGAATAAGAGGAGAGAAGCCTGATGGGATTCGGAAGTCGTTTAAGAGAAGCCCGCATTGCACGTAATATGACGCAGCATGATTTGGCTGAACGTTTGGATATAAGTGTTAACAGCGTTGCTAACTATGAAAGAGGCATTAGTTTTCCTAAAGAAGATTATTTATATAAAATATTTAACTACCTTGGGTTTGACCCCAACTATCTGTTTCAGGACAATATTGATGTTAATGCCGGCTTTTGGTTTGAAGAAATGAGAATACTGGATGATTACAGAAGTCTGAATGACAGAGGAAGAATGTATGTCAGTGCTGTATTAAATTATGAAGTAAACAGAGATATTGAAAATCAGGTTGCTAACGGTGTTGAACTTAGATATGCCAAACTTGATGTAAAGGAGAGCTCATTTGGCAATATTGTACGTTGCAAAAAAGTAGAAACTATCAATATTCCTTCCGCTCCGAGCAATGTAGATTTTGTACTTAAAATTTGTGGTGATGGGCTTAATCCTGAGCTTTTTGATGGCGATATTATATTCTTTAAACATGCTCCAGACATAATGAAGGGAAACTGGGGGCTGTTCAATATTAATGGATATGCAGTTATTTGCAGAAAGCTGGCAAATGCACTTGTTGGGCTTGATGGCAAGATATTCAGAGATGATTATTTAAAGGGAAGACCTATCTTATTCGGAAAAATAACAGAAATATATAAAATAAGAAATAAATAGATGTTGAAATGTTGATTTTTAGCTGCGGCCGAGCATAGTATTGACCGCAGCTTTTCAATTATTCTGGCTCGACATACTGTGTAAAAGCATAGCCTACTGTATCACCATACCTTACTGTGTACCAATCCCCATATTGACCCAGTATATCTATTGTTGAACCATCGGGAACGGTAGCAAGAACTGTTGCATCAAAAGAAGGAGAAGAACGAATATTTAAATTGCTGCCGTTTGTTCTTACAATACCTTTTCTTAATTTCTGAGCAGGAATAAAAGGTATTTTGAAGTACTGTGCTAGAGACTGAACAAGATTAAGAGCAATGGCATCAATATTATCTATTATCCATGCAGCATCTTCGTAATTATCATGATATCCAACCTCTACAAGTACAGACGGAGCTTTTGGACGTCTTACTTCTCCGATAGTTGTGGAAGGCAAAGCCTTAACTAAATCAGGATTGGGATATATTGTTTTCAGGTTTTCGGAAATAGTTTCTCGGCTTCTGCACTGCTTAGATTTCTGGGGTGATAGAATACGTCTATACCTCGAACTTCACCTGCAAGGTATTCAGGGGAATAGTTTGAATGAATGGCGAGATGCAGGTCATAATTACCTAGGTTTGATTCTCTGACAGATAATGCGGAGCTCATATCTGGAGTGTTTCTGACATATTTAATACCGCTTGAATTAAGATGAGGCACCATGCTCTCTGCTATTAAATTCATAAATTGTTCTTCAGTACCTCCGGTAATATATGTATTGTATTCTTGTGTTGACGGACTTAAATAAATTAAAGGCATATTCCCTCCATTATTATTAGTTTATATATATATATTCCGAATGTAAATTTTTATGGACTTTAATTGTGTAAAACTATATAATTGTATTTGTAATTTGGAGGGAGAACACGTTTTATGATTATTGATAATATCAGAAATAAGAAAAATATATCTATTTCAGATGCTTTGACATATGGTTATGCAATATTTAAAGCAAACATTGTGCAGATTATGTATATTGTACTTATAATATATTTTCCGCTTAATCTTGTTTCGGGATATATTTCAATGGTATTAGCATCTATTGAATCGGGAATAGACATACAGTCAATACTGGCAAGTGAAGATGCGTTGATGAATTTTTTAAACTCAACGCAATATGCTGATTTTGCTACATATAATATTATAAAATTAGTATTGGATTTGTTTCTTGCGCCGTTTGGCACAATGGCAATTATAGTGATTGTTAAAAATGCATGCGAGCAAAAATATACAGGCTATAAAGATGCTCTCAAAGCATCATTCTCATGCGGAGTACATTTCTTGTGGATTAGACTTATTTTCAGTATAATAATAGGCGCATTGTATCTGCTGGGTGTAATTCCGGGAGTTATACTTGCGGTTTTCTGGTATTTTAATATCCATGCGCTTGTCCTCGATGGGAAAAAAGGCATACAGGCCTTTAGATACAGCAAATCTCTTGTTACCGGAAGATGGTTTAAAACTTTTTTTATGCTCATAGTATTTCGTGGTCTTAGCTATGGCATAAGCTATTTAATAAGCATTTTCTTTTTGTGGGGTTCCGGTTCATATTTTGTTGATGTATTGGTTGGAGTTTTGTTTGCGGTTGTGAGCACGGTTTTTATTTCCGCCGAAACGGTGGTATATATAAATTATCAGGCAAATATAGTTGATAAAGGTAAAGTAAAGGCATTGCCAAATAATAATAACCAATAATATCAGGGGGATTATGAAATGCAAAATACTGAGGCTGAATTTACAAAGGAAGAATTTAAGTATCTGAAACTTCTTGCGAAGCAATATCCTAACATTACAAGTGCCAGCACAGAAATTATAAATCTTCAGGCTATACTTAACCTGCCAAAGGGTACTGAGCACTTTGTATCGGATATACACGGAGAATATGAAGCTTTCAGTCATGTGCTTAGGAATGCTTCCGGCGTTATTAAAAATCATATTACATATATTTTTGGTACAAGCATGAGAGACAGTGAGAAAAAAACTCTAGCCACTCTTATTTACTATCCTGAGCAGAAGCTTGAGGAGATTAAAAAGTCCGAAGAGGATATGAGCGATTGGTATAAAATTACCCTTCATCGCCTTGTAACTATATGCAAGGTAATGTCGGCAAAATATACTCGCTCTAAGGTCAGAAAAGCACTTCCTCCGGATTTTGCATATATAATTGAGGAGCTTCTCCATGAGGACAGTGCGGGAGAGGATAAGGAACTCTACTATAATCAGATAATAGAATCAATAATACGCCTTGAACAGGCAGACAGATTTATTACTGCAATATCTCATCTTATACAGCGCCTTGCAATTGACAGACTGCATGTTATAGGTGATATTTACGACAGAGGTCCGAATGCAGCAAAAATTATGGATATTCTTGACCACTACCATTCAATGGATGTACAGTGGGGAAATCATGATATAAGCTGGATGGGTGCTGCGGCAGGCTGTCAGGCTCTCATATGCAATGTAATAAGGATACAGGCACGTTATTGTAATTTGGATACAATAGAAGAGGACTACGGTATTAACCTTATACCACTTGCAACATTTGCAATGGAGAAATATGCAGATGATCCTTGCATATATTTCCTTTCTAAAAATTCTGATGCAGATACGTTAAGTGATAAGGAAGTACAGCTTTCAGCTAAAATGCATAAGGCAATATCAATAATGCAGTTTAAAATGGAAGCGCAGATTATAAAAAGACATACCGAATTTAACATGGAATCAAGGTTACTTTTGGATAAAATAGATTATGAAAAGGGAATAATTACTATCAGGGGTAAAGAGTATCCTATGCTTGATACAAACCTGCCAACTATAGATCCTGCAAATCCGTATGAGCTTTCACCTGAGGAACAAGATGTAATGGATAAAATAAAATCCTCATTTGTAAACAGCGGTGAGCTTCAAAAGCATGTGCGTTTCCTTTTCAGCAACGGAAGCATTTACAATATATTCAACTCAAATCTTCTTTTTCACGGCTGTATACCTATGAATGAAGACGGAAGTCTTAAGGAAGTACTCTTTAGAGGCAAAAAGGTTAAAGGCAAGGAATTTTTGGATGCAGTTGAAAGAGTAATGCGTGAAGGTTACTATAATGTTCCGCACAGCGAAACAAAAAGAGAATGTCTTGATCTTATGTGGTATTTGTGGTGCGGAGAAAATTCACCGCTTTTTGGCAAGGATGCAATGACTACATTTGAAAGATACTTTATTGAAGATACAGAAACACACAAAGAAAACAAGAGCCCTTATTACGAAAAGAGAAACGATGAAAAAGTATGCAGGGAAATACTTAAGGATTTCGGACTTAATCCGGATAAATCACATATAATTAATGGACATGTTCCTGTAAAGGTTAGAAAAGGCGAAAGTCCAATTAAGGCAAACGGCAAGCTGTTTGTAATTGACGGCGGCTTTGCAAAGGCATATCAGAAAGAAACCGGAATTGCGGGCTATACACTGATTTACAATTCTCATGGTCTTGTGCTTGTTTCACACGAACCATTTGAATCTACTGAAAAAGCCATTGCAGAGGAGAAGGATATACATTCTTCAACCGTTGCGCTTCAATATTCGCAGGCTAGGATTATGGTGAGCAATACAGACGTAGGTTTGGAGCTTAAGAAAAATATATCAGAGCTTGAAGACCTTGTTTATGCTTACAGGAACGGTTTGATAAAAGAAATCAAATAATTTCGGAGTATAAAATGAATGAAAAAGCTTTAAAAACACTTGAATATACAAAAATTAGGGACAAGCTTATTGCTATGGCTCTTTCCACCATGGGCAAAGAAAAATGTGAAGTTCTGGAGCCTGTCAGTGATTTAGATATAATAAAAAGAGAACAAAAGGAAACAACAGAGGCTGTTAATATGGCTCTTAAAAAGGGCAGACTTCCTCTTGGCGGAATCAAGGACATAAGAACTCAGCTCGGCAGAGCAGAGGCCGGCGGTGTGCTTGGCATTGATGAGCTTATGGCAGTAGGAGAATTTTTGTATGTATGCCGTAAAGTAAAAAATTATGCTAAGCAGGAGAACAAAGCTGATTCTTTTCCTGTACTTGAAGGCTATTTTGAAATAGTTAAAACAATAAACAGTCTAGAAAAAGAAATAACACGCGCATCCCAAATGAACAGGAAATTTCCGATGATGCCAGCAATGGACTTAGGTCAGTAAGACGAGAAATAAAAAATGCCAACGCAAGCATTAGGGACAAGCTGAATTCTATTATCTATTCAGCTTCTTATAAAACAATGCTTCAGGATGCTGTGATTACAATAAGAAATGACAGATATTGTGTACCTGTAAGAGCAGAATATCAAAGCAGTTTTCCCGGTATGGTACATGACCGTTCAAATACAGGCTCAACTGTGTTTATGGAGCCTACTGCTGTTATTCAGCTCAACAATAAAATAAAAGAGCTTCAGGCAAGAGAAAAAGAGGAAATAGAAAAAATACTTGCAATGCTTTCGGCAATGGTTGCTGAAAATGTTGATATTATGGAAGCAAATATAACTGTAATCAGTCATCTTGATTTTGTGTTTGCAAAGGCTGAACTGTCTCTTAAGATGAACGGTTCTGAACCTGTGTTTAACAATGAAGGCATAATAGATATAAGAAAGGGCAGACATCCCCTTCTTGATGAAAAGCAGGTTGTGCCTATTGATATTAACATAGGAATTGATTTTAATACCTTGCTTATTACCGGACCAAATACGGGCGGTAAAACAGTAGCACTTAAGACACTTGGGCTTTTCACTCTTATGGGACAATCTGGTCTTCATATCCCCGCGTTTGACAGTTCAAGACTTGCTGTATTTGACGAGGTGTTTGCTGATATAGGTGATGAGCAGTCAATTGAACAGAGTTTGAGTACATTTTCGGCTCATATGACAAATATTGTTAGAATACTTGAAAATGTTACACCTAAAAGCCTTGTGCTTTTTGATGAGCTTGGTGCGGGAACAGATCCAACCGAGGGTGCTGCTTTGGCTATTGCTATAATACAGCTTCTTCATAAAATGAATGCAAGAACTGCTGTTACAACCCATTACAGTGAGCTTAAGGTTTATGCCCTGTCAACAGAAGGCGTTGAAAATGCTTGCTGTGAATTCGATGTTGAAACACTTAAGCCAACATATAAGCTTTTGATTGGCATACCGGGTAAGAGCAATGCTTTTGCTATCTCAAAGAAGCTCGGACTGCCTGATTATGTTATTGAAAGTGCTAAGGAATTAATAAGCAGTGAAAATGTCAAGTTTGAAGATGTAATTACAGATCTTGAAATAAGCAAAAAAACTGTTATCTATGAACAGGAAAGAGCTGAGCAGTACAGAAAAGAGGCAGAACGCCTTAAAAATGAGGTCGAGGCTCAGAGGACAAAAATAAATGAGCAAAAAGAAAAAATACTTTCAGATGCAAGGCTTGAAGCAAGAATGGTATATCAGTCTGCTAAGGAAGAATCCGACCGTATAATTAAGGAAATGAACAGAGCTGTCAGAGATAAAACAGCAAATCAGAATAAGATGAATGACAAGCGTTCAGAGCTTAAGGGAAAGGTTTCTGCAATAGATGAGCAGATTGCAAAGGCTCATAAGAAAAAGGTTGCATCAATTAAACCAATTGAAAACCTTAAAGCCGGCGACGAAGTATATGTTGTTTCCTTTGACAAAACAGGAGTTGCAATTTCTGCACCTGATTCAAACGGAGATGTAATGGTTAAGACAGGCAACATGAAAATAAAAGTTCCTATTACTGAACTGACATATTATGAGGCTAAAAAAGAACCTAAAAATAATGCATCAAGGAATATATCAACAAGAGTTCGTGCAGGCAAGAGCCAGTTTATTGCATCTGAAATTGACTGCCGAGGACAGAATGTTGAAGAAGGTCTTGGAAACATAGATAAGTATCTTGATGATGCATTTCTGGCAGGACTTAAAACAGTTACTATTATACACGGAAAGGGTACGGGAGTGCTCCGTGCAGCCGTACAGAAGTACTTGAGAACAAATCCACATGTAAGATTTTTCCGCCCCGGAGTTTATGGTGAGGGTGAAATGGGTGTTACAATTGTGGAATTGAAAAATTCGTAGTGCTTTAATTTTAAATGAACATAATAAGGAGAATGAATTATGTTTAATTTATTTGGCTTAGGAGAAACAATCGGAATAGACCTTGGTACTGCAAATGTACTGGTATATGTTAAAGGACAGGGCATTGTGCTTAATGAGCCATCTGTTGTTGCCGTTGACAGAGATACCAATACAATTCTTGCCGTAGGAGAGGAAGCAAGGCGTATGCTTGGCAGAACGCCCGGTAATATTGCGGCCATTAGACCGCTTAGACAGGGTGTTATTTCTGATTACGAACTAACTGAAAAAATGATTAAATACTTTATTGATAAAGCATTCATCAAAAAATCATTGGTTAAGCCAACTGTTTCGGTCTGTATACCAAGTGGTGTTACTGAGGTTGAAAGGCGTGCAGTTGAGGACGCTGTACATCAGGCAGGAGCCAGACATGTTGTTCTTATTGAAGAGCCTGTTGCTGCGGCAATCGGTGCCGGAATTGATATTTCTAAAGCGTGCGGAAGCATGATTGTAGATATTGGAGGCGGAACGGCTGATATAGCGGTACTTTCACTTGGCGGGACAGTTGTCAGTGAGTCAATAAAAATAGCCGGTGATGATTTTGATGAGGCTATTATCAGATTTATCAGAAAGAAGCATAATGTGCTTATAGGAGAAAGAACTGCCGAAGAGCTGAAAATAAATATTGGTACGGCTTATGAAAGAACTATGCCGGTTTCAATGGATGTAAGGGGCAGAAATCTGATTACCGGGCTGCCTAAAAATATAACTGTTACATCTGATGAGATGCTGTTGGCTCTTTCTGAATCGGCTAACGGCATTGCAGAATCAGTGCATAATGTTCTTGAACATACTCCGCCTGAACTTGCGGCAGATATAATTGACAGAGGAATTGTTATGACCGGCGGGGGTAGCCTGCTTTATGGTTTGGATAAGCTTATTCAGGAAAGAACGAAAACAAACGTAATGATTGCTGATGATGCAATGAGTTGTGTTGCAATAGGTACAGGGAAATACATAGATTACTGGACCGAAATGCAGGGTGATTCAGCAACGAAGAAATCAGTATTGCAGACAATTTTTAGAAGAGAAGAATAATAAAAAATCAGCTGTTTTATTTTAAAACAGCTGATTTTTTTGATGTGTGAATAAATACTGCAACTGCGGCAGAACACACAATGATGTATCCTATAATACTTAATGTATCAGGTATCTGTCCGAAAATAAAGAATCCCAAGGCTGCGGAAAATATAATTTGTGAATAATCATATATTGATATATCGGCTGCCGGTGAACAAGTATATGCGGCAGTTATTGTGAACTGGCCTCCGGATGCAGCAAGACCTGCAAGCAGAAGCATGGCAAGCTGATGTGCTGACATATGGTGGTAGCTGAATATTGTAAATGGCAGAACACAAAGACATGAAAAAGCTGAGAAAAAGAACACGATAAACGGACCGGGTACACCGTTTTTTCCCAGTGAACGAACAAATGTATATGCTGCACCGGCAGCAATACCGCCTATAAGTCCAATGCAGGCAGGTATAAATGACATTTGTGACGGTGACGGCTTAAGTATGAAAATACAGCCTGCAAATGCAGTAAGTACTGCTGCCCACTGAAATTTTGTTGCTTTTTCATTAAGAATAAATACACTGAAAATTATTGCAAAGAAAGGTGACATTTTCCCCAGCATAGATGCATCAGCCAGTACGAGATGGTCAACAGCATAAAAATTGCACAGGATACCTATTGTTCCGCAGATTGACCTGAGTATAATATCTTTTTTAGATTTGCTATTAAGTGAAATATGCGGACGCTTTTTTAAAAGCATTACAGCAGCAAAAGTCATTGCAACTAAATTTCTGAAAAAACTTTTTTGAACAGAGGGTAAATCTCCGGACATATGTACAAAGACATTCATTAATGCAAAGAAAAAAGCAGACATTATTATAAATAAAATTCCTTTTTGTTTATTTGTCATATTTTTCTTTTCATTCCTTTCATATTAAAAACACATGATGTATATTATAGTCACTTTGAAAAGAAAATGAAACTATTTTAGCAAAAAAAATAAGCATATCCGAAGATATGCTTATTAGTTTTAAATTAATTCATTGAGTTTTCAGAACCAAGTACATCTTTGATTTTTCTTTCAACCAAAGTTTCAATATCATTTCTTGCTGCACCAAGATAACCTCTGGGGTCAAATGCAGAAGGTTCTTCTGCAAAGCTCTTTCTGATTGCAGCTGTCATAGCAAGACGAATGTCAGTATCCATGTTTATTTTGCATACAGCCATTGCTGATGCTTTTCTAAGCATTTCTACAGGGATACCTTTTGCGCCTTTAATCTGACCGCCAAATTCGTTGCATGTTGCAACAGAAGACTGTTCAACAGATGATGCACCATGAAGCACTATAGGGTAGTTATGGAATCCTGCTTCTTCAAGCTTCTTTGTAATGAGCTCAAGACGGTCAAAGTCAAGCTTTGCATCTCCCTTGAATTTATAAGCACCATGGCTTGTTCCAATTGCAATTGCAAGAGAATCTACACCTGTGCGCTTAACAAAGTCAACAGCTTGATCAGGGTCAGTATATGTGGCTTGTCCTTCTGCAACTTTTACTTCATCCTCAACACCTGCAAGTTTGCCAAGCTCAGCCTCAACAACCACTCCTTTTGAATGTGCAAAGTCTACAATTTCTTTTGTCTTTGCTACGTTCTCTTCATAATCCAAGTGAGAACCGTCAAACATAACTGAAGTGAATCCAACTTCAATACAAAGTTTGCATGTTTCAAAATCTGGACCGTGGTCAAGGTGAAGCGCTATGTCAAGCCCTGTTTCTTCAACTGCAGCATCTACCATTTTTTTAAGATAAAGCGGATGTGCATATTTAAGAGCACTTTTAGAAACCTGAAGGATAACTGCGGAATTATATTTTTTGCAAGCACTTGCAACACCCTGAATAATCTCCATATTGTTGATGTTAAAAGCACCGATAGCATATTTTTCTGCATATGCCTTGTCAAACATTTCTTTTGTTGTTACTAAAGCCACTTTGAAAAACTCCTTTCAGAAACTGTATTTAGTAAATAACTGTTTTCATTTTATGGCATGTATTGCCAACTTCGATTAAATTATAATACATGTTAACGACCGTGACAAGAGGAAGCTATACTACAAAAAATAATTTTTAATTGGTTTTTTTTCAAAAATTATACGTCTTGAAAATATAAAACGTTTTTGTTATACTAAAACAAATTGAAAGGTACGGTGGTTTGATGAAATATTTTATTATTTCTCTTTTAGCTGCAGCCGCAGATCTTTTGACTAAAGAAGAAGTAAAGAAAAAAATCCCTGTCGGAGAAAGAAGGCAGGTCTATGGTAAGTTATATCTGTGGCACATAAAGAATAAGGGACTCGCATATAATAGATTGGAAGACAATCAAGAAAAAGTTATGCTTGCATCAGTTGCCGGCGTCAGTGTGGTTGCGGCATGCTTGTTGTATCTTATTCATTTAAACGCCAAACCATCGGAAAAAATCGGTCCTGCACTTATATTAGGCGGAGGTTCTGGAAATTTTAATGACCGTATTAAAAATAAAAAAGTTACGGATTTTATTTATATTAAAGTCGGGAGCACTGATTTTTAATTTTGCTGATATTTCTGCCCTTTTCGGCGGAGTGGTTACAATTGTTAAGTCTTTAATATAATATAATGTTGAATTTAATATATAATAATAGTATAATAAAGACGTAAAAATTATATAGAGATTTTCCTGGGATGTTCGATAGCCTGTTTATTTTGAACCTACATTATAAATATGGGAGTCTTAAAAGAAAAAAATATGTCGGGCCGCAAGCTAATTCCCTTTGGGCAGCGGAGGACAGTATTATATCTGCGGACACCCACCTAGCTCTGGCTAGGTGTCAAAATGCAGGAACGGCATCTTGGGACTCTTTTATCAACTAACGTTCATATGGTTAACGGTTACAATTTAAGTTTTCTTATAATTGTAACCGTTATTTTTTAACAAAGAATTACTTATTTACTTGGAATTCTAACGTTTTTTAAGTATAAAAATTATTAAAAAAAATTATAAATGCTAATACTTTTTGAAAAATTTTGTTGATAAAAAGCCATAATATGTTTATAATTGGAGTTGCTTAAAACATATTGCCTGCAGTTTAACAGCAGCGAAAATCATCGGGCAGGTGAGAATAAATAATTTAGGGGGAAAACTAAATGAGTTATGTTGATGAGGTATTAGCCGAGTTAATTAGGAGAAACCCGGGTGAACCTGAATTCCATCAGGCAGCAACCGAGGTTCTTAATTCGCTTAAACCGATCATCGAAAAGGATGAGAGATACCAAAATGCAGGTCTTCTTGAAAGACTTGTTGAGCCTGAACGCGTTATAATGTTCAGAGTTCCATGGGTAGATGATGCTGGAAAAGTACATGTGAACAAGGGATACAGAGTACAGTTTTCAAGTGCAATAGGACCATACAAAGGAGGTCTTCGTTTACACCCTACCGTTAATTTAGGTGTTATCAAATTCCTTGGCTTTGAACAGATTTTTAAGAATTCACTTACAGGTCTTCCGATAGGAGGCGGCAAAGGTGGTTCCGACTTTGATCCAAAAGGCAAATCTGACAACGAAGTAATGAGATTTTGTCAGAGCTTTATGACAGAGCTTTGCAAATACATTGGTGCTGATGTCGATGTTCCTGCAGGTGATATCGGCGTAGGAGGAAGAGAGATAGGCTATCTTTACGGACAGTATAAAAAGATTACTGGCAAGTATGAAGGAGTTTTAACAGGCAAAGGACTTTCATACGGCGGATCTCTCGTTCGTACACAGGCAACTGGATACGGTCTTGTTTACATTGTAGACGAAATGCTTAAAGCAGCAGGGAAATCTATTGCTGGACAGGTTATAACAGTTTCAGGTTCGGGTAATGTTGCTATTTATGCAGTTGAAAAAGCTGCACAGCTTGGTGCGAAGGTTGTTACAGTATCCGACTCAAATGGCTGGGTATATGACAAAGACGGAATCGACCTTGCTGCACTTAAGGAGATTAAAGAGGTTAAGCGCGGACGTATCAAAGAGTATGTTAAATACAGACCTAATGCTGAATACCATGAGGGCAAGGGTGTATGGAATGTTAAATGTGATATCGCTCTTCCTTGTGCAACACAGAATGAACTTCTTGCTGATGATGCAAAAGCTCTTGTTGCAAATGGATGCTATGCAGTAGGTGAGGGTGCGAATATGCCAAGCTCACTTGAAGCAATTGATATTTTCATTAACAATGGAGTATTGTTTGCGCCTGCAAAGGCAGCGAATGCTGGTGGTGTAGCAACATCAGCGCTTGAAATGAGCCAGAACAGCCAGAGACTTAGCTGGACATTTGAAGAGGTAGATGAAAAACTTAAAAATATAATGATTAACATCTACAAGGAAATGTCTACAGCAGCAAAAGAATACGGTTATGAAAATAACTTTGTTATTGGTGCAAATATCGCAGGCTTTAAAAAAGTTGCAGATGCGATGCTCGCTCAGGGTATTGTATAATTGCTCTAAATATGACTTTTTTTAATATCCCAATTCTTTTGAATTGGGATATTTTTTGTTAAATAATTGTTAAACAGAGCTGTATTTTGGAATATATTAGTATACACTTTAAGAAACTTGGTGTTGCAGGTTTACACATAGTTGTAGTTTTTACAATGATTTGAGGTGTTTTTTTATTATAAATTCGGCGTTGTTTTAATCCAACCTTAAGTAATTTGTAAAGGTTAGATTATTGCAATGTCATTTTTTTTGGTTTATAATAAATTAATTAGTAAAGTGGGATAGTTGTGTTGTTTATGCAGCTGAGACTGGAGATAAAAACATGGATAGTTTGGATGAGACACTAATTGTAATTATGCTTAAAGATAAAGAAACGGGATTCCTTGAAAAAGAACTTGGCAGTTATGCTGTTGATGATAAATATGGTCTGATATACAATACTTTTGCTTCGGATGAGGACGGACAGCTTTATGTATACATGAAGCTTGGCTGTGGCAGAGATGTTGAGGACTGGGAGTATGATGCAATTTTTGACTATTATGATTCAGAAACTGTTATGGATGCAGCAATTTCCGTGGAAGAAGAGGACGGAGATTACAATCCTATTTGGGTTGTAAAATTTCCATTTGAAGAAGATATTGATGAAATGGAAGAGCATATAGAAAAATTGCTTGCATTACATAAAAAGGAGTTGGACTCAGTTTATGAAACAATTGCAGACAAAAAGGACGAATATAGTGAAGACTAAACGTAAATTTATTATGGCGGCAGTTGTGTTTTGTGCAGCTGGAGTTGCGCTGACAAGCTGCAATAATCCAAAACAAGGTAATGAAACAGATAATCCTATTGTTGAGGATAATGATAACACGAGTGAAGATACAACTCCTGTTGAAGATGGCAGTAATACTAATCAACAGGATGATCCATCAGATTCAACTGGCGATGAAACACAAAACAAAGGTGAAGATACTGATTCTAATGAAACAGTACCAGCTATCAGTACAAACCTGCCGACAGCAACAAAGCCGCAGTATCCGTCAAAGGATGCTTCACTTTCAATTTATTGGACTAAACTTGATGGCTGTGTAAAGTCAGGTCAGGACTATTACAGTGAATACTATACAAAAACAAGAGTTATAACTAAAAACGGATATTTGTACAATTATGCAGCAAGCACCCAAATTACAGCTGATTATCTTGTTAATGAGGGAATGCTTGATTCAAAATATGCATCCTCGGATATTTCGCTTATGCTTATGTACGGAAGCGATATAGCTAATAACGGCGGAAGCAACATACATATGGTAGGAACTGATAAAAACGAATTGACTGTATTTGCTTTTATGAAGCACCCAAATGAAAATAAGTATATCTTTACATCTGCGAGCGGTTCGTACGGCACTATTTCTGACAGTGCTTACAGTTCTATTATGTCTCTGTATTCTATGAATAATGGCACTGTTCAAAGACTTACACCTTCAAGCAGTGAGTATGACAGAATTTTGAGCTGTATTAGAATGTACGAAAGCAAGTATGAGCAATATTTTGTAAGAAGCATAACAATAGACAATAAATATGCGTTTGTTGTATTGAGCGGACGTGCCAATGCAGCAACCATAAGAGAATATATACTTGAATACGACAATGGTATCTGGGAGGTTGAAATGGATGACCTTGAACTTGAAAGCAGGCTGCCGGTTGTAGTTAACAAAAAACTTCCTGATTTTAATACCGGATTGTTACCTAAATATTCACTTAGAGATTATAAGGGCTCCATGCTTACCGATTATACCGATGTTATGGATGCACTTACTAAGGCAGGATATTATGCTAAGGATGACACTTTCTATTACTTCTGCGGTACTGCGGATTACTGCTATATGATAACAGATAACGGAAAAAGATTTCTTTGCAAGAAAAACGGTACAGCTTGGGATTGTTATAAGGTTTTGGATTATTATGATGCCCTTAGCAGGCTTCAAAGCTGGTCAAATAATCCTCCGACCTTCATTCTTTTGGACTTGGAGTAATATGATATGAAATACATTGTCAGAGATAATGATATTATCCTTAATGAATATGAGAGCTTTGTTATTTCACAAACACTTGAATGCGGTCAGTGCTTCAGATTTATTAATCTCAGTCTAGAGAATTATATTGTTGTTGCATATGGCAGAGTTTTGAATATTCTTCAGGATGGAGAGAAAATAATTTTCAAAAATACATCCGAAGATGATTTTAAAAACATATGGATAAAATATTTCGATTTGGACAGAAATTATGGTGAAATAAAAAGAAAACTTTCAGCTAATGATGAAGTTTTAAAAAAAGCAGTTGAATTTGCTCCGGGAATACGAATTCTTAATCAGGACAGATTTGAATGTTTGATTTCATTTATTATTTCTCAGAACAACAGAATACCGATGATAAAAAAGGTAATAAATAATATAAGCAGAAAATACGGAAAGTACATAAGCACTTTTGGTGAAGAGGAGTATTATTCTTTTCCAACACCGGAGGAACTTGCAAAAGCTGATGAAGCGGGGCTTATGGAATGCAGGACAGGCTTTAGAGCAAAATATATTCTGGATGCGGTAAGCAAGGTTTTAAATGGTGACATTGTTTTTGATGCAGATGATATGAGTACAGATTCTTTGAGAGATATGCTCATGACAATAAAAGGGGTAGGACCGAAGGTAGCGGACTGCACTATGATGTTTTCATTCCGAAGATGCGAAACCTTTCCCACTGATGTTTGGGTAAAGAGAATAATGAGCGAACTTTATTTTTGCGGATGCGAAACAAACATTAAGGAAATACATAAAAAAGCGTATGATTGTTTTGGAGATTATGCAGGGTATGCACAGCAATATTTGTTTAATTATGCACGAGAATTTAAAATAGGTGTTTGATTTATTTGGCAGGACAATATATTTCACACGTTAAGCTTGTGAAAAGTATATCCTGCCTAAATTTGAAATATCAATGACATAACAATATAACAATTAGTAATACACAAATTACTTGTTGGGAGGCATAATATGGGCAGGGTAACAATAGACGATTTTGACGGTGAAGAACTAAAGGTATTGCTAAATTATTATTATGGAAATATATTTGTGGTTGATGGCAAAGGTGTTATTATTTATGCAAATAAAAGTGCTGCCGAGTCGGTAGGACTTACGGTTGATAATGTTATTGGAACTACGTGTTATGAAATGCAGGAGGGTGGCTACTATAATAAAAGTGTGGCGGTTGCTGCTTTAGAAAGCAAGAAGAAAACCCTTTCAAGATATAAAACAAAAACCGGTGTTGTAGTAGTATGCTCAGCTAATCCGCTTTTAAATGATAACGATGATGTTGAAAGAGTGGTTGTTTATAGTCAGGATGTTGAACTCCTCAGGGATTTGATGCAGGAGATCGAGGAAGAAAAACAGAAAAATAAGAGTATACAGCAAACACTTACATATTTGCAGGAAAGAATGGCTTGCCAAAATATTGTTTCCGCAAATTATAAAATGGACAATCTTTATAAAATGCTTTTGTCTGTTGCTCAAACCGATACAACAGTCACAATTTACGGTGAAAGCGGTACGGGTAAAGAAGTTTTGGCTAATTTTGTGCATCAAAACAGTTTAAGATGTGATAAACCGTTTATTCCAATTAATTGTGCAGCAATACCGGCTGAGCTTATGGAGGCGGAATTTTTTGGCTATGAACGAGGAGCTTTTACTGGTGCAAACAGAGAGGGAAAAGCCGGCCTTTTTGAAATGGCAAATGAAGGAACTATTTTCCTTGATGAACTGGGAGAAATGCCTTTGTCCTTGCAGTCAAAGCTTTTGCGTGTTTTGGAAAGCGGAGAAGTTAAGAGAATTGGCAGCAGCAAAACGATAAAAACAGATGTAAGGATAATAGCTGCTACTAACAGAAATTTGGTAAAGATGGTTGAGGAAAAAACATTTAGAGAGGATTTATATTACAGACTTAATGTCATCCCTGTAAATATTCCGCCGCTAAGGGAAAGACCTGAGGACATTGATGCTTTGAGTATTTATTTTCTGAATGAATACAACAGGAAGTATGGAAGAAATGTTGAACTTACTGAAGATATTATGAATAGCTTCAAGAAATATCAATGGCCGGGTAATGTACGTGAGCTTAAAAATGAAATTGAAAGATATGTTGTTACTGAGGGACAGATTAGTTCTGTTTTGCATAGAAATAAGAAAGATAGTATAAATATTACAAAATATACTGAGTGCGCTAATGTACAGGAGCCATTGTTCACAGGTTATGAAGGTCCTCTGAAAGAAGTAATTGGTAAATATGAGTTAGAATACATTAATGCAGTTATAAATGAGTGCGGAGGTGTTATGACAGAGGCTGCTAAAAAACTTGGCATTCATAGGTCGGCACTATATAAAAAATTGGATAAGTATAATGGGAAATATGTATTATAGTTTACTAAACATACGCCTATGTAATAAAATGCATAGGCGTTAAATTTTTTTATAAAAAATAGTTGCATATTTTAAAATATATGATATTATTATTGTAATGACATATGATGTTGTATTTTGAATGTGAAATGCTATGTTTTTATGTCAGATTCATAATTGTTTTCCTAATTATATAACCTTTGTGTACAGTTTTGAACTGTACATGCGATGTATCGTTACATTTTATTAGGTAATCCCCAATTCCCCAAAGTAAATGAGTGTATATCGCAAAAAAATTCGTACTATTGGTTTGTGCGAATTTTTTTTGTCTTTTTTATTTATCAGCATATATGAGTTATTGCCTGTTAAAGCAGGATAGTGTATAATCAAATATAAGTTATATCGTTTTTATATACAAATCTTATGAGTCTTATGACTGAAAGGAGAATAATTATGTTAGTAAAAAATGGCGAGGGTATGAAAGAGTACTGCGTTATTCAGAACGGTGTAGGAGAAATTTTAAAAGTAAATAAATTTGGACCTGATGAAACAGCAAATAGATGCAAGGCGGTTGCCGAACTTTGTCTTGAACCCGGTCAGTGTACAGGCTTACATGCGCATAAAGACAATGTTGAAATTTTCTATATGCTTGAGGGAGAACTTGCGTGTATAGATGACGGAGAAGAGATTGTTCTTAAACCGGGTGACTGTACATCAACAGCAAGCGGAGCAAAGCATCAGATAATAAACAGAAGCGATAAGATAGCAAAGGTGCTTGCCGTTATTATTAATTAAAAATAAGATTATCAGAGACGCAAATGCGTCTCTTTTTTGTTGTTTCTGCTGATTTACATGCTTTATTACTGGTGGTAATATATAAATAATTAAAGCACTTTATGTCGTAACGGAGGATATTTATGGATGATATATGTATTATAGGAATTGCAGGAGGAACTGCTTCAGGCAAAACAACAATAGTAAATAAGTTAAAGGATTTCTTTAAAAATGATGTTGAACTCATCAGTCATGACTGTTATTATAAGGCACATGATGACATGCCATATGAGGAAAGGGTAAAGCTTAACTATGACCACCCTTCATCATTTGACACAGATAGAATGATTTTGGATATAATGAATTTGAAGGAAGGAAAAACAATTTATCGTCCCGTGTATGATTTCAGTATTCATAACAGAGTTGACGAAACCGTTAAAGTTGATCCTAAAAAGGTAATACTGATTGAAGGAATACTTATTTTTGAAAATAAAGAATTAAGGAACCTTATGGATATAAAGATATTCGTTGATACAGATGCTGATGAAAGACTTATGAGACGTATTGTAAGGGATATGGAATTCAGAGGAAGATCAATTAAGTCGATACTTACACAATATCAGGAAACAGTTAAGCCGATGCATGAAGAATTTGTTGAGCCATCTAAAAAATATGCGGATATTATTATTCCAAGAGGCGGAGAAAATGTTGCGGCTATGTCCATATTAAAGGGCCACTTAAATATAATGCTTAATAAATAATACTAGCTGATCCGAATGTAAATACATTCGGATTTTCTTAAATAATGATTAATAATTCGTTGAAAGTTTGACGATAAAGTTATGCAATGTTATACTAAGAAAATGCAATGTAATAATGTAAAAAAATTTTATTATAAAGGTGATAATAAATGGACAATGATTTCGAGAAAGACGAAAACGGCTTTACAGATGAAGACTCTCAGACACCTGAAATAAGCGATATTCAGCAGAATGTTGAAGAGGGCAATTCAAATTCAAAAGATGAAAGTGAAGAGAGTACAGAAGATAATAATATTGATGATGGTTTGGTAGGCAAACCATATAAAGAGCCAAAGACAGAGGATGAATACATATCAGCAGAGAACTCTGATGAAGAGGATGCCGTTGTCAAAGAACAAGAGAAATCAGGTTCAGATGATTATGGCAATGATGAAAGCACAAAGCAAGAAGTAAAAAAATCTTTTTTTCAAAAGTGGAAAGAGAATGAGCTCAAAAAAGAAAATGAAAAGAGAGAAAAGGTAGAAAAAAGCGAGCAAAGAATGAAGGAAATTAGGGAAAGGCGTACTGCCGAAATGTATGCAGATGGCAGAGAGCCCAATAAATTCCAGAAGTTTCTTATGGCTGAGGGAAAATATATAAACTACGAGAATAAATATACAGTTGTTATGTTTTCAACAGTAATTATAGGAATTATAATATTAATTCTTATAATAAAAGGTGGATATATTACAAAGGATAAATTCGGAATTGGCAATGAATCAAGCAGAGCAATTGTATATTCAGCAGGAAATGATCTTTATTGCTACGATTTAAAAGACGATCCTGTTCTTATTTCTGAGAATCTTTCTGCAGGCGGTTCAGCAACATACAGCTATGTTGGAAATGGCACAACGGTTGCAAATGACGGAAAAAGTGTATACTTTATTGACAATGTTGCCGCAGACGGAACATTTAATCTTAATTATTTTACTGCATCAAAGAGCGGTACTCCATCATTAATCAGTGCAAATGTAAGCGATTATGAGGTAAGCTATGATGGTGATGGTGCTGTTTATATTGTTGCCGGCGAAAGCGGAACTGACGGAACTCTTTATGGTTACAGCAAGAAAGCAAACGCATCTTATCAGATAGCTGATGGCGTTGGAGTTGGCGGTACAGAGTACGCAATATCAGCAGACGGGAAAAAAGCAATATTTGCTAAAACAGAAAATTCATCCATTTCGCTTAATATAAGTGATATTGATGGTTCAAACCTCAGCACTATTGATACAGATGTAGCACAGTATCTAGTTACAGAACAAGGAACAAAAATATATTATATTAAGACCGAAGGAACAGAAAACGGAACAAGCATCTATAATATTTATATGTATGATATGGAAAAAAGCAAAACTCAGCTTATTGATGAAAATGTAATTGCTGTTACGCTTTCATCAGATGAAAATGCAGTTGTTTATTATAAAAACAGTGGTAATAAGGTTCAGGCTAAGGATATAATCAATGATGACGGTGATGATTCTGAAGCTACAAATGAGCTTAGAAAAGAAATTGAGACATATGAATTCAACGATATTACTTGTTCGCTTTATCGTTATGAGAATGGTGATTCTGTACTTGTAAATGACGGAATTTTTACAGCTATGCCTACAGATCCAAAAGGAGAGTATATAGCATATACGGTTCCGACAGGCTTGGATAAAATAAAGATAAATCTCTCTGAAATCAGTTCGGTAAGTGATATTGACTCAATGTATTATGTGCAGGCAATGAAGGCAAACTGTGATACATACATTTATAAGCTTAATGACTTTAATGATTTCATGGAATTTGATAACTCATATGTATATTCATATGAAAATTCAGGAAACAATGGTCAGGTAGCATGTTTTGTTGATTATGACAGCACGAAAAAGCAGGGCAAACTTGTTCTTTCAACATATGATGATAATGGAGTGAAGTCTTACGGTGAGCTTGAAGATGATGTTTCATCATATGATTTTATGGGTGATGGCTCTAGAATGGCTTATCTTAGAGGTGTCGACGACAGCGGTGCCGGAACACTCATTTATGTGGAAAGCAATGTACCTGATGAAGTAAGTGATTCAGCTTACTATTATGAGGTTTCAAAGGACTTCAACAGACGTTTATTCTATCTTGATAATTATGATTCAAGTGTATTGGGTGGAACTTTCCATTACTATCAGCAGGGAGTTGACAATGTTGTTGATGATGGTGTGTATATGTTTGCGTACAGAAACAATAATAATGCACTCTATATGAAAAACTATGATTCGGCAACTGCAACAGGAGATCTTTACTATTTAGAAGGCAAGACAGCTAAGCTTGTTGCTCAGGGTGTTTCAAGCGTATTTGATTTTTATGATGCCAGCAGGTGATAAAAGATGATTAAAGAAACCTACTCACAGGAAGAAACAGAAGATTTTGGCCGTGAAATCGGTATGAAAGCAAAGGCGGGCGATATTTACTGCCTTTCGGGTGATTTAGGCGTTGGCAAGACTGTTTTTACACGAGGCTTTGCAAGGGGTTTAGGCATTGACGATGATATAACCAGTCCGACATTTACGTTAATTAATGAGTATTATGGCAGATTTCCGATGTATCATTTTGATGTATATAGAGTAGGAGATGCAGAAGAAATGGAGTATATCGGCTGTGATGATTATTTCTTTGGCGAGGGAGTATGCCTGATTGAATGGGCTGAAATGATTGAAGATATGATTCCCGAAAATGCTGTATGGATAAAGATTGAAAAAAACCTTGAAAAGGGCTTAAATTACAGATGTATAACATTTGGGGGTAAGAAACAATGAAAATACTTGCTATTGAAGCATCAGGCTCGGCTGCAAGTGTGGCACTTACTGAGGATAATGTGCTTCGTGCAGAGTTTACACTTAATTATAAAATGACACATTCACAGACACTTATGCCGCTTATTGATATGGTTAAAAAATATCTTAACCTTGATTTGAATACTATTGATTTTGTTGCATGTTCTAAAGGTCCCGGATCGTTTACAGGGCTTAGGATAGGGGCTGCTACTGCAAAAGGAATAGCAATGGGTATTAATAAACCTATTGTACCTGTTTCAACTCTTGCTGCTATGGCATATAATGTATACATGACAGACACTCTCATATGCCCTATAATGGACGCAAGAAGAAGGCAGGTTTATACAGGCTTGTACAGTTGGGATAATGACAGGATTGTATGTCATAAAGAAGATTCGATAGAGATTATAGATGATGTGATTAATAAAGTTGTTTCCTATGATAAGAAGGTTGTATTTGTGGGTGACGGTATATTGCTGTACAGCGGTATTTTGCAGAACAACAAAAACTTTATAATAGCTCCGGCTTCCTGCAATATGCAGAGAGCCGGAAGTGTGGCATCTCTTGCAGAGGAATTTGCAGTTGAAGGCAAGTATATTGAAGGCAGTAAATTTGCGCCTGTATATTTACGTAAATCGCAGGCCGAAAGAGAGCTCGAAGAAAAAATGCGTGGAGCGGAAAAATAATGATTAAAATAATTCCGATGACTGAGAAGTATATTGATGACGTGTCTAATATAGATAAGACGTGTTTTCATGTTCCGTGGACAAAAGCTGATTTTGAAAAAGAAATAAAAGAAAACAAAATGGCAATATATTTTGTTGCTGTGGATGAAAATGATAATGCAGTTGCTTATGCCGGTATGTGGCATGTTGTAAATGAGGGTCACATAACAAATGTAGCAGTTCTTCCGCCATATAGAGGTCAAAAAATTGGTGATCTGCTTATGAATGCAATTGATGCCAAGGCAAATGAACTTGAAATGATAGGTGTAACGCTGGAAGTACGAATTTCAAATTATCCAGCACAAAAGCTTTATACAAGACACGGATACAAACCGGAAGGATTTCGTAAAAAATATTACACGGACACAAACGAAGATGCTGTAATAATGTGGAAGTATTATCCGATTTATGAAGATTACAACTTAAAGCTGTGAGAATTGAGGTGTCTGATGAAAAAAGGGGCAGAGCTTGACTATAAACAACTGAATTACAAACCTGAAGAAGGAAAAATTAATTTTAATAATACTAATGATATTGAGCCGTTTGATGGGATTATTGGCCAAGACAGAGCAATTAAAGCATTTGAATTCGGCCTTAATGTCAAAATGAAGGGATATAATATTTATATAGCCGGTCCGTCTGGCTCAGGCAAGACTTCATACGCCAGAATAAGCACACAGGCAAAGGCTAAGGATGAAGCTGTACCTTATGATTGGTGCTATGTGTATAACTTTGATAACCCAAGGAGCCCGCAAGCGCTGCGTTTTGAACCGGGAATAGGCCGACAGTTTCGTGATGATATGAATGAGCTTATATCATTTTTTAAGACGGAGCTTACAAAGGCTTTTTCGTCTGAGGATTATGACAAGGAAAAAACTGATCTTTCGCGTACATATGACGATAAGAGAGATGAACTTATTAAAAAGCTTAATAGTGTTGCAGAGGAAAATGGATTTTTGCTTAAGACCTCAAATTCGGGAATCATATTTCAACCGGTAATAAATAACGAGCCTATTACTGAGGATAATTATGATACCCTTGATGAAAATGTTAAAAACGGAATCAGTGAAAGACTTGAGGCTATGCAGGACACGGTCAATGCAATAATGAGAGATATTAAAAGCATTGATAAAGAATACCGCCAAAAGATGGATGACCTTGAATATAAAATAGGTATGTTCGCAATAGGGCATTATGTAAGCTCGCTTCAGGAAAAATATCAGGACAGCAAACGTGTAATAAAGTATCTTGAAGCTGTCCAGGAAGATGTGCTTGAAAACATTGACCAGTTTTCTGAGCCTGATTCTGAAGAGGAGGATACTGTTGCAGCACTTCTGCCAAAACTTGGGGGAGCTAAAAATGATGATGCAACTCTAAAGTACAGAGTAAATCTTATAGTAGACAATTCAAAGACAGAGGGAGCACCAGTAATTGTAGACTATAATCCAACCTATTATAATTTAGTAGGCGAGGTTGAGTATGACAATGAATACGGGAATTTAACCACAGACTTTATGAAAATTAAGGCTGGTATTGTTCATAAGGCTAATGGTGGTTATCTGATCATACAGTCACAGGATCTTTTGAGTAATGTGCAGTCATGGGAGGCTCTTAGAAGAATAATTAAAACCAAAGAAATTGCAATTGAAAACCTTAGAGAGCAGGCAGGTGCGATAACTGTATCTACATTAAAGCCGGAACCGATACCGGCGGACATGAAGGTAATTCTCATAGGCGGAGCATATTATTACGAGCTGCTAAGAGGATATGATGAGGATTTCTCTAAGTTATTTAAGATACGTGCTGATTTTGACTATGAAATGGATAGAACTGCTGAAAATGTTTATAAAATTGCTGGTTTTATAAGTAAATTCAGCAAAAATGAAAAAACACTTCCTTTTGATTCAACGTCAGTTTCTGCTGTAATTGAATATGCATCGAGGGAAGCTGAAAGCCAAAATAAGCTGACGACAAGGTTTAACTTGTTGGCTGAAATATTGGCAGAATCAGCAACATGGGCAAAACTTGACAATGCCGAAATGGTAACCGCAGAGTATGTAAAAAAGGCGGAGTTTGAGAAAGCATACAGGCTGTCAATGTATCAGGAAAAAATGAATGATCTTTTGGATGATAATATAATTATGATAGCTACCGACGGATATTGTGTCGGAAAAATTAATGGTTTGGCTGTTCTTGATATGGGGGATTATGCGTTTGGAAGCCCAACCAGAATAACAGCAACAACTTATATGGGTAAGTCAGGTATTGTGAACATTGAGAAAGAGGCAGAAATGAGCGGTCCCACACACAATAAAGGTGTTCAGATTATAACAGGCTATCTTGGAAGCATGTATGCACAGAAGATGCCGCTTTCTCTCAGCTGTCGAATTGCTTTTGAGCAGAATTACAATGGCATTGATGGTGACAGTGCATCTAGCACTGAGCTTTACTGTATACTTTCCAGTCTTTCCGGCGTACCTGTAAATCAGTCCCTTGCAGTTACAGGTTCAGTAAACCAGTGTGGCGAAATACAGGCAATAGGTGGGGTAACTCATAAAATAGAAGGTTACTTTGATTTATGTAATCGCCGTGGATTGACTGGAAAGCAGGGCGTTGTTATACCAAGAGCTAATATAAGTGACCTAGTACTTAAGGATGAGGTAATTGAGGCAGTTAAAAATGGTAAGTTTCACATCTATGCAGTTTCAACAATTGATGAGGGTATAGAAATTCTACTTGAAACAGAAGCTGGGACTATTGATGAAAATGGAAATTATCCTCCGGATTCTGTTCATGGCAGAGTTATGGCTAAGCTGACGGAATTTAATGAAAATAATGAAGAATAAAATAAGTTTAAAACCGATTTCAAAAGAAATCGGTTTTTTGATATAATAAGAACAAAAATTTAAAGGAGAAAACATATGCTGGATGAATATAACACAATACTTGAAAGGGCAGAAGCTGAATTTGTTGAGAAGAAGTCCAGATTTATTGCAACAGTCTGTCCGATAAAATCAGAGGAAGAAGCAAAAAACTTCATTGCTGAAATGAAGAAAAAATATTGGGATGCAACACATAATGTGTTTGCATATCAAATTGGGGAAAGAAATGAAATACAGCGCTCAAGTGATGACGGAGAGCCTCAGGGAACGGCAGGAAAACCGGTGCTTGATGTACTAATAGGTGAGGATGTAAAAAATACTGTAATTGTTGTTACAAGATACTTTGGAGGTACATTGTTAGGAACCGGCGGTCTTGTCAGGGCTTACGGAAAAAGTGCAAGGCTTGGAATAGAATCTGCGGGTATTGCAAAAATAAAGCACTATAAGGAATGTTCCGTTGTTACAGATTACACTGCATCAGGAAAAATACAATATGAGATTACATCAGGGGAGTATATATTAAAAGATACAATATATACGGATAAAGTTGAATTTATTGTTATGCTTGACAAGGATAATGAAAAGAGGTTTATTACTGCAGTAAGAGAATTAACTATGGGAAAATCCGAAGTAAATACTTTAGCAGAGGTATATGGAGCATGGGTTAAGGATGAAATACTTGTTATTTAGTAATATTTAAATTCATAGCGTTGTATGATGGCATATGTATACATTTAGGTAAAAAAATTTAAGAATAAACTAGGTAATAATGGTTAAATATCCTAATTACATTAATTAAATTTGAGCTTTTTCAATAAAAAACTCAACAAAAAGCACGCTTGATTTATTAAAGACTTTTAGGCACATTTTGATTATGTAACTACATAATTACAATATGCTTTGGAGAAAATCAATAAATAACTTGACAAAAATAAAGCTTGATGGTATATTTTTAACATGAGTGTTTCAAATATACGGCGTTCTTTATAATAGAACTGAATATCCTGTTAAAGGAATGCTCTTGTCAGGCATGCGTTATACGTGGTACAAATTAAAATGTGATGTATGATGTGTGTTAATTTTACAGTGGTATTTACTGGAAAGGAGGAATGTTTTTTTCGCATATAAATCGGTTTAATATTGGTTTGGAGAGGCCGATGGAATCATAAAATTTTATATCGTGGACTAAACAGTCAGGAAAAGGGGAGGTTGTTTTATGTCAAATTCAACAGCAAGTAGAGCCAGCTGGGGCGCAGCATTCAGTGTTGCTTCGGTTTGGTTTGGAACTCATGTAGGCGGAGGTTTCGCAACAGGAAACCAGGCTATCCAGTATTATGTAAAATTTGGTTGGATGGCTTCATTCCTTCCTATGATTGCTATGGGTATTCTTGCTCTTGTTATTAAAGAGGCCATGACAATGGCTGCAACAAGAAAGATGTATACATATAAAGAAGTATTTGCTGAACTTTGGGCACCTTATACTAAGCTTGAACTTACAATGGAAGTATTCAACTTCGTTATTATTCTTGCAGCCGTTGGTGCATCTATTGCCGGTGCCGCTTCGTTGCTTACAAGCTATGGCATTCCTTATGGAGTTGCAGTTTGTATAATCGGTGTAATTCTTGTATTCCTTGTTATTTTCGGTGTTCAGATTGTTATTAAAGCTTCAACTGTTATGTCTGTAGTTATCCTTATTTCATCATTCACTATGTACTTCATAGCTATTGGAAGAAACGCAGCAGGTATCAGTCAGGCAATGGCAGCTAGCGAACCTCAGGTAGGTATGGCTATTTTCAAAACACTTGTTTATTCAGGATTCCAGTGCGTTGCGGTTCCTTCAATGATCGCCGCATCTTCAATTCTTAGTGTAAAGGGTGTTAAAAAAGCATCTTTACTTGGTTGGTTAATGAATGGTATTGCTCTTTCAGTTTCTTGTGTAATGCTTATTGGATATTATCAGGACGTTATTGCAGCTGATGCATTAACACTTCCTAACCTTTACATTGCTAAGACTCTTGGAATTACTGTTCTTTCAGTTTGCTATCAGGTATCATTGTTCTTTGCATTTATTTCTACATGTACAACTACAATATTCACAATGGTTCAGAAATTTGAGAACAAGGTATTTGCAAACTCAATTTCAAATATCAAAATTAGACGTGTAATTGTAGCTGCAATTGTTATCCTCGTTTGTATGGCAGTATCAATGGTTGGTCTTACAAACATCATCAAGTATGCTTATGGCTACTGTGGATACTTAGGATTCCTTGTTATTACAATTCCTATGCTTACAATTGCTCGTAAGAAGAACAAAGAATATATTGCAGCTCATCCTGAAAGTGCTGAGTAATATATTAATAATTTGACAAAATATTTATTATATATTTAATATGCGAAAAAAACTCCAACAGACCCAGTTTATAATGTATGGTTAAAGCCATAGGTGACGGCGGCGGCATTTTCAGGAAAATCCTCAGTTTGAAAGAACTGAGGATTTTTTTGCGTAATTAATTAAATGTCTTTTATTGATATGTATGTTATAATTACATTTATTGAGATTGGCTCAAATAAAAAACAGAGCAATCAACGCAGGCACGTAAAGTTTTGTTTAATAGATTAGGGTGGATTTATGGGTAAAATACTTGTTATAGCGGAAAAGCCTTCAGTTGCTCGCGACATTGCAAGAGTTTTGAAATGCAGTGAACGTGGGGATGGATGCTTAAACGGAGAAAAATATATAGTTAGCTGGGCTGTTGGTCACTTGGTAACTTTATGTGAGCCTGAGGACTATGACAAGGGGTTAAAAAGGTGGAATGCAAAAAACTTGCCGATTATTCCTCAGGAAATGAAGCTTAAGGCAATAAGAGGAAGTAAGAAACAACTGGAAATTCTTAAACAGCTGATGAATGACAAGGATACAGACAGTTTAATATGTGCAACCGATAGCGGACGCGAGGGTGAATTGATTTTCAGGTATATCTATAGTTTTAATAAATGCAGAAAGCCGTTTATGAGACTTTGGATTTCAAGTATGACTGATCAGGCAATAAGAGAGGGATTCGAGGAGCTTAAACCAAGTAAAGATTATGACTTGCTTTATTTATCCGCAAAGTGCCGATCAGAGGCTGACTGGCTGGTAGGTATAAATGCTACGAGGGCTTTTACTATTAAGTATAATACATTGTTGAGTATAGGACGTGTGCAGACGCCCACACTTGCAATGATTGTTCAGAGGCAAAAAGAAATTGATGAATTTCAGGTTGGTGTATACTATGAGATTTCTGCTGATTACGGAGATTTTAAGGGCACATGGACAGACGACAAAAACAACACAAGAATAGACAAAAAAGAAGAAGCCGAAGCAATTGCTGAAAAGGTACAGGGGAAAAATGCAATTGTAACCGAGGTTTCAAAAACCGCAAAGCAGACACAGCCTCCGCAGCTTTATGATTTAACTGAGCTTCAGAGGGACTGCAATAAAATGTACGGATTTTCTGCACAAAAAACACTTGATATAGCACAGAGTTTATATGAAAAGAGAAAGATGATTACATATCCTAGAACGGACAGCCGATATCTCAGTACGGATATGGAACCTAAAATAAAGGTTATAATGAGAAGACTTGTTAATGCAGATATTTTTGCTGAATACGCTCAGAATGTAGTTGATATGGACAAGCTTCCAATAACCAAAAGGATAATAGATAATTCTAAGGTAACGGATCATCATGCAATAATACCGGCTGATAACAGCTATAAAAAAGACAGTCTTACCGCAGATGAGAAAAGGTATTTGGACTTATAGCAATAAGGTTTATTGCAGTATTTAATCCGCCTTATAAATATACTTCAACCAAAATAATAATGACATGTGAAAGCGAAACATTTATATCAAAGGGAACTACAGTTACAGATTACGGATGGAAAAAGCTGTATAAAGATATTTACAATAACAATAGAGAAAAAGAAGACATTTTGCCTGATGTAAAAAAGAAGATATTAGGTTAATAAAAAATGCTGATACTTTACAAAAAGAGACAAAACCGCCTTTACAATATAATGAAGCTACGCTATTAACTTCAATGGAGAATGCTGGAAAGAATACTGACGATGAGGCTCTTAAGGAGAAGCTAAAGGAATATGGTCTTGGTACTCCTGCCACGAGGGCATCAATAATAGAAAGACTTATAGCTGTTGGCTATATACACAGAAAGGGCAAAAACCTTGTGCCAGACGAAAAGGGCAAGCAGCTCATTGAAATTATTCCTGAAGAAATGAAATCCCCTGTAACAACTGGCAAATGGGAAAAAGGGCTGGGTTCAATATCGAAGGGCATGATGCAGTCGGAAAAATTTATGGCAAGTATAAACCGATATGTGTATTATCTTGTTGGGTATGCTGAGCAGAACAATGCGACTGTTGCTTTTCCGGAAGAAAAGAGAAAAAAAGGAAAGACAAAGGGAATAGGAAAATGTCCGGTTTGTGGTGAGAGTGATATCTTTGAGAACAGCAAGGCCTTTTTTTGCGGAAACTGGAAAAAAGGCTGTAAATTCACAATTTGGAAAAACAGCCTTGAAAGATATGGTATTACACTAGATAATAAACTTATGAAAGAACTGCTAAAAAACAACAAGATTGAAAAAATAATAGTAACAAAGGCTCAAACCGGCGAAAAGTGCACGGCTGATATTGTTTTAAACAAAGAAAAAAGTATGGTCGAACTTATGGACATGACTGTTCTTGAAGAAGCCTTAAAATAAGATTTTCAAGACAGTTTTTAAAACGCTCGTCATCTTCATGTTTTCTGGCACTTATGTGGCTCATTCTTGAGTTCTTTTTTCCGCTTCTTCTAAGTTTACCCGAGACATGTCTTCGCATTAGAAGAGAGTCTATGTTTTTATCGGTATATAAAAAACCATTTTGGTTTATTACATGAGCACCTTTTGCCATGAGCATACATGCAAGACCATAGTCCTGTGTTACTGCAATATCCCCTTTTGATATGCGGTTTGCGATGGCAAAGTCGGCAGAATCATGACCTTTGTCGACTGTTACCACGTTACAGTTGATGTTATTCATAACATGGCTAGTGTCCATAAACATTGTTACAGAAATATTATATTTTTTTGCTGCTTCAAGTATTATTTCCTTAACGGGGCAGGCATCTGCATCAACAAGAATGTTCATTTTAATCAGCTCCTTATGACAATATATTGTATCATAAAATGCAATATGTGATGCTGTTTAAATAAAAATACATTTTATCTGTAAAATATATTATAGATAAATATCTATTGACGTCAACAAGGCTTTTTAATATAATTGTAAGTTAGTATAGTATGTCGTTTAAGTCAAAACAAAGGGATGAAATTTATGATAAAAAGTATGACAGGTTACGGTAGGGGCGAGAACGAGTCTGAAAACCGTAAATTCAGTGTTGAAATAAAGTCTGTAAATCACAGATATAATGATATTTCTATCCGTCTTCCAAGGGCGATGAACTATTTGGAGGATAAGATAAGAAAAACATTGATGAAAAAAATTATGAGAGGTAAAACAGACGTTTATATTACATTTGAAACATTTTCTGATGATGATGTAAATATAAAGATTAATGAGCCGCTTGCTAGAGCATACTGCAGCAAATTGGATTATCTTAAGCTTAACTTTGGTCTTACGGGAGATAATACATTGGATTTGGTTGTAAAATTTCCGGATATTATTTCTGTTGAAAAGGTTCAAGAGGATGAAGACTTTATGTGGAATGCTTTGCTTCCTGCGCTTGAAGATGCAATTAACGGCTTTATTTCAATGCGTGAAGCTGAGGGAGAATCACTTAAGACAGACATACTTAAAAAGGCTGAGATTATTGAAGGCTATGTTGAAAAAATAAAGGAAAGAGCTCCGTTGGTTGCTGAGGATTATAGAAAAAGATTGACAGACAGACTTAATGAGCTTCTTGCCGATACTAATATTGATGAGCAGAGGATTCTTACTGAAGTAACTGTATTTGCAGACAGAGCGTGCATAGATGAGGAAATAACAAGACTCTTCAGCCACATTAATCAGCTTAGAGAAATATTCTGCAAGGATGAACCTATAGGAAGAAAGCTTGATTTTCTTGTTCAGGAGATGAACAGAGAAGCAAATACAATTGCATCAAAATCAAATGACATAAGAATTACTCAGATTACTGTTGAACTTAAGAGTGAGATTGAGAAAATTCGCGAGCAGATCCAGAACATAGAGTAAGGAGTATTTATGAGTGTTGTAAGATTTATTAATATAGGTTACGGAAATGTTGTATCCTCAGATAGAATTGTAGCTGTAGTTTTGCCGGATGCCGCACCGATAAAAAGACTTGTTCAGGATGCAAGATCGAACGGAAATGTAATTGATGCGACTTGCGGCAGAAAAACAAGAGCCGTTATTATAACTGACAGCGGACATGTTATACTTTCGGCACTGCTGCCTGAAACAATATGTGCAAGGGTACAGAGCTTTAAGGATACTGAGGAAGAATAGGAGTTATTTAGATATGGGAAAGGGAGTTTTACTGATTATTTCCGGACCTTCAGGTTCGGGAAAAGGGACAATTGTTGAGAGCCTTGTTTCAAAACCAAATTATTCGGTTTCGGTTTCGGCAACGACCAGAGCACCTAGACCGAATGAAAAAGAGGGAGTACATTATTTTTTTAAATCAGTTGAAGAATTTGAAAATATGATAGAGAATCAAGAACTTCTTGAACATGCTCAGTTTTGTGGAAATTATTACGGAACACCTAAAAAGTATGTTGAGAGTCAGCTTGATGAAGGTAAGAACATTATACTTGAAATAGAGGTTCAGGGTGCTTTTCAGGTTAAGGAGAAATATAATGATGCAGTTCTTATTTTTACAATGCCTCCAACACTTAAAGAGCTTCGCAAACGTCTTGAATTCAGAGGAACAGAAGATGCAAAAACGATTGATAAGCGTATAAAAAGGGCAGAGGAAGAACTTGAGCTTTTATATAAATACGATTATCTGGTAATAAATGATACAGTTGAAGAGGCTGTAAAAGATATTGACTGCATAGTAAAAGTAGAAAGAATGAAATGCAGTCGTAACCCGGATTTGAAATATAAATTTAAAGGAGATGTTTGTTAATGATACATCCGTCATACACTGAGCTTTTAGAAGTTATTAGTAAGCAGGAGGGTATGGATATTTCCATGCTGAGCAGATACACAATAATTATTGCGGCTTCAAAGCGTGCAAGAGAGCTCACAGATGGCAGTAAGCCGCTCATAAGCAATGTAAAGATAGATAAGCCGGTTTCTATTGCAGTAAACGAAATTTATCAGGGTAAAATCAAAATTATTGCACACAGTCCGGATAATGATGAGTTTATTGAGGAAAACGCTGAGACAGAAAACACAGTTTCTGAAATAAGCCTTGATAATTACGGCAGCGAGGAATAAAAAGTTATGAGCACTGTTAAGACATTTAGCCTTTTCAGTGCTTTTTGAATAAGCAGGTGAGATTTATGTTTGCACAGGTTATCTTAAGCATTTCGCATACAGATATAGACAGAATGTTTGATTATGCTGTTCCGGAAGAATATTTAAACCGTGTTAAAATCGGAATGAGAGTAAGGGTTCCGTTTGGCAAAGGCGGAAGTATTACAGAAGGGTATGTAGTTGGACTCAAGGACAGCTCAGATATTTCCGTGGAAAAAATAAAAAATATTGCATACTTACCGGATGATTTTACAGTGTTTTCTGAGTCCATGCTTAAGCTGGCTATGTGGATGAAAGAAAGGTACTTTGCTACGCTTTCAAAATGCCTGCAGACAATTATACCAAGCGGAATAAAAAATAATACTGATTATTATAAATCGGTAAAATATGTTAGAGCAGGTGTTAATGCGCTTGACTCTTTAATAAAATATGAAAATGACAAGCGGCGTATTAAACGTGCAGATTTATTAAATTTTGTAATTGAAAGAGGAGAACTTTCGCTTGCTGATTTGAAAAAAATTTTCGGCGAATATACAATATCGGTTTTAAGGGACGAAAATGCCATTGATGTATTTGAAAAAAAAATTCTTGCGGATACATATTCATGCTCAATAAAAGAAGAAACAAAGGTGTTTGAACTTAATTCGGAACAAAAAAATATTTTAGAAAAGTGGGAAGACGAGCGAAGAGGCAGGAAACGCCCTTTGCTTATTCATGGCGTAACAGGCAGCGGCAAAACTGAAATATATATCAGAATGATAGAAAAAGTAATTGCCGAAGGAAAGCAGGCCATTGTGCTTGTCCCTGAAATATCATTAACACCGTTGATGACCGGACGATTTATGAATCGTTTTGGAGACAGGGCGGCGGTTACTCACAGCAGAATGAATTTTAGGGAAAGGTTTAATTGCTGGAAGCGTGCTCAAGATGGTGATATTTCTGTTGTAATTGGGCCTAGATCAGCTCTTTTTATGCCGTTTGATAATCTTGGTATTATAATAATAGATGAAGAACACGAAAAGAGTTATGTTTCAGAAATTTCACCTGCGTATGATGCAGTAGAAACAGCGGAAAAGCTATGCATACTAACGGGTGCATCTCTGGTAATGGGCACAGCGACGCCATCTGTCAGAACATATTACAGATGTACAATTGGTGAGGTGTGCTATACTAGACTGGAAAAAAGAGCTGTTGAGGGCAGCAGTGAGCCTGAAATGGAATTGGTGGATATGCGTGACGAGCTGAGAGACGGAAATAGAAGCATTTTCAGCAGAAAACTGTATTCGGCAATAGCGTCAAACCTGCAGAATAAGAAACAGACAATGCTTTTTATTAATCGCAGAGGGTATTCAACATTTGTATCGTGCAGAAGCTGTGGTTATGTTATGAAATGTTCTCATTGCGACGTTTCGTATAAATACCATGCATCTAATGGTAAGCTTATGTGTCATTACTGCGGTGAAACGGTGGATAAGCCTGATGTATGTCCTGCATGCGGTTCAAAATATATAAGATATTTCGGTACTGGGACTCAAAAGGTTGAAGAAGAGGTTAAAAAATATTTTCCTAATGCGAGAGTCCTTAGAATGGATATGGATACTGTAGGCGGTAAAAACGGATATGCAAACATATTGAACAGATTTGCAACAGGTGAGGCCGATATATTGGTTGGAACTCAGATGATAGCAAAAGGACATGATTTTAAAAATGTTACTCTTGTAGGAATTTTAGCGGCAGATATTTCTCTTAATACAGGTGATTACGATGCATCCGAGAGAACATTTCAGCTTATTACTCAGGTGGCAGGAAGGGCCGGAAGGGCAGATTCGAAAGGCAGAGTAATTGTTCAGACTTATGAACCGGATAATTCTGCACTTATAGCGGCCGTTAAGGGCGATTCAGTTGGTTTTTACAGCAATGAAGTTGCATTCAGAAAATCTATGGGGTATCCGCCTTGTAAAGCATGCGCATACATAGAAATAACCGGAATTGATGAGAAAAACACTATTGAGTGTGCAGAAAGGGCTGGATATGAATTCAAAAAATATGAAGGCATCAATGTTCTTGGACCCGTTTCAGAATATATTTCTAAGATAAAGGATGAGTATCGCTTCAAAATAATACTGCGAACTGAAAGCGACTGTGTTCTTATGACTGCGGTTAAAGAGGTTTATAATAAATACAGACATGACTTTGAAAACTGTGGAGTGTATATTAATCCGAAAGCAGAGTCTATAAATTCGGTACAGTTTGTTGAATGTGATGAATAATTCAAAAAAATTCAATAGCTTGTTAATTGATTTGGCAAGGTTATTTTAGTATATTTGTTAAATTATTTTGTTTGCACCAATAAGTAAAATATGGTATTCTAATTTATATGGTACAATAGGAGTAACATTGTTTTGTATAATGGTAAATAGTGATATTTTTTGTGTCATATTATGATAAATAATACAGAGGGGGGTGAAAAGTGATGATAAAAAATATGTTCAGATATGTTATAACTCTTGTTGTTATGACAATTGCGGTAGGTCTTCTATATGCACTATATAAGGCTAACATTTGGGGGATTCAGTATTATTTGGCTGATTATGCAGTTATTCTTATTGGTGTTTTTATCGGAATCATTTATTTTATATTATTTTCAGATGTTGCTGCAGAAGCCATAATGAGACAGGTTGGTATAGCGGAAGGCAAGCTTGTAAAAATGGATATGAAGGAGCTTGCAAGCGGTGTTGCAGGTATGGTGGTTGGCCTTGTTATCGCTAACCTTATCGGTATTTCTCTTAACGGATACGGTGTTGTCGGTACAGGAATTACGGTAATACTTAACATTGTACTTGCGTTTTTGGGCTATAGAGTTGCTACGAGAAAACGTGATGAAATGGATTTACCCATGTTTAAGTCAAAGCAGTCAAAAAGCTATGGCAGCAGACCTAAAATACTTGATACGAGTGTAATTATTGACGGCAGGATACTTGATCTTCTTCAAACGGGCTTCATTGAGGGCAAAATAGTAATCCCAACTTTTATTCTTGACGAATTAAGACATATTGCCGATTCTTCAGATTCTCTTAAAAGAACAAAGGGCAGACGTGGGCTTGATATACTTAATGAAATTCAGAAACAGCTTGCTGTACCTGTTGTTATTAAAGAATATAATACAAAGGAAAAGCTGGAAGTTGACTCTAAGCTTTTAAAAATGGCAGAGCAGTATGATGGTTTTGTTGTTACAAATGATTATAATCTTAATAAAGTGGCAGAGGTTAGAGGAGTGCGGGTGCTCAATATCAATGAACTTGCAAATGCAGTAAAGCCTATGCTTGTTCCTGGTGAAGAAATGGTTATTACTGTAATCAAGTCCGGAAAAGAAAACGGTCAGGGAATAGCATATCTTAATGACGGCACAATGATAGTTGTTGAGGGCGGTTCTAAAAAAATCGGTGAAACGCTTAAGGTTGTGGTAACAAGTGTTCTTCAGACTGCCGCCGGCAGAATGATTTTTACTAAGATTAAAACTGATTCAGATAAATAACTTATTTTGAGGTGTGGCCATGTATGCCGGCAAATTTTGTTCTGCTGTGATAGTAGCGGCAGGTAGCGGAAAAAGGATGGGAACAAGCATATCAAAGCAGTATCTTAAGTTGGGCAATAAAACAATAATTGAACATACAGTGAATACATTTTTGAACTGTGTATATGTAGATGAAATAATTATTGTTGCAGCCCAAAGCGGTATTGATGAATGCAGAAGCTTATTTACTGACAAACCTGTCAGGTATGCGCTTGGCGGTGCGGAGAGATACAACTCCGTCTATAATGGCATTTGCGAAACATCTGAAAAAAGTGATGTAGTTATTATACATGACGGGGTGCGACCGTTTGTTAGTGAAGATATTATTATTTCGTCAATTGAAGCTGCAATTGAATTTGGTGCATGTGTCGTAGGGGTTAAGTCAAAGGATACCGTGAAAATATGCAATGATGAAGGCTTTGTTGTTTCCACGCCCATACGTGATAATGTATATATTATTCAGACTCCGCAGACGTTTCAAAAAGAGGAAATAGTCAAGTCGTATCAAAATGCTTTTGAAAGTGGAATATTCGGTACGGATGATGCTGCTTTGGTTGAGAATGCAGGATTTTTAGTAAAAATAGTAAGCGGAAGCTATGAAAATATAAAAATTACAACACCCGATGATTTAATTATTGGTGAAAAAATAATTGCAGATGTTAATTTGGGAGGCGGAAGTCATAAAAACTGTTGATATGTATACAGACGGTGCATGCTCCGGTAATCCCGGAAACGGTGGATATGGAGTTGTGCTGTTATATAATGGAGCTAGAAAAGAACTTTCCTGTGGCTACAGCCGTACAACTAATAACCGTATGGAGCTGCTTGCTGTTATACGAGGTCTTGAAGCACTAAAGGAAAAATGTAAAGTTAATCTTTATAGTGACTCAAAATATGTGGTTGACGCAGTCTCAAAAGGCTGGGCCAGAAAGTGGAAGGCTAATGGCTGGAAAAAGGCCGATAAAAGTAAAGCACTTAATGTTGACCTGTGGAAAAGACTTCTGGAACTGCTTGATTTCCATGATGTTACATTTATATGGGTAAAAGGTCATGCAGATAATATAGAAAATGAGCGGTGCGATTTTTTGGCAAGAGAGGCAATTTGTGGTGATAATTTACTTTCGGACACGAATTATGAAATAAATGCTTGAATTAGGGAAAAAATTGTTTTATTTATTTGGAAAAATTTTACTCTTTATTCTAAATATTTATTGACAGTGTTTCCAAAGTATGTTATTCTTCACTTGTAACATTTATTTACTTATTTACTTTTAGTAGGAGGATTCAAAATGAAAAAAGGTACAGTAAAATGGTTTAACGCAGAAAAGGGATTCGGTTTCATCTCAGTACCGGGCGAAGACGACGTATTTGTACACTTCTCAGCTATTCAGTCAGATGGCTATAAGACACTTGAAGAAGGTCAGGAAGTAGAATTCGAAGTAGTTCAGGTGCAAAAGGTCCTCAGGCTGCAAACGTAACAAAGGCTTAATCTTAATATTAGTATCCAAACTGTTTAACAGGTTTTTGAATATATATATCAGGTTATGCAAAACACCTTTCATTGATATGAGAGGTGTTTTTTTGTGCAAAAGAAATATTTATTTATAGCTTTGGCGAAGAAGTTTGGATACATATTTATTGTAATGGGAAAATTATTGTGATAAAATAAATCAGTTAAGTGTTTATAAAGATAAATTAAATATAAAATAAGAAAAATGAGACATTGAAGGAGCAGCACATGAAAAAAGTTAGGGAAGACATCAGAAATATAGCGATTATTGCTCACGTTGACCACGGCAAGACAACCCTTGTAGATGAACTCTTGAAACAGAGTGGTAGATTTCGTACAAATCAGGTAGTTCAGGAAAGAGTTATGGACTCGGGTGATATTGAAAGAGAAAGAGGAATTACAATCCTTTCTAAAAACACAGCTGTACACTATAAGGATGCTAAAATAAACATTATTGATACACCTGGACATGCTGACTTTGGCGGTGAGGTTGAGCGTGTACTTAAAATGGTAAACGGTGTTGTACTTGTTGTAGACGCATTTGAAGGACCGATGCCGCAGACAAAATTTGTTCTTAAAAAGGCTTTAAGCCTTAGTTTGCCGGTTGTAGTATGTGTAAATAAAGTTGATAGATTTGAAGCGAGACCTGAAGAGGTTGTTGATGAAGTGCTTGAGCTGTTTATGGATCTTGATGCAAATGAGGAACAGCTTGATTCACCTTTTGTTTTTGCATCGGCAAGAAAGGGTACATCATCACTTGATCCTATGAAACAGATCGAATCTATGAAGGATCTTTTTGAAACAATTATTAATCATATCCCAGCTCCTGAAGGGGATGAAGAAGAACCTGTTCAGGCTCTTATTTCTACAATTGACTATAATGAGTATGTAGGTAGAATTGGTATTGGCAAGATTGAAACAGGTACACTTCATGTAAATGATGATGCTGTACTTCTTAATATTCATAATCCTGAATATAAACAGAGGGTTAAAATTAGCAAACTTTATGAGTTTGAGGGTCTTCAGAAGGTTGAAGTAAGAGATGCAAAATATGGCTCAATAGTTGCTATATCAGGTATTGCTGATATAAGTATAGGTGATACAATTTGTTCACCTCTCAAACAGGAGGCACTTCCGTTTGTTAAGATTGAGGAACCTACTCTTAGTGTCAACTTAAGTGTAAATGACGGACCGTTTGCCGGTCAGGAGGGCAAGTATGTTACAAGCAGACATTTGAGAGAGAGACTCTATAAAGAGCTTAATACAGATGTCAGCTTAAGAGTTGAAGACACTGAAACGACTGAAACATTTAAGGTCAGCGGACGTGGTGAGCTTCATCTTTCAATCCTTATTGAAACAATGAGACGTGAGGGTTATGAATTCCTTGTTTCAAAACCCGAAGTTCTTTTCAGAGAGATAAACGGCAAAAAATGCGAACCTATGGAACAGGTTGTAATAGATGTTCCTGATGAGTTTGTCGGTGCGGTTATTGAAAAGCTCGGAAGCCGTAAGGGCGAAATGACAAATATGACACCTTCAACAAACGGAGGATATACAAGACTTGAATTTTCAATTCCATCAAGAGGACTTATTGGATATAAAAATGAATTTTTGACGGATACTAAAGGAAATGGTATTATGAATACACTCTTTGACGGCTATCAGCCATATAAAGGAGATATTCCTATGCGTTCAATGGGCTCACTTGTTGCATTTGAAAGCGGAGATGCTGTTGCGTACGGACTTTTCAACGCACAGGACAGAGGAGACTTGTTTATCGGTGCCGGAGTTAAGGTTTATACAGGTATGATTGTCGGCAGAAATTCAAGAGCAGATGACCTTGATGTTAACGTTTGCAAGAAAAAACAGCTTACAAATATGCGTTCATCAAGTGCCGATGATTCGCTTAAACTTGTTCCACCTATTGAAATGAGCTTGGAGCAGTCTCTTGAGTTTATTTCAGAAGATGAATATGTAGAGGTAACACCTGTGAATATAAGAATGAGAAAGAAAGTTCTTGATCCTTCGCTCAGAAGAAAAATCAGAATTCGCGGATAAGAGATAAGGCACAGCCTTTGAAAATGAGGTTTTTATGTCAGCTAAAGAAAAGAGTAATAGTAAAAATTCGTTTGTTGTGCAGGTATCTGTTCTTGCAACCGCCAGTCTTTTGGTTAGATTTATCGGATTTCTTTACAGAATGCCGCTTACCGCACTTATAGGTGATAGTGGCAATGCCATTTACAGTGCGGGGTATTATATTTACACCTTTTTGCTTATTTTGTCATCGGCAGGACTTCCGGCTGCGATATCTAGGCTTGTTTCAACGCGAATTACAAAAAATGAATATAGAAACGCTCACAGGATATTCAAAGTTTCCATGTTATTTGCCGGAATAGCAGGTGCAATAGGAATGCTTATACTTTATTTCTTTGCTGAGCCTATTTCAAATGCCGTCGATTCACCAAACAGTGTGTATTGTCTTAAAACGCTTGCACCTACGTTATTTATAGTAGGGTTAATGTCTGTTTACAGAGGATATCTTCAAGGCATGAATGTGATGAAGCCAACAGCTATATCACAGTTATTTGAACAGCTGTTTAATGCATTCTTTAGTGTTTATCTTGCTTGGGGTATTTGTAAAGCAAAGTATCCCGAAGGGTGCGGCAGGAGGAACTGCCGGTACAGGAATTGGTGCCTTAGTAGGACTCGTAATAATGATTATATATTACAGAAAAATGAAGCCTACAATAATGAGAAACATACGGCATGAATCTGTTGGCATAAGACGAGAATCAAATAATGAGGCATTTATAAACTTGATAAGAACTGCTTTTCCTATAATTGCAGGAACTGCTGTATTCAGCATGACGAACCTCATAGATATGAAAATGGTAATGTCAGGGCTTATGAATTCGGGTTTCTTTTCTCTTACAGAAGCTGAAAAACTTTACGGTCAGCTTTCGGGAAAATATGTAACGCTTACAACTTTTCCTGTTTCTCTTTCGTCAGCTATGGCAACTGTGGCAGTGCCTAATATAGCAGCTTCTGTTACAATGGGTAGCAGAAAAGAGGTAAAGAGAAAAATTAATACTGCAATAAAACTTGCTATGGTAATTGCAATCCCGGCAGCAGTGGGAATAGGTGTACTTGGTGACCAGATTCTTCTTATGTTATTTCCGTCTTATCCAGATGGCGGGGTATTGCTCAAGGTTGGTGCAATATCAACTGCATTTTTATCTCTTTGCCAGATAGTTACCGGTGTATTGCAGGGCATTGGCAGAATTAATATTCCTGTAATAGGAGCATTAATAGGTGCAGGTGTTAAAATAATATTAAATAAGATATTAATTGGCATTCCAAGTATAAATGTAGTAGGTGCTGTTATTTCGACAGATGCATGTTACCTTGTTGCAGCAATATTTAATCTTGTTATGCTAATGAGATTTACAAAAGTTAAAATAAACTTTAAAGATATACTTATAAAACCTGCAATCAGCGCAGTCATAATGGGTATAGGGTGTATTGGATTCTATAAACTATCAAGGCTGGTTTTCGGAAATGCAATATCTACATTGTTATCTATAATTGTTGGTATTATTATATATTTGGTTGTAATGCTTCTTTTACGAGGTGTGACTGAAAGAGATTTTATGAGTATACCCAAGGGTGCCCATATGGTCAAGGTTCTTAAAAAAGTGAGATTGATTAAATAATAAAAACTCCGGGCGGAGTTAATCCGCTTCGGAGTTTTTTGTTTGCTTATTTTTAGAGTCTTTTATCTTTTTCGTAAACAGCATCAAATGCTTTATGGAGAGTTGCCTCAAAGTCGTTTGCTTCAAGAGAACAAATGCCCTCTATTGTTGTTCCGCCTGGTGAGCAAACCTGATCAATTAATGCCCAAGGATGTTCACCGCTTTCAAGTACCATTTTTGCACTTCCTAGCACTGTTTGTGCTGTAAGTTCAAGTGCCTGCTTTTTAGGCATTCCAGCTTTTACTGCAGCTCTGGCAAGTGCATCAATATAAAGGTATGCGAATGCAGGAGCTGCTCCGCCAAGTACACCGTGTATTCCAAAAAGCTTTTCAGGAATTTCTGTGATTGAGCCAATTGTTTCAAAAAGTGCTTTCACAATTTCTTTTTGTTCGGGAAATACATTTTCTGTTGTACAAAATCCACTTGTTGAGCATCCTACTTTTGCGTTTATGTTAGGCATTACTCTTACTATTGCAAGCTCATCTCCGAGAAGCTCTTTGAGGTATGAAAGAGTTTTTCCTGCGGCTATTGAAATTACAAGAGGCTTTTTTTGTAAAATTTCATTCTTTACGGGCGGCACAACATCCGCAAGCACTGCCGGCTTAACTGCCAGTATGAGTACATCGGATTTAGCAATTACCTCAGAAGCACTGCTGCATGAGATAATTCCGCATTCTTCTGCAAGTTTGTCAGTAGTTGATTTATGTAATGCACAGGCATATATATTTTTTCCGTCAAAGCTTTTGGTTCCTATGGTCATTCCTTTGATTATGGCGCTAGCCATATTTCCTGCGCCGATAAAACCGTAATTCATAATATCGCTCCTTTGTTTTTTGAATATTATACATCAAATATTTAATAAATCCATAAATTTATCGGATATTTTCATAAAAATTTATTTTTAATTAGTTTTTGTGTTAAACTAGTAAATATGGAGATGATTGCTATGAACGGTTTAACAGATTTACATACACATTCAAGGGCTTCTGACGGCACAATGAGTCCCGCTGAACTTGTGAGTATTGCAAAAGAGACAGGTCTTTCATCTATTGCTCTTACAGACCATGATACCATAGATGGTCTTGCTGAATTTAAGAGTGCAGGAGTCAAATATGCCGTTGAAACTATTTCGGGTGTGGAGTTTGCTGCTGCATATAAGAGGACTGAACTTCATATCGTCGGACTTTTTATTGATGAGAAAAACAAAGGACTTATTAAAAGTATGAAGTATATAGTAAATGAAAGAGCAGAGAGAAACAAAAAAATGTTAAGTGTTCTCAATAGGCTTGGTATTGATATAAGCATAGAGGAACTTGAGAAAAATGCCGGCGGTAATATAATCACAAGAGCACATTATGCAAATGTTATGACTGAAAAGGGCTATGTACAAAACAATGAAGAAGCATTTAATAAATACATAGGTTCGGGAAAACCGGGTTATGTGAAGAGAGAAACTTTAACACCGAAAAACTGTATTGAGGTAATAAGAAACGCCGGTGGTATTCCGTGCTTGCTCATGGAACGCTGTACGGATTTAACTATCTCGATATTTTTAATATAGTTAGGGAACTGAAAGAATACGGTCTGATGGGTATGGAAACTATATATTCAACCTATACGGAAAAGCAGACAAATGAAATGATGAAAATATGTAAATACTATAATTTGCTTGAATCTTGGTGGAAGTGATTTTCACGGAAACAACAAACTGATATTAAAATTGGCAAAGGAAAGGGAATTTGAGGATACCTCAGGAATTTGCAGAAAAAATGAAGGAAGCATTACATTAATAACTTTGAATAATTTTGTCCTCCTGTAATAAAATTGTATTAGCTTATATTATACGGGAGGATATTTATTTTGGTAAAGTCAAATAAAAAGAAAAGTATGGGAAACAGCAAGAAAGTTAGCAGTCAAAAGAAAGACGGAAGTGAAAATAAGTCGCTTGGTGCGGCAATCCTTAAGGGCCTTGGAATTGCTTTTGGAATAACATGTATTATTTTTGTTATTTGTGCCCTTATACTTACATATACCGATGTGAATGATTCGTTTATTGGCATTGTTTCCACTATATGCACAGCCGTTTCGGCATTGTGTGCGGGAAAAATATGGGCTTCTTATGTAGGGCAAAAAGGTTTGATAGTAGGTGTTATTGCAGGAATAGTATACGGTATTATACTCTTGGTTATTAGTGTTGTTTCTGGCGGAGGACCTTTATCGCTTGGGGCAGGGTCTTGTCTTTTGATTGCTGCAGCCGGCGGAGGTATTGGCGGAATACTTGGTGTTAATGCAAAATAGAATGCTTTTTTACTTAAAAATGTCATTTGTACTTTCCAAATAGGCAAATATATGATACAATCAAAGAAAATATGTATATTTATCAGGAGGTTACATAAATGAAACACATTAAAACTTTAAATACTGCTATGCTTAAGGAATCTATGGTTAAGGGCGGCTGTGGCGAGTGCCAGACATCATGTCAGTCAGCATGTAAAACAAGCTGTACAGTAGCTAACCAGCCTTGCGAAAACAGATAATTGTGAAATGAGCAGAGTGTCGGCTTACCACCGACACTTTTGTATTGTAATAAGGAAAGGAAGATTAAATTATGCTGCACAAGTTTTCCATGAACGGAATTAACGTTCTTATGGACATATTGAGTGGAGCTGTACATGCAGTGGATGATGTGGCTTACGATATAGCTGATCTTTATCCCGATATGGATGCAGATGCCCTTGCAGAGAAGTTTGCAGATAAATACAGTCGTGAACAGATTGATGAAGCTGTTAATGAGCTTAAGGAACTTAAAGATGCAAATATGCTTTATACAGAAGACGAATATGAAGGAGTTCTTGAACAGGTTAAAAACAGAGCTCCTGTAGTTAAGGCTCTTTGTCTTCATGTTGCACACGATTGTAACCTTAAATGCCGTTATTGCTTTGCAGAAGAAGGAGAATATCATGGCAAGCGTTCTCTTATGAGCGCCGAAGTGGGTAAAAAGTCGATAGACTTTATTATTGCAAACTGCGGTAATAGACGTAATCTTGAGGTGGACTTCTTTGGCGGTGAGCCGCTTATGAACTTTGACGTTGTTAAAGAAATCGTAACATACGGCCGTGAACAGGAAAAGATTCATAATAAGAACTTTAGATTTACAATAACCACAAACGGTATATTGCTTGATGACGATAAACAACAATATATAAACGAAAATATGCATAATGTTGTTTTAAGTCTTGACGGAAGAAAAGAAATTCACGATTTTATGCGACCAAAAGCGGGCGGACAGGGCAGCTATGATACAATAGTGCCTAAATTTCAGAAGCTTGCCGAAAGCAGAAATCAAATAGATTATTATTTAAGAGGAACCTTCACAAGATATAATCTTGATTTTTCAAAGGACATATTCCATATAGCAGATGACCTTGGTTTTAAACAGGTTTCGGTTGAGCCTGTTGTTGCTGAGGCCACTGAGGACTATGCAATCAGAGAAGAAGACCTTGAAATTATTTACGCAGAGTATGAAAAAATTGCTGAGGAGCTCTACATAAGACATAAGACGGGGGAAAAGGATTTTAATTTCTTCCACTTTATGATTGACCTTACCGGCGGTCCATGTATTGCGAAAAGACTATCGGGATATGCGGAAGCGGTACTGAATATCTTGCGGTAGCACCTGAGGGCGATTTATATCCGTGCCATCAGTTTGTCGGCGAGGAGGAATACAGAATGGGTTCTGTGTTCAGCGGAATAGAGAATGCTCAGATAAGAGAAGACTTTGCTAACTGCAATGTATATACAAAGCCTGAGTGCAAGAAATGCTGGGCAAAGTTTTACTGCGCGGAGGATGTACGGCCAATGCACTTCATTACGGCGGGGATATCAAGGCAACATATGATTTAGGATGTAACTCAGAGAAAAAAGAATTGAATGTGCTATTATGATAAAAGCAAAGCTTATGCTTGACAGTATGAATTAAAAAACAGCCCCAACTAATAAGTTGGGGCTGTTTTTTATTATGAAAGTTTAATTCTATGGAAAGACTTTTTACCTTTTTGTATTGTTACGATACCGTCGTTAAATGTATCTGTTGTTATTTTGTATTCTATATCAGTGATTTTTTCTTCATTTATTTTTACACCGCCCTGCTGAACGGCACGTCTTGCTTCGCTTCTGGAAGGAGCAAGCTTTGTTGTAACAAGTGCTGAAAGAATATCTATTCCGTCACATAGGTCTGCATTTGTAATCTCTGTTGTTGGTATAGAGCCACTTACAGCACCGCCTGCAAATAATGCTTTGGCTGCCGCATCTGCTTTTTTGGCTTCTTCTTCACCGTGTACAATTTTTGTAAGTTCATAAGCGAGGATTTCCTTGGCTTTGTTAATTTCACTGCCTTCAAGTGCCCCGAGTCTTCTGACTTCATCCATAGGAAGAAATGTAAGGAGTCTAAGACATTTTTCAACGTCATTGTCTCCAACGTTACGCCAGTACTGATAAAATTCGTATGGTGTTGTTTTGGTAGGGTCGAGCCAAACGGCGCCTTTTTCTGTTTTGCCCATCTTCTTTCCTTCGCTGTTAGTGAGAAGCTGGAATGTCATGCCATATGCAGGTTTGCTTTCTTTTACTCTGATAAGGTTTACTCCGCCAAGGATATTTGACCATTGGTCATTTCCGCCAAGCTGCATTATACAGCCGTAACGTCTGTTGAGTTCAAGAAAGTCATAGCTTTGCATAATCATATAGTTGAATTCAAGAAAAGTAAGACCTTTCTCCATTCTTGTCTTATAACAGTCAGCGGAAAGCATTTTGTTTACAGAGAAACTTGAACCTATTTCCCTTAAAAATTCAATGTAGTTAAGGTTTCTGAGCCAGTCAGCATTGTTAACAATGATTGCTTTGTCATCGCTGAAATCAATGAAACGTGAGAGCTGTTTTTTAAAACATTCAACGTTATGGTCGATTGTTTCAACAGTCATCATTTTTCTCATATCGGTTTTGCCTGTAGGGTCACCAACCATGCCTGTGCCGCCACCCATAAGACAAATGGGGCGATGTCCGCATCTTTGCATATGGCTCATAGCCATTACTGTAAGAAAGTGACCAACGTGAAGGCTGTCAGCTGTAGGGTCAAAACCAATATAAAATGTTATTTTCTCATTTTTAAATAATTCTTCAATTTCTTCGGGGTGTGTGAGCTGCTCAATAAAGCCTCTCTCCTTTAACACTTCGAATGCATTTTCCATAATTATTCGCTCCTTTGCAATGTATAATTTAATTTTTTGATTTATCGGCGAATTTCCATAAAAAAAAGTCCACATCCAAAAGGACGAGAACTTGTTCGTGGTACCACCTAAATTTGCGTCGTAATAAACGCCTTTATATGCTGTATCGGGCATAAACCGTGGTTTTCCAAAGCTCTGGAGATGTAGGTCATCCTATACCGTGCTATGTGCTTGCACCAAACGCACACTCTCTGCAAAAATTGTAACCGATATGGACTAAATGTGTCTCCGTCATAGCCAAATATTGAATTGAATTTATATTATCATATATTGTTTGATAAATCAATAGACATTTTAATGTCTAAATATTTACACATACGTCTATATTTATAGACATATGTGTAAAATAATAGACAACTGTATTACTATAGAATAAATGTTACAGTTAATATAAAAGGTGTTTCTACAAACGTAGACAGTGGAAATGTGTATGTATTTATATAAAAACATATATATTATAACCATTTTTATGATAAAAATGCAAATTTGAATAAAAAATATCTAAAATCTTAAATTATTATAAAATTTGGCATGGTTATTGCTATTTATAAAAGTGTTACTATTGGATTAGGAAAATCCCCTATATGTTAATCGTAACGAGATTGTTTACTTAAGGTATTCTCCAACCTATGAAAAATGAAATGCCGATTCATTTTTTCACACAAAAGCCGCCCTTTATTGGACGGCTTTTGTGTTGTTTTCTGCTATTTTTATAATTACATCAACTGCTTTTTTCATTGAGCCTAAAGGAATATATTCGTATGGACCATGAAAATTATATCCTCCTGTAAAGATATTGGGGCAGGGGAGACCCATAAATGATAATCTTGCACCGTCTGTGCCGCCTCTAATAGGCTGAATAACAGGATTAACGCCTGCTTCTTCCATAGATTTTTTTGCAAGCTCAATTATTGACATATCTTTTTCTATGATTTCACGCATATTACTATATTGGTCATAAATTTTGACTTCGGCTATATTTCCATATTTGCTATTTATAATATTTGCCTCTTTTTTTATAACTGTTTTTCTGCGTTCAAATGAAGCTTTGTCAAAATCTCTTATAATATAATGTAGAACTGCTTTTGAAACATTTCCGTTTAAGTCAGTAAGGTGATAAAAACCTTCATATCCTTCTGTAGTTGCAGGAGTTTCATTTTCCGGCAGCATTGACATAAATTCACCTGCGATGAGAGAGGCATTTATCATAACATTTTTTGCTGTTCCTGGGTGTACGCTTTTGCCTGTGATTATTATTTCTGCAGCGGCAGCATTGAAATTCTCATATTCCAACTCACCGATGGCTCCGCCGTCGATGGTAAAGCCAAAGTCAGCTCCTAAACTTTCGACATTTAGATAGTCAACCCCTTTGCCGATTTCTTCATCGGGTGTGAATAAGATTATAATATCACCGTGAGGAACATCTTTTTCTATAATATACTCAACAGCGGTCATGATTTCTGCAATACCTGCTTTGTCATCAGCACCTAAGAGCGTATTGCCGTCAGATGATATTATTGTGTCGCCAATGTGATTTTTTAATGACGGAAACTCCGCAGGGTCAAGTTTTACTTTTTCTAATTGTATCATTCCACCATCGTAATTTTCTGTAATAACTGGCTTTATGTTTAGTCCGCATGCATCGGGGCTCGTATCCATGTGTGCAATAAATGCAATTTTTTTTGCAGGTGCATGTATATTTGATGGAAGAAGTGCACTTACATATCCGTATTTATCAACATTTACGTTAGATAAACCAATGTCTCTGCATTCTCCGGCTAAAGCATCTGCAAATGCGAGCTGAAACGAACTGCTGGGGAAAGTTGATGAAGAATCATCTGATGTCGTACATACATCTACGTATTTTAAGAACCTGTTCAATATATTAATCAAAGATTTTACCTCCTATATTTTGTTATTAATGCATTTTAGCATAATTATTTGAAGGGTGATAGTATGACTCATTGCTCATTATACAATACGATGGCTACTTCACATAATTAATTCAAAAGATATTCCTTAGTATTTGTATATTATATACAAAAGCTATGACCCTGCATATTGAAATACTATTGCATTGTATATGATTATAGATAGTTTTTAAAAAAATACTTGTGTTATTTTACAGAAAGTATTATAATCATTAAAGTGGTTATGAGAACAAATATTTATATGCACCTTGAAAACAAAATATAAATTACCGAGAATTTCTAAACGGAGTTATGTATTATTGTGTAGGTATTCTTTCCTGATTATGCAGGGAAAGTTACATATGAGCAATAAACCGTATCGTAATTTGTCGGGGATTCGGGGCGGTTTTTGTTCAATCAGGTTTTAAACAAATGTGTTTTGGGGAAGACACGTTTAAAACTGTAAACGATACAAAGTTTTATAAGGAGGAATTATTCATGGATATTATTATCTCTTTGGTACCTATTCTTATCGTATTAGTCGGTATTATAGTACTTAACAAACCCGCAAAGGTTGTTGCACCAATTGCTTTCGTTGTAACTGGCATTCTTGCTATGACTTACTTCGGCATTGGAATTGGTCAGATTTGGCAAAACGCCTGGAAAGGTATTGTAGCAGGAACAAAGATTGTTTACATGATTATGGCTGCATTCTGTATCCTTAACATGCTTCTTGACACAGGAGCTATGGATAAGATCAGAGAGCTGATTATTGCTATCTCTGATGACAGACGTAAACATATTACAATTGTAGCATTTGGTTTTGGCGCATTCCTTGAGGGCTGTGCTGGCGCAGGTACTCCTGCTGCTGTTGCTGCTCCGTGTCTTGTTGGTCTTGGTGTAAGCCCGATGTATGCTGTACTTGCATCACTTATTTCAAACGGTATCTGGTCATCATGGGGTGCTGCTGGTCTGACATGCTCAGGCGGTTTTGCAGCTATGGTAGCTGAAGGTTCAGGTGCAGTTTATAATTGGCCTGCTCTTGATACAATGGGAACTGCAAATATCTACAATATGCTTTCAATGGCAACAGCAAGAGTTAATGCAGTTGGAGCCCTTCTTTGTCCGTTTGTTATTACAGCTGTCTGCTACGGCAAAAAAGGTTTCAAGGGACTTTTCGCTTTCCTTTTAGTATCAGGCGTTACTGGTGCTGCTGCAATGCTTGTTGTAACACATACAATCGGATTTGAGTTTACATCAATTATTTCAGGTCTTGTTATAGTTGCTGTTGACTTTATTTACTGTAAGGCTGCTAAAAAGCCTACTCCGGAAGAATTTAAGGCTACACCACCGGAAATTAAGAGTACTATTCCGAGTTGGAAAGCTATATTTACATATGCACTTCTTCTTGTTGCCCTTCCTTGTGCACGTTTCGGACTTGCAGGATCATGGTTATATAAGAGAGGTTTTGCTGTTTGGATTGGTACAACTATATTATTGGTTTGTTTTATCGGTTCAATTGTTCTCGGTTACACAAAGAAGTTCCCCAAATGTGTTGCTATTTCATTCAAGAGTGTTATTGGTGCGTTGATTGCTATGGCATTCCTTACAGGTCTTGCTGAAGTTATGAAGACTGCAGGTATGCTTTCTATTCTTGCAAAGGCTCTTGCAGCTGTTGTAGGAAATGGTTACCCGGCTGCCGCTATATTTATTGGCTGTTTGGGCTCATTTATGACAGGTACAACACTTGGTTCAAACATTATGTTCCATCCTATGCATATTGAGGCTGCTCAGATTCTTGGTCTCAGCCCTGCATTTACAGCTGCTGTCAACTCATCAGGTGGTGCCCTTGGTAATATGATTTGTCCTAACAACGTTATTGCTGTTTGTGCTACTGTTGACTTTAAGAATCAGGAAGGTCTTGTAATGAGAAAGGTTATTCCTGCACTTGTAGTTCTTATGATTGCAGAAATGATTGCAGCAATGCTTTACATATTTGTATTCTTCCCTGGATACTATATGTAATTTCTATTGCATAAACAGTTGTAAATTGTGAAAGGAGATATTTATATGAGCGATGAAAATAAAGCTAAAATGGGTATAGTTGATATAATATTATTTATATTCACACTTCTTTGTGCATTTTATTTCTAATATTATAGATTTTATACGCCTTTGCCTTTTTAGGCAAAGGCGTTTTTTTAATCGAAAAAATGACATAAAATTAATATAAAATCAGGTCTGAAAATTAATTTGATAAAAAGCAAAAAAGTTGTTGACAAACAGCAAATGACGGTGTATTATATCAATTGTTCGCGACAAACGTGAATGAAAAAATAAAATACTTTTGTGGAGAGGTGTCCGAGTGGTTTAAGGAGCTGGTCTTGAAAACCAGTGACTCCGAAAGGGGCCGTGGGTTCGAATCCCACCCTCTCCGCCATTTTTATCTGTTTTTCAGCGGAGAGCCTTGTGGAGAAGTACCCAAGTGGTTGAAGGGGCTCCCCTGGAAAGGGAGTAGACCGTTAATAGCGGTGCGTGGGTTCAAATCCCACCTTCTCCGCCAAATAAAAGTTTTTAATAAAGTACTTGACAGCTTGAAAAATGTATTATATAATCAATGAGCTGTCTGAGAAGACAAGAAACAAATTGATCCTTGAAAACTGAACAGTTGATGGTAAAAAAATTAAACCCAAGTCAAAAGACAATGAGTTTATCTAAGATAAACAAACCAAAGTAATAAGGAAACAAAAAAGTCAGAGTGATACTGGCAAAGGATTTTAACATAAGAGTTTGATCCTGGCTCAGGATGAACGCTGGCGGCGTGCTTAACACATGCAAGTCGAGCGGAGATATTTAAAAAGCTTGCTTTTTGAATATCTTAGCGGCGGACGGGTGAGTAACGTGTGGGCAACCTGCCTCATACAGAGGAATAATCAT
>JAXGOV010000008.1:0-137282 GCA_040767305.1 Candidatus Metalachnospira sp. | reverse complement strand
AGCTTACAACCTTAACAGTATCCGATACACTTTCTCCTTTAGCCGCCGAGGAGCTTGCTGCCTCTGAAAATCCCAATACACTTCCGCCCAAAGAAAGCATTGCAGACTCAAATGAAAGCCTTGTTCTAGTTGAGGGCTCAAAAAAAAGCGTAGCTAATTTTTTACCATGACAAACCTCTGAATATTTTGAAGGATTTGCAATTATATCATCTGCAACAGCAATAAGCTCATCAAGCTCATTTGTAGACAAGTCAAGTATATCTATAAGACTTCTCATTTGTTTCCTCCTATCCAGCTTTCATCATCAGGGTTGCTTCTGAACGCTATAAGTCTTGAAACATCTTCCTTTGCTATATATCCTTCTTCTGCTGCTACCTCTGCTATTACGTCAAAGTTTGTAAGGCTGATATTTTTAACATTAGCCTCTTCAAGTCTTTTAACGCCCTTAGCCATTCCGTATGTGAATATGCTTGCAATACCAAGAACCTCTGCACCGGCCTCTCTAAGTGCGTCAACAACTTCAACTGCACTTCCCCCGGTTGAAATAAGGTCCTCTATTACTACAACCTTTTGTCCTTTTTCAAGTTTTCCTTCTATTCTGTTGTTTCTGCCATGGTCTTTTGCACCTGAACGTACATATCCCATTGGCATACCAAGTATATGTCCTGTAATTGCTGCATGGGCAATACCCGCTGTACTTGTTCCCATGAGAACTTCACAATTCGGATAGTTTTCTTTAACAACTTTTGCTAGTGAGTTTTCTATATCATTTCTTACCGCAGGCGCTGTAAGTGTGAGTCTGTTATCACAATAAATAGGGCTCTTAATTCCGCTTGCCCATGTGAAAGGTTCTTCCGGTCTTAAAAATACTGCACCAATTGAAAGTAAATCCTTTGCAATTAATTTTTTAATATCTTCCATTTTAGCATCTCCTTATTTCTAATCACATTTAGCCTATGAATTCTTCAATACATCTTTCGTATGCTTTTACCGGATCTTCTGCCTGTGTTATAGGTCTTCCTACAACAATATAATCCGAGCCGATCTCCTTTGCCTTTTCAGGAGTTGTAATTCTTACCTGATCGCCCTTATCTCCGTCAGCAAAACGTATTCCGGGAGTTACGGTAACAAACTCTTTGCCACACACACTGTGCACCTTTTCCGATTCAAGCGGTGAACAAACCACACCGTCAAGTCCTGCTGTTTTTGCATTTTCAGCATAGTGCATAACAGTTTCTTCCAGACTTTTATTTATGTAAAGTTCATCACGCATTCTGTCTTCACTTGTTGATGTAAGCTGAGTAACGGCTATAAGCAAAGGTCTTGTGCCATCAGGTCTAGTAATGCCTTTAAGCGCACCTTCCATCATCGCAATAGTACCTGCTGCATGAACATTTACCATATCCACATCGAGAGATGAAAGCACACTCATTGCCTTCATAACTGTATTAGGTATATCATGGAGTTTTAAGTCAAGAAAAATCTTGTGCCCTCTTTTTTTGATTTCCTTTACAATGAAAGGGCCTTCTGCATAAAAAAGCTCCATACCAATTTTTACAAAAGGTTTTTTTTCTGTAAATTTGTCAAGGAACGCAAATGTTTCCTCAGCACTGCTGAAATCACAAGCAATTATTACATCTTTACCCATTAGTGTGCACCTCCGATAATGTTTTTTAGGTCGTTTATTTTATACTTTTCCATTACTTTTGGTAAATCTTCAATTATATTTTTACATGCATAAGGCTCAACAAGATTTGCCGCACCAACTTGCACAGCAGTTGCACCTGCAAGCATCATTTCAATAACATCCTCAGCAGAAGAAACACCGCCCATTCCTATTATTGGTATATTTACAGCCTCATAGACTTGATACACCATTCTGAGAGCTACAGGAAGAATTGCCATTCCTGAAAAGCCTCCCATTTTATTTGCAATTACCGGTTTTTTAGTCTTTAGGTCTATCCTCATTCCGAGCAAAGTATTTATCATGCTTATTCCGTCGGCACAGCTTTCTTCACAGGCCTTTGCTATTGACACAATATCAGTTACGTTAGGACTAAGCTTGATATATACAGGCTTAGATGTAACCTTTTTTACAGCCTTAGTCACCTCAGCAGCTGCATCTGCCGAAGTTCCAAACGCCATACCTCCGTTATGAACATTGGGACAGCTTATATTAATTTCAATTATTCCAACCTGTTCTTCTTTATCTATTTTCTCCGCACAGTAGGCGTACTCATCAACAGAAAATCCGCTTATGTTTGCAATTACTTTTTTATTGAAGCATTTTTTAAGCTTTGGCAATTCTTCTGAAATTACCTTATCAATCCCCGGATTTTGAAGTCCAACTGAATTTATCATTCCCATAGGACATTCGGCAATTCTTGGTGTCGGATTTCCAAATCTAGGTTCTCTGGTTGTACCTTTAAAAGAAAAGCTTCCAAGCATATTTATATCATAAAGTTCTGCATACTCATATCCATAGCCAAACGTACCGCTTGCAGGGATAACAGGGTTATCAAGCTCAAGTCCGCTTAAATTCACATTCATTTTTACCATATTATCTCCTCCTTTTCAAGCACAGGACCATCCTTGCATATTCTTTTATTTCCATACTTAGTTTCACAGCTGCAGCCCATGCACGCTCCAAAGCCACAACCCATTCTTTCTTCAAAGCTGAACTGTCCGCTTGTCTTGGATGCATTATAAACCGCTTTAAGCATAGGCTCAGGACCGCAAGTGTATACATATGAGTAGTCTACATCCGTCATCGCATCCGTAACGAAGCCCTTTACACCGTAGCTTCCGTCTGCAGTTGCAACTATCGTTACTGCTCCAAGTGATTTAAAATCACCTTCATAAAAGATTTCATCTGTCTTATTGAAGCCAAGTATAACAGTTGGTTCTTTGTCCTCTGCTATAAGTTTTTTGCAAAGATTATACATAGGCGGAACACCTGCACCTCCGCCAATGAGCAAAGGCTTTTGACCGCTTTTTGTCAAATCGTATCCATTTCCAAGACCGGTAAGAATATCAAGCTCTGCTCCCCTTTCAAGTTCAGCCATATATTCTGTACCCTTTCCTACCGCCTTATATATAATCGTAAGTTTTGTTTCATCATAATCACATACAGAAATAGGCCTTCTTAAGAAAAAACCATTTAGTTTAATATTAACAAACTGACCTGCAGCTTTTATATCTGAGCAGTCTCCTACAAGCACCATTTTATATGTGTTCTCCGCAATTTTATCATTTGACACAACAGCAAAAACACTCTGTTTCATAAGCTTCACCCATTTCCTTTATGCCTTCCATACTATATTTCCATCTACCATAGTCAATAAACACTTTCCAAATACATTCTTTCCTTCAAACGGTGTACTTTTTCCCATTGAAAGGAATTCATTTGAGTTTATTTTATATTCACTGTTCAAATCAAAAACTGTTAAACTTGCCGGCTGACCGTGTTTTATCTCAGCACCTATTCCAAATATCTTTGCTGCATTCAAATTCAGCAGCTCAATAAGTTTTTCAAGTGATATAATTTTTTTCATTACAAGTTCAGTATACAAAACAGGAAACGCTGTTTCCAGTCCCACAATACCCATTAGACTATCTTTGAGTCCTTTGCTTTTTTCTTCCGCACTATGTGGTGCATGATCAGTTGCTATTACATCAATAGTGCCGTCTATAATGCCTTCTATAAGTGCTAACCTGTCGCTCTCATCCCTTAAAGGAGGATTCATTTTAAATCTTCCTTCTTCTTTCAAATCCATGTCATTAAACACAAGGTAATGAGGTGCAGTTTCACAGGTTACGTTAAGCCCTTCTGATTTTGCTTTCCTTATAAGCTCAACACTTTCCTTTGTTGAAATATGGCATACATGATATTTACAGCCTGTTTCTTTTACTAGCTTTAAATCTCTTTCTATCTGCTTCCATTCACTTTCTGAACAAATGCCCTTATGTCCATGCATTTCGGCATATTTTCCTTTATGAATATAACCGCCTTCAAGCAATGAATTATCCTCACAGTGCGCAACGATTATTTTGCCCAATCTTTTTGCTTTTAGCATAGCTTCTTTCATCATTTCATCGTTTTGCACACCTCTGCCATCATCTGAAAAAGCAATTGCGTATTCCGCCATTCCTTGCATATCAGAAAGTTCTATTCCTTGTTCTCCCTTGGTTATTGCCCCATAAGGATACACATGTATAATTGCAGAATTTTCAATAGCCTTGACTTCTTCCTTTATTGTATCAACACTGTCAGGAACTGGCTTAAGGTTCGGCATAGCGCATACCGATGTGTAACCTCCGTGTGCTGCCGCCATTGTACCCGTTTTAATGGTTTCTTTATACAAAAATCCCGGCTCTCTCAGATGAACATGAACATCTGTAAAACCGGGAAATATAAAACAATTATTAAAATCAAAAGAAACACTGTTATCATAACAGTTATCATTGGAAACAATTATATTATCTTTAATAAAAATATCGGTCTTCCTGAATTCATTATCAAAGTATACATTCGCATTTTTCAATAAATAATCCATACATATCCTCCATTTCATTTTGTACCGGAGATATTTTATCATTAGGGAGACATACTGTCAAGGATAATTCGATGATAATTTCAAAAAATCAAAACCATGTTTCTATTAAACTAAAAATAACAATATATTTGAGTAAGCACTTATATGTTTTATTCAGGAACTTTTTATACTTATCATTTTAATATTTTTTAATTTAAATTAAATCAATTACCAGAAAACATATCCTTAAATTTTCTTCAATCAAAATTTCTATGCTCTTTATTATTCTTTTTAATTAAATGTATACCCATTTTCTTTTAAAATCAAGCAAACAACATCTTAAGATTTCAAAATGTATAATAATATATAGATAAAAAAGTGTTAATTAACTAAAAAAGATAATTAAAAACCGTTTCCCTTTTATAACTAATTTTTCGGCAAAAACTACCTGTAATATTTAATTGTTTGCGAGCAATAATACTATCGTAACCAAAAGTTACACAAACAAAAATGAAATATAAATCAGGAGGTTGATTATATGACAAGTGGTTCAAACAGAGCTAATGTTCCCGAAGCAAGAGAAGCTCTTGACCAGTTCAAGTATGAAGTAGCACAGGAGCTTAATATCCCTTTAAAACACGGATATAACAGCGACCTCACATCTGCTCAGAACGGTTATGTTGGCGGATATATGGTTAAGAAAATGATCGAAGCTCAGGAAAAACAGATGTCAGGTTCAGGTACAAGCACAACTAGATAATCTGTATTAGTACTTCAAAATATATAAGGGCAGCCTAAAGGCTGCTCTTATATTATTACCAATCCCATTCATCAGGATAGTTTAGTTCTCCAAAGGAATTAAGGTACAAAGAAATATTCCCATCCTTAGCATGCTCCTTCATTGCTTTTTCTTTTGAAAAATACTCATCATCTCTTTGTGTAATTTTTTTAATCAATTCAACTAAATACTCATCTCTAGCATCTTCACAATTTATATATCTTATGTTTAATAAATCAATCCAATCTTTGCAGTAGTCACAATATCTTAAATCACCGTCTTTACAAATCTTTTCATAGTCTCTATATGGCTTGATTTCATTAAATGCTTTATCTCCGACAAATCCTTTTACAGCATTCCAAACTGAAGCCTGGAAAAATCTAATATATGCTCTATCAATATATTTCCTTTCACCGACCATTTCCTTTATTGCATCAGAAATACTATCAGAGCTTTCAATATAAAATTTATCTGTATAGGACATAATTATATAATCGTTTAATGCATTTGCAATAAATATTATTTCAGGAAAAAGTATTGGAAACTATAGCAAGGTGTATCGAAGTTTGTCATAAAGCTGTCTCTTTCAGCTCTATATGCATGAATAAGCTCATAACAGAAATGTTGTACAACCGCATTAACATATTCATATCCTTCATAATCATTTTTGTCACCTATTATATTGCTTATTGCTTCTCTGAGCGCATACAAATCCTCATAACAAGTAACAAATACACTGTATTTATCTTCAGTTCTTATTATCTGCGGCATTTCCATTCCTCCAGTCAGTATTAAATTATATTATACAATAAACATCATTAAATTATCAATTAAGTACATAATGGTCAAAAAAATATTTTTATTTATTTTGTATTGTGTTATACTTTTAAAAATGTATTCCATATTTTGTCGGAGGCGATATAATGGAAGCTTGGCTAATCAAAAGATTTATAAAAGATTACGAAAATGTCAATGACACAAAGGTTAGAACTGCCTACGGAAAATTCTCTGGAAAAGTTGGTATATTCTGCAATGTTCTGTTGTTTTTATCTAAAGCAATTATAGGAACACTTTCCGGAAGCGTTTCAATAACCGCTGATGCCTTAAACAATTTATCCGATGCCGCTTCAAGCGTAATTAGCCTTATAGGATTCAGAATGGCTGAAAAACCTGCAGATAACGACCACCTATGGTCACGCTAGATATGAATATCTTTCGGGGCTTACAGTTGCCATTTTGATAATACTAATAGGATTGGAGCTGTTTAAAACAAGTTTTGAAAAGGTTATTAATCCTTCTGAAGTAAGCTTTAGTTTTATTACAGTAATAATACTTATCTTATCAATATTATTAAAGCTGTGGATGGCATTGTTTAATCGTTCACTTGGGAAAAAGATAAACTCCTCTACATTAAAGGCTACAGCAGAAGACAGCAGAAATGATGTAATAACAACAAGTGTAGTCCTTATTGCGCAGTTATTTCACACTATTCCGGAATTAATCTTGATGGATGGATGGGTCTTGCTGTTGGAGTATTTATTCTTTACAGCGGAATTGGTCTTAGTAAAGAAACTCTTGATCCCTGCTTGGCAAAGCGCCTGACCCTGAATTTGTTGATTACATACAACAAAAAATCATGAGTTATGACGGCGTTCTTGGCACGCATGATTTAATGGTACATGATTATGGACCAGGACGTAAGTTTGCAAGTGTTCATGTAGAAATGGCGGCGAAGAAAGAGATGTAATCGAAAGTCATGATGTTATTGATAATATTGAGCGTGATTTTCTTGCCAATGACAACCTTAACTTGGTTGTTCATTATGATCCAATTATCACAGGTGATGCAATGGTAAATGATTTAAGAAGCTGGCTTTCCGAAAATGTTAAAACCATATGCGGCTCACTCAGTATTCATGATTTAAGAGTAGTACCGGGAAAAACACATGTAAATTTAATATTTGACTGTGTTGTTCCGCCATCTCTTGCCAGTAATTCTAATGAAATAATTTCAAAAATAAAAAATCTTGTAAAAGAAAAATACTCAAATTATTATTGTGTTATAACAGTAGACTTAAGCTATGCGGCTATTCCGCATTCTAATAATGAAGAAAAACTTGAGTAAAATTAAAAAAACATATTATAAAAAGCCTTATTCCTTTTAATGGAATAAGGCACTATTTTTATATACTGCAAAAAACTAGTTGCAAATGAAAATACTATCGGCATTGTAAACAAACAGCCAACTGTTGTTGCAAGTGAAGCAACAGCATAATCAGAGCTGACATCATATTCCTGCGCCAGTACTGTAATAATAAGCATTGAAGGAAGCATTGCAAATATTGTTCCAGCAAGAAGCATTTCATCATCTATCAGCCCTGTGGCTTTCAATATAAAGAAAAATGCCAACGGAACAATAATCAGTTTAACCGGTATTGTAAGAAATACTTTGGGTTTTTCAAAAAGCTTCTTAAATCCTCTTCGTCCTAAATCCGCTCCTATGTACAAAAGTCCTATATATTTCTGAAGGTCACCTACGCCTGTCATTGCATCCCATATAATATTTTTAGGCTGAATTTCTGTGAAAACCATTAAAAGACCAATAATAAGACCTATCGTAGCCGGCGTCATCATCTTTTTTAAGCTAATCTGTGCTTTTCCTTGTGCAGATGATAGTATTCCTATACCGGCTGTCCAAGTCATTACTGTTTCAACAACCATATATGCGCGATGTAAAGCCCGCTTCTTTCAGGGAAAACCGCAATAATTATTGGAAATCCAACAAGAGCACTGTTTACAAATGATGTTGAACAGGCATGTGAACTCAATTCAGGCTGCACAAGCCGCATTATTTTTCCAGTAACAAAGCCAATTATTATTGCAAGAATAAACATAAAAAACATTTCTAATACAAATGGCCACATCTGTATTAGCTGGCTTCGTGTACCGCCGTTTACAACACCGTAAGGATCAAAACGGAAGTGTAATTTTCATCATAAAATTCTGTATCTGGTCAACACAATCACTTGTCAAATACTTTGTTCAGCAATAAAACCAATTAAAAGTACTGTCGCAAAAAATATTATTTGCTGTAACACTATTCCTGAAAATCCATTCATTTATCCCCTAATCAATCGTCTGCCTTAGCTGATTTCACTATTTTCTTAACGCTCTTTTCAAATTTTGCTCTTGGAAGCATAACCATATGCCCACATCAACATTTCATTCTGAAATCCATGCCTACACGCAGCACCTCCCATTCATTTGAACCACACGGATGTGTTTTTTTCATTTGAACAATATCTCCAACAGAAAAATCCATAAATTTTATTCTCCTTGTTTTTCATTTATTATGTGAACAGTTCTCTGAGGGAACGGAATTGATATGTTTTCAGCAACAAATCTCCTCTTTATACGCAAACGCATTTCCCTCTCTACAGGATAATTAAGTTTAATTTCACATTTTGCAACTACTCTTATTGTAACCGCTGAATCATCAAGCCCAACTATACCCAATATTACAGGTTCTTCAAGGAGTCCATTAACCTCCTTATACACCTTTTCCATTTCATCTTTTAAGACATCCAAAACATGGTCAATATCCTCATCATAATCAACTCCTACATCAACCGATGCATTCATAAAGTCCTTACATTTATTTGTAATTGTAGTTATAGAACCATTTGGTACAATATAAACCGTACCGTCAAATCCTCTAAGCGTTGTAGTTCTCATTGTAACTTTCTCAACTGTTCCTGTGCAACCTGAAATCTCAACTATATCACCAACGTTAAACTGTTCTTCTACAACAACAAATATTCCTGACAATACATCTGCTACAAGGTCCTGTGCACCAAGACCAATTGCTACAGCTATTGAACCAGAAACAGCCGCAAGAGAAACAGTAGGCACGATTTCATTTAATATTGTTAATATTGCTATAAAATATATTGCGACTTTTAATAAGTTTGATGTTATTGATCTAAGCGTTTCAGCCTTGCTTGGATTCTTCAAAACAATTTTATTTTTAGCAGAAAATATTTTTGAAGTCAACCATCTGCTTATTCTTGCTTCCAAATAACAAATAACAGCAACAATAATGCAATAAATTGCCTTTTTCAAAATAGTATCCATTAATTTATCTCCCCCTTGTTTCCAGCAGCATTTACAAATGCCTTAAAAATTTTAAAGTGTTCTTCTATTTCACATAAATATTCCGGGTGCCATTGAACACCCAAAACAAAATTTTTCTCTTTTAGTTCAACCGCTTCAATAACACCATCAACTGATGCAGATACAATTCCGCAAAATCCTTTTCCAACAGCCTGATGATGAAATGAATTAACAGAAATCTTTTCTTTACCAATTATTTTATAAAGCAGTGTATCTTTTTTTACTTCGACTTCATGAAATGTTTGTTTCTTTTCAGCAATCTGTCTATGACCATCTATATCCTGAATTATATGCGCACCGCAAAATGCTCCTATCACCTGCATACCTCTGCATATCCCAAGTACAGGCACATTCTCTTTAAGAGCCAACTCCAAAAGATCATACTCAAATTCGTCCCTAGCTGTTGATATCTGCCCCTGAGTTTTTATATCAGGATTATCCCCTGTTCGTTTAGGTTCTATGTCTCCTCCACCTGAAAGCAGTATACCATCAGCGATTTTTATCAACTCACCTATGCTTGAATAATCAGCTGCAAGCGGCAGTCCTCCTGCTAATGTAACTGCCCTGCAATACGCTCTAGAAAGCGTAATCTCTTCTTCAGAATTATTTACAGAAGGCGAAACAATTATCAACGGCCTCATAAATATATACTCCTATACACTAATTTGGAAGTTTATACTGTATTTTATCATAATTTTATGTTAAAATACATACTAATTTATTAATTTTTGGAGTTGAATAATATGAAAACCATAGGAATTATTGGTGCTATGGACGAGGAAGTTGCCCTCATAAAAAGCACAATGAATGTAGAAAAAACAATAGAAAAAGCAGGATGTACATTTCTTGAAGGAACTATTGAAGGCAAAAACGCAGTAGTTGTTCGTTGTGGCATTGGTAAAGTAAATGCTGCAATGTGTACTCAGATCCTTATTGATATTTTCAACGTGGATGCTGTTATTAATACAGGCGCAGCAGGTGCACTTGCAGGCGGAATTACAGTAGGTGATGTTGTAATCTCCACAGACGCCCTTCAGCACGATATGGACTGCTCACCTTTAGGAGATGCAGTCGGTGTTATACCCAGGATGAAAGAAAGTATTTTTAAAGCTGATGAAAAGCTTTCAAAAGCTGCATTTGAAGCTTCCAAAAAAGTTATTGAAGGGAAAACGGTTATGGGGCGAGTTGTAAGCGGTGACCAGTTCATTGCAAGCAATGACGTTAAGGACAAGCTGCTAAACGTATTTAAAGGCAGCTGTGCTGAAATGGAAGGTGCCGCAATAGCACATGTCTGCTATATGAACGAAGTGCCCTATGTGATTATAAGAAATATTTCCGACTCGGCTGACGGAAGCGCAGATGTTTCATTTGCTGAATTTTGTATTACAGCTGCGGAGCATTCTGGCAAAATTGTACTTGAAATGATGAAACATATATAATTAGTATTCAAACAGTTTTATTTTCTGCTATGCTCGAAAACTTAATGGCCATAATTATACTCCCCTATGAATTGATATAATATAAACATATCAGCTCATAGGGGAGTTGTATTTTTCAACAAACAGCTATTAACTTTTAGTTGTCACCAAGTGCCTGCCTAATATCCTCAATTAAATCATCAGCATCCTCAAGTCCAACCGACATACGTATCATGCCGTCTGTGATCCCGGCTGCTTCACGTGTTTCTTTAGGAATCATAGTATGTGTCATTGCAGCCGCCTGCTCAACAAGAGTTTCAGTATCACCAAGACTTACAGCTATTTTGCAGAGCTTAAGTTTATTCATAAAATTCTGACCTGCTTCAAGCCCGCCTTTAACATCAAATGTGATCATTCCCCCGCCGCCTCTCATCTGGCTTTTTGCAAGCTCATATTGAGGATTTGACATAAGAAACGGATACCGAACAACTTCAATTTTATCAGAAGATTCAAGGTATTCAGCTACTTTAAGTGCATTTTCATTATGTTGTTTCATTCTAGTTGCAAGTGATTTTAAACCACGCACTGCAAGGAAAGCTGTAAAAGGAGCCATTACCGCACCAAAATGCATTAATGTTCCAATTCTGCAGCTGCGCAGAAGTTCTTCATTATTTGATATAACCGCACCTCCGAGAATATCACCATGTCCGCCAATATACTTAGTAACACTTTGGATAACAAAGTCCACACCATAATCAAGCGGATTTGTGTTATAAGGTGAAGCGAATGTGTTATCTACACCAACCATAATTCCATGGCACTTTGCTATTTCCACAACTTTTTTAATATCCGTCATTACCATTGTAGGGTTTGCCGGCGTTTCAAGGTATATGAGCTTGGTATTTGGGCGTATAGCGGACTCAAGCTCATCAAGTTCTGTGGGATTAAAAACATCTGATTGAATTCCGAAACGAGGAAAGAAATCAGCAGTAATATCTTCTGTTCCTGAATATTTAGCTTTACAGAATAAAGCATGGTCACCGGTACTTAAAACCATAAAAAGCACACCCGCAATAGCTCCCATTCCAGATGCATATGCGACGGCGCCTTTACCATGTTCAACAGCTGCAAGCTTTTTTTCAAAATAATCTACAGTTGGGTTTGTGATACGGCTGTATGCAAAGCTTTCTGCAAAGTCATCACATGCCCTCGCTGCATCATATGTAGAGTCAAAATAGAATGTTGATGTCTGATATATCGGCGGAACCAATGCCCCATATTCATCCCTTGGTTCTCCGGCATGTATCCCTGTAGTAGCAAACCCAAATTTATTATTATTCATATAAAAACACCTCCGATAGTTTCTGGGTTGTTTTTATATTAACACTTAAAACAGATATCAAGGTAATACCATAAAATTATTGAAACCTATAACTAAAATTCATATCTATTGCTTTATACAGCCGTAATCCTTGATATGCTTATTAAGCAGCTTAATAAATTGTTCAGCAACAGGACTAATTGGACAGTTTTTTAGACTAATCCAACCAATTCTGATTTTTGACTGTCCTAAAATCGGAACTGTGGTAAACTCGTCAGTAAGAGTTTTGGTAAGAATACCAGTGCCTATATCAAAAGCATTACAGTTTTTCATCATTTGGCAGCTTATATATAAATCACTTATATACAATATCTTGTCAGGATGAAAATCCGGAATGACATATTCCTCAGAAAAAAAACTCGGTGCACCATTGCTTTGGTCATAAAATATACATGGGTAAGTTACTAAATCATCTACTGTTACTGACTTCTTGCGGGAAAGGGGGTGTTTTTTAGAAATAAAAATATGTGGCTTGGTTACAAAAATCTCATGGAACTCCAAATTATTATCATTAAAAACTCGAGTCAAATGTTTTTCGTTACACTCGCTTATAAATATTACACCAAGTTCACTATACTGCTTTGCAACATTTTCTATAACTACCGAAGTTCGTGTTTCATTAAGGCCCAGAGAATAATACTCCGCATCAATATTTTTCTGCAGATCTTCAAAAGCACTTATCACAAACGCATAATGTTGACTGCTTACTGTAAATGATTTCCTTCTGCAGTTGTCATAACTTCGAAAATAATCTGCAATATAATCCGCATCTCTCAGCAACTCATTTCCAAGCTTAAGAAGTTCTCGTCCTTCATTTGTCAACGTAATTCCTATAGCAGAGCGAATAAATATTTTAATACCAAGCTCTTCCTCCAATGAATGCACAAGATTGCTTATGCTTGGCTGAGATACATACAATTTCTGTGCGGCCTTGCTGAAAGATCCGCATTTTTCTATCATTGAAATATACTTTAACTGCTGTAGTGTCATAAAATACCTACCTCTCTCTTAATTTTTATCCATTATCTAAATAACTTTCTAAGCTATTTATCAATTATATAACAATTTCAAATTTAATAATAAATCCATCAAAAGAATGATTGCAAGTAAAAAGCCAAAATATTATAAATTTTCATAGCTATGACTTTTTATTATAACATGGCATAACTTTGTGATATTACCACTTAACGAAAAAACCATGTTAAAATATTAATTACTTAATACATTAAAAGAGGTGGAGGATTTTTATGGAAAACAACAAAAAGGGTGACGGTTTTGCTACAAAAGCAGGTTTTATTTTTGCTGCAGCCGGGTCGGCTGTAGGCCTAGGAAATCTTTGGAAATTTCCTTATCTTCTTGGTTCAAATGGCGGCGGTATATTTCTTATAGTATACATAATTATTTGCTCTATAGTAGCTGTTCCATGTTGTATGTTTGAAAGTGCCATCGGCAAACATACAAGGGTTACTAGTGGTACACGAGCATACGCTGCCCTTGCCCAAGAAAAAGGGAAGTCAAAGGCTTGGGGCATTATTGGTTTTCTAGGTGTCTTATCTTGTTTTGCAATGCTTTTTTACTATGGTGTAGTAGGCGGCTGGGTTCTAGATTATCTTTCCAGAGCCATTTTTACAGGACTGCCTACTGCTGAAACTGCTGAAAGCGTATTTTCTGCATCTATTACAAACATGTATGAACCAATAATATGGATGTTTGTATTCCTAATAATCACTGTGGTAATATGCCTAGGCGGTATTAAAAAAGGCATTGAAAAAATCAGTAATATTATGATGCCGGCTTTATTTGTTATGCTTATAATACTTGTAATAAGAAGTATAACACTTCCCGGTGCAAAAGAAGGAATAGTATGGATGTTTAAACCCGATTTAAGTGCTATAAACGGAACAGTTATTGTTTCGGCTTTAAGCCAAGTATTTTTCTCATGCTCTTTGGGTATAGGTATTCTTATTACATATGGCGGATATTCAACAGATGATCAAAATTTAGTAAAGTCATCAATTCTTGTTCCTATACTTGATACCCTTGTAGCCGTGCTTGCAGGACTTGCAATAATGCCTTCTGTATTTGCCTGTGGATATAATCCAAGTTCAGGTCCGGGATTGCTTTTTATTACACTGCCTTCTGTAATCTCAAGTTTTGGTCCTGTTGTAGGTCGAATATTTGGAATATTGTTTTTCCTCTTGGCTGCTTTTGCTGCGCTTACAACTTCAGTTGCAATGATAGAACTTCCTGTAAACTGGCTTATGGATCGTTTCAAACTTTCCCGTAAAAAAGCAGTACTTATTGATTTTGCAATTACTGCAATCTTTGGTGTACTCTGCTCGCTGGCGGAAGGAAATTGGATAGATATAACATTAATCGGAAAAAACATATTTGACTTTTTTGATTTTATTTCTGCAACTGTTATGATGCCTGTTGCCGGACTTCTCGGATCAATATTTGTAGGTTATATTTGGAAACCTGAAAATGTGATTCCAACAGTAACAAACAACGGACAGATAAAATTCAATTGGTTTCCATGGTTTAAGATTTGCGTTAAAATACTTATACCTATATTAATTATTATTGTATTCCTGAACGGATTTGGAATTATTAGCTGATATTAAAAGCGTTGAATCAAAATTATGATTCAACGCTTTTAATTATACAATCCTGTTTTTAACTTTCTTACCTTCTGCAAATGCCTTAAGATTACTATATACTAGGTCATATATCCTTTTGTTCATATAATTTGAACCAGAGCTTATATGTGGGCTAATAAGCAAACCCTCTGCATCCCAAATAGGACTGTTTTGCGCAATAGGCTCCTCTTCAAAAACATCAAGTGCCGCACCAAGTATTTTTTTCTCATTTAAAGTCTCACATAAGGCAGTTGTATCCACACTCTGACCTCTGCCTATGTTGATAAGAATACTTTTCTTGTGCATTTTATTTAATATTTCTCTATCAATTATATGAATAGTGCCATTATTAAGCGGCAAAGCCGCAATAATAACATCAAGCTCACTTACCATGTCTGAAAAATTGTTTATATTATAAATATAATCAAAATACTCAGCTGGCTTTTCACTTCTGTTAAAACCAATTGTAACAGCATCAAATGCTTTAAGCCTTTTTGCTATCTGAGTTCCAATGCTTCCCGTACCAAGTACAGCAACTTTCTTATCCGTAATTTCCTGAAGTCTGAAATCACGTTTCCATTCGTGATTTTCTTGCTGTTTAAAATACTTGGCTGACTTTTTATAAATTTCAAGTATTCTCATAACTGTGAGTTCAGCAATAGGCACACTGTATACATCTCTTGCATTTGAAAGCATAATTCCCTTTTTCTTAAAATCATCAAGCGGCAACGTATCATAGCCTGCAGAAACAGCCTGAAAAAACTTTAAATTAGTAAACTTCTCTATATGACTGCTACGCAAAAGGACTCATTGCAACAACAACGTCGCAGTCATATTCTTCCGGAGAGAATTCAACTGTTTCATCCGCATGATCAAATATTTCATAGCCCAATGACATAATTTTTTGTCTTATATCATCATGAAATTTTTGTATACCCGTAATAACCAGCTTCATAGATATAACCTCACTGAATTTTTGACTTCATTACATCTAAAAGTTCTGAAACTTTAACCTGCTCCTGTTCACCTGTACCCATATTTTTAAGTGCAACAGAATCCTCAGCTATTTCATTATCTCCCAAAACAACTGAATATTCAGCTCCGATTTTGTTTGCATATTTCATCTGAGCCTTAACACTCCTGCCAACGCTGTCGCTTTCAGCCTTAATACCTGCTTCACGCATACGGTATGCAAGTCCCTGCCCTTTAATAAGCCCCTCTTTGCCTATTGCACCTATATAAATATCCATCTCGTTCTTTGCTTCAAAAGCTCCGTTTTGCGCTTCAAGCACAAGCAGAAGTCTTTCAATTCCGACAGCAAATCCTCTTGCACCTGTAGGCTGACCTCCGCATTCTTCAATGAGGTTATCATAACGTCCGCCTCCACATACAGTTCCCTGTGCGCCAATTCCGTTAGACACAAATTCAAATACAGTTCTTGTATAGTAGTCAAGACCTCTAACAATTTTATCGTCAACTTCATATTTAATTCCCATATCATCAAGTATAGCCTTTACAGTTTCAAAATGCTCTTTGCACTCGGGTCCAAGATAATCAAGAACTACAGGCGCATCAGCAATAATTCTCTGGCATTTCTCCTCTTTGCAGTCAAGAACACGAAGAGGGTTTTATCAAATCTATCCTTGCAGTCATCACAAAGCTTGTCTATATTATTGCCTATATATTCCTTAAGTGCATTGTTATATTTCTGTCTGCATTCAGGACCTCCAAGGCTGTTTATTCTAAGCTCAACATCATTTATTCCAAGTCGTTTAAGAAGCTGTGCAGCAACTGAAATTGCTTCTGCATCAAGAGCAGGGGAATAAGAGCCTATCATTTCAACACCAAACTGGTGAAACTGTCTCTGTCTGCCCTTCTGTGTATTTTCATATCTGAACATTGGACCAATATAGTAACGTCTAGTAGGCTGAGGATTATTATGCATACCGTTTTCTATAAAGCTTCTGGCAACACCTGCCGTTCCCTCGGGGCGTAATGTTATACTTCTGTCTGCCTTATCCTTAAAAGTATACATTTCTTTCTGGACAATATCAGTTGTTTCCCCAACACCTCTTAAATACAGCTCTGTATGTTCAAAAATAGGTGTCCTGATTTCACTTATTCCAAAATCCTCGCAAAGTCCTCTTATTACTTTCTCGACTCTCTGCCATTCATCCATATATGAGCCGTATATATCTTTTGTTCCTTTAGGTGCTTCAGTAAGCATTTTTCTTCCTCCTATCATGCCTTAAAACATTCATAAAATCATATAGTACTATTTTACATTCCTTTTCGTTTTCTGTCTATCATCTCATCAATACGATTTATATATTCATCAACATTTTTTACATTAAATATTCTTTCAATTCTTCCGCTTGCACTATCATACAGCTTTGTTGACGCCCCTGCACCGGCTGCGAATATGCTCTGAGTTTCCTCCATTATAACTATATTATAGACACTTTCACAGCCTTTTTTTGCATATCCTACATTTTCAAAACTTCCAAGCATATTTTTCTGTTTATACATATAGTAAGGCAGAAGTTCCATTCTCTTTGCGCTGTCTGATGAAATATCAATTAATTTCTCCATCAGTTTAGCCTTTGCAAGGTCATAATCTCCAAGCGTTTCTCGAAGTCTTGACGCCCTTTTTATTGCAAGAGTATGCACAGTCAGATTTTCAGGCGCAAGCTTTTCAATTTCTTCCATTGTACGAGTTACTTCAATTTCACCCTCTTCAGGAAGTCCAAGTATTAAATCCATATTTATATTATTATGCCCTGCTTCCCTTGCCTCATAATATACTCGTTTAATATCATCTACCGAATGATTTCTTCCAATCAGTTTAAGCGTCCTGTCATTCATTGTCTGTGGATTAATTGATATTCTGTTTGCACCGTTTGTTTTAATAGCCTTAAGCTTATCAGGAGTTATTGTATCAGGACGTCCGGCCTCAACTGTATATTCAAGTAAATTATTCAAATCAAATATATCACATACGCAACCCATAAGTCTGTTGAGCTGTTCTGCCGAAAGCGATGTCGGTGTACCACCGCCTATATATATTGAATCAAGTCTTATCCCTTTAGCCTTATCACCGAGAAATTTAAGCTCTTTTATAAGTGCATCTATATATCCGTCAACCTTATTAAAGTATTTATCCAAAGGATATGACGTAAATGAACAATATAAGCATCTTGTTGGACAAAACGGTATACCGATATAAAGACTAATTCCATTCCCATCTGCTTTCTCGAGAATTTCTCTTTCTGCCAGTGCAACATTTTTTGCAAGCTCAGCCTTATCGTTCGTCATTTCATAAAGCATAATCAGCTTTTTAGCCGCTTCGTCCGCCGACATACCTTCGTCCATATATGTGTTAATTCTTTTTGCAGGACGTATTCCGGTCATCATACCCCATGGTACAAATATTCCTGTTTCTTTTTTCAGCATATAATACACAGCGGCCTTTATTGCATATCTGGCAGTCTTATCATTACTGTCATCAATTTTGTAATTATAACTGCATTTCAGCTCACTGTTTTCATATAAATATGCCCATGCCGTATCCTCAGTCAGCACACTTTTGACTGTTGTACCCACTTCCATTACCTGATCAGTCGGCTTGTACTTTTCATTAGGCATAAATATCTGCACGGCTGTCTGAACATCATTCATTTTTTCATGTCCCTGTAAATAAATATAAATCATAAAATTACCTCAGCAAAAAAGGGAGATGAGGTGCATACACCTTTACCTCCCTTGATTTTTTAAAATACTCTCTCACTGTCAAGCAAAATTGTAACCGGACCGTCATTAACAAGATTAACCTTCATATGTGTACGAAAAACTCCGGTCTGAACCTTAATTGAATTCTCTCTTGCTTTTTCAACAAATCTATTAAATATACTTTCCGCTGCTTCAGGCGGTGCCGCCTTAGCATAACTTGGCCTTCTGCCTTTCCTTGCATCACCGTAAAGTGTAAAGTTTGGTATCAATAGAAGTTCCCCGCCTACATCCTTTATTGAGAGATTAAGTTTATCATTCTCATCCTCATATATTCTAAGATTATTAAGCTTATCAAGCATATAGTCCATCGTTTTTTCATCATCTGTAAGAAGCAATCCGACAAGTACAACATAACCGTTACCAATTTCGCCTCTCACAATCCCATCAACAGTGACACTTGCTTTTTCAACTCTTTGTACTACCATTCTCATATATATTTACCTCATTATGAGCTTACTCTTTCAATATCTTCAACACCTTTAACATTTTTAAGGTGAGTACATACCTTTTCAAGCTGGTCCTTGCTTGTAATTTCTAGCACAATATTAACTATTGAAAGCAAATCTTTTGTAGACCTTGCATTAAAAGATTTAACAGGCAGATTTTCTTCTGAAAGTACCCTGCTCAAATCAAGTATAATATTGTTTCTGTCTGTACACAAAAGTCTGATTTCAGCCTGAAATGAAAGCCTAGAACCCGTTCCTTCCTTACCTGCCGATATTTCCCATTCAGCTTCAATAAGTCTGTTTCTGTCATCTTCAGTTAAATTTATTATATTGGCACAGTCCGTTCTATGAATTGATACACCTCTGCCTCTTGTTACAAAACCAACTATTTCATCACCCGGTACAGGGTTACAGCATCTTGAAAATCTTACGCTCACATCTCCTATACCCTTTACAACAACACCGCTGTCGCTCTTTTTAGAAGGTTTAGTATTTGTCTTTTCTTCTAACTTCTTTAAATAATCAACAGCTGTTTGATTTTTCTTTTCTTCCCTTAAATATTCTTCAATTAGGCGATTGCTTACCTGACCTTCTTTAACACCGCCGTGTCCGACAGCTGCACATAATGCGTCCCAATCTCTAAAACCGAATTTATTAACTACTATCTCAAGCCACTCAGTCTTAGAAAGATCTGAAAAAGAGTAGTTCTTCTTCTTACAATCAGCTATTATCAGTTCTTTACCTTTGATAATATTCTCTTCCTTAAATTCCTTTTTAAACCATTGATTTATCTTTGTCTTTGCAGTTGAGCTTTTTACAAGCGACAACCAGTCACGGCTGGGTCCTCTGGAATTTTGGGAAGTTATTATTTCAACAATATCTCCGTTTTGGATTTTATAATCAAATGTGACAATCTTATTGTTTACCCTCGCACCGACCATCTTATTTCCGACAGCCGAATGTATTGAATATGCAAAATCTATTGGAGTTGAGCCGTTTGGAAGAGGAATTACCTTTCCTTGAGGGGTAAAGGCATAAACCGAGTCATTGAAAATATTAAGGTCAGACTTAAGCGTTGTAATAAACTCCTTATTGTCAGAAAGATCCCTCTGCCACTCAAGAATCTGTCGAAGCCAAGACAATTTTTCTTCTTCCTTGTTTTGTGTAGTCTCTCCGCCTTTGCCCTCTTTGTATTTCCAATGCGCAGCAATACCATATTCACTTGTACGGTGCATATCCCAAGTTCTAATCTGAACTTCAAAAGGTTCACCTGTAGGTCCTATAAGAGTATTATGAAGTGACTGATACATATTAGGCTTCGGCATTGCTATATAATCTTTAAAACGTCCCGGCACAGGCTTATACATATCATGTACTATACCCAATACCGCATAGCAATCCTTCACCGTATCGACAATAATTCTTACCGCAAAAAGGTCATAAATCTGGTCAAGTGTTTTATTTTGATTGACCATTTTTTTATAAATACTGAAAAAATGCTTGCTTCTGCCATAAACTGTGCCTTTAATATCAGCCTCTTTAACCTTAGCATCAATTTCAACAACAATTTGATTTACATACCGTTCTCTTTCGGATTTTTTCTTTTCTATTTTATTTTTTAAATCATAGTATGCTTCCGGATTAAGATACTTAAAGCACAAATCTTCCATCTCGGTACGTATTTTTGAAATACCGAGTCTATGTGCAAGCGGAGCATAAATATCCATTGTTTCCTGTGCTTTTTCCTTCTGCTTTGCCTCAGTCATATAATTGAGGGTGCGCATATTATGGAGTCTGTCGGCAAGCTTAATAAGAATAACTCTTATGTCCTTTGCCATTGCAAGAAACATCTTTCTATAATTTTCTGCCTGAATTTCTTCCTTTGTTGTATAAGAGAGCTTACCGAGTTTTGTAACACCATCAACAAGAATTGCAACCTCTTCACCAAAAATCCTTGAAATATCCTCATAAGTATAAGGGGTATCCTCTATGGTATCATGCAATAAACCTGCTTCAATGGTTTCCATATCCAACTCTAAATCAGCAAGTATATAAGCTACCTTAAGTGGGTGGATTATATATGGTTCTCCCGACTTTCTCTTTTGCTCTTTATGAGCTTCCTTTGCAATTTCGTATGCTTTATTAAGCATTTCAAAATTATCAGTCGGATGATATTCTTTTATTCTGCTTACCAATTGCCTATATAATTCATCAGGTGTTTCCACTACTGTCAGCTCCTCATTACCGTTTCAGTCATCCGTCAAACCTGAAATCAAACAAATTCGACAAATACAGATACTGCGCCATATTAAAATATGTATTAAATTGTATTATATAGTTTTTCAAAATTTTTGCAAGTGCACATAGGTATTTTATTGCTTTTCATAAATAATATTTTGTAGTATACTGATATTTAGCGAATAAATAATCACAGAAAGTACTTATAGGTATACAATATGAAGATTCAGAAACTTCTCAGCTGTGTCAGACGTGCTGTTGATGATTACAATATGATTGAAGACGGAGATAAAATAGCTGTCGGTATTTCAGGAGGCAAAGACAGCATAAGTCTGCTTATTGCCCTTGCCGAAATGAGACGATTTTATCCCCAAAAATATGAAATTGAAGCAATTACAGTTTCTTTAGGTCTTGATGGCACAGATTTCAGCGGGATAGAAGAACTTTGTGACAAACTAAATGTTCATTATACAATAGTAGATACACAAATAGGACAGATTGTATTTGAAGAACGTAAAGAGGATAATCCATGCTCTCTATGCGCTAAAATGCGAAAAGGTGCATTAAACAACGCCGCAGAAGCTCTTGGCTGCAACAAAGTTGCTCTTGGTCACAACAAAGACGATGTAGTTGAAACATTTCTTATGTCACTTATATTTGAAGGACGTATAAATTGTTTTTCTCCCGTTACCTTTCTTGAGCATAAAAAACTTTTCTCTATTAGACCGCTGATATACGTTTCGGAATATGAGTCAAAAAGTTTTGTAAGAACTCAAAATATAGATATTGTTAAAAACCCCTGTCCCGCCAGCGGAAACACCAAAAGGCAGGAAATAAAAGAGCTTGTTGCATCACTTAACAAAAAATACCCAAATCTTTCACAAAAAATATTTGGTGCTGTTGGCCGAGGACTTAACGACTGGAAAATAGACAGTGAGGTGAAGTAAAATGGCAAAAATCACATATCATGATGAAGAAAAAATAAAAGACACAGCTCACCTTAAAGGACTGCTTGAACAGCTTCCTCCGTTTTTATTTGTTTACTTCAGAGGAATTGCCCAGACTACATCTGTAAAAACAAGAATCGGTTATGCATATGACTTGAAGATTTTTTTTAATTTTCTATGCTATAATAATGATAATTTTACCGGACTGGAATTTGAGGATATTGAGGTTCATCATCTTGAGCTTATAACTCCGCAAGATATTGAAGAGTTTCTTGATTATGTATCAAGCTACATCCCTTTCAATGCAGATGAAGAAGATGCAGTACCCACTGTTCTTCTAAATTCAGAAAATGCAAAGTCCAGGAAACTTGCAGCAATAAGAAGTATGTATAAGTATTTTCTAAAAAAACAATACATTAAAACTGATCCTGCTGCCCTTGTTGATACGCCAAAAATACATGAAAAGAATATAATAAGGTTAGAAGCAAATGAAGTTGCCGACTTGCTTGATGAAGTTGAAAGCGGAGAAAATCTGACTGACAGGCAAAAATGTTTTCATGAAAAAACTAAAATTCGTGATTTAGCAATAATAACAACCCTTGTCGGGACAGGAATCCGAGTTTCAGAATGTATCGGTCTTAACACAGATGATATTGACTTTGAATCATTTTCTTTTTCAATCACCCGAAAAGGCGGAAAAGAAGCAACCATTTATTTCGGCGATGAAGTTGCAGAGGCTCTGTCTGAATATCTTTCTTACAGAAAGGAACACCCTCCCATTGATAAGGATGATAAGGCACTGTTTCTCTCAAACCGCGGAAAACGAATGGATGTAAGAACCGTCCAGAAACTTGTAAAAAAGTATTCACAGGTGTCTATAAAACTAAAAAAAATAACGCCTCATAAGCTCAGAAGCACTTTCGGCACAAACTTGTATCTTGAGACAGGCGACATTTATCTTGTAGCTGATGTTTTGGGACATGCTGATGTTAATACAACAAGAAAGCATTATACCGCAACTGAAATTGAGCTAAAAAGAAAGGCTGACGAAAAATTAATTTAAGAAAGGACTAACGGCATGCAGAACAATATTAATCGCGATTTCATTTTAAATACTCTAACTACACATAAACCGTCGCCGGAAGGCATCTCCCGCTACAGTGCAGTACTTATACCTATATTTATGACAGATAACGGCGCTGAACTTCTTTTCACAAAACGCTCTATGTCTTTAAAACATCAGCCAGGTGACATTTGTTTTCCGGGAGGAAGAAGAGAGGGGCGTGAAAACGGTCTTCAAACAGCGCTTAGAGAAACAGAAGAAGAAGTTGGAATACCATCGGAAAATGTTGAAGTTCTTGGGCGTACTGATTTTGTTGTCACCACATACGCTGCCATAATAACTCCGTTTGTAGGTATTATAAAAAACATGACGCCAAATGATGTAAATATTAATCCAGACGAAGTTGAGGAAACATTCACTATTCCGCTTAAGTTTTTTATAGAAACTGAACCGCAGGAACATTATATTAATATATTCTATGATATACCTGAAGATTTTCCCTTTGATGATATTGTAGGCGGAAAAAATTATTCGTGGAAAAAAGTACGTCAGCCGGAACTGTTTTACTATTATAAAAACTATGTTATATGGGGCTTTACAGCAAGAATAGTAAATAACCTCGGTCATATATTAAAAACCAGCCTTAATTAATGGAGATATTAATATGAATTATGAAATGAGACGCTCTGACAGAAAAATGTCTGAGAAAAAAGCAATAGAAGTTTTGTCAAAATGCAGTTACGGTATTTTATCAACCATTAGTGACGGCGGTTTTCCTTATGGCGTACCTGTTAACTATATCTGCGATAATGGATTTATATATTTCCATTGTGTTGCCAATAAAGGACATAAGCTTAAAAATATAGATTCTAATCCTAATGTTTGTTTTACTGTTGTAGGCAATGTAACAGTTATTCCTGAAAAATTTACAACTTCTTATGAAAGCGCTATTGTATTTGGAACAGCTGAAAAAATTAATGGAATTGATAAACAAACAGCCCTTGAACGTATTATCGAAAAATACTCGCCTCAATTTAAAAAAGAAGGTATTGAGTATATATCAAAAGCATTTAAAGCAACAGATATAATCAAAATAACACCATTGCAAGTCACTGGAAAGTCAAACTGTTAGTGATAAATCAGAAGCTCCCAAAATGGGAGCTTCTGTTTTATTAAAATTCAAATGAATATGCTTTTGTAAAGCCATCTTTTGTCGCATTGTGAATTCTCCCGCCCTTGAGAGCATCACCAATGACGATAACCTTGTCAAACTCTTTTTCAAAGCTTTCAACGAGATCTTTCTTAGGTGCAACACCAAGAGAAACAACAACACTGTCACATAATGCTTCAACCATTTTTCCTGTTGAAATATCTTCAAGCAAAATTGATCCTTCCTTGATTTCAAGAAGTTTATGAGATATATATGTAACAGGTTTATGTGCCATAATGTCTGCAACTATATACTTACGAACAGGAGGAAATACTCCAGGTCCGATATCTGCCAGCATTTCTACTGCAGTAAGTTCACAGCCTTGGTCACCCAGCTTTTCGAGAACCTCAAGGCCCGTTAAGCCCGTTCCTATAACAGCAACCTTCCCTGTAAGCTTAACCTTATCAAGTAATATATCCTCAGGTTTATATACATTTGTACCGTCTATTCCCTTAATAGGAGGATTAACGGGTTCCGCACCTACAGCTATGAATACACCAACAGGATTATAGTTCTTGATGATTTCAGGAGTTGCCTCTGTATTAAGCACTACATTCACTCCTGCATTTTCCACTAACTTCTCCATTGTTTTAACATATTCAGTGATAACATGCTTGCCCTTAGCTTTATCAGCAACATTAAGAGTTCCGCCTAGTTTTTCGTTCTTATCAAAAAGAGTTACCTTGAAGTTTTTGTTTGCAAGTGTAATAGCTGCCTCCATTCCTCCCGGACCGCCGCCGACAACTACAACTGATTTGTTTTTACCATTCTTTTCAATGTTCTTATAAATGTATTCTACTCCGAGCATAGGGTTGATTGAACACTCAATAGGCATGTCTGCCATAAGTCTTTCACGGCAATACATACAGCCTATGCACTTAACTATTTCATCTGCATGCCCTTCCTTTGCCTTCTTAACAAACTCTGGATCAGCAAACTGAGAACGGCCTAGACCAACAAAATCACATACTTCTTCTTCAAGAAGCTGTTCTGCCCAATCAGGACCTTTTATTGTATTGGTTGCAACAACCGGGATTGATAAAGCATCTTTAAACGCTTTAGCAACATGTTTTTTCCACCCGGGAACAAATGAATAAGGATCACAATTAGCGTCACCATTTTGTGCGCAACCATTTGATACATTGATGTAGTCGAGTTTTTTCTCAAGGTACTTTGCGATTTCAAGGCCATCCTCAAGAGTCATTTGCCCTTCTACCATTTCATCACCGCTCATACGCATGCCTACAACGAAATCAGGTCTTACAACTTTTCTAATTTCGTCAATAATTTCTACAATAAAGCGTGTTCGATTTTCAACTGCACCGCCATATTCATCAGTACGCTTGTTGTAATATTTGCTAAAAAACTGAGCTATAAGATATGAGTGTGCACCGTGAAGTTCAACGCCGTCATAACCCGCTTTCTGGCATCTCACAGCAGCATCAATAAATTTCTGCTGAACTGCTTTAATTTCTTCGATCGTCATTCCTCTTGGAACAGATGCTCCCTTTGCAGCAGGAACTCCACTTGGGGAAAGCGACTGACGTCCTGTAAGAGCGGACTTTGATGTCATACCGCCATGATGAATCTGAGCAAATATCTTACAGTCATATTTGTGTACCGCATCTGTAAGCCTTTCAAGTGCAGGTATATGGTAATCCCTTGAAGCCCGAAGATTTCCGATTGTCGGTATGCTGTCAATATCATCTACTCCCGTGTATTCATTGATAATAAGACCTATACCGCCCCTTGCTCTTAGTTCATAATAAGTTATGAGTCTGTCTGTTGCCATGCCGTCTTTGTCTGCATAAACGGTCCCCATTGGCATCATGACACATCTGTTTTTGATAGTAATTCTGCCGATTTTACCTTTTTCAAAAAGCTTTTCGTAACTCATTTGTTTTTCCCCTTTCTGGTTATATTACTACGCACTGTTTTCTTAGTATTGATTAGAATACGTTAAGGTGATAATATAATTTTATACTAAATTATATTTATATCAAGAATGCACTTTTTGGATACATACTATAGTTTTTGAAAGTGTGGTGATAATTTGAACAACGAAAAGATGAAGACGTACAACTGCTCAGTAGAAGCAGCTATGGATGTTATAGGCGGAAAGTATAAGGCTATCATACTTTGGCATCTAGTAAAGTACGGAACATTAAGATTTGGCGAAATACAACGACATATACCCCAGGCTACTCCAAAAATGCTGAGCAGTCAGCTTAAAGAGCTTGAAGCCAGCGGTGTTATTGTAAGAGTTTTATATCCTGTAGTTCCTCCAAAAACAGAATATTATTTGTCTGAATTCGGCAAAACATTGATTCCTCTTATTACAGCACTCAGAGATTGGGGTAACAACTACTTTGACTTTATGAACGTACCCAACCCTTGCAATACCGAAAAAGAAGATTAATTTACATAATATAAAAAGACAAAGACAGTCCTAATGGGCTGTCTCTGCCTTTCCCCTAATTATATAATATATTGTTCATATATCCATGATTTTATTTGAACCTTTTGCCTCTTTCACTGCATTCTTTAATTGCGGCAATAAATTTTTCTTTTGTTGCCTCATAAGGAACACAAGTCCACTCTTTTGTAACAGATGCTCTTTCAGCTACTGCCGGAAGGTCAGCTTCTGTTAAGTCAATGTCCTCCATACACACAGGAAGTCCCATTTCCTTATGGAAAGCCATAATTCTGTCACATTCATCATAGTTTTTATCATATGTAAGAAGTACAAGGCTTCCGAAAGATACAATTTCACCATGTAAGTGATTACGTATACAGTTTGGCACAACAGAAGTACCATTGTAAAAACCATGAGCAAGAGAACTATTATAGTAATAGTCATTCTCTGTTGTCATAAAGTTAGAAACAAAACCTGTTGATACTATAATATCAAGAGCAACCTGTTCAAGTTCAAATGAATCTATATTATTCTTGCAGTCTTCATATGCTTTTTTTCCGTACTCAATAATAGGATTTATACATATTTTACTTAAATAATTACCCATTAACGGAGTATGAGAAGCTTTATGTCCTCTTATTGAAAGTTCGGCTTCAAGCTCTTTTGAAATACAATCCCCAATTCCTGCCCAGAAAAGTTTTTCAGGTGACTCAGCAATTATTTTAGTATCAATGAAAATATGCTCTGCTGGCGTCTTTGAGAAAAAATAATTATTTACACTTCCATCTGGATGATAAATAACAGCGATTGATGTTGTAGCTGCACAATTAGAACCAATTGTAGGGAATGTAAACAGAGGTTTATCAAGCTTTTCCTTGATAACCTTACATGTATCCATAACCCTTCCGCCGCCGACCGCAAAAATCATATCAGCGTTTTTAACGGTTTCCATTGCTGCTACTTCATCAGCATTTTCATATGATGCTTCACCGCCGTACCATACAAAATCAGTTATTTCAATATTTGAACCAGCTATACCATCTAATAGTGCATCTTTAGCCTTTGACATTGCCGTTTTTCCCCCAATAACGACCGCTTTTCTTCCGTACCTTCTTGTAACCCAGGGAATTTCCTTATAGCAGTCTGATCCTATCGTATAGTTGGGAATAAAAATGTGATAACCATTCATAAAAATGCACTCCTTTTAAATTAATTTTTGGTATAGTTGTTTGGTATAGTTCTATTCAAATAATTTATTTGTTTTTTAATTCATTTTAACGGGTACTGTCCAACCAAATGTATCTTTTGTTTTACCCCACTGAATTCCTGTTATGCCATTGTAAAGTTCCTGACAAACAGGTCCGATTTCATTGTTGTTAATTTTATAATCGTCACCCTCATAATGAAGAATTCCTATAGGTGAAACAACTGCTGCTGTTCCTGTTCCCCAAGCTTCTTCAAGTGTTCCTTTTTTTACTGCCTCAACAACTTCATCTGCAGTAATAAGTCTTTCTGTTACCTTGTATCCTTTTGATTTAAGGAACTCTATTGAGCTCTTTCTTGTGATACCCGGAAGAACTGAACCAGTAAGCATAGGTGTTACTATTTCACCGTTGATTTTGAACATTACATTCATTGAACCAACCTCTTCTATGTATTTCTGATTAACACCGTCAAGCCAGAGAACCTGTGTAAATCCTTTTGATTCGGCAACTGCTTCTGCTCTGTTGCTTGCTGCATAGTTTCCACCAACCTTGCAGTCTCCTGTACCGCCTCTTACGGCACGTACATCATGTTCCTCAATTGCAATCTTTACAGGCTTAAGACCTTCTCTATAGTAATTTCCAACAGGACAAGTAACAATCATGAATTTTGCTTTTTGAATTGTATGAAGACCGAGAGGTTCGTCACATCCAAATTCAAAAGGTCTTATGTAAAGAGATGATCCGAACTCCGCGGGAACCCAATCCTGTTCAAACTCAACAAATTTTTCGATTGCTCCAAGAATTGTATCTGCATCAATATGAGGAAGACAAAGTCTGTCAATTGATCTTTCCATACGCTTTGCATTTTCCTGTGGCCTAAAAAGCTGGCAAGAACCATCTTCTTTTCTGTATGCTTTCATTCCTTCAAATGCACCTGCCCCATAGTGTAAAACTGTTGAGCCCGGGTGCATCATAATTGGTCCAAAAGGAACAATTCTTGCATCGTGCCATCCATTTTGTGCATCATAATCCATAATAAACATATGATCTGTATAATGTGTGCCGAAACCGATCTGTTCGCCCTTTTTCGGCTTATCTTTTGGTGAGTTTGTTCTCTCGATTTTTACTTCCATATTCATGATTATTTCTCCTCTCGTTATACCATAAATTAAAACTTTTTTCGCCTGCATGAAAAAAGGGCTTACAGCTATGACGCCGTAAGCCCGAAAAAACTTAATTAATAATTTGATTTGCAGGTATTTCTCAGCATGACACTGTTATGTTTTTTCCTGCACCTCTTAAACAATTATTATCAACCGCTTTTTCTGCACGACACATAGCACTAATGCTACTAATGACCATAATTAGTGAGCAAATAATGCTAATAATTGATAGTATGCAGATGTTAAAACAAGCTGCTGACATATTGTTTTCTCCTTTTCAAATAATTTAACTTATATTATCATCAAGTTTTTATTTTGTCAATAATATATTACAAATTTCTTTAAATTATTCTATAGCTCTATAAACATAGCTGCCCTCCTGAATGCCTCATGCCTCGCCTCCGTGAGAACAATACTGTGTTCACCATAATCAGGAGTATATATTTCTTTATTTTTTGATGAAAGCCTTTCAAATATTTCCTGTGCACTTTTAGGGTCTGCAACCGCATCATCTTTAGCCTGAATTACAATTGCAGGGCACTCGATTTTCTCAATAAATCCATCCACACAAAGCAAATCCATAAGTCTACCTAACTCTTTGAATACAGATACTGCTATGTCCTCATAGTGAATATGATACTGCTTAAACAGTCCTACTTTGCCATCCATCGGTCTATGAAAATAAATCTGTTCTTTAGGATATTCATCAGTCATAAAAGTACCGCTCATCAGTCTAAGAGGTGCTGAAATTGGTATTATTCCTTTAATTTCAGGGTGTTTGTTTGCAAGATAAAGAGACAGGCAGCCACCAGTAGAAAGTCCGCCGACAAAGACCGTTTCATATCTTTTCTTCAGATACAAGTAATCATATTCCGCCTTACTAATCATATCCTCACAAGTCGTGTGGAGCAAATCTTCAGGATACGTACCATGACCTGCAAGATTAACACTCCACACAGAATAGCCATAGTCATTTAAAAACCTTGCCATAGGTATCATTTGTGCCGCACCGGATGTTATACCATGGATAAGTAAAATAGCTTTGCCGTTTGTACCTTCAAAAAATACCTGATCATTTGTCTGCATCAATATTCCCCTCCTAAAAACAGTATATGCTTATAACTTAATTGTATAATCATATTAGCATTTTTAGGTAAGCTTGTCCACCAGTAATTACACTAAGGTACGTGACAGAAGGACATATGAATGAGATTATTTTTGTTTCCACAGTATATCTTTGTTGATTGTTTTATAGAATAATTCTTTTATTTCTTTTGGATTCTTTGTCTTTTCAAGTATCCACATCATTTTTGTTATAGCAGCCTCCAACGTCATATCGTATGTTTCAAGAAGACCAAACTCTTTTTTAATGTTCCTGCCAACCTCATACACAGTCATATTGCTGCCCTCGTTTGTCACCTGAGTTGCCATTACCACCGTTTTGCCCATATCTATCCATCTGCTGACTGAACGGTAAAAATCGCCTGAATCGTATGAAGGAAGACCGCCGACACCAAACGACTCTATTATAACTGCATCATAATGCTCAGCCATATAATCAAGAAGTTCTGCATTGCTTGAAGGGATAAGTTTTAATAATGCAACTTTTTCGTTAAGGCTACGGCTGAACTTTACCGGTTCTTCAGGCTTATTGTCATTTAAATAATACAAAATTTTATCTTCCTGGATAGTAGCAACATAAGGAAAATTAATACTTGAAAATGCATTGTAACTCTTTGTGCGAACTTTTTTGCCTCTAGTTCCCGCAATAACTTTTCCGTCAAACACTATATTCACATTGTGTGCCTTGTCACTTGCAGCAAATCTCAGACTGTCTTCAAGATTTATTCTTGCATCAGTATTTTCCATATCTATTGGCTTTTGTGCACCTGTAATAACAATTGGTTTAGCAGAATTCTGAATAAGATAAGACAGCGCAGCAGCAGTGTATGCCATTGTATCTGTTCCATGGCAAATCACAAACCCATCATAATCTCGATATCCTTCTTCAATAGCCTTAACCATCTTCAGCCAATGCTTGGGCTGCATGTTTGTGCTGTCTATATTCATAATTTGAGCACTGTCAATATGGCAAAAACTTTTGACATCAGGAACATAGGTTAATATTTCATCCGATGTTATAACCGGCTTAAGTCCACAATCACTTCTTTTACATGCAATAGTTCCGCCTGTTCCAAGCAAGAGTATTTTTTTCATTTTCTTCATCCTTTAATAATGTACATAATTATATAAGTTCCATATTCGGCAGTACATAAACAACCAAATGTTTAAACCAACTTATATTGTAGCATACGGTAATTTAATATTCAATTGTTTTGCTTTTGTACATTTTACTGCAAAAAATTTATTTATTATGTTTAATTCTAAATTGTTTGACACTCATTTTGTGGATACACTATAATTGATTTAAAAATTGCAGTTATGAATTGCTGCCTTGTTTATAAAGGAAAGGATTATTTATGGTACAAATACTTTTTATAATGACAAACCTAATGAAAAATTTAGGCTTTATTGCTTTAATAGTTGTAGTATTAAATCAAATACCAAGTTTCAGCAGATTAATGCAAAAGGAAAAATATAAAAAACAGGATATTATTATATTATCGTTATTGTTTGGCGCTTTAGGAATTTACGGAACCTATAACGGCACCGATATAGACGGAGCCATTGCAAATACTCGTGTTATGGCGATTATTGCCGGAGGGCTTCTCTGTGGTCCGATAGTCGGTATCGCTTCCGGTATTATTGCCAGTTTACATCGATTGCTGTTTATTCCAATTGGTATTACAAGTATCCCATGCGCAATTACAACAATGATTGCCGGCTTTTTCAGTGGTTATTTACATTTAAAATATAAATATAAAAACAAAAAAGCTCTAATGGGTTTATTTGTTGTTGTTATAATGGGAATATTAGAAATAATTTTAATATTATGCATTTCAAAACCTTTTGAATCAGCTTTTAGCATTTCAAAATCAATTTTTATTCCTATGATAGTTGCAAACGGAATCGGTGTTGCAATATTAATTTTGTTGATTGAAGATACAATTGATCAAAAAGATAAAATTGCGGCATCTCAAGCGAAATTGGCATTGGAAATAGCAAATGAAACATTACCATATTTTAAACTAAATGACAGCGATTCGTATGAGAAAATCTGTCAGATTATTAATGAAAACATAAAATCCGATGCAGTATCCATTACTGATAAAACTACCATTTTAGCTCATGTGGGAATTGGCTCTGATCATCATATTAAAAACCAAAAAATTCAAACAAAGGCTACTTTGGAGTGCTTAAAAACAAATAATCCCATTATTTTAAGAAACGCTGAAGATATTAATTGCAGCGTTGAGGGCTGTCCTTTAAAATCAGGAATAATTGTTCCTATAAGAATAGGTAATGAGACAATAGGAACTCTAAAGATTTATTATGCAAATGAGAACCGAATTAATGAGCGCATAAAATCATTAGCTGTTGGTATCTCAAAATTTATTTTTACACAAATGAGTTTAACAAAAATAACAGAATTAGAAGAAAAAGCACGAATAAGTGAAATAAAAGCTTTACAAGCCCAAATAAATCCTCATTTTTTATTTAATGCATTGAATACGATTGCATCTTTTGTGCGAACAAATCCGGATAGAGCAAGGGACTTAATCGTTAATTTAAGTAATTATTTAAGATATAATTTAGAATCAAATGAAAATTTAGTTTCGATTTATAAAGAGATGAGCCAAGTTATGGCTTATGTTGAAATAGAAAAAGCACGTTTCGGTTCAAGATTAAAAATTGAATATGACATCGATTATAATATTGAAATTAATATTCCCTCATTTATTATCCAGCCAATTGTTGAAAACTCAATTAAACATGGTATCTTACCAAGTGAAAGAAATGGTTTGGTAAAAATTTCTGCACATCAAAAAGGACAGGAATTATTTATTTCCATAAAAGATAATGGTGTTGGTATTAATAAAGAAGTTATTGATAATTTAAATAGCATTAACAATAATAGAGTCGGTTTAAAAAATGTAAACAATAGATTAAAATTACTATATGGTGAAGGTTTGAAGTTTGAAATATTAAACCCGGGTACTAAGATTAGTTTTAAAATTAAGGAGATAAACTTATGAATTGCATTATTGTTGATGATGAAATTCCAGCTTGCGAAGAATTAAAATATTTTATAAACGAGTACAGTAATATTGAAATCAAAGACACATTTAACAGTAGCTTAGCAGCTTTAGATTATTTAATGAAAAATCAAATAGATGTTGTTTTTTTAGATATTAACATGCCAAAACTAAACGGCTTAGAACTTGCCGGATTATTAAAGGATACAAAAGTTGTGTTTGTTACTGCATATAGAGAATACGGAGCAGACGCCTTTGATTTAAATGCTTTTGATTATTTAGTCAAGCCTTACTCAAAAGAAAGAGTAATTGCGACTTTTAATCGTTTAAAGGAAAAACATAAAAAGAAAATAACTAAATTAAGTATTTATAATGAAGATAAAATAATTGTTATTGATGTAAATGATATTATTTATATAGAATCAGATCAAAGAGGTATTAATATTTTTACAAAAGATAAAAAATATACCATGAACGAAAAAATATCTAAAATACAAGAAAAATTACCAGAATTATTTATTAGATGTCATCGTAGATTTATAGTTAATACAGATAGAATTGAAGAAATTATTAGTTGGTTTAACCATACTTATCTCTTAAAACTTGAGGGAAGCAATGAAAAAGTACCAGTAAGCAGACATTATATTTCTACCTTTAAAGATTTCATGTGTATATAATTGTATTTCATGTATGATTTATTGTAATTAATGTTATAAAAAACATCCTAAAGAGAAAGATATATTATAATTTAAAAAACAAATCGAAAAAAATTTTATAAAGAAAAGAGGAGAAAATCATGATTTCATTTGTTTTGAGTATAATTGCTCTTATCTTAGGATATATATTCTACTCAAAATTTGTAGAAAAAACATTTGGAGCAGACGATTCCATCGAAACACCAGCAGTCAGATTAGAAGATGGTGTAGATTATGTACCAATGCCACTATGGCGTATATTCTTAATTCAATTTCTGAACATTGCTGGTTTAGGTCCTATTTTTGGAGCTATAGCAGGTGCTCTGTGGGGACCTTCTGCATTTTTATGGATAGTTTTTGGCACTATTTTTGCAGGTGGTGTTCATGACTATTTTTCAGGTATGTTATCCACAAGGAATGATGGCTCCAGCATTCCGGAAGTTGTAGGTAAATACCTCGGACCATTTTTGCAGAACTTTATGCGTATCTTTAGTGTTGTCGTATTAGTATTAGTAGGAGTTGTTTTTGTTGCCGGTCCTGCGGGATTGTTAAAGGGTATTACACCAATAAGTCAATCAATATGGCTTTATATAATATTTGCATATTACATAATTGCAACTATAATACCAATTGATAAATTAATCGGCAAGATTTATCCTATTTTCGGTGTTGTACTGTTAATTATGGCTATTGGAGTTATTTTCGGTATTTTCCGTGGAGGATATACAATTCCAGAAATACAGTTAGTAAACATGCATCCGGAAGGATTACCTATTTGGCCATTTTTATTCATAACAATCGCTTGTGGTGCTATATCAGGATTTCACTCAACACAGTCTCCATTGATGGCTCGTTGCATTACATCTGAAAAACAGGGCCGCTATGTATTCTATGGTGCGATGGTTGCAGAAGGTATCGTCGCTCTAATCTGGGCAGCAGCAGCTATGTCTTTCTTTGGTTCAACATCAGCATTAAATGATACAATGAATGCAAACGGCGGAGCTGCTTATGTAGTAAATATTATTTCAAATACTCTTCTTGGTAAAGTCGGAGGCATCTTAGCTATCTTAGGAGTTGTTGCTTGTCCAATTACATCTGGAGACACTGCATTTCGTTCAGCACGTCTAACGATTGCGGATGCAATTCATTTAAATCAGGGGCCAATTAAAAATAGATTTATAATTTCAATACCATTATTTGCCATTGGATTTGTTTTAACTCGCATAAACTATAGTGTTATTTGGCGTTATTTTGCATGGTCAAACCAAACTTTAGCCATGGTAGTTCTGTGGACAGCTGCGGCATATTTAGCTTTTAACAAACGCAACTACTGGATTGCAGCGATTCCTGCTGTATTTATGTCTGCTGTAACATCTATATACATTTTAGTTGCACCGGAAGGATTTCAATTATCTACATCAATAGCATATCCTATAGGCGCTGCAATTACGATTATTTTCTTTATATTATTTATGATATATATTAGAAAAGTTCCAAAAAACAGTACAGGTATAAGTTCTAAATTATAAGGTTTTTTAAGCAGTAAACCCCAATTAGGTTTACTGCTTTTATTTTACAACGGCTGCTGTCTGCATTTCTCTCAAAAATACACCTATATTATTCTAAGGTATACAAATTCAAGTTTTATTCAGCTTCATGAAACTGTTAATTGTTTTAATGTTCTTTAGATTAAATTTTTCTTCAATTACATACCTTTTCTTTTTGGCAGCCTAGAAGTTTCTGTCAGTTACTCTTTAGGCAGCTTCAAATGATCGACAGATACTAATACTCTACTTTTATTTATTCAACATGTTTATACTGCACTTTTTCAATCTCCATCATTCTCTTGTCTTCCTATTTTCCATTCCGCTAATATATAAAAATATTCATTATACTTGTATGGCCTTATTGGGCGTTCCTTTGGATCAGTTTTAAACACTAATACCAAGCATTCACCTATACCCTGTCTATTTTCTGTATAATAAAAGTCAACTAGTTCTCCATTTTTAATACGCTGTTTAATTCTGTTGTGATATGGATACACACTTAACACTCCTCACATAGCATATATCATTGATATATTCTCTCTGCATATAGGATCATATTGATACTTCTTCTGCCTAATTATTTTTTTATTTTAAATACTCCTTGACAAGCTGATAAATTAATGCTAATATAAATCAGTATTTTAGTGTTAGTTTTGATTCACATATTTTTGTAAGTCATTATGTTTCATTATGATTTTCAAAAGTATGTGATTTTTAATATCAACTAAAAATATAATAATATATATAGGAGGTATCTTTCATGAATAAAGGTACAGTTAAATGGTTCAACTCAGAAAAAGGATTTGGTTTCATTACAAACGATGATACTAACGAAGATTTATTCGTTCACTTCTCAGGCATTGTTTCCGATGGCTTTAAAACACTTGAAGAAGGTCAGCATGTTACTTTTGACATTACTAAAGGTGCTAAAGGCTTCCAGGCAACAAACGTTAGCAGAGCATAAATCCTAAAAGACTGTTAATAGCAGTCTTTTTTTTTGTTTAATAATCCAAACACTCTTTATTAGATGAAACTTTATCCAATGTTTAATAGCGTCTTGTATATCAGTCATTATTCTTCCACCTTTGTTTTTCAATATGCATACTTATCTTCATCTTGGGCAACCTATCATTGAGGTGATTTTATGTCATATGTAAATCCTGCTATAAAAGATAAATTTGAATCTCTTTCAATTAATTTAAAGAACGATATATTAAGCAGAAATGTTCAGTTGAATACTTTGCAAGACCTTATTAAGGTCTTGGAGGAGATTGTAGCAGAAGAGAAGTAATCTTCTGCTTTTGTTTTATACTTTTACCATCCAATTATCATAACAGTATAGGTTCTGCTTTCAATATTTTTATTGTTTTCTCTTTCATTCTAAACTCCTTCTTAAATAAAATCAGGACTAAATCTGCTAAAAAGATTTAGTCCTCTAAATACAACATAGTCTACAAATTCCTCTTTAATGTATCTCGATTAGGTTCCATTTTGCAGAATATATCGTTACTCGCTGGCCTTTGATAATGCATCCTCCACTGCACTAATGATACCTTTACTTGAGTAAGTTGCTCCGCTTACCGAATCAACAGCACTACTCTGCTTATCTACTATTTCACTAACAATTGTTGAAAACGCTTTATTAAAATATTGTTTATCATCACCTGTGGAAACACTTTGAATATCCGTAATTTGACCATTCTCTATGACTATAGAAACCGTTGTTGTTCTTCCTTTAAATCCAATACCGCTTCCCTGGTACGTTCCATCCACATATAAAGATGTATTGGTAGAAGGCTCTGCAATTTCTTCTGACTGTTCAATGCTTTGCTCTATATTGGACTCACTCTCTAATTGGTCTTCCGTATTTTCCTCACTGACTATAAGATTCTCAGTCACAATAGATTGCGTATAGGCATTTACTCCAACATTTCCCGCATAGTAAAGACCAATAACTAACGCAACCGCTATTGTTGTAACCGCAGGAGCTACAACTTTACCAATCACAGAAAAACTGACATTTTGTCTTGGACATATCGTAACGCACTTCATACAGTTTATACATTCTCCAGAATCAACCATGTCTTTCTCATATAAAGGTATCCCCATGGCACATTTTCGTGTACATAATATACACTTTCCACAGTTTTTTTTGGGCTTCTTTATTCTTGCCAATCGAACCAGCGAAACAATATTGAATATTGCTCCCATAGGACAAAAATACCTACAAAAAAATCGTTCAATAAATAAAGATCCAATCATAATAATAATCAACAAAATCGTTCCAATTGTCAGATATGTAAAAGCGTAGGAAAATGCAGGTGGAAATGCGTATAACATTCCAAAGGCATCCCACGGACTAATTTTACTAAGCGGCGAACTGTCGAATATAGCAACTACTACTAATGACAGCATAAGAACCACATACTTTAATAATTTCATTACTTTATCAGCGGTACGATTAACTTTAATATTAATATGAAATATTTTGTTTCCAATAAAATACATAAAGTCTCCTAATGTGCCAAACCCACACATCCATCCACAGAAAAAGCGGCCAAGAATAAGTGTTGCTAATATTAATAGACATGTTGGTAAAATCTGAACACTAAGTCCTTCAAATGTTGCATTTTTTTCAACAATAGCGAGCATAGCAAACTTCACACCGTTGTATGCTTCTATGAATAAACCCGGAATTAAAATGAAACAGATAATTTGTGTTAAAATCCTTAAAACTTGAATTTTTGGTTTTTTCATATTCTTTCCCTTTCAATATTCTTTCTTTACTTACATCAACATCTAATCTTTTTTAAAATAAACATTCTATCTAATTTTAAAAGGATTCTGACAAAGTCTAAGTCTTAATTGATGATTAGTTAATTGACGCATAATAAAAATTGACAAAGAAATACAGCTTATCCGTGTCAATTATACACTCCAATTTTGTGATTTATTACGTAGTAACTATAACAAACAATAATTACCACGTCAATAATCGTCAACAATACCTAATGCCATTTTAATAAGAGTTTAATTAAAATGTAGTAAATAAACCTCGTAGAAATTAATAATCTATATTAACATAAAATCATAATATTCTGGCGTTTTTAAGTGTATCTTTCAAAGCTGCATATACTGAGCATAGTCCACCATATAATAACATTTCAATACCATAATTATATAAATCCTAAAACCTTAATATTTTGCAAAAAAAGAGACAATAATGAAGTGCCTCTTAATCCATACTATATAACTTATTTGACAATTATTTCAGATTCTCGGTGAATTGGGTTTCTGCGAATTTCAAGTGAAAACAGATATGGATAATCTGTTTTAATATGATTCATATAACCAAGCCAGTGAATAAGGATAGTACTAATTGTTCTTTTAATGTCATTGCTCAAATGCTCTATATCTGTGTCTGGCAAGTTATAAACATCATTTCTAGCAAGTAATTCATCAGTTAAATGAAATATAACCCAAAGCATATCCGTAAAGGCGTCATGTTCCAATAACATAGGATTAGATAAGAAAAACATTATAGACGTGCGCTTTTCTTTCAGTAACCCTTTTAAATTGTCAAGCTCTTGTGTTGTGCAATCAACACGTATATTCTGCTTTTGTAGTGTATCTGCTGCATTTGCAAAATTTCTGGAAGTCCAATCTGCTTTTATGTCCAAGTAGGGGAAAAGATCTTCGGTGTTGCTTACAAAACATAACATTTGCCTTACTAATTCAGAACCAATTTCACTGAAAAATGTACTTACCAGAATATTAGTCTTATTCAGACGTTCTCTTTTTTCGTGAGCACCTATTATTTTACCAACTACAACAGTTACCAGAGCTATCTGGACTGGCAAAAAAGCCAAATCTTGCATTAAGTAAAAGAAGGTATTTCTCTGATCATTAAAATACGAAATCTGAATAAAGTAAATTAAAGCAGATATACATAACAAAGATATAATTATTATCACTGTAGAATTCTTTTTCATCTGTATCCACTCCCTCATTATTATCAATATTTTTTAACTTTAAGATTTTTACTACGTATTATTTTAAGCCTAATTGTCATAATTAGCAACTCACTGTTCTTATTACTACCTACTGTATAAAAAGTTCCAGAAATAATATCATTACTCAACCACCTTTTGCCAGACAAATTAATTAGCTTTCCATCTTCATTAAATATCATGCAAACAATGCTATCAAGATTAATAATTTCAATTAATCCTCCAACAGCACTCTGTAACTCTGAAAGCTCATTAGTTAATTTTACTTTCTTTGGATATTCCATAGTATCTACTTTCAATGCTTTTATTGTATTCTATTTCATCTTAAACTTCTCATTAAATAAAATCAGGACTAAATCTGCTAAATAGATTTAGTCCTATATTAAGGTAATAATATTTATCTATGATTTCTATAATCACATATTCACTGAAATATACATTAAATGCAACTAACTGTATCATCATTTGGAATTACCATAACATTTATTACAGGTATTATTAAGTATTATAACTGATTACTATGATCAATATATTTTATTAATTTTCATATTGAAAGTAAATATACTATTCAATATTATTTAGTTATTTTATTTCCAAGTTAACAGAAAAGGCGCAGCAGCAACGCTGATGAACCTTTAAGAACAGTATCTATTTGAACTATCTATTCTTTTATACAGAAAGCAGGCACGTTATTAGGTACCGCAATTTTTTCATAAACAGCCAAAAGCTCTTTCCCCATCTGATTGAAGCACCTCTGTTCGGTAACTTTCCTCCCAGCCTCATGCAGATCTGGCAAGCTCCCGGAAAAAACGCGGTTCATTATTAACTGGAATGATTCGTTGTCAGAAGCCTTATAGACATTCACTTTATCTATGAGCCATCCATTATAAACCGGTATATCGCGTACAATGACTGAAATTTTGCAGGCCAGCGCCTCCAAAACTACAATCCCCTCTGTTTCTTCAAAGCTCATAAACTGGAACAAATCACACCCGCAATAGGCATCGCATAATCTTTCATTTTCTACATACCCTGGAAAAGCCAGATTATCTGGTGCATTCTCTATTGCTTTACGTATTTTTTCCGGCACTAGGTTTAGGTTGGTATACCCAAACCAAAAGAAGCGATAATCTGGATTCTTACGAGCCAGTAAAATAAAATCAAGAATTCCTTTGCGCTCTATGTAATGACCTACAGACATAACTGCCTTTTCATTTTCGGAAATCCGGTATTTTTCTCGAAACCGTTTCCTTCGCTGTTTGCTGAATTGAAACAAGTCTGTATCTATTCCATTTGAAATCACAAAAATAGGTTTTTTAATACCATAACCAAGCAGTAATTTCCTTGAATATTCCGTTGGGGTGATAATCACATCACCATTGGTATAACACCTTTTAATCCACCACCGAAAAAGTGGAGCCAATGCGTTTGAACCCTTAAAGGAATATTTAAAATCCTCCATAGTAGAATGGCCGTAACAGATGACTTTTTTGCCCTTCCAGTGCGCAGTAACCGACTTCAGGAATGAATCCGGGAAAACGGTGTTAATATGGATTACATCTGTATCCAATGTATCTTTGTAAGTTACTTCAACACCTGCGCTTTTCAACATTTTCATTTGGTGAAATATAGCTTGTCCTACACCACTCTTTTTAACCAGCTTCAGACAGCTACTGTATATACATAATTTCACACAACATCAGCCTCCAATCAATGAATGATATTTGTAAAAACAGCCATTAAACCCAAACTATATAATGCAATGGCAAAAGGCTTACCAAGTAAAATAATGACCGTAAATTTTTGTATAGACATTTCAGATGTTCCGGCAAGATAGCATAAGAAATCATCTGGTGCAACCGGAAAAAAGATCGCTATGGCAAACAGTCTTTCAAAACGTTCTTTTTCAGATGTCCATTTTCCATATTTTCGAATCAACTTTTCTGAGAAAATATAGCTGAGTATTGACTTCCCACAATATTTTGCAATCTGAAAAGCAAGGATTGATCCGATGCAAATGCCAATGTAATTGTAGAGAAACCCCTTCCAAGCACCAAACAGCAGGACACCTCCAAGGCAACCTATTCCTCCCGGCAAGATTGGAATAACAACCTGAACGGCTTGAAGCAGCATAAAGACAGCCGCGCCTGCAAGACCAAACCCTGCAATAAAGGTTTGTAGTTTATCCTGAGACGTGAAAATACCGGTGTGCCATCCATATATACATAAAACAGCAGAAAACAAAAATCCTATCACAGATATAGTTTTAAATATCGTTTGGTTTGTTTTGCTTTTCATAAAATCACCTACTAAAAAATACTTAACCTATACTAAACTAAACTGTAAATATCTTTAATTGCGGATTGAGGCAATTAATCTGATCAAAATACAGCCAAAAGGCTTTACCTTCATGCCTTTTGCAGCCTTATCAATATATTGTGACCGAAGAAAACAGTAAAGTACCCAATTAAAACGCCGATAAATGCTGCTCCAAGAACATCACTCGGAAAATGTACATATAGATACAACCTTGAGAACGCAATCAAAAACGCCAACGGAATAGCTGCATAACCGAATTTTCTGTTGGCCATAGTCAGTATAGTTGCAGCAATTACGGAGGAAAGCGTATGACCGGAAGGGAATGAATAATCCAGTGGATTTGTAATTAGTAAATTCACATTAGTATCAAGCCAGCATGGCCGAGGACGAGCAATCAGGTTTTTTAAGCAAACGTTGCCAATTAAGAAGCCAATGGCAAGACCTAAAAGTAAAAAAATTCCGTATTTTCGATATTTATTAGTACAAATCATTACAATCGCAATTAAAATCCAAATTGCTCCACCATTACCAAGCAGCGTTATTTGGGGCATAATGAAGTCCATAAAACTGCAAGTAAATGTAGTATGTATCCACTGTAAAATCAGCCAATCCATGTTTTGAAAAAAAACTATCATTTTATACCTCCATCAAGTAGATAGCATCGTACCGATACCAAATGTAACAAACGCCACAATGATACCCGCTGTTATAACGCCAAGAGCAATCGCTGGAAACGAACGTTTCAGGCTCATTTTAAGCATTGCGGCAACAAGGGAACCTGTCCACGCGCCAGTTCCTGGGAGCGGAATAGCAACAAGAACAAAAAGGCCCCAAAATGCGTACTTCTGCACAACATCAGACTTATTCGCAGCACGTTTTTCTAAACTGGTAACAAGCCGATTAAGTCCTTTGCTTTTTTCCCTCAGCATCTCGAAAATTTTATGAATAAAAATAATGATGAACGGCACTGGTACAAGATTTCCTATGATTGAAACAGGGATAGCTACCCAAATATTTAAACCGTTAGCTACAGCAATTGGAATAGCCCCGCGAAGCTCTATAACAGGTATCATTGATATAATAAAAGTCATAATTATTTTTCCAAACAAAAAATTCCACATATTTAAATCTAAGTCCTCCAAAAGCCTAAAATATTCTTACTTTGCTTATACTCGTATATGTTTTTGAAACTTCTAATACATAATTAAAATTGACTGGGAATCAAGAGCAGCATAGTAACTCTTTAAAAACAGCTTCACAAACCTTTATAATATAATCACAATCCGTCGTCATCTTACGGACAGAAATACTATATGCGTTCTGCTCTTCTTCAAGGAACTCCTGCATTGTTACTGTACATGATTTCATGTCGGCGGCACTCATTCCTATGAGGGCTTTGTAAAATACCTGATGCAGTTTCCGCTCATAATCCACATGACCCAACATGTTTCCAGTGAAAATCTTAGTGTGTGGAAACGTAAATGAATCCGCGATATAGTGGATAAGAGTGCCTAACTTGAAATAGCCAAAAGATGAATGCAGACTGCCATTCTGAAGTTCAGCAAGACATTTTAATATGTGCTCTTTTGAATTTTCCGCATTGTGTCCACAAAATGCCTTGCAGTGAAGTGAACCACGAATATATGTGAATGGATTGCAATCCGGTTCAATGCATCCAAGCAAAAAAGCCTTTTTATGTTGTTGTAAACTGAAACTATCTGTTGACTGAATCAGATAATGCGCAAGCGCCATGTGATCGTTTCCTGGCATATAGGAACACCTCTTGTCTGTTATATAATTTGTTACACGCAGGACTAGACGAATGGTTGGTTGAGAATTTGGTTTTTCGATAAAAAATAATGATTTTATCATTAATCCGCTTTTGTTGATATAACTTCGCACAATCAATTAAAACAGGAAAAAAGGTTAAAATAAAATAGGAACTTCGGCAATTTTGCCGAAGTTCCCAATAAGTCTTTACTGTTATTTAATTTTCATTCCGCAGTTCGGGCAATATGCATCCCGTTTTGAAATATGTGCCCCACAGTTTTCACAGATATCACTCATTTTTATTCCGCAACTTGTACAGAACAGATGGTTTTTGCTCTGAGAAGCTCCGCAGTTAGGACAGGTGGCGTTGCCACGCTTATACAGCTGGTAAACAATCAGACCTGCAATGTTGGTAAACAGAACGATGACACCCCAGAACAGTGGATACAGTTTTGCTTTGGCAGCATTTTGATATACCCAAAGGGCTAGCAGCACCCAGTAAAGCATTAAGAAAAACATGGCAGTTGACGCAACAATTTTCAATGTCAGCATACCGCCCTCAACGGATGTTGGATTACTGATAATATATACTTTGCTTCCGCCGTCCATATTTCCAAGATAGCTCAGCATATAAATAGTTTTATTGGGAAATCCATGTTCAAAAAAGTTACTGTCATCGTATTCGCTCTTTATGTCACCAAAGTCATGATTGAATACAGATTTAAGCATGAATTCTTCTCCTTTTACATATTTAAAAACAATATCACTGTTAATATCGCTGACTAAATAATTCCTATCATCTCCAGCCTTAGACAAATTAAATTGGCCCTGCGCAAACTCGGAACCCTTCGCTGAGTAGGCCACATTGTTATTGTTATCTAGAATCAAAATATCGACTACATCAGATGAAGATGCTGCCAATTTATCAATTGCGCTTTGCAGATTGGAAGCATCCTTTTCTTCTGCCGCTTCTATGACACGGGAATATTGCCAGGCAAAAGAAATTCGATCTTGAAAAACGATTCCAGCTTTTACCGCACAGCCTATAGCAGCAATAACTGCTACAATAATGTAGGTAATAGCAATTTTTTTAAAATTCCATCTAGAAATCAGTGTCTCAAATTTACTCATAGGTACGACCCCCTTGCTGGTTAATCAGAATTGGTGAGAGAAACAAAAATGCTCCTCCGGTAAAGATGACTGGTATAAGTAAAGTGGCAAGACTAATTCCCAAAAATACAAACAGGGTCGGAATCATAATTACCGCTGTACAAAGCAAAACAAAAAGCCTTGAATGAATTTTTTCTCTATGTGCTTGTTTTATCTCTTCACATTTTCTTTCAATCTGAGGTGAAAGCATAGCAATCATCGCATCTGCATCATAATTCATCTTTTTCAGTCCTTTCATTCGGGTTTAATAATCTTCGGAGTTTAACGGTACCGTCATGGATTCGGCTTTTAATTGTCTTAGGTTGAACTCCAAACCGTTCAGCAATTTCGGCAAGCGTCAAGTCTTCTTCATATTTCAATCGGATTGCAAGCCCTTGTTCTTTCGGTAAAGTCTCAATTGCTTTCAGAGCTTCTTTGTATTGCAACTTCTGAAGCATGCATGCTTCAACGTCAGATTGATCGTTGAGCTGCAAATCTTCAATGTTTTTGAGATAAATACTGTTACGCCGAATGTAATCAATGTAGGTGTTTTTAGCAATTGTCACAAGCCACGTTCCAAAACTAGCTTTTCCATCTAAGTTATATTTTTCGATGTTACGTATCATCTTTAAAAAAGTCTCCTGTGTTAAATCCTCTGATAAAGATTGATTACAGGTCGTCTTAAGAAGAAATTTGGAAACGTATGGATAAAACAAACGAATCAGTTCTTCAAATGCTTGCTTTTCGCCATTTTGACAGGCTTTAATCAGAGCTTTTTCATTCAACGCTTCCTCCTCCTTTTCTGTTCTATTTCATTTACGCAGAAACAGTTAAACGGTTGGCATGTATCAGTTAATTTTTAACATACTCGCAAATATATGACAAATGTCAGAAAAATTTTTATGCATCTCGTTACCTGCTATATATCATTTTTATTATACGCTAAAAAATTAAAATAGTTGGTGTATTAAAAAAATTAATTCCGGTATAATCAAAATATAGTTTTTTTAGGGTAACTGATAAAGGCAACTGGAGAAACGTAACTGAGAAGGTGACTGATAAGGTGACTGATAAGGTTAAATAAGTTTTCTCTCTTTTGGGGAATACAACAGCCTATGCTATAAAGAGAAGGGTGGCCTTTTTTGTTCATACTAGTGAACTCAAAAAATCCTTGACTTACCAATGCTATCTTTAAGTAAAAAACAAGCATAAGTTAACGTCAACTGGCGATAATGTCAACTTATGCTTTGAATATAACAAATTCCCATGAATTTCCCCAAGGTGAATACCGTATTTGTAAAGTTTAATTTGGAACGTATTTGCTTTGCTTTCCGCTTCCTTCGGTATGCATTTTCCCGTCTGAACACAGCTCCTTTAAAAGTTTGAAAGCTTTTGTAGGACCCGCTCCGATTAGCTCTTCCACTTCCTTGCGTGTTACTCCGCCCTGTTCCAACGCATATTCAAATATTATGTCCTTTTCATTTTGGGCCACAGGCTGTGCCTCCAGAGAATGCACCCAATGCATAAAGCTTCATTTGAGGGTTATCATTTGCATCAACAAGGACTCCCTGACCATGTTTATAATCAATAACGTAAAGTGCACCATCAGCAATAATCACACAGTCACCTGTTCCAAAGCCAGACTCTACATATTTTGAAAAATCAAGTCGCTGTTCAATAAGCACTATTGGGTCTTTACAGACCTTTTTAATTTTCTCAAGCTATGCCTTTTTGATTAATCAAAAGCATCTATATATTATGGTAAGAATTTTTTTAATAACTTTTATCAATCTATTGATTATTATTCCGTATTCGGAATTTCTTGAAAAATTCCAAACAAAGCAGCTCCTGCTCTTATGTCTCCTTGTGATAAAGCCTGTTCACAAAGAATAATAGCATCATCAAAATTCCCCTCTCTTGCTTCTCTAATTCCGAAATTAGTAAGTATATAAGCCGGGATATCATCAGTTTCTTCTTCAAAATAAAGATTGTTTTTAAACTCTTTGTATGCTTCTATTGTACTACAATCCTTTTTCCTTATTTCAGATAGAATGCTATCCATCTTTGACTCTAGCCTAGCAGCATAATCAGAATCTATCTGATCTTCAGATTTATCAATAATGCTTCCTCGCAAAAGTTTGTCAACTGATACTTCGAAAATATCTGCTATACCCTATTGGTATCCTTTGTTAGCTGCATTAATCTTCCAAAGGAATTGCAATTATAGAACCATCAAAGCTAAGAAATAATTCTGGCCGCTCAAAGCGATTGGCATAATACTGCAATTGTTCAGACGTAAGTGAGTTAAAGTTTTCCTCATCTGGTGGAGCAGCACAAACGAAAAAGGTTCCCGAAATTATATCATATAATTGATGTGTCTCAGGATGATATAAAGAGCGATTAAGAGGAAGATTATTTAACTTTCCTTCATCATTACAAATCAAAGCGACATAGTCTTCAAATGGGTAAATTGCTTCTATATTACCTCCTACAACTAGTTGCATAGAATGAAAACTGCCATCAATTTCAGCAATACGAGGTTTCTTTTCTGTCTCTACAATTAAAATTTTCATATGTTTTCCTATTCCTTTCGCTTCACTCAAGACACAAACAAACTATAAAAAATTGTTGTGCCACTTCTTGTTTTGAATTAAAATTCATTTATGGAATAGCAATAAACTACAGAGCACGGGAGGAGGAGTGGCGAATTTATTTCGACCCCGCATATGTATATGTGCCGTCATCCTTTCAAGCACAAACAAGTAGGACATTGAGCCCGGACTCTTATCATTGGTAATAAACCATGTTTATTTAGTCGCAGGATGACAGTCAATGTTGCTATTCCTTTTTTACTAAGGTGGTGATACTTATGATGAGGCTTGTTTACCCCATCTGTTGTGGACTTGATGTCCACAAAACTGTTATCGTTGCAACTATCGTTACTACTGACAAAAATGGAATATCTGAGTACAATCAGAAATCTTTTTCTACTATTAACTCCGATATTCAAAAATTTCACGACTGGTTAATTGAAAATAATTGTTATCATGTTTGCATGGAATCCACGGGGAAGTATTGGATTCCTATTTTTAATTACCTTGAGAATGATATACAAGTTTGCCTTACACACCCGAAGTATGTAAAAGCTATCAAAGGCAAGAAAACTGACAAAAAAGATTCTAAATGGATTGCTGACCTTTACAAGTTTGACTTGGTTCGATGTTCTTTTATTCCACCTAAAGATTTTCGTCAGCTTCGTGAATTAGCAAGATACCGTTTTAAGCTCGTTTGCATGAAGTCTTCCGAGAAAAATCGTATTCAAAACTGCATGACAGTTTCCAACATTGGTATTGCTAATATTTTATCTGATCCTTTTGGAAAAACAGCTACCGAAATCATATCCTATTTACTTGTAAATACCGCTAGTTCAATTGATGAAAAAGCAGTGCGCAAGCTTATTAAAAGAGGTGCAGTAGCTAAATCAGATGAAATAATTGAAGCCATCAAAGGTTATAACATTGAATCTGATCAAGCGAAAAAGTTTGAGCTTGCCAGAGCTCATCTTGATTATCTGGATGATATGATTACACAAACTAAAGTGGAACTCTACGTCCGAATTAAGCCTTATTATGAGTTTGTGGAATTTATCTCAACGCTTCCGGGTATTACCGAGTTAAGTGCTACAATTATTCTTGCTGAAATCGGTGTAGACATGAAAATCTTTGATGATGCAAAGCATCTATGTTCCTGGTGTGGTCTTTCTCCTGCGAACAATGAATCAGCAGGCAAAAAGAAATCTGTCCGTATTGCCAACGCAGGTGCTTACTTAAAACCTATGATGGTTCAATGTGCTCTTGCAGCCATCAAAAGTAAAAAGCGCCCTTATTTTGCAATCAAATATGGCCGTATTAAAAAACGCCGTGGTCACAAGAAGGCTATTATCGCTATAGCTAGAATGATGATGGTCTGTATTTATTACATGGTTTCTGAAAGGCAGCCTTTCAATCCAATAGATTATACAGACTTGATGGATCCGCAATTTAATCAGCAACGAGTGGTTTTAAATGATTCAAATGTATTTGCCTATCTTTATGCTCAAGGTTACGATACTTCTCTATTAGTAAAATGCAACGATAACTAATACAGATCTCCAATACTAAAAATTTTGGGTTTTATAACCCTTAGTTAAAGTCGCCTCAAAATCCATTTTGTTTTTCACTCTTTGCCTCCTTAAATTTCTCCGTAATATAAAAATTCTTTAAGTATCGTCATCAATATTTAGTGACATGTTAAACAAATTTATTTTTCATAGAAGCTCCTCCAAATATATATTTAATGCCCGGGGGAGTTTCCCCCGAGCTTCGTAGTTATAATATATATTTGAAATTATGCCGAAAATCAGAAACTGGTAAGATATTGTGGCGCACTATATTTTGCTAACATTGGCGGATTATGATATACTTGAAATGGCTGGCTAGGCATAGTTCGGATAGATGTTTTTTATTTAAGCCATCAGACCTATAAGGCAGCAGATTTGTTGTAGTATTTATTTGTTGTATATTTTCCGCAATATTCTGCTACTTTCAGGATCAATAATCACTTCAATCCACCCAAATGTTTTTATTTGTAATTTCCATTGTCATATTTTTAAATCAGATTTGTAGTTTAGGCTATATAAAATGGCAGTATCTAGGTCATTTATGTTGACCTAAAAACTCGCCGTTGTTATAATTATTTCTTAGTACTAAACTCTGTCTATTATAATTTCTTGCAACAAATAGTTAGTTTTCTTGGAAACAGCGTCACGAGCCTTACCTTGATCGCTTAAACTAATCGGAGGTGACAGATTCACCACATCCGATTAGTATATGATTCTGATTTTTTATCTCCGCCGTTTTCAGACTTTCTTTTCTCAGCTAATATACTTTCAATTTCCTTCAGCACTTTAGCTTCTCTTGACTTCTGTTCTGCTGTCTTTTCTCTAGTGGAGTTATTATCAATAATAAATTCGATTTCTTCTTCAGGTGAGTCAAAATCCCTAACCTCAACATCTACTTCTTTAATGACAAGTTGCATACATGCTCTACGTCTACGATGCCCCGCTAAGATGAAATTCTGTGAATTGATAACTAGAGTATGTACATTTTTGCTTCTTCAACCAAAGAAAGAGCCATTGTAAGTTAATTTGAAACTAACTAAGACAATAGCTCTTATAAATTTGTAATTTAACCTTTAATTAAATAAATACGAATAAGTGGATAAATGAGTCAAAAGTTATGTTCAACTTCATGCTATTTAATCTTTTGTTTGATTGCTTCCTCAAAGTAGGGCTTTAAATCCTCCGATGTCTGGATATACTGAAAATCCTCCTTGTCGATTTGTATACGCAAATATGATTCATCAACATTGTCATATGAATAGGTAAATATAACTCTGGTGGGTTCTAGTTCACACTCAAAAACTCGTTTATAGATGTCGTAAATTTCATTAAAATCGAATTGGTAATTTTCTTCAGCAATATTATCATTAAAATCGATATCGCAATCATACTTGTATTTCAATTTTTCAAAAGCTATTTTAGGATTGGTCTCGAGCTCAGCTAATGAAAACTCATTGATTATTGCGGATATCACAGATATATTAACCGATCCCCTCTTATCCGTAACTTTCTCGACATAATTATTCAAATCTCTTCCCAATACGTACTCTGTCTTACAATCCAAATAATCATCCGAAATATTATTTAAATCACTGCGAGACATGTACACTTTAAAGTCAAATGGGTTTTCTTTCGTTGACACAGTTGCTGTAATACCTTCATCTAACAACATGCTAATTCTCGTTCTCGTAATGGTTAAACCATAGGTTTGCTCAACATAATTTCGAGCTTTATACCTCGCGATTATTCGCTCCCAAGGGAAGCCAGCAACATACCCCATGAAAACGCCATAAATAACAATTATTACTGCAGAAATTTTAATAAATATTTTTAATCTCTTCAAAATGCTTAACTCCCTTCATTGTAAAGGTTTACTTATATATGGCGCACATAGACACAAATTAATGTTCTATACGCGCCATATTATTGTCACAACAACGATAACAATGATGATACCACTTTAATTATCGACTTCATTGAAGTAACCTGATGATCACTAAAATTGCCTTCTGGGTCTGAATAATCTCCATACATTTTACTCAAATACGTCTTAGCATGCATCAAGTTGAAAGAAACTTGATCAACAAAACTTGTTATTGTATAAGCTGAGTTCATAAATGCCATCTGCATATTATGAAGATTAGCATTTGGAATAACTCCAATTGAATATAAGCTTAAAAATAGTCCCCTACTGAGGTTCCGTTGCTTAATTTACCTTTCATTAATCCGTTCATTGTTTCCTCAGTACAGTTTCTAGTAACCAAATTATAATCCTTGTTATCATATATCAACCCTTTGTTCATGTCAGTAACTAGTTTATTATAATAGCTCAGTGATGCTGTGAAGTCTCCCGGTATATAACAAAATGCGTCATAATCTATATCGTCTTTTACTAGTTTTTCAGTTCGAAGCCACTTATTCATTGATTTAGCATCGAGTAATACCGAAGGATCATTAACTCCTTTAACATAAACAGTATCATATTTATATGACGATACTATATCTTCAGATGATAGATTTGTAACAGTTAATATGTTTCCAAATTCATCATAATCACACTCTATTCTGTTTCCATTTTCATCGGTTACTATTAAGGAATTTTCTTCATCATTATACGAAGTATCCTTTGATGTTCCATCAGAATTTATTATTTCTATAGTTCTACCTAAATCATCATATCTATAACCAGTAATATTGCCATTTGGATCAATTTGGCTTGTAACTCTTCCAAGTATATCATAATCATATGACACAGTTGAATTGCCTATTGTCTGAGAAGTAAGATAAGCTCCGTTTTCATAAATATTTGATACTGTTTCACACGAAATCGCATCTGTATAATTATCTATTTCAATTGCATTACCATATTGATCATATGTATACCCTGTTTTTTGTACTAATTCATCATTTGAGTATACATTCCTTCTCTGATAACTGTCTATTATAACTTAGGCATGACGGATGTTTTTATGTAAATATATCAAATTATAGGTGCAATGCTTTTATCTTATTTCATCACACATTCACTCTGTACTTTACCCTGTTTCCATATTTTTGTTCTATAAGCAAATGTAGTTTCTCAAATTTAAGAACAAATCCCCTTATGGTTGCATATGCAAAGATTCCCAAAATCTTTTTCCAGCATTTTGGTTGAGAATTCTCTTTCACCATAGACCGAAATCACAAAATTCCAGAGTTCCTTTTCTTTCTCGGTAATCTGTCCGTTTTTTAGAGATTCGTTAAATACATTAATCAAATCTATACTGTTTATGCTTTCCGTTTCAAGCTTGTTATATATATTTTCGTTAAAATACTTTAAAAATGGTGTTATATCAATTACACCACTTATTAGAGCATTGTTTTCGACAGCCCTGTACGCATTGTAATATTTAACTTTACTCTTGCTTATCAGGTATGAAAAAGAAACAAACATTGCCGAGGAATAATTCTTCTGCACAAGATACCAAAGATGTATTAAACGAGCCATTCGTCCGTTGCCATCAAAATACGGATGTAAATATGCCACATAAAAGTGGATTGCTGCAGCCTTCAATATCTCATCCATGTCATCGTCACTATTTATAAAATCAACTAGAGTTTTCATATATTCCGGAATTTTTTCAAATGCAATTCCAGTATGCTCAATTTCTTCTCCAACAATGTATACGGTATCATGGCGGTAAAAGCTACCATCTTTCAGTTTATTGTCCTCATCAAGAAAATCTGCGATGACAATATTATAAAGTCTGTGTATATTTTCTTCCGTAATCTTATTTTCTTTGCTACAAATAAACTCCAAGCCTTTTTTCATGCTGTAAATTCTGTTTTCCTGTTGGCCGTCAGGTGCATAGCCCTTGAAAATTTTCCTTATGCTTTCTCTTGAAGAATCTATGCTTTCAATTTCTAAAGTAGAATAAATCTCCTTTTCCATTGCTTCAATGCCGTAATTATTATTCTGCGGTCTTGAAAGCATTTTTAACGGCATAGGCTTTACATTTACGGCATTTTTAAGATATACAATATTTTCGCCTTTAAAATCCTTTATCATAAGTTTTTCATATATATTTTCTTTTAGCAGACTTACAAATTCACTAACCTGTTCTTTTGAATATTTGTACTGCATCTTTTTCAAATCTGTAATGTTGCTGTCAGAAAGCATTTTTAAAAATAAAGTTGCGTCCATAATCACACCTCTTTTCATGATTGTAATTAGTATCATTATTTATCAGTTTACATCAATTTATTCTGCCACGCAATAAAAACATAATTTCATTATCCTTCAGATACTGCCCTTTTCCCCTATACCATTCGACTTTTATTAATTCCTATTGATTTCATGAGTTAAGAAGATGCAAATAAGCTGTTTCATGAGGCTCTGCAATGTAGTAGTAATAGGTGAACGTGGTATCTGTGCCAGTTTAGTAACTAAATAGTTGCCATTTTGGCATAAAAACACCCGCAAAGTTATTTACCATATGTCATACGGAAAATAACTTTGCGGGTGAACTTAAATTTACGGCATTAAAATATAGAACTGAGCAACTGTTAAGGTATTCACTATAAATGTCCACGTAATATTTATATAATTAATCATTTTATTCCTGTATAGGAACAAGGTTATATCTAAATAGTTCAATCAAATTGTCTAATACTCCTGAAGAAGCTTGAATAGTAGCAATCATAAGTTCATCACTGTTTATATTAGAAAACCTTAGTTCATATCCAGATTTTCTGCACAGCAAAGTGAAAAACAGCCTCTGGCATCTTCCATTGCCCTCTCTAAACGGATGCAAGTAATTTAAACTATCATAATAATCTGCAATTTTCTCAGCAAACTCATCTAAATTATAATCCTCTAAATAATTTTCTTTTTTTAACCTTTTAAATATGCTTTAGCCAGTGCCTTCAATTTGCTCATAAGAACAAAAGTTTGTTTGTTTTTTCCCCATATTAATTTTTCTTACAGTGCCCGCCCAATCGTACAATTGACTAAATAGATAATAATGAATTTCTTTATAATACTTAAAATCTATTTCTGCTGGTAAATCAGCAAGTTCAAGTTTAACTGAATTGACCGATACCATTGCAACCTCAATTTCATCAAGATGCTTTTGATTTTTTATACCTAATTTATTAATTAATATAGTAGTATTCGGATAACAATCATCTGTAATTGAATATATATTGTATGCTCTGCAATTTTATATTCATCGTGCTTATACTGCACTTTTTCAAGTTCTGTCATTCTCTTTCATCTCGCTTTCCCATTCTGCCAATATATCAGAATACTCACTGTACCTGTATGGTCTTATTGGGCGTTCTATTGGTTCAGTATTAAACACTAAAACCAAGCACTCACCAATACCCTTGCGATTTTCTGTATAATAAAAGTCTACCAATTCTCCATTTTTGATACGCTGTTTAATTCTATTGTGATATGGAAACATAATTAACACTCCTTACATGGCATATAATATTTTCCCCTATTTTATCATTCCATAAAATTAAACGATACAAAAAAGAAAAATCAAGATTATTCCATTACTCTCATTCCTGCCGCCTTAGCCATTTCTACAATTGACTGCTTAGAAACCTTCTTGCCCTTATACTCAATCAAATCTTCCATACTGCCTGTAAATATGTCCGCAGGTTCATATTTTCTTAGAACAATAGTTCCTCACCTTCAGTAAATATTTCAACAGCATCACGTTCATTGATGCTCAAATTTCTTCTAAGTTCTATCGGCAATACTATTCTGCCTAACCTCATCCACTCTTCTAACCATTCCTGTTGATTTCATATGTAAGAACTCTATTACCGGGTCACCTGTAAATCGGTCTCTACCCTTATACTCACCCTCATAGATTGTTGCCGTTCCAAGACTTTTGTACTGATTGGAACGAATTGCAAGCTGTTTATAACCCTTAGCTCCAAGTTGAAACTGTGCATACTTTGTACCTTTCTTTTTGTTGTTAAAAGGTACAAGGTAATATTGTCCAAGCTGTGGGGAAGGTGTCAGTCCCAGGCTTTCACCAAGTAATGCCCCTGAAAGAATGGTTGCAGGGTCACATTCCTGCAGCGTTGGATTAACCGCTACTGCAGATATAATGCTTGCAGTAAATCTTTTTGCAGATTTAGTATCCGGAATTGCACTATGAATTAATCTCTGATAACCCTCTGTAGTAATTGCAACCGAAAATTTTGGCTTTCTTGTTTGTAAATCAGCACTCATATTTATATCCCCCTTCTTCTAAAAACGTCTTAAGCTTTTTAAGCTGTTCAAGAGTACCTGTCACTTTGAACGGTGCTGTGTACAGCTTTTCAGCATCAGGTTCTTCATTAATCTTTTCAACCTTTGGTGCAGAAAGAATTACAGCTTCATCAATCTTTTGAACATGTTCCTTTTCTGCCATCTCTTTCTGCTTTCGTTCTTCCTCTGCCTGCTTAATTCTTTTAAGCTGTTCATGCCTATCAATAACCGATTGAACAGACTGCTTAAGATTTAATGATTTTTTATACTCAATCATAATCTCATCACGCTTATCTGCTTCCTGCATATCAATTACTGCAATATCAGATACAACCCTATCCGCAAAAGCTTTTGCCTCTTCTTTGAGCTTTTTCTCAGAAACAGAAAGTGTAACAGTAATGCCGGCTCTTTCATAAGAAAGCCAATCAATGTTATTTGCATTAACATATTCATCAAAATACTCTTTGACTGCCGTTTCTTTTTCGGTTTTAAGGCTATTTTCAACCTCATCTATTTTAGACTTTAATGTTCTGTCAGCATTGGTATACACTGAGGTAATACATTCCTTGTACTTTTCCTCAAAGTCACTGTAAGGCTTAAGCACAGCGGTTTTTACAGCCTTCCTCTGTTCTTCAAGACTATCAAACTCTTTCTTAAGCTCGGTTCTATATTTCTTTATTTCCTTAACCGTATCAAGAGTACAAGCACATGTTTCAGCGTACTTAACACGGTCAATCACCTGATTTTTTATACTTTCCAACTTCTCCGCTATTATGGGAAGCTGTTCAACCACAATAAGATTTTCCATAAATAAACTCCTTTACTTTTTAATTTAATCTGTTAAAATGTAATTGAATTGATTTTGTTTGCCGCCGAGGGATGGCCGTCCCAAAGCGGCTTTTTATATGTACCCACCAATTCTTTTTGACTTCATGATTGCCTTTACAAAATAGTCATCCTTAAGATTATCCTCTCTGTGCTGCTTGTCCTTCTCAATCTTCATGATTGCTTTAACTGTGTCCTCAGCACTTATTGGTGTCTTTGCTTTTTTCACTCTTATCCTCCCTCCTATGCTTTCTACGCTTTTTCTCTTTGTACCTACCAGCCCAAGCATCAATCCCAAAATAAAGAATCAGGAAAACAAAAATCACTATCCCTAATCTTGGATTATTGTGTAAGCAGTAATCTGCAGCACACAGAATCATGATGATAAGGCCTATTGCTTCAAGCATTCAATTCACCTCGCTTTCTGAAAGTTTTCCCATAACCAATAAAGGCAGCTCTATATCAAGCTTTTTAGCTATAGCTCTTAATTCGCATAATCTGAACGCTTCAGGACGTTGCATTCGCTGATATAGAGTCGATGTTGCTATTCTAGCTGTTGTTGCCAATTTTTCGGCTGAAATACCCTTTTGTACCTGTTTATACATAATTGCGTACCGAATGTTTTGATTAGTGGTTTCTGGCTTTTTTACACCAAATGTTATCTTCGGCAATTGAGTCACTCCCCTATCTTTCTTTGTTATCCTTGTCTGTAAAATAATTGTTATCTCCTGTAATTTGTGATAATATCAATCCGAGGAGATGATATTTTGCAATACATTACAGACTTTTTTCAACGATTATCGCCAATCCGTTTTTTAATTTTGCCTCTGAAATTTGTGGAATACTCGGATTCTTACTGTCAATCAAAATTATGCAAAAAATCACTTCTAAAAATTATAATAAGAAATTTAAAAATGCAGACAAAAATTGTTGATCAGTTAATAACCCTTAGCAATGAAAATATTCTCAATTGGGTACCAGATAGTTCATATGAACGCATTCCCAACATCGATCACTCATTAATAGATTTAAAAAAATCAGCAGTATGTTTAATGGGTGAAAGAACTACAGCTTATCTAATTACCATTAAATCTGAAATTTATCTTTTTATTAGCATAGACTTTTTAAAATCTATTCCTAGATATATAATTCCAGCTCTGCGACTTCATCTCTAAACAGGTTACTCGAATCCGCCATACCATCAGAAAAAATTACTGATAATGATTACTCAGACAATATTCTCGAAATCCTTAAAACGCTTCATAAAATCTAATTCACCATATTCCTCCAAGGCTTCTTCTATTGAAAAACTATCACATTTCTCGGTAGCTATTTTAAGTGCCATATAGGTGTTTAATCCTATTGGACTTTTTAATCCCAAAAGCGCCCATATTATAAAGTTGAGTTTCTTTTCGATCTCTGTCAAAGTAAAATCAATTTCATTTTCACTTAATTTTGTTTGCGTTTTTTCCATTCTCCCTCCTCCTAACTCACCTTATCTTCGTTATCTTCCAAGAAATAAGTAATTGGTACACCGAAGTAATCGGCAATTTTTTGTAATGTTTCTATACGCGGTGTTGACTTCGTCCATTTGCAAATACTCCCAGAAGAAAGGTTTAGTTCTTTTTCTAAGGCGTAAAATGATACGCCATTCTTTTTGCAGAGTTCTTTTATCGCTTTATACACATTATTCACCTTCTTTCGCTTGAATTTTTTCAGTAAAACTATTGACAAACAACTGAAAATATTCTACTATAAGTTTACGGACTTAACTGAACACTTTCTTGTATAGCTCTACGTATTACTGAAAACTTTCTGTCTGTAACTCTTATTATACAGAAAGTTTTCCGGTTGTCAATAGAGTTTCTGAAAGTTTTTCATTTTTTTGTTGGAGGCTTTATTATGACTTTATTGGACAGAGTAAAACAGTTGTGTAAGCAAAAAGGAATAACACAAAGTGGCATGGAGAAAATTATAGGCATCAGCAATGGTGCATCATCCAAATGGGCAAAGTCAACACCCAGCGGTGAGATACTTCAAAAATAGCTGATTATTTTGGAGTAACGATTGAATATTTAATGACAGGCAAGGAGTTGCCCAAAATTCCAAAGGTGCTGTTTCTGTCGATTCCTCTATGTTTGTAAAAATACCTGTTATCGGTTCTGTACGTCATGAGAGCCAATATTTGCAGAAAGCAATATTGAAGGATATGAAAACGTATATGCAGAAAACTTATGTAATGGAGAAACATATTTCTTCTTAAGAGCTAAAGGTGACAGCATGATCAATGCCGGAATTAATGAAGGCGATTTATTATTAATAAGAGGACAGTCTGATATCGAAAGCGGAGAAATTGGAATTGTAAATATCAATGGTGACGAGGAAACTCTTAAAAGGATAATTAAAAAAGATAAAGCTATTGTTCTACAGCCAGAAAATCCAGCATATGAAACAAAAATATTTATGGGAAAAGAACTTAATGATTTGCACATACAAGGTAGATTAATGCAAGTAGTTAAGAAATTCTAAATAAAAACCGCCCCAGTAGTGCGAATACTGGAACGGTAAAATAAGCTGAGAATATGCATATATTTGTACATTTAGCTTATCGCTATTATTTGTCAATAAGGAGGGGCTTTTATGAAAAAAACGTTTTTAATAATAATTTTTTTAACTTGCAGTTTTATGTTTTCCACAGCGTCTAGTGCCGCTTAACAAAAATATTAATGTATTAATTAATGGTAAGGTTGTTAACTTCACTAACAGCACTGGATATCCATACATCGACGAAAATCAAAGAACACTGGTTCCTCTAAGAGCAACAATGGAGGCAACAGGAGCGCAGTCGGATACGACACACAAAAAATACGGCAATCGTAATTACACTACACGATAGAATAGAAATACCCATTAACACCAGTATTATTTATAATAACAATAATAGAATTATAAATGATACAATTGCGGTAGTACAAGGCGGAATCACCTATCTTCCAATTAGAGCTGTATTAGAATCTGCTGATTATACCGTTGAGTGGGACAGTAATACAAATACTATTAATGCTTATAATTATGACTATAACGAAGAGGAATTCTTTCCTTATTCAACTTCAAGTTTAGAAACTTTAACAACAGACATACTTAATGGTGATGTTGTCTATATAAACGGAAGCTATTATGCCACTCCTGGATATGTCAAATCAATGTTTAATACTAAAATTGTTTATAACGGTGATGATCTTAATACAGCTATATATCCAGAATCAAGTAGATATTCAATGGCTCTCGATGATCCGTTTGAAAATGCGTGGGTTACATCTGAGAAATTCTACAAAGGAGTTGCATATGGGTTTGAACTTGATGACACATCCAATTTAGAGCCAATCCCTAACGAGGAATCTAAATACTACGTTTATGGTTTCTATGACCTCGGAGGTATCACGGGGTCCAGAAGACTGATATATCCTGTAACTGACATTACTCAAGAATTCCTTAATTCGGATAATGCTACGGGTATATTTAATAATATACGAATGAAAAAAGTAAATGGGATACTATATTTTAATTTAAAAGACTTATATGCTAACGGAGTAAACGATTATTAATAAAAATCCCCTGTGCTACCAACACAGAGGACAAATATAGCGGTCTATCCAAAGATATACACACTTCACAAATAAAGTATATCATATGACCGCTTTTATTTCTATACCAAAAATATAAATAAAGGAGGTCTTTTTTTATGGCCAAAGCAAAAAAACTGCCTTCAGGACAGTGGCGAACATTAGTATACAGCCATACTGAAAAGGTAGATGGTAAATCCGTCAGAAAGTATGAAAGCTTCACCGCAGACACTAAAAAAGAAAGTGAATATATGGCAGCAGAGTTTGCGCTCAACAAAAATAATCGAGTTAAACCTCAGAACATGACATTAGGTGAAGCCATAGATGCTTATATTAAAATGTCTGAACCTACCCTTTCAAAAACTTCTATTGCTAGTTACAAAAAAATAAAGAGAAATTATTTTTTAGATTTAATGGATGTTCCTCTGAAGAACATTACATCAGATATGGTACAGGTCGGTGTTAATAAAGAAATAAGCCGTCCATCAAAAAAGTACAAGGATTCAGAAAACACTCTTTCTGCAAAGACAGTTAATAATGCGTATGGCCTAATATCAACCGTACTGAACAAATATAATCCATCACTAAAGCTTGATGTCAAACTGCCAAAGAAGGAGCACAAAATCAAAGAATTAATTCCTCCAGAAATTATATTTGATGTTGTTAAGGATACAGATATAGAACTTCCGGTTTTATTGGCTATGTGGTTAAGTTTTTCAATGTCTGAGATTAGAGGTCTTACAAAATCAAAATCTATTTCAAACGGTTATATAAGCGTAAAAGAAGTTATTGTTGATGTAGACAATAAACCTACTCTTAAAAAGCAGGCAAAAGCTTATTATAGAATTAGAAGTTTAAAGATACCCGAATACATTCAAGAATTAATTGATAAGACAGATAAAAACGAGGACCATCTGGTACCATTAAGTGGACATTCAATATACATGCGTTTTAAAAGGATCTTAGAAAAAAATAATCTACCGCACATGACATTCCATGATCTACGTCATGTCAATGCTTCGGTAATGGCACAGTTACGAATACCCGATAAATACGCTATGGAGCGTGGTGGTTGGAAAACAGATGCAGTTATGAAAAATGTTTATCAACATACTTTTTCTGAACAAAGAGAACAAGTTGACCAACAAATTGATGATTATTTCATTAGTAAAATGCAACACGACATGCAACACAAAAAAGAAAAGACCTTGAAAAATCAAGGTCTTAAGAGTGGAGCTGAGGAGACATTTGTCTTATCCACGTCCTATTAATATTTGTTTCCTTGCCATGTCGGATGAAAAGTTCCTTTCGTCAAGTACCGCCTATGAGCTTTTTCCTATAATTTTTATTTACTTATTAATGCCCTTTCTGCTAACTTCGATATCTTCATTTATAACAATTAAATTTTTAAATATGTTTTTACCCGTTATTCAATACTACTGTCCTTTATTAATACTAAAATACTGATACTAAATTTAAAAATTCTATATAATAATTTTTAATTTTATATTCCAGCTTACTCAATTTCATCTAGGATATTAGCAGGACAAAAATCTTTTCTTATAAAGACTAGCAATGAAAACTCATTATTGCAAAGTTTCATTATCCGAACGTAGTCTTGGCCTACTAATTCAGCATATTCGTAGTCATTATCCTCTAGATTAATAAACTTTTCCGCTTCCTTTAAATCTTCTTTATTTTCAATAATAATTGCATAACCTCCATCATCATTAAAAACATCTCTGTCAGCTTCATACATATCATCAAGAATATGCAGATAAGCTTTTACATTTTCTTTTACTACAACATCTTCAATAGTAACTTTCTCTAAGTCTTTCTCAGTGCCAAGTATTTTTAACATTTGTTTACCCCTCCTACTATGTATTAATCAAAATCAATGAAATTAAAAAAGAGCTTAGCCTCTATATCTTCTTGGCTAAACTCTTCCGGTTCATAAAACATTTCTTTATAAAGTTTTATTTTATCTTCTGGTAATGAAACTAAATCACCGTTCTTATTACTACCTACTATGTAGAAAGTTCCAGCAATAATATCATTACCCAACCGCCTATTACCAGGCAAATTAATTAGCTTTCCTTCTTCATTACATATCATGCAAGTACTACTATCTAGATTAATGATTTCAATTAATCCACCTACAGCATTCTGTAATTCAGAAAGCTCATTAATTAATTTTACTTCCTCAGGGTATTTCATAGGTTCTACTTTCAATGCTTTTATTGTCTTCTCTTTCATTTTAAACTCCTCCTTAAATAAAATTAGGACTAAATCTACTAAAAGATTTAGTCCTCTATTAAGGTTATAATATTTATTTATGATTTCTATATTCACATATTATTAAAATAAACATTACGCACAGTTCATATCAACCTTTGGACAACCTAGCTTATGGATTAACGGTTTAATCGTCATATCGGTCAATCAGCGTTCCTTGGCTATCATACAACTCTGCCGGATCGCTTTCACTATTGTTCCATGTTCCACGTCCATCCAGCCAATGAAAATCAACATCTGAATTTGTGCCAGAATCACCAACTTTCACAGTTGCATTTGGCGCAAGGCTATATTTTGGAAATATAAATCTCTGATTTCCCCTAACAGATACTATAATCCACCCTGAAATATCGATGGTATTAGAGCTGATATTTTTGATGACGATATATTCTGCTTTCTTGTCAAGTTCTATGATTTTGACTTCATCACTTCCAGAAGTTTCAACAATAGTTGATTGATTATTGGAAGTTTTATCTAAGGATGCATTCACTTCATCTGGATCCAAATTGTCAAACTCATCATTGATGACATTGCCTTTCAATGTATAAGTATAACTATAGTGACTAGGAATCTGTGTCTCTGTATCTGGATAGGTTATTATTGCAATAAAATCTGTGCAGCCACCTGCATCCCGAATTACCTTTTCCATATATGCCTGATCACCATAACGGTTCAATGTAGAATTTTGAGGCGTTATATTATACGCATTAGAAACACCACCAAGGCTATCCGCAATCACATGACCTTCATCTAAATCGTCAGCCTCTGTTCCAGGAACTTTCGCTTCATCTGAATAATATCGTCCATCATCTGTAACTGATTCTGAATTTTCATCTTGCAAAATCACTTTTTCTGCAATTACAGCTACAAGCTGACCATATTTGTTTGTAAATGCCCAATACTCTCTATCGCCGTACCCAACATCTACTTTGACATTAGCCGCTCTGTTTCCAGATAAATCGCCACCAGCAACAGTTATGACCGTATTGCTTGAATATCCTAAGCTATCAATTGTTCTTGTAACCCAATCTTTTCCTGATTCTATAAGTACTGTCTTTGTATCTGAATCCCATGAGACATCAAGTCCAAAGCTTTCGGCAATAAATCTGACGGGTACCATTGTTCTGTTATCAATTATTTGGGGCGCCGCTAATAAACTAAAGCTGTTACCGTTTTTATATGCTGTCTTTGCATTAATTGTCAAAGAAACCGAGGTATCATCTAATGTTGATACTACTGTCTGTGTATCACCATTCCATTCTACTGTTGCTCCTAGCGCTTCAAATATTGCTCGCAACGGCACAAGTGTAGTTCCATTTTCTATAACCGGTTCCGTGTCAAAAGATATGGTTGTTCCATCTAATGCAACACTGATTGCAGAATTTTCTGCATAAACCGGAATATTAAACAATAGCGCCGCTATAAGAATTAAAAATACCATCTTTTTCATTATTTTCCACTCCCTATTTCCGTTATAAACATTAAACGAAGCTCAATGACAGGATGATCACTATTTAGCAATCCCTATAAATGTTCTTGCCAAACTCATATGCTTCCTGCAAGTGGCTGGTCTTGTCAATCTGCGGTTTTCCATTTGTGTCACCACAGCCACCAGCAAGTATCATTCCTTTGTCATGAAACCCAATATAGTTGATGATTGCAAATTTGTAGTATGATACCGCCTGCTCATATGTCCAAAAAAAGTTGTCAGCGGATGTCATCAGCAGAGCTGCATCCTTGACCGGATACTTTTCATATCTTCCAAGCGGTGGATTCCTGTCTTCCTCTGCGATGCAGTAGAAACGCTCAATAAACGCCTTTATCTTAGAGGAAAGTGTCCAAAACAGCAGCGGTGAAGCAAATACAATCAAATCTGCACTTTTGATTTTGGGCACAAGCTCATTGAAACTATCCTTCTGGATACAAGGCTTACCATAACGGCAGGCATTACACCCAAGGCATCCCCTTACTTCATTTTTCTGCAAAGAAACGATCTCGACAGCATGTCCAGCTTCGTTGGCACCTTTTACAAATGCTTCCACCAACTGTGACGTATTTCCATTTGGACGTCCACTTCCTTGTACAACAAATATTTGTTTCATCACATTATCCCCCGTTTTATATAAGACATTAAAACTCAATATTTACAATCATGATTTTATAATTCACGTATTTAAATAACATAATTGGCAATTTGATTGTTTTTTAAAATGGGTTTATATATGTTCTAATCTATCACATAACGGTACACTATCCATTAGACTTTTAAGTTTGCTGACTGATATGCTTTTTTGCCCATTTTTTTGCATCTTGCCAGTAGCCTCCCATACCAGCCCACCAGGGCCATTATATAGCACCTCAGTATCTCCGCTTCTTAATATTTTTAAGACAACAAGGTGTTCAGGATTGCTGGATAGACTTATGTATTTGCCTTGGGTTGCTTTAATTTGAACCATTTTACCATTCGTTGATATTGCGTCATGTGTTTCGAAAGAAGCTGGTAATAGCTTTAAACCATAATAACCAGCAGCAACCACTTCACCTATGCTACCGACTAAATGTCCATCAGGCGTGAAGTGTCGTCCAGGGAATTGTTCTTCTAATGCATTGACAATTGAATAAAGTTCTTTTATTTTTGTGCTTAATATTTCAAACCTAATATCGTTCATCGACATCCTCCTTAGTCTAAAGATTAAGTAATACTTTTCACATTCAGCTTTTTAATTATATACATAATAATACGTTGAATTTACTACAGGGTATTCTCATATCTTTTGTGATCCACGCGCTTATCTTATTTCTGTTGAAATAGGTTCTAGAAAGAAAAGTTCAGATTTTTCATCATATTTTTCTACTTTAGCAATAATGTGATAATTTTGTCCCTCTTCAATATATTCTGGAATTTTAGAACCAGTAAGATGCAAATCAGAAATGTTCACATCTTCAAACTTGAAGCTTGGTCCAACTGCAGTTGTTTCACTATAATCACCAACATAAATTAAAATATCGAATCTTGTTTTGAAATCTTCATGCTTCATCATATATGCAATATTTCCATCAAACTCAATAGTCCTACCAGAATATTTTTTTGCAAATTCACCAACACTTTGATTCTGTTTTTCCTTAAAAAGCATTAAACTAAGTGGCATTATACTTATCTTACTCCAATCTTTTATGATTACATTAACTGTAATCTGCGAATCCTGATAAGAGGCTAACAGTTTGCATCAGAATTCTCTTTGTTTCTTTATTAAAAGACAACTCTCCGATATTAATTTCATCGACACTTCGCTGATAATTATGAATAAACAATGCAACATACACTTTTTCCAACTTGTCCTTCAAGTTTACAGTGGTCTTTCCTTCTTGGCTTTTATTATAAGTTTCATTTTGTACTAGTAATGACGTCTGCATATACCTGTTCCAAAATTCGCCTTTACCCATTATTTCGGTCAATGGAGAAGAGTCTTTTCCTTCAATAAATGACATATACATAATGCTATCGTAACAATACATTTTAACCCTATCATAATAGGAACTATGGCTAATAAACCAAAACTGTAACCCTTTTCCATCTGGAAAAGTTGAAATCATATTTTTGGCTATCGTGCGTAGGCTTATAGCTGACGAATTTTTATTAAACGAATATATTTTGCAATTTCACGCAGTTCAAAATGATATTTTCGAATCACTTCATGCGCAACCTTGTCGTATAAATATGCTGTATTGAAACCTATACTTTGATAGTATACTTGTAAATCAACAGGCGGAAGAATAACTCGGATATCAAAGAAGCGATCCTGACGTAGCAAGCATCAAACTCATTTCCATAATACTTTCTCACTGTGTTTTGTAGCTCATGAGTATTCACGGAAAGAACAAAAGTAATTTTATCTTTAAAGAAGTAGTGCTTTGTTACTTTCAAGAAGTCTAACGGCAAAAATTTGAGTACATCTGTCCAACTCGTCGATAAAAACGACCAAGCGATCTCCTGCTCTGGCAAAAGGCTATCAAAAAACTCGGATATGGATTCTCTCAAATCCTTCAATCTTTATGTTAGCAAATGGATCTTCCTGTTTTGCGGCTTCAATTGCTGGACTTTCTTCCCGTTAATAATTCAGCAATAGCACTAGCAATTTTTACAAGACTAACGTTAGCTTTAAAACTATAGTCCAGAATCAACTGTCTTTAGTATTTCGTAAACCATTGAAAAGAAGTGGATCATCCTCGTTATCATTCTCCCAAGCATCATAGTATATTGATATTTGGGGTTTCAATATAATTTCTTGCTACAAAAGTCTTTCCAAACCTTTTTAATAGCCTCATCGTCCTTTTTAACGAGTATTACCTAGAAGAGTTATGCGCATCCATGATCATCTTTGCTTGCTTTACGAAAAATGTTTTTACCACTACCCCAGTTACCATCAAGTGCAATAACACAGCTGTCATCTAATGCGTTAAGTATCTCAACAAATCTATAAAATAACATCAATTTCACTCAATGGTATTCTGACAATAAGTTCTCTTACTGCCATTCCAAGCGTCGGCTGTAATTCAAAGATTCCAACTTACTTCCTCCATATCTGCTTATTATTAAGGTACTACTGTACCCCTCAAGAAAGTTCCCTGTAAAAAATAATGCAAGTTTACAATAAAACAACTTTATCTAATTTCTTTTAAGCTATAACGAAAACTTATATTTCTCCTGCTAGCTCAAATAATAGGACATACGATATATAATGCATCTGCATCAATGTCGTCTTTTGTATATAAAAATTTGGTGTATCCGCTTCCGTTGGAGACTCCATCATAACGCCCTTTGCTTGTTCAAAGGCTTTTTTAGAAGAGCCAAATCCTAATGACGAATAAAACATCTTTCGCAAAGAACAAGCGACTTCATCACCTATTGAAACTGTCATTCCAATATTTGCATCGACATGACTAACTACACTCTTTTGCCTGTCACAAGAAAAACAGGCATTAAAGAACAACAAATGAATTTTATCTGAAGATGCCATAATTGTTTGCGTAATGGCTTCTTTCGTGACGCCCTGCTTTGCTGAACCGTCGGTATTTTTCTAATACAAGCTCTCCTGCTTCACCATGGCATCACTAAAATGAACGACATCTGGGTTTACTTCATTGATCGCCTGGGTATATCTAACGGTCCAGACAGCCCATCTAGTCTCAAAATAAATTGAGTCTCTAATGCTCGGATTTTCGAATCAATTTTCAGGATTGACCAGGCTTCTTCATCTAAAAGCAACTGGGAATGTACCTTTTGGATTTGTGGCGAGAACAATACGGTAATCTTTTCAGGAACATACACTTTAGCTGTTCAATATCTTTTTTGCATAACAGACTGCTGTTTCTTCTGTATAGAGATTGATTGATTAATTTTATGAAAGGCATAATACGTTCATTTTCCTTCTGCAACTGTTTGTCTTCTTCTTTTGCTTCTTTTTATGACATTCCTCAACTTTATATTTTTTCCCTTTCTGTATTATACTCTTTTTCTATTTTATTTGCAATTTTCTTTTCCAAGATCAGCAATTGCCTTATCAACATCAGAAAGGATTTTCAGTCTACTTATTTCATTAGCTTTGACTTAATTATCGACACAGATTTTGTTTTACTAACAGTAGATTTTGCAGCCAAAATTTTAGAACTAATTCCGGACTTTTTTTCACTTTCTTTAGCCATTTTTTCACGCAAATAAACTAAATCTTGACGTTTTATGTTGCATATTATTTCTGTATGTATCGTGAGCCATTTCTTTTCCCCATTTTAGTACCACAATACACTTAGTACAAACCATAAATTTCCATAACAACTTTTCGCTCTTCTCTTTTCTTTTTATTTTTTCAATATAAAGTGATAGGTTACCCATATCACTTAAAGCCTTTGTTTCTTAAAACAGGTTTATATTTTCTCTAATGCACAATCTTTTTCTGTTGTTACCATTTGTTTTTCGTGTAATGTTTTTATTCCCATTAATTGCCTTTCTTAATTTTACATTGTCTTTGGAATTAGTAATTTGAATTTTAAGTAATAAATCGAGAATATTGTTGTCCATTTTAATGTCAATTCCAAAAATCTCATTTTATAATAAAATACAAGTTTCGTTGTTATTAATTTTAATATACTTTCTGATGTTTCTTCCTGTATATATCTATTTAGTTCGGAGCATACATTTCCTATTTTTTGGTCACATTTCAAAAATATCAGCATAAACTTTTCAAATGGTTTGTTCTTCTTATATATCATAAGCTCATTTATAGCCAATTCTAACTTAGGAGTACCAACATTCTCTAATATCATTTTTTGTAGAGCAATTGGCAATGATATTTTTGTTAGCTCTATAAATGTGTTTTTCATCTTCTCAAATTCTTCATTTGAGGAAACTTCTGGACTGTGGTCTTCTGGACTATTACTTAAATAATCTTTAAAATCATCTTTTGACATGTTATTTATCACAACTTCTAATATTTGCAAAAATTCTCCAAGAAGAATATTCATTGCATACATATAGTTTTCAAGATGAATTACTTTATACTTGTTATCTAATAATTCTGCATTTTTTAGAACACTACCATACATCTGAAGTAAAGAAAAAAGGTCTTCTGTTTCTTCTTCTGTTTTTACCTCTCTATCTTTTTCTATATCAATAATTAATTTTGGCGCTTCAATTTGAACAGCCTTCTTTTTTTTACAAAAATCTGTAGGACTAATTTCATTTTTCGCATTTTCAATATCACTTAATTTATCAATTTCGTTTTGAGTTGGACGATTTTCATTTAGCCTTTTTATTAATTCATTCTTTTCCATTTTAAAAGTAGTCATAATTTCAAGGTTATTTAATTTATCAACAATATCAATATTTTCTATTATCGTTTCAATTATCGTTTCTGCCATTCTATCTAATAAATCACTACAATTTAAAGTAAGCCCTGAATAGAAACAAATTTCATTACGAAAATGAACTCTATTCCCCTTTTTTAACATACATTGTAAAAAATCATTATTTTCTTTGGCATATACAGCAAGATAATACTCTAAAATGCTCGTATGACTAAATACAATTAAATTTGTTGAAATACTTAGAATTCCTTTTTCAAAAAATAATTTTGAAAATTTACTATCACATTCTTTGTATCCTTTATCTTTATGATATTTATAAACATAATCTGAAAATTCTTCTTCAGTAAAAAAATACTCATTTTTCCTAAACATTTTATATGCAAAATTACTTAAAAAATGTTGCTTTATTTTAAAAGAATATGTGCTTCTATCACTTTCCTTAGGTGATAATTTTTCCAATAAAACTTCTAAATAATTCTGCATTACAATTCCTTCATTCTGAGGTACAAAATTATTATCAGAATCCCATAGCACTACAAATACAGATACATTAAATGGAGTTTTTGCAAAATTAATTTGATTACAATATCCATCAATTTTATCTACAACATCACTCATATTAACAACATCATCCTCTTTATCAGCCCACCTTTGTAACTAATTCCCTTATTTGTGATTTTCCAAAATATCGTATATATATTTTTTTAAATTTATCCCCAAAAGTTGAATTTTTTTATATCCAGTATGATTGAAAGAATTCTTCTTTTATCGTCAAGAAAATTTATTTGTATTATTTTCCTTAATAAAACTTGTAAGCATGTTTAATTGTATATCATCTGAAACATCAATATTATCAATAAAAATACTAATTTACCATCATTAAGAAGCTCTCTACTTTCATTTTGCTAATAACTGCATCAGTAAACATATTATTCATAACAAAATATTCTGTTGCTCTATTCAGTTTATCTTTCTTTGGTGGTAACTGTCTCATATCAATGTGTATAGGAATAATACTCTTTTCTTCATAATTCTCAATATAAAGTAATCCTATTTTTTTGTAAGATTGTTGTTTTTCCACTTTCCTTTTACCAAAAAGAATAATATTATCAGACCGTATTAAGTAAATTTTCTATTGATACATATTCCTTACTGCCCTTATTTTCTTCTACATATTCAGATTCTTCTGATAAAATATTGTATCAGTCACATTGTCAATACTCATAGGTGAGAATGAATCAATTTCTCTAATCAATGAAAAAGTTTCAGACATATGTTTAAAATATTCATGAACTCCATTAATTATATTAAATTCCATTTGTTTATCAGATGTATTACTGTTTACCTGATATTGTGCTTGTCCATTCTCTTCCTTATTTAGAGCCATATCAAAATCATTTCGATTCATAGCAAAATATGTACGCATAAAAATTGTACAAATATTTATTTCAAAGTTTACACTAAGTATTGAACATTATCCATTATAGCCATCGACTTTACGCCCATACGCATAATCTAAAGGAAATAGTTTTCCAGCAGTACTATATATTGTTTTTATGTTTTGTCTGCAAATTTCTTTTTATTATCATTTTCATGTACATGACCTTGCAACACGATATCAAATTTTGTCATTTCTCTTTCAATAAGTGTTGATTCATAATCCGAAAGCCAATCTAGAGGATGGTGCATCATACATATCTTAAAATCTGCATCTTTTATATGATTATATAAATCTTTTACCTGTTTTTCTCCCACATACATAAGACTTTTTTCTATCCCACCTTTTCCAGATGAGCGCCAAGAAGAATCAATACAAACAATGCCAATTTTTTTATTATTTATATTTCTAGTAAATGAGTAACCAATTTTTTCACGTATAACATCATCATAATATGAATCCAATCCACTATAAAAATAATCTAATCTTTCTAAATATGCGAATTCATTTCTGCTATATTTACTATATCTTCTAGAGAATTAACTAGTAGCCCCTTTTCTGTAGCTTTAACTATCTTGCTTGAATCAACTTCATGATTACCTGGAACAATTAAAAATTGACCTTTTCAAGCCCTAATGCATCTAATAGTGGTTGCACTAATATTTTATGTGCTAGTCCCATCTGATTTTCGCCTGTAACAGCCATGTCACTCCCGCTGTATTAAATCCCCCGTGTAAAACACACTAGATCAATTTTGATTTCTTCTTGAGTTTGAACCTTTATTGTATCTTTAATTAGCTTTTTCTGTACAATTTCTTTAATATCTGATTCGTTCTTTTGTATATGTGCGTCATTATGTGCAAAATATTTAATGAGTTCATTTTTTCCGTTCTATTTTCTAAATCTTTTGAATAAGTTTTATTATTACCATTGTAAAAGAGGTGCTTTATGCAAAATTTTCAACTTGTAAATTTAATTATGTATACAAAAGATAGAAAACAAATAATTCGTTTATTAAATAAGTATCGTGTCCCCGTAAAAAATCAAAGTATTGTTGACAAACATTAGTCAACAAGTTGTTTGTTTTTCTTTGTCTTTTTTTACTTCTCTAAGTCTTTTAAGCTTTCTACACAAAAGCAAGCATAACTAAATAATAATAACAGGCTTTTCCATGATAAAAATTAAGTAAAGTTGAATAGATTAATTTAAGTCATACTAAACGGCAGCTTCAAATATTGATTTTTAATCTATCGTTATATAAGCTCTAAATGCTTTCCGCATTGATTTACCAACTTCATCATTGACGCATAAAAGACGCAATACATAGTCTATATAGTAATCTTTTCTCCATCCAAAATATGCTGTCAATTGGGTATAGGGCAATAAGCCTTTATTATTTATAACTTTTAGCGCCTCTAAGAAATTTGAGTTATCAATGATTTGCTGTAATTCACTCATTGCCTGATTGAAAATATTCTCGGCATTTGAGACAGCTGTAATTAAAGATAGATTTGATTTATACTCATCAATAGTATCCGATTTTTTATTCATTTGCTGAAAGATACTGTTTTGACAGCGCTGCTTTGTGAACAACAGTGCTTGCTCTTGAATGTTGGTTTTCAAAAACTCAATTGTTTTCTCTTGTGTTTGTATTATTACTTGCTCCACATTTCCTTTACTTTGCTTGTCAGCTACAATTCGGATTACGTCTGGCAGTAAAAACAAATTCTCAATTTCGGCAACATTGGGCACAAAAATATTACTCTCTCTAAACTTAGAAATTTCTTCTTCTTTTCGCCTATCTCGATCTATAATACCCTTTACTTCTGTGTAGTGAATATCTGTTATTATGTTATAAGCTTTTGTGGCCTGAATAACAGTATTGCAACTTTCTAAAGGAATAATATTATATTCAGGAAAAAGTTTGGAATATAGTTTTCTATCTATACTTTTTGTTCGATTGCCTTCAACTAAGAGAACTTTTTGGCGATTGCCCTGAATTTCGAGCAATAAATTATCGGAAGAACGCACATTATCAAGCATTTCATAGTCCCAAGTAGATATATTAGTCATATCCTTTACCCAAATTATCTGGGTATTAATTCTCGTACTCGCAAAATCCAAATTATGCGTTACATAGAGAAATGTACAGTCTGGTCTCGCAGATTCAACCGCATCCCAAAGGCGAACCAATATTGACTCGTGAAGATGATTTTCTGGCTCATCAATAATAATCAAGCTATCTTTTTGTACACATAGTACCTCTCCGATGAAATAAAAAATTGCTCGTTCACCATCGCTCATTTCGCTACTATTATAACTAGAAGTAGCTTCAGGTTCGGTTGAATCAAATACTTCAATTTTACCTGCACATATTTTGAGCTTTCGATGAGTTATTACATTTTCCCAAATAGATTTGGATTTTTCTAGTCTTGTTTCGTTATCAAATGTAACATTACCATTCTTGTGTTTTTCGCGATATTCAATGCTTTTCTCATAATTTTCTGTTATTAAAAATTCCATAAGCTGTTGAAAATCATTCAAAAAGTGTGTTACAGGCTTACGATCCCATCTAATAGTATCTTTCCCATGTTCTTTTAACCATGCTTTGTTTTCATTTACCCCTCCATATAAAAACTTTTCCTCTGCTGTATCTGTTTCAGTTGGACTTACAAAGTTAGGCATGTTTAAGGATTTCTGTGCAGATATACGATGTATTGGTATATCTTTATTATTATTATTAATCCAGACACTCATTCTTGTTTTTCCTGCCCCATTAGCACCAATTAAAACAATTGATTTTTTATCTTCAATATATTGCATTTCACCATTCAAATCAGGCATTCGAATTTTCATTTATTTCATCACCCTTACTATACTTTTATAATATTAGAGGATTTTTTTGATATCCCACTATTGCTATTATATGTAGTTGTACTAAATTAACATTCTTCTATAGTATTGCTTTAATTTAAAACCATAAAATCCCATAATATCTTTAATATTACTCTTTTCCCCTTTATTTTTCAATATAAAAAGCGATATAGGTTTCCCCATTTACTAGGCTACTTTTTATTACGTTAAGTCCACTATCTCCATTTGTACGCCGTTTTTCTTAAAATCTGAACATTTGTACTCTTTTTTATTTCAAAAGGTTTTATAACATCTTATAGTGCGGATTTCAATGCTTCTGTCTTTGGTTTATATATTGTCTGGTTTATTGTAATTAACTACATAAAAGTTGGTGATACAGGTTATCCTGTACCACCAACTATTTTTATACTACTATTATTAATTTAATAGTTATAACACCAATCATCCAGATGTGAAAAAGGTACTCCTTTTCTCCAGTTCTCTTTTATCGCTTTATACATATATTCGATCATACTACTCTATCATTACTAACTTTAGGACCTACCATCTCATTACCTGAGTCGAAAGTTCCAAGTCTAAATAAAACGTCTTCAATATCATCGGCTCCTACTACATCCTGAGAAATATATACTTCTCCATCATACGAAACTCTCAACCGGTTATCATAATCGTCATTCCCCGATCTCAGAAGCGTCTCCAGGTCATTCATTGTCATTGTATCTATGTTATAGCTTAGCATATTTATTACCCTATTATTGCGACTGTTCTCTTCAAGATTCATATAACATCATTTTCCATATGCTACACTTTTTCTAGGGTAATGGCTTATTCCCCTCTTGAATTACCTCTTTCAATCTGTTAACTTCCATCTATTAATAAAGCATAGATTAAGCCCTTGGTCTCCTTCAATTGAAAGAAAATGTAATTACCTGAGGCAGATGCATAATAAATTATATCTTCCACAACTTTATTGCTTCACTACATAACCATTTTGCCCGACTTTTTAATTTCATCTTCATTCCAGACATCTTTTTCTAATGCATCATGTAATGTAATAAGTCCAGATGCACAGATTTTCAATCCTGGCTTATCTTTCTTTCCTGCTTTCTTAGTTTTCCAATCAGCATCTCTTACTGATGCATTTAACGATTGTGGTATAATTGCAAGATTTCCTAAAGTTAATAGTTTAGAATCTCGTTCTTTTTCTAAATCTACAGAAACACACATATCCCAATTATTTCTCCATTTTTTCGGCATCATATGTTCCAAACTATAATTATTGAATCCAAGAATCGCCGTTGAACTATTTACTGGTCGAATACTACTTTCCATCAAATACAGTATGCCTTTAGTTTGAAGATTATATATTTTTGAATCATCAAATCCAACTTGTAAATCATTATCTGTTGGCATATAGGTTGTACTATCCTTTCCAGAATATAATTTATTCTGCAAATGCTTGTGGATCACAAATTGCATTAGAAATCAAAGATGTAAATAAATTATTATAATTTTTTGTCGTCGCACGGACAATCATACGTCTCATAATGTATGATTCTAAAGTTTCACAAATTTTATTAAACTCATTTTGATTTACCATTTTTTTCATGAAGATATAAAACATATGGTATCATCGTAGAATTCTTCAAACCAAAGATCACTATGTTAAGTCGTTCGATTCCATATGTAGCAGGAATACATTCTTCACACCAATGCGGCTTAATATTCTGTGCAAAACAATCTGCGTAATACTTCAATGAAGCTAATATTATATTTTTTATCTCCACCACAATATGTATTAATAAAGTGCTGATATGATTGAGCTAGATGTTCAATCCTTGCATACATAAGCTTATCTTCGTTCGAAATATTAAACTTCTTATTTTGTATGAACAATTGGAAATATGCGTCAAAGAAAATATCTATCATTGCTCGCTTTGTTCGTCCAACGTCAATCTCTGTATCCCAATAGTTTTTTGTATCATCGTCTTTTTCAAACACAGAAACCCATTTTGATTCATACTCATTTATTGTATCTCTGCTAAAGAAATAATTTTTCAATAACTCCGACGTTGTAAGACTCACGCCTAAAGAATTGATTGTGTCAAATATCTGCTGTTCATCTTCATCTGCATCCAAATCAATACGTACAAACTGCGTATTTGTTATGACAGACATAATGTCAAGTTTAGATGCATCCATATTATCAATAAAGTAATTATATGCTTCTATTACTCTTGAATTTATACCTATATTATCTATTTTATTTGCGATAGTCATTGATACAACTTTATTAAATGCATCTACATCATTTTTTCCATGTCTTAATGCAATATCCTGTCCCATAAGTCTAAACTGATAATCGAATAAAGTTGTCTGTCCCGTCTTTAAACATAATACTTTCATAAATATAATGAATGTTGTTAAACGTTGTTGACCATCAACTACCGTCTTACAATCTGCAAAGAGTTCTCCTGCTGAGGGTTTTCTACCATCTTTCAAAATAACTGAGCCTAAAAAATGAGGTTTTTTTGTTTTTACAACGAACTCCATATCTTCAAGAAGCCTTTCCCAAAGATCTTCTTTCCATACATATGGCCTTTGGAAGAAAGGGATTTCTACTAATGTTGCATTATTAAAAATATTCGTAATTATTGCCTTATGTGCATCCATAATATTATTCTCCCACTTAATTCTCTTTTGTATAAATCAAATCATCTTATTATGCAAAGATTTTTTCTAAATCAAAAAAATCAACACACTTAACTATTCATATATAAACAATCAGGTTACTCATCTCAATATGATACTCAATCTTCAGCCACCTTCATCGTCTCAAACGGCCCTCAATATAGAATATTTGTTATTTCTGTTTCCTTTTATTCCATAAAAGAACTTGAACCGCCAATACCAAAATACTTTTCAAAGAATATTTTTAGTTTATCTATAACGCCCTGTTTTTTCTCAGCTCGGCCACCACCGCCAAATCTGGAAACAGGTGGCATTATTTTATCAATGTCTGTTCCCGCAGTCTTGATTTCACCATCACGAAATGCGTTGTCAAGGAATTTGCGTGTATCTTCTGGTTTCAGTTTTTCCTCTGCAATAATGACTTGAAGTTCATCTTCTCGCTGCTTTACAACATAATCATGCCACTCGCTCATAACATCATCTGCTTCATTGATACCTGCGATAAATGTTTCAATGAGCTGTTTCTTACTGCGAAGTTCCGGACTAGCATCAATGGCTTTTTTAATGGTAATAAGCACTTCCTTATCTTCACAATGGGTATCATGGTACTTCTTTACAAGCATTAAAATATAATCGATATTAATTTCAATCTGCTTAATTAATTCCACTTCAAACACAATATCATCAATAATATCTGTGCTTTCCCCGGCTTCTCGCTTGCGTTTCCATTCGTCACGCAAATCCTGATATCTGCCAAGATAGTCCTGTAAGTCTCTTTCGGAAATCAATTCCTTATCCTTAAATTCATCAAAGGATACAAGGAGATTTCGCATACGAAGTATTGCACCAAACAATGCTATAAAATCCTTCTGCTTCTGCTCACCAATAATCTGTGGCTCTGTAAGCGGGAACTTTGAATCCAGTTCTTCCATCATATCCACATAACCCGTTATAGGTTTTCCATCAACAGATTCATAGCCGTAGTAATAATCCCTAAAGCTCTTCATCAGGACAATTCCTCCGGCATTCTTATCACCAAATAGGGAAATTGCACTGTCCACACGTTTTTGCAGATTTCTAAAGCATATGATATTACCAAAGGTCTTAATGGAATTAAGGATACGATTCGTTCTGGAAAATGCCTGAATAAGCCCATGCATCTTTAGATTTTTATCCACCCATAAGGTATTCATTGTTGTAGCATCAAAGCCTGTGAGGAACATATTAACTACAATGAGCAGATCAAGTTCCTTATTTTTCATACGAAGAGATACATCTTTATAATAATTCTGGAATTTGTCACTGGATGTATCATAGTTCGTATGGAACATTTCATTATAATCTTTTATTGCTGATTCAAGAAAATCACGGGAGTTCTGGTCAAGGGCAGAGGTGTCCTCTGAGTTCTCCTCATCTAAAATTCCATCTGTTTCTTCTTCATTTGCACCATAACTAAATATAGTAGCAACACGCAACTTCTTGGTTGGGTCAGCCTCCATCTGCTTTTTGAATTCTTGATAGTACAGCTTTGCCATTGGCACTGATGCTACTGCAAAAATGGAATTAAACCCACTGACACGCTGTTTATGCTTTATTTCCTCTACTGTTCCTCTATTCGCTGAAGCAACTTCTGAAATATTGGTCAATGAATTAAAAACATATGTCTTATCCCCACGATATGTTTTCTGGTCAAAATGCTCCAATATATATTTTGTTACAAGTGAAATACGCTTCGGTGCCATCATTGCTTTTTCTCTATTAATATCCCACACCATTTCATCATCTATAGCTTCATCGGCATCCATCGTCTTTATATAATCTACACGGAACGGCAGGACATTCTTATCATTAATAGCATCCACGATGGTATATGTATGAAGCTGATCGCCATAAGGTTTGTCCTGTAGTAAGAAACTCTGGATTCTTCTTTGTCGAACTGGAATTAGCAGGAAAAATCGGTGTTCCGGTAAAGCCAAACAAATGGTATTTCTTAAAATTCTTTACGATTGAACTATGCATATCGCCAAACTGGCTGCGATGACATTCATCAAAGATTATGACAACGTGCTTTTCAAAAACATCATGCCCCTGATATTTCTTTATAAAAGTAGCCAATTTCTGAATAGTGGTAATGATAATGTTAGCACTTGGATCTTCCAACTGCTTTTTTAATATAGACGTAGACGTATTACTATTTGCTGCACCCTTTTCAAAACGGTCATATTCCTTCATTGTCTGGTAATCCAAATCCTTACGGTCTACCACAAACAACACTTTATCAATATAGGATAGCTGTGAAGCAAGTCTTGCCGTCTTAAAGGAAGTCAGCGTTTTGCCAGAACCTGTGGTGTGCCAGATATATCCTCCGCCTTCCACACTGCCATATTTCTTATAATTATTTGCAATTTCTATTCTGTTTAAAATACGTTCAGTAGCTGTAATCTGATATGGACGCATAACCATCAACATATTTTCTGACGTAAAAATGCAGTACTTAGTCAAAACATTTAACAACGAATGCTTTGCAAAAAAGGTCTTTGTGAAGTCAATCAAGTCTGAAATTACACGGTTATTAGCATCAGACCAAAAGCAAGTAAATTCAAAGCTGTTACTTGTCTTTCCCTTCTTTGCCTTACTAGAGTTTCCTTCCTTAATAGCATTGAAACGTGTGCTATTAGAATAGTACTTAGTATTTGTTCCATTCGAAATGACAAATATCTGCACATACTCAAACAGGCCACAGCCTGCCCAAAAGGAATCACGCTGATAACGGTTAATCTGGTTGAACGCCTCACGAATAGCAACACCTCTGCGTTTTAATTCAATATGTACCAACGGCAAACCATTTACAAGCACGGTTACATCATAGCGATTATCATACTTTGCGCCATCCTCTTTGCCGACCACATACTGATTGATGACCTGTAAAAAGTTATTATGGATATTAGTTTTATCAATCAGTTTGATATTTTTAGAAGTTCCATCATCCTTTTTTAACACTTGAACAAAATCCTCTTGTATCTTTCTGGTCTTCTCCACAATATGCTCATTTGGATTCGCCACTGCATCAGAAAAAAACTGTTTCCATTCAGAATCGGAAAACTGGTAATCGTTCAGTATCTCCAGTCTTTTACGAAGATTCGCAATCAGATCTTTTTCTGTATGTATCTGCAGATATTCATAGCCCTGCTCACAAAGGAGGCGGATAAATTCTTTTTCCAATGCAGCTTCGCTCTGATAGCTGTCAGAACGTGTCTTGACTGGTTCATATTCTGTAACAACTGTATTTTCATTTGTCTGTGCAACAATATTAAAATAAGGCACAGCTTTCGCTTCCTTTCCTATGAGAGTTCTTTGAATGTCAGTAATTTGTCACGGTAGTATTCGTACTGTTTTTTACGGGCTTCGATTTCTGCAGGAAGACCGGTGGAAATGTCTGTACACAACAAATCAAATCTATCCAAAATGTCTACTACTTTATTTTGTTCTTCAAGAGATGGTATCGGAATCTCTATATCAACTAACTTACTCGGTGTTACTTCTATAACTTTTGTTCCATGTGCTAACTTCTTTTTCTGATTAAAGAACATACTGGTATGGAAATAATAGGCTAAATATTTAGGATTTTGATTATGGTGTATTATAGCAGTATGACCACTTATTGCTATATCGTCATCACCTAGCCAAGCAACACACTTACATACATCTTCGATATTTTCACTTGTTACTGCCATAATAATATCATTTTTAGTAGCGAACTTTGATTTTCCAGCTGCTTCTCTGGTTATTTCTGTGATTGTATTATTTGCATATAAACCATATCTTGTATATATCTGTCCATAATGAATACATGGAACACCGTTCTCGCAAAAATCTTTCTTTTGAAAGTTTCAACCCCTTGAAATTGTTGCAAAATCACCTAACTTCATCATCTTCACTTTGTCAACAAATTTTAACATCTCATCCATATAATACTCATACTGTTTCTTTCTCGCTGTAAGCTCTGCTGTAAGCTCTGCTGTAAGCTCTGTGAAATTGTCCAAAATTCGTACAATTTCCTTCTGCACCTGGCAAAGGGGGAACGGGAATTACCAATGATTTTATAATTTGAGCATTGATATTTGTTTGGCTTCCCTGTCCCAGCGATTTTATATATGAATATTGGCTACACAAAAAATGAAATACATACCTATACATAGCTTGTACATCATCTATCTCAATGTTACAGCAAGCCTGATTTGTTGTCATAGGTATTTTATTAATTGCAACTTTCCCAACTGTAGCTCCATACATAGCGATAATAACACAATTTGCAGGTATCCATTTTGCTGAAGAACATTCAAATCCTAACTGTGTGATTTTAATTTCTGTATCGTGAATATCTTCAAAATTGACCTCTTGTGTCCTTAACCAAGGAATATTACCCCCATAAAATTCATTGTGACCCGTTTTGGGAGTTCCACCAGAAATAATTTTTTTACTAATTTGCTGAATTGTTTTATACTCAACCCCATCTGGGCATAATTCAGCAATCAATTCCTCCAGCTTGCTCATTCGCCCACCTCAATTTCTTCGATGATGTTTCGAATGGCTTCTCTCAGTTCATCTTCACGCATAACGATTTCTTCTATTTCTTCATTCAATTTTTTTATATCAATCTTTTCACGGGTATCCTCTGCCTCTACATAAGTAGATACAGAAAGATTGTAGTCATTTTCCGCAACTTCATCATAAGAAGCAAGATGAGAAAAATGCTTTACTTCCTCACGGTTTGCAAATATATCAACGATTCTTTCAATATTCTCTAGTGTTAATTTATTATTATTCGTAACCTTAATACACTCATTAGAAGCATCTATGAATAATGTCTTATTGTCATTCTTGTTTTTCTTCATAACCATAATGCAGGTTGCAATACTTGTTCCAAAGAACAGGTTGCTTGGCAACTGAATAATACAGTCCACAAAGTTATTATCCACCAAATATTTACGGATTTTCTGTTCTGCTCCGCCACGATACATAATTCCGGGGAAGCATACAATAGCAGCTGTTCCATTTGATGCAAGCCAAGAAAGACTATGCATAATAAATGCAAGATCAGCTTTACTCTTTGGTGCAAGCACTCCGGCTGGTGCAAAACGAGGATCATTAATGAGCAATGGGTTATCTGTACCCGCCCACTTAATAGAATACGGTGGATTTGATACGATAAGTTCAAATGGCTCATCATCCCAGTGCTGTGGGTTTGTCAGCGTATCCTCACAAGCCACATTAAATTTATCAAAACCTATGTCATGCAAAAACATATTAATACGGCAAAGATTGTATGTAGTAATATTTATTTCCTGTCCATAAAAACCATTACGAATAGCTTCTTTTCCCAATATCTTTTCAGCTTTCAAAAGCAACGAACCAGAACCACATGCCGGATCATATACTTTATTTATTTCCGTTTTACCAACTGTCCCTAAGCGAGTCAATAACTCTGATACGTCAGCGGGTGTAAAAAACTCTCCACCGGACTTACCTGCGTTGGATGCATACATAGTCATAAGGTATTCATATGCATCACCAAAGGCATCAATAGAATGACCCTTTACATCACCTAAGTTCATCTGCGCAACACCATTTAACAACTTAACAAGTTTTTCATTTCTTTTGCCACAGTAGAACCAAGTTTATTACTATTTACATCAAAATCGTCAAACAAGCCTGCAAAATCACTTTCTGCATCGGCTGCCCTTTGCAGATTCCTCAATGTGACGGAATACGCTTTCAAGTGTTTCATTCAAATTCTCATCATTCTTCGCCTTGGCTCTTACATTACAGAACAATTCGCTTGGTAAGATAAAGAATCCCTTTTCTTCGACCAGACCATCCCTTGCTTCTTCTGCCTCATCATCAGACATTTTAGCAAAATCAAAATCTGAGTTTCCGGCTTCAATTTCACCACTGTTAATATAGTCGCAAAGGTTTTCTGATATATATCTATAAAACATGGTGCCAAGGACATAATTCTTGAAGTCCCATCCATCTACAGCACCTCTAAGTTCATCTGCAATTGCCCATATAGCACGATGAAGTTCATCACGCTCTTGTTCTTTCTTTGTATCAGCCATAAATATTTCCTCCACGGTATACACAAAATGTGATATATTTTACATAATTTTATTTTAAATACATAATAATACATAATTTTACATCTTTTTGACAAAAAAGAAAGGTGCAACAGATAATCTGTCACACCAAAAATCACCAATTGCCTTTATTTCATTATTGTATCTGTTTTCGTTCTTTTCTATCTTTGATACCAGCGTCGTAACAAAGACAATAACTTAGCATATTTATTACCCCTTTCATCAATTTTAAATTAATTTTCTTAAGCAATATTAAGAGTTACTTCAATATCTTCTTCACCAACCGAAATCTGCTCTATTATTGACTTAAGAAATCGTCTTGTAACAAGTGTGTCATTGGTTTTAAGATAACTTACAAATTCTTCACCGAGCTTTATAATGTCTTCATCGGTATACTCTTTTTTGCCTTAATATCATTCAGATCATTAATTTTGCTTTTAAGCGTTATCTTACTTTCGTTCAGTTCTGCCAGTTTAACTGATAGATCTTTTACTTTTAGACCGGATTTTGCCATTACATTTACTATATTTGTAATCTGCATATTAACATCAGCAAGTTCATCTTTGTACTTTCTAAGCTCATTTTTTCTTCATTTGTAAGTTTACCAGTACTTTCATTCAACTTTTTAAGAAGATAAGGTCTCATTTTTTTACTAAAATATATCTTCTTGAGGTTAGTGAACACAAAATCCTCTAGGTAAACCGTTTGAATATCCTTTGTTGCACACTCATGCTTTTTGTGATAATAGCAGTTATAAGTCTTATACTCTGTTTTATTTCTTCCTGAGTACTTCATATTTCCCGTAAGCTTATTTCCACAATCACTACAAACTATCAGGTCATTGTCTGCAAGAGGATAGTAATTATTTGATTTATGTATATTACGAGAACCTAACTTCATTTTGGCCTGCACCCTAGCAAAGAGCTCAAGAGATACCACAGCCGGACATCCTCCTGGTATTCTTATAATGTCTTCTTCTGATTTTTTCATGAATTTTGTTCTTTTGCCTTTAATATTTTTTCCATTTGACTTATTATAGGTGTACACGCCAATATATTTTTCGTTTTTAAGAATTGAATTTATCGTTGCCTTTTTAAACCTATCGCTTTTACCCGGAGCACTATAGCCTTTTTATAAAGGTGCTCTGCTATTGCCGAATAAGTAAATCCGGCATCAAACAGCTTAAATAGCAATCTGACCGCTTCTGCCTCTGTTGCATTTATAGTTAGCTTTTTATTCACTATATCAAAACCGTAAGGTGGCTTTCCACCAGTATGTAAACACTTATAGGCATTTTCTTTCAACCCCTTCATTACTTCTCGTCTTAAGTTTGCTGAGTAAAATTGATTCATAGTGGAAATTATATCAGTAAACATTACACCTTCAGGAGTATTTTCCATTAGCTCAGTAACGCTTAACAATTCAATACCATTATTATGTAATAAAGCTCTGTATAACATTGTGTCATAATTATTTCTGGAAAACCTGTCCAATTTATGTACTATTACCTTGCTGTACTCCGGTCCATTTTTAATATCTGAAATCATCTGCATGAAACCTTCCCTATCATCTGACCTAGCTGATTTAGCTGCATCTGAGTACTCTTTTACACACTCATAATTATTTTTATTGCAGTATTCATTTATAGCACGTCTCTGCGCATCAAGGCTCTCATCTCTTTGATTGTTTGATGAATAACGTATATACATTGCCACTTTAACTTTTACTTTTATTTTTGCTTTTATTTTTCCCATTTATATTCCACCGCCATTTCTTTAATTTGCCCTGCCTCAACCTAATAAGGCAGGACCTTTATTGTTATATATTAAATTTCATCTTACTCATCTCAATAAGTACATCCGTTAATTCAGATAATTCAAGATTACTTCTTTTAACCTTGGAATCAATTTGCTTATCAGCTCTTAGACTTTTTTTATACAGCTTTGTTCTGCTGGTCTTCATTATTAGCTTCATCTTCAGACACCCCCGTATCCTTTGGGATTTTCACGACAGCATATTTTACGCCTGTTTCTTCATCTGTTTCAAAGGCAATATCAGCAAAGGTCTTTGAAGTTGAACTGCTAAAATCCAGTCCCATTGATTCTGTAATAGAATCAACAAGTCTAGCTTTATAACTGATTTTATTTTTATTACCACTAATAGTAAACTGTGAAGCTCCATTATATGGGAATGACTTAGACAGTAATATTTCATGAGCATCAATGTCCAAAATCACATCCATTATTTTCTCAAGACCAAGCTCTGATGAAAGTGAATGGGAAATTGCCATTCTTTTTCCGTTTCTACTGTTGACTATACTAATTGTATTCTTTCCTCTTGACATCATTGTTTTATTAAATGCATTACTGATATTATTTAAGTTTCTCATTATCCTTTACCTCCGATTTTTTTGTATGTTTTTTATTAAATTCATCTTTTAGAAATTCTTCAACTTCATCTGTATCATCTAATAAAAGGTTTTTCAATTTTTTTACAGACGGGCTGTTGTTATCTTCCAACTTAATATGGTACACGGTTGATCTTATACCTCGTGTCAAAGAAATTTTACATGTATTCCTACCGTGATGACGCGAAACGATTCTTCCTGCTGCGTCAATTTCTTTAATTGCTGCTCTTGGATTAAATCCATTATCTTGCATAATTAATTCAAATACTGATTTCATGATCATGACTTCTGTTGAACCATCTTTATATACGATAAGTTTGCCTTCTGGGTTCATTACTGGTTTTTCCTCAGCATTTGAACAAAGAATAAATTTACTTTTATTTCTAGTGATATAATCTTTCAAACATTCAACTACATCATGCTTTCGTTCAACCATTCTTTTAAGAATTTCGTTTTGAACAGATGCTAAAAATTTAGCTAACGATTCTTCCTTATACTCTACGACTTTAAAACAATCTGAAAAATAGCGTGCGGCCAATAAAATCATTGTGAACTTACTTGCTATTCTTTTTGAATATTTATTGCTCATATCAAGATTTTCTATAAGTATTTCAAGGCAAGAATTATAATCGCCATTCATTTCATCTGTAGTTTTTGATAAAAGATATTCCGCAAACACCTCTATAGCAAGACCAAAATTCTCATTTATTACTGACTGTATATTCTCAGAATGTTGCGCAGATTCAGTATAAGCAACATTTTCAACTTCAAGTGTTCTTACAAAAATACCTTCATTCCCATTTGTCTTATCTACTGCAGACCCTTCACAGGTAATAACAACAGTTCCTTCCCATTGTCTCTTTTCTTTCATTGTGCCATTCTGTGATAAACGCCCTTTACTGACACCATTTGTTGTATGATAACAGAAGTCAGTTAGTGACTTTACCGTTGTAGCTTCGTCAAACAACGCTATGAACCCATTATTGCCCGCAAGTCGTTCTATGTTATAAGATGATGTATCATTGAAATCTCCAATAATGCCGTCTGATACTGATGGTTTTCCATATATTGATGCAATTAATTTTAGTGCAGTTGTTTTACCTGTAGAAGAAGCCCCAGACAAAGCTATAAGTAACGTACTATTTTCTATTTTCTCTTTAAGCATCGATGCAATTGGTGCAGAAAAACCTGCAGCTAGTGCAAACATCATTGGATTAAATGGGATAACCATTTCCTTTACCATAGACAACCATACGTTAATTTCACCGCGTGATTCGAGTCTAATGCTCCCTTTATATACTGAGTCAATTGGCAGTCCAACTGCTTTTTTACACAGATATGTAAGAGAACCATCAAAATCATAAAACCCTAATTTTGTATGAATATATTGAATATTAGCTTCGTCCTCAAAATACGAAACAATATCCATAAAGCTACCGTAATAATTTGAATTAATATTAAAACCAGTTGATAGCATTTTTTTCAGACCTATATCCATAATATCACTTCTTTTTATCTCAACCGATACATCAACACCAATATTATTTTCATAAAAAATTTTCAGTGTCTGCTCATCTTCAATAATGTCATGGAAAATGTCAGTTATATGAAAATCTTTACATATATAAATCACTTCTGTACTTCCATCATATTTTTGACTCTCGTCAAAAATCATTCCATTATCTCTTATGTATTTCAAATTTATCACCTTCTTATCACTGGGCATTAACCAATCAGGTTAATGCCCAGTGTTATAATTTTTTTAAAAAAGTATTTTATTTTCAAGGATCATGTTTAACAAACTAATTACGCCGAAAAATCAAAACTATTTAACTCTTCTAATTGAATATTCGATGGTGATTTTTCTCTATCAACGATATTTAAAAAACCGTCCACATCCTGAATATTCACAATCTCTTCCAAGCCTATTATTCGCAATATCGTCATTTTCATTTAACAAAAAATCAGATAGTAAATACGAAGCATAATCTCTCCAACGCATATTATTATATGAGCAATCGAATATTTCTTTAAAAAATATTTGTACCCTTGAAAATCATAACACTCGTAATTTATGAGAATTTTATCGGGGCAATCTAAATAGTTTTGTACATCCATAACTTTACTTAAGTAAACTCCTGCTTTTAATTCTTTGTATTCTTTTATTCTTATTCCCAACTTGTTGTAGCTATTATTACCAGCTTTTCCTTTATTTGTAACTTTATATGACATATTTTATCATCCTTTCTTTAAAACCATTGATATAATTTGATTATCTACCGATAAGTGATCACTCATAAGATACGACCATATTAGTACCAATATGAAAAAGTGTCAAGGATTTTTTTGTGCATAAATTATATTTATATTTTTTATTTGAAGCTATATTTGTTGTTTTTGTATATAATATTTTTCAAGATATATTTTTCAAGATATTTTGTATATATTTTGTATATATATTTTTTTAGTTTTATATATTATAATGTACAATTTAACCACAAAGGCAATGGAGCTCAGAACGTCCATTTGCCTGTTTCTGGTTTCTATAGCGTCGCTAAAAGTGCAAAATCAAATTTGAAAATATTTTTGTGCAATATTTTCTGCCAACTATTCTGTCTAACTTAACATATAATGGTAAAAAAAGTTATTTTTACTATTAGTTTTATTTTTAGGAACATAGCTTTTTATATGAACCTCTATAAAAATACGGCGCAGGTTTCCCCATGCCGTATTACTTTTCTTATGTAAGTACCTCATAGGCAATTCTTGTCCCAATTATAAAACCTTGTTGGAAAGCTTCTCTGTTTTCTTCAGACAGCAGTTCCTGTTCAAGATTTATCCTTGTATGTAATAAGTCTAAATTGTTTTCACCCAAGATTTCTTTTATTTTGTCTTCATTGATACTAAGTTCTTTTAATATATCGGTTTGAACATTATCATTTTCTTCTTCTGATAATATCTCTTCCTTATTGTCATAGATTCTCTCAATTAAACTTTTCATTGTTTCCTCCTTAAATAGAAAAAGCCTGTAAAGGATTTATCCCTCACAGGCTTTTAACTCTGGTTTTCAGTATATTTCATTTTGAAAATGACTTAACTAAACCACCTACGATAAAAATAATTAATATTATTTTTATCAGAAAAGGTATCGACTGCCATAATAGTACTATGGCTCCTATAGCACAACATGACAATATTAATGTTATGCATCCTATTTCCATCATACAGCTATTCCCCCTTTATTAATCCTGCTATTAATACAATTGCTATAATCACAACAACTACGATCAATACAAACCCAAAAGTTGAAATCAAAAATGAAGCAATACCCCATGCTAATGCAAAAGAAATGATGAATGTAACTAACATGCCAAAGCCAGTCATCAAGAATACATTAAACATCCTCATAAATAAAATCATTAATAGAATAGTAACTATTACTGTTAATCCCAGTTGCATATCGTCCTCCTTATGTAATTTTATCTGTATGTAAATTTTCTATATATTAATTAAAACGTAATTATTATATCACCTCTAACTCAGTTGGGCAATATTTACATTACATTTGAGCACTTTTTTATCATTCATCTGAACGGTAATATTATATCTAAAGGAGCTGATACCTATGGATGTAATTAACCGTATTACCAAACTTCTAGAGGACAGAAACTGGTCTCAATATAAACTATCTATTGAATCAGGTTTATCTATATCTACAATAGCAAATATATACCGTCGTAATACAGTACCCTCACTTCCAACTCTTGAAGCTATCTGTCAGGGCTTTGGTATTACTCTTTCTCAGTTCTTCTCAGAGGAAATGGAATTAGTTCAGCTTACAGATGAGCAGAAGGATTTATTTAATCGATGGGTTAGTCTTACTGATAATCAGAAAAGGCTTGTATATGAATTAATAAAGGAAATGAAATGAGCTATGATAAAAATCATAGCTCTTTATACTGCCATTACTATTGCCTGTGAGAAATCATATATTTCTTTTCTCTTTACATTTACGTCCATATCAAATATATCTGCTACACCAAGGCCTGTTTTAATTCTTATTACCACATAATACTTATATACCGTAATTACATCTATAGAACTGGTGACAAAATCTCTGAACTCACATATACTGTTGGATTTTTTTAAGTTATTATAGGTATTTAGGATCTTATTAGCGTTAACCTCTTTTTTTATATTAGTAAGGAAGTCTGTTTTCTCTAATATATCATGCTTCAATAGTGCTTTTTCCTGTTCCAAGGCATCAAGCTTTTCAACCAATACCTGTGAGCCCCTTGTAACCTCTATTGCATTTATTATGTTTTCAATCGACTCAGTTATATCTACCAATCTTTCGGAAAGCTCCTTTAATTCCTTTTCATTTTTACGTCTATTAGCTGAATAGTACTTTTTTATTTTTTCAGTGAGAATTGTTATTGCTTCCTCATTGAATATATATTTTTCAAGTAATGCAATAACATATCTATCCACATAGTCCCTGTTAATCTCCTTATTATCACATAAAGTCTTTACAGAACTACATCGATATGTCGAATATTGTAGTTTACTTCTACCCGAATACCTTGTATTTCCGTTCATAGACTTACCACACTCTCCACATGTCATTACCTTACTGAAAATATAAAGTCGATCGGCACCATTTCCCCCTCCATTATATCTATTTAATTTCATTTTCTGCTGTACTGACTCAAATAGATCTTTACTTACTATCTGTGGACATCCGTTCGATACCCTTATTGTTTCGTTTTCCTTTCCATAGTTAACACTACCTAGTCTAGGATTCTGTTTATTATAGATAAACACACCTTTATACTTTTCATTTTTAAGCAGACAATGAATAGATGATTTTACAAAATGATTACCTGTTTTAGTTCTATAACCGTTGATTTCAAGCCTTTTCATTATCTCTGAGTAGCCATAGCCTTTATCATACATATTGAAAATAAGTCTCACTACTTCTGCCTCATCATTATTAATAACAAGTTTTCCATTTGTATCGATATCATAGCCTAACGGCGGTTTTCCGCCTGTATGTCTTGCACTTAGGGCATTTTCCTTCAATCCTTTCTTCACCTCCCTAGAAAGGTTTTTAGAGTAGTATTCGTTCATTCCTTCCAAAAGCGATTCAAGGATTACACTTTCCGGACTGTCGTCTAGTCTCTCCAGTACGCTATAGACCTGCACTCCATTTCTTTTTAATTTAGCCTTATATACTGCGCTGTCATATCTGTTTCTTGCGAATCTATCTAACTTATGAACTAATAAAACATCAAATATTCTTTTATCTGAGTCAGCAATCATGTTTAAGAACTCAGGTCTATTATCCGATGTAGCCGACTTAGCTGAATCAACATAGGTTGATACTATCTGATAATGATTTCTTTTACAGTACTCAGTCATTGCCCTGACCTGTGCATCTATTGACTCTTCTCTCTGATTATTACTTGAAAATCGTGCATATAAGGCTACCCTCTTATTCCGGTTTGATTTCATTATTATCACCCTTTACTTCATCTACTGATTTAATAAATGCTTCATAATCTATATTTTTTAATCCCCAGATATTATTTCTTAACTGTGGACAAAGTGGATGTAAACCTTCTTTATCACCGTACTCAATTACATAAAGCTTATCTTTATAGGCTTCTATACTATGTAACACATCTGAAACTCTTTTCTTAACTCTTGAATTATTATCAGCTATAGTACCCCAAGCTAGTATGGTTATATCGCTCTCACCTACTGCTTTTACTATATTTTTATCATTTTCCGGTAAGTTCAGTTCTTCATCACTATTCCATTTAAAACTTATTTTTGAAGTAATTAAGGAATAAAGATTTACTATGTTAAGTGCCGCAAAGCCACCTAATCTTGCTATCCCATTATAGACACTAACACTAGTCATATCTGTAATAAGACATTCTGAGGAATTAGGATTAATCATAATCACTGTTGCTATCTTGCCATCTCTTCCCCATGATCTCCGTAAAAGGAATCTGTGTTTCTTATCATCTGAAAATACTGAGTCCATTCTTATATTTAACTTTTCTGATAACATAAAATTCTCCTCCCTGTCGCGTATGGTCGCGTAAAATTTCCTAATAGTCACGTAAATAAAAAAGGAGTTTTCCCTTATCTTATAGGAGAAAACTCTTGTCTGTGTCACGTTAGTCGCGTAAGTCGCGTAATTTTTATACACTTTTATTTTTTAATGCGCGTAGATGTACGTAGATTTTTTAAAATGCACCTAAGTAAGGTATTAGTTTACCCTATTATCAAAATAAGAAACTACACCTAGATGCACGTAAAGCGCGTAATGTACGTAATTTTAATATATAATTACTATTATATAGAATCTATTTAACTAGTTTAAGGCAATAAAAAAGACATACCCAAGTCAATCCTTGGAGTATGCCTTCTTTCACGTCTCCAGGCCTCAATTTAATTAAGTTTGCCTGTACGTGTAAATGGATAATGGAGCTGAGGAGAATCGAACTCCTGTCCGAAAACCCGTCGATAAAGACTTCTTCCATCACAGATTGTCATTTAAAATTCCCGTCATCAACCGCCGACAATCAGGCTGAAAAATCAGGTAGCTTCATTGATCTTTTCAAGCCGCACAGCTTAAGCATGAAAGGGCCTCACAAAGTCGACGCCGGTTACCGAAACTGTGAGCAATCTCGGGCCAACGGGCTGCGCTTAGGCAGCCTGTAAAGAATAATTGTTGTCTTTTCTTTTTAAAAAATTTACGGCCTTTTTACGCAGTTGACCGATGCTGCGGATGGCTATCTCTATTTTCAAGACTCCCGTCGAAACCATTACAGCCCCGAATTGACCGCAAATGCGGCTGAAGTCATACAGAAAGATTTCGTATTTTAAAATCTTTTTCCGCTTCACGTCTCTGGTCGTTTTTTGCAATCGACTGACGTTTATCATAAAGCTTTTTACCCTTTGCAATACCAATATCAATTTTCACTAAGCCATGATAAAAATACACCCTTAAAGGCACTATTGTATATCCCGTTGCTGTAACAGCACCAGAAATTTTATTAATTTCATGCTTGTGAAGAAGCAATCGTCTTGTCCTTAACGGATCTTTATTAAAAATATTACCCTGCTCGTAGGAACTAATGTGCATATTATAAATGAAAGCAGATCCATTTTCAATTTTAATAAAGCTCTCTTTTAAACTGCATTTTCCAAGACGCATACTTTTAACTTCTGTTCCTGTTAAAGATATGCCTGCTTGATAAGTTTCCTCAATGAAATAATCATGATAAGCCTTTTTATTTTGAGCAATTAATTTTGAAACTTTCTCCTTTGCCATTATGCACACCTCCTTATATCAGCACTGCATAAGCATTATAACACATGTTTTAAAAAAATCAAATTACAAATATATTACAAAATGAGACTCATTGCATATTTTGGCTTTTTATTGTATGCTTTAATATATGTTTTCCGACAATCTTAAACAGGGAGAGAATTTATATGAACTTGCTTACTGTTGAAGGAATATCAAAAACCTTCGGTGATAAAAAAATATTTGATAAAATAACATTTGGTATTGACACCGGTGACAAAATCGGTGTAATAGGAATAAACGGCACCGGAAAAAGTACTCTGCTCAGAATACTTGCAGGAAATGAAAGTCCTGACACCGGACAGATTGTAAAAATGAACGGGCTTCGTATAGGCTATCTTCCTCAAACTCCGGAATTTGACCCAAACGATACTGTCCTTGGTCAAGTATTCAATAGTGATAATCCTGTTATCAAGCTGATAAAAGAATATGAGCAGGCTATTAAAGATGTTGAACTCAGCAAGCCAAATGCCGAAAAACAGCTCTATTCTTTAAACGAAAAAATGGATGCTGCAAATGCGTGGAACCTTGAAAGTGATGCAAAAACAATACTTACCAAACTTAATCTTGCAGATTTTTATAAAAAAACAGTTACTCTTTCAGGCGGTCAGCTTAAGAGAATGGCTCTTGCAAGAGCACTTATCACACCGGTTGATTTGCTGATACTAGATGAGCCCACAAACCACATAGACAACGAATCAATTGACTGGCTGGAAAAGTATCTTGCTAAATATAAGGGAGCTCTGCTCATGGTTACTCATGACAGATATTTTCTTGATAGAATTGTTAATAAGACACTTGAAATTGATAATGCAAATATGTACAGTTATACAACAAATTACAGTGGATTTCTCGAAGCTAAAGCTGCAAGAGAAGAACTTGAAATCTCATCTGAAAGAAAACGACAGAATTTTTTGCGAAATGAATTAGAATGGGTACGCCGCGGTGCTCAAGCAAGAAGCACAAAACAGAAGGCAAGATTGGAACGATTCCAAGAAGTCGATTCAATGCGTGCACCCAAATCATCTGCCGATGAACTTGAAATAAGTGTTGCATCAACACGACTGGGTAGGAAAACTATAATTGCAAATAATGTCTCCAAGTCTTATGACGGAGTTAAATACATTGATGATTTCAGCTATATTATACTTAAACATGACCGTGTAGGAATTGTCGGTCCAAACGGATGCGGTAAATCTACTCTACTTAGTATTCTTACCGACTCGCTTATACCCGACAGCGGAAGTGTGGAAACAGGCGAAACTGTAAAAATTGGTTTATTTTCACAGCACAATGAGGTAATGGACGATAATCAAAAAGTAATTGATTATATCAAAGACACAGCCGAATATGTTCAAACTGCCGATGGAAGAATTTCAGCATCTCAGATGCTTGAAAAATTCCTATTTCCGCCGATTATGCAGTGGGCACCAATCGGAAAACTTTCAGGTGGAGAAAAACGCCGGTTGTATCTCCTTAAAATACTTGTTGATGCACCTAACATACTTTTCCTTGACGAGCCTACAAACGATCTTGATATTACTACACTTAATATACTTGAGGAATATCTGGATACATTTAACGGAGCAGTTGTAACCGTTAGTCATGACAGATATTTTCTGGATAAAGTAGTTGACAGAATATTTGCGTTTGAAGGAAACGGAAAAATAGTACAGTACGAAGGCGGATACAGCGACTACCTAAAACAACATGAGGCAAGAGAAATCCCTGCTGATCCTACTAAAAAAGCAACAGCAAAACCAGTCAGAAATCATGAAACTAAACCACTTAAAATGACATATTCAGAGCAGAAAGAATTTGATACAATAAATGATGTAATAGAAAAGCTTGAAAACAGTATTTCTGAAATTGAAAATAAAATAAGCGTTATATCAACAGACTATATAAAACTTCAAGAATTAACTGACGAAAAAGACTCATTAGAAATGCAGCTTGAAAAAGCAATGGAAAGATGGGTTTATCTTAACGAACTGAATGAAGAAATACAAAAAAATAAGACTTCTATGCGTTGAGCATAGGAGTCTTTAATTTTATTGTTTATCCAGCCAATGAATTATTAATTATATATTTACTATTTAAACATTTTTTATTTACATAAATAAATATCTGATACTGTTTTTTCAGTAGACTTTATACCTTCTTTATTTAGTGTTACCATAACAAATGAAGATCAAAATATTATCTTCCCAACTATTGTTCCATCCAAGTATCAAATATTATCTTATTGAAAAAAACTGCTTCAGCCTATATAATTAGATTGGCTAAAAATGAAGTAATCAATATCCTCCATTGCGTCTGTTATTACGTTTATTTATACCAGCCTGACGCTCATTGGATTGTTTAAGCCATTCCTTCATTTTTTCTTCAAAATCGTTGACAGGAACTTTTACCTGAGGTGCATCGTTTGAAAAAGATTGTTTAGCTCCTCTGGGCTCATAATTATTTTTATGCTCTCTTGGTCTATTATTCTGCTGATGCTGTGGTCTTTGTGGCTTCGGAAGTGCGTCCCTAATAGAAAGAGCGATTTTTTTGTTCTCTTCATCAACTGAGATTACCTTGACTTTTACTGAATCTCCAATTGCAACGTGTTCATTTATATCCTGAACAAATCCGTTTGCTATCTGTGAAATGTGTACAAGTCCTTGTGCTCCACCTTCTAATTGAACAATCGCTCCGAACGGTTTAATTCTTACAACCTTTCCATCTACTACACTACCCGTCTCGATTTTTTCAGCCATTAATATTTACACTCCTATTTTTAATAATATGTTTTTATGATTATGTATTATATTTTATTATACATTGAATTCATTTCATTATTTCAGTATATCACAAAGACAGAAAAAATCAAACCAATTTATCGGAGGATTTTATAAAATGAAAAAAAATGATTTTGTTGAAATTGTCATAACTGATTTGTCTTTTCCTAATAAAGGCAAAGGTACTATAGAGGACATTCCTATGACTGTTAAAAACACAATTCCCGGACAAAAAGTTCTTGCGTATTACCAAAAACGCAATGGCGTTATGGAAGGAGAACTAAGAGAAATTGTTGAACGTTCTCCTCTAGAAACCGAAATAGGATGCTCTCATTGTGATATATGCGGAGGATGCAATTATCAGCGCATAAATTATAAAGAAGAAAACAAACTCAAAGAAAGCATGGTTCTAAAAATTCTTGATAATGCACAAATAAAAGATTATGAATATCAAGGCTTCGTTCCTGCTCCCGAAAAAACCGGCTATAGAAACAAGTGTGAGTTTTCATTTGGTGACTCCGAAAAAGACGGTGATCTCGCTCTTGGCATGAGAAAAAGAGGCAGTTTTTACGAAGTAGTAACATTAAGAGGCTGTAACATCATTGACAATGATTTTCTTAAAATAATAGACTCTACACTTAATTTTTTCACTAAAAATAATACACCATTTTATCATAAAAAAAGGCATGACGGAGAGCTGCGTCATCTTGTAGTAAGAAAAGCAGCTTTTACAAAAGAAATTCTTATTAATTTAATTACAACAAGTAATTATACATTTAATCCGGACGAATTTGCAAAAACTCTTCTTAACATAGAATATGATGGTAAAATCGCAGGTATTCTTCATACCCTCAATGATGTAGTATCTGATATTGTTCAAAGTGATGAAACAGAAATACTTTACGGCAATGATTATTTTTATGAAAACCTACTTGGATTAAAATTTAAAATCTCTGCTTTTTCGTTTTTCCAAACTAACTCAAGGGGTGCAGAAAAGCTCTATTCAGTTGTACGTGAATTTGCCGGTGATACGTCTGGAAAAACCGTATTTGACCTTTATTGCGGAACAGGCACTATCGGTCAGATAATGAGCAAAGGAAGCAAAAAAGTAATAGGCATAGAAATTGTCGAGGAAGCTGTTGAGGCTGCAAAGGTAAATGCAGAACTTAATGGTATAACAAATTGTGAATTCATTGCAGGTGATGTCCTCAAAAAGGTTGATGAGCTTGAAGACAAGCCAGACATTATAATCGTAGATCCGCCAAGGGATGGGATTAATCCAAAAGCTATTTTGAAGATTATTGATTTTGGTGCCAATGAAATTGTGTATGTTTCTTGCAAACCTACGTCTCTTGCAAGGGATTTACAGATTTTTGAAGCAAACGGATATAAGACAAAGAAAATAAAATGTGTCGATATGTTTCCAAGAACTGTTCACTGCGAAGTTTGTTGCCTTTTATCTAAACAATAAGCGTTCATATGGAGGTAAATACAAGGTGAAAGTTAAAATAGCTGTTGAACGATGTACGCAATCCGGATTAGCTGGAATTGAATTAATCGAATGCGCTCAAAGACTGGTTTGTTTAAATATGAAATACTCATATACAAATTCATTTGATCTTCCATACAAAGCATTTGAAAAAGGTTATGGCTACTGCTGGCAACAGGCAAGTGTTTTAAATAAGATCCTAAAAAAACTAGGCGTTGAAAGTAAAATGGTTTATTCTACACGGAATATCATTCCTGAGAAATTCTATAATGGAGTTATCGTACAAGAGCATATTTCAGGTCATGTTTGGTGCAGAGTCCGTTGTGAAGAAAAGGAAGGAGATGTCTGTCCCGGAAATATTGATAACCGATTTGGAAAAGTACATTTTAAGCCTATATCAAAAATTCGAACGTGGAATGCATTTGTCTGCTGTTTTTCTTATTTGGGATCGGCGGTAGTGAACTATAAAAGATTTAAAGAGATTAAAATAAAAAGCAAATAATAGTATAACATCATGTCGCATAACGTTGCATATTTGCTGCTAAGGCCTCACCAGCTACGGGCATCATATTTTTTGACCGTTCAAGACACGTTGAAACTGCAGCACCCTTGAAAAGAAAAAATTATAAAACTTAATATTTTAAGCTTTGGATTAGCTTATATTGTAAGGCATCTAGTGTAAAAAACACATTAGATGCCTATTCTATACACGTTTTTTAACAAAGAATACTATACCCTCTTTTAATTTGTGACAAAACAAGTTGTCCAGCATATAATTATAGTAAAATATGTAATTAAGAAAGGAGGAAGTGTATTAATGGCGTATAAAGAACTCTACAAACTTGGATATACATCTACGTTTGATATAACAGGAAGAGAAGAAATAACTGAAAACCTTAATTTAACTGCTAATCCCTCAGCTACAAGCGGAATTTTATCAGGAACAGTAACTTCTGGCGGTAGCGGTTTAGCAGGTGCTACCGTAAAAGTCTACGATGTAAATGATAATCCTATTGAACATACAAATACGGCCGCCACCGGTAAGTTTACTATAGCTAATCTTCCGGTTGGATCTTACAAAGTAACGGCAATTAAAGATGGATACCTTTTGCCGCTTACAACCCCTATTTCAATTCAGGATAATAAAACAACTACTGTCACTATAGATTTGACAGCAAATCCAGACACTAACCTTAATGTTCTATACGGTATAATAAGAACAACCGTCGATGAAACACCTTTAGAAAACGCAGTTGTTAACTTGTATAATACTGATCCAGAACCAACACTTGTAATAAGCACTACAACAAATGACCAAGGTCAATATATATTCGGCTTAATAGCTGCTGGTTCATATTATATTACAGCATCAAAATTAGGTTACTACAATAATCAAACAGCCTTAATTAATATCACCACTAAAGAATTTGTTTCAAGTGATATATCATTAATTGCAGATCCATTAGCAAATACTGGCACAATAAGTGGATTTATTAAGGAGCTTTTATCAGGGCAACCAATTGCAGGCGCCGGTGTAGCGTTATATAAAATAGAAGGTGAAGCTGAATTTGTTATTGATACTACAAGAACAAACGTTTCAGGAAAATATTTATTTACAAATGTAAATCCAGGTACCTATTTAATTAAATCCACAAAACAAGAGGAAGTAGTATAATAAATGTATATTAATGACATTTATTTCTTGGAAGAAAGCGACCCCTTTGAAATCAAGACAAACGAAGAAGCTACTATAAATTTAGAGCTGATTAAAGTTCCTTCTTGTTTTCATACCCTCTTGTCAGGAAAAGTTTTTTCCAAAGATCAAACAATAAGTAATGCCATAGTTATGGTTTTGGATAATAATAACAATACTATATCAACTGCCATAACGGATTCCAAAGGTAATTACAAATTTAAAAATATATTAAAACCTGGTAAATATAAAGCTATTGCTTCTGCAATTGGATATTGCACATCAAATAAAAATACAGTTTTAATAAAACCACATGAAGTAACTAAACTGTCATTTACATTGCAGAAAAGTCTGATATCTTCAAATGGCATAGTCTATGGTAAAATATTAGAAGCCTGTAGCAGAGAACCAATTACAGGTGCAAAAGTGTATCTTAAGTCCCTAGATAATCATTATAAAACTGTTTATAACACTTTATCAAATCACAGCGGACAATATATAATTTACAATATTTTACCTAACAATTATAAAATGATAATTAAAAAACACGGCTATACAGAAACAGAACTGCCATTATTGAAAATAGAAAAACACGATCGGATTTCTCTATATTTTGATTTAATCAGAAATTCCTATGATTATTATACAATTAGTGGAGTAATAACAGATGATAACACTCCGATTTCTAATGTTGCAGTATTTTTATATCGCTTAGATAATCAAAAAAACGAAAATATTGTGCAGGTACAAGAAACAAACTCAAATGGTTTTTATTTGTTTGCAAATGTAGAAGCCGGATCGTATTTAGTAAAAGGAACGCAGCAGGACAGTGTAATTTATGAGAAATTCTTTACAGTAGATTGATTTGTAATAAAGTAGTTGTAATATGGATCAACAAGCAGAGGAGTATTATAATATTTCTCTGCTTATACATATATTTATACATAAAATTCAAGCCCACTATTAATTCAAAAATTTTTCCTTACTTTAAAATAAAAATTATTTAATTTTTCTTTAAAATGGCATTATAATAGAATTAAGGCATACATACAGAGGAGGAATTGCTAATGAACGTTTTAGTATTCAACTGCGGAAGTTCATCATTAAAGTATTTATTAATAAATATGGATGGAGAAGTTGTATTGGCAAAGGGTCACGTCGACAGGATTGGATTGGACGGTTCAAATCTCAAGTACTCTCATAAAGGTAATAACTATGAAGTTATTCAGCCTATTAAAGATCATAATAATGCTGTTAAACTTGTAATTGATACACTTTTGGACACTAACCATGGAGTTATAAAAAGCATAAGCGAAATCTGTGCAATAGGACACAGAGTCGTTCATGGAGGAGAATATTTCAGTGAATCGGTTATTATCAACGATAATGTTAAGAAAGTAATTGAGAATTGTTCTGAGCTTGCCCCGCTGCACAATCCGGCAAATCTCATTGGAATTAAGGCCTGTGAACTTATGATGCCTGAAATTCCCCAAGTTGCTGTTTTTGACACTGCATTTCATCAAACAATGCCGAAAAAAGCTTACTTATACGCCATACCGTATGAATTGTACAAAAAATACGGAATACGAAAGTATGGATTTCATGGAATAAGCCATAAATATGTTTCTCAAAAAGCTGCAGAAATTATCGGAAGACCTTATTCAAGTCTTAAAATAGTAACTTGCCACCTTGGAAACGGCTCTAGTATTTGTGCAATTGACGGAGGAAAATCTGTTGATACCTCAATGGGATTTACACCTCTTGAAGGACTGGCAATGGGTACAAGAAGCGGTGATATAGACCCTGCGGTTTTTCCGTTTCTGGTTAAAAAAGAAAAAATGACAGTCAACGAAGTTGAAAATCTCCTAAATAAAAAATCCGGAGTTCTAGGTCTCTCAGGAATTTCAAGTGACATCCGAGATATAAAAGAAGCAATTGAAAACGGTAATGCCCAGGCAAAATCTGCACTTGATTTGTTTATATACAGAGTAGCTAAATATATTGGCGAATATGCAGCAGCTATGAACGGGCTTGACGCTATTGTTTTTACTGCCGGAATAGGTGAAAACAATGCAGATATACGTGAAGCAATATGTTCATATTTAGGTTACTTAGGTATAAAAGTTGACAAGGACAAAAACAACTGTAAAGGTGTCGCAGTTGACTTTGCTGCTGAGGACTCAAAAGTTCGAGTCCTTGTTATACCTACAAATGAAGAGCTTGTTATTGCAAGAGATACTTTGGAAAAATTTAAAAATACATATAATTAAAACAATAAATATTTCTATTAAATCATGTCCATGCCTAAAAAACGTGTTTTGCTCTGAGCCTATAAGCCTATGTTACCGGCCACTATGCCATTGACTCGTTTCTGCCAATCAAATAACGTTTGTACTAAACAGCCTAAATCCTTTACATAAAGCAACAGCACTGCCGAATGGCAGTGCTGATAACTTATTATGCTAATGAATATATGTCTTAATATTAACGTATTTACTTGATGCTGCATTTGCTTAATTGCTTTTGATATTATATTTGCTGTTACATAAATTTAGTGCCAAATCTTTTGCAACGTATAAGAATTTTTAAATTATCTGCAGTTATTTACGAGTAAAAACAAAAGCAGTACTTCAACATATTATTTTTATATTATTACTTTTCGTCATCATCTTCAGCACTGCCTGCAGCGTCAAGACCTGCGCCGTGGATACAGCATCTGCACCATCTGCAGCAATTACAGTATCTGCAGCATCTGCACCATCTGCAGCAACAACAGCCACAGCAACAACATTTGCAGTGATGATGGTGATGTCCAGAATTTGAAAATTCCAGTTCAGCATCAGAAGATTCTAATGTTGTGTCGTAAGATTCATTTACTTCATCCCAACATTTATCCATAAAACGACCTCCCCTTTTTTATTTTGATAGACCAATATGCATTTATATACCTTTTTTAATAATCTTTTAGTATTTTCAATGCTCAATCAATAGTATATATGTCTGAAATCAATCTCATGGCACTAGGTCTCATTTGCATATTTATCCGATTCATACTTTGGTTTCTTTCAGCGCTGATATATTTGATAGATGTACTTTAAATATCATCTATACTGCATTATACGTGGACATGTTGTAATTGGTGCATAAGCTTGGACATATTTCTAATCATTTTTAATATAAAAAAGCTGTTAGTGATATAATCACTAACAGCCAAATAAATCAATTATTTTCTGTGTTCATCATAAAGCAATTGATATTGATACTCATCTTCTGTTGGCGGTTCTGCAATTTTGGTAGCAACCGGTGTATACTTCTTATTGTTTTCCCACCTATAATTGTTTTTCTTAATTATAAGGTGACAAATGTAAATTCCAATAAGCCCGCAAATAAAGCCCAGTATCTCTCTGTTAAATCCCGGCATAATTCTATACAGCCCAAAGTATCCAAGAAATATTCCTGCTAACAAACCTAAACTAGGAAAGCCATACATAATAAGCACCGCTGAATAGAATCCATCATGCTGAATCTCAAGTTCAACCCAATCATCAGCCTTAGCATTACATTCGTTCATTGCCTCCAATATCATTTCCTTTGATGAAAATGCCATACATGCCCTACATTTAGAACATGCTTCCGTTCTAAGTAATCTAACAACAACTTTATTATTAGGCTTAACCTGTGTTACCAGTCCTTTTTCAGCCATAATCTCAACCTCCTGTTCATTACTAATAATAAACATCTTTTTATTTATTATAAAGCAATAAAACATATAATTCAAGTATGTTTTATCAAATTGTTCTTTTTCCTGTAATAAATTCTCCTAAATATTACTTTAATCAGTGCAGTTATCGGTACTGCAAATACCATTCCCCATATACCAAATATACTGCCAAACACACCCAGAGACAATATAACAAGAACCGGATGGAGCTTAACCTTACTGCCAACTACCTTTGGCACTATAACTGCACTATCAAGCTGCTGGAGTAAAAGTATTACTATAGCAGCATACAAAGCCTTAATTGGTGTTCCGCTGAGCAAAGCCACACTTATTGAAAGTATAAAGGCCACTATTGCGCCTACATATGGAATAAGATTTGAAAAACCTGAAATCACACCTATTATAAGCGGATAATCAATTCCTATTATCAAAAAACTTATGCTTATTAGAGATGCCATTACAAACGCATCCGTAATTTGACCACTTATATATCCGGAAAAAATTTTGTTTGCTTCATAAAGGGAATCTAACACCCCTTCTGAATGTTTAGGCATAAAGGTATTAATAAAATCTCTGCCATAAAAAATAATTTTATCCTTCTCCATAAGAAAATAAAATGCAACTGTAAGTCCAATAAGAAGATCTAAAGCAAATGAACCAATTGCAGATGCCCTTTGCGCAAAATAAGATGTAATCCCAGATAGCTGCATCTTTATAAAATCCATAATATTTTCAAAAGCATTTGAATCTTTATCCAAAACACCTATTTCAATAAGCTTTAGATTCAGAAGTTTAAGCGTATTTGTAAAACCAAATACCGAAGAGCGGATTTTTTCCTCAATAACAGTAATATCTGATGTTCCTATACCAATCAGCGCAAATATTATTATTAAAATGATTCCTGAAAATAAAATAATATATAACAAAGCCGTTCCGGCAATACGTTTCTTAAATTTGCCTTTATGCTTTATATTAAATAACTTATCACAAAAACCCTGCAATTTTTCGACTGCAGGGTTCACAATATACGAAAATATGACAGCTATAATGAGCGGAGTAAACACATTAACAATATAAGCCAAAAAGTCTTCGACTTTCATAATAGCCTCAGGTGCATTTTTGAGTACTAATGAAATGGCATATATTGCAATTAGAGTAACTATGACATGAAACGAAATTTTAAGGTAATTCTTGTCCCACGGCAATTTCACAGCTATTCCTCCGCCTTCGTTGTTTTTATAATAATTATTTATTACTCAGATAGCTTTTCTATTACAAATATAATATAATTCCAAACTCTTTCCACAGAAGAAATATTCATTTTTTCTCCGGGTGTATGAATATCATGCATTTCAGGACCCATTGAAATCATATCAAGCTCAGGATATTTTGAACCAAGCAATCCGCATTCAAGTCCGGCATGAATTGCTTCCACTTTAGGTTCTTTTCCGAACATTTCTTTATATGCATTAACACAAATATCTCTGAGTTTGCTTTCTTTTTTGTATTCCCAGCCCGGATATTCTCCCCTTATTGTCAAAGTACCTCCAACAAGTTCTGATATCATCTGAAGTTCTTCAAGGACCTCATATTTCTTAGTTGCAACAGAACTCCTTACTGCACTAACAAACTCAACCGAACTATCTGTTGTTTTGACAATTCCTAAGTTATTCGATGTTTCAACAAGTCCGCCTATCTCAAGGCTAACCCGCATAACACCATATGGGATTAAATTTAAGGCATATATTATTTTATTTGTTGTATCAAAGTCAAGGGCTTTTTCCTGCTTGTCTTCAACTCTTTCAACAAGTACCTTTACTGATTTTTCACTTACAACATATTCATTTGAAAATATGTCTTCAAACTGGTTGCATAAATCTACTAGTTCATCTATATCCTCAGCAGGAATGTAAATAACAGCATCACATTCTCTGGTAATAGCATTATCCATTAATCCGCCATTTATACTTTTGAGCCTAAAGAAAAATGTTTTTCCAATTTGACGCAGTATTCTACCCATGAGCTTATTTGCATTAGCCCTCTGAAGGTGTATTTCACTGCCTGAATGACCTCCCAAAAGTCCTCTTATTCTAATAGCAACCGGTACAAATTCAGCAGGAGCCGGCTCTGTTACAATAGGAATTGATACAGCAGCTTTTGCACCTCCGCAGCAGCTGACAATAAATATACCCTCATCCTCTGAATCGAGATTTATGAGCCTTGTTCCGCTCAAAATCCCAGATGCAAAATTCTTAGCACCTTTCATACCGACTTCTTCATCTGTTGTGAATAAAAGCTCTATTTGTGGATGCTTAATATCATTATCTTCAATCAAAGCAAGTCCCATAGCTACTGCAATGCCATCATCACCGCCAAGTGTAGTTCCGTCCGCTTTTATAAAACCTTTATCTACAATGAGCTTAATAGGCTCGTGGATAAAATCGTGCTTTACATCTTTATTCTTTTCACATACCATATCCAGGTGTCCCTGAATTATAACACCTTCGGCCTTTTCACATCCACTTGAAGCCGGCTTTCTTATTACAACATTATTCACTTCATCCTGATAGTAATATAACCCAAGTTCTTTTGCGACTGATACACAATAATCACTTATCGCTTTTTCATTGCCGCTGCCTCTTGGTATAGATGAAATTTGTTCGAAATAATAAAATACTCTCTCTGGCTTCAAGCCTGATGTTACCATATTAACGCCTCCAAATATGATATGGATTATGAACATTACTGTTATTTCTGTTAATTTTTAAAGCTATGAATCGGAGAAGGTATTCTGCCTCCTCTGGCGATAAACTTCTCACATGAAAATTTATTAACCGGCATAATCGGGGCATATCCAAGAAGTCCGCCGAATTCAACTCTATCGCCTATTCCCTTACCTATTACAGGTATTATTCTTACAGCTGTTGTCTTATTGTTTATCATGCCAATAGCTGCCTCATCTGCAATAATTCCTGAAATAGTTGAAGCAGGAGTATCTCCGGGGATTGCAATCATATCAAGTCCAACTGAACATACACAAGTCATTGCTTCAAGTTTTTCAAGCGTAAGTGCACCTTTTTCAGTCGCTTCTATCATACCATGATCCTCACTTACAGGAATAAACGCACCACTAAGGCCGCCTACATAAGAAGAAGCCATTACTCCGCCCTTCTTCACATTATCATTAAGCATAGCGAGTGCTGCTGTTGTTCCAGGTGCGCCGGCCTCTTCAAGTCCCATTTCCTGGAATATTTCTGCAATTGAATCACCAATTGCAGGTGTAGGTGCAAGTGAAAGGTCAATTATACCGAAAGGCACATCAAGTCTGCGTGACGCCTCTTGTGCAACCAACTGTCCTGCACGTGTAATCTTAAATGCTGTTCTCTTGATAGTCTCGCAAAGATTTTCAAAATCAGCATCACGTGCCTGTTCAAGTGCACGTTTAACAACACCAGGTCCGCTTACGCCAACATTAATTACGCAGTCCCTTTCTCCAACTCCATGGAATGCACCTGCCATAAATGGGTTATCCTCAACAGCATTACAGAATACAACAAGTTTTGCACATCCGATACAATCATTATCCTTAGTAAGCTCAGCTGTTTTAAGTATGATATTTCCCATTTCCTTAACAGCATTCATATTAAGACCATTCCTTGATGTACCGATGTTTACCGAAGAGCATACTCTTTCAGTTACAGCAAGAGCTTCAGGAATTGACTTAAGGAGAATCTCATCGCCATGAGCGCAGCCCTTTTGAACAAGAGCAGAAAATCCACCTATAAAGTTAACACCTACTTCTTTTGCCGCCTTATCAAGTGTTTCAGCAACCGATACATATGAATCTGTATTACATCCAGCAGCTGCAATAGCAATAGGCGTAACAGATATTCTTTTGTTAACAACAGGTATACCATACTGCTTTGCAATATCATCACCTGTTTTTACTAAGTTTTGCGCTTTTGAAGTTATTTTATCATAAATCTTCTGATTAAATTTTTTTAAGTCACTGTCTGCACAGTTCATAAGGCTTATGCCCATTGTTATTGTTCTTACGTCGAGATTTGACTCTTTAATCATCTTATTTGTCTCAACGATTTCCATTCTTGAAAGCATTATAATAGGCCTCCTTATTATATTCTGTGCATTGTATTGAAGATGTCTTCGTGCTGCATTTTGATAACAACACCAATGCTTTCTCCAAGTTTATCAAGTCCATCAGATATCTCAGAAAAACGCTCCATAGATTCATTCACTTCAACTATCATAAGCATATTAAAATATCCCTGAATAATAGTCTGAGAGATATCAAGAATATTTATTTCCCTATCAGCAAGGTAAGTACAAACCTTAGCAATAATGCCAACTTTATCAGTACCCAATACAGTAATTATAGCTTTCATATTCGTCCTCCGTAAAAAATGTATTCGTATCGTATGATTTTATCACAATAGCCGGAAAAATTCCATTCTTTTGACTAAATTATTATAAATTGAACCACAAACAACAGTGTTAGGAAATAAGTACCAATCTTGACCTGTTTCCATCTTCCGCTAAACACTGCAATAGCTGTATGAGTAACAAGACCAAGTGCTATACCTGTTACAAGACTATATGTAAGAGGTATAAAAGCCATAGTAAAGAATGCCGGCAATGCCTCTTCAACATCTTTAAAGTTTATCTCCTTAACAACAGCCATCATAAATACACCTGTTATGATAAGTGTGGAAGCTGTCGCAGCAGAAGGTATAACTGAGGCAAAAGGCGCAATAAAAATAGCAAGTATAAAAAGTGCAGAAGTAACTACTCCTGAAAATCCAGTCCTGCCGCCTTCAACTGCCATAGCTGTACTCTCAACATATGTTGAAACAGTAGTAGTACCCATTAATGCACCTACAGATGTAGCAACTGCATCAGCCTCAAGTGTTTTTCTGATTTTATCACATGTTTCGTCATGATGAATTTTATGGTCAAGAATATGGTCTGTAGCAATTACAGTACCCATAGTTTCAATTACATCCATTACACAAAGCGCTGCTATTATTATACCAGCCATCAATAAAGCTCCAAATACACCGTAATCACCATGATTCAATACTAGCCCGGAAAAATCCATTTTAAACGCAGTTGGCAAAATCACACCATAGTCATATCTAAACAAATTTATTTCGCCCTGATGATAAAGACCTAAAGGAATTGCTGCTAAAATAATAATTACTTTACCAATTAAAATTGCTCCATGAACATGTCTATAATGCAATACAGCAATTAAAATAATTCCAAGTATACACAAAATAGTGCTCATTGTATTATAGTCATGAGTTCCCGCAAACTTAACAAATCCCACAAGATGATGACTGTCTGCAACAACCATATGACATTTCTGCATTCCAATAAATGCTATGAACAAACCAATTCCGGCAGTAACCGCATACTTTAGATTATGTGGTATTGCTTTTCGTATTTTATGTTCCAATCCAAAAAATGTAAGACTAAAAAATACTATACCTCCAATAAAAACTAATGCAAGCGCCTCTTCATATGAATATCCAAATTGGCCACAAACCGTATATGTAATGAATGTAGCTATTGCAAGGCTAGGACCCTGTGCAAATGGAATTTTGGCTCTCATTGCTGTTATGATAGTTCCCAATGCAGCCGCTATACAACCAGCTATTGTAATGGATACAAGCATTTCGTCAGCTGTAAGCCCATTGTGCAGCATATAACTGCCTATCAATTCACCTGTTTCATCAAAAGCCTCCGGGAATGCTCCCATAAGTGTATTGGGGACAAGAAACAACAGGTAAGCCATTGTAAAAAAAGCCGTAAGACCAGAAAAAATCTCAGTTTTTATTGAAGAGTTGTTTTCCTTGATTTTAAAATATCTTTCTATTAGTGTGTTCATTTTACCTCCTATATTGGTTAGGGCAAAAAAATAGCGGTACTCTTGAATTCTCACCGCAGTAAGCAAGAGAATCTTATATGGGTGCCGTTTATTATTATGATATTTTTGGATGTTTTTTATTATACCAAAAACCTAGTACTAGTACAATTCACACTATTTCACAAAAAAGATAAATAAAAACAGCGAATGCGGCTGCATTCGCTGTTAAAATAGCTTATTTTATTACTCAGCCTTTGGTGCTTCTGCCTCAGCAGCAGGTGCTTCTTTAGCAGGAGCTGCAGGTTCAGCAGGCTTAGGTGCTTCAACCCTGTATCCAGTGATAACCTTCTTAGGACATTTGTTTGCACAAACACCGCAGTTTTTACACTTATCATAATCAATGACAGCAATGTTGTCAATTACATGGATAGCGTCAAACTTACAGTTCTTTTCACAAATCTTACAAGCAATACATCCTGCAGAACATACCTGCATAACTGCTTTGCCTGCATCCTTTGATGAACACTGCACTTTAACCTTTTTCTTGTAAGGTACCATATCAATGATGTGTTTAGGACATGTAGAAATACATTTACCACATGCTACACAAAGTTCAGGATCAACAACGGCTATACCATCTTCAACTTTGATTGCGCCGAAATTACAAGCCTTTACACAGCTGCCAAGTCCCATACATCCATAAGCGCATGACTTTGATGTTGAGCCAACAAGCTGAGAAGCCATAACACAATCATCAATTCCATCATAGTCATAATTATTCTTTGCCTTGTCACATGTGCCGCCACATTTAACAAATGCTACCATCTTTTCTTTTTCTTCAGCAACAACGCCCATAACTTCAGCAATTTTTGCTGCACAAGCCGGTCCGCCAACAGCACAAGCATTAACGGGAGCTTTTCCTTCAACAATAGCTGTTGCAAGGCCGCCGCATCCAGGGTATCCACATCCACCACAGTTTGCACCGGGAAGACATTCAGCTACCTGACCGATTCTTGGATCTTCATCAACTGCGAATATTTTACTCGCAAAACCGAGGATTGCACCAAAAACGATACCTAATCCTCCTATGCTACAAATAGCATATATTATAGTTCGTGTATCCACTTTTTGTCACCCTCCCGTCTTACATGTTAATAAGTTTAACAATTTCTGAAACATTGATAAGTCCCTGGAAGCCTAAGAATGCGATTGACATAAGTCCTGCTGTAAGGAGAGCAAACGGAAATCCTTCAAATGCTTTGGGATGTTCATTTTCTTCAACTCTTTCACGAATGCCGGCCATAAGTACGATTGCAACTGCAAAACCTACTGCACCACCAAAACCATTAAGAGCTGAAAGTATGAAACCATATTTTGCCTGCATATTTGAAACGGCAACACCAAGAACCGCACAGTTTGTTGTAATAAGTGGAAGATAAACACCAAGTGACTGATAAAGTGCAGGTGAGCTCTTCTTAATAAACATTTCAACGAACTGAACAAGTGCTGCGATTACAAGAATAAATGCAATGTTGTAAAGATAATTGATACCAAGATTTGCTAAAATAAAGTTGTAAACAAAGTATGTAGCTATTGAGGCAAGCGTCATAACGAATACAACGGCTATACCCATACCTGCAGCAGTCTCTACTTTTTTAGAAACACCAAGGAAAGGGCAGATACCTAAGAACTGTGATAAAATGTAGTTGTTTACAAACACAGCTGCTAATATAAACAATAAATAATTCATTCTTTTCCCTCCTCCTTATGCTGCAGCTTCTTCTTTAGCTGCTTTTTTTTCGTTTGCTTTTTTCATGATATTTTTGAAAATAGCCATGAGTACTCCGTATGTAAAGAAAGCACCGGGAGCCATAATCATAATAAGTGTCTTAGGGAATGCTTCAGGCATAACAGTAACTCCAAAGAGCGTACCTGCTCCAAGCAATTCACGAACAAGACCGATAAAGCAAAGTGCTAATGTAAATCCGAGACCATTACCGATACCATCAGCAAACGCTGTGACCGGACCATTCTTTGATGCGAATGCTTCAGCACGACCAAGAACGATACAGTTAACAACGATAAGGGGGATATACAAACCAAGAGATTCGTTAAGCTCAGGCAAGAATGCTGAAAGCAAAAGCTGAACTATTGTAACGAAGCTGGCAATAACTACGATAAAGCACGGTATACGTACAGTATCAGGAATAATTTTTCTTAATAAAGAAATAAACAAGTTTGAACAAACAAGTACGGCCATTGTTGAAAGGCCCATGCCTATACCATTAATGGCACTTGTTGTAACGGCAAGAGTAGGACAAGTACCTAAAACCTGAATAAAGGTAGGGTTCTCATCAATAATACCGTTTTTGATAGCATGCAAAACTTTGCTCATCAGTTAGCACCTCCCGCATAGTTTGCTACCCAGTCACAAGCAGCTGTAACACCAGTTGATACCGCTCTTGATGTTATTGTAGCACTTGTGATGGATTCAATTTTACCACCGTCTTTTGTAACTTTTACAGGTGCAGTCTGTCCAACAAACTGATCCTGAACCAGTCTTCTTTTGCCCTTGCACCAAGTCCAGGTGATTCTGAAAGACTAAGGATAGAAATACCTGGTTACTGTGCCTTCAAGATCAATACCAACCATAGTATCGACACTTCCGCCGAAACCACTTGGAAGGACTTCAACAACATAACCGATTACTTCACCAGAAGCATCAAGAGCCTTTGAAACGCTGCCGATTTCTACATCGTTAACAGCTAAACCCTCTTCAACATCAACTTCTTCAAAAGAAGCTGCATCAGCAAAAACTTTTTTCATACCTGCAGTAGCAGTAGCTTCATTCTGAATTGCAATTGGCTCTCTTGTAACTGATTCTGCAACTCCAAGTAAGCCGGCACAAACGATACAAATTAAACCCAATACTACCATAGGTCTTAAAATCTGTTTCATTTTGTCTTCACCTCCCCAAAGATTCTAGGTCTTGTAACTCTGTCAAGGAGAGGTACACAAAGATTCATAATAAGAATTGAATATGATACACCTTCGGGGTATCCTCCGTATACACGGATAAATGAAGTAAGAATACCACAACCGATAGCAAATATTATCTGACCTGATGCAGAAATAGGAGATGTAACATAGTCTGTTGCCATGAAGAATGCACCGAGCATAAGACCACCGCAGAAGATTTCATATACTCCTCCGAGTGCTCCGTTACCTCTCATGATTGCAGTAAGAACAAAAACAACGGCGATATAAACAACAGGAATTCTCCAGCTGATTATATGTTTTGCCAAAAGATAAATACCACCTATAATAAGTGCGATTGCACATGTTTCACCGATACATCCTCCGACATTACCGATGAGTGCATTTTTAATTGCGTCACCATTAATAACAGCTGCACCAGATTTAAGTTCAGCAAGAGGTGTAGCATATGTAGATGCATCAACAACCATTCTTCCTGTAGCAAATGCTCCACCTGTTGTCTGTGTAGGATAAGCAGCTACGAGGAATGCACGTCCAATGAGTGCAGGGTTCATAAAGTTCTGACCAAGTCCGCCGTAGAACTGCTTTGCAATTACAATTGCAACAAAGCTGCCTACAACAGGAACCCACCATGATGCACTGGCAGGAAGGTTAAGTGCAAGAAGAAGTCCAGTAAGTACAGCTGAATAATCATTAATAGTAATAGACTTCTTTAATATTTTTTCGTATCAACACTCAAAAAACATTGAGGATACAATTGAAATAACAATAAGCATTAAAGCTTTGATACCAAAATAGTATATACCCATTACCGATGCCGGTATAAGAGCTATAACAACATCACGCATGATGCTCTGAATTGACTCTTTTGAACGGACATGAGGGGTACCTGATACTATGATTGAACTACTCATTTGATTAATCCCCCTTATTATTTTTTCTCAGCTGCTGCCCTTGCGGCTGCTGCAGCTGCTGCTCTTCTTCCGCCTTCGATCTTCTTCATAGCTCTGATAGACTGAGCAAGTTGTCTCTTTGCGGGGCACTCAAATGAGCAAGAACCGCATTCGATACAATCCATACCATGGTTATTGCCGAACTCTTCAGCAAGACCTTTAATGGCAAGTTTGTTAAGTTCAAAGGGCATAAGTCCCATAGGACAGTGCTCAACGCACTTGCCACAACGTATACATCCTTTTTCAGGTGGAATATAAGCTTCTTCCTTTGTAAAGCAAAGAAGTCCAGATGTAGTTTTAACTGAAGCAACATCAAGAGTATACATTGAAGGTCCCATCATAGGACCGCCTGCAACAAATTTAGCAGGCTCAACCGAAAAACCTCCGATTGCATCTACAAGATCAGAAATCTTCATACCGATTTTTATCTGGTAGTTGCCAGGGTTCTTCGCAGCTCCGCCTGATACAGTAATTACTCTTTCCATAAGAGGTTTGCTTTCTAAAATGGCATCTCCTACAGCTATTACTGTTGCAACGTTGTCTACTATACATCCAACATCAGCTGGAAGTGACGGAGGAGTAGTAGAAGGCACTTCTCTTTTTGTAACAGCATAAATAAGCTGTTTTTCAGCACCCTGAGGGTATTTCATTAAAAGCTCTGCAATTTCAATATTAGGAATATCTTTTACCATTTCCTGCATAATTTTAATTGCCTGAGGTTTGTTGTTCTCAATACCGATGACACCCTTTGCATTAGGATGAAGCTTGAGCATAATTTTAAGACCTCTGATTATCTTCTCGGGCTGTTCAAGCATTAATCTGTAGTCACATGTAAGATAAGGCTCACACTCAGCGGCATTGACAATAATATAATCAATCTTCTTATCCGGCGGAGGAGCAAGTTTGATATGTGTCGGGAATCCGGCACCACCAAGACCAACTACGCCAGCAGCTTTTATAGCTGCACATATTTCAGCATTGGACATATTTTCATAATCCAACTTTGTTCCGATACCGTCTGCCATCTCGTATTTACCATCATTTTCAATAACGATAGATTTTACTTTTGCACCGCCAGGTACAAGCATAGGACGAATATCTTTTACTGTTCCCGAAACGCTTGAAAAAATCGGTGATGACATAAATGCACCTGTTTCAGCGATTTTCTGTCCTGCCTTAACATAGTCGCCCACGGCAACAATTGGCTCACACGGAGCACCGATATGCTGAGACATAGGATAGAACATTTCGGCATTTTCTTTTGGAAGAATCACTTCGATGGGTTTGTCAGCTGAAAAACGCTTACAATCATCGGGGTGAACTCCACGTTTGAACGTTAAAGCTTGCATATTATCCCCCTCTGTTCTAGGAATTTTTTGCACACTTGGCATTCGCCCCGCATGCAGAGAATTTGATATTTTTTATGAAAATCCTAATTGCATAAAAATTAACAGTACTATTTTAATACAAATCTAACTACTTAACAATAAAAAATTTCAAAAATCTTAAAATACTCTTAAAATCAGTAAAACTTATTAATCAACAAAGCGTATCTCTATTTTTTTTGTCGATTTGTATAAAATAATTAGAATGCATACATAAAATCATACATTTTTTAGTAATCGTTTTAAGACATATTGCTGTGTCCAAACACAATTTTACTTCATACGTCTATAAAAGTAAATGTAAATATCTGTTTGATATTTATTATTTGTTCATTATGATGTATACTGTAGATAAATAATATACTTGTGAAAGGAGATTATTTCATGGAGCTCAGCATAAGTTTAAGCCAAAAACTCTTATTGTCCCAAAGAATGGTGCTTTCGGCAAAAATTCTTCAAATGAGTTCACTTGAACTTAACGATTATCTTAAGGAACTCTCCGAAAGCAATCCTATCATCGAGTATACCGAAAAAGAAACTGAACAAAACAAGTTTGATACTTTGCGCAAAAAGCTTGAGTGGCTTGATGCCGGTGATGAACAGAACCGCTACTATTATAGCGAAGATCGAGAAGATGAAGCAAGTAATGATAACTGGAATTTTCGTATAAACGATTCTGATACTCTTGAGGAACATTTGCTGTCACAAATTAATACTCAAAAGTCAGCCTGAGCACATAAAAAAAGCCGCTGAATTTGCTGTAAAAAGTTTGGATGAAAACGGCTACCTAAAAGAAACAGCTGAAACCATTTCTGCTTTCTGCGATATCGGCAAATGATGCTCAAAAAGCAATTGATTTATGCAAATCCCTAGATCCATTAGGTATATGTGCATTTGATTTAAGAGAATGCCTTCTTATTCAGCTTCTATCAGATAAAATTCCTGATATTATCGCAATTGAGATAGTAAAAAATCTTCTTGACTTACTTGCTAAAAACCAAATAAAAACAATTGCAAAACTATTAAATACTTCAATTGACAATGTTCTGATATCTGTAAATAAAATAAAATCTCTTAATCCTAGACTAGAGCGGCTTTTCTTCAAAAGAAAGCCTAAACTATATAATACCGGATGCCTATATTTATAAGAATAAAGGCGGAGAGTATGAAATTAAATTAAGTGATTCCTATTCTCCAAAAATCAAAATCAATGGGTATTATAGGGATATAATAAAGATCAGTGATGATTCTAATGCCAAGGAATATGTCAAAAACAAAATTAACCAAGCTGAATGGGTAATTAAATGCATCGACAAACGCAATTCTACATTTATGTCAACTTTAGAACTTATTATTGATAAACAATTTAATTTCTTTGAGAACGGGATAGGTCAGCTTGTCCCAATGAAGCTTTCAGACATATCCGACAAACTGAATTTCCATGACAGCACTGTTAGCCGTGCTGTTAGAGATAAATATATTCAATGCAGGCATGGTGTATTCCCCGTTACATATTTTTTTACTTGTGCAGCCTCCTCTGCTTCAAACAATAACAGTCAATTAGCTTCTCAGGAAAGCGTTAAAAACAAAATAAAAGAAATTATTAATAACGAAAACAAATATAAACCTTTTAGTGATAGGGAGATTTCCGAACTGCTTAATAAAGAAGGCATCTCTGTTTCCCGAAGAACCGTAGCAAAATATCGTGAAGCAATGGAAATCGGAGGTACCAGTATTAGAAAAGATTATAAAAATCATTGACAAATGTATAATGCGTTTAATATAATCATTTCGTTGAATATTGTAAAGGCGATAAAAGAAATAGTAAGCAAATTCAAGTTCTTCAGAGAGAAGGCCAATTGGTGTGAGGTCTTTGTACATTGTTTGCAGAAGCAGTCTTTTGGGAAACCGGCTGTATGGCGGAAAATAAGTATGTCATACCGTACTCCTGCGTTAAAGGATTAAGGTGATACCAAACTTTAATGGTATAACCAGGGTGGTACCGCGAGGAATTAAAACCCCGTCCCTGTAGTCTAGCAGGAACGGGGTTTATTTTTATATTATAATAATAATGTAGCTATCTATTCTATATATCGTCGATTAATAAAAATAAATGGAGGAAAATTGTTTATGAAATCAATGGGTGTAAACGAAATTAGAGAGAGCTTCCTCTCTTTCTTTGAAAGTAAAGATCACCTCAGACTCCCGAGTGCATCTCTTGTGCCTCACAATGATAAGAGTCTTCTTCTTATCAACTCCGGTATGGCTCCGCTTAAGCCTTACTTTACAGGTCAAGAGGTTCCCCCAGAAGAAGAGTAACAACATGTCAGAAATGTATAAGAACAGGTGATATCGAGAATGTCGGAAAAACTGCCCGTCATGGTACATTTTTTGAAATGCTCGGTGATTTCTCTTTTGGCGACTATTTTAAAGAAGAAGTTATCCCTTGGGCATGGGAATTTGTAACTGAAGTTCTTCAAATTCCAAAGGACAAGCTTTATGTAACAATATATGAAAATGATGATGAAGCAGAAAAAATCTGGCACGAAAAAGTTGGTGTTCCAATGGATAGAATTGTTCGTCTTGGCAAAGAGGACAATTTCTGGGAACATGGTGTTGGTCCTTGTGGTCCATGTTCAGAAATCTATTATGACCGTGGTGAAGAATATGGCTGCGGCAAACCCAGCTGCGGTGTAGGCTGTGACTGTGACAGATATATGGAATTCTGGAACCTTGTATTCACCCAGTTTGACAAGCAGGAGGACGGCAGCTATCCTCGTCTTGCAAGACCAAACATTGATACAGGTATGGGACTCGAGCGTATGGCAACAATCATGCAAGGAGTAGATTCAATATTCGATGTTGATACCGTCAAAGCACTTCGTGATGCTGTATGTGATGTTGCAGGTGTTGAATACGAAAAAGAACACAAGACTGATGTAAGCGTTCGTGTTATCACAGACCATATCAGAAGCGTAACATTTATGACAGCCGACGGTGTACTCCCTTCAAACGAAGGACGCGGTTATGTTCTTAGAAGACTTTTAAGACGTGCAGCTCGTCATGGCAGACTTTTGGGAATAAATAAAACTTTCCTTGCAGACCTTTGCAAAGTGGTTGTTTCAACTTCAGGAGACGCTTATCCCGAACTTGTTGAAAAACAGGATTATATATATAAAGTAATAACTGTAGAAGAAAACAGCTTCTACAAAACAATAGATAAAGGCATGGATATCCTTAAAGCAGACATTGAGGATATGAAAGCAAACAGCGAAACCGTTATGTCAGGAGACAAATCTTTCCGACTTTATGACACATATGGTTTCCCCATTGACCTTACAAAAGAAATTCTTGAAGAGGAAGGCTTCAGCCTTGACGAAGAAGCATTTAAAAAAGAAATGCAGCTTCAAAAAGAACGTGCAAGAGCAGCAAGAGAAGTTGACACATACATGGGCGCAAACGAAACAGTTTATCATCAGCTTGACACAGCAATGGTAACAGAATTTGTTGGATATGAGTGCTCAATTTCAGATTCTAATGTTATTGCACTTGTTGCAAACAATACAATCTCAGACAGCGCTTCAGCAGGTGATGAAGTTTCTGTTTTCCTTGACAAAACACCATTCTATGCAGAAAGCGGCGGACAGATTGGCGATAATGGTATAATCAAAACAGAAATGGGCTCAGTTGAAATCACAGACTGTATTAAAGTTATAGGAGGTAAAATAGCTCATATCGGAACGGTTACTGAAGGCAGTATTTCAGTAGGTGATAAAGCTGTTGCTGAAATAGATAAAGTTAAACGACTTGCTACATCAAGAAATCACTCTGCTACTCACCTCCTTCAGAAGGCCCTTCGTACAGTTATTGGAACACATGTTGAGCAGGCGGGTTCTTATGTTACACCGGAAAGACTTCGTTTTGACTTTACCCATTTTACTGCTCTTACGCCTGAAGAAATTCAGCAGGTTGAGGATATAGTAAACGAAAAGATTCTTGAAGGACTTCCTATTAAAACTAGCCAGGAAAGTATCGAAAATGCAAGAAAGCTTGGCGCTATGGCGCTCTTCGGAGAAAAATACGGCAATGTTGTTCGTGTTGTAAATATGGGTGACTATAGTATTGAACTCTGCGGCGGTGCACACCTTAATAACACAGCACAGGTTGGCTCATTTAAAATCGTATCTGAAAGCGGTATTGCTGCCGGTGTACGTAGAATCGAGGCTCTTACAGGTGCTTCAGCCCTTAAATACTATCAGCACCAGGATGAACTTCTCAAGACTGTATGCAAAACAGTAAAAGCTTCACCTGAAAATATGTTAAAGAAAATTGATGGAATAATTGCAGAACAGCGTCAGACAGCTAAAGAACTTGAATCAGTTAAAGCCGAAATTGCCGGCAGTGCTGCAAATGATATTCTCTCTAACGCAGTTGACATCAAAGGCTATAAGCTTGTTTGCGCAGAAGTTAAAGATGCAGACGCAAATGCACTCAGAACATTGGGTGATCAGCTCAAGAATAAACTTGGAAGCGGCGTAATTGTTCTTGCTTCGGCTAATGACGGAAAGGTAAACCTTATTGTAATGGCTACAGATGATGCCGTTAAAGCAGGTGCTCACGCAGGAAACATCATCAAATCTGCTGCTGCAGTATGCGGCGGTGGCGGCGGCGGTCGTCCCAATATGGCTCAAGCCGGCGGAAAAGATGCTTCAAAAATAACTAATGCACTTAAAAAAGCAAAAGAAGTTCTTGAACAACAATTATAAATTAAACAATAACCTACTCCCACAGCCAAAAAGTTGTGGGAGTTTTTTTCGCTAATTTTTACACTACCCGCCACAGTAAGTTGTATTAAAAACAGTACATAGCAGAGAGGCAACATATATGGAAACTTAAAAGGGACTTCTTAAGAAGTCCCTTTTTATCTTTATCCGTGTATTGCCCTTCCGTCTGCCGCAAGTGCAGATTCTCTTACGGCCTCTCCTACTGTTGGATGAGCATGTATTGTTTTTATAATATCTTCAATACCGGCATTCATACCTATAGCGAGTGCACCTTCAGTAATCAAATCAGTCGCTCTAGGACCTACTATCTGCATACCAAGTATCTTCTTTGAACGGCTGTGAGCAATGATTTTCACAAATCCTTCTCCTCCGTTCATGATAATTGATTTTCCGTTTCCACTAAGATTAAACATTCCAACATCATACTTAACGCCTTCACTCTTAGCTTTTTCTTCATTATATCCAACAGATGCCATTTCCGGCTGAGTATATACGCAAGCAGGATTTGTCCTCTCATCATATCTGCTGTCTTCCCCCATTGCATTCTCAGCGGCTGTTTCTCCTTGAACCGAAGCAATATGGGCAAGCATCGTTCCTCCTATGCAATCACCAACCGCATATATATCTCTAACGTTGGTTTCCATGTGGTCATTGACTTTTATTACTCCTCTTTCAGCCTCAATGCCCGCCGCTTCTAAATTAAGACCATAAGTTGCAGGTTTTCTTCCTATACACACAAGCACTTTTTCGGCCCGAACTACACTTTCTACACCATCTTTTTCTATTTTAACCGAAGCTAAATCGCCTTTATTCTCAATAGAAACAACCTTCGTTGACGTAAGAATATCTACGCTCTTTTCAATGATAGATCTTTGGGCAACGCTGACCATATCTTCGTCCATATTCATTATTATTCTCGGAAGCATTTCTACAATAGTAACCTTAGTACCGAATGTGCTGTATGCAGTAGCCATTTCGACACCGATTACTCCGCCGCCAATTACTATCATTGATTTAGGTACGCTTTCAAGAGAAAGCACACCTGTACTGTCAATGCACTGAGGTGAATCAATTCCAGGAATAGGAACAGCAGACGGAATCGAACCAACCGCAATGATATATTTATCTGATTTAATTTCCTTTTCTCCGCCTTCAGTTACTACTCTAATTGTTTTATTATCAATAAAACTGCCCTCTCCGTTAATAACCTTAACACCGTTTGCCTTAAGCAAAGCATTAATGCCTCCTACAAGACGTGATACAACAGCTTCTTTGTTATCCATTACCTTGCTAAAATCAAGCTGAGGCTTAGCAATGACACCTATCTTTTCACCTTTTTTAGCTTCTTCATAAACCTCTGCACTATGAAGAAGAGCCTTTGTCGGAATGCATCCCTCATTAAGACAGGTTCCTCCGATATGCCGTTTTTCAACCAGCGTTACATCTGCACCAAGCTGTGCAGCACGTATCGCGGCAACATATCCTCCCGGTCCACTGCCTATAACTGTAATAGTCGTTCTTTTAACTTCTTCCTCTGTTTTTTCTTCTTCCTTTGGAATTAAATCTTCAAAATTTTCGCCTGCTTCACCAATAATCGCTACCGGGTCTCCGCATTTTATTTTTTTTCCAACTCCGGCAAGTATTTTAAGTATTGTACCTTCGTCCTCTGATTCAGCAGATCCGCCCATTTTTCCTGCCTCAACATCATAAAGGACATCTCCAACACTTATGTGGTCACCTTCATTAAAGTACCAATTAATTATAGTACCATCTTTCATTACAACAGATAACTTTGGTAAAACCAAAAGTTTTGCCATATGATTCACCTCAAACTTTTTAAAATACAGGGCGGTCAAAGACCGCCCCTAAAATCAAAAAATATTTATTAGCAGCCCTTACCCTTAAGCAAAGGACTTACATCGCCTTCCGGAGGAACAATGCAGAGAAAACAGAAATTATCTGTAGATGATGAATTATAGTTATAATGAGGATGGTCTCCGGGAACATGCACCCAATCTCCCCTTTTAACCGGATATTCAACACCGTCAATTGAGAAAACTCCCTCTCCGTCATAAATAACAACCCAGTGAGACCAAGGATGTGTATGAGGCTCTTTCTCACCAGCTCCTGGTTTAAGATCAAAACATCTCATAACGTAATCCGGCCAAAAATGTGTAGGTCCAAAAACAACTTTCTTTGATGCGTTTTCAATGAAATTACCTGGAGCCTCAGGGAGGTCAGTAATTTTTCCAACTAATTTTACATCACTCATGTTATATACTCTCCTTATATATTATTTATCTACTTCAAGTGTTGAATGAGCTACATCAACTCCGTTTTTAATCGAGTCCTCAACAGGACATCTGATTTCAACAAGGTCAATAAGCTGCTGAACCATTGCAGGGTCTGACTCTGATTTAATTTTGATATGTGACCTGATGTTTGTATATCCCGGTCTAAATTTTGCATAACCCATAAAGCCGGCTGAGTCCATATCGCCTTCAACTTCAATTGACATTTCGTCTATTTTGATACCCATTGACTCCGCATAGATCGACGTTGTTATTGTCTGACATGAAGCAATGCTTCCAAGAAGCATTTCAACAGGATTCATTCCTTTATCTGTTCCGCCACCTGAAATAGGTTCATCAACTTTTATCTTATGGCCTCTTGCTTCTATATCTACTTCAAGATCACCAACTTTTTTTCCTGTTACTTTATATGTTTTTTCGTACATTTAAAATTCTCCTTAGACAATTAATTTTTAGCAGCCCTTTGAACCTGCAAGTGTCGGGTTTACATCTCCTTCAGGAGGAACTATGCAGAGGAATACAAGATGCTCTGAATCTGATGCATTATAGAAATTATGCGGTACATTTCCGGGAATATGGCACCACATACCTCTTTCTACCTGATGTTCAACACCATCAATTGCGAATACTCCCTTTCCATCATATACTACCATCCAATGACACCACTCATGTGTATGAGGTTCATGTGAACCTGCGTTAGGTTCAAGGTCAAAGCATCTCAAAACATAATCAGACCAAAAATGAGTTGGTCCAAAGACTACTTTCTTTGATGAATGAGGCATAAAATTTCCAAGTGCTTCTGGTAAATCGGTAATTTTTCCAACTAACTCGCTCATTATTATTTCCTCCTTTTTTTTGAAAATTTCAATTTATAGAATTTAGTTTTACATTGCAGAATTTATTGTGATATAATAATATCACACAAATTTTTAACGGTCAACTTTGATATTCGTTTAACTATTTTATATGCTTTATTATTAAATTGCTAGACGAATACGTTAAATTTTATTGTAATAAACATTAAATTATAGGAGTATTCAGTTAATATGAACAAAAAACTATACTATATCGAAAACACAAGTACGAATCCATATTATAATTTGGCATTAGAGGAGTATCTGCTTACTTCAAAACCTGAAATGGACTTTGTAACACTATGGCAAAATGAAAATACAATTGTAATAGGAAATAACCAAAATGCTTATGAGGAAATAAATTCTCAATATGTATCTGATAACAATATTACAGTTGTAAGAAGAACAACAGGCGGTGGTGCAGTATATCATGATTTAGGAAATCTAAACTTTTCATTTATAACGGATTTAAATGAAAAAGACGGTCATACAATAAATGACTTTGTAAAACCCGTTATTAATGCATTGGCTGAAATGGGTGTTGCTGCCGAAGTTAACGGCAGAAATGATATAACCATTGATGGGCAAAAAATATCAGGAAATGCTCAAAGAATATACAAAAATAGAATACTTCATCACGGAACGCTTTTGTATAATTCTGATGTTAAAAAAATATCAAACTCGCTCAATGTTCGGCCCGAAAAGTTTGAATCAAAGAGCACTAAATCGGTAGAAAGCCGTGTCACAAATATATCAAAATATCTTCCAAACGGAACAAATATACAAGATTTTAAAAGAAACCTTTTATCAGCTTTTTTTAAAAATACTGATATTACTCAATATGTTCTTACTAAAGAAGATGTTGAATACGTGAACAAGCTGGCTCATAGAAAATATGCAGACCCTAAATGGACTTTTCGTGTCGCACAGCCAATGGATATAAATACCTATGCACGTTTTGACGGAGGTTTTATAGAAATAAAGCTTAAGATTACTGAAGATAAAATATCCGCATGCAAGGTAAATGGTGACTTCATGGCAGTTACAGATGTTGATTTACTTGAGAATGCTCTTATTGGGACTGAGTTCTCTCCCACAGCAATTAAAAAAGAAATTATTTCACTTCCTATTAAAGATATCTTAGGTGAAATATCTGCCGATGAAGTAATAGAATGTATATTTAAATAAAAAAAATGGTGAAGCTATAATTAGTTTCACCATTTTTTTGTAATTAATTAAATACTCCCTTTTGATTCAAGGTCTGCATAATCCAGACCAAGCTTATCAATGATTTCTTTTGTATGGTACCCCACCGGATAACCGGCGAATTTATATTCACAGGGACATTCTGAAAGTTTAATAGAAGTTGCAAGCTGTTTAACCTTAACACCTTCATGCAGAGGAAGGTCAACATCAACAACCATTTTTCTGTCTTTAACCTGATCATCTTCAAGAAGAGCCTCTTTAAGATTGAGCACAGGCTGAACACAAGCATCATATTTGCTGAATACTTCTATCCATTCGTCTCTTGTTTTAGTCTTGAATATTCCTCTTATTTCAGCTTTAACCGCTCCTATGTTTTCTGGCCAAACTGTTCCGTCAATGAGGTCTTCACGTCCGATTGCCTGACAGAAAGATTTCCAGAACTGAGGTTCAAGTGAACCAACGCTCATATACTGACCGTCTTTTGTTTCATAGAAATCATACATACAGCCGCCGTTAAGTCTTTCTCCTTCACGTTTGGGCTCTTTTCCTGAAACAAGAAAGCTTGCACCATCAAGTGAATTAAAAGGAACACAACCGTCCATCATAGCTACATCAATATACTGTCCCTTACCAGTATTTCTTCTGTAGTTAACAGCTGCAAGTATACCTATTACCGAATTAAGAGAACCAACTGCAATATCTGCAATCTGGAAGTTCATAAGCGAAGGTCCGCTCTCCTGTCTTCCTGCATGAGAAATAATGCCGCTTCTTGCCATGTAATTAATATCATGTCCCGCTGCAAGCTTAAGCGGACCACTCTGACCGTATCCGGTAAGCGAACAATAAATAACTCCCGGATTAACAGCTTTAAGTGATTCATAACCAAGTCCAAGCTTGTCCATTACTCCCGGACGAAACTGCTCAAGAACTATGTCATAATCTTTAACAAGTTCTTTGACAACTGCTTTACCTTCCTCTGTCTTAAGATTTAGGAACATTGTCTTTTGTTTCTTCCAAGCCATGCCTGACAAGCTGAAATTCCAGTATCGCCTATAAACGGCGGATAATCAAGAACTATGTCCGGTTTGCTTGCAGCGCTTACCTTAAGTACTTCTGCCCCCATATCGGCAAGCATAAGTGTTGCATAAGGTCCTGGCAGTAAAGTTGAAAAATCCAGAACTTTTAAACCGTCTAATGATCCCATTTTTTACTTCCTCCTATACTTATATAAAAGTTTAAACCCATATATATTCTACTTTATTGTTAATTTTATTTCAATATTGATGCTATAAAACGACTAAATTTGTCATAATGCTATAACATTACTATTGCGTACCCACAAAAAAACTGTGCAGTTTTTAACAATCACTTGCAAATAAAATAATTTTAGTTTTAAACAAATTATATAAAGCATTAAGAGTATTCTATAATATCCCTTAATCTTCCATCAAATCAAGCATTTCAACGAATTTATTTGCAGCATATGACAGTGCAGCATTTTTTAATTTAACTAACCCAACATATCTGTTTGGCAGCTGAGGCTTTACCGGTATTTCAAAAATACTTTCTCCGTCAATTGCTTTGTTATCAAACTCTCTTATTATAAATGTAAGACCAAGGTTAATTTTTGCAAACTGTATAAGCAAATCATAGCTTGCCAATTCAATAATCGGCTTAAAAATCAATCCATTTTCAGCCGCAAATTTATCAAGCTGTCGTCTTGTGTTGCTCATATCTTCGAGTAAAAGTAGCGGATATTCAGAAAGTTTTGAAAGCTGAACTCCGTTTTTTGCTAGTTCTTTGTATTTAGTACCACCAATAAGACAATCATGTATTTCCAGACATTTGGTGATTTCCAAGTCCTCACTGTTTTCAATAGGCAAATTTACAAAACACATGTCAATTGTTCCGTTTTTCAACAGCCTTAACGATTCATAGGTAGTTTTGTTTATAACCTTAATTCTAATGTCTGAATAAATATTGCTGTATTTTTCTATGTACGGCATAAGATAACCGCTAATTACAATGTCGCTGGCTCCTATTCTTACTTCACCCTGCTCAAGATTGGCCATTTCAAAATATTTATGCTCTGCCGTTTTAATCATATTGAGTGCTCTATCCAGATATGTATATAGCACTTCACCCTCAGGCGTAAGTCGTACACCCTTTGTTGTTCTGATAAGCAAAGGGCTTCCGAGCCTTTCTTCAAGCTGCTTTACCGCCATGCTTACTGCCGGCTGAGATATAAAAAGCTCCTTTGCAGCTGATGACATATTTCCATTTTTTACAACAGTACAGAAAATTTTATAAGAATCAAGAGATATGCCAGTATCCATATTAACACCTCTAATCATAATAATTATTTATATTTTCTCTATTGAACATCAATTTGACTTATATTTATTATAGCTCATTATTATTGATAAATTCAATAAAAAAAGGCTTCTTAATTAAGAAGCCAATATTTTTATAAATCTTTTTTAGAAAATAAGTACATTGAAAGACAACAGCTGGCAATGTAAATCAACAAACCAAATACTATACACATAATTTCAAATCCATTTGGTTTGGCAAATTGTTCCAACATATTAATATCGGTTTTTCCGGTCAATAATTTACTCATTACAAGCATTATTACAAATATCAGTCCAAAGAACACAAACCTTGCCTTTGATGTTCCAAACTTATACGCAAGTGTTATCATAATTGAGCTCATAATTATGGCTGTTGAAAAGGTGCTAGCCAGCTGAGTTGATATATTTGAAAATGTTCCGCCTGTCATAATGGTCAACGCAATAAATACTATAATTCCAATTATAATAAGTGCAAGCATTATAATATATTTACTTAAAACCTGTTGATTTCTTGATACAGGGAGAGCTGAAGCATATTTACCCCATTTGTTTTTTTCATCATATGCAAGCATAGTTATTGGTAAAATTGCCATAAAAGCTACCAAATACCCGGAAAATAACCCCAATTGATAATCAGCCGTTTTACCATTTCCCAAAACAACACAGTAAAATAACATAAGAAATACAATAATGAGCATCTGCTTTTTTACCATCATTAAATCTTTTTTAATCAACCCTATCATTTTTCTGCACCCCTCTTCATATAAAAAAGCATAATATCTTCAATACTTGTTTTTTCGACCTCGAATTCTCTCGGTATCATATTTTTTATCACCAATGCCTTTGAAGAAAACGAAGTTTTATCAAGTGCTATTACTGCCCCTTCATCAAGCTCAGACAATTTTTGTTTTTCAACATTTATAACTGCATATTTCTCAAGAAGCGCATCTTTCTCTTCAGAAAAAATTAGTTTACCTTTATGTAAAAAAGTAATATAATCACAAATCTTTTCTAAATCTCCGATAATGTGCGAAGAAATTAAAACCGAACGCTTTTCATCCTGGATAAAATCCAAAAGAATATCTAAGATTTCATTTCTTGCCATTGGATCAAGGCCATTTGTTACTTCATCAAGAATAAGCAGTTTTGCGTTATGAGACAGTGCAACAGCAAGTTCAAATTTCATTTTCATTCCTGTAGAATAATCTTTAATCTTTTTCTTTTATCTAAATTAAACCTTCTCAAAGAATTTAAGAAATTATTCTCATCCCAATTTAAATAAATATTTTTTAAAATTTTATTGGCATCATATGCACAAAGTTCCTCAGGAAAACCACATCCCGCAAGAACAATTCCAATATCATTCCTTAATAAATAATCTGTATCGTTTGTATCTTTGCCAAAAAGATATATTTTTCCGCCATCTTTTATAACTGCACCAATTATCATATTTATTACTGTACTTTTTCCTGCTCCGTTCTCACCTATAAGCCCCATTATTGTACCTTCAGGCAAACTAAATGACACATTGTCCATGTCAAAATTATTATAATGCTTTTTTAAGCCATTTACCTCTAATATATTCATATTTAATCCTCCATACAGATAATATTAATCATTTCCTTAATCTCATCAGCACTTATTCCGCATAGATTGGCCTCTTCCCAAATTTCTTCTAACTTCTTTTCAATACTTTTCAGCCTTTCTTCTTTAAGCATTTCAGTATTATGTTCGGCAACATAGCTTCCCTTTCCCGTTACCGTAACTATGAAACCTTCCTTTTCCAATTCTTCATATGCTCTTTTCGTAGTTATTACCGATATTCTCAAATCCTTAGCAAGCGCACGCATTGACGGCAGCATTTCACCCTCCTGCAGTTCTCCTGATAGAATTATTTTCTTAATTTTTGATGCTATCTGCTCATATATCGGCCTGTCATCTTTATTGCTTATAGCAATATTCATATCATCACCTCGATGTTACTGTATATATATAGTATATACAGTAATCACATTATGTCAAGTATAAAAATAACGATTTCAAAAATAATTTTGAAATCGTTACTATTGTTAAAGTGATTATAATTATTATCATTCAAAAAGAGGTGTTGAAAGATATCTATCCCCTGTATCAGGCAGAAGCACAACAATATTCTTTCCAGCGTTCTCTTTTCTTACAGCTATCTGAGTTGCTGCCCAAACAGCTGCACCGGAAGATATTCCTACAAGTATACCCTCTTTTCTTCCAATTTCTCGCCCAGTCTCAAACGCATCATTATTCTCTACCTTAATAATCTCATCATATACATTAGTATTAAGAACATCAGGTACAAATCCTGCACCAATTCCCTGAATTTTATGAGCACCTGACCTGCCATCGGAAAGCACCGGTGAAGATGCAGGTTCAACCGCAACGATTTTTATATCAGGGTTTTGTGATTTTAGATATTCTCCTACACCTGTAATTGTACCGCCTGTACCTACACCGGCAACAAATATATCCACCTTGCCTTCTGTATCCTCCCAAATTTCCGGACCTGTTGAGGTTCTGTGTACATACGGATTTGCTGGATTAACAAACTGTCCTGGAATAAAACTGTTTGGAATTTCTTTTGCAAGTTCGTAGACTTTTTCTATCGCACCCTTCATACCTTTTGCACCTTCAGTAAGCACAAGTTCAGCACCGTATGCCTTCATAAGCTTTCTTCTTTCAATGCTCATCGTTTCAGGCATAACAATAATAATTCTGTATCCTCTTGCAGCCGCTATTGAAGCAAGACCTATTCCTGTATTACCCGAAGTTGGCTCGATTATTACAGAGCCTCCTTTTAGAAGACCTTTTGCTTCGGCATCATCTATCATTCCCTTTGCGATTCTGTCCTTCACACTTCCTGCGGGATTAAAATATTCAAGTTTTGCAAGTATCTTAGAGTTGAGTTTATGTGCCTTTTCATAATTTGTAAGTTCAAGTATCGGTGTTTTTCCGACAAGTTCATCTGCTGATTTATATATCATATATAAGTCCCCCTTTATAATCATATAAACATATAGTTTTAATATGTTTATATGATACACACAAAAACATATTGTGTCAATAGGTTTTAAGGATAAAAATATCTGCCGATAAATAATCGGCAGATACAGTTAAATTATATAGTCACCCAAATCACTATCAGGTTTAATAAATTCATCAAGTGTGATTTCTTCTAAAAAATCGTCAATTAATTTGTCTAATTTTAACCACATAGGCAGAGTTTTACAAGATGACGAGCGTTTACATTCAAGTGGTTTATGCTCAAGACACGCAACCGGCGCAAGTGAACCCTCCGTAAGCTTAAGGATACTTCCAACTGTATATGTTTCAGGGCTTCTTGACAGCTTATAGCCACCACCTTTACCCCTCAGTCCATTTACAAATCCAGCCTTGCTTAAGACCGAAATGATGCTTTCTAGATATTTTTCTGATATTTCCTGCCTTTTAGAGACTTCCTTCAATGTAATATAGCTTCCGTCATTATGCTCCGCCAAATCTATCATAACACGCAGAGCATAGCGCCCTTTGTAGATATCTTCAAATTAATTCACCTCTTTTATAATTATACCATAAATTTTCAAGAAACAAAATCAAAAAATTGTCCAACAAACTTTACTTTGATTTTTCACAATTAGAAATTAACTATGCTATAATTAGGGATAATTACGCAATAATGAGGTGATATATTCATGAGAAAAGCTATAGAATTAACGCCGATACCAAGATCTGTTACCATCGGACTTCCTCGCGCTATGCTCTATCACAGATATGAAGTTCTGTGGAAAAATTATTTTTCTGCTCTCGGTATCGACTGCGTAATAAGTGACCCCACTAACAAAGAAACTTTAAAATCTGGTACAGTAGCAGCTATTGATGAAGCCTGCCTGTGTACAAAAATATATCTTGGACATGTAAAATCACTGATAGGAAAATGTGATTTTATTCTTGTTCCCAGAATCAGCAATTTTGTTATTAAAAGAAACATGTGTACTAAGTTTGAATCTTTATATGATATGGTATGCAATACTTTCCGAAAAACTAACCAAAAATTCATTTCTTACAATATTGACGTAATAAAGGGTCGTACCGAAGAAAAAGCATTTACCGATCTTGGAACAGAGCTTGGATTTTCTAAAAAAGAAGCTGTTTCAGCCTATAAAACGGCCAAAAAAGCCGAGATTGACAGCCTAAAAAATAAAATTAAATTAGATGAAGCACTTTATAAAAAAAATGGTCTTAAAATACTTATTGTGGCTCACAGTTATGTAGAAAAAGACCCGTATATCGGAAAACCCGTTACAAATTATCTTAAAAAAATGGGGGTTGTTCCAATATATGCCGATACTGTTGATAGAAAAGACGCTTTAAAACAAAGTGAAAGAATATCTCCAACTCTAAAATGGGAGCTAAGCAGAGAATTAGTTGGCAGTATACAAATACACAATGATAAAATTGATGGTATTATTCTTATGTCTGCATTCCCTTGCGGTCCAGATTCAATGGTCGATGAAATGATAATAAGAAAGTTCAACGGAATACCTACACTTAATATTGTTCTTGATGACCAGGACGGTACCGCAGGGCTGGAAACACGACTTGAAAGTTTCATTGATATTTTAAATTTCAAAGGAGGCAGACTTTAATGAACAACAGAAAAAAGGTCTCTTTCCCCAGCTTTAACCACTATAATTATGCCTTTAAATATTTCACAGAAAATGCTCTTGATGCTGATTATATACTTCCACCAGCAATTACAGTAAGAACACTTGAAAGAGGAACAAAATATAGCCCGGATTTCATATGCACACCATTTAAGACCACACTTGGCAGCATGATGGACTGTCTTGAAGCCGGAGCCGATACACTTATTATGTCAATGGGTTTATGCCGTCTTGGATATTACGGTGAGCTTCAGGAACAAATATTAAGAGATTTAGGATATCAGTTTGATTTTGTTAATTTTTCTGAATACAGCACCGGTAAAGCAAGGGATTACATTAAAGCACTCAAACAAATTAATCCTAAGCTTTCTCTTGCCAAGCTTACAAAGGTTGTTGCAGAAAGCACTAAGCTCGTAGAACACCTTGACGAAGCAGAGAGCATTTATTACAAAAACTGCGGTTTTGAAAATACACCCGGCAGTTACAAAAAAGCTCGTAAAAATTTTATTACTTCCATAGAAACAGCCTCAAACGGAACGGATATTTCGGCTGCATACAAAGCTCTAAAAAAGTCATACAACGAAATCCCCATTAGCAAACCCGAAAATCCTCTAAAAGTAGGCGTTATAGGTGAGTACTTTACCATAATGGATGCTTTTTCAAATCTTGACCTAGAGCAAAAACTTGCAGATATGGGTGTAGAAGTTCACCGTTATATGAATATTACTAACAGAAATCTGCACTATAAAGCTAAAAATCTTGAAGTTGAAACATCTGAATACTGTAAATATGAAATGGGTCCCACTTCTACTGCAAACATTTGGTGTGCAAAAAAATATGCATCCTACGGTTTTGACGGAATTGTTCACGTTAAATCAGCAGGATGCACACCGGAAACAGATATAATGCCGGTACTGCAGAACATCAGTGAGGACTATAAGGTTCCTATTTTATATCTCACTTATGATTCTCAGACCAGCGATACAGGACTTGCTACAAGACTGGAAGCTTTTTATGATATGATAAGTATGAGAAAGAAGGTATTATAATGAAAGAGGCATATCTCGGAATAGACATCGGCTCCATTTCAACAAAAGGAGTTATTATAGATGAAAAAAACAATATACTTGCCAGCGCATACATATGGACAGAAGGAAACCCTCTTGGTTCTGCCAAGAAACTTATAGCCATTCTTGAAAGCCAGTTTGATAAAAATAATTACCGTATAGTTGCAACAGGAACAACCGGAAGTGCGAGAAACCTTGTCGGCGCCATGGTTGGGGCAACAATGATAAAAAACGAAATTACTGCACACGCTATTGGTACAACATCTCTATATCCCGATGTTCGCACAATCCTTGAAATAGGAGGGCAGGACTCTAAAATAATACTTGTTGAAAATGGAGTAGCCATAGACTATGCGATGAATACACTTTGTGCAGCTGGCACAGGATCTTTCCTTTCAAGCCAGGCGAAAAGACTTGGAGTAGAAGTTGAAGATTTTGGTGATATCGCACTTAAATCAAAACATCCAACACAGATAGCCGCAAGATGTACAGTTTTTGCCGAATCGGATTTAGTTCACAAAATTCAGATGGGCCATCCAAAAGAGGATATTATTGCAGGGCTTTGCAAAGCAGTTGTTTCAAATTATCTTAACAACGTCGGCAAGGGTAAAAAAATTGTATCTCCCGTAGTTTTTCAAGGAGGCGTAAGCAAAAATATCGGTGTAATTGAAGCTTTTAGGGCAGCGCTTGGATGTGATGTAATTGTAGATGAAAACGGACATCTTATGGGAGCTTTTGGAGTTGCAATTTTAGCAGGAAGAAGCAGTAAAAGAAATGTTTTTGACTTCTCGGTTGAGGATATGGAATTCAAAACAAGAGACACAAACTGCGGAAGATGCCCCAATAACTGTGAAATCATATGTGTATATCGTGACGGTGTGCTTATTGACTCATGGGGAAACCGTTGTGATAAGGGATCAATTAAAATAGGAACTAAACTAATGAACTAAAAAATAGGAGGAAATCATTATGAAAAATGAAACTCTTGAAACATTGAAAAAGCGCCGCAGCTGTCGTGCGTACAAACCAGAACAAATAAATGATGAAGAGCTTGATGCTGTACTCGAAGCCGGAATATGGGCACCAACGGGCATGGGTAAACAAAGCCCAATACTTATTGCAGTTCAGGATAAGGAAACAATAGCGGAACTTTCAAGAATTAATGCCGAAGTCTTCGGAAGGCCCGGAACGGATCCTTTCTATGGAGCTCCAACAGTAATTGTAGTATTAGCTGACGCTGACAGAGTAACATGTGTTGAAGACGGCAGCCTTGTTCTCGGAAATATGATGAACGCTGCTGCAAGCATTGGACTTGGTTCTTGCTGGATACACCGTGCTAAAGAAACATTTGAAAGGGAAGACGGAAAAGCACTTCTTAAAAAATGGGGCATTACCGGTAATTACAGAGGAATTGGAAACTGTGTGCTTGGCTACTCTGCTGAGGCTGACAAAGAACCTTCACCAAGAAAAAAAGATTATATAACTAAAATTAAATAATATATAAAAAGAGATACCAATTGGTATCTCTTTTATCGTTAAAGTTATCTTTAAAGATCCATACTTGCCATTGTTGTTGCTGCGAAAGGCATAATATATGTTGACATTTTTTCTTTGCCTGTAATTTCATGAGCTTTTGCAACAGCCTCTTCAACTGTCTTGCAAGAAATTATATCTGTCTTTGCAAACAATTCGGGAGCCATATCTGAAACAAGAATATAATGAATCTGAGTAGCAACCTCAAAAAGTTTAAATCCAACATATCTGCCTATACCGAAGTTTTCTCTCAAATATACTTCTCTGTCAAGCATGTTATCAAACTCAAATGCAAACTTTTCAGTATCCGGGTTACCCCAACCTTCGCCGCATTTTGAAACAAGAATAAGTACGCCTTCTTTAGGTTTAACAGCACCAAAAGCATTAAATATAGGTTTAACTCCCTGATAGAAGTTAATATCTTTAGGATATCCACATGCAGAAGCAATTACAAGGTCTGCCTGTTCATCAAGTTTAATGCCGTCCATGTTCTTAACAAAATCCATGCCTGCTTCATGAGCTTCAACAATATCTCCGGCAAAGCACTGAGCAATTGTATTTGTTCTGTCAACAGCAGCATTAACAATAAATGAAATTTTAGCAAATTTAGCTGCTTCAACCATGTCTTCGTGCACAGGGTTGCTTTTTGTGATACCGTTTGCACATGTTTCTACTGCACCACTGCCTGCAGGGCCCGGTTTAAAGTAAAGCTTATGGTTAAAGTCAATTGTCTTTCTGCTTGAAATTCCAGGAAGTACAGTTTTTCTGCCACCGCCGAATCCAGCAAGGAAATGGAACACAATACCGCCAACAAGAATTCTATGGTCACAATCCATAGCAAACTTATTGCACTCCATTACGTTTCCGTTTGATGATGTACCTGTAACTACAAAGTCATCACTATCACAGTAATGATTCTGATGTTTGAATCTCTGGCAGAAATCCTTTCCGATAAGCAATTCAAAGTCTTCCTCTTCCTGAAGTCTATGAGTGCCAACGGCTGAAATAAAAAGGATGTCCTCGTCTTTAACGCCAATCTTTTCAAGTTTCTCAACAAGAATATGACAAATAACAGAAGGTCTGGCCCATGCTCTTGTAACGTCGGGAACAACAATACAAACAGTTTGTCCTTGCTTAACAATTTCCTCAAGCTTAGGAGTTCCAATAGGATTCTCAATTGCGTCCCTGATAATTTGCTCTTCAGTCTTTGAAGATTTTTCAAGCTGTGCAGGTTCAAGCACTTTGATTACGTCTTCTTCCGGATATTCGAAATCAATATTGCCGTCACCATACAAAAAAGTATACTTTGCCATAAATATTACTCCTCCTTAAAGTATTTAACTTTGACTTCTGTCAAAGAAATCTTACATATTAAAAATCTTTGGATACATTATACTTGATATTTTACTACAATTCAATAAATATTATTTAATTATAAAAAAGCGGACACCTAAGTGTCCGCATAATTTCTATACTTATTTCTTTAATGTAGCACATGTATTAGCTCCGTAAGGCATGATGTATGCTTTAGGATGTTCTTTTCCTGAAAGCTTCTGCCTAATTCAATAGCTTCCTCTACTGTCTTAACAGCATGAATCTTTGTTTTCTTAAAGAGTTCAGGATCCATTGATGAAACAAGAATGAAGTGATAGTCTTCAGCATACTGGAATATAAAGTAAGCAACATTAAGACCAATTGTATAATTCTCTCTTGTGTAAACTTCACGATCATATGCATTATCAAACTCAAGAGCCATTCTTTCTGTATCTGAACTTCCCCAACCTTCACGGCACTCTGATACAACTATAAATACTCCATTGCCGTCATTTTTTACTGTTCCAATACCATTGTTGATAGGTTTTGAACCTGTCTGATAAAGGTTGATGTCTTTAGGGAATCCCATAGCACATGTGATTGTCATGTCGGCAAGTTCATCAATTGTAACACCATCAAATTCACGGCATTTTTCAACAGCTGCTTCGTGGCTCTTATGAAGATCGCCTGCATAGCAGAATCCGATTGATTTATCAGGAGCAATAACATTTGTAACTACAAAATCAATGCCAGCCATTTCAGCTGCTTCAAACATTTCTTTGCTTATTGGGCTGTCTTCATAGCTTCCGGGTGCAACAAGAGGATTTCTTCCGCTTCCAACTCCACCTGGATTGAAATACTGCGAATGGTTGCTCATGATTGTACTACGTCCAGCAATACCTGGAAGAACATATTTTCTTGATCCGCCAAAGCCTGCAAGGAAATGAAATACAGTAGCGCCGCATACAATCTTCTTATCATAACTCATAACAGTTTTATTAACCCAGATTTCATTTCCTCTAAATGATTTTCCAAGGCAAACAAGATTATCATCACAATTATGATCAACAACTTTTACTTTGGCATAAACTTCAGGGCTTACTATAAGAGCATGTTCCTCAGGTGTCTGGTCTCTATGAGTACCAGTTGCAGAAACAATAAGCATGTTTTCATATTTTACTCCAATAGCCTCAAGTTTTTCAACAACAACTTTGATAGCTTCTGCCGGTTTACCCCACTGTCTTGTCATATCAGGAACAAGAATACATACTGTATCTGTGGGCTTAACGATTTCTTCAAGCTTTCCGCATCCAATAGGATTGTCAAGAGCTGCTCTTACCTTATCTTCGTCAGTTCCTTCGGGAACAGGTACATGTGCAGGTTCAATAACTCTTATAATGTCCTCATCAGGATATGAGAAATCAAGATGTCCATCGCCATACTTAAAACTGAAATTTGCCATAACTATATCCTCCTTATTAAATCTTTTAACAATTTCCCCATTAGCTTAACCCAAGCTGAATTTATAATACCATTTTTATGTTGAAAATGCAATATATCATTATGTCAATTGCATCATTTGTTTGTAAAAAAGAACATTTTTTCATTAATTATTCATAAACTTTTGTACATTTCAAGCATTTATTACGCTTTTTTCTTTCTCAACATGTTTATTAAGTTTAATGATTTCCAGCACAACGAATATAAGGATTATTATTGTAGAAGCAAAATCCGCAATTGGCCCAGAATAAATAATCCCATCAAGTCCCATAAACAACGGCAATATAATAACTAATGGTATAAAAAGTATAAGTTGTCTGAGCATAGAAAGTACTGAGGCTTTTGCAGCTTGTCCAGTAGCTTGGAAATAAGTAGTTGTAATCATCTGAAATCCCGAAGTAAATATTCCAAACATAAATATTCTCAGACATCTGATTCCAAACGCAGTAAACTGTGCATTGTCATTACCGAATATTGATATTATTGCACCCGGAAATGATATACAAGCAAACCATCCAAGCAAAGAAAAGGCAGTAGCAACACCTGTAGCAAGTAAGTATGTTTTTCTTATTCTTGTGTAGTTTTCTGCTCCAGTGTTATACCCCAAAATTGGCTGTGCACCAGTTGCGATGCCGATGTTAACAGCAAGCAATATCATGCTGACTTTGAGCACTACTCCCATAGCACTTAAAGCTACATCACTGCCGACTTCAGTCAAATCTCCGTATTTGACCAACGAGTTGTTTAATATAATTTGAAGTATTACAGCAGATACTTGAGTTATACAGCTTGATGTACCCAGTGCAATAGAATGTTTAATAAGAGAAATCCTAATTTTGATATTTTCTCTTTTAAGACGCATATTTCCTTTTTTAACAAAATACAAGATCAATAGAATTGATGATGTAATCTGACCCATAATAGTAGCTATAGCAAATTTCCTTTAACTCCCCAATTGAATACAAAAATAAATATAGGGTCTAAAATTGTATTCATTATTGCTCCTACTAACATTGTTGCCATAGAAATTCGAGGACTTCCGTCGGTTCTTGCAAAATTTGATAAACCTATGCCTACAAGAATAAATGGTGTTCCTATTATTGTAATAGAAGCATAGTTATAGGCATATGTAAAATTACTTTCTGTTGCACCAAACAAATTCAGCAGCGGCGTTAAAAAAACAAAAGCTAAAACAGCCATAACAATACCGACAACTATTGATATAAAAAATACCGTTCCCAATGTCTGTTCTGCTTCATTCATATTTTTTTCGCCTAACTTTATAGCCGCAAACGCATTTCCTCCCACACCAATAAGCATTGCAACTGCAAGCGTGATGATTAATATGGGTAAAGCAACTGTTGTTGCAGCATTTCCCAAATATCCTACTCCCTGACCTATAAAAATTTGATCGACTATGTTGTAAATAGAATTTACAAGCATAGCTATTACAGATGGTATGGCAAACTTTCTCAAAAGCCTGCCGATTGGTTCATATCCCATAGGATTTTCATGTTTTAAAACTGTATCTTCCATATTTTATGGTACCTCCAAATTGACAATAGATAAATTGTATCACCAAATATATATATTCTCAACAAAAATAAAATAAAAAAGCAGGAGTTATTAACTCCTGCTGCGTGTTTTGCTTACTAAATATAATTTATTAACAGATATAGCAGACAAAATTCCCAAAAGTGCTCCGGCAATTACATCTGTCGGATAATGTACAAGCAAATATATTCGTGAGAACCCCATTAGAGCTGCTACATACAACATTTTTCCGCCTTTTTTCTTGTCCGACATATACAAAGAATATGCCGCGGCATACGAAGCTGCTGTGTGTCCCGAAGGAAAAGAATAATCTAATGGTTTATTTATTATTATTTCCATATCATGCGCATCAAATGGTCTTATTCTTCCAACAGCCGGCTTTATAATAATGTTGCATACAGAAGCTTCAACAGCCAATGAAGCTAACATAAGAAGACCAATCCGTCTCTTTTCGCCACCCATCAAAATAAAAGCAAATGAAAAACCTATCCACAATATGCCGCCATTTCCAAGCATAGATACAAATTCCATTATTTTATTGAGAATTTCATTTCTAATACTGTCATTCACAAAATGTATTACAATATCGTCAAAGGTCAATAATAATTCCACTGCTGTTCCTCCTAAAAAGTATATAACTTTTCCGGCATCCCGTAAATACCAAAAGAGTATCATTCCGTCAAATAATAAGTCCCTTTTATGTACACCCCTGCAACAATAAACTATTTGCTATAAATAATAGAAATAATTATCTATTAACTGATATCTCAAATTTTTTTATTATTTTATATAATCCGCTACTATTCTGACTGCATCATCAATCATAGCCGGCAATGAGTCTATATTAACACCTGCAACTCTTAAACCGCATCTGTTCAGAGGTATAAGAACTTTAATTGCTTTGCTGTCTCCTATTGCCGCCGCCATTGAAGGTGAAAGCTCACCAAGCATCGCATTTGCTGCTACTATACCTATGCCTCCTACTATTATATCGGCTCTATTGGCATTATATATCACAGCATTTTCTCCTGTTGCAATATTTTTTGCGCCGCCTTTCATCATCCCCATGGTTGCCATTGCATTTGTTCCTACTGCAATGAGTTCATGCTCGTTTCCAACAACAGCTTTCAGTTTTTCAACAAGTACTTTCCCAATTCCTCCGCCTTGTCCATCTACAACCATTATAACCATAGCTATCTTCCTCCAATAATAGT
>JAXGOV010000007.1:0-140040 GCA_040767305.1 Candidatus Metalachnospira sp. | reverse complement strand
TACCAACTCTCTATTGGACAAAGTAAAGCCAAAGATGCCTAAACAACAAGCAGGTACACCGGTTGAGTCGCTGGAGAAGCGGCTCTCTTTAATTCAACACTAAATTTGAGGAGGAAAATACTATGAACAAAATTCTTGAACTGCGTGAGAAACGCGCAAAATCATGGGAAACAGCTAAGGCTTTTCTCGACACCAAACGTGGTGCGGACGGCATCGTTTCAGCTGAGGATACCGCCGTTTACGACAAGATGGAGGCTGATGTTGTCGCACTCGGTCATGAAATCGACCGTCTGGAAAAGCAGGAAGCCCTCGACCGCGAGCTTTCAAAGCCCTTAAACACACCTTTGACTGGTAGGCCGTCTGTGCTAGGGGCTGAAGTAAAAACAGGAACGGCTTCTGCTGAATATAAAAAGGCTATGTTAGAAGCTCTACGATCCAATTTCAAGAGAGTCGACAATGTTTTGCAGGAAGGCATTGATGCAAACGGTGGGTATCTTGTCCCAGACGAATATGATAGTCGCCTTATTGATGGTCTAACAGAGGAGAACATCTTCCGAAAACTTGGTACAACCATCAGGACCAGTGGCGACCATAAAATCAATATTGCTGCAACAAAACCTGCCGCAGCGTGGATTGAAGAAGGCGGCGAGCTCACTTTTGGAGACGCAACTTTTGCACAAATCCTTCTTGATGCCCATAAACTTCATGTCGCTGTAAAGGTCACCGATGAACTGCTCTACGACAATGCATTCAACCTCGAAGGCTATATCCTTGACCAGTTTGCCAAAGCTCTGGCCAATGCAGAGGAGGATGCCTTCCTAAACGGAAATGGTACCGGCAAGCCACTAGGTATCTTTGCGGCTACGGGTGGTGCTCAAGTTGGCGTTACTACCGCTGGAAGTTCCATCACAGCGGATGAGGTTATCAATCTTGTCTATGCGCTGAAGCGTCCATACAGAAAAAATGCAGCTTTTATTACGAACGACCAGACTCTTTCTGTTCTTCGTAAGCTGAAGGATGGCAATGGTGCATATATTTGGCAACCTTCGTATCAAGTCGGAGAACCTGACAAACTGCTAGGTTATAACATCCATACTTCAGCTTATGTCCCTACCATCGAAGCTGGAAAACCTGTGATGGCTTTCGGAGATTTTAGCTATTACAACATCGGTGATCGTGGCATCCGTTCCTTCATGGAGCTAAAAGAACTTTTCGCCGGACACGGCATGGTTGGTTTTATGGCCAAAGAACGTGTAGACGGCAAACTTGTGCTTCCTGAAGCAATTCAGATTCTCAAGATGAAAGCCTAACGGAGGTGCAAAATGAGCTATAACGCAAAGAACTACACCGAACAAGGCGGCGAGAAAACCGTCATAGGCGGCACGCTTGAAATCAAGGAGGGAGCCTCGGTAACGGGGCTTCCTTCTGCTTCTGTATCCATCGCTACTGAAACCACGCTGGGCGGAATCAAGGCAGCGGCTAAAACAGAAACGGATACCGTTCCTGCAAAAGTCGGTCCTGACGGAATTCTTTATGTTCCAACTTACCCAACTGTGCCGGAACCGTCCATAGCCGAGAATCAAACGGCAAGCACTGCTGAGGACATCGCAGGACTCCTTTCTGATTTCAATGCGCTGCTTGCAAAGCTGAAAGCTGCTGGGCTTATGGCGGCTGATAGTTAAGAACAATGAAAGGATGGTGACGGTATGACACTGTTTGAAAAAGTTAAGGCAAACCTCATTCTTGAGCACTCGGCAGATGATGAACTTTTGCAGATGTACATCACCGCTGCCGTCAGGTACGCCGAGAGCTATCAGCATCTACCCGAAAACACCTATACAGCCAGCTTAATGACACCCACCACCGAGCAAGCCGTTATCATGCTGTCGTCCCACTTCTATGAATCAAGGGACGGCAGCACAGGCGGCTTTTTTGCGGACAATGTCCAGGCTGGACAGCAGGTTTGGAATACGGTCAACCTCTTACTTCGGCTGGACCGGGATTGGAAGGTGTGATTATGAGCTATGGAAAGATGAACACTTTCATTGACATCATTGAAAGAGTGACCATGAAGGATCATGAGGGCTTTAAAACCGAAGTTGACAACATCATCGCCTCTGTCAAAGCGTATCGGGAGGGTCGGCACGGCAATGAGAAATGGGCAAACAGAGCCAGCTTCTCTGAAGCCACCGACCTTTTCCGTTTTCGCCGCATACCCGGTGTGACCATTACGACTGCGATGATTGTGGTGAACAAAGAGGGTCGCTTTGAAATTACCTCGGTGGAAGATGTCAAAGGGCGCGGCATGTATCTTGAGGTTCTTGCCAAGGAGGTGAAACCCAGTGGCTAAAACAACATTTAAAATGCCGGAGGACTTTCTGATGAAGCTCTCAAGGCTTGGTGAGAAAACAGATGAGATTATTCCCCGCGTACTGAAAGCAGGCGGCGAGGTTGTCGAAACTAAAGTAAAAAGCAACCTACAGAGTGTTATTGGAAATGGCACTAAGAAAGATAGCAGATCCACTGGTGAGCTCGTTTCAGCCCTTGGAGTCTCCTCTGCCAGACAAGACCGGGATGGAAATTTCAACGTCAAGGTCGGCTTTTCCGAACCTCGTAGGGATGGCAAAAGCAATGCTATGGTTGCAGGAGTTTTGGAATATGGCAAACATGGACAGCCACCTAAACCTTTTCTGAAGCCCGCGAAAACGGCAAGTAAAAATGCCTGCGTGGATGCGATGATTAGGGCGTTTGAAGAGGAGGTTGATAAAATATGAGCCTTCTTAGTGAACTCAACACCCTCATCTCACCACTCGTTCCTCTGGAAACAGGCGTGTTTTCAGATCCTGCGCCAGATAGATATGCTGTGATCACGCCGATGGTTGATACATTTGAGCTATACACCGACGATAAACCCCGGCATGAAATCCAGGAGGCACGGATATCCCTATTTGACAAGGGAAGCTATACGGCTGTCAAAAACCAAATTGTCCGCATTCTTTTGGATGCGGATTTCATAATAACCGATCGCCGGTACGTCGGACATGAGGATGACACCGGCTATCACCATTACGCCATCGATGTGGCGAAAAACTACGAATTGGAGGATTAACAAATGGCGACAATCGGATTAGATAAATTGTACTATGCCAAAATCACAGAGGACTTGAGCGGCAATGAAACCTACGGTACGCCCATCCAACTTGCAAAAGCGATGAAGGCGGATTTGTCCGTAGAGCTTGCTGAAGCAACGCTATATGCCGATGATGGGCCTGCTGAAATCGTGAAGGAATTCAAGAGCGGGACCCTTTCCCTCGGCATTGATGATATCGGCGTGACAGCAGCTGAGGACCTGACCGGAGCAACGCTTGACGATAATAACGTCGTTGTATCCGGCAGCGAGGATGGCGGTTCCCCTGTGGCCGTTGGTTTCAGAGCTAAGAAATCAAACGGTAAATATCGATACTTCTGGCTATACCGTGTGGTATTCGGCATCCCGGCTACCAACCTCGCCACCAAGGGCGACAGCATCACCTTTTCCACCCCGACTATCGAAGGAACTGTGGTGCGAAGAAATAAGCTTGATGGCAACGGAAAGCATCCGTGGAAATCAGAGGTAAATGAGGACGATACGAGCGTTCCAGCTTCCGTTATCACCGGCTGGTATACGCAGGTTTATGAGCCTGTTTTCACCGTCACACCATAACGGAGGGATAGCAAATGGATAATGAAAGAAGTTCAGGAATATCAATCGGTGGGCAAGAGTATGAAATGCTCCTGACCACTAAGGCAACGAAGGAGATCGCCAAGAGATATGGCGGTCTTTCTAATTTGGGCGAGAAGCTCATGAAAACGGAGAATTTTGAGATGGCACTGGATGAGGTTGTTTGGCTTATCACTCTTCTGGCCAATCAATCGGTGCTGGTTCACAACTTGCAGAACCCTTCAAAAAAGCGTGATCTGCTTACGGAGGAAACTGTTGAGCTTCTCACCTCTCCCTTCGAGCTCGCGGAGTATAAAAACGCCATCATGGATGCCATGTATAAAGGAACGAAGCGCCATGTTGAAAGCGAGGATGAACCCTCAAAAAACGCACAGGTCGGGTAAGCGACGATGAGTTGTTTGCCCGACTGATTTTTTATGGTGTATCCCTCCTTCATCGGTCTGAGCATGAAGTTTGGCTGATGCCGATCGGGCATTTACTCGACCAGTGGGAGGTATACAAGCAGTTCAACGGACTCGCGAAGGCAGCCCGTGAGTATTACATCGATGAAATCATACCAAACGGGATTTAAGGAGGTGATGGGAACATGGCGGATAACTTTGGCCTAAAAATAGGCGTCGAGGGTGAAAAAGAGTTCAAAAGAGCCCTTGCCGATATCAATCAGTCTTTCAAGGTTCTCGGCTCCGAAATGAAACTGGTCGAGTCTGAGTTTGGCAAAAACGAAAATAGCGTCCAGTCCCTCACCTCCAAGAATGAGGTGCTCACCAAGCAGATCGATGCTCAAAAGGATAAAATCGAAACCCTGCGTAAAGCACTTGAGAATGCATCCTCATCGTTTGGTGAAAATGACCGCCGTACTCAAGCATGGGCGGTTCAGCTCAATAACGCCCAAGCTGAACTCAATAGTATGGAGCGTGAGCTAAAGGGCAATGAAAAAGCTCTGGATAGCGTCGCCGACGAGTTTAACGCAGCTGAAAAGCAAGCGGACCAGTTCGGCGATGAGCTTGATAAAACAGGCAAAGATGCGGACTCAGCCGGAGGTAAATTTGAAAAGCTGGGCTCCGTCGTCAAGGGTGTCGGTGCGGCTATGGGGGTGGCCTTCGCAGCTATCGGCACTGCTGCAATTGGGGCTGGCAAAGCACTCGTAGACATGACGGTTGAAGCAGCCGCTTATGCAGACGAGATGCTGACACAATCCACCGTCACCGGTATGTCCGTAGAAAGTCTGCAGGCCTACAGCTATGCGGCTGACCTTGTTGATGTTTCCATGGAGACCTTAACCGGTTCCATGTCTAAGCAGGTAAAATCAATGTCGAATGCCAGAGATGGCTCGGCAAAATTCGCTGATGCATATGCGAAGCTGGGCATCTCCGTGGCAGACTCAAACGGCCAGCTCAGGGACAGCGAGACGGTATATTGGGAAACCATTGATGCCCTCGGTAAAATTTCAAACGAGACCGAACGAGACGCTCTTGCTATGCAGATTTTTGGCAAGAGCGCGCAAGAGCTAAATCCCCTGATTGCTCAAGGTAGTGCTGGCATAGCCGCACTAACCGAGGAAGCAAAGCGTATGGGTGCTGTCTTAAGTGAAGAAAGCATCGAAAAGCTCGGTGCGTTTGATGATTCTGTACAGAGGCTAAAACAGGGCTCGGAAGCTGCACAACGAGTGATGGGAACTGTGCTTCTACCACAGCTTCAAACCCTCGCCGATGATGGAGTTTCATTACTTGGAGACTTCACCTCCGGACTGGTTGAAGCTGGTGATGACTTCGATAAAATCAGCGAGGTTATTGGCAGCACGGTCGGCGGTCTGGTGGACATGATTATGGAGAACCTCCCAAAAATCATTCAGGTTGGTATGGACATTGTCATGGCCATCGTAAGCTCAATCGTTGAGAACTTACCAACGATCGTTGATTGTGCTTCCTCTATCGTCATGACGCTGCTTCAAGGGTTAATTGAGGCGCTGCCCGCTATCACAGAAGGCGCTCTGCAGCTTGTCCTTACGCTGGTTCAAGGCATCATTGACAATCTGCCTGCCATCATTGAAGCTGCGATTCAGATGATCGTCACTCTGGCTTTGGGTATTTCAGAAGCTCTGCCTGAACTGATCCCTTCCATCGTTGAGGCAATTCTCCTGATCGTTCAGGTGCTGCTCGATAACATGGACAAAATTCTCGAGGCAGCCTTCGCAATTATCAAGGGCTTGGCAGAGGGATTACTGAACGCACTGCCAGAGCTGATTGCTGCACTGCCTCAAATTATTACGAGCATCATCAATTTCATCACCAACAACCTGCCTGCCATCATTTCAATGGGTATACAGCTTACCGTTCAACTTGCGGCAGGTCTTATCAAGGCCATACCACAGCTTGTTGCATCCTTACCTCAAATTATCTCAGCTCTAGTTCTTGGGCTGGGCAAAGCTGTAGGTGCTGTTTTTGAGATTGGCAAGAACATCGTTACCGGCCTATGGGATGGAATTAAATCCATGGGCAGCTGGATCAGTGATAAAGTCAGCGGCTTCTTTTCCGGAATTGTTGATGGAGCAAAAAGTCTGCTGGGCATCAACTCACCGTCAAAGGTGTTTGCAGGTATCGGCGAAAATATGGGCCTCGGCATCGGCGTCGGATTCACCGATTCCATGAAGGGCATTGAAAAAGACATTACTGACTCGATCCCAACTGACTTTGATCTTGATATGAATACTGGCATAGGTAGAGTGATGAACGATACCTCGCTTGACGTAAAGAAAACTGTAGAGCATACGGGCGTTATTCGTGTGGAAGGAGTAGGTTCAGACGGTGAAATGATTTCAGTCGTGGACATCATTATCGACCGGCTCAGACAGGAGGTGCGTGTATGAGTTATTTGATAAATACAGAGACAAGTGAAATTATCACGCGCTTTGTATCTTTTAGAAAAACGCAGGAGGTCATACGCACGGTGCAGACCGCCCTTAACGGTACAGAGTATCTGACCCGTTTCGGCTCGCCGACCGTACATTATGAGCTGACTCTCTATGTTAATGAAGCCGGGAAAGTCGCATTGATGATAGCCGAGGATAGCGTTCCGCTCCTTGAGTGCTCTGTAAAACAGGGCGTTTTCACCGGAAGAATTATTGAACTTGGTAACTTTGATTATCAAGCGGCGGGCTGGTATAAGGTGACAGCCACTCTTGCGGCGGCAAGCGAGGTGAGCGAACCATGAGAAGCATACCGACGGCGCTGAAAGAAAAACTTGCTAACCGCTTCAAGGTAGAAAACACTGACAGCTTAGCAAAACTCCGTGTAGTAGCCACACAGACCTCCGTCAATTCACTGCTCTCTGAGCCGATTCACGAGGACATCGCTCCAGCGTTCGGCGATGTGGCTGTGCGCCAGTCCGCCGGTGAATCTGATTTATCTCTGGCTTATGCCATCTGTTTGGATGACGGAGTCGCTAAGGTGTATAAAAGGAAGTTCCCGGCTGCCTTGGAGTATCCGTGGGAATACCAGTGGACGCTTGGTACAGCAACCGATGTGGCGATTGAATTTAACGGCGTGTGGAAAATGAACGCCGAAAAGGAATGGTATTACCTTCAAACCGAGGAATACCCTTATGTTTTTTATGTGCGTAACGGCAATCTGTATGTTCAAAGCTGGACGGACAGCGATAATGCCTCTCTGCTTGCCACAGGCGTTTCTCAGATATCTGCCTGTAAGGGTTGGCAGTCCAGCGTTGAACCGGACCTTGACCAAGGCTTGATCATCGGCTATCTCAAAAGCGGCTCGGTATTTTACCGTGCGCTCTGCTGTCAGGAAAACGGCTCTTATGTCTGGGAAGCAGAGCATGAAGTATCCACCCTTGGTACGGGAAACACGACGTTATCAGTTATCCGAACAAACGATTTCCGCATCGGGTTTTTGACTCATAACAGCGGTCGGATGCTGCTGGCACTTACTCACCGAAACTATGCCGGAATGAGCGTCCGGCCGGAAACGGTCCACATCAACGCCTCTAATGTAAGGATGTGGATTTCCGATATAACCGAACTGAACACGCTGAATAAGGAGTACGCGTACGGGAATACCGCTTATCCCTATGTTCTGTTGGATGAACCGGACACAGAAGAAATCTCCGTGGCCTCGGTGGAAAAACTGAACCGCGAGATGAGCTTTGTTTGCTACGGCTTTAAAATTCATCTCACAAAGCCTTTGAACGGAAGTATCGATGCGGGATTCCCGTCAAAATGTACTCTCTCCGTTTCAGGAGTGACCGTTACTTCCGCTTCCTATGACAGCGAGGAACAGGCTCTTGTTCTATATACGAGCTCCGATATCCGCAGGACGGTGGCGGTAACCATTACAATGCCAGAATACCGCTCGCTCTGGTATTACAAGCTCGGCTCACAAAGATGGTTCCTGCCCGCGCTGAGTGCTGTCGCTGCCGCAGAAACTATGGACTACTTCACTTATGAAAATGAGACTGCAGCCATATCCACGATTTCGGCGGGAGTTTGGATTGACGAGGCTGTTTTCACCGAGTGTTACCAGCCTACGCATACGGCTGTCATTGCGGTTGTGGCTTCGTCTGTAAGCCTGCAGCCTGTTTCAACATTACCGATTTAGGAGGTTTTCAAAATGAAGATACAAGAACGAGCCGTTCTGCATAACAGGTTTGACGTCAGAGTGGTTGATGCCGCAAGCGGCAAGGTCAAGCAAACAGCAGTCGGCTTCAACGTCATTACGAACTACTATTTTAACAGCAGGCTGACGGCTTCTCCGCTTAGTAAAACGACAGACCTGTTCAGATACATTGCGGTTGGCACTGGAACGGGAACACCTGCAGTTACGGATACCGCTCTTTTTACACATCTGACGCGTAAAGCCGTGACGACGCTGGAAACGGTTTATGAATATCCGACTTCGCACACAACAAAGCAGATCAAGCTGGAAGCGACAGAATGCAACGGCTCTACCATTACCGAGGTGGCTCTCGAAGGTTATTACAGCGGCACATGGTCAACCACTTACTACATCATGTCCCACGCTATGCTGCAGGATTCCGAAGGGAACCAGATTGCCATCGCAAAGACTGATACAGATGTGGTGTATATAACCGCAACCTTCTACGCCACCTGCACTTCGTCCGGTTTCGGCACAAACGGTGTGTATCCCACGGCTGAGAGCAATTATCTGTCCCGATGGCTACTTACCGGCAGCACGGACGGGTATGTACGCTTTTCACGCTTTCCGGTGGAGTACTCCTCGGATATGAACGTGAAGTATCACGGCAGTAAAAGCTATTCCTTCAGTGGCGGTACCGGCAATACAACTACCTATCAGTACGACCTGCCTGTCACTACGTTCCTTGACAGCGAGTGCAACAACCGTATCGTCAAGCACCTCGGCGTCGCCGGGGTCGGTGCGTTCACCTTCCCAAACCATGACGTTTTCCCACCCTATGCGGTTGACCATCTCGTCATCGACGAGGGTGACGGAGCTACTACCGAGTTCAGTATGAAATGTCCGTTGATACAATCCGGGACCGTCCGTATTTTTGTAAACGACACGGAAATGACCGGAGGCACGGACTATACGGTGGATTTGGAGAACAACTGCGGCGACTGGTATGAAAATTACCATACGGCGGCGATGACCTGTAAAAGTATCGGAGTATCCTTTGGAGACCTCGCTTCAAAAACGCCATATACAGGTCGTAACTATCGTGACCCCATAGCTTGGTGGGATTGTTATGATGACACGATGTATCCTTCCTCCTGCGTGGTAAGCGACGTAAACCCAATTAAAATAGACTTCGGTTCCTCAAGGGCCTGTAATACGCTTAAGATTGACATTCTGACCGTACCGTCTGCAAGGCTCGATACGCTTAAAATACAATGCTCAGACAACGACAGCGATTGGACAGATATATCAGGGCTTTCAAGGATGGGTCAGGTCTGGAAGTTTACAGAAACATCAGCAAGGTATTGGAAAGTATTCCTAAGCGGCGAAGGCAATGCCACTGTTGTTGTGACATCAAGCGGCATGACAGGTTCGCCGATCACACTATCCGTGCCTGTGGTCTCATCGGATACGGCGAGCATAGTGGCGGGCAAGATAAAAACAGCCATTGAAGACAATGCGAATATTTCAGCTTTATATGATACGGCGGTCTCGGGTGCGGATGTGATCTTAACCGCTAAAACGCCGGTGGCTAATGTTTCAGGCTTGAATATCGCCCTTTCAAACGGGACTTGCTCTGGGCTGACCACCGTTTCAACCTCGACCAGTACGACAGCCGGAGTCGCCGCCGTAAAGCAACAGGAAAATATCTATGTAACCGGAACCATTGGAACTGCAGGAAACGCAACAGTTGTCGTAACGGCGGCTGGAATGGTAAACTCCCCGATCACCCTTTCGGTGCCGGTTACAAGCGGAGACTCTTCGACAGTAGTTGCGACAAAGGTAAACGCAGCTCTCGCACAAAACTCCGATATTACCGACTTCTTTACAATCAGTCCAGATAACGGAAGATATGTACGACTGACCGCAAAAACAGCTGCGGATAATGATCCTACCCTGAACATCAGCATTGCAAATGATACTTGCACAGGACTCACCACCATCCCGACATCCACAGTTGACGCCGCAGGCAATGCGGGAACAAAACAAGTGGAGACCTTAACTGTATCGGGCAGTGTCAGCTATAACTGGACATACAACTTATATTACCAGAGCTTTCCGACAAGGGACGGACTGAGCTTCGGCTCAACCTTCTTTTTAGGCAAGACAGTGCCAGGGCTGAATTTCACAACACCGCCTGCGGCAGGTGCGTCGATCACAGCCAGCTTTGCGCTTGAGTACCCGTTTAAAACCGCGAACAATCTGCTGCGCTTCACCTACTCAGTTCAGCTGCAAAGAGGGTGACGCCATGACGCTGACATTTGAATATACCCTTGATACCGGAGCAGGCTTGTATCCGCAGGTGATCCACACCTCGGACAACCTGCTCCGTTTCATATACCTCACCGCCGACGGTACCGTGGCGGGAAGTACAGCGGACCCGGTTCTCGGTTTATACGACAGCTTGACCTATACGGAAATCGGCAGAATATCACCTGATGAAATGGTATCGTATCCGAGCATCAAAAAAGTAGCGCACTACGGTGCGTACGGGTTCTGGAGCGCCGAGGGCGACCACCGATTTGTGATGTATATGCTGCCGACCGACATTACAAATTCGTTTATCGACGGTTCGGTGAAATTCAGCATCGGCAGCGAGGTCTCGCAGATGTCTTGCACTTTGCTCAACATCAAGGGCGCACTGCTCAACCGCTACCGTGCTTTCGTGACACCCGGCACCAAGATGGAACTGTACTTTTCACTCGGCAGCAGCGGTGAAATCACGCTCGGCATCTTCTATATCGACCGCGCTTCGGTCTCGTACCCGGACGAAAAAGTATCCGTATCTGCCAGAAACGCAATTGGCAAACTGCTGAAGGAACAGACCTTCAATGAGGACAATACATTTGAAGAAACGACGCTTCAGCTGAACCTGCAGGAGATTCTTCGCCTCGCCGAGGTGGAGGATTTTTTTGTTGGCAATAACACAAAGCCATGGAAACTGCGCTTTGAACCAGATGTCACCATTCTGGATGGTATTAAACGCGTCATATCTCTGATTGACGGTTGGAAGATCGATGAAACGGCTAATGGTGTTATCGGTGTAGCAGCTGCTACAGATGCTCGATTCGACCAACCTGCTGTGTTTAGTTTTGAGCGTGACAAGTCTTGCTGGAGCTATAACGTAGAATACGACGACTCTGAAGCGGTTAGCAAAGTTTGCGTTACCTGTTCTGAGCCGGAAAACACAGTTTATGCCACAGTTCCTCGGAGCAAGTGGTGGTCTCAGCCGTCTCATCGAACAACTTATGTTACAGCTGCAGACGGGGCAACGCTTGTCGAAATAACAGCTCTTGCAGAGGAGTTAGCGCAAGCTATCGCCATATCCGGCAGGCAGGAAAGTTTCGTCGGAGTCTTTACACCTCAACTCACCCTAGGTGATGAGGTTCGCATAATCAACGGTCCAAAGACTGAAACCATCGGTACCGTCACGGATGTCACTCATAATTTTGGCAGAGGCGGTTTTTATACAGCGTTCACAGTGGATAGCGGTGGACGAAAAGGCAAAGCGCGTCTTTCGGATTTGATTGGAATAGCATCTGAAAAGCCAAATCTAAATGGCGTGACTATCTATTAAAGGAGGATTTTTTACATGAAAGAAATTTGGAATTGGACACAGGCGGCAATTGCAGCTGCAGGCGGAGGTCTTGGGTACTTCCTCGGAGGATGGGACGGCTTTTTGTACGCTCTGTTAACCTTTGTCGTTATTGACTATGTTACCGGTCTGATGTGCGCTGTGCTGGACAAGAAACTGTCAAGCGAGGTCGGCTTTCGAGGCATTTTCAAGAAGGTACTTATCTTCTCGCTTGTGGCCATTGGGCATATCGTCGACCAGAGTGTTATCGGTGAAGGCTCGGTCATCAGAACGGCGGTTATCTTTTTCTACCTATCAAACGAGGGTGTTTCCATCCTTGAGAATGCGGCGCATATCGGCTTGCCAGTGCCGCAAAAGTTAAAGGATATTCTGGAACAGCTTCATAACCGAACCGACAAGGAGGGCTGATGAATGAATCTTCGAAAGTTAATTCTTATAAATAATGCCTGCTACAAGGTTGGCCGTACCATTAAACCAAGGGGCATCATGGTGCATTCTACAGGGGCGAACAATCCCTATCTGAAACGCTATGTCGGACCAGACGACGGACTTCTGGGGAAGAACCAGTACAACAATCATTGGAATCAGGACAAGCCGGATGGTAGGCAGGTCTGTGTTCACGGCTTCATCGGCAAGCTGGCTGATGGAAGCATCGCCACCTATCAGACCCTACCTTGGAATCATAGAGGTTGGCATGCTGGAGGCGCAGCAAATGATACACATATAGGCTTTGAAATCTGCGAGGACGGTCTGACCGATACCTCGTATTTTAATTCCGTTTACAAGGAAGCTGTGGAACTTTGCGTCTATCTCTGCAAACAATACGGACTCACCGAAAAGGATATCATCTGCCACTCAGAAGGCCATAAACTTGGCGTTGCCAGCAACCACGGCGATGTCATGCACTGGTTTCCGAAGCATGGCAAGTCGATGGATATGTTCCGTGCTGATGTAAAATCAGCTCTTGCTCCCGTCGCTTCAACTGCACCGAAGAAGTATTACCGAGTCCAGCTTGGCGCATTTTCTGTCAAGGCAAATGCCGATGCCATGCTACGCAAGGTCAAAGCGGCTGGATTTACTGATGCCTTTATCAAATACAGCGAATAGCACACCACTTAATGCCTACTGAGAGATCCGTCTTTCGGTAGGCATTATTTTTTTACCGTGTTTTCGTTCAAATGTCTTGTTCACCTCCATTGGGTAGTGAGGACGGAAGTTCTCAGATTGGAGGACACATGGATGGCAAATATTACTGGCACAAAACCAGAGATCAATTATGAAAAGAAGCCCATTTCACAGGAGCAATTACAGTGTGAAGTGGACTATATAAGGGCGCAAAGGATACTCGATTCCATGCTTCAAAATGGACTTATTTCCTTGTCTGAGTTTAATAAAATCACCCTACTAAACCGTCAATCTTTCTCTCCAGCGCTGGCTTCAATCATGCCAGAAAAACGTTGATATAACAGTGCTTCAGAGGTAATATGTGACACTGACAAGGAGGTGAAAATTTGAAAAAGGTTACGTTAATAGCACCAAACAATGCAAATTCTAATGAGCAGCCTAAGCTGAGAGTCGCTGCATATGCCCGCGTTTCGACTGGCAGCGAGGATCAGCTGGTCAGTCTTGAAACCCAAAAAAGCCATTACGAATCCACGATCAAGGCGAATCCGGCGTGGGAGTTTGCGGGGCTTTATTACGACGAGGGCATAACAGGTACCAAGAAAGAAAAGCGCCCTGAGCTGCTTCGGATGATAAAAGACTGTGAAAAACGAAATATCGACCTCATCATGACGAAGTCGATAAGTCGATTTGCCCGAAACACCATGGACTGCCTTGAGCTGGTCCGCAGACTGACCAAGCTTGGCATTTCCGTCTATTTTGAAAGTGAGAACATCAACACGGGTTCTATGGAAAGCGAACTCATGCTGTCGATCCTAAGTGGACTGGCCGAAGGAGAATCAGCATCCATTGCCGAGAACAACAAGTGGTCCATTCAACGACGCTTTCAAAACGGAACCTATAAAATCGGCTGCTCTCCCTACGGTTACGATGCCGTGAATGGTGAGCTGATTGTAAATAAGCAGCAGGCTGAAATTGTTAGGTTTATTTTCTCAGAGGTCTTGTCCGGTAAAGGCGTTCATATGATTGCAAAAGACTTAAACGCTCGCGGGCTTAAAGGCAAGAACGGCGGCCGCTGGACCTCTTCCACCATCAGAGGCATGATTGGCAACGAGAAATACATTGGTGATGCTATCTTTCAAAAGACTTACAGTGACAGTCAGTTCAACAGGTTTACAAACCGTGGAGAGCGTGAGCAATACTTGATTCAGGACCATCATGAGGCAATTATCAGCCGCGAGGATTATGATGCTGCACAACTGGTCTTAGAACAGCGCGGCAAAGAAAAAGGCGTAGAAAAGCAAAACGAGAAATATCAAAACCGCTACCCTTTCTCTGGCAGAATCATTTGCGACCAGTGTGGTGGTACATTTAAACGTCGTATACACTCCAGCGGGAAAAAATATATCGCATGGTGCTGCAATACACATATCACGGAAATCGAGAAATGCTCCATGAAGTACATTTCTAATTCCGAATTAGAGTTTGCCTTTGTCACCATGATGAACAAACTCATTTTCGGGCATCAAATCGTTCTCAGACCTCTCCTTGTGAGTCTTAGAGGCATTGATTCAAATAACAGCATGGAAACCTTACAGGAAATCGACAAAAAGCTTGCTGACATCGAAGATCAACGAAAATTCCTCATGGGCTTACAGACACGTGGCTACCTTGAGCCTGCTGTCTTCACCAGAGGAAACAACGAGCTCTTACAGGAAGCTGGACAACTGCAGCGCCGGAAGGAATCTCTAATTAGCTTCATCAGCAACGACTCTCGTCACCTGAGTGAAGTTAGCGCACTCCTCCAGTTTGCAACAAAAGCTGCCATGCAGTCTGGCTTTGACGGGGAGCTTTTCAGCCGGTTTGTTGATCATATTATTGCCTATTCGAGGAAGGAAATCGGATTCGTATTGAAATGCGGCATAACGCTAAAAGAAAGGTTGGTGAAATAAATGGGCCATACCCCATTCGGATACAGGATAGAAAATGGTGTCGCAGTTATTGAAGATCTAGCTGCAGAACAGATTCAATCACTTTATAAAGCATACCTGTCCGGTGATGCTCTAAAGACTGCGGCAAATAAGGTAGGCATTGATGCCTTCCATGCCGGAATCGGTAAAATACTAAAAAATCGCCATTACCTTGGCGATGATTATTACCCAGCAATCATTGACCCTGATACCTTTGCTGCTGTTCAAGAAGAACGGTTTAGACGGGCATCCGCTCTTGGCAGAATACGCGAGCCTAAAGAAGATAAGGCAGCTATCTACCCCACTAACTTCCACATCATTGAAGGGACACAAGTTTATGATGATCCTTTTGCACAGGCGGCATATGCCTATAGCCTAATAGAAAGCGAGGTGTAAACAATTGGCAACAAATAGAACTGTTACAGTGCTTCCCGCAAGGAAACATACCCGAAAAGATAGTGATGAAGAAAAACCAAAACTCCGTGTTGCTGCCTACTGCAGGGTTTCAACCGACAGTGATGAACAGGCTACCAGCTACGATGCGCAGATTGAGCATTACACAGCTTACATCAACGGACATCCGGACTGGACACTGGCAGGAATTTATGCAGATGATGGCATCTCCGGCACCAACACCAAGAAGCGCGAAGAATTCAATCGAATGATCGATGAGTGCATGGCGGGCAGCATCGACATGGTCATTACAAAATCCATCAGCAGGTTTGCCCGCAATACCCTGGACTGCCTGAAATATATCCGGCAGCTTAAGGAAAAGAGCATACCCGTTTTCTTCGAGAAGGAAAACATCAACTCCATGGATTCCAAGGGCGAGGTCATGCTCACCATTATGGCTTCTCTTGCACAACAGGAAAGCCAGTCCCTCAGCCAGAACGTGAAGCTGGGGCTTCAGTACCGCTACCAGCAGGGCGAAATCCAGGTCAACTGCAACCGCTTCCTCGGGTTTACAAAGGATGAGAATAAGCGCCTGATCGTTGTCCCTGAGGAAGCAGAAATCATAAAGCGCATCTACCGGGAATACCTCGAAGGTGCCAGCATGCTGAAAATCAAGCGCGGACTTGAAGCAGACGGCATTCTAAATGGTGCAGGAAATGAAAAATGGCATACCAGCAATATCAATCAAATCCTACGAAATGAAAAGTATATTGGGGATGCCCTTTTACAGAAAACATACACCACTGACTTCCTCACAAAGACTCGAGTAAAGAACCACGGCGTCGTCCCACAGTATTATGTGGAAAACAGCCATGAGGCCATCATCCCGCGTGAAATATTCATGCAGGTGCAGGAGGAACTCATCCAACGCCGCATCGTCCACACCAGCCCGAACGGTAAGAACAGGACCTTCAGCTGCATCCACTGTTTCTCTAACATGATTGTCTGTGGTGGCTGCGGCGAGGTGTTCCGCAGGGTTCACTGGAACAACCGAGGCAAGAAATCAGTTGTTTGGCGGTGTGTCAGCCGCTTGGAGAACACAGGCTTGTTCTGCGAGGCCCGAACGGTACTTGAGAGCACCTTAGAGCAAGTGATGGTCACGGCCATCAACCAAGCATTGTGTGATAAAGATCATTTTCTCATCACGCTGCAGAAAAATATCGAAACCGTAATTTGTCACGAAAACAGTCATACCCTTACTGCAATCGATAAACGACTTACAGAACTTCAAGCTGAGCTCTTGAAGCTCGCCAGCTCAAAGGCTGACTACGAGAAGGTCGGCGATGAAATCTATCGCCTACGTGAGGAGAAGCAAAAGGCTCAGGTCGAGAACCTCGGTCGAGATGAAATGCAAAAACGTATCACCGACATGAGCGCATTTCTTAAGTATCAGCCAATTGCCCTGGTCCAATATGACGAGACGCTTGTCAGGCGGCTGATTGAAAAGGTCACTGTCTACGAGGACAAATTCACCGTGGAATTTAAGTCCGGCTTGATGGTGGATATTGAGTAATAATTCCATATAACACGAAACTCTGCTAACCATTACGGTCGGCAGAGCTTTTTTATTGTTTCACTTGATTGTCTAATATCCCATAGGATTTAAAATATCATCAATCTGTCACAAAAGTCGGATCATAGACGCACAAGCGGTTTCTGCCTGTCCTTTTTGCTTTATACATGGCATTATCGCTGTTGGCTATGAATTTATCCAAATCGCCATCTGTTTTAGGAATATCAGAAAACAATCCTATGCTAACAGTGAATTTTATGGTGTCCTTCTCATGAAAAGGAGTATTTTCTATAATTTTTCTAATCCGGTTACCCACTTCGATTCCCGTCTGACAATCGGTATCGGGAAGCAAAACGACAAACTCCTCCCCGCCATATCTGCCGCAAACATCTGATTCGCGAATGTTTTTTGATATAATTTCTGCAGTTTGAATTAGTGCTTCATCTCCTACCTGATGTCCAAATTGGTCATTAATTTTTTTGAAATAGTCGATATCGATGAAAAGAAAAGACAATGGCAAATTCTGACGCTTGCAAAAACTAAAATAAGTTGAAGCGGTTTCCATAAAATTTCTTCGGTTTTTTACATGTGTCAAGGGATCCATGTTGGCAAGTTTTTTTAATTGGTCATTAACGCTTTCGTATATCATTAACATGAATCCGCTGCTGTTAATCATCATTAAAAATATAAAAATCAAAAATGTGACCGATTGCACAAAATTGTTTGATAATAGTGATACACTTTTATTCATAAAACCTATTGTTGCTCGGAACACCATCGCAATGCATATCATTAGTTGTAAACTTCCCAGAAATCGTTTGAACTGGCTGCCGTTTTTGTTAAAAACATAGGCAATGGCAGGGATCAGATATATGGATATTATAATTACTGACGCTACACCCACCCAATAACTAGGTGATGCACCACATATAACTATAAAATTGAAAGTGACAACCCCAGCTAACATTATCCCGAATTGAATCCGATTAATAATTGATGTGATGTCCTTTGTTATCGTAATCAAAGCCATGGACTCAAGATAAAACCCAAAATAAAGAAGTGAATTACCCAAGTTTACCGAAACTATTTCAGGGATTTGTCCCCGAAATGCGAAAGCAATCCAACCCAGAGCCTGCACCAGTTTGGAAAAGATAAATTTTTTAAACAGCTCCTTCTCAGATATGTGAGTGTTGCTTATTAAAAAAGCAAATGCCATCATCAGAAAGAACAAATTGCCCCAGAACAAGATGAGAATTGTTGTTTTGACATCGATGTTAATCAAGTTGTATAAACTATCAAAAAATTGCAATAGGAATACCTCCATTCTCCCCCACCTTTATAACAAGCATACTGCAAAGGTGTAAATATGTAAAACATCTAAATTGACCACTGCAAGCCGATGTAATCTAAATCGACCACACGCAAACCCATGTTATCTAAATCGCTCTGTCACGTTCAAAATCATACCTTTGGACTTGTTCCCACGAACAGATATTTTCACGATTCTAACAAATCAGATTTTTGCTCTAAACCCCCGGAAAGCCTTTATTTACAGGCTTCTTATTACCCTTATTCTTTTACCCTTGACATCAATACTACCGTCTCAACGTGACACGTCTGGCAAAACTGATCAACAGGCTGTATTTTATTTGTTTTATATCCTTTCTCAGCAAATATCTTCATGTCTCTCGCCAATGTTGCCGGGTCACAGGAAACGTATACTACTTTGGCAGGCTCCATACCACAAACAGCATCTATAACTGATTTTTCACAGCCTTTTCTTGGAGGATCAAGGAATATAACATCGGCTCGCTTTCCCTCAGAATACATTCTTGGCAAAATATCTTCAGCCTTGCCTGCCTCAAACTCAGCATTTTTTATTCCATTTATCTCTGCATTGTGTTTTGCATCTTCAATTGCTCTTTCTACTACTTCTATTCCATAAACACTCTTTGCTTTATCTGCCGCAAATAGGGATATCGTTCCTATTCCGCAGTAAACATCAAATACAGTTTCTTTACCGGTAAGACCGGCTGCCTCAACTGCAAGTTTATAAAGCTTTTTTGTCTGTATAGGATTTACTTGGTAAAAACTAAGTGCCGAAATATCGAACCAAGTATTTCCTATTCTATCCCTTATAGTATCCTTACCCCACAGCGTAATACACTTGTCTCCAAGTATTACGTTTGTATTGGACTTATTAATATTAAGAATTACAGAAGCAATGCCAGCTATTTCTTTAAGCCTATCAATAAGTTGAGTAGCATGAGGAAGTTTATCTCCGTTTATGACGACAGTCACCATAATTTCACCCGTAGCAAAACCAACACGAGTAAGGACATGTCGTATTAGTCCCTTTTGCTTACTCTCGTCATACACAGGAATTTTAAACTCGTTAATAAAGTTTTTGAATACCTTAATTACAGGATCAGTTGCAGGATTTTGAAGCATGCATCTGTCTATACTGGTAATTCTGTGACTTCTCTTTGCATAAAACCCAATAACAACATTACCGTCTTTGTCCTTGCCTACAGGATATTGTGCCTTATTACGATAATTCCAAGGCTCGTCCATTCCAACTGGTGGAAGCACTTCAATATTACTAAATCCACCTATGTGCTCTATGCAATCACGGACTCTATTCAGCTTAAATTTAATCTGTGCAGAATATGACATATGCTGAATAGTGCATCCGCCACATGTTTTAAAATACTGGCATAGCGGTGCACATCTTTCTAAAGATGGCTCAATAATATTTATTATTTTTCCATAACCAAAGCTCTTTTTTACCTTAGTAATTAATATTTCAGCTTTTTCTTTCGGAAGCAGTCCCTCTACAAAGACTGTAAAGCCATCTAATTTTACTATTCCTTCACCTTCTGATCCGAGGGAAATACACTCAGCAAGGTATTTCTTATTTTTTTCAATTACGTCTGCCATATGTCCACCTATTTCTTACTTTTTTAATTTCGACTCACAAATCGTGTATATAAATATCAGATTATTATATAACTCTGTTTGTATATAAAATTGTCAAACATAATTAATATTCCGTTTTTCTAATGTTTCTGCCAAGCATCTTCTGATAGCCAGCCCAAGGTCCTGTTGTAGAGTCAGCATCAATAAATTCCTCAAAAACTTTGCTCTTTGCATCCATATCGTCCGCGCAGTGAAGAATATGAGCCTCAAGGGTTTTAGGAAGCACCGGAGAACCATATTCATATTCACCATGATGAGAAAGAATACAATGCTTAATCAGTGTCTTTAATCTATCAGGAAAACCATTTATTGAGCTGGCTGTTTTTTCCGTAAGCTCAGAACCAATATATATATGTCCTAATAACTGTCCGTCATCGGTATAATCATTAAGCGGAAATTCCGAAAGCTCCCAAAGTTTGCCTACATCATGGAGCATTGCAGATGAAATAAGTACATCTCTATCAACATAATTATATTTATCAGCCATAAAATCACATATCTGCGTAACAGACAAAGAATGCTCCAAAAGCCCGCCCCAATAACCATGGTGAACACTTTTTGCTGCAGAATGAACCTGAAATTCTTTGGCAACAAAATTATTCTTAACAAATATATTTTGAAGAAGTTCTTTAATATATGGATTAGAAATTTTGTCAATATAGCCTGTAAATTCAGTCCACATTTCCTTAATATCCTTTTGTGTTGAAGGTATATAATCAGAAGGTTCATACTCACCCTCCTGGCTCTTTCTTATCTTTTTTACATTAAGCTGAATATCATTGTTAAATATTTGTGCCACAGCATCTATCTTAATCATATCATTTTCAGCAAACGATTGTATTTCATTACCAAGATTCCAAACCTTTGCATCAACAGTGCCAGTTTTATCAGCAAGTTTTAGTGAAAGATACGTTTTATCATTCTTAGATTTAAAAGACTGTCTGCTTTTGCACAAATAATGCTCAACAACTTGTTCACCTTCGTGTATTTCATTGATATATTTCATTCTTATCCTCCTATTACTCTGCCAATTTAAGGCTGAACTTAAATTCCGCACCACCTAAATTGGAGTCTTTACATGCAATAATCTCTCCATGTGCGTTTATTATTTCTTTTACTACCGAAAGGCCCAAACCGCTTCCTGTTTTATCTAAACCTCTTGAAGCATCTGACTTAAAAAATGCTTCAAATATATGTCTTTTATCATTGTCAGGTACACCATTACCGTTATCACTAACTGATACAAATAGCTTATGCTCATTTTTAGGTACTGTTGTCTCAATTTCAATAAGCCCATCATCATCTGAAAATTTTACGGCATTATCTATAAGATTATGCAAAACTCTGTGTATTTCTTCTCTATCAGCCTTTACATACGTTCTGCCCTCAGCAAGTATCAGATGACAATTAAGGCTTTTTTCTCTAAATCTATGTTCAAATACGTCCAAAACATCTCTGATCAAGTCATTTATATCAAATTCAGTTATATTCAATTTCAATACATTTTCCTGTGTCTTGCCCATATCTACAATGTTAGTAGCTAAAAGTGATAGACGCTCAGTTTCTTCAAGTATAATATCAAGATAATAGTTATAATCATCTTTTGATATTATTCCATCTTTCATTGCATGCAAAAATCCCTGAATACTTGTAAGCGGGGAACGCAAATCATGGGCAACACTTGCAACAAATAGTCTTCTATCCTGATCTCTCTTATCCAGACATTCGGCCATATAGTTAAAACTGTCACTTAGCTGACCGATTTCATCTCTTGCCTTAACAGAAATTCTTCTGTCATAATTTCCGTCTGCAATTATTTGTGCAGCCTTATTCATCTCCAGCAAAGGTTTCGTTATCCTTCTCGATAATATATATATCATTATTACTGCAAGAAAAATTCCTACAACGCCGGATAAAAATATTATTTCAAAAACACCGCGTATAGTCTCCTGAATTTCAGGCACAGGTGAACAAACAAATATACCGCCGTAAACGTTTCCATTAGATTTAATCGGATATCCAACCGTCATCATATTTTCAGAAAACATTCCTCCAAGTCTGCCTTGAACTGTTACAATATTTCCGTCCAAAACGCCACTTATGGTTTCATCGGTAATGGACTGCCCTATCCATTCTTCATTTATTGACGATGATACCACCGAAACAGCACCCTTGCTATTCATAAAGAATATACTTGTCCCTGTATAATCCTCTATTATCTCAATTTTATTTTTAAGACCGTTAATGTCTATAACACCACTTGATACCGCCTTCGCGTATTGCAAAACAATTGAATGAGCCTGCTCTGTTAAATCAGCTTTTTTTTGATTGAAATAATAATTACTGTAAAAATAGTACACCGATGCCGTCATTATCCCCATTGCAATTACAAATGTGCCTATATAAGCCATTGTCTGCTTAAAAAACAATGAAAGTTTTTTTCTGAATTTAGCCACGATGTCACCTGCTCTCAAAGGTTATTTTGTCTCAAACTTATATCCTACCCCGTGAACTGTCTTTATTGTCCATGATTCATCATCTCTATTGAGTTTTTCTCTGATTCTCTTTATATGTACGTCAACCGTTCTTGAATCACCGACATATTCATAACCCCATATTTTATCTAAAAGCTGTTCTCTGGTAAACACCTGATTTTTATTTTCTGCAAGGAAAAATAGAAGTTCAAGTTCCTTTGGCGGAAAAGATAAACTTTCGCCATGATATACAACCGTATAATCATTTAAGCTTATTTTTAAATTTTGAAAGCTGACAGACTTATCATCCTGTTTTTCACATTTGCACTCACTTCGCCTTAAAACAGCTTTTACTCTTGCAACCATTTCTTTTGGCTCAAACGGTTTTACAATATAATCATCAGCACCCGTCTCAAGACCAAGTACCTTATCAAATGTATCACTTCTTGCTGTCAGCATAATAATAGGCACTTCACTTTTTTTCCTTATTTCTGTACACACCTGATATCCATCCATACCGGGAAGCATTATATCAAGCAAAATAAGGGCTGGCGCAAATGTATAAAACTCTTCAACAGCTCGCCTGCCGTCACCAACCTGTCTTGTTTCATAACCTTCCTTGGACAGATAGAGCGATATAAGCTCCGAAATATGCTTTTCATCATCAACTATCAGTATTCTTGTCTTTTCCAAACCTATATTCCTCCTTCAGCACGCTACCGATAATGGACTGCACTCTCTGTGGCAACTCCTTCTGCTCATCCCTTGACATTCCCTTTGTTTCAATAATAGGGTGATATGTCAATCGTATTTCAGCAGGCTTTACCCAACCATGATTGTCCTCAAATATTTTATTTGTTCCATCAATTGTAAGCGGTAAAATCGGTACATTTGATTTTGTTGCAAGTTTAAAGCTTCCTCCCTTAAACTCTAGCATCGGTCCGTCAGTTCTAGTTCCCTCCGGGAATATAGCAAGATTGCAGCCTGCGTTTAATCTCTTTATTCCATCAAGTATTGTCTTCATTGACTGACGCATATCGCTTCTGTCCATGAATAAACAGCCAAGTTCTATCATCCATGTCTTTAAAATCGGTATCTTCGCCAACTCTGCCTTTGCTACAAAAGCTAAAGGCCTGCCAATTGTTGCAAGAATAACAAATATGTCAGTATTACTCTGGTGGTTCGCTATAAGTACGAAATTTCTATCCTGCGGTATATTTTCAAGGCCGGTAACAACTACATTTGAACCGATATCTTTCATTCTTGCTTTTGCCCATTCATTTGCTAATTCTCCCACATAAGCATCACCGGCAGCAAGTCCTTCTTTTTCTCTTATCTCGTCTGCTTTTTTCAATTTTAGTGTGAGATATAAAACAGCTATAACCATTTTAATATAGACCTTTATCGTTTTAAAAAACATTATTTATCCTCCTAGCTTAGCCAATGTTTTCTCCATATTCCCCTTCTAATATAAATAGAATATGTTATAGATGAAATGGTAGGTCCCAGCACCCATGTTACAGCTATTCCACTTAATCCCAAAGGTGTATGACTGCTGAGAAAATATGCAACCGGAATTTTAAGTACATACTGAATACACAGGCTGTTTATAAGTACGAACCCAGAATTTCCGCTTCCCTTTAAAAAACCCTGCTCAGGATAAGCAAAGGCATAACAGAAATACATAAAGCTTGCTATTTTTAAATATTTTGAAGCTGCCATTATTACATCTGCTTCATTTGTAAAAATGCCTGTTAGTACATTCGGAAAAAAGAAAATTGCAGAAAATACTGCAAGTACATAAACAAATGCTATCTTCCTTGCATCTTTTATCGAAGCAAGAGCTCTGTCTTTTTTACCAACACCAATGTTCTGTGCTGCAATTGAAGCAACTGCATCATTTATAGCAGAACACGGAAGGATTGCAAAGCTGTCAAGCTTCACCGCAATTCCATAAGCAGCAGAAGCAGTTAGTCCAAATGAATTAGACATACCCATCATGCAAAGATTTGAAAAATGCACGCTCACCTGCTGTGCTGCACTGGGAAAACCGGTAGCAGTAAGCTGTCTGGCAAGATTAGGCTCAAAACAATATTCCTTCGGTGAAAAAGTTACAATATGCTTTCGTCTTCTAAAATATATTATACCCATTATGAATGAAAATCCCTGCGATATGACAGTCGCAAAGGCCGCACCCGTTACATCTGTATGCAGTATTCCCATAAAAATATAATCAAGAACTATATTAATCAGTGTTGCTGCAAGCACAAAATACATTGAGCTCTTAGAGTCACCAAAACCCCTTTGTAATGCACAAATAAGATTGTAACCTATTGTAAAGAACATTCCACCGAATATTATTCTCAAATATTTTTCTGCGTAAGGAAACGCTTCTGCAGGTGTTGCTATAAGTCGTAATATTGTAGGCGCTAAAAGTGTTCCTAGCAGTGTTATAACAATTGCCGATGCGAAAAATATTGTTATTGCTGTATTTGCCGCTTTTTTCAGAATATTCTTGTCGCCCTGTGCCACATATCTTGCTATTAGCACACTTACTCCAACTCCAAAACCAGATACCGCCATAAGCATTACATTTACAACAGGTCCGCTGACCGAAACGCCGGTCATTTCCTCGGTACCCATAAATTTTCCGGTAAAATACATATCAACGGCATTATATAATGCCTGCATAATGTTTGACACAATTAACGGAAAAGCAAAAGACAATATATGCTTATGAATACTGCCCTCTGTCAAGTCATTTGACAAAGCCATTTATAGTCCCCCAATAATGACGATATTCTCCGCAAAATCTATCCTTATTTTACAGGTAACAATCGTTTTTACACCTAAAACTAAAAATACGTTTCAGATTATTATATAACATCTGTAACAGCGAAACAACCATATCAGGCATTAAAATAAGGTTAATTAAATTTTTGCGTTTTTTCTGATACAAAAAAACAGACCGTTTGTACAAATATATAACAAACGGACTGTCATTAAAATTCGGTTCACCTTAAACCGTATTTTTTATTCAGATTTAATCAAATAACGTATTCTTTTAATTTCTTTCTCAGAAACTGAGCTCATCGGTTTACTATAAATAAGCGTAAAATCCACGTTATATTCCTTTGAGATCCTTCCTAATATCTCACATAAATTCACAACATCTTCATCGGGGATTGAAGCAATAATATTTCCTAAACCGTCAATAAAAATTTTCTGTATATCACCGTTCTGAGAAAGAATGCCATAAATAAATCCAATCAGAACTTTGAAATCACAAATCTTATACTTGGAAGTTTCAACAAATCGAATGCCGTAATGCAAATCATACATGTGCCTGCTGTCATCATCTATAAAGACAACATTTCCGTCAATGGTCTTTGAAGCTTCATTTGCCATTTCAATGAGCTTCTTTGTTTTACCCTGTCCCTTTTCACCTGCAAGAATCTGAATCATGGTAATTCCCCTTTTATGTTGTAAATATATAGTTTTGTGTCGGCAAATCAGCCGATAGATTTTGAACAAGTAATTCATTGTCTATAAATATATAATTTTTTACTTATACATAAAATCCTCTTTTTTATCTTAAATTAAGCACTAAAAATATATACATAATTTTATGTCGTTTTTTGTTTAACATACACCTATACTTTTTATTTTTTCAGCACATAAACCAATTTCTCATTACACTTATTAGTTTACTCACTTATCAGATTATTACACCTAAATTTTTAATTTTTAATCACATACATAATCAAACCAATCCCACTCAGCTTCCGCAAGCGCTCTGGCACTGGGATTTTCAACTTTTTCTACCGTTTCAAACATTGTCACAAAATCGTGATACAACTCGCCCTCTATAACTGCATCTCCCGTGATAATGTAAGTATTCTCCTTGTTTTCAATACTATCAATATATTTTCCTATGAGCATAACATCCTCACCTTCAAGTTCTATTTTATTAGCTTCATCAAGGAAATCCTGTTCTGTAAAATCATATCTCATAATTATATCACCCCTAGTTTGATTTTATCACTCATTTGCTATTTACAATTTTAATGTTGTACTTGCTTAAAAAATGTTATACTATATTAATTAGATATAAATTTTAAGCCATAAAAATTAAAGCATCTGCTTTGGTTTCATTGAAAATATTTTGGAGGAGCAACATGAATTATATAGTCTTTGATTTGGAGTTTAACCAATCCCTTGATTTTAAGACAGGTTCACATGTAAAGCAATCCTGAATGTCCATTTGAAATAATTCAAATAGGCGCAGTTAAGATGAATCAGAATTTTGAAATCATAGGTGAGTTTAACTGCTATATTAGGCCAGTAATTTACCGCAGACTACATCCTTATGTTGAAAAAATTACCGGAATTACACAGGAAGTAATGGAAAACGGAGTTCATTTTGAGCAGGCATATAACGAATTTTTAACATTTGTATCTAAGGATGATATTCTCTGTTCTTGGGGAAACGATGATATAAAATCCCTTTTTAGAAATGTGAGATATCACAAATTGTCTTCATCAAAAATACCATACAGATATATGAATATACAGGGCTTTGCATCATCTTATCTTAATTATGAACCCGGTAAGGCAATTGGCCTTAAAACGCAGTTGATATGCTTGGAATAGAAACAAAATCAGATTTTCATAATGTACTCAATGACGCTGTTTATACAGCAGAAATATTTAAAGTAGTTTGTCCTGAAATACTTGTCACTGAAAAATTTAAACTCTTCTGGATATAAAAAGTGTGTAAAAGAAATGTGCTCGAAAAAAGAATAAATACCAAATCATTATTTAAATATTTTTCTCAATCATTAGACAGAGATCTTTCTCCTGAGTGGCAGAACGTAAAATGCGCCTTAAGGCGCTGCTAGTAACAGAGCCTTTAAGGCACATCTGAAATACCACCGGCTAAGCCGGTGGATTTTTATTCTACCCAGCGTAGGTTGTCAATGAATTATTTATATGCTATTGTTAAAACATGTTGAAAAGGAGTTGAAAAATATGCTTAATTATGTAACAGGCACCACTATAAAAGCTCTGCGAGAAAAAAAGAATTTCACACAAAAACAACTTGCTGACCTTCTTAATATAAGTGATAAAACAGTATCAAAATGGGAAACAGGCAAAGGATTGCCTGATATTTCTTTGCTTGAACCTCTTGCAAAATCATTAAGCGTATCCGTTGCTGAACTTCTATCCGGTGATTATGTAACAAACGTAAATCGTTCCGGCAATATGTTAAGGAGTAAATTTTACGTCTGCCCTATATGCGGAAACGTTATACATGCTATAGGTGAAGGCTCATTCAGCTGCTGTGGAATAAGTCTTCCAGTGCAAGAAGCAGAGGACTTTGATGAAAATCATAACTTATCAATTGATAAAATTGAAAATGACTGGTATATTTCCATGAATCATCCTATGGCAAAAGACCATTACATTTCTTTTTTTGCCTATGTTACTTCAAACAAAGTCCAGCTAGTAAAGCTATACCCTGAACAAAATCCGGAAGTGCGTTTTCCTATAAACGGACACGGAATTATATATGCTTTCTGCAACAAACATGGATTATTCTCAAAAAAAATATAACCGAAGTGCATAATGAATTTTAAAAAAACGGTAATCACATAATTGTGATTACCGTTAATTTTCATATAACTTTTATTGTGCCATTAAACCACCCATAAGTGATTGAATTGAAGTTACTGTTTCACCAGCCGGGGGAGCTGTAAGAGGGCTCTCTGTTGTTGCTGTAACAGTTGCTTTGAAGTCCATATAAAGCTTCATCATATCAGCTACACTCATACTGATAGTAACAGTAGAATTAAGATCTTTATCAGAAGCCACATCCATATCCATAGTCATATTTCCGTCAGAATTCATATGCAGCTTGACTGTACCGCCGTTGATTTTCTCACCATCTGTGTCAAATGTCATTGCAAATGTCAATTCAGTGCCATCTTCATTTACTGTGTAGTTTGATTTATATTTGCCATTCTCAAGTGTAAAAGCATTATCACCAAGCATATTGGAAATTGTGTCATATGCAGTTTTAATATCATCATAGCTTGTTACACTGTTTACTGGCATTGATTTGATCACATAGTTTATGTAACCTTCAAAATCACCTTTAGTTGCAAGCTCCATAATTTTGCTCATATCAATATTAGTGCCTGACATACTCATAAGTTCGTTTAAATCAATGCTTATCCATGTATTTGCGTCAAGACCAAGTGCAGTAAACATGCTTGATTTAATGTAGTAAATACCTTTTTCCATATCAAATATAACGCTTGTGTCACTGCTTTCAAGAGCTGATAATACAGTCTGTTCAACAGTTGCAGTTAAATCAGTGCCTTGTTCAGCTGCCATTGCCTTAACCTGGCTCAAATCAACCTTCATATTCATATCAACATTTGCTGCTGTGTTGCTTGATAATCCTGTTACAGTTCCGCTGAAAGGCACATTTATTGTTGTATTGTCTGCTGTTGTATTGTCTGCTGTTGCATCTTCTGGTATTGCAGCAGGCTCAGTAACTTCAACATATCCGTTAAATGTTCCTTCTGTTTTGCTGAGTTCAGACTTTGCATCAATTGCATACTGCATATACTTTTCCATAATTGTAAATGTAGGCATATCAATACGGTCAGTATCAACAATAATAACAGTTTTTTCTGTATCATCCCAACCGATCATATAATCCTCTGCAGTTGCAATATCACGAATTACAGCATACTGAACTCCGTCAATAGTTGTAACATCCACAGTTTTACCGTCAGAAAATGCAAGCTTATCTCCGCTTATTGTGCCATCAACGCCAAGTACGGTCTTTATGTCTGCAACTTTTATATATGACTTACCATCAATAACAGCTGCCTTTGCCGTATTTTCCACTCCGTTTACCTGCACATCAGCATTATTAGTTGTTGCGGCAAATGTCGGTGTACAAACTGAAAGTGTCATTGCAGATGCAAGAGACAATGCCAAAAATTTCTTTTTGAAACTCATAATGAATTCCTCCCCTTTATATTAAAATTTTTTAAAATATTTAAAATCCAAGATCTTCATTTACAACAACAATCTTTATTCTGGACGGAAGCATTGAAAATCTTGTAATTACTATCTGAGAGCATATGGAATCATCACCATAGCAGTTTCCACATTTTCCGGTTTTTGTACAAGGAGTAGCTTTACCTTCAAATCGCTGAATATTTATCGGTGCGGCAACATTCCTTGCACGCTCTATTGCTGCTTGTTCTGAATGCATTATTTTATTTATTCCAACAACAACAATTACCTGCTTAGGACCGTAGCAAAGTGCAGCCACACGATTACCAAGCCCATCAATATTTACAAGCTCACCATCATTTGTCATTGCATTTGTACTCATAAGAAATGTGTCGCACAAAAGAGCCTGTCGCTGTATTTCTCGCATTTCCTCTGTTGAACCTGCTTCATCTCTATCTATAACATTGTATTTTCCAGATTCTTTAACAAGCTTTGTAAGTCCCATATCACGGATAGTCATAGAACCGCCCCATGAAACAGAATCGCCGTCATTAATCAGACTCAATACCAACTTATTTGCTTCTTCAATCGACTGGCAGAAATATCCGTCCATTCGGCGTTTTTTTATTCCTTCAATAAGTCCCTTTACAAGAAGTTCTGTATGACTATTGCAAATATCCTTAGCTGTAATAACTCTCTGATAATCACTTATATTCTGCTGTGCCATAATCATTCTCCTTTTTACAATGTCACTTAGAAAAAAATCTTCTAATTTTGCTTATATCAGAAGTCATAGACCTCAAAATCATATCTGCCGCTACAATTGCACTCATTGCCTCAACTACAACAACAGCCCTTGGAACAATTATGGGATCATGCCTGCCTTTAATCTCGATTTCGGTGTTCTCACCGTTTTTTGTGACAGTCATCTGTTTTTTTGAAATTGACGGCGTTGGTTTAAATGCAGCTCTAAATGTGATGTTACTGCCATCTGATATTCCGCCCAATATTCCGCCTGAATTATTAGTCAGTTTAATAACCTCACCATTCTCATTTCTAAAAGGATCATTATTCTGTGAGCCCCTCATTTGAGCCGCTCTAAAGCCGGCGCCAAACTCAACACCTTTTACGGCGCCAATAGAAAACATCGCACCGCCAAGCATTGCGTCCAGCTTATCAAAAACCGGTTCACCTATACCAGCAGGCATTCCATGTATTATGCACTCGATAACACCACCGGCACTATCGCCCTCCGACATAAGAAAATCCAAATATTCTGCTGCTTTTTTTGCAGCAACATTATCAGGCATAACAAGCGGATTATTAAACCTCTTTGAAATATCCGAGTTTTGCCTGTCAATTTCAATCTCACCAATTGAAACAGTATATGCTGTAACAGAAATACCAAGTGATTCAAGAAGCTTTTTTGCAACTGCACCTGCAGCAACTCTCGAGAGAGTTTCTCTTCCCGAAGAACGTCCACCGCCCCTGTAGTCTCGGAAACCATACTTTACATCAAACCCATAATCCGCATGCCCCGGACGATATTTTTCGGCTATATTACTGTAATCAGCAGAATGGTGATCTGCATTATAAACAACTATTGTAATAGGAGTTCCTGTAGTTTTGCCCTCGAAAACTCCCGAAAGTATTTGAGCAGTATCACTCTCATTACGTTTTGTTCCATACGGATTTGAACCCGGTTTACGTCTGTCTAGCTCTCTTTGGATATCATCCTCACAAATTTCAATACCAGATGGACATCCGTCTATCGTTACGCCAAGAGCTTTACCATGAGATTCGCCCCATGTTGTAATTCTGAATAAGGTCCCAAATGACGAACCTGCCAAGGTAATCACCCCTTATTTTTTATAAATGAAATGTAAATTATTAATTTCAAAATTATTTATTTATTATATCATAAAATTCCAGCTAAAATAATTACAAATTTACTAATATTTTGGTATAATTATAACAATCTAATGCAAAAGGTGATCAAAATGAATAATAAACCGAGAAAAACAATAATTGAAAGCAAAAATAACAAGACTGTTAAAGAAATGAAATCATTATGCGACAAAAAAATACAGAGATGAATTAGGGTTATTTATTGCAGATGGGCTTCGTTTTGTAAACGAAATACCCAATAACGATATAATTGATAAAATCATTATATCTGAAAGCCGCAAAAAAATCTGACATAACAGCATATAGCAGAGAAGCAAACACACTGATAATAAGTGATAAATTATTTTCCGAAATCAGCGAGACAAAAAAATCCACAGGGAATAATGGCTGTCTGCAAAAAAATTCAATACAATATAAACGACATTATTAAAAAAGGCGGTTTTTATTTATTAGCCGAGGAAATAAACGACCCCGGTAATCTTGGAACCATAATTAGGACAGCTCACGCCGCAGGTATAAACGGCATTTTTCTTTTCCAAGGGGAGCGTTGACATGTATAACAGCAAAGTACTTCGTTCAACTATGGGTTCAATTTTTAAAATACCTGTTGTTCAAAATGTAAGCTTAGATGATACATCTAAAAATACTGCATAAAAGCAATATTAAGTTTTATGCAAGACACCTAAAAGGCAAAAAATCACTATCAGGCCGACTATACAAAAGGAGGCATTTTTATTAGGAAATGAAGCAAGGGGGCTGTCCGAACACGCAAATCGCTTTGTGACGAACTTATAAAAATCCCTATGCCCGGTGGTGCTGAATCGCTTAATGCTTCAGTTGCCGCAGCGAGTGCTATGTATGAAGTACAGTACGTCAAAAAATGCTTCGATGAAGTTTCATCGAAGCATTTTTATACTATTCCATCTATCCACATTGTTTCTAAATCATTCTTACGTTCTTTCCAATCAGGCATAAGCTTATCGAGCACCTCATAAAACTTACTGCTGTGATCAGGTGAAACAAAGTGTGCCACTTCATGCAGAACAACCTGATCTATACATCTAATATCTTTTTTTATCAGCTGCACATTTAGTCCTATTCGATGTTTGCCTGTATTACAGCCGGCCCACCTGCTTGTCATATTTCTAATATAAACATCAGGCCGTCTGATATTATACTCCTTAGCAACAATAAGCATCCTAGGAAAGCGAATCCTCAAATACAGGTTTTGCAATCTCAGCAAGCCAGTCAATATATTTCGGCTTAATGTTATCATCACCGTATCTTGAGAAAACAACAATATCTCTTCCGTCTATTTTTACTTCGAACCTCTTGCCTCTGTCAAGTTTTAATGTATACTCATTGCCAAGTATAAATACTAATTTACCCTCATAAATTCCGTCATCCGGCATTACATCCTTAGCCTTCTCAAAATCCGCCATTTTTCGGAAAATCCACTCAGCCTTTTCCTCTACAAAGCTATCCACAAATTTGGGCTTTGTTTTTAATGGTGCTGAGACACTAATCTCTCCATCTTTAGTAATCCGTATGTTTATATTTTTTATGTCTTTAGGAATATATTCGTATTCCAAACGAAGCCCGCAATAATTGATAAATCTAATCATTTTACCCACCTTGACACTGTTTAGTATATTTATTTTACAATTGCCGCTGATTTTTTGCAATAGCAAACACTACTAAAACACGCATGCATACTAACCAAAGCTTTTTTCAAAATTATTATATCCATTTTTACTAAAAATGTAATTATTTTGTAAAAGCATTTAAATAATATATTGTTAATATCTATTTGTTCTGATATACTTAATGCGGTGATGGAAATGTATGTTTGCTGTTTTACAGGACATAGAGATTTTGATAGTGAAAAATACCCCGATATTTATTCAAAGTTAATTGAAGAAATTAAAAAGGTTTATAATGAAGGCTGTACTTATTTTATTACAGGCTCTGCAAAAGGATTGGATTATGAAGCTTCTGTGGCTGTTAACTCATTAAAAGCAGATGGCCTTCCAATAACGCTTGAAGCCGCTATACCCTATCCACAGATGATTCGGCATTACCAGTGTGCCTATTCAATTATAAATTCAGATTTCAATATATACATAGGAGATAAATATTCCAGAGAAATTTTTCATCGAAGAAACCGATACATGGTAGATAAAAGCGATGTTGTTATTGCAGTATACGACGGAAGAAAAGGCGGCGGAACTAGCTATACAATAAAATATGCAAAAAAATGCGGCAAAAAAATTATTATTATCAACTATTCAAGTAAGATTTATGAAACGTAAAATAAAGATAAAATAATTCTTGACTATACTAGCAAATTGCTTTTTCATTTCATACAAAAAAGACTGGCACTTTTTTAAGTGTCAGCCCATTATTATTTCTATTTTAATAATTTAATACAGCCCTTGCTGCTCCATATATGCCAGCATCATTCTCAAGCTTAGCAAGCACAATTTTTGTATCTTTAACAGGTTTAAATGCACTCTCTTTGTAATACTTCTCAACAGCATCACTTACAATGCAGCCTGCTTTAACAACTCCGCCGGCAAGAACAATTATTTCCGGATCAACTGTTACAGCAATGTTTGCCAATGCCCTTCCTAGATACTTTCCAAAAATGTCTATTGCTTCAAGCGCAATTTTATCTCCGTTTTTTGCCGCATCAAATATGCTCTTGGCACTTACATTTTCCTTAGTAAGCAGCAGACTATCTCCATACTTATCAAGAAGATCTTGGGCCGTTTTCACAATTCCAGTTGCAGATGCATAATTTTCAAGGCAGCCCCTACGCCCGCAATTACATAATCTGTCGCTTTCTTGTTCAACGGTAATATGACCGATTTCTCCGCCGGCACCGTTAAAGCCAACTAGCACATTGCCATTAACAATAACTGCACCGCCAATACCTGTTCCTATCGTAACAAGTACCATGCTTTCTCTGTCTTTTCCGCTGCCCATCCACGCTTCACCTAGACAAGCGGCATTTGCATCATTAAGAACAACAGTTTTAATTCCTGTAATATTCTCCATTATTTTTGAAACATCAACCTCACTGTCCCAGTGAAGATTAACACTTCGTTTGACTTTTCCACCTACAACAGGGCCCGGTATTCCTATGCCAATGCCTGTTACACCGGCCTTTTGAATGCCATTATCCTCAAGCATTTTTTCAATTTTATCAGCTGTATCACTTAGCACAAACTTACAGTTATTATCATGCCTTGTTTCTATTTCATCCTTGGCAATTAACCTGCCACCATAGCTAAACAGTCCTATTTTAATTGCTGTGCCTCCAACATCTACACCAACAGCAATTTTTTCAAATTGTTCTGAATACTGCTTTTCCAAATCAAGGAGTTTTTCTTTGATGTTAAGACCACCTGCATATCCTGTCAATGAGCCGTCTGATCCAATTACTCTATGGCAAGGATAAACTATTGCTATATTATTTTTATTATTTGCTCCTCCGACTGCTCTAAAACCTTTTGGATTTCCGACAGCAGCAGCTAATTCGCCGTAGGTTATCGTTTTTCCATATGGTATGTTTCTCAGTTCATTCCATACCTTCATCTGAAATTCAGTCCCAATGTTCTCAGTCGGAAAAGTGAAATCTACTCTTTTGCCTTCAAAATACTCATCAAGCTCTTTTTTTGCGAACTTAATAAGCTCTGTCTCTTCAACATGGTAATCCTTTTGAAAAAAAGTGATATCCGAAATCTTTCCGTCATTATCCGCTATGCCTATTCTGCCGATAACTGTGTCATAATAAAATATTTTTTTCATAACAGAACATCTCCACTTATAAGAACAATTCAGCTATATTAGAAACATTTTCAGCCAATGCGTACGCACCTGCCTCCTTGAGTCCTTCCCTTGTTCCGTATCCGTACAGCACACCAATACATCTAACATCGCTGTTATAAGCACCAAGAACGTCATAATGCGTATCTCCCACCATAACAATTTCATTCCTGTCTTTTATCGACATACTTTCAGCCACATAGTTTATAACAGCTGATTTGTTTGAACGAGTGTTATTATATGTATCTCCGCCAACAAAATCAAAATATTTAAGTAAATCAAAATACTCAAGTACTTCTTTTGCTGATTTTTCCGGCTTTGATGTTGCTACACAAAGCAGTTTACCCTTTCTCTTGAGCTTTTCAAGCATCTCATTTACACCATCAAAAATATCGCATTCATATTTTCCTATTTTATTATATCGTTCTCTATATGAAACAAGTAATCTATTTGCAGTTTCCTCGTCCACGCCAAAAATCTCAATAAACTTTTCTTTAAGCGGCGGACCAACAAATATTTTCAGTTCCTCCAGAGAAGGCGATGCCATATTATTTTTTTCAAGTGCATACTGAATGGATCTTGTAATACCCGGATCTGATTGAGTAAGAGTTCCGTCTAAATCAAAAAATATGTACTTGCAATTAATCTTATCCATGATAAATCAGCTCCAATATAGTGTTTAATCTAATTTATCATCTAACAGTCATAAAAACAAGCATATTTTTTATTTACAACACATAATCATCTATGAGTTCAATCAAATGGAGCGGTGAAGCATTATACTTATAAAATCTCTCAATTAAGTCAATAACCTCATCTCTGTTTTCACTGACACCCTCTTCATAGTCAGAGTCAGTTTCATTTGAAATCATAATACCATAAACAGATTTGTCTTTATTTTCTTTTTTCCAGTAAAAAATAACTATTTGATATTTGTCCTTCGCCCCTGAATAATAATACGCTTTTACACGTCATCTGACTTCCCCCAAAGTAATCTTACTCTATTATTGAATAGGTTCTTGTGTATCGCAACCATTATTTATCGACTCAAAACGACAAATTTCTGCATATTTTTATAAAATTCGGCCAAAAATATGGAGAAAACACAAATAAAAATGAATTTTCTCCAATATTTTGTCGTAAAAATTATGTTAACATTGTTCGCCTTTGGAACTGAAAATTATACGCAAATGGAACTAAACAATGTACTTTTTAAGTCGCTTTCCCATTTCATCGTCTGCAAATAATTTCAGTTTTATTCCAAATTCCGTATGTTCCTCACTTATTATTTCACATCTATCATATACCATAGAGATAGTTCTTCCATCTGTATACGGTATAATAACTTCAATATTATTTTTGAAACTTTTTATAAGTTTCTCAATAGTCAAAAGCATATCTTCAATACCGTTACCGTTTAGAGCAGATATTCTTGATTCATAGCGTGCATTAAAATCTCTTGTAAGCGGCAGCTCAACAATTCTGTCCATTTTATTGTATACGGTTATAATTGGTGTATGTTCACATCCAAGCTCTTTTAATGTATCATACACTGTTACCATCTGTTCCTGCCTGTCAATATTGGAAGCATCAACAACATGCAGCAAAATATCCGCATATTTGAGTTCCTCAAGCGTTGCACGGAATGCTCTTATTAAATGATGAGGGAGCTTTCTAATAAACCCTACAGTGTCCGTAAGAAGGATTTCCGAGCCAGAAGGAAGCTTTAAACTCCTTGTTGTTGTATCAAGGGTAGCAAAAAGCTTATTTTCTGCCAAAACACCCGCATCAGTAAGTCTGTTCAAAAGTGTAGATTTTCCCGCATTGGTATATCCAACTAATGAAACATTTATTATTCCTCTGCGCTTTCTTCCGCTTCTGAGGAGCTCTCTGTGAGTTTGTATGTCTCCAAGGTCTTTTTCAAGCTCAGATATTCTGTCTTTAATATATCTTCTGTCAGTCTCAAGCTTTTTCTCACCCGGTCCTCTGGTTCCAATACCGCCGCCAAGTCTGGAAAGGGATGTGCCCTGTCCTGAAAGCCTTGTAAGTCTATATTTTAATTGAGCAAGTTCAACCTGTATTTTACCTTCATTAGACAATGCCCTTGATGCAAAAATATCAAGAATAAGCATCGTTCTGTCCATTACCTTAGTATCAAGCATTCCTTCAAGGTTTCGCATTTGTGCAGGTGAAAGCTCGTCATCACAGATTATTCCTGTTGCATCTGTTGCTGCAATAAGAATTTTTATTTCTTCAGCCTTACCCTTTCCAACATAATGCCCGGGATGGCGTTTTTCCCTTCTTTGTATTACTCTTCCCACTGTAACGGCGCCTGCAGTCATAGCAAGTTCCTCCAGTTCGTTAAGAAAAGAATCTGCATCGCCGCCCTCTTCCTCAACTGCAACAAGTATTACTCTTTCTTCTGTTTTTTCTATATCGTAAAGCTTTGTTTCCTTTGCCATATCTTTATCCTCAGTATATATTCTTTCATTAGTTTTGAGATATCTTTTCCCTCATAAATTCTGCCGAATTTTCGGGCAGTATAGGGTTTATATAACTATTTGTTCCATATTCAAATCCTGCCGGATTTCCCATTCTTGGAATAACACGCATAAACCAATGCCCCTCGTATCCCTTTGGTGTATCCTCAAAGCAAAGATTATAACTAATATCTTTTCGGACTTGCTTTGTACCAACTAAAATTTTCTTAAGAATCTGAGCAAAATCACGTAGCATGTCATTATCAAAGTCACCAAAAAGATCCAATATGCTTTTTTACAGCTATATCACTTTCATATGAAAGTCTTGAAGCAAATGGGGAATAAGCAATAAAATTTTCGCTTTCATCAATAACCCTAATGCTCTTTTTCCTTTCATAATCAATCATAGAACAAATAATACAGCTTCCGTTTTCTTCCTTATATTTTTTGATTCTGTTCATAATTATATTCTGTTCTCTGGGAATTGTAGGCACACCAATAATCTGCCAATGGGAGTGCATTATTGACGCACCTGAATCCGGACCGCAGTTTTTAAACACCTGAACATATTTAATATCTTTATCTGAATGTATTGCATCATATCTTTTCTTGATTACTTTAAGCACCTCAAACAAATGTTCAACCGAAAAGTCATGTATAACCCCGAGATGATCAGACGTATCAACTACAACTTCATGTATTCCATGTCCTCCAACTATTGTGTAAAAACCGTCTTTTTCATTATCGGATGTTGCTGGTGAAACTGCCGGAAATTTATTCGGAAACGCTCTAATAGTCCAGTCACCATCTTTCCCATTCTGATAAACAGACTCTGTTGTCATAGACTCATTGCCGGGACAAAACTGGCAATCTGAATTATCTGTACACTTTGCAACGCTTTTCTTTATGAAATCGCAGGGACGAGACATTCTGTTGCCGGCAAAAATAACCCATTCACCTGTTAATATATCCTGTCTTAATTCAGACAAATAATCACTTCCTCAATAATTGTTTACTTAATCGTAATATTCTCAATACCGTTAAATATGTTATATTCAACAGGATTTATGTTTCCTTGAAGCCTTTGTGACGAATATACCGATGACTGTCTGAAAACTAGGCTTATGTAAGGTATCTCCTGAGATATATATTTTTGAAGCTTGCTATAAGCCTCTTTCATTTGTTCATCAGTCACAGCAGTATTACAATTTTCAACATACTCATCCATTTTTTCACTTGAATAGCCTATACTGTTGCTGTCTGTTCCAAACATAAATGAAAAGTCATTTACCGGCGAAAGAGCCCAGCTTCCTACTAATATATCAAAGCTCCCACTTTCTACCTTTTGTTTGTATGTTTCATAGTCAACACTATCTATGCTTATCTCAAATCCAAGCATTTTAAGTGAATCTGCAAGTATTTGTGCAATCTGATTTCTCTCATTATTTTCTTTATTTACAAGTATAGTCGCAGAAAGCTTTTTACCGTCTGTATTCTCTCTTATATCAGTACTTGTCCTAAAGCGCCATCCTGATTGCTCTAAAAGCATTTTGGCCGTAGGTATATCATAATTATAGCCATAAACACTGCTATCATAAAGCCACGAAGATGAACTGATTGGTGAATAAGCTTTTTCAGCATTGCCAAGATACACACTATCAATTATGCTATCATCATGTAGGTTCAACTTGCAAGTCACTTCGTATGATGGCACAGTATTTCAATGATCCTGAACTTACTGCAAGAACAGAAGAAGTAATTGCAGAAGAAATAGAAGCTATTTCTGATGATATTGAATATTATAAATCAAAGCTTAAAGGCAAAACAGCAGGTATATTCGTAGGCGGTTCACGTTCTCATCATTATCAGGCTCTGCTTAGAGACTTTGGTGTTGAAACTATTATTACAGGATATGAGTTTGCTCATAGAGACGACTATGAAGGAAGAGATATTATTCCTCAGATTAAACCTGATGCAGACAGTAAAAATATCGAGGAAATCACAGTATCTCCTGATGAAAATTTATTCAAAGCGGACAAGTTTGGCCTTCTCAAACCTGTATAAGCCGGTTGTAAGTGCTGTATCAGGAGTATCGTTTTCCTCAGCATATTCACCGCCATAAAACGTACTGCTTATTACAGGGAATGACAGATAGTATATATTATTTCCGCCATCATTATAAAAAGTCACAGTCATAGTATAGTTATCGGTTACAGACCAAGTTTTTATATTATTTGTACAGTTTTTATAATATGAGGTTTCTGCACGGTCAATGGTTTTTAATGTATATGCAACATCGTACGCCGTAAGCCTAGAGCCATCAGAAAAGCAAACATCGTTCCTTAAATTCAATGTCAACACATTTCCTTCTTCGTTAAATGACCAGCTTTCAGCTATATTCGGCTCAGCTTTACCGTTACCTCCAATATTAATAAGATTCTCGTACATTAGCGAATAAACATCATTAACCGTTTGATCTGTATTTAGTATTGGATTAAGAGTTCTTACTATACTCATAGAAAGGTTAATTACGTTTTCGCTTTCTTCCTCAGTAGTTATTGGTGCACCCTGACCGGTTACATTTCCCTCAACCGTTTTTGTTTCAGTCGATGAACAACCTGTCAGCAATATCAATATAAAGCTCATAAGAGCAATGGTTTTTTTCATTTTAAAGCTCCTCATGGTATCTGTTGTAAGCATCGCTATATTTCAAGGTTTTAAATACATATCCGTCCGTTTCAGCATACGGAACATTGTCAAGAGTATGTCCGTCTGAGCTGTAATTTTTGTCTTCAAGCCATTTATTGACCGTTCCGCAGCCGGCATTATAGGCAGCTAAAGCTGTTGACAGGTTTTCTTCATACATATCAAGCAAATATCTCAGATACCAGCAGCCGATACGTATATTTGTGTCGGGATCATAGAGCATATCATCACTATAGTTTTCAATATTAATAATTTCTGCAGCCCATTCACCTGTTTCTGGCATTATCTGCATCAGACCTCTTGCTCCTGTTTTTGAACGATTATTTTCATTAAATCCGCTTTCTGCCTTTATCACAGCAAAAACAACAGGCTTTTCCAAATTATATTCAGCAGCATATTTATCAACATACTCAATATATTTAGTTGGGTATATCACTTTAGGAATAATATATACCCTATATACAATTATAACTGCAATAATGAAAATAAAAACTCTCGCCATTGCTTTAATGTATTTTCTCATTATCAAACCCCATTTTATATTAATGCATCAAGCTGTCTTTCAACATTTTCATCATCGGAGCTGTTATCTATTATAACTGCTCCTAGGTTTTTGTATTCTTCCCATGTTTTTTGTGATGCAATCCGGTTTACAGCCTGCTGCTCGCTTATGCCGTCACGTTCCATAATTCTTTTTTTTCTTACTTCGGGATCCGCATAAACAACCCAAATGTCATCACATATGTCCAAAAGTCCTGCCTCGGCAAGCAAAGGAGCATCTATTATAATTTCCGAATATTCATTAATCTTCGGCTTAATCTCATTGATAATCTTCAAAATCTCCATTCGTATGTATTTGTGAGTACACAAATTAAGGAATGCAAGTTTTTCTTTATCGGAAAACACAATATCTCCAAGCTTTCGGCGGATTATTTCTCCGTTGTCATCTATTATTTCATTCCCAAAATACTTAATTATCTCATTATAAGCAGGTTTTCCCTTTTCAATTATCTCATGGGCAAGTACATCAGCATCTATTACATAAACTTTCCTCTGCTTTAGTCTGTCAGAAACAAAACTCTTACCGCTTCCTGTGCCGCCTGTAAGTCCTATTATTCTCATATGTGTCACCTTATTAATTATCTAATTTTATTTAGCCTCAAACCAGCTTTTTCCGCTATGAACATCAACATCAAGCGGAACTTTAAGACTTGCTGCATTTTCCATTTCTTTCTTAATAATCTCAGTTACTTTTTCAAGTTCATCCTCAGCTGTTTCAATAAGCAATTCATCGTGCACCTGAAGAATGAGCCTTGATTTAAGCCCTTCATCTTTAAGCCTTCTATATACATTAATCATTGCAATTTTAATTATATCGGCTGCACTTCCCTGAATCGGCATATTCATAGCAACTCTTTCACCAAATGCACGTTGATTGAAGTTGCCTGAATTTATTTCAGGAACAGGACGTCTTCTTCCGAAAATAGTAGTAACATAACCCTTTTCCGAAGCTTCGGTCACTGTATTATCCATATATACCTTAATATTAGGATATTTTGCAAAGTACCCTTTAATGTATTCCTCTGCTTTCTTTTTGGTAATTCCCAAATCCTTGCTTAAACTAAAAGCCCCCATGCCATAAATTATGCCAAAATTAACTGTTTTTGCATCGCTTCTTTGCTTAGGAGTAACTTCATTAAATGCAACATTAAATACCTGAGAAGCAGTAAGTCTGTGTATATCCTGACCTTCTTTAAATGCATTAATCAGAGTTTCATCATTTGCCATATGTGCAAGCACACGAAGTTCAATCTGCGAATAGTCAGCATCAACAAACAGATACCCTTTTTCAGGAATAAATACCTTTCTCAGTTCTCTACCAAGTTCAAGCCTTACAGGAATATTTTGAAGGTTAGGCTCCGTGGAGCTAATTCTGCCTGTGGCTGTAATTGTCTGATTAAAAGTCGAATAAATTCTGTCTGTCTTCTTATCCATTACAGAAAGAAGTCCGTCTGCATATGTGCTTTTAAGCTTAGCTAACTGTCTATAAAAAAGTATCTTTTCTACAATAGGATTATCAGCCCTGAGACTTTCCAATACTTCTGCCGCAGTTGAATAACCTGTTTTTGTCTTTTTACCGTCCTTTAATCCGAGCTTTTCAAAAAGTATAACTCCAAGCTGTTTTGGCGAATTAATATTAAATTCTTCACCTGCAAGAGTATAGATTTCGGCAGTAACTCCCTCTATGCTCTTCTCGAGTCCCTTCTGATACACCTCCAGAGCAGACCTATCAACTTTAATGCCCTCTTTTTCCATTTCAGCAAGTACAAATATCAGAGGAAGTTCAATGTTATAATAAAGTGAATGCTGTCCGTTTTGGCTTAATTTTTCATCAATAATCGGTCTGGATAAAAATGCAACTTCCGCCTTTTTAACAGCAATACTCTGTTTTTCTTCCTCTGAGAGTTCAAAAATACTTTTTCTTGCTTTTCCTCTTCCAAGTATTTCTTCTTCAGACATAATTTCTTCACCAAGAAACTCACCGGAAATGTCATCATAATTATATGTGCTACTCATCGGATTTAATATATAGGCAGCAATTGAAGTGTCAAATTGAAGTCCGTTATATTCACATCCAACTTTTCTTAATAAAGCAATATCTTTTTTACTGTCTAAAGCTATTTTGGGATATTTGTCCATGCTGAAATAAGGTTTAAGCTCTTCAATAAGCCCAGATTCACTCAATGCACTATTAACTTCCGCCCATGCATTAACGTCAGAACAAGCAAAAGCTGCTCCTATAATATTATCGCCTTCACTCAAAATCGAGTACGCAGAAACTTCTTTTAGCTTATTTATAAAATTATGTAAATCCGCTCTGTCCTTAAGAAGCAGCACCTCTGTTTTTGCTTCATTTGTTTCGCTTTTAACTCTGTTGAGCATGCTCTTAAACCCTAACTGTTTAAACAAAGAGTACGTCTCGTCTGAATAGCTTTTTTTTGAATCCATTTCCTCAAAATTATATTCAACCGGTACATTAAGATCTATTTCAACAAGCTGTCTGCTTAATCTGGCTTGTTCAGCATACTGTACAATATTTTCAGATGCTTTTTTGGGTTTGATTTCCGGTGCATTAGCAATAGCATTTTCAACATCACCGTATTGCTGTATTATTTTAACAGCTGTTTTCTCTCCAATGCTGGGGACACCGGGAACGTTGTCACCCGAATCGCCCATCAGTGCTTTTACCTCAATAAACGCCCTAGGTGTAACACCGTATTTTTCTACCACCTCTTGAGGACCATAGTCCTCTACTTCTGTTTTGCCCCTTAGTGTCTTTGGTATTCTGACCTTGATGCCATCAGAACATATCTGCAAAAGGTCACGGTCACCAGAAACAACTACAGCGCACATACCCATATCTTCCGCAGCTTTTGCCATTGTACCCAAAATATCATCAGCTTCATATCCTTCAAGTTCAAAACAGGATATATTCATGGCTTTCAGTACTTCTTTAAGCATTGGTATCTGACCTCTTAGTTCCTCCGGCATGCTCTTTCTTGTACCTTTGTAATCCGAAAACATTTCATGCCTGAATGTAGGTGCATGCAAATCAAAAGCAACGCCTACATAATCCGGCTTTTCTTCATCAAACAACTTGAAAAATATATTCAAAAATCCGTAAACTCCGTTTGTATATCTTCCTTGAGAATCAGTAAGAAGCGGAACACCATAAAAAGCCCTGTTCACTATGCTGTTTCCGTCTATCATAAGCAATTTTAATGGTTCTGGGGACATCTTTATTTCCTCCCTGTCTGTATTTCAAAAACATTACTATTTTCATCTAATTTAAAAACCGTAAAAAGATAAATACACGGCTTGTATTAATTTATAAAAATCCAATTTTATCAATACTTTATTATACATCATTTTCCTTGCAAACACATTACTTTTTTGATAACTTTTATTCTTTTGCCTGTCCATAAAACGTAAAAACGATTATAAAATACAGTATATTTGCATTTGCAGTTCATAAGCACAAAATTTTTGTAACAAAAACAAAACAGATACATATATTATAATATCTATTTTTGAGCAGTGGAGGTTAAATTCGTCAATGAATAAAAAACCATTTTCTGTATTAAGTACTGTGGGCTCTGCATTACTGGTTGCTGTGCTTGCAGCAGGCTGTTCCTCAACTAATAAGAGCGCAGATGAATTAACGACAGTTAGGTTAAATGAAGTTGTTCATTCTGTATTTTATGCACCACAGTATGTTGCACTTGCAAACGGATATTTTGAAGATGAAGGTTTATCTATAGATTTATCTGTAGGTCAGGGTGCAGACAAAAGTATGACTGCTTTATTATCCAATTCAGCAGACATAGCACTTTTAGGCACAGAAGCCGGCATATACGTTATAAATGAAGGTAAAGAAGGAGAAGTTAAAACATTCGCACAGCTTACACAGCGTGCCGGCAACTTCCTCGTTTCTCGTGAAGAAGAACCTAATTTCCAGTGGTCCGACCTTAAAGGAAAATCAATAATCGGCGGACGGCTCGGCGGTATGCCAGAACTTGTTCTTGAATATGTACTTAAGCAAAACGGTCTGCAAATAGGCAAGGATGTAGAAATAATTAACAACATTTCTTTTGAATCTACATCCGGTGCATTTGCAGCTGATATCGGCGATTATACAGTTGAATTCGAGCCGACAGCAACATCACTTGAACAGAAAGGCATCGGTCATGTAGTAGCTTCACTTGGTACGGAATCTGGTTTTGTTCCATACACAGTATATATGGCAACTTCAAACTATATAAATGAAAATCCTGAAATCATTCAGAAGTTCACAAATTCTATTTACAAAGGTCAGCTTTGGGTTGATCAGCATACTTCTGATGAAATAGCAGCTGTTATACAACCTTATTTCCCAGAAAGTGACGTTGACACTTTAGCAGAAATTATAGAGCGTTACAAATCTCAGGACACATGGAAAACCGATCCTATTTTTGAAGGAAAGAGCCTTGAGCTTATAGAAGATATCATGGAAACAGGCGGTCAGCTTGACAAGCGAGTTGATTTTGGCAACTACATTGATAATTCATTTGCTGAAACTGCAGTTAATACGGTTAAATAATAATAAAGGCGTACCTAATAGGTACGCCTAATTTTATGTATCAAAATATCAGTAATATTTTACAGTTCGTTTATTGCTTGTTTCATATCTTTAAGTATCCATCTTGGCACACTCATCCGTTCCGCTGCATCTATACTCAGCCAAAAATATGCATCATGTTCATCGCTGAGCATAACATCTCCGCCTGTGTAAACGCAAAGATATGTACATATTGTCATATGCAGTTGATTTTTAATTACATCAAAAATCCTAAGCGGTTTAATTATTTTAACATTTACAGATGTTTCTTCCGTTATTTCTCTCAAAAGCCCCTCTGTACAATTTTCGTGAAAACGTATGCTGCCTCCAGGCAAGTCCCATGCTTCATTCTTATACAGAAGGCTGGTTTTCATCTCTCGCTCGCTACGTTTAAGCAAAAGCACTTTATTACCATGAACAATTACTGCTTTCGCTGCCAATGCAAATCCCGATCGCATTTTCAGACCTCCGATTCATCACTTAGAAGTTGCTTCATTTAAAAGTCTGATAAGGTCTGCTTCATCAAAATTATATTTCCTATTGCAAAAATGACATGAGAGTTCTGCCTTTTTATCTTCCTCAAGGATTTTTCTCAAATCATCCGTTCCAATTGAAATAAGGGCTTTTTCAACTCTGTCTCTTGTACAGTTGCAATAAAATTCTGTAGGCATCTTATCTATAATCTCAAGCCCCATATCACCCAGTACTGCATCAAGAATTGTTTCAGGGGTCTCACCTCTGTCAAGAAGCTCTGTTATATATTTCAAATGTGTAATTCTTCTTTCAAGTTCTTCCGCCTCGGTAACGGTAGAACCAGGCATAAGCTGAATTATAAATCCACCGGCAGCCTTGATAGATGTATCAGTGTCAACAAGCACACCAAGCGAAATAGCTGTTGGGATCTGTTCGCTCTTTGCAAAATAATATGTTAAATCCTCTGCTATTTCTCCTGATACAAGCTCAGTTTTTCCTACATAGGGTTCTTTAAGACCTAAGTCCTTTATTACCGTAAGGTATCCTTTACCCACTGCACCGCCAACATCAAGTTTTATCGGTGATTTGGGCGGTATATCAACATTAGGATTAAACGGATAACCCTTAACTCTTCCCTTACTGTCTGCAGTAACAAGCAAACCTTCAACAGGGCCATCACCCTTTATCTGCAATGTTAACAAATCATTTTCACCTTTAAGCATAACACCCATCATAGCACCTGCAGTAAGCAATCTTCCAAGTGCAGCAGACACAACCGGAGTAGTATTATGTGTAACTCTGGCCGTCTGAACAGTTTCTCTCGTAGTTGCGGCAAAAGCTCTTATTAAACCATCTGCCGCTGTTGCTCTTATTATATAATCACCCATTAATGTTTTCCTCCTTTTGTATTTCCCTTGCTACCACATAAATACGCTCGCTGTCCTGCCTTGCAGGCTCAAACGTAAATGCATCATAGGCAGCTTCAAATTTCATACCGCTTTTTTCTATAAGCGATTTTATTGTATCAAGGCTATAAGCCCTTTCGTAATGTTCTTCTTCTGTGCGGTCATAGGAACCCATATGATTTTTTACAAAAAAATTCAGATAATATTCATTTATCTGTTCGTCTTCATCGTAATAATTTTCCCATATATATGCCGCATCATCGGTTATCTCCGAAAAAGTGTTTTCTCCGTAAATATTCTTGAATTTGTATTCTGTATTCAAATCAAATACAAAAAGCCCATTAGGATGAAGGTAATTATTAACTAGTTTGAATACTGTCAGTACATCATCTTCCTCCGTTATGTAATTTAAGCTGTCACATAAACACAGAATGCAATTAACCGTACCGTAAAGCTCAAATTCACGCATATCCTGAAGTAAGAAAAGCACATCCAATTTTTCATTTTCCGCTTTCTGTCTTGCCTCGGAAAGCATGTCATCGGAATTGTCTATTCCAATAACGTCAAAACCTTTTTTTGAAAGACGCAGGGAAATGTTGCCTGTACCACAACCAAGCTCACATATTAGATCCGGTTTTATATTAAATTTTTTCCAAATTTCTCCAATGTAATCTACCCATTCATCGTAATCTACATCACTCATAAAAAGGTCATACACTGAAGCAAAACTCTCATAAGAAGACATATCTATCACCAAAAATCTTTATATAGATGAATAACTAATTAAGTATAAATAATTTACAAAACATTTGCAAGTTTTTCATTTAATATTTTCATCTTTTTTCTTCATTTTACGTTTTCTTACTGAAAGCTTGCCTCCAATGGCCCCACTTTCCCTTGAAGTAAGGCTTTTCCAGCCTGTTTTCTCTATTTTTTCTTTTAATCCAAGTTCTTCTGCAATTTCAAGTTTCATTCTCCCATCAAGTGTTGATAAATCAAATAACGGTTTTTCTTCTGTTTTTTTCATTATTTATTACCTTCCTAAATATTAATAAAATCAAATATAGTTTTATGCTTTTCCCATATTATTTACATAATTATGTATATTTATAAGTGTTACTTTCTAATTCGATTGACACCGCAACCTTTTGGTGATAATATTTAACAGTATATAAAATTCAGACTTTTCTTAACAAAATTTTTGTTTGTTTTGTATTGTAACCAAACAAATTCAATTTATATAAAATGTATAAAGGAGTGTATTACATGAAGAAAGTAAATCTCGCTGTTGTTGGTGCCACTGGTATGGTTGGCAGAACATTTTTAAAGGTGCTTAAAGAGAAAAACTTTCCTATAGAAAATCTTTATCTCATGGCTTCAAAACGATCGGCAGGTACAACACTTGAATATGACGGAAAAGAATATGTTGTTGAGGAGCTTACTGAGCATTCCTTTGACAAACCTATTGATATAGCTCTTTTCTCAGCAGGCGGTTCAACAAGCGAAAAGTTTGCCCCTATCGCTGCTGCTCATGGTGTAATAGTAGTTGATAACTTGCTCAGTGGAGACGTGATCCCGAAGTTCCTCTTGTTGTTCCTGAAGTTAACCCAGAGGATATTGTATGGAATCACGGTATTATAGCAAACCCTAACTGTTCAACAATTCAGGCTGTTGCTGTACTTAAGCCTCTTGATGACAAATACAAAATAAAAAGAGTAGTATATTCTACATACCAGGCTGTATCAGGCGCAGGCGTGGCAGGATGGAGCGATCTTGAGAACGGACTCAAAGGTGAAGCTCCTAAGAAGTTCCCCCATCAAATTGCTGGCAACTGTCTTCCTCATATAGATGTTTTCATGGAAAACGGCTATACAAAAGAAGAAATGAAAATGATTTGGGAAACAAGAAAAATTCTTCATAAAGAAGATCTTAAAGTAACAGCTACAACAGTTCGTGTTCCTGTATTCAGCAGTCATTCAGAATCAATTAATGTGGAATTTGAAAACCCTGTAGGAGACATTAATGAAGTCAAAGAGCTTCTTGCAAATGCACCCGGTGTTATTCTCGTTGATGATCCGGAAAACAACGTATATCCTCTTGCACTTGATGCAGCCGGCACAGATGATATATATGTAGGCCGTATTCGTAAAGATGAAAGTGTTGAAAACGGAATTAACTTATGGGTAGTTGCTGATAACATTCGTAAAGGCGCAGCAACAAATGCAGTTCAAATTGCAGAAATTTTAGTTGACTCAAAGAAATAAACATATTTTTCTGCTTTTGCAGGAATATTATACTTTTTCAGCAATTAATTAGGTTGGAGGTAATAAAACATGTCAATATTTACAGGTTCAGGCGTAGCACTGGTTACACCCTTCAATGCCAATGGTTCAGTTAATTTTGACAAGCTCAAAGAACTTATTGACTATCATCTTGCACATAAGACAGATGCTTTAATTGTGTGTGGCACAACAGGTGAAGCATCAACTCTTACTGATGAGGATCAAGTTGAATGCATTAGAGTTGCTGCAGAGCATGTCAGCAAAAAAATTCCTGTTATTGCAGGCGCAGGCAGCAATGATACTATACATGCAATTAAACTCGGCAAGGCGTGTGAAGATGCAGGCGCAGATGCACTTCTTCTTGTAACGCCCTACTACAACAAAACTTCTCAGAGAGGTCTTATAGCGCACTATAAAGCTGTTGCTGAGGCCGTAAATATTCCTATTATCCTTTATAATGTTCCGGGAAGAACAGGTATGGGAATTACACCTGCGACATGTGCTGAGCTTTCTAAAATACCAAATATCGTAGCTATTAAAGAAGCAAGCGGAAACATATCTGAAATAGCACAGGTTGCAAAACTCTGTGGTCCGGATTTTGATATATATTCAGGTAACGATGATGAAGTACTTCCAATTCTTTCACTTGGCGGCAAGGGTGTTATTTCAGTTACTGCAAACGTTATTCCTGATGAAATGCACAATATTTGCGAAGCATACTTCAATGGTGACACAAAAAAAGCATGCCAAATTCAGCTTGACATGCTGGGAATATTTAATGCCATGTTCTGTGAAGTAAATCCTATCCCTATAAAGGGCGCAATGAATATGCTTGGATTTAATGTTGGTGATTGTCATCTTCCGCTTTACGAAATGAGCGATGAACACAAGGCATTTGTTGAAAGTGAACTTAGAAAGTTTGGTTTAATGAAATAAAGAGGTAAAAACTTATGATAAAAATAATAATGCACGGAAGTTCAGGTAAAATGGGTCATGTTGTATGTTCTATTGTTAAAGAGGACCCGAACTGTGAAATAGTTGCAGGAATTGACCCTTCTGGCAACAGTTCAGATTTTCCGGTTTTTAAATCGGTTTCTGAATGTGATGTTGCAGCTGATGTAATAATTGATTTTTCTACTGCTGCAGCCTATTCCTGATTTGCTTGAATATTCGGCAGGAAAACAGATACCAGTTGTTCTCTGTACAACCGGTTTTTCTGATGAACTTAATAAACAGGTTGAAGAAACTTCAAAAAAAGTTGCTGTACTTAAGAGTCAAACATGTCGGTAGGTGTAAATCTTATTTTCTCTCTTGTGAGAAAGGCAGCGCTTGCACTTCAGGATTCAGGTTTCGACATAGAAATTGTCGAAAAACATCACAATCAAAAAATTGATGCTCCAAGCGGAACTGCTCTTGCAATTGCAGATGCAATAAACGAAGCATTTGATAATAAATATAACTATATTTACGATCGTTCGCAAATGAGAGAAAAACGTCCAAAAGACGAAATAGGCATACATGCTGTAAGAGGCGGAAACATTGTCGGTGAACATGAAGTGATTTTTGCAGGCAAAGACGAGATTATAGAAATTAATCATAGGGCAATGTCAAAAGAGATATTTGCAGTAGGTGCCGTTAAGGCGGCAAAATATCTTGCGGGCAAACCTGCTGGTTTCTATACAATGAAAGAAGTAATGGAATAAGACAAAAATTAGCAGCTGGTTTATTTAAACCAACTGCTTTTTGTTATATTATTCTTCATTCAACTCAATTTTTGAAAGGGACACCTCATATGCTGTTCTTTCCTCAGCATCATCGTTTTCCAGTTTTTTTAAGTAAGTTCTGCTCTGTATTCTGCCCCACAACTGAACATTACTGCCAACCTCTAAACTCCCTGCAAACTTTGCGTTTCGCCCCCACGCAATACACGGTATATAATCACTCTTGCCATAGTTTCTGTTTACTGCAACAAGCATATCCGAAATCTCTCTGCCAAACGGCGTTGTTCTATATACTGGCTTTTTACAAATAAAACCGTTTAAAAAAATCTCATTAGGATTTTTGCCCAAATCTTCTTCAAAGCTAATTGAACGTGCAAAAGCTGTCAGTACCAACTTATTCTTTTTAGAGGAATAATGATTATAACTTCTGAGCTGTCCGGTTACAGTAACGTTCATTCCAATTTTCAAACTGTTTATGTCAATCAGCCTGTCAGATACAGTAACTGGAAGTATATCGTAATTATCACTGAGTCTTTTTACCTCAAGCTTAAAAATATAAAAACCTTCTCCGTAAACCTCATGACTAAACTCGCATTCCTCGGCAACTATTCCTGACAGACTTACATAATTATTTGATTTGATGTTCTCCATAATGTTTTTCCCCTCTCCCTTTTTCCTATTAAAGCAGTCGATAATCAAAAGACATTCGCTAATTTATTGTATTCAAAAAGTCGATTTTAAGAACATCAATCATTACAAATAAGCGTACTTGTTGTAACTGTTTCTTCAATATCTCCTGTAATAGCTGTTGTGATGAGAGAAAGGACCTCAGAAATCGGATAATTTACGCCTCTTACATTCACAGAGAATTCTTGCGGCTCAATCATTCTTCCTGAAAGGGTTCGTATTCTGTGTTGTATACAGCACTGTATTGTCTCTGTGCCGTCAATATTTTCACCAATAGACGATATGGTTACTCCTGCCTTGCTGTTAACTCCGCAAGTGATCTTCGTTATACCAGCAGATAGCATCACATTCTTTAAACCTGCACAATCATCTGCATTTATTATTGCATACCCATTATATTTCAAGTTAATATCCTTGCTTTCTGCATAAGAAAAAAAAACGATAATATCAAACTCAATAAATGCATCAGAAAATATATTTGTGACAAAAACTGCTTTTCCCATTGCGATTGCTTTAAGATAAGCACTATCCACAGTTTCTTCGTCACCTATGCACATTTCAGCCTGTATTTCCGCATCAGAATATCTGTTTATAAGCTGTCTAATAAAACTTTCAGTTTTGTTGCCGAAAACTCCAATACAAATCATAGGAAAACACCTCATATACAGTTTTTTATTTCGGCATAAAATTTATACAAGAATTTTTTAAAAAAGAAGCCATAAAATATGGCTCCTTTTTATATATTGTTAAATTTCTTCAGCATATTTTAAAAGAATTTCTCTAATACGCATAGCATTACTTTCAAAAGAGATTATACTTATTGTTGTATTCTTTTTCGGCAAAACAAGACAAAATTGTCCATAGTTTCCATAGCACATAAAAGTATCCGGAATATGGGTCATCCAAAATTTATAGCCGTATCCATAGGTTTCCTCAACAGTGTCAAGATTGCCTATTGGTATGCTGTCAACCTGTTTAGTCGTTGCTTCAAGCATATATTTCTCCGGAACAATCTGTTTTCCTTTATATTTTCCGTAATTAAGAAGGAGCTCACTAAAATTACCAAGCTCGTCTATATTAAGATATAGCCCGTTTGCTGCATGAACATGACCTTTAGGGCACAGCGTCCAATCAGGATTGCCTATTCCAATAGGCTCAAAAAGTCGAAACCTTAAATATTCAAGCAGGTTTTCACCTGTTCTTTTTTCGACCATACAGCTTAATATATACGTATTAAAATTGCTGTAAAGAAATCTTTCTCCAGGGGCATATGGAAAATCCGCATTAAAAAAGTACTCTATCCAGTCTTTAACAGTATATCTTTCACTGCTGTCAGCAAAAAACAAAGGATTTTTTAACCCACTTGTCATAGTAAGAAGATTCTTTACACGAATATTCAGCAAATTTTCAGAGGCATTTTGTGGCACATACTCCGGAAAAGCATCACATATATATTCATTCAAATCTATTAACTCTTCATCCAAAGCAATTCCAATGCCAGCAGATACAACACTTTTGCTAACAGAAAACATATTTAATCTAGTCTTTTTTTTAGGACGATTGTATTCAGCGATAATTTTCCTGCTTGACGTATCTGAACATACTGCACACCAAGCCATTTCAGTCATAATTTCGTTCATCATAGAATTAAGTAACTTGTTAACTTCCATTATATTCTCCTTCCTACTTTACCATTTCAACAAATCTTTCTTATTTTCATTCTATCATTGTTTTCTGCTTTTAATATAGTAATAATAAATAAAACAAATATAAAACTGTTGTTACTTTTTCCTTAAATTTTGTTCCAGTAATATAATTAATAGTTTACAATAATTATTATATACCCATATGACATCAGTAAAAGTCATACAATTATCCGCAACACACAAAAATCTACGTTTAGAAATTTTTCTTCATATTAAAATGCCGATTTTTTCAGCTTTTTTTAAAATTTCCGAATTATGTCGAAAAAAAGAATCCACAAATTTCTGCAAATATAATGCATTTTCCTCCAAAACATACTAATATATATTACGAGGTGAGTCAACACAATGGATAACATAATTAAAGCCAGAGAAATTTATACTCTTATCGTTGCATTATCTGATATGAGTGAGTCTGCAGATATATTTACATACCTGTCAAACAAAAGAAGCGTATTGTCCATATCAGTAAAGCGGGAGATAAACGATGGTTCAGAAGTTGATTCAGAGACCATGATTCAGAGCAACAGTTAGCACCTTTAAGTCACTCCGGGGAATTTACACAATCTATCCTTAGGAGACTTGGAATATTACCAAGCCTTAACGGATATACGTATCTGACTGATGCAATTAATTATGAACTTACTAGTGATGAATCAAATGTAAGCATTACTAAATGCATCTACCCATCAATAGCAAAAAAACATGCATCATCTGCAGCAAAAGTCGAAAGATCAATAAGACATGCCATAGAGGCAGCTTGGAAACACACTGATATAAAAGCATTTGAACCGTTTTTTGGTTGTCGAATTACAAAAAAACCTACAAATGCTCAATTTGTATCTGCCATAGCAGAATATATCAGAGAAACTGAACCAAAATACATTGAATATATAAAAAGTATGGAAGAAAATAATTAAATTCAAATTAGTTTTTGAACCTATACTGTATATTTTTATTAATTTAATCGGTACCAAAAAAGCACAGGGTTTAGTGACCCCTGTGCTTTGCCCGACGTTTAGCCTGCTTTATTTCAAAGTTTTTAGCTTTTTCAGCAGCATGCTGCTCACGTGAGCGAGCTTTATTCTCTATTTTTCCTTCTTCATGCTGCCGTTTTAACGCCTGTTGTGCTTTTGTTCCAATTCCTGTATTGTTCAGTTGCTTATGGATTTCCCGCTGTATTCTTTTTGGATTAAGGTGCTTCGCATCTACATTTTCTAGCTCAATAGACGGACTAAATCTTAACTTGCTCCAATTTTCCAGCATAAAACAATAAACTTCGCAGTTCTTCGGTTCAGTCCCAAAAGTGATTTTACAAACTTCATATTTGCCGTCGCACTCTTTTTCATATAAACCTATCCAAAAAGGCTCCTCAAAGAGCAACGTGAGTTTTACAGCTACTTCCTTCACAGAAATTCCTCCTTATTATTACATTCAAAGAACGGACAACCAAGGAGGCAGGTTACTGACAGTTTTACTGCGTCCGGACTACCAACCGGAACTGTGTTTTTATCTTTGTATTTATATTTTAAATCAAAAAAAATTTGAGTCAAGAAATTTAGAAAAATTATTCTATCCAAAAAAAGCGCTTACTCATAACATATGGTCAACGCCCTTAAAAAAACATTATATATTATATTTTGCTTTTAATGCATTAAGAATTACTCTATATCTATCATTGATTAAAGCCGTTTCACTTTTGCCAACCCCAAGCGTACTATTCCATTGAGGTGCATCTTTTATGAGTGTACCTTTTATTTCATCCTGCCAATTTTGCATAAGTTCGTCCAGTTGAGCTTGATATTCAGTACACCAACCCATTTATATTCCCCCATAATTACAGTTTATCAATAAGTTCCTTTTTCTTTGCCTCATATTCTTCAGAAGTGATTAGCTCATCTTCGTACATTTCCTTAAGCTTTTTCAATCTTTCCTTAATTGAATCTTCTTTTGATACAATATCATCATCATCTTCCATCACGATTTCATGAGTAGGAACTCCCTTTTCTGAGAAAGCATTCAACGCATTTATAACAGTAATAATCACAGCCATAATGGTCCATAATATACCGAATGGTCCAAATGTAGGAATAATAAAAAACAGACCTATGCAAGCAAAAACCAAACCAGTAGCAACACCTATTTTTGATTGGGTTTTTCCGGGCTTAACACGAATATTTTTACTCATATTTACCTCACCTTAATTCAATTATTTATTTCTCTTTGAATTTATTATACTTAAAATAATTCCTATTGCAAACATAATAATAGCCACAATTAAATAAATATAATTTCTATTTATCACAAAAGAAAGCAAAAAGCCTATTCCCATGTATATAGAAAGCATAGCAAACGTTCTCATAAGCATTTCTCCCATAACTAAAATCAACAAAATTTTCTCTTAAAAAAATATTGGTTATCACTTTTAGAATAGTGTGTTTCAATATTGAATAAGTCTGAAAAAACATTTTCCTCATATATTTCTTTAGGCGTACCCATATAAAGCGACCTTCCCTGCTTCATAGCCATTATTCTGTCCGAATAGGACATGGCAAGGTTTAGGTCATGAATTACCATTACAATAGTCTTTCCGTCAGACTTCATTTTTTAATAAGATTCATAAGCTCAAGCTGATAATTAATATCAAGGAATGTAACCGGCTCATCCATAAAAACTATTTCAGTATTCTGCGCTATCATCATAGCTATATATGCCTTTGTCGCTGCCTGCCTGAAAGTTCAGAAACACTTTCATCTGCAACATCAATTACTCCTGCTTTTTTCATAGCTTCATTTACAATCTTACTGTCCTCTTCAGTATATTTTCTTGGATAGCCTAAATAGGGGAACCGCCCATGATAAGTCAACGCACGTACAGTTAAAACTCCGACATTTTTTTGCTGTGACAGAACAGAAATCGTTTGCGCTCTTTTCCCAGAATTCATTTTGTGTACATCTTCACCATTTACAGTTACTTTACCGCCAAATGGTGTTATAAGACCAGAAGCGGTTTCAAGCAGAGTAGTCTTTCCACAGCCATTTGCTCCTACAATAGAAACAATTTCACCTGTTCCAATTGTTGCATTAACATTAAACAGCACCTGTTTTCTGCCGTATCCGCCATTAATATTTTCAAACCTTATCACCATGCCTCGCCTCCCCTCTTTTTCATTATAAGATAAATGAAGAAAGGTACACCTATATATGAAATTACTATCCCAAGCTGTATCTCATATGGCGAAAATAAAACTCTGGACAGTAAATCACAAATTGTTACAAATGCACCGCCAAGCACTGCCGCACCAATAATAAGCCTTAAATTACCGCTTTTAATAAAATATCTTGATATATGGGGAACAATAAGGCCTACAAAACTTATTAGCCCAGAGAAGCTTACAGCAACTCCAGCAAGCATTGCGCCTATCATCAGTACAGCAAGTCTAATAAACTTAACATTCATACCAAGGCTTTTTGCAGTTTTATCACCCAATGAAAGAATATCGAGTTCATTGCTAAACAGCACTGCAAGCAAAATTCCTACAACAATATATATCCATGCAGGAGTTAGCTTTGCAATTGTAATTCCCGCCACTCCGCCAATTCTAAATGCATTTGCCCCTGTCAGTGAATCAGGATAAAATGTAGTTATCGTATTTATTCCTGCACTAAGTAAATTCCCAACTGCAACACCTGCCAACACAAGGGTAATTTTAGATGCACCGTTTTTTCGTGCAATCATATAGACAACCGCCACCGAAAGCATCGCACCCAAAAACGCTGCTGCCGGAATCAATGCCGTATTATACGGAAAAAGCGCCATAGCCAACACAGCAAAAAATCCGGCTCCAGAATTCACTCCAATAATGCTTGGTGCAGCAAGCGGGTTTTCTAATACAGCTTGTATTATTACGCCGGATACTGCCAAAGCGCTTCCTGCAAGCACAGATGCCAGCACTCTCGGTATTCTAACTGCCTTAATAATTCTGTAGTTCACAGTATTTTCAGCTTTATAAACGGCCGAAAAGAACTCTTTGACAGGAATTCTAACAGAGCCAAAACAAACTCCAAGAATAATTGAAGCTACCAATAAAGTGAAACATATTAGCAGAAACAGTCGTTCCTTATTATTTCTCTGGGTAGAGATAGTCTGCGAGGATTTCATAGCTTTCACTCCATCTTGCGTTCGGTTTGTAGTGGAAAAGTGCCTTATCAAGAATAATATATCTTCCGTTTTTAACAGCAGATAATTCATTCCATGCCGGGTTTGATTCAACCTCTTTCTTCAAATAGTCAATAGCTGCCTGATCTGATGAACCCATGGTTGTAACAAAAATAAAATCAGGGTCCTGCTTTATTATTTCCTCCATACTTAAGTCCTCAAGAAGTGATGGCTGCAAATCCGCAATATTTGTACAGCCAAGGTCAGCAAGCATATGTCCTGTCATAGAGGTGCTGTTTTTTGCCTTTGCTCCCGTTGAATATGCTCTTATAAACAGTACAGTAGGAGATTCCTTTCCCTTGCATGAAGCAATAGTATCATCTATTTTATTCTTAACATCAAGTCCGTTTTTTTCATATAAATCTTTTCTTCCCGTTATATCAGTGCAAATATTAAGCATATTAAGGTAATCATCAAATGTTTCAACATCAAAATATGCAACATTAATATTTGCATCTTTTAATATATCATATAAATCCACCTGCCCGCTTACGTTTGCAGACATTATAACAAAATCCGGATTAAGAGAAATAATTGTCTCAGCAGAAGGATTGTGTAAATCACCAAGATTTAATATATCCTCAGGAATTCCCTCTCTTTTTTCATCAATTGCATCCTGCGTCACTGCTGCAAGCTCTCCACCTGCAAGTACCCAAGTTTGAGCAAAACTTCCCATACAAACTATTGTGTTCTTGGGATTATTAACCGTTACCGAGTGTCCTAAAGCATCTGTAAAAGTAATATCACCTGTGTTTGTACTTTCAGTTATACTCTCTGTTTTATTATCTGTAGTTTCTGATGACTTTGCAGATGAAGAACATCCTCCAAATAATACTGCCGCCATTAATACAATTGCTAAACTTTTGACTGTTTTTTTCATAATATTCTCCTTTATTTAAACAAACTGCGACATTTATTATAACAGTTTATTTTGATTTTTACCATAAAAAAGCCGGTATTCAATAATATCGACTTTTACAAAATTATTTATTTTTTCTTTTCAGTCATTTCAATTGCTTTTTTAAAAAAATCGTTATCCCCAAAATTTCCCGATTTAAGTACCAACCTTATGTTTCGGTTATCTGTTGGTGTCAAAATCGGAACACCGGGTGCTACAGATTTTCCTATCAGATATGAATCAAAACCAAGCTTTTGTGTTATTGCTCCAGAGGTTTCTCCACCCGCAACAATTATTCTTGTATATCCATTTAGCATAACAACTTCAGCCAATTCAGCCATTGCTTTTTCAAGACTTTCGGATATTTTCTCCGCGCCATGCCTTTGATTGTACTTAACATTTTCAGGACATTCCGAGCTATAAATAAGTACTGTATCGTTTTCATTCTCAGCTATGAAATTCCATAAGTCGCCGACTGTAATCTTTTCGTACAGCAATCTTATGGCGTCAATTTTAAATGCTTTTCCGCCGTCAGCAATAAACCTTTCGCACTGTTCAATAGTTGTCTTTGAACAACTCCCGGAAATTATTATGGCTTTACCATCTACTGTACTATCATTTGTATCTTCAACCATTTCTCCTCTGCTTTTTTTCGCCAGCGTTTCTATTAAACCTGAACCGCCAGTAATAAGCTTAAGCGAACCAAAAAGCTCAGCAATTCTTTCAGCATCACTTTCATTCACAAAATCAGGAACAATATAGTATTTTCCTTCTTGTGCCTCAAAAGCGTTCAGCCTGTTCCAAACCTCAACATCTTCCTCCTGCATTTCTTCCAAGTCAACATTAATGCATGGTCTTTCGCTCTGCGGCCGCATAAGCTCGGAAATTTCGCTGTCCCACATAGGGTTAAGCGGATGATTTCTCATACTGCTTTTATCAAGCGGCTGACCATCAACAAATAATCTGCCTCTTTCAACAGTCCTTTTATTAACAGGGAGAGCCGGACACAGTATTGTCTTGCTTTCACCCACAGCATCCATAAGCGCATCAGAAACGGGGCCAATGTTTCCCCTAGGCGTAGAATCAAATGTGGAACAATATTTATAATAATACTGATTTACATTAATACTCTTCAAGTATTCATACGCACTCATTGCCTCTTCTACTGCCATATTCTTATCAATACTTCTTATTTTAAGAGCTATTACTACTGCCTTAGTATCATTATCCGGAACAGTTCCTGCTTTTGGAATGCCATTATACAAAACTGTCTTAAGTCCGCCTTTTTTAAAAAACGATGCTGCATCCGATGCACCCGTAAAATCGTCGGCGATACAGCCCCATAGAATTGTATTCATAACTCACTCTCCTTTAGCAAAACCATTTGTCGATAATGATAAATAATATATTAAAATTAATACATTAGCAACCCATAAGTGTTGGATCAACGTCACCTCTTGGCGGAACTATACATAAAAGCTCAAGCTTATCAGTATTCGATGAATTATAAAATCTATGAGGAACCTTACTTGGAACATGTATCCATGAACCGTGTTCTATAGGATACTCAACTCCGTCAATAACAAAAAAACCCTTACCGCTTAAAAGCACAGCCCAATGAGGCCAATTATGTGTATGCTGATCCTTCTCTCCTGCACCCGGTTCAAGTGTCCAACACCTCATTACAAATTCACTGCTGAAGTGCTTAGGGCCAAATACTATCTTCTTTGTTGCATGTTTAATAAAATTTCCCTTTGCATCTGGCAAATCTTGTATTCTTCCTACTAAAGGTGCATCCTCCATATTTATCCCCTCCAAAAAATCGACTAAATTAATAATTATATTTTAACTCATATAAATATTATTATCAAATATATTTAAAGCAAAAAATCCGATTTAAGTAAAAACTTAAATCGGATTTTTTAATTCTTTTTTTATTTACATCTCGGCCCAATTATTATATACGTTCTTACCATCATCGTCATCATCAAGCATATCAAGAAGCTTATTCATTTTCTTAATATCTTCATCGCTGCTGAGAACAGTATATGTCTGAGGAATCATTGTTACTTCTGCACTAACCATAGGTATTCCTGCAGCTTCAAGAGCTTCTCTAACAGTCTCAAAGTCATCAGTCGCAGTTGTAATTTCAAAGCTGTCCTCTTCAACTCCAAAATCCTCTGCTCCGGCTTCAACAGCCATCATCATAAGCTCGTCCTCATCCATTTCAACTTCTTCCTTATCAATAACGATAAGACCCTTTTCGTCAAACATAAATGAAACACAGCCGCTAGTACCCATGTTTCCGCCGCCCTTTGTAAAAGCATTTCTAACATTAGCCGCGGCTCTGTTTCTGTTGTCTGTAAGAACTTCAACAATAACAGCTACACCATTCGGACCGTATCCCTCGTATGTTATGTTTTCATATTCAATACCGTCGCCTGCTCCAGCGGCCTTCTTAATACTTCTGTCAATAGTATCATTGGGCATATTGTTTGCTTTTGCTTTTGCAATAACTTCTCTGAGTTTTCCGTTGTTGTTAGGATCTGCTCCTCCTGACTTTACAGCAACAGCAATTTCACGACCAATCATTGTAAATATTTTACCCTTAGCCGAATCGTTTTTCTCTTTTTTATGCTTAATATTAGCAAACTTTGAATGTCCGGACATTAAAGTTACCCCCTAAAAATCAAATTACATTATATTTTATCATTTTTTAAAAGCTTGTTCAAGAGAAAATAATATTTTGAGTTAATTTATTAAAAGGAGACGGCATATACCGTCTCCTTATTGTTTATTTTACTCTTGATTCGATTACTTTTTGCTGAACTTCCATAGGTGCTTCATCATAGCGTTCAAAATTGTACTCATAGCTTCCTCTGCCCTGTGTCATAGAACGAAGGTCTATGCTATATTTAGCAATTTCAGCCATTGGTATTTCCGCTGCAATACATTTCTTTCCGCCTTCTACCGGATCCATACTGAGAATTCTGCCTCGACGTTTATTAACGTCGCCCATAATATCTCCCATGTATTTCTCAGGCACAGTAACTTCTACGTGTGCAATAGGTTCAAGAATTGTAGGCTTAGCCTTAGAAACTCCATCTTTGAAAGCAACTGAAGTAGCCATTTTGAATGCCATTTCAGATGAATCTACAGGATGATAAGAACCATCCACAAGTGTAGCCTTAAGTCCAACTACAGGATACCCTGCCAAAACTCCGCTTGTAACACATTCCTGAAGTCCTTTTTCTACTGCTGGGAAATACTGTTTTGGAACAGAACCTCCGAACACTTTTTCTTCAAACTCATATTGCTTGCTCATATCTCCCAAAGGTTCAAATTCCATCCACACATCACCGAATTGACCATGTCCGCCGGACTGTTTCTTATATTTGCCCTGTACCTTGACCTTGGATTTAATTGTTTCTCTGTAAGGTATTATTACATCAACAAGGTCTACATCAATCTTATATTTGTTTTTAAGCTTATTTACAAGTACATCAAGCTGTTGGTCACCAACACCATAAATAAGGGTCTGCTTTGTTTCCTTATTTACTTCAACACTGATTGTTGGATCTTCTTCTCTAAGTTTAACAAGAGCGGCAGAAATTTTATCATCATCTCCTTTTGCCTTTGGAACAATTGCTCTTGAATATACTGAAGCAGGAAGCTCAATTTTGTTCAGCAAAACTGGATTTACGCTGGAACAAAGGGTATCCTGTGTAGCTGTATTCTGGAGCTTCGCAAGAGCTCCAATATCACCTGCTTCAAGCTCATCAACCTCAATCTGCTCTTTTCCACGTATTACATATATATGAGTTACTTTTTCCTGCGTATCCTTTTCCGGATTGTAAATCACCTTATCCCTTGTAAGTTTGCCGGAAAGAATACGGAATATATTCAGGCGTCCAATATACGGATCAGAAATTGTCTTAAATACATAAGCCGCAAAATGATCGCCCTCATCATTCTTTCTGATTACTTTTTCACCTGTATTAAGGTCAACACATTCAAATTCAGGTTTGCACACAACCGAAGGAGGAAGGAAGTTTTTAATTGAATTCATAAGAAGCATAATTCCCAAGCCCTGACTTGCAGCACCGGTAAAAAGTGGAGAAATTGTTTTATTTCTTACTCCAACATTGAGACCTTCATAAATTTCTTGTATTGTAAGTTCTTCGTCCGCAAAAAATTTTTCAAGCAATTCATCAATGCTTTCAGCTGCTACCTCGACTATCATCTCTCTCAGATGTTCAACCTCATCTGCCATATACTCAGGCATAGGTCCAGGATCAAGCCGTGTTTTTGTTTCATCAAGATATTTAGCTTCTCTGGTTATAACGTCAATAAATCCGTCGATTTTATCACCTTTATAAAAAGGTATCTGAACAGGAGCTACACTCTTCCCAAAGTGGTCACGCAATTCACTTAAAACCCTTTTATAATCTGCATGCTCATCATCCATGAAATTCATAAAGAACATTCTTGGCGTGTTAAACTTTTCGACATATTCCCATGCCTTTTCTGTTCCGACTTCAACTCCTGCTTTACCGGAAACAACTATAAGAGCCGCATCTGCAACCTTTGTAGAAAGCATAACTTCACCGGCAAAATCAAAATATCCCGGTGTATCAATAAAATTAATTTTGGTATCTTTCCACTCAACCGGAAGAATTGATGAATTTATTGAAACATGGCGTTTGATTTCCTCCGGGTCATAGTCGCTGACGGTGTTGCCCTCGTCAACTTTGCCGAATCTCTTCGTTGCTCCCGATTTGAAAAGGCACGATTCTGTTATTGTTGTCTTACCAGAACCACTGTGACCCAGCATAACGACATTTCTGATTTCTTTAGATGTGTAACTTTTCATATACATTCCTCCCTTTTAGTTGTTTGCCAAGAAGCCTTTTTTCGACAAATTTAAACTTTTTGACATTTTCGATCTAAATGTTTTTATAAAAAAACCTGATATATATAAAATTCAACGATTGTGAGAAATATCCTTCTTTTTATGAAATCAAAAACTCACTTTGTTTATTATTTTAATATTGTATAACAAAACATTAAATATATTATTATTTTTTATAAATGCATTTAATATTTATATATTTTTTTGTGTATTTTGTATTATTATAAAAAAAGTGAGCTAAATATATGCGCAAAATGTGAAAAATGGTTTTTTTACATAAAAAAAACAGAACCAGTAAATGGTTCTATTTTAGATTCTTTAATCTTTTTCTGTTAATTAATTAAACAAATAAAAAATCAAACAGCTAAACCTTCAGATATTCCATCTTCGGTATAAAAAAGTTTTTTGTTAACAATAGGCGTTTTCACCACCATGTTGAAATCACCAATTTTAACAGTAGTACCGGGATATATAGTACCAAAACATATAATTTTTCCATATCCTTTTTCTTTTATAGAATCTGTTATTTCCTTAAGTTCTCGTCTGTATTCAAGTAATTGGGAAGAACTTGTTTTATAACTGTAAATAGTATCAGAAAATGCCTGACGCTTTTCATCAGTTAGCCTATTGGCATTTTGAAGCTGCTGAAATAAACTCAGCAAAGACTGAAGACTTTGAACTTTTGATTCTAAATCAGGTAATATTTTTGCAATTTCCTGTTGTCGTATAATTACATCTGTATCAGTACCTATTTCAAGATAAGTTTTTGTATAAGAAATTGTTCCAATAATATGAGCTTTAATATCTCCACCTGCAACCAAGCTTCCTCCGACAATTTTTGATTTAGTTCCGATTGCCTCAATATTTTTAGCACAAACAACTCTAGAATTTAAAATAAAGTCAGCTCTTACCGATCCTTTTACAAATACATCGCAATTTTCAATAAATCTGGTAGATAAATCTCCCTCGCACTCAAGTTTGCCTCCAATAATACCATTCCTTAAAACAACATTTCCGCTCGCTTTAATATGAGCTCCACTAATAGTACCTTCTATTTGAATATTTCCGTCCGATTCAACCGAAAATCCGGACAAAACGGTGCCCGTAACCACAACATTACTGTTAGTTCTTATATTTCCGGTAGAGTTATCAACATTTTCCTTTATAAATAATGTATCATTAACATTAATTTTACCATTATTAAAGGAAACATATCCTCGTCTTGCAGCAGTGATTACATTGCCGTCCTCACTTAATACTGTATTTTTCCCTGTCATTGACGGAACAGCTTTACCCTTTTTAGCTAATATTGTCTGTCCAAATACAGTTGTTCCATTCTTACCCTCTGTTGGGGAAACAATTATACATAAAGGCTGCTTATCTTCTACATTTTTTACTAAATCCAAATTTTTATAATCAACATTACCATCTTCTTTTTCTTTTGGCCTTCCATCAAAATTTATATCAAATAACAGTTTATATGAACCGTCAGTTCCATTAACCGGTGCTATCCCTTGTGCTATCATTACGTCTTTTCCATAAATATGATTTTTTATAATATCAAGAACAGCTATTTTTATTATTCCAAAGGATACTTTGCATTTATTTAACTCATTATATATTATGCCGAATGAGACCTCTTTACCGCCATGTTTTGGAGGTACAACGTGAATATATGCACAAAGCTTATCAGAAGATACAATAACATTCGCCGCTGCATCTACTGCTTGTGGAGAAAACTCGGCTTCCTTATATGATTCATTTAAAATATCTGACATCAAATCTCCTCCTTATAACTTTTATGCATATTAAAAACATTCTTATTTATATTATACAAAATAATAATTTCTTGTAAACATTTTTTACGAAATGTTTAATTTATCTTTTATATTTTAATACACTGTAAATTTATTAAAATTTAAATTTGCAGTTTCAGCAATATTATGATTAAATTAAATATAAGTACAAAAAAAAAGATATACTTTTATAAGCATATCTTTTCAAAGCTAAAGATGGGACTCGAACCCACGACCTGCTGATTACGAATCAGCTGCTCTACCAACTGAGCCACTTTAGCAAGCGACCATTATAATACCATAATTTTATATAAAAATCAATAAATTTTTGTTTGTAAGAGGTATACACATTGAATAAAGAAGATAAATACCAACACCTTGTCCATACATTTGAACCGGTATATGACTGCAATTCAAAAATACTAATACTTGGCTCGTTCCCGTCTGTAAAATCAAGAGAAGTTAATTTCTTCTACGGGCATCCTCAAAACCGATTTTGGAAGGTTACCAGTTCGATTTTTGAATGCAGGCCTCCCAATACAATCGAAGAAAAAAAAGCTTTTTTACTTAATAATAATATCGCACTTTGGGACACAATACACAGCTGTGACATAATCGGTTCAAGTGACAGCAGTATCAAGAATGTTGTTCCATCGGATATCAATATTATATTAAATTCGGCTGACATAAAGGCTGTCTTTGCAAACGGTGCTGCATCACACAAGCTTTATATGAAATTCTGCTATCCGTTAACTAACAGAGAAGCTGTCAAACTGCCGTCCACCAGTCCGGCCAATGCAGCTTTTTCACTTGAAAAGCTCATAGCTATTTGGGGTTATGAAATAAAAAAGTATATACAATGAATATACGCCCCTTTATAAAGGGGCGTTATTCTTTATTTATTAGCTGTCGAGCTTTCACTGCTTTTTAAAGGACTAATCCTAACCTGACTTTCCTTCATACCTGTTTTTCTTGTTACAATATCCATAATTTGAGCAAGTTCAGCTTCTGAGAGCTCACTCTTATTTACAACAACATCAACTGTATTGTCGTCAATACGAACATAGACCTCACTGAAGCCCTTTGATTCTATCATTGCCTCTGCTGCAGTTTCCTTTTCTATCCTCTGCTGAATTTCGAGGAGATTATCTGCACATTCCTGTTTTTTTGCCTGGTCTAAATTTTCATTGTTAATCATTTCTGTTAGCATCTGTTTCTGGCTTGCTCTTGACTGTTCTCTGTCAAGTTTTGCCTGTACAAAATATGTATCCGGAGTTGTGCTTACATATATCGCCGCTCCTGTATCATCGTATACAGTGCTGTCTCCATCAGATGTATCTCCAAGTGCATACTCCATTCCATCAGAGTCGTCACCATCATCTGCAATTGTGGCAATTGAACCGTCATCATTTAAAAGTGCCTCATAGCTTGTTGCTTCATTCAAATCGACATTTTTTACCTCGCCGGAATTGCTCTCCGTAAAGTTAAGATATCCAGCAACAGCTATCATTACCGCTAGGGCTGTAACTACTATTTGGTTTCTCTTAATTGCGAACATATTACAAAACCTCCTGATTTATTTCATTTTAAATACAGCGACCTTGTTCGCCGGTACGTCAAAAAGAGCCTGTGCAGCACGAATAAGCGAATCTTTGACTATTATATTGTCACCACCCTCCGCAACAATTACTATTCCGGCAATCTCAGCCGCCGTTTCCTTTATAATAACAGGTGATGTGCTGCCGTCACCGTTACTCACCATAACAACCGAATTTTCTTCAGTCTCAGAAGCAATCTCTCTGTTGTCACCTTCTGAAGCTTTCTCATCAGTTTGTGAAGTGCTTGTTTTTTTCTCCTCAGCGTATACCGATTCTCCGTCAGAATTAAGCGTGATCATAACCCTTACATTGCCTGCGCCTTCTACTTGAGAAAGCAAACTTTCGGTTTTACTCTCAAGACTTGATGTATTGTCATTTTTACTGACTGTTTGATCATCCTGAACTATAACAGCATCATCTGCTTTTTTATCCCCTCCACTAAATATTGTTTCTCCTCCAATAATAAGCATTGCACCAAAAGCAACAGCAATGAGGATATCACTAAAAAGCTTTCCGTTTCTCTTCTTAAACATTTCTTTTAGTCCCATTTCTCCACTTCCCCATTTGTATATTAGTTATATGGCAATACTTTATCCACTTTGACTTCAAATTCATTATCTTTTTGACTTTGATTATCCTCTTCATTCATTTCGTCGTATAGTATGTCTGTCAATCTGTCTGTGATGTTATCCGTATTCTTATCATAATTATTTTCATAACTGAATGCCGGAATATCTACATCACCTTTGTAAACAGCATTTACTACATCAGATAATTTTCCTACAATTGTGAATAATAAAATCAGTCCGGCTATAACCGAAACGTATTTTTTAATCTTGTCATTCGGTACTATTATCTCGGCAAATATAGCCAAAAGCATAAACAATGCTATATTTTTTATATATGCACCCATTGCCGAAAACATACCTGTATCCCTCCCATTCTATACAGCAAGCATTAATGCTGTTACAGTAATAAACATAATTACAGTTGTAAAAACGAGTCCCGTAAGAATACCTGCATAATCAGCCGCACGATCAAGGCATTTTACTATTCTTTTTGATGCTACTGGCTGTGTTAATGCAGCAGTAAGCTTATATATTAACATTATAATTGCCAGTCTTATTACAGGAACTATGCTTATCAGTGCTATAAAGAGCATTGCAGCTGCAGCAATGGAATTGCCCATTGATGTTGTCAGCATTGCGGCCGTTTCTGCAGCACTTGACATAAGACTTCCTACAACAGGTACAGCTTCAGCGGCTGTTTTAATTGATTTGCCTGCAATAAGAGCTGCATTGGGAACCCCTAATTTAATTAAAGACATTACAAACACAAATAACCCAGCGCATATCTTAACTCCCCATTTGCACAAAAAGCTCATAAGGTCTGCCAGCTCCATCAGCATATCCCTTTCAGACAAACTGTTAATAAATGTGATAATTGCAGCAAAAATTATTCCCGGAATAATAACTTTCTGAACACCATACGTAATTACTGCTGTTGCCGAATATAGTATTGGAACAGCTATTGACATGGTTGTAGCTTTTCCCGTGGCTGTCATTATTACCATATAAAGCGGCTGTAGAGTTTCGGTAGTTTCCGTTATATTATTGATAGCAGATGCTGCCGTTTGTGTAGCGTAATAAAATGACTGCATGATTGTAATGATTAAAACAGCCGAGCATATATATTCGCCAAGCTTGCTTACTCCCGAGGATGCAAATGATGATGTAAGAGTTTCAAGTATGGCAGAAAGAAGTATTAGAAGTATTACTCTTTTCATTGTAGAAAGAACATCAACAGCTCCGCCAGAAGCTGTTCTGATAAAAGACTTTAATATATTGGAAAAATTAAAGTCCTCTTCCCCAGTAACAATTTTTATAACAGTATCTTTAAAGCTGAAATTCTCGAGTCCGGAATCTTCTGCAATTCCCTTAAGCTTGTTGTCTGTTTCAGCCAGATTAAACATATCCGCAACATTCTCTATAGTTGTATCGGCTGCAAATGTTTCCTGCGGAAACATTGTTATTGCACATACCACAATAAGCATTGTCAAAATCTTCTTTATCATTCGAATCACCTCAGAACGAAAGGTTAACTATAAGTTTAAAAAGGTTCTCAATAATCGGCAAAGAAGCGGTAAGAATCAGTATTTTTCCTGCCAGCTCTACCTTTGCTCCGATGGCCTTTTCCTCCGCATCATTGCAAAATTGCACAGCAAATTCACATATATACGCAATAACAATAACCTTAATCAATATTGCAATATACTCACTGTTAATGCCCGCCTCATTTACTACTCTTTCAAAAAGAGACTTTATCTGCATCATGCTTTCAATAAGCATATAGACTATGGCAATTCCCGTTCCAACGCCTATTAAAAGTGCAAACTCTTTTTTATACTGTTTAACAGTAACTGCAAGCATTGTTCCAATTATCCCAACAGCTGCTATTTTAATTATTTGTTCCACGCTCATCACCCCTAGAATTTAAACAGGGTCTGTATTGTTCCGAACAAGTCACTTATGTATCCTATAATCCAATAAAGAACTACTATTAGTCCTGCAAGCGTTGTAAGCATAGCCTGATCATCTCTGCCTGCACGTATGAGCACTTGATTTAGAACAGCAACAAGTATGCCGACTGCCGCTATTCTGAAAACAATATCTATATCCATTTTATCCCTCCGTTTTTTAAAAAAGTACAACTACTATTAGTATTCCTCCCAGTACTCCTGCACTTTTAAACAGTCTTGCATCTTTTGAATTTTTTTTAAGAAGTTCTTCTGACTTCATATTTATATAATCAATTACAGTATCAATATTGGAAAGCTGACACTCTTTATCGCTTCCGCCAAGGACTTTTGCAAATGCTACAAACATATCAATATCTTCGCTTTTAAAAAATGTTCTGGAACGTCTGTCTTTTATAGTTTTCTCCCAAGCCTCGGCAACAGTAGCCACATTTCTGGCCTTAAGCATCCTTCCCGCATCTTCAAAAATTTCTGATGTGGTATTTTCTGTCTTTTCACTTATTTCAATCATTGCTTCATATAACGGCTTTGAAGCGTAGCTGATTTCGCTTTTAAGGAGCATAAGTCCTCTCTTCATCTCCTTTAGTTCCTCAGCTCTAAACTTGTCCCTCATTGATAAAAACACGCCTGCCGCCGTACATGAAAAAATACAATTACCGCTCCGACAGCTTTCATCAGCATATCTGTTCCCCCTTTTTATCAAATACTCCTATAATTTTGCCAGGTGTTTTCCTGCCCTCCAGCAGAATATATCTGTCAAATATATCATCTGCACCATTCATTTCACAGCGTTTTAAAATATCACTGATATTGCCTCCATGAGCAGTACATATGACAGCAGAACCACAAAGAGAAGCTTCCTTTATAGCGTTGAAATCTTCCTCTGTTCCTATTTCATCAGCACAAATCAAGTCTGGCGACATAGTTCTGATAAGCATTGACATAGCGTATGACTTCGGGCAGTTATCAATAACATCCGTTCTTCTGCCAACATCTAGCTGAGCCACCCCCATATAGCAAGCAGCCAACTCACCTCTTTCATCAGCCATTCCAACAGTTATTCCGCCATTGCTAAGTATTCTGACTACATCTCTAAGCATTGTTGTCTTTCCACCGCAAACCGGAGATACAATAATAGTATTTTTCAGCCCATTTTCACATACATATTTAACTGCTTCCTTTCCGCAGCCTTTTTTCTCTTCGGCTATTCTAAGAGATACACTTCCAATGTTTTTGATTGTAGTTATTTTATTATTCTCAGTTACGACTCTTCCTGCAAAAGCCGCTCTATGTCCGCCCTGAACAGTTATAAAACCAGATCTAAGCTGCTCCTGAACAGAATAAAGTGAATAATCGCTTATCATGTTAAGCATTTCCTCAATATCCTTAGCATCAGGTCTATAGGAAATTGCCTCATTTTCTGTTTTTGCTCCATAATCATCTGCGTAATACTCTTCTGCACCGCTTTTTAATATAAGCGGTTTGCCAACACGCAGTCTTATCTCATTTATGCTTTTCCAGTCATTATTTGAAAGAATCTGCTTCATTTTAGGCCCGAAGCAGTCAAGCACCGTATTTTTTAACATGGCTTTTCCTCCGTTCTTAATCAATACTATTTGTACAATTACAACTTAATGACACAAATGCTTCATCTTTAGACGACAATATACGAGCATTTCGCTTTTCATACTTTAGCACGTTGCATTCCGAAAATAATTGTTGATTTTATTTATAAATTGGACTATCATAATATCAATCTAGAAATAATATCTAATGTGGAGGAGAAAACCATGATTATAGTAATGAAACAAAACTTTTCCGAAGATAATCTCGGAAATGTAATTAAAACTATTAAAGACTTGGGTCTTACAGCTCATCTTTCAAGAGGTGAAAATACCACACTTATCGGTGTAGTTGGAGATAAGAGAAAACTTCTTGAAAAAAACCCTGAGCTTTTGCCTGATGTTGACCGAATAATTCAGGTTAGTGAAACTTATAAACTTGCCAATAAAAAATTTAAAACAGAACCAACAATTATTGACGTCGGAGGCGTAAAAATCGGCGGCGGCAATTTTGTAATAATGGCTGGACCATGTGCAGTAGAAAGTCATGAACAGCTTCTTGAATCAGCTCTGGCAGCCAAAGCAGGCGGCGCTAAAATTCTTAGAGGCGGAGCGTACAAGCCTCGTACATCGCCATACTCATTTCAGGGACTTGAAGTTGAAGGTCTTAAATTTATGAAAGAAGTCAGAGAAGAAACAGGGCTTAAAATAATAAGCGAAGTTACCAGCGAGCATGCACTTGAGGCGGCTGTAAACTATGTAGATATAATACAGATCGGTGCAAGAAATATGCAAAACTTCGAGCTTCTTAAAGAAGCCGGAAAAATAAACAAACCGGTTATGTTAAAGAGGGGTATTTCTGCTACAATAGATGAATGGCTTAATGCAGCAGAATACATTATGAGCAACGGCAATGAAAATGTTATCCTTTGCGAAAGAGGAATAAGAACTTATGAAACAAGCACAAGAAACACGCTTGATATCAGTGCTGTTCCGGTAATCAAAAACAAATCACATCTTCCTATAATTGTTGACCCCAGCCATGCATCCGGCGTAAGAGAATACGTTGCTCCATTAAGCAAGGCAGCAATTGCAGTTGGTGCTGACGGTCTTATGATTGAAGTGCACCCTTGCCCCGAAAAAGCACTTTCTGACGGTCCTCAAAGTCTTAACCCGGCAGCTTTTGAATCACTTACAAATGAACTTCGCCCATTCATCTCTCTTATGGGTATGAAATTTGATTAAAACAGGGAGGTATTATAATGTACAATAAGGTCGGCATTATCGGTCTTGGTCTTATAGGCGGTTCGCTTTGCAAGGCATTAAGAAACCGTGCTGGTGTAAACGAAATTGTTGCATTCAACAGAAGTGAAGATGTTCTAATAACTGCAAAAAAAGAAGGCGTAATAGATGACTATGCACTTGAAATAACCGACATGTTTAAAGGCTGTGATATAGTTTTTATTTGCACGCCTGTTGATAAAATATTTAGTTATGCAAAAATGCTTGTTCCAATTGTGGGAAAAGACTGTATAATAAGTGATGTGGGCAGTACTAAAGGACAGCTTTATAATGAGATTAAAACTCTTGGTGACAGCATAACATATATCGGCGGACATCCCATGGCTGGTTCTGAGCGTTTTCGTTATAACGCTTCAAAGGAACACTTATTTGAGAATGCTTACTATATAATTGCACCGGGAGAAAATGTATCAAATGATAAGATAACTGAATTCAAAGAAACTATTGAAAAAACAGGCGCAATACCGGTTATCATTTCGCCCTATGAACATGATTATGTAGTTGCGGCTATCAGCCATGTCCCACACCTTATTGCATCAGCTCTTGTAAACAATGTAAAAAAACTGGATTCAAATAAGGAATATATGCATCTGCTTGCAGCTGGCGGTTTTAAGGATATAACAAGGATTGCATCTTCCAGTGCTGATATGTGGGAAAGCATAGTATTTGAAAACAAAGATGATATAATATCTGTTCTTGATTCTTTCAGCGAAGTAATTGCAGAAATAAAGGATAAAATACTTAAAAACAATAAAGATGATGTTCATGATTATTTTCTTTCTGCACAGCAATATAGAAATTCATTTAACACTGCTACACCAAAAGCATTTGTCAAACGCTATGAAATTGATGTAGATGTTCTCGACCGTCCAGGAAGTATTGCAATTATTGCTGTACTATTTTCAAGCAACGGCATTAACATAAAAAATATGGGAATTGTAAACAGCCGTGAAAACAACAGCGGTGCTCTGACATTTGCCTTTGACTCTGAGGAGGACAGGCAAAAAAGTGTTAAGCTTCTCACAGATTTAAACTATGATGTTACCGTAAAGGAATGATTAAATGAACAAAGTAATTAAACCGGCAAAAAGGCTTAGAGGCAAAATAACAGTCCCAGGTGATAAATCCATTTCTCACCGCTCAGTAATGCTTGGCTCGATTGCAAGAGGTACGACACATGTAAGTGGATTTCTTACAGGTGCAGACTGTCTTTCAACAATCGGCTGCTTCAAAAAGCTTGGTATAGATATCGAAGTCGATGGCACAAACGTTACTGTACACGGGAAAGGACTGCACGGCCTTACTGAACCAACAGAAACACTTGATGTCGGCAACAGCGGTACAACCCTCAGACTAATGAGCGGTCTCTTATCCGCACAACCTTTTTCATGTCATATTACAGGTGACTCTTCGATACAAAAAAGACCTATGGGGCGAGTAGCGAACCCCATCAAACTAATGGGCGGAAAATTGACCTCAGACGCAAACAGCGAAAAACTTACTGCTCCTCTCACAATAGAAGGTACAAAATTAAATGCCATTGATTACACTCTTCCTGTTGCAAGTGCACAGGTAAAAAGTGCGGTGATTTTAGCCGGTATGTATGCAGATGGGGAAACAAGAATTACCGAGCCGGAAGCAACAAGGGACCATACTGAAATAATGCTTAACTATCTTGGCGCTGACATTAAAAAGGACGGAAATACGATTATTGTAAATCCTGTTGAAGAGCTCACGGCAAGAGATATATCCGTTCCCGGAGATATTTCGTCAGCTGCATACTTTATAGCTGCAGCACTTATTTGTCCAGACAGTGAAATAACTATAGAAAATGTTGGAGTTAATCCTACAAGAACAGGTATAATTGATGCATTCATTGACATGGGTGCAGACATTGAACTCACAAACGAAAGAACAGTTTGCGGTGAAAAAGTGGCTGATATAGTTGCAAGGACAAGCACACTGCATGGCACAGTAATAAAAGGCGACATTATTCCAAAACTGATTGATGAAATACCTGTTATTGCGGCTGTTGCCTGCTTTGCTGAAGGTGAAACGATAATTGCCGATGCAGAAGAATTAAAAGTAAAAGAATCAAACCGAATAAAAACAACGTCTGCAGAAATCAACCGTATGGGCGGAAATGTTACGGAAACAGATGACGGAATGATAATAAAAGGCAGCAGCAAGTTACACGGAGCTATATGTGAAAGCTATGATGACCACCGAATTGCAATGAGTGTAGCAGTTGCAGCGCTTACTGCCAACGGAGAAACAGAAATAAAAAATGCAGAATGCTCAAACATATCATTTCCTAATTTTTATGAACTTTTTGATTCACTCAGAAAGGATTGAAAAAGATGGGTAAAACAATAATATGCTTTGGTGACAGCCTTACATATGGCTATTGTGCTGATTGGGGAACTGACTATGTATCGCTTTTAAAAAAACAACTGAAAACCGATTTCCCAGAAGCTGATATAACTGTCAAAAACAAAGGTGAAAACGGAGAAACATCAAGAGAGGGATTAAGAAGATTAGAAAGCGATGTATTAAGATATAATCCGGATATGATAATAATGCTGTTTGGCTCCAACGACTGCGCTTTCAGCGACTCACAGCATCGAGGACCTGAGGAATTTTCATTTAACTACGACCGAATAATATCAACAATAGCAGAAAAAGGCGATATTCAGCTTATTCTAATGACACCTCCGCCTGTTATTGAAGAACCCGACATGCCTTTTATTGAAAATGCAGTTTTGAACAAATACTGTGATATTATAAAGGAAAAGGCAAAAGAAAACGGACTCATGCTTATTGACCTTAACAAAGCCTTTCTTGAGGCAGATAACGGAAATATCATTCAATTTATGCAATGGGACGGCGTACACATAAGCACTGACGGATATAAGCTTTTCTTTGAAACAGTATATAGAGCAGTAAAACCAGAAATAGAAAAACTAAATTTAAATAAATAAAAAAATGGCCTTAATAAATATACATTAAGGTCATTTTTTTATCAGCATTCACTGCTGTCATCTTCCATATTTTCAACTGCATATTTACAGCACTGCAAAACCAATAAATTAAACGATATATTATTTTTTTCGGCAATTTCACTCAACTGGGAAAACAAGCTTTCAGTAAAACGGATTGTTCTTGGTACACTTGCATTTCTTAAATCATTATTAACTTTAAACATAATATCACCCGCTTATATAATATACTCAAATCAGATCATAATTATATAACCATTATAGAATAATATTTGGTTTATAAATTAATTCATTTTTGGTTGCAATTTTTTTAATAAGTGATATAATATTGCTATATTATAAAAAAGTACGAAGCAACAATGTCATTTGTCCAACGGCCCCCAAAGCCTCTGCTCCGTACATATTTTATAACAAATGCGGAGATTTCTCTCCGCATTTGTTTATTTCATCTTTTTTAATACTTCATATCCAATTATAACAGAGACTATAAATGATATAACATCGGATGCCGATTGGGCACATTCAATACCTGTAAGTCCAAATAAAGACGACAGTATAAACAAACTAGGAATAAAAAATAAAAATTGTCTGGACATTCCCAATATAGAAGCCCTCACAGTGTATCCTATTGTTTGTGTCATCATATTGCAAATAATTAGCCATCCCATCAACGGAAACGTAATACATTGAAAACGTAATGTTCTTACACCTATTGCTATTACTTCCGGATCATCTCTGAACTGCTCAATTAGCTGAGGTGCAAAAATAAAACCAAGCACAGCAAATAACACAAGCACAATAAATGACGATTTCGTACAGAATTTTACTCCTTGCTTCACTCTATCAAACTTCTTGGCACCATAATTAAATCCACACACAGGTTGAAATCCCTGTCCATAACCGATCATTGCAGATGCCGCAAACATCGTAACCCTCTGAACAACTGTCATCGCCGCAATTGCAGCATCTCCATAAACACCGGCACTATGATTTAAATATACAAAGGCAATACTTGCGCAGCCTTGTCTGAAAAGCGATGGTAAACCTCCCCTGAATATCTCTTTTATATAATAAAGATTAGGTTTAAAGTTTTTAAATCTAATTGGTATACATTTTTTATTCTCATATGTAAGCAAAATAAAAAAACCAATGTATTGGCTCAATGCCGTTGCAGCCGCTGCACCTGCAACTCCCATTTTAAACACAAAAATAAATATTGGATCAAGAATTATATTTAATATTCCGCCTGTCATAATCCCTATCATTCCATATATTGCACTGCCCTGAAAACGCAGCTGATTATTAAGCACAAATGCTGTGGTCATAACAGGTGCACCAATAAGTATATATTTAAGATAGTCAAGAGCATACGGCAATATAGTATCTGTTGCGCCTAACATTCTGGCAAACTGCTCTTTGAATAAATATCCGAATATCGTTATTAATAAACCGCCCATCATCGATAAGAAAAAGCCTGTTGAGACCATTTCATCACATTCTTTAAATCTTTGCGCACCTAATTGCCTTGAAACATAATTTCCGGAACCATGACCAAACAAAAATCCGACCGCCTGTATAATTGTCATAAGCGGAAAGATTACTCCAACAGCACCCGTTGCACTGGTTCCGATTTTACCAACAAAATATGTATCTGCCATATTATAAATTGAAGTTACAAGCATACTTACTATTGTTGGTATTGCAAGCTGCAAAATCAGCTTATCTACCGGCTCTTCCGTCATTCTTCTGAATTTCTCTGCTTGATCTGAATTTGCTGTATTGTTGCTTTCCATACTGAGCCTCCAATGTTAACTTTGTATCACTTGTATATTATACACCAAAACATGAAAAAGCAACATAGCAAGAAGCTATGTTGCTTTTATGAATCTATTTTACATTTTATTTATTTTAAATTAAATCCCTTTTTATTAAAAGCTTCAAGAAGCAAATCCATTTTTGGAGGTATTGAGATAGGTTCACCCGCTGCTTTAATTGCATTATTTACATCTTTAAGTCCGTTTCCCGATATTATTCCGACTACAGTTGCATCTGAAGAAATCAGACCAAGCTGGCGCGCTTTTTTAATACCTGCTGCACCTGTAACTCCTGCAGGCTCACCAAAAAGACCGCATGTACGTCCAAGAAGTCTCATTGCACCAAGAATTTCTTCATCTGTTACATTAACAACTATACCTTTAGATTCTTTTATGGCATTCATAGCCTTATCTGGATTTCTTGGGACGCCAACAGCAATAGAATCAGCAATTGTATTTTCCTCCATGGGCTGCAATTCTGTTCCTGTCTCAATGGCTCTGTTAATAGGACAGCAGCCTGCAGCCTGCACACTAATAAGCTTTGGCAGCCTATCAATCATACCTGCTTCATATAAATCCTTAAATCCTTTCCAAACACCTGCTATTGTGCAGCCATCACCAACTGAAACCGCAACATAGTCGGGCATTTTAAAACCGAGCTGTTCTGCAATCTCAAGAGATACTGTTTTCTTTCCTTCCACAAGATAAGGATTAATTGCCGCATTTCTGTTATACCAGCCCCACCTGTCAATTGCCTCGGCTGAAAGCATAAAAGTATCCTCATAAGTACCTTCAACAGAAATAACATTTGCACCAAAAATCATAAGCTGTGCAACCTTTCCCTTTGGTGCTCTTGAAGGTACGAAAATATATGTTTTAAATCCTGCTGCTGCTGCATTTCCAGCAAGAGAAGATGCTGCATTTCCAGTTGATGAACAGGCAATAGTGTCTGCCTTAGCTTCCAATGCTTTAGCGACTGCCATAGCTGATGCTCTGTCTTTAAGGCTTCCGGTTGGATTAATTCCGTCATCTTTTATCCAAAGCTGTTTTATGCCAAGCAATTCAGCAAGTTTCTTTACCTCATAGAACGGTGAATATCCAACTCTCAATGGTGTATTTTTAGTATTCTCCTCGACCGGAAGAAACTCTCTGTAACGCCACATGGAATAATCCCTGCGCTCGCTTATCTCCTGTGCTGTTACTTTTGAAGCAATATATTTATAATCGTATTTAATATCAAGCAGCCCTCCGCAATGAGGACATACCGTTATATTAGGTGTAGGCTCAATTTCATGACCGCATTTAATACATACAGCCGATATTACATTACGCATAATTATACCTCCTATAAATTTAGGGTGCCGGCAACCCGACACCCCCGACAAATTTGTTTAAGTGTTTATAAATTCTTCAGCACACCTGAGGCATCATTAAATTCATTGATAAGTTCGTCAAGGTCTTTTGCCTGACTATGAACACTCTTCCACGTCTTTTCAGGAGCATACCAAAGGTCATTAAGCTCCTCAACAGTCTTGCCCTGCTGCTCAACCCATGTATAGTATTTGAGGTTATGAATTCTTTTACGAGTGATATAAGTAAGCTCTTCCATATTGTCTGTACGAAGTCCAAGCATATGAAGATTATGGTCAACAGCAGCACTTGCCATTGTATAAGGTCCAAATTCTTCTTCAAGCTCTTTTATTCTTGATCCATACATATCTATTGAATCTGTAAGAACTGTTGCAACTACATCATGTTCATTCATCTCATAATATTTAGCCATCTTAATAGCACAAAGAACATTCGCTATACCTGAAATACCAAGGTATGAAAGCTCTTCAACAAGCTCAGGAGCAACTCCTGCAACCTTAACAAGGTATTCCTTGCCGGCAGGATCATTGAAGAGACGAATAAGTCTCTGGCTATCCTCATCATCAATATCTATAACCATATCCGTATTCTTCACGTCATGAATCCAAGGAATATGTTTGTCACCGATACCTTCAATTCTATGTCCTCCAAAACCGTTATTAAGAATTGTGGGACACTGAAGAGCCTCACCTACGGCAAGTTTCATTTCCGGATAAACTTCTTTGAGGTAATCACCACAGCCAATTGTACCTGCTGATCCTGATGTGAAGCATGCGCCGGCAAGACGGTCGCCATCACCTTTTATTGCTTCAAATGTCTCAGCAATTGCGCTGCCGGTTACCTGATAGTGCCAGAGGTGGTTGCCCATTTCTTCAAATTGATTAAATATTACAACATCATCACGTGTAGTTTTAAGTTCCCAAGTTTTATCAAAAATTTCTTTTACGTTTGACTCAGCACCTGGTGTTGCAATAACCTCGCCTGCAATTTTTGAAAGCCAGTCAAATCGTTCACGGCTCATTTCTGCAGGAAGAATTGCAATTGAATCACATGCAAGAAGCTTTGAATTGAATGCACCGCCACGACAATAGTTACCTGTTGAAGGCCAAACTGCCTTATCATGAGTTGCATCAAACTGACCAGTAACGAGTCTTGGTGCAAGACATCCAAAAGATGCACCTACTTTATGGCATCCTGTAGGAAACCATTTTCCAATAAGACAGATGATTCTTGCATTAACACCTGTAAGCTCTTTGGGAAGTTCTATATAATTTGTACTGCCAAAAAGTCCGCCGGAAATTTTGGGTTCGTTTTTCCAAGTAATTCTGAAAAGGTTGAGAGGGTCAACATCCCACAATCCGACATTAAGAAGTTTATTCTTAATTTTATCGGGAATAGTTTCGGGGTGCTTCATCTGTTCATATGTAGGAATAATTATGTTGTTTTCTCTGGCCTTTTTAATATTTCGTTCCAGATTTTCTTTGTTTATCGTTAAATCAATCATAAAACAGCCTCCTGATATTTAATATTCTGCCTATATCTTCTCTTATGATTATAATATATCACGGCAAATTATTTTTGTAAATAGCTAAAAAATTTTTAGAAAACATTTTTAGCTAGTAAATTTGTTCTATAAATGGGGTGAGCCGCCAGGTTACCCTGACGGCTCAAAAAATATATGAATAAATAAATAAATTAGGGGCTAAATTAACCAAACTTATTTCACTTATTAACAATATATGAAAATGGCTTATACCATATTTGTATATCCCATAAGATAGTTATCAACTTCTTTAGCAGCTTCACGGCCTTCAGTAATTCCCCATACAACAAGAGACTGTCCTCTTCTCATATCACCTGCGACAAATACTTTTTCTACATTTGTCTTATAACTTCCTTCAGCCGATTTTACATTTGATCTGGCATTAAGTTCAACACCAAATGCATCTGCAACATATTTCTGGCTTCCGAGGAAACCAGCTGCGATAATAAGGATGTCTGCATCCAATATCTGCTCACTGCCCGGGATTTCTTTCATTGACATCATGCCTGTTTCAGGATTTCTCTCCTGTTTAAGCTTAACTGTCTTAACTGCCTTAAGATTTCCGCCTTCATCGGATATTACCTGTTTAATTGTTGTTTCATAAACTCTAGGATCATGTCCGAATACTGCAATTGCTTCTTCCTGACCGTAATCAGTCTTGCTAACTCTAGGCCACTGAGGCCAAGGATTAGAAGCAGCACGTTCATCGGGAAGTTTTGGCATCATTTCTATTTGAGTTACAGATTTACAGCCATGTCTAATAACTGTACCTGTACAATCGTTACCTGTGTCACCGCCGCCGACAATTACTACATTTTTGCCTTTTGCGTTTATATATTTTCCATCTTTGAAGTTTGAATCAAGAAGGCTTTTTGTATTCATTGTAAGGAAGTCAACAGCAAAGTAAATACCTTTTGTATTTTCTCTTCCTTCCATATCAAGGTCACGAGGGTTGCTCGCACCGCAGCAAAGTACTACTGCATCATAAGACTGCATAACATCCTCCGCAGAAATATTATTGCCAACATCTGTATTTGTTATAAACTGAACGCCTTCTTCTTTCATAAGGTTAACTCGTCTGTCTACAACTGATTTTTCAAGCTTCATATTTGGAATACCATACATGAGAAGTCCTCCGATACGGTCGTGTCTCTCAAATACAGTTACATTATGACCACGCTGATTGAGTCTATTGGCAACAGCAAGACCTGCTGGGCCTGAACCAATTACCGCAATCTGTTTATCTGAACGTACAGCAGGAATATTAGGAACAACTAAGTTATTATCAAAGCCGTTCTCAATAAGAGCAAGCTCATTTTCCTTAACTGATACTGGAGTATCATTCATACCACAAGTACATGCTGCTTCACAAAGAGCAGGACACACACGACCTGTGAATTCAGGGAAATCATTTGTCTTTCTAAGTCTTGAAAGAGCATGTTTCCAATTGTTGTTAAATATTTCATCGTTCCACTCAGGAATAAGATTGTGAAGCGGACAGCCTGTTGCCATACCGTTCAACATCATGCCTGTCTGACAGAATGGCACTCCGCAGTTCATGCATCTTGCTCCCTGAAGTCTACGTTCTTCCATAGAAAGCATCTCGTGAAATTCATTAAAATTCTTAATTCTTTCCTTTGGATCTATAGAAGGATTGTTTTCTCTAAAAAAATCTAAAAATCCTGTTGCTTTTCCCATTATGCTTTCCTCCTTATCTATTTGTATTCTTATAAAATGCTTCGATTTCAGCCTGTTCTCTTGTCATACCCTTTTCTTCCATCTGAGTAATTGACTGGAGCATGCGATTATAATCGATAGGCATTATCTTTTTAAACTTTTCTGTATAATCAGCAAAGTTATCAAGAATACGTTTGCCCAGAGGAGAGCCTGTTGCCTCAACGTGGTCTCTCAAAAGTTTTTTGATTTCATTGAAATCGTGTTTTTCAGAAACCGTCTCAAGATTCACAAGTTCTTTGTTAACACGAAGATAGAAATCGTGGTTTTCATCAAGTACATAAGCAATACCGCCTGACATACCAGCAGCAAAGTTTTTGCCTGTGTTGCCAAGTATAAGAACTGTACCGCCTGTCATATACTCACATCCGTGATCACCAACACCTTCAACAACAGCAATAGCACCTGAATTACGAACGCAGAAACGCTCACCCGCTACACCATTAATGAATGCTTTACCACTTGTAGCACCATAAAGTGCAACATTTCCAATAATAATATTATCTTCAGGTTTATATTTACTTCCTTTAGGAGGGTAAACAATCAGCTTGCCTCCTGATAAACCCTTGCCGAAGTAGTCATTGCTGTCACCTTCAAGTTCCATTGTAAGTCCTTTTGGAATGAAAGCTCCAAAGCTTTGACCGCCACCGCCGTTGCATTTAATAACAAACGTGTCTTCTTCAAGAGTATTAGCATAAAGCTTTGTTATTTCGGAACCAAATATTGTTCCAAGAGTACGGTCGGTACTGCTTATATTAATTTCAATTTTCTGTTTCTTATGGTTTTTGAGAGCTGAGCCAAGCTTTTTAAGCAGGATTTTTTCATCTATTGTGTCTTCAAGCTTAAAGTCGTATACATTCTCAGGATCAAAATGAGTCTCCTCATTATCTTCATGAGGGTTATAAAGTATACGGCTCATGTCTATTCTAGAAGCTCTGTCGGTTATCTGCTTGTCACGAACATGAAGGAACTCTGAATGTCCAACAAGCTCATCAACTGTACGAACACCGCATTTTGCCATTATTTCACGCAGTTCTTCTGCGATAAACATCATAAAATTAATTACATATTCAGGTTTGCCTTTAAATCTCTTTCTAAGTTCAGGATTTTGAGTTGCAACACCTACAGGACAAGTATCAAGATTGCATACACGCATCATTACACAGCCCATTGTTACAAGCGGAGCTGTAGCAAATCCAAATTCTTCTGCGCCGAGCATACATGCAATTGCAACATCACGTCCGCTCATAAGCTTTCCGTCTGTTTCAATTACTACTCTTGAACGAAGTCCGTTCTGAATAAGTGTCTGATGTGTTTCGGAAAGTCCGAGTTCCCAAGGAAGTCCTGCATTGTGAATAGAACTCTTAGGAGCAGCACCAGTACCTCCGTCATAGCCAGATATAAGAACAACCTGAGCACCAGCCTTTGCGACACCAGCTGCAATCGTACCTACACCTGCTTCAGAAACAAGTTTAACTGAGATACGAGCTCTACGGTTTGCATTTTTAAGGTCGTAAATGAGCTGTGCAAGGTCCTCAATTGAATAAATATCATGATGAGGAGGAGGTGAAATTAAGGATACACCAGGAGTTGAATATCTTGTTTTTGCAATCCAAGGATAAACCTTTTTACCTGGAAGGTGTCCGCCTTCACCGGGTTTTGCACCCTGAGCCATTTTAATCTGAATTTCCTGTGCACTTACAAGATATTCACTTGTTACACCAAAACGACCTGAAGCAACCTGTTTTATTGCACTGCAATATTCAGAATGAAGTCTTGAAGGAAGCTCGCCACCCTCACCTGAATTAGATTTGCCTCCAATTTTATTCATGGCTTTTGCCATACATTCATGTGCTTCCTGAGATATTGAACCATAACTCATAGCACCTGTCTTAAATCTCTTTACAATTTGTGATGCCGGCTCAACCTCTTCAATAGGAATACTATTTTCAGGATCATAGTTAAACTCAAGGAGTCCTCTTAATGTATGAGGCTTTGTCTCATCATCAACCATTGCAGTATATTCCTTAAATTTCTTATAATCACCTGTACGAGTTGCCTCTTGAAGTGCAACGATAATCTGGGGACTATACAAATGATCATCCTTATCAGAACCGCTGCGGAGTTTATGGGCTCCGCTCGAATCAAGTGTAGTATCAAGGCCAAGACCAAGAGGATCAAATGCATGTGAATGTCTCCATTCAACACCTTCATTTATTTCCTCAAGTCCAATACCGCCTACACGACTTACTGTATTTGTAAAGTACTTATCTATTACCTCCTGCTTAATACCGATAGCTTCAAATATTTGAGCAGACTGATATGACTGAATTGTTGAAATACCCATTTTTGAAGCAATCTTAACTATACCGTGAAGAATTGCATCATTATAATCATCAACAGCTACATGGAAATCTTTATCAAGCATTCCCATATCAATAAGCTCACCTATGCACTCATGAGCAAGGTAAGGATTAATTGCTCTTGCACCATATCCAAGAAGTGTTGCAAAATGATGTACATCTCTTGGTTCAGCACTTTCAAGCACAATTGACACTGCTGTTCTTTTCTTTGTCTTAATAAGATACTGCTCAACAGATGAAACAGCAAGGAGCGAAGGAATAGCCACATGGTTTTCATCTACCCCTCTGTCTGACAGTATAATTATATTTACACCATTCTTATAAGCACGATCAACATTTACATATAAATGATCAATAGCACGATCAAGAGGTGTATTCTTATAATAAAGCAGAGATAAAGTCTCAACCTTAAATCCGGGTACATTCATATTCTTAATCTTGAGCAAATCAACGCTTGTAAGAATAGGATTATGAATCTGAAGAACTCGACAGTTGTCCGGCTTTTCTTCAAGAAGGTTACCGTCTGATCCAAGATATACTGTTGTATTTGTAACTATTTCTTCACGAATCGCATCAATAGGCGGATTAGTAACCTGAGCAAATATCTGTTTGAAGTAGTTAAACAACGGCTGGTGCTTGTCCGAAAGCACAGCAAGAGGGATATCAATTCCCATTGCCGCCGTAGGTTCAAGTCCATTAGCTGCCATAGGAAGAATAGCTGTTTTGATATCCTCATAAGTATATCCGAATGTTTTATATAATTTATCTCTTATTTCCTGACTATGAACACTTACCTTTTTATTTGGAATAGTCAAATCTCTCAAATGAACAAGATACTGGTCAAGCCACTCCCCATAAGGTTGTGTTGCAGCATACTTTTCTTTAAGATCCGAGTCAGAAATTACTTTGCCCTGTTTTGTATCTACAAGAAGCATCTTGCCGGGCTCAAGTCTTGATTTCTTTATAACCTTATCAGGCGCAAAATCAAGTACACCTACCTCCGATGAAAGTATAAGATGATCATCGTCAGTTATATAATATCTTGAAGGACGAAGTCCATTTCTATCAAGAACAGCACCCACAACATCGCCATCTGAGAAAAGAATTGATGCAGGGCCATCCCATGGCTCCATCATTGTTGCATAGTATCTGTAAAGATCACGTTTTGAACGGCTAATATTTTTATCATTTCTCCAAGGCTCAGGTATAGTAATCATGAGTGCAAGAGGAAGATCCATTCCGTTCATAACAAAAAATTCAAGTGTATTATCAAGCATAGCTGAATCTGATCCGTTTACATTAACAACGGGAAGCACTTTATCCATGTCTTCAGCCATATATTTTGAGAACATTGTTTCTTCACGAGCGAGCATACGGTCAACATTACCCCTGATAGTGTTGATTTCGCCGTTATGAAGAATAAATCTGTTGGGATGTGCTCTTTCCCAGCTAGGATTTGTGTTTGTTGAGAATCTTGAATGTACCATTGCAATAGCAGACTTGTAATCATTATCCTGTAAATCAACATAGAAATTACGAAGCTGATCAACAAGGAACATGCCCTTGTAAACAATAGTACGGCTTGAGAGAGATACTACATAAGTATTATCATTGCTCTGCTCAAAAACACGTCTTATAATGTAAAGTTTTCTATCAAAATCAAGACCTTTCTTTATTTTTTCAGGTCTTTCAATTATTGCCTGCATTATATATGGCATACAATCTTTTGCCTTCTGGCCAAGAATGGCAGAATTAACAGGCACAGTACGCCAACCCAAGAATTTGAGGCCCTCTTTTTCTGTGATAACCTCAAACATTTTTTTAGCCTGATTACGTTTAAGTGTGTCCTGCGGAAAGAAAAACATGCCGACACCATAATTACGTTCTCCGCTAAGTTTTATTCCAATTTGTGCAGCTGCTTTTTTAAAAAAGTCATGTGAAACCTGAAGCATAATGCCAACGCCGTCACCGGTTTCTCCCTTAGCATCCTTACCTGCACGATGCTCAAGCTTTTCAACAATTTTGAGTGCATCGTCTACAATTTTATGTGACTGCTTACCCTTAATATTTACAACAACGCCTATTCCGCAAGCATCGTGTTCGAACTGAGTTTCATATAATCCCTGATTTATTTCTTTATTATTCATATTTTCATTCATTAATTGCAACCCCTAACTTACTAAATATACAAAAGTGCAAAAGGTACTTTTTGCGGTACCTTTTGCTTTTGTGTAGTTTTGTCTTCCAACATTTTAAAACAATAATTTAAGGCTTGTATTAAGGTTTGTATCTTAATATTTGAATATTCTGGTTCGTTTATTCAATATCCTGAAGCGCTTCAAATCCTTCTTCACCAGTACGAACCTTAATTGCATTTTCTACATCATATACGAAAATCTTACCATCACCAATGTGACCTGTGTAAAGAACTTTCTTAGCAGTTTCAATAACAGTTTTAACAGGAACTTTGCATACAACAACTTCAACCTGAACTTTAGGAAGAAGATTAACTTCCTGCATAACACCACGATAGTATTCAGGTTTACCCTTCTGAGCACCACAACCAAGTACGTGTGTTACTGTCATACCTGTAATACCTATTGCCATCAAAGCATTCTTAAGAGCATCAAATCTTTCCTGTTTAATAAGAATTTCAACCTTAGACATCTTTACATCTGATGCAACGATTTCCTTAGGTGATGTTTTAACCTGAACAGGAACACATTCATCAATAGGAGCAGCTCCAACCTGAGGTACATAGTCTGTTGCTGCATCAATTGCATCAATCTGAGGAATTGAAGGCATAAAGTCTGCGTAAGCTGATACAAGACCATGTTCAGGAAGATCAAGACCTGAAAGTTCTTCTTCTGCTGATACACGAAGACCAACAGTTTTCTTAATAATAGAAAATGTAATTGTAATAGCAATTGCTGCCCAAGCTGCAGTAGAAACAACACCTAAAACTTCAGTTCCAACAAACTGTATTCTTGTCATTCCCATACCTTCAAGTGCTTCATTTGAACAGAAAACTCCTGTAAGAATAGTACCTAAAGCACCGCAAACCATATGAACACCACATGCACCAACTGGGTCGTCGATCTTAAGTTTCTTATCAATAAATTCAATAGCACCAACTACTGCAAAACCTGCAATAATACCGATTACAGCAGCTGCCCAAGGGTTTACAACGTCACAACCAGCTGTGATTGCAACAAGACCTGCCAAAGAGCCGTTAAGTGTCATTGAAACGTCTGGTTTCTTATAAAGTGACCATGTTAAAAACATTACTGTTACTGTTGCTGCTGCAGCAGCAAGGTTAGTATTGAAAAATACTTTGCTGGCAAGTTCTGCGGCACCACCTGTCATTGATACAGTTGAACCACCATTGAATCCAAACCAACAGAACCAAAGAATAAAGCATCCAAGAGCACCAAGTGTTATTGAATGTCCAGGAATAGCTTTTGACTTTCCGTTCTTGTCATATTTACCAATACGTGCTCCAAGCATTTTAGCACCAACAAAAGCACACACACCACCAAGCATATGAACTGCTGTTGAACCTGCAAAATCGTGGAAGCCCATCTGTGCAAGCCAGCCGCCACCCCAAATCCAGTGACCGCTTACAGGATAAATAATTGCGCTTATAACTGCTGAATATATACAATATGAGCTGAATTTTGTTCTTTCGGCCATAGCACCGGAAACAATAGTTGCTGCTGTGGCACAGAATACTGTCTGGAAAATGAAAAATGCATATAAGCTTACACCATCAGGAAGAATTGCTGTGTAATCACCAGTTGTAAATAAGTCGATTCCACCAAAAATTCCACTTGTAGTTCCAAACATAACGCCAAAACCCAAAATCCAATAGAGCGGTGTACCAATACTGAAGTCCATAAGGTTCTTCATAATAATATTACCAGCATTCTTTGCTCTTGTGAAGCCTGTTTCTACCATTGCAAATCCTGCCTGCATAAAAAATACTAATGCTGCTGCTACAAGCACCCACATTATATTAATATCTGAAAATAATTCTGCTAAATCCATTGTCATTCCTTCTTTCTGTCAATAATTATGTCATATAAAATATGAGATGTATATTTATTATAATAACAGTAGTATTAATATCAGTGAGCCGATTTGTTTCAGCTCACTGATTTAATTTTTTATTTTACTCCGAATAAAAGATCACCGTATGTAGGGAACGGCCAATATTTTTCAGCTGTAATTGTTTCAAGCTCATCAGCAGGCTCTCTTACAGCATCCATTGCAGGGATAATTACATCTTTATAGTATACTGCAAGTTCAGTAATATCTCCAATAGAATCTGCATCAGCAACCTTTACTTCAAGTGCTTTCACTGCTGTATAAAGTTTTGTTGTAAGATCTGACATATCACCAACAACTGCCTCTTCATATCCACATGTACAGTCACTGATAAGCCCTTTCTTAGCAAGTGCTGTATCAGCAAGCTCCTTAGCATATGCTACAACTGCAGGAAGAATATCCTTTTTAGCCATCTCAATCATTGTGTTTGCTTCTATACCGATAGTCTTGCAGTAGTTTTCAAGCTTTATTTCATAACGAGAACGTATTTCTGTTTCTGTTAAAACATTGGATTCTGTGAAAAGTTTGATGTTCTTTTCTGAAATATAGTAAGGAAGACAATCAGGTGTTGTCTTAAGGTTGTACAAACCTCTCTTCTCTGCTTCTTCAATCCAAGCATCATCATATCCGTTTCCGTTGAAAAGAATTCTTTCATGCTCTTTAATTGTTTTAACAATGAGTTCACGAAGTTCTTTGTTGAAGTCTTTTGCACCTTCAAGCTGATCAGCGAATTTTTTAAACTCTTTTGCAAATACTGTATTAAGTACAAAGTTAGGACCAGAAATTGAAGCTGTTGATCCAACCATACGGAACTCAAATTTGTTTCCTGTAAATGCAAAAGGTGATGTTCTGTTACGATCCGTATTATCCTTAGGGAAAGGAGGAAGAATATCTACACCAATCTGCATGCTTTCTGAAGCTTTTCCGTTATAAAGTTTGTCATCTTTAAGCGCCTCAAGAATTGCATAAAGCTCATCTCCAAGGAAAACTGATACTATTGCAGGAGGTGCCTCGTTTGCACCAAGTCTGTGGTCATTTGCGGCTGATGCAACAGAAACTCGGAGAAGATCCTGGTATTCATCAACACCCTTTATGATTGCACAAAGGAATAACAAGAACTGTGCATTTTCATAAGGTGTTTCTCCGGGCTCAAGAAGGTTAACACCTGTGTTTGTTGAAATTGACCAGTTATTATGTTTGCCTGAACCATTAACGCCTGCGAAAGGTTTTTCATGAAGAAGACATATAAGGTCATGTTTCTTTGCAACCTTCTGCATAATTTCCATTGTTAACTGGTTATGGTCTGTAGCTATATTTGTTGTTGTGAAGATAGGTGCAAGTTCATGCTGTGCAGGAGCAACTTCATTATGCTCTGTCTTAGCAAGTACACCAAGCTTCCAAAGTTCTTCATTAAGGTCAGCCATGTAAGCTGCAACTCTTGGTTTAATTGTTCCAAAGTAATGGTCATCAAGTTCCTGACCTTTAGGTGCTTTTGCTCCGAAGAGTGTTCTGCCTGTATAAATAAGGTCTTTTCTCTGATCATAAAGCTCTTTGGGAACAAGGAAATATTCCTGTTCAGGACCAACAGTTGTTTTAACTGATGTAACATCTTCGTTTCCGAAAAGTTTAAGAATTCTTAAAGCTTCTTTATTAATATATTCCATTGAACGAAGAAGAGGTGTCTTTTTATCAAGAGCCTCTCCGCCATATGAGCAGAATGCTGTAGGAATACAAAGTGTCTTTTCTTTAATAAATGCATAAGATGTAGGATCCCATGCTGTATAACCTCTTGCTTCAAATGTAGCTCTCAAACCACCTGAAGGGAAAGATGAAGCATCAGGCTCGCCTTTAACAAGCTCTTTACCTGAAAATTCCATGATAATTTTACCGTCGCCCTTAGGAGAAATGAAGCTATCGTGTTTTTCTGCTGTGATTCCTGTCATAGGCTGGAACCAGTGTGTGAAATGAGTTGCACCTTTCTCGATTGCCCAATCCTTCATTGCATTTGCAACTACATTTGCTACCCCTAAATCTAGTGGATGGCCATCTTTGATTGTTTTCTGCATAGCCTTGTAGGTCTGCTTTGGAAGACGTTCTTCCATGACCTTATCATTGAACACCAATGATCCAAATAATTCTGACATCTCAACCATATGATTCGCTCCTTTTTAATTAATATTCATATATTTTTTTTGAGAATAAAGAAAAAGGCACTACGGATATTATCCATAGCGCCTTTGCTAAACTCAATAATGTAAACAGTTTAGCACCACAATAAAAAGTTGTCAATATATTTACCTCAAAATTAATTAATTTTTTGCAACAATTTGTCCTAATCTGTATTGACAGTAACAATTTGTAGTGTTAATCTATTTTAGAGTAAAGAAAACAGGGCGTTCATCCTATACAGGTTAATAACTCATACAGGATGAGTGCCTTTCGTTGTATTGGTGGTGTATACCACTTACAATATAGATGCTCATTTTTTTATTAGTATCTATTTGTCTTTTTACATTTATAATTAATATTTTATTGCATTAACTATATTATTTTTTGCAAAATAAATACAGTATAGTTTTTATTGATTTTTGGAGGATTATCATAATGGCAAAGTTTATTTTTGTTACCGGCGGTGTTGTGTCGGGTCTTGGAAAAGGAATTACGGCTGCATCTTTAGGACGACTTTTAAAGGCAAGAGGATTAAAAGTAGCAGCGCAGAAACTTGACCCATATATTAATGTTGACCCTGGTACTATGAGCCCTTATCAGCATGGTGAAGTTTTTGTAACAGATGATGGTGCAGAAACAGATCTTGACCTTGGTCATTACGAGCGTTTCATTGATGAGGACCTTAATAAATATTCTAATTTAACAACAGGCAAGGTATACTGGAACGTTCTCAACAAAGAAAGAAGAGGAGAATACCTTGGCGAAACAGTACAGGTAATCCCTCATGTTACAAACGAAATAAAGGAATTTATTTATGGCGTGGCTCAGAAAACAGATGCAGATGTTGTAATAACTGAAATAGGCGGTACAACAGGTGACATTGAAAGCCAGCCGTTTCTTGAGGCAATCAGACAGGTAGGCATTGAAGTAGGAAGAGAAAATTCTCTTTATATTCATGTTACTCTTGTACCATATATCCGTGGTTCAGAAGAACATAAATCTAAACCTACTCAGCATTCAGTAAAAGAACTTCAGGGTATGGGTATTAATCCCAACATTATTGTCCTTCGCTGTGATGAACCTCTTGAAGAGTCAATTTTTAAAAAAATAGCAATGTTCTGCAATGTAAAGCTCGATTGTGTAATTGAAAATATTACTATTCCCATTCTTTATGAAGCACCGCTTATGCTTGAAAAAAATAATTTCTCAAGCATTGTTTGCCGTGAACTTGGCATTAACGCTCCCAAGCCTGAGCTTACTGAGTGGATAAACATGGTTGGCAGAATCAAAGCAAGAAAAAGAGAAGTTAGAATTGGCATTGTCGGAAAGTATGTTCAGCTTCATGATGCATACCTTTCAGTTGCAGAAGCACTTCGACATGCAGGATATGAAAACGAAGCTTATGTTGAAATCGAATGGATAGATTCCGAAACTATAAATTCAACAAATGTAGCCGATATAATTGGAAAATGTGCAGGCATCGTAATACCCGGCGGCTTTGGAAACAGAGGCATTGAAGGCAAGATTGAAACAGCTCACTATTGTCGTACACACAATATTCCTATGCTCGGCATATGTCTCGGTATGCAGATAGCTGTTATTGAGTTTGCAAGATATGCATGCCAACTTAAAGATGCTAACTCAGGAGAATTTGATGAAGATACAGCACATAAAGTAATAGACTTCATGCCTGACCAGAACAACGAAATTGCAAAGGGCGGAACAATGCGTCTTGGTGCGTACCCTTGCAAAGTTTCCAAAGGTACAAAGATGTTTGAGTGTTACAATAAGGAGCTTATCTACGAGAGACATCGTCACCGTTATGAATTCAACAATGAATACCGTGATCTTATGACAAAAAACGGTCTTGTAATCAGCGGTACTTCTCCTGACGGCAGAATAGTAGAAACTGTTGAAATTCCCGAAAATGATTTTTACGTTGGTGTACAGTATCATCCGGAATTTAAAAGCCGTCCAAATCGAGCTCATGCTTTGTTCGTTGGTCTTGTAAAAGCAGCTATGAAAAGCTTATAATTTATATATTGCTGATAAATAATACTAATCTAATAAATGACATATTATTTTTTGACAGAATGGGGGTTGCTAAATGAAATTTAATTTCACTAAAATGCATGGTATTGGTAACGACTATGTGTATGTAAACTGTATGGAAAAAGAACTCGAAAATCCAGGTGAGATTTCAATTGCCGTTTCACCCAGGCATTTCTCAGTTGGTTCTGACGGTCTTATTATGATTTGTCACTCAGATGTTGCAGATGCAAAAATGAGAATGTTCAACGCAGACGGCAGTGAGGGAAAAATGTGCGGTAACGGTATACGCTGTGTAGGCAAATACCTTTATGATAAAGGCATCGTGGATAAGACAGATATAACCGTTGAAACATTAAGCGGTATAAAAAAGCTTCAGCTTAATGTTGTGGGAAATAAAGTTGATACAGTATGTGTTGATATGGGCAAAGCAATTCTTGAGCCTAAAGAAATTCCTGTAATTGCAGATGATATTATGATAAATAAACCTGTCATGGTAAATGGCAAGGAATACAAACTTACTGCTGTTTCTATGGGTAATCCCCATGCCGTATGCTTTGTTGACAATGTTGACAGTCTTGATCTTGAGAAGATGGGACCTGATTTTGAATATCTCAGTATATTCCCTGAAAGAGTTAACACAGAATTTGTAAAAGTAATAGATGACAAAACACTCCAGATGAGAGTTTGGGAACGCGGAAGCGGCGAAACTTTTGCCTGCGGTACAGGTACATGTGCAACAGTTGTTGCTGCATGCCTGAACGGAATTTGCAAACAAGATACAGACGTTACTGTTCATCTTATCGGCGGCGATTTAATTATAAAATATTGCTCAGACGGAACAGTTTTTATGACAGGCAAAGCAACAACTGTATATGAGGGAGTGTTTGAATATGAATATAAAAATTAATGAGAATTATGATAATATCAAAGACAGCTATCTTTTTTCTGAAATTGCTAGGAGAGTAAACAAATACAGTGCCGAAAATCCTGATAAGAAAGATTCAATAATTAGGCTTGGAATAGGTGACTGCACTCTGCCCCTTACAAAAACAGTAATTGATGCTATGCATAAAGCAGTTGACGAAATGGCTGTAAAAGAAACATTTAAAGGATACCCGCCTGAATACGGCTATGATTTCCTTAGAGAGGCAATAGCAGAATACTATAAATCATTTGGTGTTGAAATCGAAGCAGGTGAAGTATTTGTTAGTGACGGTGCCAAAAGCGACTGCGGCAATATCGTAGATATATTAGGTGACAACACAATACTTATTCCTGATCCCGTATATCCTGTTTACATGGACAGCAATGTTATGAGCGGAAGAAAGATCGAGTTCATTTCTGGAAACAAATTGAACAACTTTCTTCCTATGCCCGATAAACTTGAAGTAAAACCTTATGTAATTTATCTTTGTTCACCTAATAATCCAACAGGTGCAACTTATAATAAAGAACAGCTTACCGAATGGATTAAGTTTGCAAAGAACAGCGGCTCGCTTATAATTTTCGACTCTGCTTATGAAGCTTTCATAAATGGAGACTATCCTCATTCAATTTATGCTGTTGAAGGTGCAAAAGAATGTGTTATTGAAATTTGCAGTTTTTCAAAAATGGCTGGATTTACCGGAACCAGATGTTCATGGACAATATTTCCAAACAAACTTGTGGTTGGTGAAAAATCACTCCAAAAGATGTGGGCTAGACGCCAGGCAACTAAGTTCAACGGAGTTCCCTATGTAATTCAAAAAGCAGCTGAAGCCGCTATATCAAAAGAAGGCTTCAAAGAAGCAATGGATAACATTGAATATTACATGGGAAATGCAAAACTTATTTCAGAACTCCTTACAGAAAAAGGCATATGGTTCTCAGGCGGCATTTGCTCACCTTATATCTGGCTTAAATGCCCCAACAACATGAAATCATGGGATTTCTTTGATATGCTTCTTGAGAAAATCCAAGTTGTTGGAACTCCCGGTTCAGGATTTGGTGAAGAAGGCGAAGGTTATTTCCGTCTCACTTCATTTGGAAGCAGAGAGGCAACTGTAGAGGCTCTTGAAAGACTTAAAAATTTATTGTAAAAATAACAAAAACCCGATTTCAACTGAACTCGGGTTTATTTTTTATTATTTATTTCTTTTCTGTGAAATCCCCTTCTATTGTTCCGTCGTCTTCCTGAGGAATGATAAATATACAAGCTATATACAAAATAAGTCCTGTACCAGCGAAAAGAATTGAAAGAAGAACCCACAATATTCTTATTAACGTTACATCAATTCCAAAGTATTCAGCAAATCCAAGACATACACCTGATATTTTTCTTCCGTTTATAGGTCTAACAATTTTTTTATCACTCATTTTCTTTTTCTCCCTTCTTAATCAGAATGTTTTCATTTGAAAAACTAAAATATTCACCATTTGATACTATAATATGATCATTTAAATCTATTTTTATTGATGAAAGTGCATTGAGACATTCATTGGTAAATCTTATATCACTAAAAGACGGTTTAAGACTGCCCCCAGGATGATTATGTACCAATATTATACTCGTTGCATTATATTTTAAAGAAATCTCTACTACCTGCCTGACATCAACATACGCAGAGTCAACCATTCCTTTGGCCGCACATACTGATTTTATAACAGCAAGAGTGCTGTTAAGGCAAATTACATAGAGTTCTTCCCTCTGCACATTATTCATCAAAGATAGTGCATATTCTCCAGCAACATTTGTGTTATTAAGTATAACTCTTTTATTCCATTTTTCAAATACTACCCTATTATTTATCTCACCAACCAAACTTAACAGAATAGCAGTATTAATACTTATATTGCATACATCAGCTATCTTATGTGGATCAGAAAAAATAAGGTCTGTAAATGAACCTCCAAATTCATTAAGTATTCTATGGGCTAATTCATTGGTATCAATTCTTGGATAGGCATAATAAAGAAGCATTTCAAGCAGTTCATGGTTTTCAAATCCATCTGCACCAAGCTCCAAATACTTGTTTTTCATTCTGCCTCTGTGTCCGTCGTGTGCACTAGCCATAAAATAAGCCTTCATACCTTTCATGTAAAATATTTCTGAGTAAGCTTTCTCCATTGACCACTGTAAATTATATTCAACAGCTTATCTAGCTTCTTAAGCAATTCCATTACTGTGTTTTCATCAACAATACCTTTTTCAAATGCTTCAGAAACCTCTCCTAAATCTACTACCTCTGTTTTCCCGTCAGGATATATTTTCACATCCGCTAACAAATCAGTAAATATCCATTTATTTTCCTGCGGATAATAGTCACTTCGTATAATATCGCAATAGTAATATACCAAATTACCCTTTGCATCTAAAAATTTACTTATCTTAAAGCCTTCATTCATAAATGTACACGATATTCCATTTGTAAACTCTTTTTTGGGTTTAAATGTGTCCCATTTAGTTACAATAATGTCATTATTCAAATATAAAATTTCATCTTTTTCAAGTGATTTTATTTCATCAGGAACAAATCGCTTTCTGAACATCTTTGGCTTTTCCATAATAACCGCCTTCTTTTGTATCTTATTGCTGTGTGTTATCTTCTGCCTGAGTACCAGTGTCTGACTGTGTACTGCCTGTTACATTCTGCAGATTACTTAAACTATTCTGCGCATTTGCAACTTGAGTTGAATCCGGATATTCGTTAAGAACTCGCTGATAGTATGAAATAGCTGTTGCCGTTTCACCAAGTCCTTCAGAAGTCTTGCCAAGATAGTATAATACTTCTCCGGCATAGCTTTCATCAGTAATAAAATCAAGGCAGTCTGTGAGAGTGGTCTTTGCATTTTCATAGTTTCCTTCAAGATAATACATTTTCCCTTTACTGAAAAGATCCTCAGCAGCTTTTGCAAATGTCTGATCTCTAACATTATCATAGATAGTAACATCTTCATCAGACAAGTCACTGATATCAACATCTTTTATTAGTAAAGCCGCCTCTGTAAGTTCTCCGTTTGCCATAAGTGCATATGCTTTGTTAATATTACCGATTTTCGTCTGTAACTGAACAGCGTCCTTGTATTTTTCAACTTCAGCTTTCAATTCAGTGTTTTCGCTTACAATATCATCATAGCTTGCTGTTCCGTCAGAACCAGTATATGACTGGTAATTCTCCAATGTCGTCTGAAGATCATATATTGTCTTAGACTTACTTTCAAGCATTGTCGGAAATACAAGTGCAAAAAGAACGGCTGCCATACATATGGTTCCTCCCAAAAATGAGATTATTTGAGGTTTACCAAGTATCCCTTTATCAAAATTTTTATATAATAAGCGTCTTTTTCTTCTTGCTCTAATATCTTCTGGATTTCCAAGTGTATCCGATGCTGCTTCAAGCGTATTCATTTTGCTGCCGGGAGTAATTTCCTGCAAATACCTTAAAGCAATAGGATTCTTTTTATCAAGATATAATACTCTTTTTATAAATGGTTCAGCTGCAGTATTGTTTCCGCTGGACATATTGCAAAGTGCAGCAAGGTTATAAGCATCAACAAACTTCTGATTATTGGCAATAGCCTTCTTCAGCTGAATAAGCGCTAAATCTTCACTATGCTGATCCATGTATTGTATAGCTAAGTTATATAGTCTTAACGCATCATTCATTTTTTCTAGCTCTCTTGCGTTTTTTTGAAGCTTTTCCAGATATTCGGTAGCAGTCTTATCCTTTTTATCGAGATTTGAACTCACAACCCACTCTCTGAGTGCATTTGCAACAAGCCCTTTTTCATAATACACAAGTCCCAAAAGATTTCGTGCCTTCGTATTGAACTTATTTACCATAACGCTCTTGCTAAGATTGTCAATAGCCCCGGCCAGATCTCTGTCATTTGCACATTTGAGGCCTGCGTTATAAAGCTTATCGGAAACATTTCTCGTCTTGTTATATAATACTATATCAGTACCGCACTCCGGACAGACATTGCCGCTTTTAAATATGTAGCTGCAAACTGGACATTTCACGGCAATCTACTCCTTATCTTCTTTGCTGGTTTTCGCGTTGTTTACAAGATACTGCATAAGTTCGAACATATCCCTAAAATCTCCGGAATAAATAGAGTCCTCCATATCTTCAATCAACATGGCAGGCTCATATTTTTTAAGTTCATCTTTATAACTGAACATTTTAATTACCTCCCATTATAAGCGTACGAAGTCTGCCTATAAGGTAAAGCGAACCGGCACAAAGAAGCACATCTTCCTTATCAACCATACCAACAGCAAACTTATATGCTTCATCTATATTCTCCAAACTATATACTTTATCGCTATATTTTAATGCAACTTTTTTCAATCCATCAGCTGATAATGCTCGCTCACTATCAGGTCGTGTAATCACAACAGCATCAGCAAGCGGAATTATCTCCTCGACCATTTTTTCATACTCTTTATCAGATAAAACACCCATAAGAAGCACTATTCTCTTACCGGCAAAGTACTTTTCAGCAGACTTTGCAAGCATAAGAATGCCATCGGGATTGTGGGCTCCATCAAGTACTATAAGCGGATTCCTACTGCAAATTTCCATTCTGCCGTTCCACCTGACATTCCGAATACCCTCTCTTATGTTTTCATCTGTAATCTGTACCCCATATTTCTTAAGTACATAAGCAGCAAGCATTGCTGCTGAGCAATTTTTAATCTGGTATTCTCCTATAAGAGGGAGCACTATATTATCATATTCAAAATACTCATTCTTTATAGAAAGAATAGTTTCATCAATATTTTGTTTTATTACATCAATATTTTCTTCAAATGCATAATAAAGCTTTGAATTTCTTTCGTCGCAAAGTTTTTTAATTACACTGTATACACTGTCACTCTGATTATAAAGAACAACAGGACATCCTTTGCAATTATTCCGCCCTTTTCAAAAGCAATACTTTCCAACGTATTACCCAAGAACTCTGTATGATCCAAGCTTATTGATGTAATAACACTAAGAATTGGACTTTTAACAACATTTGTTGCATCAAATCTTCCTCCGAGACCAACTTCTATTACGGCATAATCAACATTGTTTTGAGCAAAATAGAGAAAAGCCAGAGCAGTGATGTGTTCAAACACTGTTGGTCTTCCAAATCCATCTTTATCCATTTCATCGGCATATTTTTTAATTATACCCATATATTTTCCATAATCATCATCTGATATTTCTTTATTGTTAATTACATACCTTTCATTATATCTTTCCAGATGCGGTGATGTATATTCTGCCGTCTTATATCCAGCAGATATTAATATTCGTGAAAGCATAGAACAAACTGATCCTTTTCCGTTTTGTTCCAGCTACGTGAATAACTTTATATTTTTCCTGAGGATTGCCAAGACGATTAAGCAATTCTGTGATACGGCTCAATCCCAACTTGGAACCAAGTCCGCAAATACTGTCTATATATTCTAAAGCTTCGCTATAATTCAATTTTTTGTCCTCCGAGGCAGTTCTATCATGTCGAAATAAAGTGAACTGCTCAACCAATTATACCTATATATAGTAACAGTTTTGTCATTTTTTATCAACATGTTTGCATGAATTGTCAGATTTTTTTAATGCAATAATATCATATAATTACCACGTGCTTCTGCCTTCAATCAAAGAGTGATATCTGTTTATATTCATTTGCTGAAGTTTCTTGTAATCTTTCTTTTAAAGGCTTAATGTAATTACTTGAGATATTATATTTTCTCATTATTGGCATTACAACAGAAAACAAATGCTTCCTATATTCCCTTACTGTTCTTCCGGATTTATACATATTGCAGAGTTCATCATAATAATACGGAAAGCTTTCCTTAACAAATGACAGAAAAACTGTTTTTGTTTCACCCCTCAAATTAAGTGCACCTGTAATAGCATAATCCACTCCCATCTGCTTTCCCATAGAATACAGTGCATCAAGATTTTCAGAGCTGTCAGTAATAAAAGGGATTACCGGCATAATATGCAGTCCAATTTTTGATTTTGTTTTTTTAAGCTGTCCAAGCATATCAAATCTTTTTTGTGATGAAACTCCATTTGGCTCAATCATGCACCTGATTCTTTCATCCATACATGTTATTGTTGCTGCTACATTTACACAAGTAATGCGAGAGAGTTCATCAATCAGGTCATAATCTCTTAAAATAAGATCAGATTTTGTGGATATAATACATGGGTTTCTATATTTAATTAACAGCTTCAAAATTTCCGGCATTATTTTATATTGTTCTTCACCCGGCTGATAACTGTCGGTTATGCCTCCTAGATTTATTATTTCTCTGTTCCATTTTTTAGAACGCAATAATTTTTCAAGCTGCTCAACAATATTTATTTTTACATAAATTTCATTGAAAAAATTTTTAGAATCAATATACTTATGAGTATATAAAGCAAAGCAATATTTACAGCCATGCTCACATCCTCTGTAAATATTTAAATCCCAGTTGTAAGGAAACCTTCCGTGTACTTTATTACAGGCATTTACACATTCAATTTCTTTAAAACAATATTTTTGCATATATACCGCTCCTTATTTGTTTATATTATAAGGCACTAGCAGGTGTATTACAAACAATAACACTGAAAAGGTATAAAAAAATTAAAAGTATTAACAATAACAAAAGAGGTGCTTAACTATGAATATTGCAGTAATAACAGGTGCATCGTCCGGTATGGGAAGAGAATTCGCAATACAGCTTGATGCCTTACACAATTATGATGAGATATGGCTTATCGCCAGAAGGAAAAATAAACTGGATGAATTAAAGGAAATTGTTAATGCAAAAATTCGTACTGTTCCGCTCGACCTTACAAAACAGAAAAGCTTTGAGGAATTGGAAAAGCTTTTTAAAGAAAACGAACCAAAAATCAGAACATTGGTAAATGCCAGCGGATTCGGAAAATTCGGAAAATTTACAGAATTACCACTGGAGGAGCAATGCAATATGATTGATCTCAATATCAAGGCTTTAGTAAAAATGACATATTTATGTCTGCCTTACATGCCACAGAATTCTGAAATCTTCCAGCTTTGCTCATTAGCATCTTTCCAGCCGGTTCCCTATATCAATGTATATTCCGCCACTAAAGCCTTCGTATTAAGCTTTTCACGAGCCCTTAATGTTGAGCTTAAAGAGAGAAAAATACACGTTATTGCAGTTAGTCCCGGTTGGGTTGATACTGAATTTATAGGTAACGCATCAAAGGACGACACAATTAGCTTTTACAACAAACTATTTACATCTGAAGAGGTTGTTGTGCAAGCATTGAAGGACATTGCAAAAGGCAAAGATGTAAGTGTATGCGGAACTTCTATAAAAGCACAAGCAAAAGCAGTAAAACTGCTGCCGCACAGCCTTGTTATGAAAATTTGGTGTAAGCTGCAAAAATTATAATTTATAAAACAAAACCACAGGATACTTCTCTGTATCCTGTGGGAATAATAACTATATTAAATTCAATCAACAATAAAGCCTTCCTCATCAAATTTCATCTCATAAGGTCCTTCAAGATATTCTATATCAGGATTAGACTTAATTTCTTCATAAATAGGAAGAGAAACCTCAACGTATGCTGTTTCAAGTGTATTCTGTATTCTCGCAATACGAGCTTTTGTAAAATCTATATCGTTTGTACACTTAATTGCTGTAAGTATAGCGTCCTTGTCATTATTTCTATACATAGGGATTTTTCCGCCGCCTGCAAGAACAGTAGCAGTAACAATGTTTGTCCATGTAGCTTCCCAGTCAATACTGTTAAGACATCTTCTCGTTGTAATATCAGCCAAACCTATTCCAGCTGCTGCATGATGCGTTTCTTCAGTAAGTCCCCTTACAAAAATATGAGTAATATTCTTAATGCCAAAGAATGATCTTGACATATTACGGCCAACTACATTAGGGTCCATGCCAGAACCAGAAATATTTTTACCTATCTCATCAATAATGAGCAAGTCAATATCATCAAACTTAAAGTCAGCAATTTTCTGCTTTGATTCAGCCTGAAGTTTAGCATCTACTTCAAGGAAATTTGATTTATCACACATTTCTATAGTGCAGATATCATCATATGCATTCTGAACTACGCCAATACCAAATAAAAATTTCGTATTGTTAAGGAAAATTTCGGATGCTTCCGGAAGATATTCAGGAAAATGATGTAAGCCAAGTGAATGGAACATAGCTGCTCCCTTATGTTTTGCAATACCAATGGCAATCATCTTTGCAAGGCCGCTTTCATGATCACCGCGGAACTCTGTATGAGGCTTCATTTTATTGAATAACACTATGCCGTCTGCTTCCATTGCATATTTATCACAATAAAGAGGTGCACCGCATTTAAGAGTGCCATACTGAACCACTTCCATAGAAGAGAGAATTGGACATCCCATTGATTCTTCTGTTATATTGAAGCTTTCAATAACCTCAATCTGTCCTTCAGCCGTTGCACCGCCATGGCTGCCCATTGCCGGAACAATAAATGGCTCAGCACCCCACATCTTAAGTGTATCAATAATAGACCTTATCATTTTATCAAGATCTGGAATACCGCGGCTGCCAACCGTAATCGCAATTCTCTTGCCTTTTAACGAATCTCTGTCAATGTTCTTATAGTCAGCCATCATCTTTTTGATATAGCCGGCAGGATCATCTAATTTTTTTGAATCATAAACCTGACGAACCTTTACCATTGGCGGAATTTTCACAGCTTCAAGGCCCTGAACAATTAAATTTAATTCAGGAAAATTAATAAAACCACTCATTATTCAATTACCTCCTTATTATATAACCCTTAATTAATAAAATAAAACATATACACTTGTCATCCCCATTAACACATGTATATTTCTTAAAAAAATTATAACTCGGTTATAATGTCATGTCAATAAAACTTATATAAAATATTTAAAAAACGACCGTTTAGTTATGCAATTATAAGACATAATACATGAAAAGTAACATCATATTACGTCATTTTAAAGTAATTATGCTGTTAAAATACTCTATTTGTTTGATATTTTTCACAAATTCTTGTCATAGTATAACATTAGTAACATATGACATTATACGCGCCATTATTATTGTATTTTTAAATACATTTTTTCTAATAAATTAATATAATTTCTTTTTTATATAACTTAGAAAACTAAGTATATTTTTCTTCTCTTTTACAGATACTATTTTTGTAATATACAGAACAGTAAAACGGAGGTAAATATATATGAAAGCTACTGGAATAGTCAGACGTATCGACGACCTCGGAAGGGTGGTTATCCCAAAAGAAATTCGTCGTACTTTGAGAATAAGAGAAGGAGACCCGCTTGAAATCTTTACTGATTCAGACGGTGAAATAATTTTGAAAAAATATTCTCCAATAGGAGAACTTGGTTCCTTTGCCAAGGAATATGCTGAATCACTTGCTCAGACAATCGGACATGTAACATGCATTGTAGACAAAGATCAAATCATTGCTGTTTCTGGTGGTCCTAAAAAAGACTTCTATGAAAAACATATCAGTGACGCAATGGAAAAATGCATAAATGCCAGAAGTACCCTCGTTGCAGGAAGAAATGATAGCAACTTCATTCCTGTACTAGATGATGACTCAGCGGTTGAAGGATACAACTATCAGCTTATAGCCCCAATCATCTCTGAAGGCGATGCTCTCGGAGCAATTGTTTTCCTTTCCCCCGATAAAAAAATGGGCGAAGTTGAAGGAAAACTCGCTCAGACAGCAGCTGGTTTTTTAGGAAAACAAATGGAACAATAAAAATCTCAAAACAACAAAAAAGGAGTCTCCGATAACAAATTGGAAACTCCTTTTATATTTTAAATTTATGGCACTGTTAGTCTTAAGTGCTGCTATTTCAATATGAATTGGTTATTACATAAAATATTGGTACTATAATTAACCAAAAACTAATTACGCAGACAATCGTATATCCTTTATGATCAGTTCCATCTTTAATAGCTTTCATGGCTCCAATTAAACTTGTAATAAAAATAATAGGTGTAAACCATATGGTATAATATCCAATAACAATTAATGCTGTCATATCTTTTTAAGTTCCTCACTTCTTAATCTTATATTACTATTATTCTTAATGCTATACCCCACAAAATTTGATAGTTCATATCTTCATTGCTTTTTTAACAAGTAAATACTAAAGCTTAACTGAAACTAGTTTATTTTATCGAAAAACAAATCTGATAGATTAGCAAACTCTTTGATGCTTAGTGCCTCGCCTCTAATTCTTTCGTCAAGTCCTGACGACCTAATTATTTCTGCTATTTCTTCTTTATTCATATCAAAGCCACCCTGATTACATAATGTATTCAGCAAAGTTTTTCTTCTTTGTCCAAAAGCACATTTCACCAGCCTAAAAAACAGATCTTTATCTTTCAGTTCCACCGGAGGCTTATCTCTGAGCTTGAGAGTAATAACAGCTGAAGCAACCTTAGGTCTTGGCATAAAGCAGGAAGGCTGAACTATCATATCAATATTTGCTTCGGAATAAAACTGCACAGCAATTGAAAGCGCGCCGTAATCTCCGTTCTTCGGTCCTGCCTGCATACGCTCGGCAACTTCCTTTTGTACCATTACCGTCATTGATTCTACCGCATTCCTTTTTTCAAGCAAATCCATTATAATCGGAGTTGTTATATAATACGGCAGGTTTGCTACTACTTTAAAAGGTTTACCATCATTTTTTTCTCTTGAAAGCTCCTCAATATCACTTTTTAATACATCCATATTTATTATTTCAATATTTTTATAGTCAGCAAGTGTTTCATTTAAAATCGGAATAAGCTTATGGTCAATTTCAAGTGCAATAACCTTTTTTGCTCTTTCCGCAATTACCTGTGTAAGACTTCCGAAACCCGGTCCAACCTCAAGCACTGTATCATCTTCACATATTCCCGCCGCATCAGCGATGTTATCCAAGACATTTGAGTCTATTAAAAAATTCTGTCCAAAGCCTTTTTTAAAATTAAAACCATATCGTTCCATTATTGCTTTGGTACGAAGCGGTGTTGCAATACGTTCTCTCATTATTTTTTCCTCACATTATCATTCCAAGCAAACCGTAGCTAAGTATAGAAATTATTATTCCCGCCATTACAACTCCAACTACAATTATGGCAAATGATTTCTTCAAATCCATATCTAATAGCACAGCTATAAGCGAACCGGTCCATGCTCCTGTACCAGGCAGCGGTATTCCTACAAAAAGCAGCAGTCCCACATATGCATATTTTTTAATTGAATCACTTTTGCTCATTGCTTTATTTTCTAATCTTTCAACAGATCCTTTAAACCGTGTTGTTTTTAGCTTTTTAAATATATATTTAATAAATAGCAAAATAAATGGCACAGGGAGTATATTGCCGATAAAAGCAATCACAAATGACGGCAGCAAATTCATTCCCAATAAATAACCTGCTATAATGCCTCCTCTTAATTCAAGTATAGGTAACAGCGATACGATAAAAACAATTACTTCAGGTTTAAATATATCACCAAGATTATTAACAAACCATCCAGCCAACTGTTCTGACATAATTAGCCTCCAAATTTATTCAATATAGTTTTCAAGCCAGTTATAAAGTACCATATACCTTTATCCCTCTTTTGTTTCATTTAATATTTCATGTCTGGCGCCATAAAGAAGCTTTTATTGATACGTCAGTACACCCTGCCTTAATCAAAGAATTATAAACCTGCTTAACTCCTTTGCCATAATCCCCGACCGGATCATCTTTTCCTGAAATAAGCATCATAGGTAAATTCTTTGGCAGTGATTCAGCCCATTCTCTTTTGCTGATCATCTTAAGCGCCTGAAAAGTGCATAGTATCCTTCATAAGTAAAAAGAAATCCGCTATTTTCATCATTAACATACTTGTCTACCATTTCTTTATCAGTTGAAATCATGAAATATACTCCTGTTCTTTGATTTTATTTTCTTATTGTTATCTCCAAATGCAAGCTTATTTATATACGTCTTGTTCTTTTAGTGCTTTAGCCAAGGATACCAGCAAGTTTAATACCAAAATCAACAGTTGCTTTCGGTCCGCAGGTTCCAATAAAACTGCACCGTTAAAATCATCACCATAGGCTGATATATATTCCCCGCAAGAAGAGATCCCATACCATGACCAATCATAAAATAGGGCAAATCAGGATATTTGAGACGCATCATACTTTCTAAATAATTCATATCATCAATAAGATATTTCCAGCTGTTTTCTTTCCTTCCAAAGTAGCCGTAATCGTCCTTGATATCAACGGGATTTTCCGTGCCCAGTATGATCATTTCCGCAGACTACATATCCTCGTCTTTGAAGATATATACAGCAAAATCTTCATATCTTAATATATATTCTGCCATTCCGTGAACAAGCTGAACAACTGCTTGATAATGCTTACAGTCTGCATCACAATTCGTATTTTCCTGCATAAATATTATGTCTGCCGTTGATGCCGGAAAGTTCAACTCATATCTTGTAATATCCATAATAATCCGCTCCTGCCAGTCAATTAGTTTATCACGTATTCTCCTCTTTTAAGTCCTATTGCTTCAGCGCATTCTCGCATACCATTAACATATTCATTAACCTCGTCAAGAGCAGATGCTGCTTACTTGCAGCCTTTTTCAATTACTTCTCTGTTTACACCGGCAAGAAAACTGTGAGTTTTATATTTTTTCTTAACGCTCTTGACTTCAATATCAAGAACGCTTTTGATGGCCTCTGTAAGCATGAAGCAATGTAATAAGTCCGGAAAGTTCATCTATTGTATAAAGAACCTTTTTCCATCTTAATGTAGGTTTCGATATCGCGCGAAAGTCCCCAGCCATGTGAGCATACTGCGTGATATAATCCTCATCTATACCTTTGCTTTCATAATTTCTTCAGCTTTTTTGCAGTGTTCACTTGTGGATACATTTCATAATCAAGGTCATGCAAAAGTCCTATTACTCCCCATTTTTCACATCCTCGTTGCAGCGGATGCAAAGCTGAGCATAACACCTTCTACTGTAAGACCATGTTTTATTAATGCATCGGATTTATTGTATTCCATTAAGCAATTCCCATGCTTGTTCTCTTGTTGGTCGCATAATTTTTCTTCCTTTTGTAAACCAATTTATTCAATTATAAACAAAACTAACATATTAGTCAATTTCATGATAATATCACTCTATTAATTTCAAATATCATATCTTCCAATGTTAAATTTAGTTGTTTTGCTAATTCATTAAGAGTATTGCCTGCAATGCGGTACACTGTCCATCATTCATAGCTCTGCACCAAGTGATAAGTAGACCATACTTGAGCCATTCCAGTCGAGACACCACTATTCAGTTTTCCGCTGCAATTTCTCTCAACAGCTATTTTAGCCAATTCTTTTAATATATTTTAATGGCACCTTCCCATTGATACTCAGGCAGAACAAATAAATCAAGATATATGCCGGCACGTCCTTAAAAAAGTCGAAAAATTGTAAAAGAATAGCGCAAAACCGACTTCTTTTCCATCTGCCACAGCAAATATTACTTCTGCCCTTTTCTTTTCAAAAATCCACTCCTTCAGCAGTTTTTCATCAGCAACCACTTTATCGAGCATTTTTTCGTATTTAGCCAAACCTTTAATAAAATCAAAAATCAATGCTGTATCTTCTTCTGCTGCAAATCTAAAGCTAACTCCATCTGTCATTTTTATCACCTTATTCTAGTCTATATACCTCGTTTTACATAAAAAACCAATATAAATGATTATACAATGACACATACATTCTTGCAACTAAACCCATTTTAATTTTATATTATATTGCAAAAAGACGGCACTTAATAACTTGTGCCGTCTTTTTAAACTTTATAGTATTATACAGATTAGACCTCCACTGCCCTCATTAAGGATCTTCTGCAATGATTCCTGCAGTTTCACCTGTGCGTCTTCCGGCATAGTATAAATCTTATTATTCATACCTTCATTCACAAGAGTATCCAGTGTTCTGCCAAAAAGATTGAGCTCCCATATTTTCTGTTTATCGGTCTTATATGTACTGAGAATATTTTCAATAAATTCTTTACTCTGCTCCTCTGTACCTACAATAGGTGCAACCTCAGTTTCAATATCAGTCTTAATCATATTAATTGCTTCGCCATGAGCTTTAATTTTAATGCCATACCTTGAACCATGCCTAAATATTTCAGGCTCATTAAGCACAATATCTTCGAATGCAGGTCCTACAATGCCATAGCCCTTCCTTTTGACATCCAATAATGCAGAACTGATTTTGGTATACTCTTTCTTGATATTCGAAAGTTCTTTCATTATACTGATGAGCTCATAATCCCCACTTATATCCATTGAAATTGTTTCACTAAGAATTTTATAGAACAAGTCATCATTCACTGCCACATCAATTTCTGCATCCCCGTTGCCAGCTGAAATTTCTCCGACATAAGCTTTTCTGATAAACTCATTTGCTTCAAGCTCACTCGCACAATCGGGTACACTTCTAAGATTGCCCGCAATATCAGTCAATGCAAGAAGGGTTTCAATCATAGATTTTTTAAGCCAATGATCGTTATCCAAGCTCTCCAGCCATCTTGGGATATTTATGCTAATTTCATTTACCGGAAATTCATACAAAAGACCCTCAAGAACTTCATTTATATCGTCATCTCTAAGCTGTGAACAATTAACTGTCAATACCGGCACTTCATATTTATTCTCAAGTTCCGTCCGTAGCACGTCTGTTTCAGGGCTGTAAGGGTTTGCTGTATTAAGTACCATAATAAATGGCTTTTGTGATTTTTTAACTTCTGCAATAATATACTCCTCCGCCTGTATGTAGTTTTCTCTCGGTATGTCGGTTATCGAGCCATCTGTTGTCATAACTATTGCCACTGTTGAATGATCATTTATTACTTTGTTTGTCCCTAACTTGGCTGCCGTTTCAAGAGGCATAGGTTGGTCTGACCATGGAGTATTAACCATTCTTGGTTCCTCACCGTCAGTTATTCCCTCTGCACCGTCCACAACATATCCGACACAATCAATTAAACGCATCTTAAACTTAATGTTATCTCCAAGCTGTAATTCTGCCGGTCTTGAGGGAACAAACTTTGGTTCTGTTGTTGTAATAATTTTTCCTTGTCCAATAAGCGGCAATTCGTCTCTCGCTCTTTCCTTCTCAAATGTGTTAGCCATATTGGGAAGAACTGATTTTTCCATAAAACGTCTGATAAATGTAGATTTTCCCGTTCGGCATGGTCCCGTAATTCCTATATAAATTGCACCGCCCGTGCGTTCGGAAATATCTTGATATATGCTTGAACTTGTCATACTCTCCTCCGAAATCTATTCCGTTTGTAAAATTTATGAAGCTTTTACAAAGAATATTACCTAAATTCTTTGTTTCTAATAAAAAACACTTTTTATAATTGCTTTTAAATAATATACGCATTATAATAATATATATTACATGACATTTTTTCATATAATTCACCGAAAGGATAATAGTTAGATGGATACCAAGAAATATGAGGCTCTTCTTGCTTCAATAAATTTAGGAAGCTTTACCAAGGCTGCTCAGGTACTGGGTTATACACAGTCAGGGCTTACTCATATGATGAACGGATTAGAAAATGAATTCGGATTCCAGCTTTTAATCAGGGGACATCACGGAGTTAAGCCAACACCTAACTGTAGTCGTATACTGCCCTATATTCAAAAACTTGTGGAAACAAGTTCGTCTCTTGATGTTGAAATTAAAAAAGTAAACTCAATGAAAGATTCTATAATCAGAATTGGTTCATATACCAGTATAATAATGCACTGGCTATCTGATGCGGTAAAACGCTTTAATAACGATTACCCGGATATCAACATTGAGATTAAAGACGGTGGAGCAGATGATATTTATGGGTGGGTTCTTGACGGGACGATTGACATCGGCTTTTTAAGCAAACAAGAAGAGTATAAAACCGAATGGATTCCTTTAAAGAAAGACCCCCTTCTTGCAATTCTTCCTCCCGATGACAGCTATGTAAACAAATATATTCCTTTGACAGAATTTAATAATAAAAAATTTCTTATGCCTTCTTACGGTCTTAACAAAGATATTGACCGTGTTTTCAAGAAATATGGCATTGAACCAAATGTAAGCAACTCACATGTTAACTATACTGTAATATTATCAATGGTAGAACGTGGTCTAGGAATGAGCATACTTTCCGAACTTCTTATGAAAGGCAGAAGCGATAACGTAAATGTTATGGAAACAAAGCCTAGGATTTATCGTGAGCTTGGTATAGCAATGCAGTCACAAAAATATGCCACTAATACAGTAAAAAATTTCATTGAATACACAAAAGAAATCGTTGCTGAAAAAAATAATTAAAAAAACACATGATTTGAATTTTTCAAATCATGTGTTTTTTACTTTTATTATTTGTCCTTTTTAGGAGGACGAGGTCCGTAAAACTGATAATAGTCAATTTTTATTCGTCCGTTAAAAAGCTTTCTCTTTGCACTTGCCTTTTTTCCAAAAAGCTTTTCAAAATATTCCATGGACGTTATTACGTATGTCGACCAAGTTTCATTGCTGTTCATTGTTCCGCCAAGTGAACGATACATATTTTCTACATCCTTTACCTCTCCCAAACGCTCACCATATGGTGGATTTGCAATAAGGCAGCCGTAATCTCCATAAAGTTCAAGTTCTTCAACAGGCTTAACTTCAAATGTTATGCAGTCATCAACCCCAGCAAGTTCCGCATTAGCTTTTGCAAGCTCAATCGCGGCAGGATCAATATCACTGCCATATATTTCAGGCATACAATCATAATCAATTGCCTCATAGGCTTTTTTTCTTTCTTCTTTCCATAAAGACTCAGGTACTCTATCCCACTTTTCAGATGCGAAATGTCTGTTTAGACCGGGAGCAATGTTTCTTGCAATAAGAGCAGCCTCAATAGGAATTGTTCCCGAACCACAAAATGGATCAATAAGCACTCTGTCTTTGTTCCAATAACTAAGTTCAACCATTGCTGCAGCAAGTGTTTCCTTAAGCGGAGCATCAAGTGCATTTGCACGATAACCCCTTTTATGAAGGCCAGAACCGCTTGTGTCTATTGTAAGGGTTACAACATCCTTCAGCAACGCAACCTGTATTGTATACTCTGCACCGGTTTCATCAAACCAGTCTACTTCATATTTTTCTTTGAGCTTTTCAACCACAGCTTTCTTTACAATTGCCTGACAGTCTGGAACAGAGTGAAGTGTACTTTTTACGCTTTTACCGACAACTGTAAATTTTCCATCAACAGGAATCCAGTCGCCCCACGGAAGTGCTTTTGTTCCTTGGAAAAGCTCTTCAAATGACATTGCCTTAAACTCTCCCATTTTAATAAATACACGTCCAGCACAGCGAAGCCATAAATTTGCTCTCGGAATTGCACTTTCATCTCCTGTAAACTCTACACGTCCATCAAAAGTATGAACGTTTTCAAAACCGAGATTTATTACTTCTCTTTTTACGCATGATTCAAGACCAAACGTAGTTGTAGCTATATAATTTATCATATTTTTCTCCTAACTATAACATCAATAAGCGAAAATTGCTTTTAATTAATCACTGCTTTTGCCCTTAAACGTCGAAAAGTCAATTAAAATTTCATAACATTTTACCCGCAAGCGCCCAAAATGTCAGTTATAATTTTATTCTCCTTTTAAAATCCGTACCTCCTCAAGCTTCGCTTTACTCGGTCGTTTTGCTCCTCATAAAATTCATCATAACATTTTACCCGCAAGCGCCCAAAATGTCAGATATAATTTTATTCTCCGCTTTTTACGGATATTATACCTTGAAAATTAGATATTTTAAAGGTAAAATGTATAAGTATTTAAAATATTTTTAACGGAGATAAATAATGTATAAACTTTTAAAAACAAGCGGACGTGCAAAGCGAGGCGAATTTCATACGCCACACGGTGTAATTCAAACGCCGGTTTTCATGAACGTAGGTACACTGGCGGCAATAAAAGGTGCTGTTTCTACTGAAGATCTGGAAAAGCTAAAATGCCAGGTAGAACTTTCAAACACATATCACCTGCATTTGCGTCCAGGGGATAAAGTAATAAAGCAGCTTGGCGGGCTTCATAAATTTATGGTATGGGACAAGCCAATTCTTACTGACAGCGGAGGATTTCAGGTATTTTCGCTTTCTTCACTGAGAAAAATCAAAGAAGAAGGCGTGTATTTCAATTCACATATAGACGGAAGGAAACTTTTTATCGGACCAGAAGAAAGTATGCAGATTCAGTCTAACCTTGCTTCAACAATTGCTATGGCATTTGATGAATGCTCTCCTGCACTTGCTGACAGGACTTATGTTCAAAACTCTGTTGAGCGTACAACACGCTGGCTTTTTAGATGCAAAGAGGAAATGAACAGACTTAATGCTCTTGATGATACGATTAACAAGAAGCAAATGCTTTTTGGCATTAACCAAGGTGCCATTTACGATGATATTCGTATAGAGCATGCAAAGCGTATTTCAGAACTAGACCTTGACGGCTATGCAGTCGGAGGTTTGGCAGTCGGAGAATCACATGCTGAAATGTATCATATCCTTGAAGAAACGGTACCATATTTACCACAAAATAAGCCTACCTACCTAATGGGTGTTGGTACTCCGGAAAATATACTTGAAAGCGTTGAAAGAGGAATTGATTTCTTTGATTGTGTTCTTCCTGCAAGAAACGGCCGACATGCCCATGTATACACTAACAAAGGCAAGCTCAATCTTATGAATGCAAAGTATGAACTTGATGATACGCCAATTGATGATACATGCAACTGTCCTGTATGCAAAAGATACTCGAGAGCATATATTCGTCACTTATTTAAAGCTAAAGAAATGCTGGCAATGCGTCTTTGTGTAATGCACAATCTTTATTTCTTTAACACTATGATGGAGGAAATAAGACTTGCACTTGACGAAGAAAGATTTGAAAGCTATAAAAAAGCTAAACTTGATGGCTTTAATGCTGAAAAATAATATTTATTTATATTAGAAAATCTTTAATTGCTTGACTACATCTATATATTTTAATATAATTGTTTGAAGGGTTATCCGTTTATACGGCAGTTTTTAATCAAAAGGAGAGAACAACATGTTTAATTATTTTCTTGCTGAAATTAGCACAGTAATAAATTCAGGCGAGGCTGCTTCAACTACTACAACAACAACTACCACCGCAGCAGCAGCATTGGTACTACAAAAAGCGGCTCAATGTCTTGGATTTTCATTTATATCATAGTTATTAAACCGTTCGTTGCTATGTATTTTTTATGTCTATCAGACCTCAGAAAAAAAGCAGAAAGAGCACGACGAAATGATCAACAAAATCAAGCCCGGTGATTCAGTACTTTGCAACACAGGTATGTATGGCAAAGTTGTTGATGTTACAGCTGAATGCTACATTGTTGAGTTTGGTATGAACAAAGGTGTGCGTGTACCTGTTATAAAAAGCGAGATTGCTTTAGTAAAAGAGCCTAACCTTTCAAACAAAGAGCTTGAACCTGTACAGAGAAGAAAAAGCTTTTTGGATTTATGAAAAAACCAGCAAAGAAATCAGAAGCTTCTGATGCAAATAGCAGTTGATGCTGAAATTAAAGAAAACGATAACGATAAATAATTTATAAAAAGCACTCACAAATTTGTGAGTGCTTTTTTTATTTGCTCTTTTGGTTCGAAAATAAGCCGCTAACCACGAGAACACAACTGCACCGGTTATTCCTCCGAGCAGACTTCAGTCCTCCTGTAAAAACTCCAAGAAAACCCGAATTTCTTACTTCCTCAATTACACCCTTTGCAAGATTATATCCAAAGCCTGTAAGAGGAACCGTTGCTCCGCTCCGGCATAATCGACAATTGGTTTATAAAGGCCGACTGCACCTAAAATACATCCAAGACATACATATAACACAAGAACACGTCCAGTGCATTTTAGTCTTATCAATAAGAATCTGACCAATAACACAAATAACTCCGCCGACCAAAATGCATTAAGCAAATCCATTTTAACACCCACTTTCAATTACTAATCCATGAGCAACAGAAGGTATACTCTCCCCCTGCTGGCTTGTAGTAGTACTCATTAATGCTCCGGTAGGCATAAATAGCATTCGCTTAATTTTTCCTTCAGTAAGCATTTTTATAGAATTTTGATGTAAACACAAGTGCTGAGCATGCACATCCGCTCTCCGCAATGAGTATCCTGTGTTTCTCTATCAAATATTTCAATTCCGCAATCGGTATATCTGCCGTCAAGTACATATCCCTTAGCTTTAAGAAGCTCAACAGTTAGCTCTCTTCCGGTATATCCAAGGTCACCAGTGGCAATAACATCAAAATATTCAGTATTTCTGCCTGTTTCCTTAAAATATGATTCAATAAGTTTTGCAGCGGCAGGCGCCATAGCTGCACCCATATTATTGGGATCCTTTACGTTCATATCAACTATTTCTCCGGTCAGTACCTCTGTAATCTTGGGAGAAATTCCTTTTCCTTTTTTGCTTAGAACAAGAGCTCCATCGCCAGTTACAGTCCATGTTGATGTTTGAGGACGCTGAGAGCCCATTCCAAGAGGTGCTCTAAACTGTTTTTCGGCTGCACAAAAGTGGCTAGATGCACCAACAAGCAAGTTTTGTGCAAACCCTCCGTCAATTAACATTGAACCAAGTGACATAGCCTCTCCCATTGTTGAACACGCACCATAAATTCCTAAAAATGGTATGTTGAAATCTTTTACACCGAAAGTCGAAGCACTTACCTGATTAAGCAAATCACCGGTAATACAATAATCAATATCACTGTTTTTCATTCCTGCTTTTTCCATTGCGAGCGTAAATGTGTCCTTCACTAACTTGCTTTCAGCCATTTCCCAAGATGGTTCTCCGCATGTATCATCTTCAAGCACCTTGTCAAAAAGATTTTTTAGAGGACCCTCTCCTTCTTTTTTACCTGCTGTTGATGCCGCTGATAATATATATACAGGTTCCTGTAATTTTACTGTATGCTTGCCTACACGTTTATTCATCATATCACCTCACCAATCCAATAATATAATAAACTAAACCTACAAACATTGATGTCACTGTTCCATATACAATTACAGGTCCCGCAACCTGAAACATTTTCGCACCAAGACCGAATATCCAGCCCTCTTTTTTAAACTCAATTGCAGGTGAAGCGATTGAATTTGCAAAACCAGTAATAGGCACTATTGTACCGGCACCGCAGAACTTGCCTATTTTACCGAAAAGTCCAAACCCGGTCAAAAGTACTGCTACTGCAATAAGAATTAGTGACACCGAAAGACCTGCATCATCCTGGCTAAAACCAATTCCAGTAAAATAATTTCTAAGCATCTGACCTATTACACAAATCAGACCACCTGAAATAAATGCTTTCAAACAGTCTGTAAATAAAGGACTGTTTGGTGAAGCCTTTTTAACCATTTCATCATATTCCATTTGTTTTTTTACTTTTTCAGATTCTGTCAATTAAATACCCCTCCTTATATTTTAGTGAAATCCACTTATAATAAAATACATAAGTGAACCAAGTGCCTTTCCAAGTGCAATTGCAGGTATAATAACACTCAGGCCGACAGTAATACGGCTTCGACGCATAAATATAGGGAAAACATTAAGAACCTCTGCTAAAGATACTGCTAGTCCTCCAAAAAACACTCCTACGCATAATTGAAAAATGATTACAATAATCGAGTTTAATGGGAATATAAAGTTTTTATACATCTGCATAGTCCCGATTATTCCGCCTGCAGCGATAGAGCTTTCATATAGTTTTATATATTTTGTAGTTTTAGTTTTTTCAGCCATTCGGGGAACTATGCCTATAGTAGATATCAGAGCAAAAACTCCTGCTGCAATTACTGTTCCTGATCCCAAACCGAACAGTATTAGAAGTATATATTTTAATACTGTCATTGTTTTTTCTCCTTACTCAGATTATCTATAATACTGTCCGTTACTTCTTTATCGTATGTTGTCATCTGGACTTCAATAGGAGTCGGATCGTCTGAAATCTTCCGCCCAAAGAAGTGATTAAAGAAAATTATTATTCCGGCAGCAAGACCTATGCTGTAAGGAACAAAAATAATAAATGGTCTATCAGTTGTTACGCCAAAAAAAAGTCTATACATTGTTGAAAAAATAGCCGGAATCTGTGCATCAGAATGGAAACTCATTATAGCTGTCATTGCTCCGCCAAATAGTGTTATACAAACGAATGCTACCTTCATCCATTGCCATGTTTTGCTGTTTTTTTCAGGTTTCGGATTATACTCAATAACAGTGTCTATTTCACCGATATTATTTATTGTTGCATTTGGAAGCTTATCACTGATTGACTTAATAATGTCTATCACCGAAATTAGATATGCTCTCTTTTTGTCATTCGGTATATCAAATATTATTAATTCTCCTAAGTTTTGCTCCTTTGAGCCTTGACAATATACTTCAGCTACATCTTTGAGCATTACGGCTTTTCTGCCTGTCAAATAAGCTTTTTTTACAGGCTTAATGAATACGTCCAATATATCACCTCCATTTATGAAAGTATGTGCAGATTTTGCTTAAATATACAAAAAAGGCACCTGCCAAAGTTCAGTTATTTGGCAAGTGCCTGTATATAATTCTCCAGTAATATAAACAATTTTTTAAATCAAATTATTATTCTCCAAACAGCTTTTAATTCTTATAAGTCCATCCTTAAGTACTTCTCTTGGACATGCAATATTTATTCTTTCAAACCCCTCACCAGTCTTTCCAAAGAGATATCCCTCATCAAGCCATATCTTTCCTTCGTTTTTAAGAAGTTTATGCAAATAAATCGGTTCAGCACCTAAGTCTTTAAAATCTAACCATACAAGATACGTAGCATCCGGAATCATTACTTTTATTCGAGGAAGATTTTCACACATATATTCACATAAAAACTTAAGGTTCCCATTAATATACTCAAGCAGACTGTCAAGCCATTCGTCTCCCTCACTATAAGCGGCTATTATTCCTTCAAGACCAAAAACATTAGCTTCTTCAAAACCTGTACTCATCATATAATTATCATATTTTGCTTTCATTTCTGCATTTTTTATTACAATGCAGGAAATTTGAAGCCCGGCTATATTAAATGTCTTGCTCGGAGAAACACATATAATACTGTTGTTAACAATATTTTCCGGCAATGTCCCAAATGATGTATATTCATTTCTATTAAGAATTAAATCACAGTGAATTTCATCAGCGACTATTATTACTCCGTTATTAGTGCAGAGTTCACCCATATGAATCAATTCTTCTCTTGTCCAAATCCTGCCTCCAGGGTTTTGAGGGCTTGAAAGATAGAACATCTTTACAGCCGGATCTTGTAATTTTTTCTCAAAATCCTCAAAATCAATTTCATATCTTCCATTAGCATTTACAAGATTGCTGTTCACAAACTCTATGCCGTTTATTTTAGCCGCTCCAAAAAACGGATAATAAACAGGTGAATGCATTAATATTTTATCTCCTGGTTTTACAAAAATCTTTGCAAAGGCATGCAGTGCCGCTACAACTCCTGGGCTGAATGATATCCAGCTTTTTTCTATATTCCAATTGTGTCTTCGACTAAACCATTCTATTATCGAATTATAAAGCTCATCAGTAAATATCGAATAACCGTAAACCCCATGCTGTGCTCTCCTTGTAATTGCATCAATAATAGGCTTAGCAGTCCTAAAATCCATATCTGCAACCCACATAGGAAGTATTTCATCATTTCTTCTTAAATCCCATTTACAGCTCATTGTGTTTTGTCTATCAATTATCTCATCAAAATTGTATTCCATTTGTGTTACTCCTTTAATAAAATTTATTACTTCCAATATTCAAACTCAGCTATTTTAAAGCCATCATCTGTTTTCACAAATTTATAGGTATACTCTTCTTCCCATTCAAAGTCATCTGTATTACCTTCATCACGGTACTGCTGTTCATTTTCATAAACTCCCTGCCACGAATGTTCCGCTATTGCATTAAAAGTAATCTCATCATCAGTTTCACTTACAAGCTCATACCTTTTTCCCTTATAAGAGATATCAGATCCTCTAGCACCGTCCATACAGCATAGTTTTCCGTCAATATCTATATAAGAATCATTGCCGTTGATTAACTCATCAGCCTTATCGTCAGTAAAAACTGATTTAATGTAATCCACAAAATCAGCATAATCATAATAAGTTTTATAATACCGATATTCTGTACCGTTTTTATCAATATCTACATATTCTTGCTTTTCATAATCAATCAAATCAAAGCCTGTGCACACAAAAAAATTGAAATAGATATAGTCCGCTTTTTTGAAAAGTTCTTTATTTTCGTCAGAAAGGAACTTTGGAGCATCCTCAGGAATATATCCTTTTGACTCGTTAATATCTTTTTCAACCGTTTGTTCAAAAGTATTCTCCGCTTTTGAATCAACAGTATTATTTTTGGAAGCACAACCACAAAAAACAAAGGATAAAATAACAGCGGCAATTAAAAATATAATTCTATTTTTCATAAAAATCCCTCCTATTAAAATTTATCCTTTCCTCCAAAATTAAACAATGATATTTTTCTTAAACCTTACACTTATCTTTAACAAAATTAATAAATGTTTTAGCAATTTCTGAGCGATAGGAATTTTTATGAACAACTATATAGATAGAGGTATGAAGTCTTTCATCATCTATTTCATGAGTCGCAGTGTCTTTATTTTTAAAAGAGCTTTTGCAGATTCAGGAAGTATCCCAATACCCAAACCTCTATCCGCCCATGAAGCCGTTGTTCTGGCATCATCATTTATACAAAATACGTTTGGTGAAACATCAATTTCTGCAAATGCAGAAAGAAATATGCTCTCCCATCGTCTATAAAATATCAACGGCTTGTCAGCTATATCTTTAAGTGTAACCTTATTTTCCAGCTCTTCAAAAAACGTTTTATTTCCGACTGCAATCATAGTTTCATTTTTCAGAGGAAATATTTCAATTCCTTCAGCTTGAAACGGTGTTCTCACAATAGCCATTTCAATTAGGTTTGCATCGAGCATTTCTATTAATTCATAAGTATTTGCTTCAGCTATTTCAAAGCTTATATCCGGATATACTCTATGAAAGTCAGTTATCCATTCACTCAGAGCAATATCTGAAACAGAAGACACAATTCCAAATCTAAGCACACCTTTTTTTCCGCTGCTGTAATCAGTTAATTCTTTTTTAACAAGCCTTGACATTTCAAGCATAATTGATGCACGGTTATATAGCATTCTGCCTGCTTCAGTAAGCTGTATTTTTCTTGCACCACGTTCAAATAAAATACAGTTAAGTTCATCTTCAAGCAAATGAATTTGTTTGCTTAAAGGCGGCTGTGACATATGCAATTTTTTAGCAGCCGCTGAAATATTTCCTTCATCAACAACAGCGATAAAATACTCAAGCTGTTTTAAGTCCATAATAACACCACACTTATATAATAATTATTCCAAAAAAGTATACGAAATATATATAATCAATATTTTAAATATATTTATTAGTATGATAATATAATATCAGAAAATTTTCAACAATTATTCAAGATTTATGTGAGAGGAAGAACATAAATGAGGAAACTTCTAATCTATTTAAGAGATTATAAAAAGGAATCTACACTGGCACCACTTTTTAAAATGATGGAGGCAATTTTTGAACTGTTTGTACCTCTGGTAATGGCCAAAGTAATAGATATAGGCATTGTAAACTCTGACATATCCTATGTTATTAAAATGTGCCTGATACTGATATTACTGGGAATCACAGGTTTAACCTGCGCCATAACGGCACAGTATTTTGCTGCAAAAGCGGCCTGTGGTTTTGCAACTAAATTGAGACATTCTTTATTTGAGCACATTGAAACATTGTCATTTTCTGAAATGGATACTATCGGAACGTCAACATTAATTACTAGAATGACCAGTGATATAAATCAGGTTCAAAACGGTGTAAATATGGCTTTAAGGCTGTTTATGCGCTCACCATTTATTGTATTTGGCTCAATGGTTATGGCATTTACAATAAGCGTAAAAGCTGCTCTTATTTTTGTTGTTGCAATACCGCTACTTTTCATAGTTGTATTTGGGATAATGTATGTCAGCATTCCATTATATAAAAATGTACAGTCAAGACTGGATGATGTATTAAGAACTACACATGAAAATTTGACAGGCGCTCGAGTAATAAGAGCTTTCCATAAGGAAGACGAAGAAACAAAGCAGTTTGTGGAAAACAATACCTCTCTATCTAAATTGCAGATGCATGTAGGCAAAATATCTGCACTTATGAATCCAATCACATATACAATAATTGATATTTCAATAATTGCTCTGATTTGGACAGGCGCAATTCAGGTAAATATAGGCACGCTTTCACAAGGCCATGTTGTTGCCCTAGTAAGTTACATGACACAAATTTTAAACGAGCTTATTAAATTTGCCAACCTTATTGTTCTTGTCAATAAGTCAATCGCATGCGGAAACAGAATACAGAACGTATTTGAGATAAAGAGCAGTCTTAAGAATACAGCAAATCCTATTTATGAATCTGAAAAAAACACAGATGCTATTGTTTCTTTTGAGCACGTTTCACTCAGATATAAAAATTCTCCACAGGACGCTCTTACCGATATTAACTTTTCCGTACGCAAGGGAGAAACAATTGGAATCATAGGAGGAACCGGCTCCGGGAAGAGTTCGGTTGTTAATATGATACCTCGTTTTTATGATGCTACTGAAGGAGCAGTTAAAATTAACGGAATAAATGTTAAAGACTATGATATAAATTCTTTACGTAAAAAGATTGGTGTTGTAATGCAAAAAGCCGTACTTTTTAAAGGTACAATAAAAAATAATCTTTCATGGGGAAAATCAGATGCAGAAGAAAGTGAAATAATAAAAGCACTTGATATTGCTCAGGCTAAAGAAATTGTTGAAAGAAAGAAAAACGGCATTGACAGTGAAGTTGCTCAAGGCGGCAAAAACTTCTCAGGCGGTCAGAAACAACGACTTACTATCGCACGTGCACTTGTCAGAAAGCCTGAAATACTTATTCTGGATGACAGTGCATCAGCCCTTGACTATGCTACCGATGCCGCCTTAAGAAAAGCTATTAGAGAAATGGAGAATTCACCGACTGTATTTATTGTATCCCAGCGAGCTTCTTCAATACAGTATGCTGATAAAATCATTGTGCTTGATGATGGTAAAATAGCAGGAATCGGTACACATGATAGTTTACTTGAAAGCTGTCCTGTATATCAGGAAATTTATAATTCACAGTTCTCAAAGGACAGAAAGGAGGCTTAATATGGGCAAATCAGATAACAAAAAGATATCATATCAGAAAATAACATTAAAAAAAGTTCTAATACGAATAAAACCATACAGTCTCCTGGTAATAAGTTCAATTATTATGGCTGCACTTACAGTTGCACTGACATTATATTTTCCAAAGCTAACCGGTAATGCTATTGATTATATACTCGAACCAGGAAAAGTTGATTTTACTGCTATAAAACAAATTCTTATCAAGCTAGGAATAATCGCTTTGCTTACTGCATTAAGCCAATGGATAATGAATGTATGCAACAACCATATAACCTACAATGTAGTAAGGGATATAAGAGATGAGGCATTTAAAAAAATCGAAATACTGCCACTGAAATATATTGACAGTCATTCATACGGAGATATCGTAAGCCGTGTCATTGCCGATGTTGATCAGTTTGCAGATGGTCTGCTTATGGGCTTCACTCAGCTGTTCACAGGTATTCTCACTATATTCGGAACTCTGTTTTTTATGTTCCGTGAGAATGCAACAATAAGCCTTGTTGTACTTCTTGTTACTCCGATATCACTATTCGTTGCTGCCTTTATTGCAAAAAAGACATATCATATGTTTAGGCTTCAGTCCGAAACAAGAGGAGAAGAAACATCTCTTATTGATGAGATGATTAATAACCAAAAAGTCGTTCAGGCATTTAGTCAAGAAAATGAAACTCTTAAAAAATTTGATAGTATAAATGACCGTCTCGGTAAAATATCACTCAAGGCTACATTCTTTTCATCACTTGTAAACCCTTCAACACGTTTTGTTAACAGCCTTGTATATACAAGTGTCGGAATAGTTGGTGCTATATCTGTAATATACGGTAGACTTACAGTTGGCCAGCTCTCCTGCTTTTTAAGCTATGCAAACCAGTATACAAAACCGTTTAACGAAATATCAGGTGTTGTAACAGAACTTCAAAATGCCCTCGCATGTGCATCAAGAATTTTTGAGCTGATAGAAGAAGAACCACAGATGCCTGATGCAGAAAATGCCTGTGTTCTTGATGAAGCGGACGGGAATGTTAAGTTAAGCAATGTTTCTTTCAGCTATATTCCCGACAGAAAACTTATAGAGGACCTTAACCTCAGTGTAAATTCAGGCCAGACAGTAGCTTTAGTCGGTCCTACCGGCTGCGGAAAAACAACGCTGATTAATCTTCTTATGAGATTTTACGATGTTGACAGTGGAAGCATTGATGTAAGCGGAACAGACATCAGAAACATTACCAGAAAAAGTTTACGTTCAAACTACGGCATGGTTTTACAGGATACTTGGCTTAAAACCGGAACTATCAGAGATAACATAATAATGGGCAAACCTGATGCAACTGATGAAGAAATAATTGCAGCTGCAAAAGCATCTCATGCAGACAGCTTTATACGAAGGCTTTCAGACGGATATAATACATTTATTACAGAAGACGGCGGAAACCTCTCTCAGGGACAGAAACAGCTCCTATGCATAACAAGAGTAATGCTCTGCCTTCCTCCTATGCTGATTCTTGATGAAGCAACCTCATCAATAGATACACGAACAGAATTAAAAATACAGCATGCTTTTTCAATAATGATGAAGGGCAGAACCAGTTTCATAATTGCACATCGTTTATCAACCATACAGGATACAGATGTAATACTTGTTATGAATGATGGGCACATTATTGAACACGGAAAACACGAAGAATTACTTAAAAAGAATGGATTCTACGCAAAATTGTATAATAGTCAATTTGCTGTTTGAAAAGCAAAAATTAATGCCGTGCATAAAGCATCGGCTAATTTTTTATATTAATTTAATTATATTTCAACAAATTCATTGTAAATGCTAGTAATAGCATTTTCGAGTTCTTCTTCCTCAACACCTATCCAAGTACTAAGTTCACTGCTGCCTTGGTTAAGCATATGTATATTGATATTATTGCGCCTCAGGGCATCATAAATTCGTACGATAGTCTCTCGCTTATGAGTAATGCCATAACCAACCAAAGAAATCAGAGCCAAATTATCATAAATTGTAAATGAATGAGGTATTTCTATATTTGATATCCGTTTTGACAAAAGACCATGCGAACATTGTAATTCTTCCGTATTAACCATAAGGCAAACATTGTTAACACCTGATGGCAAATACTTAAATTTAAGTCCGCAGCCTCTCACAGCTTCAAATATAGACTTTGCAAGAGCATGAGAGCTATCGGGCTTATTCTTTTCTGCAAGAATTAGACTAAAGCCCCTTTTTCCAGCCACGCCTGCAAAAATTGCAAAATTTTCTCGCTTAACAGCAGTACACGTAATCAATGTTCCCGGATGTTCAGGGTTATTAGTGTTGCGGATATTAGTCGGTATTCCGGAACGGCTGACAGGTAAAACGCTGTCTTCATGCAAAACAGTTGCGCCTGCACAACTGAGTTCATGCATTTCGTGATAGGTAATGTGGCTTATTGGCTGTGCATTGGGTACAATACGTGGGTCTGCCATCAAAAACCCTGAGACATCTGTCCAGTTTTCGTATACATCAGCTTTAGCCGCCCTTGCAACTATTGCGCCTGTAATATCACTTCCGCCTCTGGAGAAAGTTTTTATACTGCCGTCAGGCAAGCTGCCATAAAAACCCGGAATAACGGCAGCTTTTATATTTTTAAGCCTATTACCTAAAATATCATTTGTCTTTTCATCGTCAAAACTGCCGTCTTCACGAAAAAAAATCACATCTTTAGAATCAATAAAATCATATCCAAGAAAATCCGCCAGCAAAAGACCGTTTAAAAATTCGCCGCGGCTTGCACAATAATCTGCGGATGCACCATCCGCTATGTTCATCTCAACATCGTCAAGATATTTTGAGATATCTATTGAAAGATGAAGTTCTTCGGCAATCTCCAAATAACGTTCACGGATAACAGAAAATATCAATCCATATGACATTCCTTCCAAACACTGTTTATAACATTTATAAAGCAGGTCAGTTACCTTGTCATCACCGTCAAATCTGCGGCCAGGAGCGCTTGGTACAACAAATACCCGGCGGCTGTCCATATCTATAATTTCTCGGACCTTTTGAAATTGCTTGGCATCCGCAAGCGAACTGCCACCGAATTTTGTAACTATCATATAATTGTCTCCTATGTCAAATCAGAAATTATCTTTATGAAAGTCTTTCTTTGAAGTCTTTATAACCAAAGCGTTTGATTATTTCAATATCTCCGTTTTGTTTCATTATAGCAATTGACGGAAGACACATTCCGTTAAACGTATTGTTTTTCACCATAGAATAAATCGCCATATCGCAGAAAATCAATTTATCGCCGATTTTAAGCTCATCGTCAAACGAATAATCTCCTATAATATCACCTGCAAGACAAGTTGCTCCCGCAAGGCGATATGAATAATTTTTTTCACCGTTTTGTCCGCTTCCAAATAACGGAGGGCGGTAAGGCATTTCAATAACATCCGGCATATGGCAGGCAGCTGATGCATCAAGAAGTGCAATTTTAATGCCATTATCCACAATATCAAGAACGCTTGCAACCAAAAAACCGGCATTTAATGCAACAGCCTCACCTGGCTCAAGATATATCTCAACATCATATTTTTTCTTAAAGCGTTTAATACAGTCAATCAACGCTTTCCTGTCGTAGTCATCTCGTGTAATATGATGACCGCCTCCAAAATTCACCCATTTCATCTGAGGCAAAAATTCACCGAACTTTTCTTCCACTGCCGCAATGGTTTCTATAAGCGCATCACTGTTTTGCTCACATAATGTATGAAAGTGAAGGCCTTCTATTCCGTTCAGCAAATCAGGTCGGAAGTTAGATCTTGTAACACCAAGTCTTGAACCTTCAGCACACGGGTCATAAATTCCATGTTCCTGTGTTGAGTGTTCAGGGTTAATGCGAATACCAAAGCTCTTGCCTGAAGCAACAGCTTTTTCTCTGTATTTTTCCCACTGATTAAACGAATTGAAAGTAATATGGTCACATATTTTGAGTATCTCATCAAACTCGCTCTCAATATATGCGCATTGAGAAGACATGTGTCTCCCTCCCATTTCTTCAAATCCAAGTTTTGCTTCAAACAAACCGCTTGCCGTTGTACCCGAAAGATATTTGCCTATAAGCAGATATGTGGAAAACATAGAAAATGCCTTTTGAGCAAGCAAAATCTTACACCCGGACTGTTCTGCCACACTCTTTAATATCTCCAGATTTTTTATAAGCAGGTTTTCATCCACAACATAACACGGAGTCGGAACCGAAAGTAAATTCTTTTTCATCAGTCCACCAAAACAGGATTAAAATCCTCAACCCAAGGAAGTCCCCATTTATTAAGTGCGTCCATAAATGGATCGGGGTCAAACTCCTCAATATTCCATACTCCAGGCTTATTCCATGTACCGTTCATTACAAGCATTGCACCAATCATTGCCGGGACACCTGTAGTATAGGATATAGCTTGGCTTCCGACCTCTTTATAACATTCCTGATGATCACATATATTATAAATGTAATAAGTTTTTTCCTTGCCATCCTTAACACCCTGAAAAATGCGGACCGATATTTGTTTTACCGACAGTACGTGGTCCAAGGCTTGCTGGATCTGGCAAAACAGCTTTAAGGAACTGGAGCGGAACAATTTTCATGCCCTCATACTCTATAGGCTCTATTGAAGTCATACCTACGTTTTCAAGGCACTTAAGATGAGTAAGATAGCTCTGACCAAATGTCATGAAGAAACGTATACGCTTAATTCCTTTAAGGTTGAGTCCTAAGCTTTCAAGCTCCTCATGATGAAGAAGGTACATATCCTTTGTGCCTACTCCTTCAAAGTTATATTCACGTTTAATTTCCATCGGTTCGGTCTCAATCCACTCACCGTTTTCCCAATAACTTCCTTAGCAGATACCTCACGAATATTAATTTCCGGATTAAAGTTTGTTGCAAAAGGATAACCATGATCGCCGCCGTTACAGTCAAGAATATCAAGATAGTTAATTTCATCAAAATAATGCTTTTGTGCATAGGCTGAGAAAACTCCTGTTACACCCGGGTCAAATCCGCTGCCAAGAAGAGCACATATACCGGCTTCTTTGAACCTTTCACGATATGCCCACTGCCACTTATATTCAAATTTAGCTGTATCAATCGGCTCGTAGTTTGCAGTATCAATATAGTGAGTCTTAGTTGCAAGACAAGCATCCATAATTGTTAAATCCTGATAAGGGAGTGCAAGATTAAGAACAACATCCGGTTTAAAACCATTAATAAGAGCAATAAGCTCATCAACATTGTCTGCATCTACTTGTGCAGTTTGAATTTTTGTTTTTGTAGTACCCTCAAGCTTTGTCTTAAGAGCGTCACACTTAGATTTTGTGCGGCTTGCTATCATTATTTCCTCAAACGCTTCGCTGTTCTGGCAGCACTTGTGTATAGCAACACTTGCAACACCGCCGCAGCCGATAATTAAACATTTGCCCATTTTGCTTTTCTCCTTTTAGTTCATTTGTAGTAAAATCTCTCTGGTTATTTTGCACGCTACAGCGGTTGAAGTCCCGCTCTGGTCATAATGCGGCGAAAGCTCATTTATATCACAGCCTACAATATTAAGCTCATTCAGCTTTAATACAGCATCAAGCAGTTCTTTAAAACTCACGCCTCCTGCTTCCGGTGTGCCTGTACCGCAGAAAATCGACGGATCAAGAATATCTAGGTCAAGCGAAAAATAAACCGGCTTGTCCTTAAGTTCTTTGAGAGTATCATTAAATTCACTTAAACTAAATTTGTGCATGTCTGTATGTTCTCTGGCAAACTCAAATTCATATCTTTCTCCGCTTCTGATACCAAACTGATGAATTTTTCCGTCTCCAACAAAGTTCCAAATCTGTTTCATAACCGTAGAGTGAGAAAGCTCTTCGCCAATATAATCCGTACGCAAATCTGTATGTGCATCAAAGTGAATAATGTGCAAATCTGGATATTTCTCAAAAACCGCTCTAACGGCTCCCAATGTTATCAAATGCTCACCACCAAGCATAACCGGTATTTTGCCGTCAGAAAGAATATTTGCTGTATAGTCTTTAATAATTTCAAGTACCTTTTCGGTGTTTCCGAAAGGAAATTCTAAATCTCCGCCGTCAAAAATATTGAAATCAGATAAATCCCTGTCGCAGTAAGGTGAATAGGTTTCAATACCGAAAGATTCGTTTCTAATTGCCGAAGGGCCAAAACGAGTTCCCGGACGAAATGAAGTTGTACCGTCAAACGGTGCGCCGAACATTACGATTTCAGCATTCTGATATTCCGCCTCGCAGGCAATAAATGTTTGGATATTTTTATTCATACTCTTTTAGCATCTCCTCAACATAGTTTGGTAGATAAAATGCCCCTATATGCAGATTTGTATTATAATATTTAGTCTTAAGTCCAAGCTCGTTCCATTTTCCTGCCTGCATGTCTTTTATTGGGTGAAGTCCCTTAGAGGCAAAACCGAACAGCCAATGTCCGGAAGGATAGGTAGGAATATGTGCCTGATAAACTTTGCACGTCGGAAACACTCCAACTATTCGCCTATGTGCATCCTTCATTGCTTTAGCATCCTCTTTGTAAAAAGGGCTCTCGTGCTGATTTACCATAATTCCGTTTTCGGTTAGTGCCTTATGGCAATTACCGTAAAATTCTTTGGTAAACAGCACTTCACCGGGGCCGGAAGGATCGGTTGAATCAACAATAATCAGATCATATTTATTCTCAACGTGGCGTATAAATTTTAACCCGTCTTTATAATGCAGCGTAATACGCTCATCTTCAAATCCACATGCAGTCTGAGGCAAATACTCCTTGCAGACTTCAACAACACGTTCATCAATTTCAACAATATCAACATGCTCAATATTTTTATATTTTGAGAGTTCCCTTGCAACTCCGCCGTCACCGGCTCCGATGACAAGAACATTCTTAATGTCTGGATTGACAGCCATAGGAACATGAGTAATCATTTCGTGGTAAATAAACTCATCACGTTCAGTAAGCATCATCACGCCGTCAAGTGTAAGAAAACGTCCGTATTCAAAAGAATCAAATACGGATATCTTCTGATAATTACTCTGTTCACTGTGAAGCTGATTAATTACTTTTATTGAAAACCGTACATTTGGTGTGTGGTATTCGCTATACCATAAATCGTCCATGTCATTCTCCTTTCAGTACATTGATATGGCTGATATCCATGCTTTGAGGTCCCGTAAGCATACAGCCTTTTTCACGTGCATACTTAATATAGTCAATTATTTCATTCGTAATAAGCTCTCCCGGTGCAAGAACCGGAATTCCCGGCGGATAACACATAACAAATTCCGCACTGATTTCTCCGACACATTTATCAAGCTGACGACTTTCTTTATTAGAATAAAATGCTTTCTGCGGAGACATTTCAACAATAGGGTTAATATACTCGCTTTCAAGCATTCCGCTTTTATCTTTTTTATAAAGACGCTTTATTTCTCCAAATGCGCTGATAAGTCGTTCTACGTTTTTTGTTTTATCTCCTACCGAAATATAAGCAAGTATGTTTTCAAGATCGCCAAACTCAATTTGAATGCCATATTCATCTCTGAGTAAATCATATACCTCTATACCTGCAAGACCAAGTTCAAGTGTGTTAACAGACAGCTTAGTTGTGTCAAAGTCAAACACACTGTCACCGTTTATCAGTTCTTTGGAGTAGGCATAATAATCTCCGATTGCATTTATCTCGTCTCTTGCATACTGTGAAAAGTTTTTGACTTTCTCAAAAATCTCTACACCTTTTAAAGCAAGATTTCTTCTTGAAATATCAAGGCTTGAGAGTAAAAGATAGGAACCGCTTGTAGTTTGTGTCAAGTTAATAATCTGGCGTACATAATTTTCATTAATCTTTTTACCGCAAAGCAGCATAGAGCTTTGTGTAAGCGAACCACCTGATTTATGCATACTAACCGCTGCCATATCTGCTCCAGCTGTCATGGCAGAAATAGGCATATCCTTGCCAAAATAAAAATGTGTACCATGTGCTTCGTCAACAAGAACTCGTATTCCTTGCTTATGTGCAATCTCAGTAATTTGCTTTAAGTCCGAGCATATACCGTAGTAGGTTGGATTATTAACCAAAATTGCCTTTGCATCCGTGTTTTCCGCAATAGTACGTTTTACATCTAAAATGGACATTCCAAGTGCAATTCCAAGTCTTTCATTTGTCTGTGGATTTATATACACAGGAACTGCGCCGCACAAAACAAGCGAATTGATTACGCTCTGATGCACATTTCGAGGCAAAATAATTTTATCTCCGCTTTTTACGCTTGATAAAATCATGGCCTGAACAGATGATGTTGTACCTCCAACCATGAAAAAAGCATGTGCTGCACCAAACGCCTCGGCAGCAATATCTTCTGCCTCTTTTATAACGCTTACCGGATGACAAAGATTATCCAGTGGCTTCATTGAATTCACGTCAACTGAAAGACATTTTTCACCAAGAAATTCTGTTAACTCTTTATTTCCTTTTCCATGTTTATGCCCCGGAACATCAAATGGGACAAGCCGGTCATATTTCATACGTTCAAGCGCTTCCAAAATTGGAGCTTTAGTTTGATCCATCGTGCTGTCCCTCCTGATAAATATTTGTTCCGCTGAATATTTCAATCATTTCACGCCTAAGTGCATTATTTATATCAAGACGTATTTTCGGGTTGATTTCATAAACATCAGAATTGAAAAGATAGTTTTGTAAAACGATATCTTTAATAAGCATCTTGGTATGGAATATGTTTGACTGATATACATTAACATCAATCGCATCATATTTTTCAAGAGTTCTTTTATCTATATAATCCTGTATCGAGGTAATATCGTGGTCAATAAACAGTTTTCTTCCCTCTACATCTCGGGTAAATCCTCGAACACGATAGTCCATTGTAATAATATCTGAGTCAAAGCTTCCTATAAGAAAATCAAGTGTAGAAAGCGGTGTAATCTCTCCACAAGTTGCTACATCTATATCAACTCGGAAGGTGGCTATTGACGTTTCAGGATGAAATTCGGGATAAGTGTGTACAGTAACATGGCTTTTATCAAGATGGGCAACCACTGTTTCCCCGCTTCTATTCTGAATCATGCTTTCCTCCGCAATAAGAAAAGTAACACTTGCACCCTGAGGCTCATAGTCCTGTGTGGAAATATTAAGTACAGTGGCTCCTATCATCTCTGTCAGCTTAGTTAATATAGAGGTAAGTCGCTCTGAGTTGTACTGCTCATTAATATACTTAATATAATCTTGTCGCTCACGTGCTGTCTTTGCGTAGCAGATATCATAGATATTAAAACTAAGTGATTTTGTTAAATTATTGAAGCCGTATAATTTTAGTTTGTCAATCATTTTATGACCCTCCAAAACAAAAAAAGATGTGCCACAGTATACTGTGATACATCTTATAAAATCGTTCAACAATTTTCGGAAAATTTGATATCAGAACATCTAGTAATTATAGAAGATATTCATCACATCAGCACCTTAATTTACAGAGTCTGTATAGCAAGAACTTACTCTGCCACTTTTATTGACCGTTTCACAAGTGTGTACCCAAGTACACTTGGTTATTAAGTAACCAACTGGCAATTAAGTTGCCAACTTATAAAAGTTGCGCTTTTAACGCAATCAATAACGCGGGATTCCCCACAATCGGCAGTTGACCCGGCTGTCCGTATGGCCTTGAGTTTCATAAAAATGAAATTGGTCAGTAAGCTCTCATCGCTGTATACGACTTGAGACGAGCAAATTCTATCATACATTTTATAATCTGTCAAATAATTTTTTATCACATTACTTTTAATATTTATAAATGTACCGCCAAATTGCATATCTGCATTTTTTTTCCTATTTTGCACAAATTTGCGAACGAATAATATATTTTCAATACAAGCTTTATATTATAGTTAACTCAGCAAGTTTTATGAAAGGGGAACACAATAATGGAAATCTATTTTAAAAAGCGTTCTAAAACGCTTGTTGCCGAAGTATCCGGCGATATAGATCATCATTCATCTGAAGATATTCGCAGACTTACTGAACGTGAACTATATGTTTCTGGAGCAAAAAATCTAATCATCGATATGAGCAAAGTCAAATTTATGGACAGTTCTGGAATCGGTGTAATAATAGGACGTTATAAAACTGTAATGGCACTTGGAGGAACTACAGCCATAGCCTCACCATCAAAGGAAGCCGATCGTATATTAGCTATATCCGGAATTTATCGAATTATTCATTCTTATCCATCAGTTGATGATGCCTTAAGAAGTATTTTACAAGAGGTGAAAAAATAATGATAAACAAAAACAGCATGACACTAAGCTTTCCTTCTGTTGCTCAGAATGAATCGTTTGCAAGAATGGCAGTAGCTGCATTTATTATGCCGCTTGATCCAACAGTTTCTGAAATTACAGACATAAAAACCGCTGTGTCAGAGGCAGTTACAAACTCAATTATACATGGCTACTCAAGCCGGACAGACGGCGACATATGTCTCATGTGTTCATATGAAGACAGAAACGTATACATAGATATCATAGATAAAGGCAAAGGAATAGATGATATTAAAAAAGCGATGACACCTCTTTATACATCAATGCCTGAAATGGAACGTTCAGGACTTGGATTTACTGTTATGGAAACATTTATGGACCGTCTTGACGTATCCTCACAAGTCGGAAAGGGAACACATGTAAGTATGCTTAAGACACTTGGTGAACGAAATAAATAGGATTGCAGGTGGTTAAAAGTTGGAGGAATCTACTGGCAGAAATTCAGATGAAACAATGGAACTGATAAGGCTTGCCCAAAACGGAGACAACTCTGCTAAGGAAAAGCTTATAATTGAAAACAGTGGCCTCATATGGAGCATAGTAAGAAAGTTCCTTGGTCGAGGTTATGAAAGCGATGACTTATATCAGATAGGAGCCATTGGGTTAATTAAGTGTATTGAAAAGTTCGATATGTCCTATGATGTCAAGTTTTCAACCTATGCAGTACCAATGATTATGGGCGAAATACGACGTTTTATATGGTGATGACGGAATGATAAAAGTCAGCCGGCCTCTTAAAGAAACAGCAACAAAGGCAAAGTTTGTCAGAGAACAAATGATGCATAAAAACGGGGACGAACCTACAATAAGTGAGCTTGCATCTGAAATGGGTATAGATCGTGAAGAACTAATAGAGGCACTTGATGCTTCAAGAGATGTTGAAAGTATATACAAAACAGTATATAGAAGCGACGGAACAACAGCATATCTTATCGACAAACTAACCAACTCAAACAGCTCAGATGAAATAACAGACAATCTGACGCTAAAACAAACACTCATGAAGCTTGAGCCAAAAGAACGCAAACTAATATATTTAAGATATTTCCGTGATAAAACTCAATCAGAAACGGCTAAAGAAATCGGAATATCACAGGTACAGGTTTCGAGACTTGAAAAGAAAATAATAAACGAAATAAGGGACAGTTTCGGAACTTAATCCGAACTGTCCCAATTTTTTATAAATTATAGCTAAATATTTTAACTCATTGTTGTGTTTTACAGATTGCTGTGTTATAATCCCAATGTTATGGATGTGTATCGAAGTGGTCATAACGGCCCTGACTCGAAATCAGGTAGTCCTCACGGGCTCGTGGGTTCGAATCCCACCGCATCCGTCAAAAACAAAAGGTAAAAAAGATTTATTGCTTACAAAGCCAGTAAATCCAAGCCTTTCGAGAGCTTCCACGATGAAAAGTGGAAGCTCTTTTTTCGTAGATTTATTAGGGTAAAAGCTTCACTCAGGCAGGATTCAAACCTACAAGTAAAAACGAATGGGAATGGCACCCTTTTCAGAACAGAGTGAAATGGAAAAGGGCGCCACTCAAAATGCAATCAAAAAAACAAGCTCAAAATAAAAAGGGCGCTGATTTTTAAGGCTAATTGAAAGCCGATAAAGTTAGCGCCCTTTTTTATATATACACCAAAATCACATTAAAAATGAAAGCATCGGAAAGCCGGAGAATTGGAGTGCAGGAATGCCCTTTATTCTCCGGCTTTTTTTGTTTTCTGGAAAGGAGTAGCCATGTTGGTACGCTATAAGAGAAATAAGCAAACTGCCTGTTACGACTCGGACAATCTAACTACTCTCGGCAGGACACCACCGGACGAACGACCTCGCGGTCCGTTCCAAAGCTGCGGCGACTGCCCATACCCGTCCCACGGCTTCATCTGCTACAGCGCTGAGGGAGATTGCCTTAGAACGGATATGCAAAAAATTGCAAAACGCAGAAAGGAAGGTGCAAGATGAAACATGGAAACCGAATTAACAAAACGGATTAAGGCGCTGACCCATCACTACCGTCCAAAGCTGCACACCGAAAAGCGAACCATCCGGTGGGCGGATGAGGTATGGACGCCGTCAGGGATTGTAGACAGCCTCCGCTTTGAGGACTATTACGAGGATGAGGAATATCTCTGCAGGCTTCTGGATGCGGACCGATTTTCCGAAAAGGAACCGTGCCTGACTGGGCGGACGCACGAACCCGGAAGGTGCTTTCGGGATGGCAGTAAAGATAAGAATGCACAGAAATGCCACGGCTGCGTCCTGCGGTGCCATAACTGGCATATCGGCATGATGGTCACCTGTTTTGAAGTCAAAATCACCTATCAGGATTTCAAAAGCAGAAACGGCCATAACTTTCATGGGAACGAAAATTACTACTGCGTGCCGAAAACCCTTGCCGTCAGAATCGCCGGGGAAGTTCCCGCCCACATCGGCATCCTCGCATATTTTGAGGGAGAACACCAATACGGGCTTCGGCAGTTCAAACCGGCCACATGGCAGGAGGTATCGGATCAAACCAAGGTACTGCTACTGTACAACGCCATGAAAAAGTGGTGCGACGGAGCGGTTTTCGTGTAACCGCCGGATGTGCATTGCAGTGATTAATCAAACGGAGGTATCAAGATGAGCGTTAACGCCAGAGAAGAAAAAATTTTCACAGTGGAACTCAGCCGGTGGAACCCTTCCGGTATAAATCCGTCGGCAGAAATCACACTCCCCGCCACACCCTATGAGCTGGAGGATGCGTTAGAAAAAGCGAGAATCACCGGGGACACCGTTTATTCCGCGGAGGTTTTAAGCTGCAAGCTGGACTATCTGCCGCAATTTATCGCCCCCGATGCCAATCTGCATGAGCTGAATCATCTCGCCCAGCGGCTGTCCTCCCTGAGTGCATGGGAACTGGACTGCTTCGAGGGCATGGTGATGATGGATGCCGTCCAGACTCAATACGCACCCATTTCGGCGGAGCGGCTCATCAATATGACACACAGCATGACGCATTGCCAAGTTGCTTACGAAGCTCATGACGACCAAGCTCTCGGCAAATTTTACGCGGATAATGACTTTGTACCGGCACTGGAAAAGGTATCGGATGAAGTCTACGCATATCTGGACTTCGGTAAAATCGGCAAGGAGATGCGTGAGGGCGAGGGCGGCGTGTTTACACCATGCGGCTATGTGGTGCAGAATGGCGAGATTGCCGTCTGCTACCACAGCGGCGATGCCAGCCCCCTTGACAAGCCGGATTATGCCGTGCTTCTCCGTATCACCAAGGGGCATTTTAACGATCCCGCCCATGACAATGACACGGCTGTCTTCCTCAAGCTCCCTGCCAGTGATGCAGCGCTTTTGCAGGCGGTTGATGCTGTCGGAGCGGCCTCCCCGGAGGAATATGCATTCTCTGCGGAGGATTGCATGGCGCCCTTTTTGACTGACAAAATAAACAACGCCCTGTATGCCTCGGAAGGCGACTGCTACGGTCTGGTCAATGAGCTGGCTCGGCAGCTTCGGCGCATGGCAGATAAGCGCAGTCTTTCAACCTATAAGGCGATGCTTGAAGCCGTGCCGGAAGAAATTTCCTTGGAGGATGCGCTGGATCTTTCCCAGCAGATAGAGAATTTTTCAGTCATCCGTGAGGCGACTACCCCTGCGGATTACGCCAAATTTATGCTGTCTAAATACTGCATTGAATGTGAAGGCGAGCTGTTTTCCTGTGCGAATCTCCATAAATATGGCGAAAAGCTGATGGAGGAAAAAGGCATCCTTCTTACCGGATACGGCGTCTTATGGTCACTGACCGGGCAAACGGTGGAGCAATGCCTGAACCGTCCCAACCAGAGCTTTGGCATGGAAATGAAGTAGCAAATCTTTGTTGGGTTTTGGTATAGCTATTCTCATGAAGCTGTGGCATTGTGTTGTGCTGAAGGAGGTGAGGCAGTTGGACGAAAAGCTCTTGGATTTACTGGATATGGCGCTTGCGGAACGGTTTCAGCTTGCATATGCTGCCCTGCGCGAATCTGACCCTCAGTCGGAAAATCTGGCGCAGGAATTAGTGTCACTCAGTGACAGCATTCGGGAGAGCACTGAAATCAGTCAAGGTACGAAAGATAGAATTGAGTGCTATTTGAGTCAAAATTCGGATTTGGAGGTAGCGTTTCAAAAGCATCTGTACATTCAAGGTGCCAAGGACTGCGTGGCAGTGTTAAGAGAGCTTGGCGTAATCCAGTAGCGCAGGCAGAGCTGCCTGTGCTTTTTTAGACCACTATCAAAACAGGGCCGTTTCCCCATACAGGAGGCGGCCCTGTTTTTTTGCGCCCTTTTTGCCTTTCCGGGGAAACGACCGGAAAGGAGGACCCATGCAGAAAGAACAGCTTGCAAAGCATCTGCGCCGGTATCACCACGGTGCGGAAAACGCCGTCATCAGCCGGGAGCTGGAATGTACCTTCCGCGTTTCAGGTAAGGAACTGCGGGATCAGGTCAATGCCCTGCGCCGGGAGGGTGTTCCCATTGCCAGTGACCAGAACGGGTATTTTTATGCGAAAACCGAAGCGGAGGTGCGCCTGACCATCCGGCATATGAGAAACCGCATCGCTGGAATCAGCGCCGCCATTACCGGCCTCCGGCGTTCCCTTGCGGCCTTTGACGATACGCAGATACGTCTGCCGCTGGAGGGAGGTGATGACTCCTGAACAGCTTCATGTCCTGGATCGGCGGCAAGAAATCTCTGCGGGAGCTGATTGTCACCCTGTTTCCCCTCTATTATGAGCGGTATATTGAGGTGTTCGGCGGAGGCGGCTGGGTGCTGTTCCATAAACAGCCCGGCAACGATTTCGAGGTCTACAATGACTTCAACGGCCTGCTGGTCAACCTCTACCGCTGTGTGCGGGAAAAACCGCAGGAACTGATGGCAACCCTTGCCTACTGTCTGAACTCCCGCGCGGATTTTGAGCTCGTGAAAAATGCCCTCGCCCGTGATTCTCCCGCATCGGATGTGCAAAAGGCGGCATGGTTTTACCAGCTCATCCGCTACAGTTATGCGTCGGGGCTGACCAGCTACGGTAGCCAGCCCCATGACATCCGCAGCAACTTTCCTCTCATTGAGCAGGCCCACCGGCGGCTTGCCAAGGTGGTCGTGGAAAACAAGGATTTCGAGAAGCTCATCGGGCAGTACGACCGCCCCGTCAGCTTTTTCTACTGCGACCCGCCGTATTTTGAAACCGAAAGCTATTACAAAAACGTGGGCGAGGACGGTTTCACGGAAAAAGACCATGTTAGGCTGCGGGATGCCCTGCTGCGGATCGACGGCAAATTTCTGCTGTCCTACAACGACTGCGAGTTTATCCGTAGCCTCTATGATGCGCCGGGCATCCAGACGGAAGCCTTTACCCGCATTAACAACATCAAGCAGCGGTATGACAATGGGGCGCAGTTTCCTGAAATCCTCATTGCAAACTACGATCTGCACGAGCGCGAGAAAAACGCCCCGTCACAGCTGAATCTGTTTGGGGAAGGAGGCTTCATGGAGTAGCGAAAACGCCCTTGGCACAGCATTGCGTGAAAAACAAAATTAATATTTGATTGGAGGAACTCATTCATGAAAAAGAATCAAATGCCCCAAATCGGCCTCCCGGCCGACGCCTGCGAACGGTCCGGCTTTACTGACAAGGATACGCTGGAGCTTCATGCCGGACCGAGCGTCCTTGTCTTTATGAAGGGCAAAATGACGGCGCTGGAGGTGGCGAACGCCATCCAGAGCCTCAGTGCCCTTGCCGCCGACCTGACCGTCGTCCTCGCCTCCGCCTGCGGACTGTGCAACAACTGCGGTGAGGGCTGTGAGGATGGTTGCCCCGCCGAATGGGTGGCAGGGTGTTCTCTCTGCCATGATCTGCTGGATGACAGTCAGACTGTCAGCATTCCCGGCTATCTGCTGGAGGAAGCGGGTATCCCCGTAGATGCTAAGCTGGAAGCCTACACGGACAAGGACAGCGGCCAAATCACGGTGGTGGAGGCGGATGTCCAGCAGGACATTACCGATGTGCCGCCCGGTATCCTTACGGTGCTGGCACAAAGCGGCGTGTGCCTTGCGGAGCTGGATGAGCTGATTATGCTGGAGGAAATCGTCTACGGTAAATAATCGGTCTTGGATTCCCAACACACAATCCGGGAGGTGAGCATATGCCGGGAATCACTCTAAAAAACGGCCTCATTTCCTACTATGGAAACCCGGCCGGATATACAGAAAAAGAAAAGGCGGTGGTGGATAGTATCTTCCGAAACGACGAGCTGACCGCATGGCTCAAAAGCCGCAGCCTGACCCCGCAGTGGACAGACGGCGTGATGGAACGCCTTGCCGCAGGGGAACAGATGGGCGGCATGGCTGAAGCTGCCGCACCGCTCAAAAGTGTCCGCATCTGGCAGCTGAAGCCGGATACGGACGTGTATAGGAAATTTATCTCCTATGAGGAAACGGTACGGCAGTTCGGGGAGCCGTCCCCGGAGCATTACCGCGTTGCCTATGACGGCCAGCTGGATACCAACGATCTCGAAGCCATCTATACAAGGTGCAATGTGAATCATCCGCCCGGCTATGACGGACACTCCCTGTCCATGTCCGATGTGGTGGAACTGTATGACGCAGAGGGCAGCGAATTCCACTACTGCGACCGCTTTGGATTTCAGAAAATCAGCTTCGGGGAACCGGAGCAGACCCAAACCATGGGAATGAGTATGTAGGCAGCCATCGGCTGTCTTTTTTCATGCCCTCATCATTAGAACGGAGGAAAAATATATGGTTCAGCTTATGAAAAAGGCGAAGACCGCAATTTCACACAAAGCTGCGGCGGTAAAAAATACCGCCGCAGGTCTCGCATTGCGCAGCAGACACATCCTTTCCCAAAACGCCGGGGACGGCTACATTGACACCGCCATCAAAATTTTGATTGCAGTGGTGCTGGGCGCATTGCTCCTCGCGGGGCTGTATGCCCTGTTCGGGGAAACGGTGCTACCCACCCTGACCCAGCGCATCAAGGAAATGTTCAATTACGCCGGTTAATTAGGCCGGACATTTTTAGAAGGAGGAAAAAACCATGCCTAACAACACGACATCGGCTGCCCCCAAGTACGATGTGAAAATCCACTCCATCCGCCCAGAGGGCAGCTGCAAGGCCACTGCCTCGGTCAATGTTTACGGCGATTTTGCCGTGCGGGGCATCAAAATTATGGAGGGCTCCAAGGGGCTGTTTATCTCCATGCCCAGCTACAAAGCCGGAAACGGCGAATACAAGGATATCTGCTTTCCCTGCACCAAGGAGGCCAAGGCGGAGTTTGACAAGGCGGTCCTTGGCGCTTACCAACAGGCGCTGACCCAGGGGCAGACCGCCGCGCAGAAACAGGAATTCCCCGCCCAGCAGGAGCAAGGCCAGCCTGTCATGGGCGGAATGTAGGAGGTAGCCGATGAACAAGAAAATGAAACGGCCGCTCGGCATTCTTCTCATCATCTGCATAGCGGCTTCCCTGTTTGCTGGCAGCGCCTATGCGGTAAACAGGTATTTTGAGGATGCCAAGGGGCATTGGGCGGAGGAAGCCATTCAAATCCTCACGGAAAAAGGCGTCATCAGCGGCTACCCCGACGGGCTGGCGCATCCGGATGAAATCATCACCAGAGGGGAATTTGCGGCGCTGGTTGCCAGAACCATGGAGCTGCCGGAGCCGGTGGAAAGCGAGGTTACCATTCGCTTCACCGACATTGCCGGACACTGGTCGGAGCAAAATATTGAGGCGCTCATCATCGCGGGAATCATCCAAAAGGACGATTTCGGCACAGAATTTCAGCCGGATGAGCCCATTACCCGTATGGAAATGATCCGCATGCTGGTGCGGGCCATCGGTAAGGGCAGTCATGACGCCTCCAGCCCCTGCGTTACCGGATTTTCCGATGACGGCACACTTTCCGAAGCGGATAAATCCAGCATCTGCACCGGCAAGGAATACGGTATCGTAGACGGCTACCCGGACGGTACGGTCAAACCGGACGGAAATGCCACCCGCGCCGAAGCCTTTGAAATGCTGGTGGATACGGAAAAGGCCAAGGAGCAGATCAAGAAGGAAGAACCGCCCAAGCCGACCGTTCCTGCCAAGCCTACGGATAAACCCTCCGACGTAAATTCCGGCGGAAGCAGCTCCAGCGGTTCCGGTGGTGGCAGCTCTGGTGGCGGCAGTTCTCATGTTCCCGCCCCGCAGTTTTCCTTTACACTCCCAAAAACCGCCTACACCGCCGATGAAATCGAGATCAAGCCGGAAAGCCGATATGTAAGCGATTTGACATGGTCAGCCCTGAAAAACGGTCTGCCTGCCGCGCTTTCCGAGCTGACGGACGGTACCATTGACAAAAACGGTGGCAAGCTGAAATTCAAGCAGACCGGCAGTATTACCCTGATTGCCACGGCAAAAAACAGCCGAGGCGTCACGGTGACCCATGAGCAGACTATCAGCATCTATCCGGTGGTGACGGCCGCATTCTCACTACCCGAAACCACCCATACCGACAAATCCGTGGCGGTAGAGCTTTCCACTGAAAATCTCGGTTCCAATGCGGTGGTATGGTCGCTCGAAAAGGACGGCGCTGCCGTGGATATCGGAACGGCTCTCACCGGAACGCTGGATTCCACCGGCGGCACGGTGCTGTTCAAGGAAAAAGGTAGTTATACGCTGACAGCCGCTATTACAAATGAGTTGGGCAAGGTTATCACCGCGCAGAATAGCATCACCGTCTATCC
>JAXGOV010000006.1:0-142664 GCA_040767305.1 Candidatus Metalachnospira sp. | reverse complement strand
TTGGAAATACAAAGGGAACGCTTCAAAGAAATATTATTGAGCCACTCCAAAGTATATGGGGTATGCAGCTTGTTTCAGATATTCGCTCTGACAATACGGCTATGCTGTTTGGTGAGAAGTGCTATTGCTTAGGTGCAGATAAAGTAAATCAGGTTAACCGAATCAGAGGTTCAAGCATAAAGTATTGCTACGGTGATGAGGTTGTTACCTGGCACGAAGATGTTTTCAATATGCTTAAGTCTCGTTTGGATAAGGACTACAGCAAATTTGATGGAACGTGCAATCCAGAGGGACCTAATCACTGGTTCCATAAGTTTTTGCAAAGTGATGCGGATTTATATCTACAGCAATATACGATAGATGACAATCCGTTTTTATCAAAGGAATTTGTTGAAAACCTAAAGAAGGAGTATACAGGTTCTATATTTTATGATCGGTACATACTTGGCCTATGGGTTGCGGCAGAGGGTGTTATATACCGTTTGTTTGCCGATAGTCCGGAGAGATACATACTTAAAGAAAAGCCTAAGGTAGCCTTTGCAACAATAGGTGTTGACTTCGGCGGCAACGGATCAGCTCATGCCTTTAGCTGTACCGGCTTTACACAGTCAATGAAAGAGGTTGTTACACTTGAAGAATATTATAGAAAAGAAATAATTAGTCCTACTCAGCTTGAGCAGGACTTTGTTGATTTTACGGAAATGTGCAAGTCAAAGTACAAGGTTGCAGAAGCTTACTGCGATAGTGCTGAAACTACGTTGATTCAGGGACTTAGGAATGCCTGTGCTAAGAGGGGTATAGCTATTTCAATTAAGCCGGCTATGAAAAAAGAGGTCAACGATAGAATCAGATTCTATTGCAGACTTATGTCATCGGATAAATATAAAATATCTAAGAATTGTATCCACACAATAGAGGCTTTTAGGACTGCTCTGTGGGACAGTAAGTATATTACAAAGGATGTTAGACTGGATGATGGCACAACCAACATAGATAGTCTTGATGCACAGGAATACAGCACAGAGCCATATATGAAAGCAATAATGAGTATATAAGGGGGTGATATAATGCAGGCGATAATTCAGTATTTAAGCAGAGAAGGTTATGACGTTGTTGACAGCAGCTTTTATAACCGGATAGATTTGTGGCTTAATTGGTACAAGGGAAAAGTAATACAGTTCCATAATTACAGACAGTATAACGGCATGAAGAAATTAAACAGGACAAGGAAATCTCTTGGAATGGCTAAAAAGGTGTGTGAGGATTGGGCGAACCTTGAGCTTAATGAAAAAGTCAGCATTGTTATTGATGATGAGAACATAAATAATGCTGTTCATGAAGTCCTTGACGCTAATAATTTCCGTATAAAGGGCAATCAGCTGCTTGAAATAGCTTATGCACTGGGGACAGGGGCCTTTGTAGAATATCTGGATGGGGATAACATTTGCATTGACTATATTCGTGCAAGCATGATTTATCCTATACAGTGGGATAACGGAGAGATATTGAGCTGCGCTTTTGCAAGCGAGCGTGTAAACGGCAAAAAGAAACTGGTTTACCTCAATATCCATGAGAAACAGGAAAATGGAATGTATGTTATCAAGAATAGGATGTTTGAGAGAAACGGTAATAACCTGACTGCTGTTGACCTCCCGGAGGGATTGGTTGAAGAATATAACACAGGCAGCACGGTTCCGTGGTTTCAGATAATAACTCCGAATATAGTGAACAATGTAAGCCTTGATTGTCCTATGGGCATATCAGTGTATGCAAATGCAATTGATCAGCTCGAAGGTGTGGACCTTGTATATGACAGTTATTTAAATGAGTTCCGCCTTGGTAAAAAACGAATTATTGTGCCTAATACAATGGCAAGAATGATGATCGAGGACAGCGGAACAATTACTCCTCTTTTTGATGACAATGATACAGAGTTTTATTCAATGGGTATTGAGGGAGAAGAAAACCAGAAAATACAGGAAATAAACATGGAGATCAGAGCTGATGCACATGAGAAAGCAATCAGCAGAGCATTAAGCCTGTTATCAGATAAATGCGGACTTGGCGAGGACAGATATAAATTCGAGAATAACGGCCTAAAGACAGCAACAGAGGTAGTAAGCGAAAAGTCTGAACTGTATCAAAACTTGAGAAAACATGCGCTGATACTCGAAGGTGCATTGATTAATCTGGTTAAAGCTGTTTCTGCCATGTTGGGGTATAGGAATGAATTTGATGTGGCCGTTAATTTTGATGACAGCATTATTGAAGATACTGCGGCAGAAAAACAACAGTTTCTTCAGGAAGTAAGAGACGGTATTAGACAGAAATGGGAATATAGAGTGCGGTTCTTTGGAGAAACAGAGGCAGAGGCAAAATCACGGGTAGCTGAAACGCAGTCAAATAATATGCTAATGGGGTTCGGTGATGATTAATGCTGAAACCAAAGTATATTGAAAGGCTCCCGGATAATCTGATTGAACTGTACAGTGAACTTGAACAGGACATACTTGCTGATATGGCAAGGCGCATAAGTACATATGATTATTACATACCGGCAGCACAATGGCAGAGGGACAAGCTTGTTGAACTGGGTAACTTTGAAGACGGGATTATTAAATCCCTTGCAAAAAGATCCGGCAGGACACAGGAGGAGATAAAGGCTCTTATGGAGGAGGCAGGAATGAAAGCACTTAAGTTTGATGACAGCATATATAAAGCTGCAGGGCTTAAAGTTCCTCCGATTTCGGCATCGCCGGCAATGCTTGATGTGCTTAATGCAGGCATAAAGAAAACGAACGGACTGTTTGAGAATCTTACAAGCACAACTGCAAATACAGCAACAAAGCAGTTTGAGAATGCCCTGGACAGAGCCTATATGCAGATAACAAGTGGTGCCTTTGACAAGGAAACAAGCGTTAAAAATGCAATTAAGGACCTAGCAAGACAGGGAGTTGGTGCCGTTACATATCCAACAGGAAAGATTGACAGCATAGATGTTGCAGTAAGACGTGCAGTTGTTACTGGGGTAAATCAGACTTGTGCAGAGTTGCAACTGAAACGTGCTGAGCAGATGGGCAGTGACCTAGTTGAAACAACAGCCCATGAGGGAGCAAGACCAAGCCATGCAGAATGGCAGGGAAAAATATTCAGTCGGAGCGGAAAGAGTGATAAATATCCAGATTTTAAGGAGTCCACTGGATATGGTACAGGTGCAGGTCTTGGAGGTTGGAATTGTCGCCATAGCTTTTACCCGTACTTTGAGGGAATAAGCGAAAGAGCCTATACAAATACTGAACTTAAAGCCTATAATGCCAAGAATATCACATACAACGGTCAGAAAATGACAGAGTATGAGGCTTCTCAACAACAGAGGAACATTGAGCGTAAAATACGGCGTTGGAAACGTGAAAAAAAGGCTATGGAAGCTGCAGGACTCCCTACTGATGAGGCCAGTGCAAAGGTATCTGATTGGCAGGCAATGCAAAGAGATTTCATCGACCAAACCGGCCTTAAACGGCAGTTCGGAAGGGAACAAATTTACTCAAATAATGTTGTAAAGACCGGGAAAGATAGTATAATAAGATTAAATAAAGATGCTGAGGAATATGTAAAAACCCTTAATTTCTCTGATATGGATATGTACAAGGGCAAATTAAGTGACAGAGCAGTCCGAAAATGGTATAAATACCATGATGAGAGCATTCTTGATATGATTGATAAAACAAAAAGTATTAAGGAACAAGCTGAGCAGGCTTGTAACTTAAGGATTAAAAACCGTGAGCAGGCTAGGCAGCTGATGAGGAATGAGAGCACCCGCAGAGAGCTGGAAGAAAAATACCCCAGTAAGTCATTTGATGTGTTAGTGGAACACAAAAAGCTAAAATATGGTATGACTGATGAAGAGGCATACATAGATATTTTAAGAAGCAGCAGGACTACAAACAAAGAATTTGATAAGAAAGCTGGTGTTTAACTATGAGGACCTATCGTTTAAGTAGTGAGTCAGATAGGCTCGGTATTTGTAATTATGAGAAAAAAGATGAAGATATAATTTTTGACGAAGTGTTGTCCATATTAAAAAATACTAAAAATATTGCTATGGATGAACCGAAAGAATACCCATATTGTGATATGGCAGATGGAGAGTGTGAACAAGGGCATTTTGTTCTTATCTATGATTTAAACTATGGGACTGAAATTAAAGGCGATTCAAAGGATGTATTGGATTATTTAGAACAGGTTTTAAATGTTTGACCACTTAGACGATTACGTTTAGGTGGTTTTTTCATATAATAAATTAGGGGGTGATGCCAAAATGAAAAAGTTAACTATCGGTTTTTAGCATGGAGGTGATCCCTTTATCTCGTCTTTGGACACAGACGTTAAACAGGTCTTATTTTTATGTAAACTTTGTCTTGTCTGCTGACGTTTAAATGCAGACACGTTGCAGCCCTGAGTGGCAGGGCGTTTAAAAGCGTAGCCGAGAAGGGAGAAAATATGAAACGTGAATTTTTAGAAGGTATGGGAATTTCAAAAGAAAATATTGACAGCATAATGGCTGAGAACGGGAAAGACATAAAATCAGTACAGGATGAGCTCAGTACTGCAAATACAACAATTACAACCCTTAAAAATACTGTGGCCAAGTTTGATGGGGTGGATATTGAAAAGCTTAAGGGTGATGCTGCCACATGGGAAACCAAATACAACACAGATATTTCGGCATTAAAACTTAATTCAGCGTTGGAAACGGCCCTTGTTGGGGCAAAGGCAAGAGATGTTAAGGCAGTAAAGCCATTCCTTAACATGGACCTTATTAAGCTTGACGGTGATAAACTCTTAGGTTTTGATGAGCAGTTGAAGAATGTAAAAGAATCAAAAGGCTTTCTGTTTGAAGATGATACAAAGCCTGCCTTTAAAACAGGCATCAAGCAGACAGGAACAGATGGCGGCAATGATAAAAAAGAAGAAGCTAACGCAGCACTTAGAGCTGCATTCGGAAAAGGAGAGTGAAATAATTTATGCCAATTTCAAGAGAACAGGCTGAGGCCTTAATTCAGGAACAGCTTATAAACACAATACAGCAGGATACACCGAAGTCATCGGTATTTATGGGGATGGCAAGGAAACTTCCTAACATGACCAGTAAACAAACAAGAATGCCGGTACTTGATATGCTGCCTATGGCATACTGGGTAACCGGTGATACAGGATTTAAACAGACAAGTGAGCAGGCATGGGATAATGTATATCTTACAGCTGCAGAGCTTGCTGTAATTGTGCCGATTCCTGAAGCTGTGCTTGATGATGCATCATTTGATATTTTGGGTGAAGTACAGCCAAGAGTAGTCGAGGCTATTGGACAGAGAGTAGACAGTGCGGTAATCTTCGGTATTAACCGTCCTGCAGATTGGGACCTTGATATTATTTCAAGAGCAAGACAGGCAGGAAACAATGTTGCTGTTGGTTCAACACCTGATTACTATAATTTAATCATGGGTGAAAACGGTGTTATTGCCAAAGTTGAAGATGACGGTTATATGGCAACAGGTGTTATCTCGAGTATGGGAATGAGGGCCAAACTTAGAGGGCTAAAAACAGAATATGGCCAGCCAATATTTAAGACGGATATGCAGGGTTCTAACACAGTATGCCCTTGACGGAGCACCAATGTATTTCCCTGATAACGGCGCATTTGATAACACAGTATGTCAGATGATTGTCGGAGATTTCAAGCGTGCAGTTTATGCAATCAGACAGGATATTACAGTTAAAATACTTGATCAGGGCGTTATCCAGAATCCCACAACTAAAGAAATTGTTTATAACCTTGCACAGCAGGACATGATTGCACTCAGAGTTGTATTCAGATTGGGCTGGGCGCTTCCTAACCCTGCAACAAGAGTTGACGAGGACAGAGTGGGATGTCCATTCGCATACCTTGAGCCTGCGACAGCTGTTACAACTCAGGCAGTTACATTCACTGTAACAGATAATGCTGAAACACCTGCTGCAGTTGTTGGAGCTGCAGTTGAAGTCAACGGTGCAAGGCTTAAGACAAATGAAAGTGGTATTGCAGTATTTAACCTTAGGGCCGGTACATACACAGCGAAGATCAAGAAGACTGGATATACAACTGTTACTGAGACAGTTGCAGTATCTGATGCGGCTATTGCAAAGGCAATTACTCTTATTGCAAACAGCTAAGGGGGTGTAAGCTATGGCTTATACCTCTTATGATTATTACATTGGAGAATTTCGCGGGAAAGCTATTGAATCAGCTGATGAGTTCAGCCGTTTGTCTGAGCGTGCAAGTGAGTATATAGATGCAATGACAATGTACCGAGCAAAAACATTCGATGATAGCAACAATGAGCTTAAAAAAGCTTGTTGTGCAATTGCTGAGTTAATTCCTGTAGAGGAGAACAATACAGGGAAAACAAGTGAATCAGTAGGCAAATGGTCGGTGAGTTATGAATCGCAGGCCAATATTTCTAAAAAGAAGTATGACGTACTGAAACGGTACCTTGTGGCAACAGGGCTTTTATTCTCAGGAATGGGGTGGTGATATGTTTCCGCATAATATCACAGTGTATAGAAATGAAAACGGAACATGGCAGAGATATTATGTTTATGGCGTGCTTTGGCAGGATACTGAAGCAGTCAATATAATTAAGTCAGGGCTGAAAGATGCAAACAGCCTTGAATTACATATACCATATTCTTGCGGATTTGAGCCTATGAAGAAAGATATCGTACTTAAAGGTATAATTGATTATCAGGTACAAATAAAGCCCTCCGAGCTTTTTTCACAGGGAGATGCAAGAACCATTACCACAGTTGATAGGTTTGATTTCGGAGGGCTGAAACACTATGAGGCAGGGGGTAGATAATATGCAAAAGTATATAGAAACTCCGCACGGTAGAATTATTCAAACATCAAGCGGAAAAGCACAGCTTATCTGGAACCCTGATTTCCAACCTAAGTGGAACGGTAGGTATAATGCGGCTCAGATGTATGTAGACAGTGAGGTTTTACGATTGTCTGAGCCTTATGTACCATTTCAGAGTGGTATGCTCAAAATGAGCGGTCAGCTTGGCACTGTAGTCGGCAGCGGACTTGTTGTATACAATGCTCCTTATGCAAAGTATCAGTACTATGGAAATGTAATGGTTGGCAGAGCACCTAAACAGTTAACAGGCATACCTCTTACATATCACGGAGCACCAAAACGCGGAAAGCTTTGGTTTGAACGTATGAAAGCTGATTATAAAGAACAGATTCTTATAGGTGCAAGGAAGATAGCAGGAGGTAATGTTATATGAGTATATTGAAATCATTGCAGAATTATCTTGAACAGTTTGAGGGAATGGATCTACGTCCGATTATGACAGATGGTACAGATAACGAACCATCAAGTTATGCGGTTGCTCCTGCCGGAAACAGTAAAACAGTTGAAGATATAATAGGGAACAGGACATATATAAATAATTATGTGTTTTACGCCAGAGAGTTCACGACAAGCGAAGTTGAGCGTCAGGAAAACTATGATTTTCTTGATGCTTTCTTTGAATGGATAGAAGATAACAATGATAATGAGATTTATCCACAGATTACGGGATATGATGTGGAAGAAATTGTGGCTACTAATGTTATTCTGTATGAGGTTGATGAAGATGGGCGTGGTACATATCAGATACAAATACAGTTAAAGCTTACAAAAAGGAGAGTGATTTAAATGCCCAAAATAAAAAGAAGTAAATTTGCAGCATTTTTGAATACAGGAACCAGTGGAACAGCTGCATGGTCGCTGATTGGTGACGGTGTAACATCAATGACTTTAAACTATAATCCACAGACAAGTGACGAAACATATATTCATCAGGACAGCGGCACAACGGATGTTGAAAGCTATAAACCGACATCAGCGGTGCCTATGACAGCAATACAGGGTGATGCAGTATTTGATTTTGTTGACGCATTGAGAAAGAAAAGAGCTGTGCTTGATGATGCGAGAGCGGAGATATGCCTTGTATATCTTTATGAAACAGAAACAACCGGAGCATACCCTGCTGAAAAAAATGTCTGCTCAATTCAGATAGATGATTTTGGCGGAGACGGCGGTGGCTCAAATGTTATTAACTTCACCATAAATTTTGTTGGGGAGGCAGTTGAAGGTACGTTTAATCCGACTACTAAGACTTTTACTGCAGCTGAATAATTGAAAGGGCATCTTAATGGGTGCCCATTTTAATTATAGAAAGGAGAATGAGTATGGAAAGCATAAAGATAAATACCGGGGCTATTAAACTTGAGATAGATTGTGATGGAGAAAAAGCATAATATCATTTAATCCAAATGATGTTTTATTTGCAGAGAAAGCATATGGTTTGTTATCAGACTTCACAGAAAAACAGAAGGAATATGAATTAAAAATTGCGGAAATTGAAAAAAGCTGTGAAGTATCAGAAGACTCGAATGGTTCAATGCAAAAGATTAGTCTTTTAAAAGAGATATGTTTATATTTACAAGACAGGATTGACTATGTTTTTGGTGACGGTACAAGTAAAAAGGTATTTGGCCAAGCACTGACACTTGATATGTTCCAGCAGTTTTTTGAGGGGATAATTCCATATATTCAAAATGCAAGAGAGAATAAACTAAATAAATATTCAAAAAGCAATAATACCGGAGTGATGAGCTGATGAACTTGCTTATTGACGGTTTGCCAACTGCAATCGAAATTGACGGCCTGGTTTATGAGATTAATTCAGATTATCAAACCGGAATAAAAATAATAACGGCGTTTGAAGATAAAGAGATTACAAGCCTTGAAAAACAGTCTGTGTTAATTAACCTTCTTTACAAGAACTGTCCTCAGAACATTGAAATCGCGCTTGAAAAGGGAGTAAAGTTTCTGAATTGCGGTGATCTTAACGCCTCTGAAAGTGAGGATAACGGGCAAAGAGTATATTCTTTCTCACATGATGAAAAATATATTTTCAGTGCTGTTGACAGGGTGCTTAACGGCAGACTTTCAAGAAAAGAGTATGTTCATTGGTGGGAGTTTGTAATGGCATTTATGGATTTACCTGAAGACTGTATGATGAGCAAAATCATTTATTACCGTACAAGGTGTGAAACAGGTAAGCTTACAAAAGAGGAGAAGAAGGCATATTTTGATAATAGAAAAGTATTTGAACTTCCTCTGGAATTGACGGCTGAAGAACAGGCTAAGGCAGACGATTTTATGCGACTTCTCGAAAAATGAAGGCTGTTTATATTGAAAATACTCCAAAAAAGGTATATATTGTAAATAATATATTTTTAGGAGGGCTATTATGAATTTAAAAAACGCAAAAAGCTTTACATCAGGGGTTGTTGTAACTGTTCTTATTATGGCTGGTGGTTCTACGGCAATGGCAAAAATAAGCAAGATGGATATTCCTGTAAGCTTCAATAACATAAAAGTTGTTGTTGATGGCAAAGAACTTAAAACAGATAAAGAACCTTTCATTTATGAAGGGACTACATATTTGCCAGTAAGAGCGGTTGCTGAGGCTGTTGGCAAAGAGGTAGCTTGGGACAGCTCAACGCAGACTGTTACATTAGGCGCTAAGGATAGCACGAGTACAAAATCATACTCCCGCTCTAATCCTGCACCTATTGGAGTAGCACAAACTGTTAATATAGATAATTATTCGACGAAGTATACAGCAGAAATTAAATTCGTTAATGCTGAGAGAGGTTCTTCGGCTTGGGAGAAAATAAAAGATGCAAATATGTTTAATGATCCAGCTCCCGATGGAAAAGAATATATACTTGCGTATGTTAGAGCTACAGTTAAGTCTGTGGAGGATGACAAAGCTGTAAGTTTTAGCGGATATGAATTTACTCCGTTTAGTGAAAAGGATTCAGAGTACAAAAGTGCGTCAGTTGTTGAACCAGAACCTGTATTCTCGGGTCAAGCGTATAAAGACGGAATAATAGAGGGGTATGTTACCTTTTTAGTTGATACAAATGATTCGAACCCTAAAGTTTCCTTTGGTGCTAAATATGATGGGACTGGAGGGGTATGGTTTAAGCTCTCAAAATAATTCGGAGGTAGCGTTATGGGAGCATATGGTTCACCGGATACATTCCCATATGATAAAATGGAGAGAAAATGCCATAGGTGCGGCAAAGTAGTTGTAGGCAAATATTGCCCCGAATGTGGCGCTAAAATGGATTCTAAAATCCGAAAAGAGAAAACCTCATCATCAGGGAAATCAAAAAGCGGTAATCCTATTTTTGCTATTGTATTAGATATAATTGTAACCTTGTTCATATTTTTTGTAGGGACAGACAAAAGCATGAGTTCTTTTTTCGGAAGCGCTATATTTCCAGCTCTGTTTTCTGCAGTAGTGTATGTAATAAAGATTATATTATCAGCTATCAAAGGTAAGGATAACAGTTATAATATTAAGGGTGCATTAATATCTGCATTAATAACCATTGGTTCGTTTATAGTATTTGGATTGACATCAAAATAAATTAAAGACTTAAAAGCGCTTGCTAATTGTAAGTGCTTTTTTAATGCCAAAAAGGAGGGAGGTGCTTTTATGTCAGCAGGATATGACGGAAGTATAAGAATTAATACGAAGATAAATTCAACAGGTTTCAACAGTGGAATAAAAAATATGAATACAGGCATCACCGGAATAACAAGATCGCTAAAAAGCCTTGCTTTAGCAGTGGGGGTGGCTTTTTCCGTTAAGGCAATATATGATTTTGCAAAGGCTTCTGTTGCAGCTTCAACTGATATGGAAAACGCTCTAATGGGGTTGCAATCAATTATGGAAGGTCAGGGCAGGAGTTTTCAAAAAGCTAAGAAATTTATTAATGACTATATTTCCGATGGCTTAATTCCGGCTACAAAAGCAATTACCTCATATAAGAACCTTGCATTAAGAGGCTATAGTGATGATCAGATACAGCAAGTGTTAATTGCGTTAAAAGACAGTGCAGCATTCGGAAGACAAGCAAGTTATACTCTTGGTGAAGCGGTAGAGAGTGCAACGGAAGGTTTGAAGAATGAAAACAGCATACTGGTTGACAATGCCGGCGTTACTAAAAACGTAGCTAAAATGTGGGATGAATATGCGAAATCAATCGGTACAACATCTAACAATCTTACACAACAGCAAAAGATACAAGCTGAGGTATCTGGAATACTCAAAGAAACAAAATATCAAATGGGCGATGCAGCTTTAATAGCTGATAGCTATTCGGGCCAAGTATTAAGGCTACAATTTGCTCTTACAAATTTAAAAATAGCTGTTGGCGATGCCCTCAAACCATTATTGAAGAGTATAATTCCTGTCATAACTGAGCTAATTAATTGGTTTACAATACTAGCAAATAAAATAGCCCAGGTAAGTGCATTGCTGTTCGGTAAATCTGTTTCAGCTAATACCAAAACAGCTGACAGTGCTGCAAAGGCATCTACATCAACAGATGAGTTAGCAGAGTCTACAGAAAACGCTGGTAATGCAGCGGAGAAGGCAGCAAAACAGGCTAATGGAGCAGTGGCAGCTTTCGATAAATTAAATGTCTTGCAAACTGATAACGGTAGTGGTCCAGGTGGATCTGATTCAGCCGGCGGTAGTGGTGTATCTGCTGAAAGTGTAATGGAAACAACAACCGAAATAGAAGAAGGTGAAACTGCTACAAGTGCATGGATTAAAAGGCTTAAGGAATTAGCAGATTTATTTAATACAGGTTTTGATATCGGAAAAGGTTCAAGTTTTGATACAAGAATAGAAGATATTAAATTAAGCTTGCAAAAAATAAAAAATGCTATTGGAAAAATTTTTAATGATCCTGAAGTATCAAATGCAGCAAAGGAGTATTTAAATTCTCTAGCACTAAATGCCGGCATAGTAGCAGGCTCGTTTGTATCTGTGGGTATTACAATTGCTCAGAACGTTGTAGGCGGAATAAAGCTGTTTTTAGAGCAAAATTCCGAAACTATTAAAGATTATTTAGTTGAGATGTTTAACATCGGAACGAGAATAAACACCATTATTGGCAATTTCTCTGCGGCATTTGCTTATATATTTGAGGCATTTGGGAGTAAAAATGGTCAGCAACTTACGGCCAATATCATAAGCTTATTTGCAGAGGCATTTATGGGACTAACATCATATATTGGCGAAGTAATGGCTGACGTACTCGAAGCAATAACAAAACCGTTTGTGGAGAATAAAGAGAAAATCAGGCAAGTGGTAGAAGATGCGCTTGGAGGATTTGCAGAAGGTTTTGGAATACTAAAGGAAACCGTTCATGATGTGTTTTCTACAATTAAGAGTTTATATGATGAGTACTTTAAGCCTGTTATTCAAGAGTTGGGTGAAATATGGAGCGATGTGTTTACAAATTATATAATGCCTTTGCTTACGGATTTTTCTGAACTATGGAGTGCAGTATGTGAACTGGTAAAAACGCTGTGGGATCAAATTATAAAACCTTTTCTTGAATGGCTTGCTCCAAAATCTACGGAAAGTATGGAAGCTATTGGTATAAGTGTTCTTGGTTTAGTTGCGATTGCTTCTGATGCAGTAGGGGATATAATCAATCTTTTTACAGACATAATAAGTTTTATTGATAATGTGTTTAAAGGAGATTGGGAAGCTGCTTGGATTGATATTAAAAATATATTTGGAGATATATTTGGTGACTTGATAGATGTGGCTAAAAAACCTATAAACGCCATTATTAAAATGATAAATGGTCTTATTTCAGGAATTGTTGCAGGAATCAATGCTGTTATTGATAGCATAAATGCTATTGGATTTACTATACCGGATTGGGTTCCTAAATTCGGAGGAGAAAGTATAGGTTTTGATATTAGCCGTGTAAAATCATATCAGATACCACTGCTTGCCACTGGTGCTGTTATCCCACCTAATCAGTACAGTTCATGCCATACTTGGTGATCAGAAAAGTGGTCGCAACCTTGAAGCGCCTGAATCGCTTATTCGTCAAATTATGCAGGAGGAGCTTGCAGGGCTTGCAGACAGTGGAAACATAACAATTGACATGCCTATTTATCTTGACGGAGAAGAGGTTTATAGAATCAAAAAAAGGTAGCCAGAAGACATGGTACAAAGCTTGTAACAGGGGGTATTTAAATGATAAAAATTGATGGCACAGAGTACAATGTCCCTGTCATAAGCATAAAGCGGACAGCTGACTTCCTGGATAAGTTTGCAACAAGAACAGAAAGCGGAGATTTACAAAGGGAACTCATAGGTGTTTACTTCAATTATCAGCCGCAGTTCGGTTCAACTCTGACATTGATGAATATCCATCCTTGTGGTCTAAGCTCACAGAGGCAACAGAATTTCATACCGTAACGGTTCCGGATGAGAGCGGGGATTACACATTCACTGCTTATTTTGCGGGTGTTAGTGATGAAATGAGAAAGCAGATCATGCCAAAAACTACTGGAAGAACCTAACTGTGAATTTCATTGCAAAGTCGCCTGTAGGAGGTGGTTCGCAATGAGCAGTGCAATAAATATAACATTCAATCTTGTTGATGTATCGGCAAAACCGGATACTACGGCCGAGATAGACGATAGACAAAGCTTTATTGATCCTCAGGACTTGGCACTTGAAGGTATGAGAAAAGTGTGCAACACTTGAGCCTGATTACTGGAAGCTAGATGGAACATTTGATGTTTTTCCTGATAATCCGGAAGCTGATGCATGGGGAGTATGGTCTAATAGCATGAGCAGCGAGGGCGGCTCTTTTGCAGTTCCGCCAGTGCTTACATTGACATTTCAAAATAATCACAGTGCCATAGGCATTGGATTTGAATTTAATCCGCATGATAACAGCTATTGCAACAATATGAATGTTAAGTATTATAACGGCGAAACTCTCCTGTCAGATATTGACTTGCAAACACTTCGATAATTGGAGCTTCTCATATAGTAACAAGGTTGAAAACTATAATAAGATGATTATAACCTTTTACAGCATGAATAAAAGCAGGGAGATATTTAAAATTGCAGAATGTTATTCATGGTCTGATTAAATCATTTGAAACAGAAATGATAACAGAAGCTTCACTGCTTGAAGAAGTAGACATTACTTCATCAGAGCTGACGATTAATACATTGGACTTTAAAGTGTATTCTGAAGATGATGATTTCAATATTTTCAACCCAGGAGGAATGTACAGCGTTCTGCAGAAAAACAGCAAACCTTTAACCTTGAAGGTAATATTAATGGTACATCAAAGGCTTTGGTACATTTTATCTTGATGACTGGAAAAGCAAAGGAAATAAAATTATGAGTTTGAGCACAGTTGATGGTATTGGAGTAATGAACGGTACTCTATTTTTATGGGGGCGTTTATGTAAATATAGTCGCTAAAGACTTGGTAGAGGAAATCATGAACGATGCAGGCTTTGTCATTCAATAGACGATAGTCTGCAGGATATTCAATTGTCTGGCTGACCCAAGTGTTCACACCGAGAGGCAATTCTCGCGCGAGGTTGCCATTGCGATAGGCGGGTATGTGGATACAAGCAGAAGTGGCACTATTAAAATAAAAGTCAGCCTGATATTGACGGCTCCTGTGCAGAATTAGGACGTAACAGAAAGCACCTAGGCACAACGGCTAAGCTTAAGAGAGTATGTCACAGGCGTAAATGTTACTGAACACAGCTATACACTTAATACTGATAGCAAAGTAAAACTGTATGAAAGCAGTCTTGCGGTTGGTGAACACGAGATTTTATTTACGAGTCCTGTGTCAGTTACTGACATTTCAGGTGCAACTATTTTAGAACAAGGTGTTAATTACTGCGTTGTAAATGTTGGAACCGCAGGAACGGTAATTTCATTAGAGGCTGGTGCAAATATGAAGACAGTACTAAGATAATAAGTCGTGAAATGGATAGTCTTCCCGCCGGCGAAAAAGAAAAACGTAAAGGAAGTAAAAAAAGATGCAACTCTTGTAAGCAGTTCAAATTCTGCAAATGTAGCAAAAAGAATATTTGACTACTATCAAATGAGAATTGAACAGGATAGCCTTGTGTTGGATAATGAAGTTGCTGGCGGAATAGTTAATGTTGAAACCTCTGAGGGGTTATACAGGAAAGCAATTGTTGAAAGTTTGCGGACAAATCTTACAGGCGGTTTTGTTACAAAGGCGGTGGTAATTGGTGAGTGAGATGATAACCAACAGAACTAGCGATGATACATATTATAATTATACGGATCTCAACAGAGTTGAAGCGAAAATAAAGCGGAAGTTACAGCATTATTGACAGCAAACGGCTATTTTACCACGGTAACTGTAAAAACAGACTGGGCAAAAGGGAGACAAAAATCCGCCTAAAGCGGAAATGATTAGGTATTTAGGCAATGTGCAAAAATGTGTAGATAATTTTTGTGCCGTTCCGGGAACAACGCTTCCTGAGAGCATGAAAAAATTGTTTTATACAGAGACGCCAATAACATTGAAAAAACTCGTCGGTATAGAACAGTTGCTTGATTATATGATTGCCGATTTAGATATTCGGGAACATTTTATGCCGGTCATATGGACGGCTTAGGGGTACTGCTTATGAAGATAATTAAGGATTTAGTTCCAAATGATAGCAGTAAATTATATAGATATGAAATAGTGAATTCTGACGGAACAGGAATAGGGACATATACATATTTAAAATATGCACCGGATATGCTCGCTCAAGTGCCTACACCTGTAAATGCCGCTTACTTGAAGATATGTATGGCTATTCAGAGGAAGTTGTGACAATTGGAATCCGACGGTTCTATAACAACCGTTTCTGGGAGATGTTACTGAAACTATATCAATTGATGAGAAACAAATACCATTACGCAGACAAACAGATGGCACAAAAACAATTACTATGACAATGACTATAACCGAGGGGGGAAACCTCAACGGTAATTACTAAGGCGGTGAGCTGATGAATAGAGGCAATGCCAATTATATAGGATTTGTCAACAGCAATCCGAAAGTTCCGCTTAGTCAAGCTATTGAAAACGCAAAAATAGAGCTTGCTACGTATGCTGTCATTAAAAGTGACGAAACCTTTAGTAGATACTATTAATAACGCACAGACTACTGAGGGTAACAAATTTCCCTTTTAGCATTACATTTAACATGAGTGGAACAGTGTCAGTGGTATTAACCATAGCTGTTTATGAAGGTTATCTTCTTATGTTTACAAAAAATGATGTATTTGTTGGATTGTCAAGATGCAAACAGCCCATTGATAGTTGATATAGAAAGAGGCGATTCTTTGACATTTTCAGTCACCGGCATAGCGGCTGAAACAACTGGAAAGCTGTACGCAAATTCATTATTTATTCTGGGCACGATTATAAAAATAGGAAAGTATGGGTTGATTGAGGTGATTGAGTGATATCGGAAATTTATGCTTTTTTAATAGAAATCTTAAAAAAGCCTTTAAATGTACAAATAGACGAGGCAAGAGATTATTTAAGCAGTTATAGAATTGATGCAAGTGATGAGGTTTATCTTGAAACAAATAATCCACAGTATACAGTTGCAGAAGGTGTATATTACACTATTCCAATTGATATAAAAGTTAATTTGCTTGGCGTAGTAAGAGTTTCTTTAAAAATAAAATATATAAATTATTATATAGATGTTAATGGTGTTGAAGTAGCAAGTGGATATGAAAGTACATCAACATTAATCTTGTACATTCAGAAGATATTGAAATTAATGATGGGGATGTCATAACCATTAGAATTAAAGGAAGAAATTCAACTACTTCTTACAACGTGTTTAGTGCAAATATCCTTAATGTTTGCGGATACATAACACCACTTATGGAAACTAATCTTATCGAAGTAACGGAGAGGTGTAATTTATGTATACATATGCATTATTAGATGTAAATAATATTTGTACAGGTTTTTATGACTTATCGAAGAAGGTTATCCGCAAGGGATATTTACTTGTAGAGCAAAAGGGATTTAAGCCTTATCGGTAAAGTTTGGGACGCCGCAACTCAAACTTGGCAAGATGGACAGCCTACACAAAATGATGTAATCGAAGCAAACACAACTTATCTTGTAATGCTTAACAGCTAAGGTGTTTTTGTGGATTGGTTTACTACAATAAAAGGGTTCTACGATAAGGGGCTTGGAGTATAGAACAGGTTAAAATGGCAGTAGAAAAAGCAAGATTTCATCAGACGAGTACAAAACAATAACAAATCAGGATTATACAGCTTAACGGCTGTTTTTTTATTACTTATTTTATCTATTAAGAGGAGGAATTTTTTATGAAAAAGTTAATTGAAATGAAAACAGTAGTTAAAGACGGACATCACATGGTTACATATGATGGCAAGGGACACAAAAAGATGAAATACCCGATGATGGTGTAGTATTTTCTTATCTTGCACCCGAAACAAAAAATGGCAGAATGCTTAAGGCAACAGAATATCCTGACAGAGCCGGCTCTATTGACGGTAAATTTGTAATGACAGATGAAATCACAGCTATTGACGGTAAGCCTGCGGTTGATGGTGTTCCATATGACGTATGGGGCATTGACCTGACTTTGTAGTTGTGTCTGCCAAGGGTGACAAATTCTACATAGGACAGAGCAATCCTAAAGTAAAGGTTTCACACCCTAATCAGGGCAAGAGAATGAAAGCTTATCTCATAATTCACAGCATTTATTCTATGCTTGTATAAGTCATTCCGGGCGGTACATCCGCCCCTCTTTACTATTATGTGGAGGTGACTTATGACGGATGGAACAATATCATCAATAATCAGCGGTGGTGTAGCTTTATTGGTTTGCATGTTAAATAATAGAGCTCAAGCAAAGAAAATAGAAGCACAGCATGATAAAATTATTGCACTCATTGACTATAGGCTAACTGAGCTGTCTGATAGAGTCAATGAGCATAATCAGGTTGTAAACGTACATATAAACTAGAGCAGGACATGGCTCTTAATGATGAACGGATGAAGGTTGCTAATCATCGTATAGAAGATTTAGAATAGGGAGGGAACAAATTTGAAAGAAAGCTTTTCAAAGATAATTGATGCAGTTGTAAAGCTTATAAAGGTTAAAACACTTGTTACACTGATTTTAACTATTGTTTTTGCTTATCTTGGCCGCACAGGAAAAATTGAACTAAGAGAATTTATAACAGTATTTACTGTTATCATATCGTTCTATTTTGGCACACAGCATGAGAAGGGCAGCAATTCAGATGAGACAAGTAAATAAAAGGGGTGACGCTTAACGATTATACCCGGTTCAACAGCGGTGCTTTATCCTAAAAATGGAGCAAATAAGTGTATCTCTTGTTGATAATATAATTTTTACGCTTAGTAAAACTGGAAAAGAAATAACTCTGCAAAAGCGTTATAAAAGTGATGGTACTGGGGAGGTTAAGTACATTAATGAACGTTTTTGCATTCCACTCACGCAGAAGATACGATGCTGTTTGCTGATTTAAACTTTTATTTATTCAAGGACAAATTAATTTTATTAGTGATGTCGATTCAAAGCCGGTAGAAAAAACATTAATAAAGAGAGAAGAGCCATAGGGCCTACTCTTGCAACAGAATTAGTAGGCAATGCTCCTAGCCTTGAGCAAGCAGATTACTTTGAAATGACAATAGCAGAGATGCAATCTTTATTGATGTAATCAATGGAAACGATTGCAAACTTCAATGTTACTGCCTCGGAAGCGTACCAAAACAGGAGCAGAAACGGCTAGGATGAATCAGTAGTGCTACCAAAACTGCCATTGAAAATATTACTGTTACAGCTAAACAGCTTCCGGAGGGAAGTGCTCCAACAGCCGAAAAAACTGTAATAAATGAGGACGGCACTGCAAATCTTGAGTTCGGTATTTCCAAAGGAGATACCGGTGAGCAGGGTGAACAAGGATTGCAAGGTATTCAAGGTATTCAGGGTGAGGCAGGACCTAATGAGGTTACAACTACAACTGCTACTAATATAACAGGATTATTAAAAGGTAACGGCACAAATGTTCAACAGGCGGTGGCAGGCGAAGATTATCAAGCTCCGTTGCCTAACACTACCAATAATAATGGTAAATTCCTCGGCATAAAAAACAGTGCTTTAGCTTGGATTGATTACATCATAGCAGGTGCTGCAGGTGGGTTAACTATCAACAGTGGTGCAAGTGGAAATGTAGGTTTAATTGTTCAAGGAGTAAGTGGGCAAGCAGCTGATTTACAGCAATGGACGAATTCAGAAGGAAACGTTATTGCTAATGTTCTGAGTAATGGAGATATGCATTCCACAGCAAGATTTAGCACCGCCAGCGGTATGATAAACGATATCGCAAAGAACAATGCCTATGTAAATGTTGCTTCAACAGGTACTATTATTTCAAGAAATGTAGCAGATGCCAACGCAGCTTTAACGGTTAATCAGGCCAATTCCGCAAGCATGGGAAATATTTTTGACTTAAAGTTTAACAGTATTCTTAAAGCTAATTTTGATAAAGACGGCATCTTAACAGCAAGTGGTTATAAATCATCAGACGGAAGCATAGGGGTTGACGGTAGTTTTACAACAAATGATGGTAAAACCGTTACAGTGAAAAACGGTTTAATAACTGCTATGGTATAACAAGGAGCGTGATTTTAATGGCAATTCAAAAAACATTAACGGATAACAAGGGGCAGATAACAGAATATCACCGTATAATGGCATTTGCTCCGGTATTTGTTGAAGGACAAGAAGTATTAAACGTAAATCTTGCTTCCTACACATCTGAGCAGTACAGAGAGATGGAGAAAACGGGAGAGGCAAAAGGCATGCAAGTTGCCTCTACCGGAATTGTGTTGCCAATCAGAGATGATGATACATATACTAGAACGAACATATATCAATCTATAATGGCATTGCCTGAGTGGGAAGGTAGCACGGGAGTATGAAAGGAAGTGATTTTATGATTATAAATGTACATGCAGGACATAATCCTGACGGCATGGTAGCTTGCGGTGCTGTTGGTCTTATAAAAGAAAGTACCGAGGCAAGAGCTGTAAAGGACAAGCTTATTTCAATCTTAAGAGCATGTGGAAACACTGTATATGACTGCACCTGTGATGATGGTACCAGTCAAAAAGATGTGCTTAAAAAGATTGTGGCTAAGTGCAATGCACACGATGTTGATCTTGATATAAGTTTGCATTTTAATTCAGGAGCTAATGACGAGAAGGGCAATGGCAAAACAACAGGCGTAGAGGTACTTGTATATGCTAATTCGGGTACCATTGCAGAATATGCAAAGGCTGTCTGCAATAGCATTGCAGCACTTGGCTTTAAGAACAGAGGGGTTAAGGTAAGAACAGACCTTTACGTTTTAAATAGCACCAATGCACCAGCAATGCTTGTTGAATGTTGCTTTGTAGATGATGAAGACGATGTAAAGCTGTATGAAGCTAATAAAATGGCTGCAACTATTGCTGAAGGATTAGGGTTTGAGGAGGATAACGAAATGGTAGAAAAGTCAAAGATTATTGTTGATGGCAAGGAAATAGAAGTCGAGCGCATACTTAAAGACGGAACCAATTATATTAAAATTCGTGATTTGGCAGAAGATTTTGGGTATAGTATTTCAAACAACGGCAGTATTCCTGTGCTAACAAAGAAATGATTAGCATACCAGAGATCAAAATTTAATAATGGATGCCGTTTCAATTAATAGCAAAGACCATTTTATATTGAAACTGTCCTTACCGGCATTGTCTAGTGATGTAGTATATGTAAAATAGGTTTCAATAAAATCACTAAGTTGTAATTATTTGTATATTTTTGTTGATTTATAAGATTATTGTTATATAATAAATATAGTACTAGCACATATTACAAACTATTTAAGGAGGTTTTTAAATGGATAATCAAGAACAAGCTAAAGAAATTGTTACATTACCTTTAATTGGTGATAAAGCACCATCTTTTAAGGCTGTTACAACTCAAGGCAACATTTCTTTTCCGGAAGATTATGAAGGCAAATGGGTTATTCTATTTAGCCATCCGGCTGATTTTACACCAGTTTGTACTACTGAATTTATGACATTTGCAAGTATGCAAGAAGAATTCAAGGCCCTGAACACTGAATTAATCGGTTTATCCGTAGATTCTCTTTATGCCCATATTGCTTGGCTTAGAACTATTCAGGAAAAAATCGAATATAAAGGTATGAAAAATGTTGAAGTTACTTTCCCTTTGATTGAAGATATAAAAATGGAAGTTGCAAAAAAATTCGGCATGATTCAACCCGGTTCTTCATCTACTCAGGCTGTTCGTGCAGTATTCATCATAGATCCAAATGCTGTTGATAGAACTATATTGTATTATCCTGCTACAACAGGACGCAATTTTACTGAGATTAAACGAATTATAATGGCTTTACAAAAGGCTGACAAAGAATCTATTGCTACACCTGCTAACTGGCAACCCGGTGAAGATGTTATCATACCACCTCCAGGATCATGCGGTGTTGCCAAAGAACGTATGGCAAGTGATGACGAAAACAAATATTGTTTAGATTGGTTTATGTGTTTTAAAAAAGAAAACTAAGTGAGAACGGTTTTAGTTTTATAAAAATATAAATTGATTTACAACGGTAGCATACAGACGCTGTCAAAGAAGTAATTTATTGCCCATCTTCGGATGGGCTTTTTAATGTAATCTTTTCAATGAATGCCCCAATATTTATTGAGAGGATGATTAATTTATGGATAGTTTTATTGGTTGGGTTGGAGGAAAGAAAGGCCTTAGAGATGTTATAATTTCAAAGTTTCCTAAAAATGTAGATAGATATGTAGAGGTGTTCGGCGGCGCCGGCTGGGTAATGTTCCGGAAGGATAAAGTACCAGGGCAGATGGAGGTATTTAATGATTTTGACAGCAATCTTATAAATCTGTACAGATGTATTAAGTATCATCCTGAAGCTTTGCAGAAAGAACTTGATTACATACTTTCGGCCAGAGAGATATTTGAGGATTACAAAGAGCAGATTAATACAAGAGGCCTAACGGACATACAGCGTGCTGCAAGGTATTTTTATCTTATAAAGATAAGTTTTGGATGCAAGAAAATGAACTATGCCACAAGACCCAAGAGGTTGAATAGGACACTTGCAAGGCTGGAAGAGATTACTGAGAGGCTGTCAGGAGTAATTATTGAAAATAAGGACTTTGAATCTCTTATCAAGTTATATGATAGTCCAGATACGCTGTTTTATTTAGATCCTCCGTATCATAAGACGGAAAAGTACTATGATAATGAGAAAGTATTTGATGAAGCAGATCACATAAGGCTGAAAGAATGCCTGGGTAATTTAAGGGGCAAGTTTATTTTGTCTTATAATGATGATGAGTTTATCGGAGAGCTATACAAGGACTACAAGATTGAAGGTATGGCAAGAAGCTGCACGCTGTCGGCCAATAGTAGCGGAGACAAATTCAAGGAACTTATTATAAGGAACTTTGAATGATAAAAATGTGATAAATTTATAAGACGAAAATGCCTTACGATGTAGTAGGGCATTTGTTGAAAAGGGCACGGTAGAGAAATCTGCTGTGCCCTTATTTTTTTTTGGCTGATTTTATTAAGATATAATAATTGACCGCCTTTTTGTTTGTGTGCTATGATAAGCCTAAAAGGAGTGGTTTTATGAAAGAAATATCTTTGAAAGAATTAAACACCAGTTTAGACTATTGTATAAAAAACGCAATATTAGATGATGAATTTTTAAAGGTGTCAACTGATTACGGAAATGCCGTAATAATATCTGAAGCTGAATGGAATACCCTTAAAGAACTTGCTGGAATTGTGCTTAAATCTAATGACTAGCTATAAATATATTGCACAAATGAGGCGGCTCTCTTACTGCTTAAATGCTGTATTCTCAACGATTATTTTTGTTTCTAGTGTATCAACATCCCACTGAATAGTATAATAACCGCAGTTTTCCGCAGTGGATATTACATCATTTGTGTATTCACCAAACGGAGCTCTGAATAAATCCATATCTACACCCGTAAGCTCTTTAACCTTATCGCCTGTTTCGGTCAGCTCTTCTGCAATCTGCTGGCAGCTTAACTGGCTCATATGCGGATGAGTAGCGGAGTGGTTTCCTAAGTCGTGGCCGTCCTCGGCTATTTTTTTTACCTCATCGGGGTATTTGTCTACCCAGTAGCCGCACATAAAAAACGTTGCCTTAACATTGTTGTCCCTGAGTATCTCCAAAAGCTGGTCAGTGTCGTCCGCTCCCCAGGCGGCATCAAAACTGATAGCTATTTGAGGCTTGTCGGTTTCAACACAGTAAATAGGAAGCAGTCTTCCGTTTTTTGCAACAGCAGCCGAAAAAACTGCCTTTGCAGCAGGAGGAGAAAAATTAAGTGCGGCCGCTGCAAACAGTACCAATACAGCAGCCGTAATAACTTTTTTTCGTGTAATTTTTATTGCCTTAATAATCAATATGTATCACCTCATGTGGATGTTTTTATATAATATATTCAACATATTGTCCTTAAATTCGGATAGGTGTACTATGCCGTATTAAACTTAAAATAAGATTTGCATCATATTTTTAATAAAAAACAATCCACAAAATTCTACAAGAAAATAACTGCAAAGCGACAAAAAGCGCATTAAAAATTATTTTACCCACAAAAATCTATCAAAGCATTGTTTGTATACTAATAAGTGATAAAATTATAAGAGCGTAAATATGGATAAGGACTTGTCGGAAAGGGGATCACTGTGACAAGATTACAAAGGGAAACCATTGATGCGCTGTCCAAACTGAAAAACGTTGAACAGCAGGATAAGCTTATTAATGTGGCTTTAAACTTGCTTCCGCCCGAAAAAGCTGACGAATATAGAAAAAAATTAGAGAGTTTATAATGGTCACCTCCATAGGATTATGCCTGTGGAGGTTTTTTGGTATGGGTACTAAGCATTGACTTTGCCGTTTCAAAAATAATCTTCTGTTTGTCTTCATCAAGCTCCTTCATTATCTCCAAAAGAAGCTGTTCACGCTTTGTAAGGGGTTCATCGCTTCTGCCAAGCAGATAATCAACCGAACAGTCAAAATAATCGGCAAGTATATATAGATCCTCTGCAGAAGGCTTTGATTTACCGATTTTCCAGTCGTATATTTTATTTGGGTTTGTATCAAGCAGTTTACACATCTGCTGATTGTTCAGATTATGTTCTTTGGCTATTTTTAGAATATTTTCGACAATATTCATAGAAGTTTTCCTCCCAATTGCGGATAGGGCTGAATTTACTGTTACCGCTTTTTTTATTTCCATAGTACAACAAAAGGTAAAAAGAAACAAGCATACTCTGTTTTTGCTGTAAAAATTAAATATATAATTCTGCCGGGCTTTTGCAATATGTTAGATTATTCAGAATATTCTGTACAAATTAAATAAAACTTTTCTGTCGCATTTGTGAATGTAACCGAAATTAAGAATAATCTGAAAAAAGCATTGATATTCAGAATATTCTGAAATAAACTATAACTAAAGCAATTATTGTTTGAAAATGACTATGGCAGGGGGGACGGAATTTATGCAGTATAATGACTCAAGTGAATATCTAATCAACTGAAGTATAAAAGCAAGTATGTCTTATTTTGATGAATACTGTCGATGGTGCAGTGACTGAACCGACAATGGGTAAGCTTAAGTATAATTTGAATTGAAATGGGGTGCTGATATGGACAAAAACAATATTGATACAGTTAGACTTTTGATACTGGACACGGAAGGGGTATACACAAAGATTTATGATGAGGTATATGTGAAAAAGTCGGAAGTAAGCAATATAATAGGAAGATACCAAGAATATATGGTAGTAGAAATTCCGGAAAAATAAATCTTGATATATGCGGTATATTTGCTTGCTGTTATTAATTCCGTCAGGGTAGTTGACTGAAATTACATATAGGTGTATATTTTTCATAGTTATTAACTGGGAAATGAAAGGAAGATGTATAAATGTCTAAAATTTTGAACAGCGTGCTCGATTTGGTAGGCGGAACACCGATTATGGAGATGAAAAATCTTGAGAAAAAGATGTCGGCTGAAGGCAGAATTCTTGCTAAGCTTGAATATCTTAACCCTGCGGGAAGCATTAAGGACAGAGTTGCCAAACAGATGATTGAAGATGCAGAAAATGAAGGCAAGCTTGTAAAGGGTTCGACTATAATTGAGCCAACAAGCGGAAATACAGGCATTGGCCTTGCATCTATGGCTGTTGCAATGGGATATAAATGTGTAATCATTATGCCTGATACAATGAGTGTTGAAAGAAGAACGCTTATTAAGGCGTATGGAGCCGAAATAGTTCTTTCTGATGGCGCAAAGGGCATATCAAGTGCAATTGAGCTTGCGGAAGAAATTCAGAAGAAAACACCAGGCAGTATAATTGCAGGACAGTTTGTTAATCCTTCAAATCCGAAGGCACATTATCTTACAACAGGTCCTGAAATATGGAACGATACAGACGGAGAAGTTGATGTATTTGTTGCCAGTGTGGGAACGGGCGGTACACTTACAGGAACAGCAATGTATCTTAAAGAAAAGAATCCTGCAATAAAAGTGTTTGCCGTTGAGCCGGCATCAAGTCCGCTGCTTTCGGAGGGTAAGGCAGGCGCTCATAAGATACAGGGTATAGGTGCAAATTTTGTTCCCGAAATACTTGATACAAATATCTATGACGGAATAATTAAGGTATCCGATGACGACGCATACAAAACAGCCGATGCAATAGCAAAGACAGAAGGAATACTTGTGGGCATATCTTCGGGAGCTGCTGTATGGGCTGCAGTTGAGATTTCAAAAATGTCCGAATATAAGGACAAAAATATTGTTGTTATTCTCCCTGATTCCGGTGACAGATATATTTCTGCAGGGGTATATAAGTGACATAAGGTAACAAAATATTAAAAAATTATTAATATTTATGTAAATAATTCCATTTGCCCTATTTCGCCTTGCATTTTATGGCATATTATCTTATAATAGGATAAGCTACTAAGAAATAGGGGGAGAGATAATTGAAATACGTTAAAAAACTAATGGCTGTGCTCGCTTGTGCGGCACTTATGATTACCGCAGTTCCTGTAAGTGCTTTTGCAAAAACGACGATGCCTGATTATATTAGAGTAGGTTTGAGAAGCTACTATATGAATAAGTCGGCGATAAGTATCCAGTCTAAAGATATAAAGCTGGTCAGAAGCGATGACGGGGAAAGCAGTCCTCTTTTAAATGAGGAAATGGCTGAGTTTGAATCATCTTCGGGCTTTGTGGTAAGACCCGGTATAAGCTATCAGGTAGTAATACCCATATCGGCAGACAGTCTTGAAGAAACACAGGAAGAAGTTCAATATTACATATCACAGGGATACGTTAATGCTGTTCCCGGCTATAATGACAACAGCTGGGCTGTTACAATTTACGGCTACAGCACGATATCAGATGCAAGAAGTGATGCATCAAAACTAAATGGTACGGCAGTAAGCCCTCAGCAGGTAACGATACTTGCACAGGACGGAATGCCTATACTTTTGCTTACAAATTCTGATGCTTACTTTGAAGGAACGGGTTCAGTACCGACAATTGATCTTGGTTCATATGAATATAGGGGCGTAATGGAATTTATGCAAAGCAGTGACGGTCTTTTGACTGCCGTTAATTTTGTTGACTTTGAGCAATATTTGTATGGCGTAGTGCCTTCTGAGATGCCTTCAAGCTATAATTTTGAAGCGATTAAAGCACAGGCCTGTGCTGCACGAACATATGCTCTTTATAAACTTAGCCTTAATTCTACAATCGGCTATGATATATGTGATACTACGCATTGTCAGGTTTACCTTGGCTATACAAATGAAAGCAGTATAACAACAAAGGCGGTAGATGATACAAGAGGCATGGCGATATACTATAACGGCAGACTGATTGAGTCATATTACCAAGCGGCGGATATACAGACGATGCAGTGAATGTATGGGGCAATGATGTGCTCTTTTATTTGAAGGCGGTGTCTGATGAGTATGAAAATAAAACTGCCAGAGTATGGAGCAGGACAATAACTCTCAGACCTTAATGCAATAATAAATACAAACGGATATAATATAGGCTCGGCAACAGGCATGAGAATTACTATTGATAATGAGACAAGCCGTGTGCAGGAGCTTGATATAATCGGTACAAACGAACAAAGACAATAACGCTTGAGGACTGCAGAACCATATCTGGAACTACAGGCGTATCTCTCAGCAGCAGATGCTATACTATAACAAACGGAGTTATGGAATCGGAGGGAAACAACAATCCCAGTTTTGGGAAATTTTCTATTTCAAGCCCAATAACCGACTTCAAGATATTCGATAAATCAAACTATATTATAGGTTCTGACTGTGCCGTTGTTTATTCAAATAGCATCAGGAACAAAGGCATGGCGGTGCCGACGGCAAAGAGGTTGATATTTCAAGAATACCTGAGTTTGAAAAATATTGCATCTGTATTGACATCTTCTTTCGTCAAATACAGGAACAACTGTTATTCGTTCTTCTGGTTCAACAATCCAGATTTCAGGACGAGCAGTTGGTCATGTGTCGGTTTAAGCCAGAGAGGCGCAAACGGCATGGCACAGAAGGGCTATGATTATAAAGAAATATTAGAGCATTACTATACAGGAGTAACAGTGGAATAATAGGATATAAAAGCTATATGAATACCAGAGTTTATTATGAGAGAACCTTATGTTAATTTATACTGAGTATATTAGTATAAGCGCCTAATTATTAAATTAGGCGCTTATTTTGTACTCAAAATTATTTAGCATGATATCTTATAAAAAAGATTATAATGGTTAGGTTTTTGATATGCGATATAAGCTTAATTATAAATTTATAATATATTTTAAACAGCGCACCATTTGGCTGGCAAATGAATTTTCATTATCAAACCAAGCTGCCATCCTTACCTGATATGTACATTCTGATGTTTGATTAACTATAGTCTGTGTTGCATCAAATATCGAGGCTTGACTTATACCGATAATGTCAGAAGATACAAATTCTTCTTCCGTATAGCCAAATACTTCAGATGATGCTTCTTTCATAACTTGATTAAGTTCATCTGCAGAAACAGATTTCTTTTTAATTTCTGCAACAAAATTGATAAAGCATCCGGCTGTAACGGGTACTCTAACTGCAGAACCAGCTAATTTGCCATTTAAGGAAGGAATGACAAGCCCGACAGCCTTGGCGGCTTCTGCCGTGGTTGGAATTATGTTTGAACTGGCAGCTCTTGAGCGCCTTAAATTTCCTTTTTTTTGCGGCGAGTCAACTAGCATTTGTGTTGCTGTAAAGCCGTGTATGACAGTCATGGTTCCGCTTAATATTTCAGCATATTTATCTAAAACCTGTACCATAGGCGCAAGAGCATTTGTGGAACAGGAAGCGGCAGAGATTATCTGATCTTCGGGTTTTAGAATATTTTCATTTACTCCAAATACAACAGTCGGAACATCAGGTCCGGCAGGAGCGGATAACAGAACTTTTTTGGCACCAGCCTGAATATGTTTCATCGCTTTTTCTTTTGACAGATAAGCTCCTGAACAGTCGATTACTAAATTAACTTTTAAATTATTCCAAATATTATCACAAATATCCGGTTGATTTATAACAGTTATTTTTTTATGATTAACCGAAATATAATTTTCTCCATATTCTATACTTTCACTTAATGCAAAGGTGCCTTGTGTTGTATCATATTTAAGAAGGTAGGCAAGCATTTCAGGAGCGGCAAGATCATTTATTGCAGCAATATTTACCATATCATTCTCAATTAACTGTCGGAATACCATTCTGCCTATTCTTCCAAATCCGTTTATCGCTATATTTGTTTTCATATGTATCCTCCTTATTCAAATAAATGTACAAGTAATCCAATAATCTGCGGGAAAAAGGTCATTACAACCACGGCTCTTACAACTTGCAGAATAATAACATCTGTATTTTCAACATTCAGTTCAGAGGATATCAGTGCCATATCGGAAGCGCCGGCAGGTGTGGTAATTAACATAGATTCTTTTCTTGTAAATCCACAGAATTTTCTGATAATTCTGCCTGTAATAAGGCAGTTTGCCATATACCCAATTATTATAATGGCCAGAGGAAGAACCAAATATCTCAATTCCATGACATCTGATAATGAAACGGTGCTTCCCAGGTAGCAGCCACTGAATACCTGAGCCGCTTTTTTTAACCATTTTGGAATATATGCATAATTAAAAACTAATTTTAGAATTAAAACAGATAGAATTGCAAAGACGAATGTTCCTGCGGGAATATGAAGCGACTTTCCGATGAACCCAAAAATTGTTGCAACAAATAGCGTACATATACAAGCGGGTATTGATTTAGGTCTTTGATTTTATTCTTTTATCCTTATAGCCATCTGATTTGATTTCTGGTTTTTTTGCTCCTCATGTATATCGTATAAAAGTATGTGAGAGAAGGAAATACACCGATACCAAGAATCTGTCTAACAATTTGCAAACCGCTACTTTTGTGGCGTCTGCACCCATTTCAGCAGAAGCGATAGGGGTATTGCTGATGCCGCCTGGAACAACAGACATAAGAGAGGTAATCAAATCAAGATGGTTTGTTTTCCAAATAAGGAAACCGGCTGTCAGATTCAGAATCAAAAAACTAATCAGCATAATGCCTGCGGGTTTTATTATATGAGGCATTCTTTTTAAATCGCTCTTTTCCATGATGCAGCCGATAAAAGCGCCTGCAATAATCTGGACATATAGTTTTGTGTCATTTGGCATATAGGAATTGCCGAATAAAATATTTAGCAAGGCGGTACCGACTATTGCACCGACCAGCAAGCCGCCTGGAATTTTCAGCTTAGCCGCACCTATTCCAAAGGCTAAAATAACTGCAAGGGTAAGTAAAAAGTATAAAATATTCATATATCCTCCTTTGCTGTTCATGTGATTTCATATTATTTGATACTTGTCACAATAATTAATGTGTGATATAATACGAAATAAGATATAAATGCATGTAAAAAGTGTAATAAAGTCGATTATATATCAATTCGCACATATTTTCAATATAAATGGAGGATTTTATGGCAGACAGAAATGCTTTATCAACACAGGAAGTTGCCGATATGTTAAAGGTTAGTAAAAGTACTATATATGATATGATTAAAAAAGGAGAAATTAAGTCATATAAGGTAGGGCGCAAAGTTAGGTTTACTGAAGCTGATGTAAAAGAATATATAACCAACTCAAAAAACGTGCATAACGTAAATTCACAGGCAAACTCAAATCAGGATTTTAGTTTAAGACCTGAAAATAAATCAAATGGATTTATTCTTTGTGGTCAGGATCTTATACTTCTTCTATTGTACTGTCAAATTATATGCGCTTATATGGAGTACCGGCTCTTAGGGCTTATATTGGCAGTTATGACAGTTTGGTATCCTGTATCGTAGACAAATTAAATGTGGTAACGGCGCATCTAATGGGACAGTGATACCAATACTTATAATGTTCCGTATGTTAGGCGTTTGCTTCCTGGTATTCCAACCGTAGTCATTCATCTATCCCGCCGTATATGCAGGGCTTTGTATGTGGTGCGAAATCCAAAGAACATACTGACTTGGGAGATTTTGGAAGATCGGATATTACGATGGTAAACCGAGAACAAGGTGCAGGATCAATGAGTTTTGCTGGATGAAAATCCCAGGCTGCTCGGTATATATGGAAGCAGTATAAAGGGGGTGAGGTAAGCACAATGAATACAGTCACACCTTGCGGTATTGCAGTGCTGTCAGTGCAGCGGAAAAGCCGATGTAGCGGTTGGAAATGAGAAAATAGCAAGACAGGTTGATAATATTGATTTTGTTCCTATGAAAAAAGAAAGATACGATATTGTTATCAGACGAGAGGATTTTGACTCTCGTGAGATACAGACCATGTTAAATATTATTCGTTCAGAGGCATTTAAAAATGAGTTTGCTTCTATTGGCGGATATGATACTAGTCAAATGGGAACTATTGTTGCAGAGATATAAATTCAATTTGGCGGGTTTACACATTTCGTACAATTATGGCATTATCCCGCCAAGAGACAGAAGAATGCACGCTAAGTTGTATTTGAGTAAAAATGTATGGAGACTATTCAGCCCCAGAAGGGCATTATAGTGAAATAAAAAAGACAGGTTTCCCTGTTTTTTTATATACAATAAAGGGGACAAAGCTAAGGCATGTCCCCTTAAATATATTTATTATGCAGAAATTTTATATGCAGACTCTCCGTGAAGGGATTCATCAAGTCCAATATTTTCTTCTACTTCATCAGCTCTAAGCTTAGCAACCAATTTAATTATATTAATAATAACAAATGTTCCAAGTGCTGTAAAATGGCAACTGCGCCGATTCCAATTAAGTGGTTTCTGAGTAATTCTGAGTTTCCATACAATAACTGTCCACTGCTGAGGGATTTACAGACTTAGTAGAAAAAATACCTGTTGCAATAGCACCCCAAATTCCGGCTACACCATGACATCCAAATGCATCTAATGCATCGTCATAGTGAAGTCTGCTTTTAAGAACGGTAATGGCAAAGAAGTTTACAATTCCCCCAACAAGTCCGATAATAAATGCAGACATTGGCGTTAAGCAAATCCGGCACCTTGAGTAATAGCTACAAGTCCGGCGATGGCTCCGCATAATGTACCAAGAGCAGTTGGTTTTTTGCTATGTGCCCATTCACAAGCTACAAAGGAAATAGCACCGGCAGCAGCAGATGTATTTGTGGTTAAAAATGCATTTACTGAAACACCATTTATAGCAAGTGCACTTCCTGCATTAAATCCGAACCAGCCAAACCAGAGAAGTCCTCCGCCCAATATGGCCATTGGAAGATGGTGGGGATCGGAGTTGTATTTTTCTTTTTCCTATCATTATTGCGGCAACAAGTCCGGATACACCGCGGAATTAATTTCACAACAAATCCTCCGGCGAAGTCCTCTATGCCAAGGTTTTTTAACCAACCGCCGTTTCCCCATACCCAATGAGCTATCGGTGCATAAAAACAAAGGTACTCCAAAGAAGTACAAATAATATAAAAGCAGGAAATCTCATTCCCTTTCTCTGCAAAAGCTCCGGATATAACGGCTGCCGTGATAACTGCAAACATCATTTGAAAAAGTGATAAAACAAAATATGAGGAATTGTTGGTGCATAAGCAGAACTTGATAACAAACTATGCTATGTAGAAAAGCATAATCTAAATTCCCAATAAAACCTCCAATATCTGGTCCAAACGTCAATGAATAACCAATAAAAAATCCATTGCACAGATATTGCCGTTTCAAGGCAGCATAGCTATGTAATGTTGTGCTTAATACGTTTGTGCTTTTAACCATACCACCATAGAATAATGCTAATCCCGGAATCATTAGCATTACCAGAGCCGCAGATATAATTACAAATGTCATATCTGCTCCATTAAATACTTGCATGAAAAAACCCCCTAATTTTTTATCCCATATTACTAAATGTCAATAATGAGAGAACTTAATAGTTCATCATGTCACTTAATAAAATGATTCGATTAATTATACTTAATAGTTATGGTAAATACAACACTTTTTAATTATTATTGTAAAAAAAATTACTTTAAATTATTAAGTTGCCTTATGTATGTACGTGTTTTATAATTTTTAATAATTAGTTTTTTTGCCCAATAATTATTAAAAATTAAAAATTCATTTATATATTGACAATGAAATTTCATTTAGTCATTAAAATAAAGTTAATTATTGTGTTGGGTAAATTATTGTAAATTACTAATTGATAGTAATTTGTTGAATATTATGAGTTAGGCATTAAAGATGGCGTTGAAGTTAGGGATTTTGACTCCTCCTGAAGAAGAACTCTATTTTATCATAGATAATTTATTGAAAGGAAATCTTGAGAATGATATAATAAAAACGTTGTTTGGCTTTCCTTATTTTACAAGTGGCAATGTATGTATACTCATATTACCGAAGAACACAAGAAATAAGAGTTTGAAAAAGTTGATATGATAGTGTAAAATAGAGTGATTGGTGTAACAAACAAAAAAATTGATTTATTAAAAAAGCCATAAAATTAGGGCTTTGACGGTATAGGAGAAACAATAGTATGAAAACCAGTGATTTTTATTATGATCTGCCTCAGGAGCTTATTGCTCAGGAGCCACTTAAGGACAGGTCTGCATCAAGACTCCTTGTGCTTCATAAGGATACGGGTGAGATTGAGCATAAAATATTTAAAAACGTAACTGAGTACCTTAAAAAAGGAGACTGCCTTGTAATTAATGATACAAAGGTACTCCCTGCGAGGTTGATAGGTGCCAGAAAAAATACAGGCGCAAGAGTGGAGATACTTTTGCTTGTCAGAAAAGACCTTGATACATGGGAAGTTTTAACTTATCCAGGTAAAAAGGCAAAGCCGGGTGACATTATTACATTCGGCGACGGCAGACTTGAGGCTGAAATATTAGAGGTAATAGAAGGCGGAAACAGAATTGTAAAATTCCACTATGACGGTGTGTTTGAAACAATTCTCGATGAGCTTGGAGAAATGCCGCTCCCGCCGTATATAACGCATAAGCTTGAGGATAAGAATCGTTATCAGACAGTATATGCTGTGCATGAAGGTTCGGCGGCGGCCCCCACGGCGGGACTTCATTTTACACCGGAACTTTTGGATGATATAAAGGCAATGGGTGTTGTGATAGCACATGTAACACTGCATGTAGGGCTTGGAACATTTCGTCCGGTTAAGGTTGAAGATGTAACAAATCATGAAATGCACTCGGAGTATTATGTTGTTGAACAGTCTGAGGCTGATAAAATAAATAATGCAAAGAAAAACGGCGGCAGAATTATATCAGTCGGAACAACAAGCACAAGAACGCTTGAGTCTGTCACAGACGACAACGGAGTTGTTCAGGCACAGAGCGGATGGACGAAAATTTTCATTTATCCGGGATATAAATTCAAGGCTCTTGACTGCCTTATAACTAATTTTCATCTTCCGGAGTCAACACTTATTATGCTTGTTGCCGCACTTGTAGGAAAAGAAAAAATACTTGATACCTATAAAATTGCGGTTGAAGAAAAATACAGGTTTTTCTCTTTTGGAGATGCGATGTTTATTTGTTAGGAGGAAAAAAATGAGTAAATCAATTGAAGGTTATTTGCTTGATGCAATACCTTATCCTATTGTTTTTGCAGATACCAATCATATAATCAAATATATGAATAAGGAAGCAGAAAGTTATTTTTACGGAATAAGGGGTTACAGAGATCTGTTGGGCAAAAATCTGCTTGACTGTCATGATGAAAATATTCAGAAAATGATAATAAGATCAGTAGAAAAGCTTAAAAATCATGGAAGTGAAATATATCTTGGGGTTACAGTTGAAAACAGGCGTAAATATATCAGTCCGGTAAGAGATGAAAATGGAGAACTTATCGGGTATTTTCAGCGCTTTGAGCTTAACCAGCAGAAGTAAAAGAGTTTAGGATTAAGACGTGCCGATTATTTCGGCATGTTTTTTTATATAGTAGTGTGCATAGCCATGACAGGGGAGTTGTCATGGCTGATGGATTACAAAAATGGGGAGTAAATCCATTTTAAGTTAATCAGTAAAATATATGAGCAAAAAGTATGCCAAATTTCATAAAAGTGTTATTTTATGATAAGATTTTTACTTGTACTATAAAATATAACAAAATACATATAAGACAACTGTATAAAATAGTATACGATGATGATTTTACAATACAAATCCAAATTAAAATGTTTGTTAAATTAATTTCATATGTATATAATAATATACATGTCTACAAAAATATACAAAAAATGTCGAATAAAATAGACGTTAAAAAACAAAATAAAAAGCCGAAGTTTTTCATTCTCCGACCTTGTATTTTGGTTTAATCGTTTATATCTTCCTTGTCTTCGATAATAATATCTTCGGGAGGTATTTCCTCGGGCTGAATATCATTATTATCAGGGGCGTTGGGAATATCTGTTTCAACAAATTCGGCGTTTTTTAGATCCGTATCTGTTACCATTGTGCTCATAAGTTTAAATGTGCTTATAATTACGGCAAGGTTCTGGACACCGTCTATTAAAAGTGATATTCCTAAAAGTATAACCATTGCATTAGATGCGGCAAATGGGTTAAGTATAAGACTTATGCCGAATATTATTGTGATTAGGGCAGCCATTACGATAAGCCACCATTTCTCATGGTGCATTACTTTTGCATCAATGCCTGCTTTTATTTTCTGCAGACCGTCGGCGGTTATTATTATGCCGATAAGTACAGGCAGAATTGGTATAAGAAGATCAGGGTTGATAATAAGAAGCAGTCCCGAAACTGCAAGGAATATGCCGACTACCAGATTAAACTGAAATGATAAAGATCTTATCATTTGCTTGTTTTTAATAAAGTTGAGTATTTTTATTACACCCCAGGCAAGTATTACAGCACCGATTACATAGCAGATAGTAATAATTGAGGTTTGCGGCCATGCAATAAAGCATATGCCAAGTACTACAAATATAAATGCAAATGTTATGTACGCTACCAAAGCTTTTTTAATTAGTTCCATTATCACGACTTCCTTTCGGGTAAATATTGTATAATTTTTTACCGGAATTTACAAATATTATAAGCCTGTTGTAAAAAATAATCAATAAAATATGAAAAACTTCAAAACACTTTACTTGACTACCATACTAAAGTAAGTTATAATGATTTCAATTTAAAAATTAAGGGAGTAAAATATGAACGAAAATAAGATACATATTAAAAATGATGAAGAAGCAATATTGAGCTTAAAGAATCTTTATAAACAGTTTGGCTATAAGCAGTATAAGATGAGTAAGTTTGAAGAATATGATTTGTATGCCGAAAACAAAAATTTCCTTTTAAGCAGTGATATTATTACATTTACCGACTTAAACGGCAAGCTTATGGCACTTAAACCTGACGTAACGCTTTCGATAGTTAAAAATATAAAGGACAGCCATTATACAGAGAAGCTTTACTATAACGAAAACGTATACCGCACAAAAAGAGGCGGTCATGAGTTCAGAGAAATACTACAGACAGGACTTGAATGTATAGGAGATATAGACCTTTATTCAACTGCCGAGGTGCTTATGCTTGCGGTAAAGAGTCTTATGGCGATTTCAGATGATTATATACTTGATATTTCTCATTCGGGGCTTATATGTGAGTTCTTGGGAGATTTACCCGAAAGCATAAGAGAAGAGATACTTAAGCATATCGGTGCAAAGAATACGGCTGAAATAAGGAAGGTTTGTACTTTACACGGTATAAGCAATGATATTACGGAAAGAGCAATCAAGCTTGCATCTGTTTACGGTTCATTTGAAAGCGTGACTGATGAGCTTGAAAGACTCAGCATAAATGAGAAAACAGACGAGGCCATTAATGAGCTTAAGGGTGTTTATGAAATACTCAAGCTTTACGGCTGTGATAAAAACATAAACATTGATTTTTCTGTTATAAATGATATGAATTATTATAACGGCATAGTATTCACGGGCTATGTTTCGGGAATACCGTCAAATATTCTTTCGGGCGGACGCTATGACAATCTTGTGCATAAGTTCGGTAAAAGTGCAGGAGCAATAGGCTTTGCGGTTTATCTTGATATGCTTGACTGGCTTAATGTTTCGGATGATGAATATGATGCAGATGTGCTTATTGTTTATGATGATGATGTTTCGGCAAAGTCACTTGCCAAAGCAGTTAAAAACCTGTCGGAGCTTGGAAGTGTTTCGGTGCTTAAGAGCATACCGCAAAACGGTCGCTACAAACAGATTTTCAAAATGAGCGAAAGGGGGCTTGAAAGCGTTGAAGCAGGTAATTAATGTTGCGCTTCCCAAGGGAAGACTTGGTGAAAATGTATATAAAATATTTGATAAGGCAGGATACAGCTGTCCGTCAATTTTAGAGAATAACAGAAAGCTTATATTTGAGAGTGAGGAAAATAAAATCCGTTATTTTTGGGTAAAGCCTTCTGATGTAGCTATTTATGTAGAAAGAGGAGCAGCGGACATCGGTGTTGCGGGCAAGGATATATTGCTTGAGTACGAGCCAGATGTATATGAGCTTTCGGACTTAAATATGGGTAAATGCCGAATGTGTGTTGCAGGTCCCAAGGGGTTCAGGGATAATACAGCCAGAACATTAAGGGTGGCAACCAAGTTCCCCAATATTGCAAAGCATTATTATTCGACACAGAGCAGACAGATTGATATAATAAAATTAAACGGCTCAATAGAGCTTGCACCTATACTTAAAATGAGCGATGTAATAGTCGATATAGTTGAAACGGGTACTACGCTTAAGGAAAACGATCTTGCAGTGCTTGAGGAGATACTGCCTATAAGCGCAAGGCTTATAGCGAACAAGGTAAGCTATAAATTCAAGAACAGAGAGATAATGGAGCTTTGCGAGGCAATAAATTCCGTATGCAGATTTGAGGGAGATAACTAGATGATTAAAATAATGGAATTTTCAAAAACAAGTACAGACGAAATATTTGCAAGGGGTATTTCGGCAACAGGTGTTGAGGATATTGTTTCCGAAATAATTGCAGATGTAAAAGCGAATAAGGATAAGGCACTTTTTAAATACTGCGAGAAATTCGATAATACTGTTACTGACTGTCTTGAAGTAACAGATAAGGAAATTGAGGAAGCTTTTGAGGCAGTTGATGAAAAGTTCTCGAAGTAATCAAAAGCTAAAGAAAACATTTATGACTATCATAAACATCAGGTGAAAAACAGCTTTATTATAGCTGAGAAGGACGGAGTAGTGCTTGGACAGAAGGTAACACCGCTTGAAAGAGTTGGTCTTTATGTTCCCGGAGGCACAGCAGCATATCCTTCGACAGTGCTTATGAATTCTGTTCCGGCTAAAATTGCAGGAGTAAAGGAAATAGTAATGACTACTCCAGCAAGAAACGGCAAAATCAATCCTGTTATTCTTGCGGCCGCAAAGATAGCAGGTGTTGACAGAATATTTAAGGTAGGCGGAGCACAGGCTGTCGCGGCGCTTGCCAACGGCACAGAATCCATACCTAAGGTAGATAAAATAGTCGGCCCGGGAAATGCATTTGTTGCAGAGGCAAAAAAACAGGTATTCGGACTTGTTGACATTGATATGATTGCAGGTCCCAGTGAAATACTTGTTATTGCTGACGGAACCTGTTCGGCAAAAACAGTTGCTGCGGATTTGCTTTCACAGGCAGAGCATGATAAACTTGCATCAGCGGTGCTTGTTACTGACAGCAGAAAGCTTGCTGATGAAGTGGCTGAACAGCTTGAAGCACAGCTTGCAATTCTTCCGAGGGAGGAAATAGCAAGACCGTCAATTGAGAATAACGGCAAAATTATTGTTGCCGATACAATAGATCAGGGAATAGATATAGCAAATGAAATAGCTCCCGAGCATTTGGAGCTTTGCGTGGATAATCCGTTTGATTATCTTGACAGAATTAAAAATGCAGGCTCAATATTCTTGGGCAAATACTGCCCCGAGGCATTGGGTGACTATTTTGCAGGCACAAACCATACACTTCCTACAAGCGGAACGGCTAAGTTTTCAAGTCCGCTGTCAGTTGATGACTTTGTCAAAAAGTCAGCCTTTACATATTACACAAAGGAAGCACTTGGAGCGGTATGCGATGATGTAGCTCTTTTTGCGGAGAATGAGGGACTTTCGGCTCATGCACGTTCAGCACTCGTGAGGTTTGATAAGGCAGGATTTTAATAAGGAGTGAGACAATATGAGCAGATTTATGGACACAAAATTTTCTTCTCTTGAGGAATATGTTCCCGGTGAACAGCCGACTGATATGAAATATATTAAGCTTAATACAAATGAATCACCTTTTCCGCCTTCACCGCTTGTATTAAATGCGATTGACAAAAGTGCCATTGATAATATTAAACTCTATCCCGATCCGGTGTGCTCATCGCTTACAAAAAGACTGGCAGAAACATACGGTGTGTGTCCCGAAAACATATTTATCGGAAATGGTTCGGATGAGGTGCTTAACTTTGCGTTTATGTCATTCTGCCAAAACGGTGCGGCATTTGCGGACATTACTTATGGTTTTTATGAGGTATATGCTGATCTTTACGGCATAGATGCAGATATAAAACCGCTTAAAGAGGATTTTTCTATCCCTGTTGACGACTTTAAGGGGATAAATAAGGCGATTTTCATTGCTAATCCAAATGCACCGACAGGCATGACTATATCGCTTGATGATATAGAGGAGATTTTAAAGACAAACCCTGATAATGTGGTTGTTATTGATGAGGCTTATGTGGATTTCGGTGCGGAAAGTGCGGTAAATCTTGTTCATAAGTATGATAACCTTCTTGTGGTACAGACTTATTCAAAGTCACGCTCACTTGCCGGCGGAAGACTTGGATATGCCATTGGAAATGAAGAGATAATAAAGGATTTGAACAAAATTAAGTTTTCTACAAATCCTTATAATATAAACCGCCTTACATTAATAACAGGCGAAGCATCACTTAATGATGCTAAGTATTACAGAGACAACTGCAATACAATAATCGCAAACAGAGAGTATACGGTTAAAGAGCTTAACAGGCTTGGCTTTGATGTGCTTGATTCAAAAGCGAATTTTGTTTTTGCAAAGAACAATAAAATTGACGGCGGTAAGCTTTATATGAGGTTAAAGGACAAAGGCATACTGATACGTCATTTCACTAAGGAAAGAATAAAGGACTACAACAGAATTACAATCGGGACAATGGAGCAGATGAAGGCTTTAATTGAAAAAACGGAACTCATACTTAATGAGGAGGCGAAAAGCTGATGAGAACAGCGGAAATAAAGAGAAAAACGGCGGAAACGAATGTTTTTGTTTCTCTTGATATTGACGGCAGCGGACAGAGCGAAATTACTACAGGTGTTGGGTTTCTTGACCATATGCTCACGCTTTTTGCACGCCACGGACGCTTTGACCTTAGCATAAACTGCAAGGGTGATGTTGATGTGGACGACCACCACAGTGTTGAGGATATAGGCATTGTTCTCGGACAGGCTTTTAAGGAAGCACTTGGGGACATGAGAGGCATTAACCGCTATGGGGATTTAATTCTGCCGATGGACGAAACACTTATAATGTGTGCTGTTGATATAAGCGGAAGGGCGTACCTTGGTTATGGGCTTGAAATACCGACAGAAAAGGTTGGATCATTTGATACAGAGCTTACAGAGGAGTTTTTCACTTCGTTTGTCAGAAATCTGCCCATGAGCCTGCATATTAAACAGCTTGCGGGTACTAATTCACATCATATAATAGAGGGCACATTTAAGGCATTTGCAAGAACGCTGGCAAAGGCGGCTGCAATTGACGAAAAGTATGCTGACGAGATACCTTCAACCAAAGGGATACTATAAAGACAAAGACCTTGGGACGCTGTCCCAAACCTAGTGAGCCTTTAAAAAGGCTCAATCTAAATTTATTTCTGAAACAACATACGTTGTTTCAGTGTGAAAATTTTTGGTCAAGCTTTTTATAAAAAGCTTGGGGGTTTAAGAGTTTTTAAAAGGAGATGACAGTTTGATAGCGATAATTGATTACGGCGTAGGCAACCTTTTTTCACTAAAAAGCTCATTTGCCTTCATCGGCAAAGAGGCAGTTGTAACAGGTGACAAAGAATTAATAGATAAATGTGACAGAATAATACTCCCGGTGTCGGCGCATTCGGTGATGCAGCCGAGAAACTGAAAAAGAGCGGTCTTTATGCTGTTGTAAAGGAGCAGGCGGCAAAGGGTAAGCCGATACTCGGCATTTGCCTTGGCATGCAGCTCTTGTTTGACAAAAGCTATGAATACGGCGAGCATGAAGGCTTGGGCCTTATTACGGGCAATGTAAAGACAATTGAGGGCGTAATCCCCAAAGACCTTAAAATACCGCATATCGGCTGGAACGGTCTTGTGTTCCCTAAGGATAAGGAAAAGAGCCCTATCTATAAATACACAAATGATGGCGACTGTGTGTACTTTGTGCATTCATTCTATGCAGCCGACTGTGCAGAATCTGTTACGGCAGATGCGGAGTACGGTGCAATGCTTACAGCATCAGTGCAGAATAAGAATGTATACGGCACTCAGTTCCACCCCGAAAAAAGCGGCGAGGTCGGACTTAAAATTCTGAAGGCCTTTTGTGAGATATAAGTAATAAGTGTTTAAGGAGAATGTTATGTATATTATCCCTGCAATAGATTTGTATAACGGCTGTGCGGTAAGACTCAAAAAGGGCGATTATGACCAAATGACCGTATACAGTGAAAATCCGCCTGAGTTTGCGGAGAAGTTCCAAAAGTGCGGTGCCGAATACCTTCACGTAGTTGACCTCGAAGGTGCAAAGGACGGCACAACGGCAAATATTGAGACCGTAAAGGCAATTGTAGAAAAAACAAGCATGAAGGTAGAAATAGGCGGCGGCATACGAAGTGATGAGGTCGTTGAAAAATACATAAATATCGGTGTTTCAAGGGTTATCCTCGGTACTGCCGCAGTTAAGGACAGCGTATTCCTTAAGCGAATGGTGGGAAGGTACGGCGATAAAATAGCAGTCGGCGTTGATATAAGAGATGGTTTTGTAGCAATAAAAGGCTGGCTGGAAACAACAGCCATAAAATGCTTTGATTTTTGTGCAGAGCTTGAACAGTTAGGAGTAAAAACCGTCATATGCACTGATATTTCAAAAGACGGTATGCTCGGCGGAACAAATACCGAGCTTTATAAGGAAATGAACGAGCGTTTTAATTTAGACATTGTGGCTTCCGGCGGAGTTTCAACAATTCAGGACATTAAGAAGCTTTCCGAAATGAATATGTACGGCGCTATTCTTGGCAAAGCGCTTTATGAAAATGCTCTTGATTTAACAGAGGCTATTAAGACAGCAAAGGGGGCGGCAGAATGATTACAAAAAGAATAATTCCATGCTTAGACGTAAAAGACGGACGAGTTGTTAAGGGTGTGAACTTTCTCGGACTTGCAGACGTTTCCTCACCTGTGGACTTGGCACGCTTTTACAGTGACGGCGGTGCAGATGAGCTTGTGTTTTATGATATAACCGCATCGGCAGAGGGCAGAACACTTTTTACAGACATACTTAAAAAGGTTGCTGAACAGATATTCATACCGCTTACGGTAGGCGGCGGCATTAACACAGTCGATGATTTTGACAGAGTTCTTAAATGCGGTGCCGATAAGGTCAGTGTAAACTCGGGAGCAATCAAAAACCCAGACTTGATTCATGAAGCGGCTCAAAAATACGGTGACCAGTGCGTTGTGCTTTCGGTTGATGTAAAAAGAGTAGACGGCCAGTTCAGAGTTTTTGCCAGAGGCGGAAGAGACGATACAGGCATGGACGCTATTGAATGGATTAAAAAATGCGTTTCAAACGGCGCAGGAGAAATTGTTGTAAACAGTATTGATACAGACGGTGTCAAAGGCGGTTTTGATATTGAAATGCTTGATGCGGTGTGCAATGCGGTATCAATCCCTGTAATTGCGTCCGGCGGTGCAGGCTGTAAGGAGGACTTCATTAAGCTTTTTAAAGCACTTCCTAAGGTTGATGCAGGTCTTGCGGCCTCAATATTCCATTTTGGAGAAGTGGATATTAAGGACCTTAAGAAAACACTTAAAAACGAAGGAATTAATATGAGAATATAAGGGGAAATATAAATGCTTGATATAAATGAACTTAAATTTGATGCAAAGGGACTTATTCCCGCAGTTGTTCAGGACGCCGAAACTAAAAAGGTGCTTACGGTTGCATATATGAACAGGGAAAGCCTTGAAATAAGTATAAAAGAGGGCAAAACCTGCTTTTGGTCACGTTCCAGACAGGAGCTTTGGAGAAAGGGCGAGACATCAGGCAACTTTCAGCATATTGTAAGCATAATTGCAGACTGTGACAGAGATGCGCTTACTGTACTTGTTAAAAAGGACGGCCCTGCATGCCACCTCGGAACCGATTCATGCTTTAACGATGTTGTCTATGAAAATAACGATGTAAACTACTTCTCATATGAAGGTCTTATGCAGCTTATTGAGGGCAGAAAAACCGATAAAAAAGAGGGCTCATACACAACATATCTTTTTGAAAAAGGCTTGGATAAGATACTGAAAAAAGTAGGCGAGGAATCAACAGAGGTAATTATTGCCGCTAAGGACAACGACAAGAAAGAAACAATTTACGAAATATCGGATTTATGCTATCATGTGATGGTAATGATGATTGAAATGGGTATATCACTGGAGGATATATCAAATGAGCTTGCTTCAAGACATGTTATAGACCACAAAGTTAAACAGGAGAAAATGACACAATGATAAATTCTGATTTTCATACTCATACGATTTTTTGTGACGGTAAACTTATACCGGATGAAATGGCTAGAGCTGCGATAAGCAATGGCATGGATGCTATCGGCTTTTCGGGGCACTCCCATACGCCCTTTGACGAGAGCTATTGTATGAGTGAGGAAAATACGGAAAACTATAAAAGAGTTATTATTAATTTAAAAAAACAATATTCCGATAAAATTGAGATATATCTTGGAATAGAGCGTGATTTTTATTCTGATATAAATGATTTGTCTGCCTTTGACTACGTTATTTCATCTGTTCATTATGTGAAAAAGGCCGAAGAATATCTTCCGGTTGATGAGAGTGAAGAGATATTCAGGAAAAACGTAGCTGATTTTTATGACGGTGATTATTTTGCCTTTTGCGAGGGACTATTATAGTACCGTTTCGCAGTCTGCGAGCTTAACCTGTGCGGACATTATCGGACATTTTGACCTTGTTATGAAATTCAATGAAGATGACAGAATTTTGATACAGGAAACAAGCGTTATGTATCTGCGGTAAACGAGGCATTGTATTTGCTTGGCAAAGGATAAAATTATCGAAATCAATACAGGAGCAATGTCAAGGGGCTACAGAAATGTGCCGTATCCCATGGCGGATATTCTTGTTAAATGGCATAAGCTTGGCGGACGCATTATTTTTTCCGGAGATGCGCATGATGCCGAGGGTTTATGCTATAAGTTTGCCGAAGCAGAAAGACTGGCAAAGCAATGCGGATTTAAAGAAGCCGTTGTTTTTAAAAACGGTGAACTTGTTGCAGTTCCGCTGCTTTAATAAATTTAAAAGAATGAAAAATTGTGTTGACAATATAAATAAAGCGTGTATAATACGTATTAAATAAAATTACAGCAGAAAAGCAGTGATAAGAAGGAGTACCTTTTGTTTAAGCATTTCAGAGAGAAGGTAGGCATGTTTAGTTTGATGCCTGTGCTGAGAGCCTTTATGCGGATGAATGGGAAGCAGTCTTTGAGCCTTGGACCGAAAGCGTAAGCGAGTAGACTTCAACGTGATTCTCACGTTACAGAGAAACGGTATGTCAGTACCGATTTGAAGTAAGGCTCATGCCTTGAATTTAGGTGGTAACACGGATATTATTTCGCCCAAGCAATTTTGCTTAGGGTGTTTTTTTGTTTCATATATGAATAATATTAAATAGGGAAAGTGGAAAAATGGAAAGTTTGAAAAATCAACAAGCTTGATGATGTAAGTTACGATATAAGAGGACCTGTTATGGATGAAGCGAGTGCGATGGAAGCGATGGGTATGAGAATACTCAAGCTAATATCGGAAATCCTGCGCCTTTTCGTTTCACTGCGCCCGACGAAATGATAAAGATATGATTTATAATCTTCGTGATACAGAAGGATATTCGGATTCAAAGGGTTTATTTTCTGCAAGAAAGGCAATCATGCAGTATTGTCAGCTTAAAAATATTCCAAATGTAGACATAGATGATATTTATACAGGAAACGGCGTAAGCGAGCTTATAGCAATGTCTATGCAGGGATTGCTTAATAACGGCGATGAAATTCTTGTGCCATCACCCGATTATCCGCTTTGGACTGCTTCAATTACTCTTGCAGGCGGTACGGCTATTCACTATCATTGTGATGAACAGGCAGAATGGTTCCCCGATATTGATGATATAAAAAGCAAGGTAACTTCAAGAACAAAGGGAATAGTAGTAATCAATCCCAATAACCCGACAGGTGCACTTTACCCCAAGGAACTGCTTGAGGAAATAGTTGAGGTTGCAAGACAGAATGAGCTGCCATATTTGCTGATGAGATTTATGACAGGCTTGTAATGGACGGACTTAAGCATACAGCAATTGCGTCGCTTTGCCCCGATTTAATGTGTGTATGCCTTAACGGTCTTTCAAAATCACACAGAGTAGCAGGCTGGAGATGCGGGTGGATGTGTTTAAGCGGTGATAAGAGCAAAGCAAAAGGCTATATTGAAGGTATTAATATGCTTTCTTCAATGCGCCTGTGTTCAAATGTACCTGGCCAGTCAATAATACAGTCGGCAATGGGCGGAATACAGTCTGCTGATGAACTTCTTCTTCCCGGCGGACGTGTATATGAGCAGAGAGAATGCATATATAATGCACTTAAGGAGATACCCGGTATCAGTGTTGTTAAGCCAAAAGCAAGCATTTTATATATTCCCTAGGCTTGATATCGAGAGGTTTAACATACACGATGATGAGCAGTTTGCGCTTGACTTCCTGAGAAAAAAAATACTTGTTACACACGGCAGGGGCTTCCACTGGGATGCACCGGACCATTTCAGAATGGTTTATCTTGCAGAAAGGAACAGCTTGAGTTTGCTTGTCGGAGCTTGCTGATTTCCTTGAGACATATCACCAGTAATTTCTGAAATCGTGGGTTTTCATGGCTGTTTTACAGGAGGATAAAATGGAAATTAAAAAGGTTATAAGCATTTTAAGGAAATTATTATTTTGTTGAGGATATTGCAATCCACAGTGAGACAGGAGAAAAATATGTTGTATACCGTGCACTTTACGGTGATATGAAGCTGTATATCCGCCCTTACGACATGTTTAACTCTGAGGTTGACCATGAGAAATATCCCGATGTAAAGCAAAAGTACAGATTTGAGCTTGCAGATATAAAGAGCGTTTGCTGACATGGAGTATTATAATACAAAACATGGAGTTTTTCTCTCAAGACCGAACAGGTTTCTTGCAAAAGTCATTGTTGAGGGAAAAGAGGAAACGGTGCATGTTAAAAACACAGGCAGACTTAAAGAGCTGCTTATAAGCGGTACAGAGGCAGTGCTTGAAGAAAGCAATAAACCGAACAGGAAAACAAAATACTCGCTTATAGGAATATATAAAGGTAAGGAATTGGTAAATATTGATTCACAGGCACCAAATGCGGCTGTTTTTGAGGCTGTAAAAATCGGCAGAATTAAGGAAATAGGTTTTCCTCAGTTTGTAAAGCGAGAGGTTAAATACGGAGACTCACGTTTTGACATTTATTATGAGCGTGACGGTGTTAAGGGGTTTGCAGAAGTGAAGGGCGTAAACCTTGATGTTGGCGGAATTGCAAAGTTTCCCGATGCTCCTACCGAAAGAGGTTCTAAACATCTTCGTGAACTGATAAGAGCGCATGAGGAAGGCTATGAATGTTCGGTGCTGTTTGTAATCCAGATGAAGGGAATAAGGGCTTTTATGCCAAACGCAGAAATGGATAAAAGCTTTGCGACTTCACTTATGGCGGCATCAAAAGCAGGAGTAAATGTGCTTGCCTATGATTGCAGTATTACCGAAAGCTCAATGACTCTTGATAAAAAAATAGATGTAATACTTTGAAAACATAAATTAAAACACCTGAGAAAATAAACTCAGGTGTTTTTGTATGCATAATTATATTTCTTCTAATTCCATGCTTTCGGCAATTTCTTCTTCTATCTTCTCATTGATGTTATCTGTTATACCTTCATTGCCCCAAAGGAAACAGTTGAGCTGTCTGCCGAAAAGGTTGTCTGTCCATTTAACTGCACGGCCGACAAGAATGGCATGAATAATTGTACCTTCTCGTATTCCGTAAAGAGTTTTGAAAAATATGAGTGACAGTATTACAGAAACAGAAACAATAGTGATGTCACAGATATTCTTTGCTTTTGGAAACGGCATTTTAAAGCGAACCGCAACTGCTTGCGCAAGACCTTCAGCTGGCAGTGCCATTACCTTAGGTGCAAGATAGACTTCAACTGCGGCGCCGAGAAGAAGAGCACTAGCAATTGTATAAACCAACTGCAGAAAGTATGTATCACACGGCGGAAGAAATCTGTTTACAAGAGCCACCGAAAAGTTTACGAAAAATCCAAATATAATTGAGAGCAAAACCTGAATGAAATTAATTACCTTAAAGTTCTTACCCAAAAGCAGCCACTGTACAAATACAAAGCATGAAAATACTATGGCTGTAATCAGACCGAGGTTTGCATCCAGTATAATGCTGATTTCATTTGGCAAAGATGAATTTGGTGATATACCAAGCGGTGTCATTTTTGAAATTGCAATAGCAACAGATGTAAAATATACACCGATGAGGTATGTGGCGAGACGCTTAAATAATTGCCAGCTGTCCTGTTTCCCTGATGATGTTGTTCTCATTAAAGTATCTCCTTATAGTCGGTCGAAATTTTTGTTAATTATAATACAAAATCAGTCATAATACAACAGAAACTGAAATATCTTTTCTTTATTTATTTATATGGGCCAATCTGCCTTTAAATATGAAAGAATATATGGTAAACTAAAAACGGATTGAAATAATTAATAAAGGAAGTAAAATAATGAAAACAACTAGAGACTTTACAAAGGCAACGGTAACGGATAAGGCTGTCAGAGCCATTAAGGGCGGCCATCCGTGGGTATTTTCTGATGAAATAATAACAATAGATGGTGACTATGACAACGGAGACCTTGTTGATGTATTTTCGGCTAAAAACCGCTACATGGGTACAGGATTTATAAATGATAATTCCAAAATCCGAATTAGGATTATTTCAAAGAATACAAATGATAAATTTGATGAGAACTTTTATGAAAGAAGAATACATTATGCTCTTGACTACAGAAAAACTGTAATGGGCGATGATTTCAGCTGCTGCCGCCTTATATTCGGTGAGGCAGACCAGTTTCCGGGACTTACTGTTGACCGTTTCGGCTCTGTACTTGTTACTCAGTGTCTTTCACTTGGCATAGACAGAATAAAAAATATGATTTATACAATAATTATTAGAGTACTTAGAGAAATGGGAGAAGAAATAACAGTGCTCTATGAACGCAACGATGTTAAAATTCGTGAAAAGGAAGGCTTGGAGGAATATAAGGCTTTCTTTGACGGAGAAAACCTTCTGCGTGATACAGACGGAAAAATTATTATTACCGAAAACGGTATAAAATACAATGTTGACTATATCGACGGACAAAAAACAGGATTTTTCCTTGACCAGAAATATAATCGCCTTGCGGCGGCAAAAATAGCAAAAGGAAGAAGAGTTCTTGACTGTTTCACGCATACAGGTGCATTTGCGCTTAACTGTGCGGCCGCAGGTGCCGAGCATGTTACAGCGGTGGACATATCCAAGGATGCTGTTAAAATGACCGAAGATAATGCGGTGTTAAACGGTCTTGAGGATAAAATGACTTTTGAGTGTGCAGATGTATTTGAGCTTCTGACCAATATGGCGAATGAGGGAAAAAGTCTTTATGACTATATAATACTTGATCCGCCGGCATTTACAAAAAGCTCTGCAACAATAAAGAATGCAGAAAGAGGATATAAGGAAATAAATATGAAGGCAATGAAGCTTTTGCCAAGAGGCGGTTATCTTGCCACATGTTCATGTTCGCATTTTATGAGCGACGAGCTTTTCAGAAAGATGCTTCGCTCGGCGGCTATGGACGCAAATGTTGAATTGAGACAAATTGAGGCTAGACAGCAGTCACCGGATCATCCCATACTTTGGAATGTACCCGAGACAGACTATCTCAAATTTTACATTTTCCAAGTAGTGTAAAAATTTAACACATTTGTCTGATAGTATGTTAAATTTGTAATCCTTTTAGTGTATATTCACAAATTCATTTTAAAAATATTGTATAATTTGTTTAATGGGACTATTGGCGAAAAATGCATGTAATGATACAATATTGTTGGAATTCTCCGTAACTGACGGAAGCATGGGGTTTACCATGGGGAAACGGAGAAGATATTGTTATTGTCGACCGTCTGGGCAGCTTATTTCTTTAGGTATGGGGTAAGTCTGCCCTTATTAATTTTAAATATATAATTTTATTTAATATAGATATTCAAAAATTTAACGGAGGTCATATTAATGAAAAAAGTAGCAATCATCATGGGAAGCGACAGCGATTTACCTGTAGTAAGCAAGGCGTTTGATACGCTTAAGTCTTATGGTGTACCCTATGAAGTACACGTATATTCAGCTCACAGAACACCGGAAGAGGCTAAGGCATTTGCTGAAAATGCAGCAGATAACGGCTTTGGTGTAATTATTGCGGCTGCGGGAAAGGCTGCGCATCTTGCAGGGGCAATTGCAGCTAATACAGTGCTACCTGTAATTGGCATACCCGTAAAAAGTGATACATTAAGCGGCATGGACGCGCTCCTTTCAACTGTACAAATGCCTACAGGTATACCTGTTGCAACTGTAGCTATTGACGGGGCCGGAAATGCCGCTTTGCTGTCTATTCAGATTCTTGCCGTAACCGAAAAGGAGCTTCAGGACAAGCTTAAGGCAGAGAGAGCAGCAAACAGAGAAAAAATACTTGCTAAAAATGCTGATGTATCAGCTAAATACAGCAACATGTAACACGTAATCCACTAAAATTGCTATTATTTTAAAAGGAGACAACCACAATGGAAAAAAGAGAACAGCTGTACGAAGGAAAAGCAAAAAAAGTATATAAAACAGATGACTCCGAACTTTATATTGTATCATACAAAGATGATGCAACTGCTTTTAACGGCGAGAAAAAAGGCACAATTGTCGGCAAAGGTTCAATCAATAACAGAATGACAAACATGCTTATGCAGGTTCTTGAGAAAAAGGGTGTGCCTACTCATTTTGTTGAGGAGCTTAACGACAGAGAAACAGTAGTTAAGAAAGTATCCATTGTACCTCTTGAGGTAATTATCAGAAATATATCAGCAGGCTCTTTTGCAAAACGCTACGGTGTTGAAGAAGGCATTGTATTTGACGAGCCTACAATCGAATTTTCATATAAAAACGACGAGCTTGGCGATCCTCTTATGAATGCATACCATGCAATCGCACTTAAGCTTGCTACTGCGGAAGAAATTGAAACAATCAAAAAAATGGCATTCACAGTTAACGACACACTTAAAGCATACTTCTTAGGACTTAACATTAAGCTTGTTGACTTCAAGATTGAGTTCGGCAGACTTTCAGACGGAACAATCGTGCTTGCAGATGAAATATCACCTGACACATGCCGTCTTTGGGACAAGGACACAAACGAAAAGCTTGATAAGGACCGTTTCAGACGTGACCTCGGCGGAACAGAGGAAGCTTATCAAGAAGTAATGCGCCGATTAATGGGGGAATAAATTAATGAGCTCTTTAAGAGAAGAATGCGGAGTTTTTGGCGTATTTGCCGAGAAAACCTGCGATGTAGCTACAGATGCGTATTATGGCCTTTTTGCACTTCAGCACAGAGGACAGGAAAGCTGCGGCATTGTTGTAAATGATGACGGGCTTTTCAGCGTGCATAAAGATGTCGGCCTTGTAAATGATGTATTTACACCTGAAGTTATGGCAACTTTTACACAGGGCAATATGGCAGTCGGCCATGTACGTTACGGTACAACAGGCAACAATGACCGTGCCAATGCACAGCCCATAGTTGTTAATCATATAAAGGGCAGAATGGCGCTTGCACATAACGGAAACCTTGTTAATTCAATGGAGCTTCGTGAGGAGCTTGAGCTTAACGGCGCAATCTTCCACACAACAAGCGATACAGAGGTTATTTCATATATAATAACAAGAGAACGGATTAAATCGTCTTCAATAGAAGAAGCTGTAAGCAATGCAATGAACAAAATCAGAGGTGCATATTCACTTGTAATTATGTCACCTTCAAAGCTTATTGCCGCAAGAGACGAGAGAGGCTTCAGACCTCTTTGCTACGGCAAGACAGAAGACGGCAAATATATTGTTGCCAGCGAAAGCTGCGCTCTTGATGCAGTCGGAGCAACACTGATTCGTGACCTTAAACCTGGTGAAATCGTTGTATTTGATAAAGACGGCGTTCGCACAATAGAGGATCACTGCGGTAAGCAGGACCCTTCAATGTGTGTATTTGAATATATTTACTTTGCACGTCCGGACTCAATTATTGACGGATATTCGGTTCATAATGCAAGACTCCGTGCAGGTACATTCCTTGCACTTGAGCACCCCGTACAGGCTGATATTGTAATCGGTGTTCCCGATTCCGGTATTGATGCCGCAATCGGATACTCACGTCAGTCAGGCATTCCTTACGGTGTCGGCTTTATTAAAAACAAATATATCGGCAGAACATTCATATCAGCCGGACAGAAATCAAGAGAAGATAAAGTAAAAATCAAGCTTAACCCTATTGCCGAGACAATAAGGGGCAAAAGAGTAGTGCTTATAGATGACTCAATAGTAAGAGGAACAACAAGCAGACGTATAGTACAGCTTGTAAGAAATGCAGGTGCAACAGAGGTTCATATGCGTGTTTCAGCACCTCCTTTCACAAACCCCTGTTATTATGGAACAGATATTGATTCAAGAGAAAACCTCATTGCATGTCACCATACGGTTGAGGAGATAGCGGAAATAATCGGTGTTGACTCACTTGGCTATCTTAATACCGAATATGTAAATCTGCTTGCAGGCGGAAGCCACTGCGGCGGATATTGTGCGGCTTGCTTTGACGGCAAATACCCTACGGAAACACCAAAGGCATCATCAAAAAACAGATTTGAGCAGAAAATTTCGGATGGAAAGAAGGCGACGGAATGAAAAGCATGAGCGAAAGCTATAAGGAAGCGGGAGTTGACATTACTGCCGGCTATAAAGCTGTTGAGCTTATGAAACAGCACATAGCAAGAACAATTACAGCAGGTGCAGCATCGGATATCGGTGGATTCGGAGGACTTTTCGAGCTTGATATAACAGGCATGGAAAGACCTGTGCTTGTCAGCGGAACAGACGGAGTAGGCACAAAGCTTAAGCTTGCATTTATTATGGATAAGCATGACACAATCGGCATCGACTGCGTTGCCATGTGTGTTAATGACATTATCTGCTGTGGAGCTAAACCATTGTTTTTCCTTGACTACATTGCCTGCGGCAAAAACGTTCCCGAAAAAATAGCCGAAATCGTTAAGGGCGTAGCTGAAGGCTGTGTTCAGTCAGGTGCGGCGTTAATCGGCGGAGAAACAGCAGAAATGCCCGGTTTCTACGGCATTGATGAGTATGACCTTGCAGGTTTTTCTGTTGGTGTTGTAGACAAGAAAAAGGTATTTGACAATTCAAAGGTAACAGAAGGCGACGTAATAATCGGACTTGCATCAAGCGGAGTTCATTCAAACGGTTTTTCACTTGTTCGTAAGGTATTTGATATTGAAAATGCGGATATCAAGACTCCTGTTGCTGAGCTTGGCGGAAAATCTCTCGGTGAGGCACTTCTTACACCTACAAAAATATATGTAAAGCCTGTTCTTGCATTAAGTGAGCAGGTAACAATCAAGGCTGTTTCGCACATTACGGGCGGCGGCTTCTATGAAAATATTCCCAGAAGTATTCCAAAGGGATACTCAGCAAAAATAACAAAGAGTGCCATTAAGGTACTTCCTGTATTTGATCTTATTGCAAAGGCAGGAAACATCCCCGAAAGAGATATGTTCAATACATTCAACATGGGTGTTGGCATGAGTATAGTTGTTGATAAGGCAGATGCGGAAAAGTCTGTTGAAATACTTAGAGCAAACGGTGAGGACGCGTATATCATCGGCGAGGTAGTTAAGTCAGACGAGGGCGTAATCATTGCCTAACGGGGGACAAATATATGAATAAAACAAAAATAGCTGTGTTTGTTTCGGGCGGAGGAACAAATTTGCAGGCACTCATTGATTCCCAGAAAATCGGACAGCTTGTAAGCGGTGAAATTGCTCTTGTTGTTTCCGATAAAAGTGATGCCTATGCTCTTGAGCGTGCTGCGCAGAACGGAATTAAAACTGCAGTAGTCAGTAAAAAAGAGATTGGCTCACAGGAGGCTTTTGAGGAAAAACTCCTTGAAGTGCTCCGTGAAAACGGAATTGAAATGATAGTGCTTGCAGGATTTATGTGTATTCTTTCTGCGAATTTTACATCAAAATGGCCTAAGCGAATTATTAATGTGCATCCGTCGCTTATACCTTCGTTCTGCGGCAAGGGCTGTTATGGACTTCATGTTCATGAAAAAGCGCTTGCTTATGGCGTAAAGGTAACAGGAGCAACAGTGCATTTTGTAAATGAGATACCTGACGGCGGCGAAATAATATACCAAAAGGCAGTTAATGTTTTAGACGATGACACCCCGGAGGTATTGCAGAGAAGAGTAATGGAGCAGGCTGAATGGATACTTCTTCCTAAGGCTTGCGAGAAGGTTGCAAAGGATATAGCTGAAAAAGGAGATAGTTATGGAAATTTATAAAATAGATGAAATTGGCAATCTTTTGGAGAACAACACCTATGCAGGCAGAGGAATTATTATTGGTAAAACAGCTGACGGCAAAAAGGCAGCAACTGCTTATTTTATAATGGGCAGAAGCGAAAACAGCCGTAACCGTATTTTTAAAGAAGAAGGCGAAGCCGTAACAATTTACCCCTTTGATGAATCAAAAGTTGAGGATCCCAGCCTTATAATTTATTCTCCCATTAAAAAATACGAGAATAAGCTCATTGTTACAAACGGTGACCAGACGGACACAATATATAACTTTCTTAAAAAAGGAAAAGGCTTCAGAAAGGCATTGAAGACAAGAGAATTTGAGCCTGATGCACCTAACTTCACACCCAGAATAAGCGGTATCATGGATTTTAAGGATAATGATTTCACATATACAATGAGTATCCTTAAATCAATGGACGAAAAGGGCAGTGCGTGCGGACGATATTTCTATGATTATGAAGCGATAAGCGGACTCGGACATTTTATCCATACTTATGTATGTGACGGAAATCCTCTCCCGACATTCCAGGGCGAACCTGAAAGAGTAGCAATACCAAATGACATCGACAGCTTTGCGGATACAATATGGACAAAGCTTAACGAAAACAATAAGATTTCACTTTATGTACGTTATGTTGACATTAAGAACGGCACGGTTGAAAACAGAATGTTCAATAAAAATGCATAATTATTGCTATTAACTGTCAGAGAATATATACGCAAGTACGAAGGAGGATAAAAATGAAAGAATTTGAACTTAAATATGGCTGTAATCCCAATCAGAAGCCTTCAAAAATATATATGGCAGACGGAAGCGACCTGCCCATTGAAATACTTAACGGCAAACCGGGATATATCAACTTCCTTGATGCATTTAACAGCTGGCAGCTTGTTAAGGAGATAAAAGCAGCACTTAATATGACTGCTGCAACATCTTTTAAGCATGTAAGCCCTACATCTGCGGCGGTTGGAAACAAGCTTTCTGATAAGCTTAAAAAGGCATGCTTTGTTGATGATATTGAAGGACTTGACGAGTCACCCCTTGCATGTGCTTATGCGAGAGCCAGAGGTACTGACAGAATGTCTTCATTCGGCGATTTTATTGCATTAAGCGACGTGTGCGATAAAACAACAGCTATGATTATCAAAAGAGAGGTATCCGACGGCGTTATTGCTCCCGGATATACAGAAGAGGCTCTTGAGATACTTAAATCAAAACGTAAGGGTTCATATAATGTTATCAAAATTGATCCTGACTATGTTCCCGAGGAAAAGGAAATAAAGCAGGTATTCGGCATAACTTTTGAGCAGAAGAGAAATAACTTCAAGATTGATGCTGAACTTCTTAACAATATAGTAACAAAGAACAAAGAGCTTTCTGAGGACGCAAAGCGTGACCTTATAATTGCGCTTATTACACTTAAATATACTCAGTCCAACTCAGTATGCTTTGCAGAGGACGGACAGGCTATCGGTGTTGGTGCAGGACAGCAGTCAAGAATCCACTGTACAAGACTTGCAGGCAGTAAGGCTGATATCTGGCATTTAAGACTGCATGACAAAGTTCTTGGTCTTCCTTTCAAAAGCAAAATCGGCAGACCTGAAAGAGATAATGTTATCGACCAGTACATTTCAGAGGACGACTGTGATGAGCTTTTAGCTAATTGGGAAAGCGTATTTGAAACAAAACCCGAAAGACTTACAAAAGAAGAAAAAACAGCCTATCTTTCATCATTAAAAGGTGTTTCGCTTGCTTCTGATGCATTCTTCCCGTTTGGAGACAATATCGAAAGAGCAAGAAAGAGCGGCGTAGATTATATTGCAGAGCCGGGCGGCTCGGTAAGAGATGATTTGGTTATTGAATGCTGCGATAAATACGGCATTGCAATGGCATTTACAGGAATGAGATTATTCCACCACTAATAGGAGGTAAGTTCCGTGAAAATAATGGTAGTAGGGGGCGGCGGCAGAGAACACGCCATAATTAAAAAGCTTAAAGAAAATAAATCTGTTGAAAAAATATATGCACTTCCCGGAAACGGAGGTATAGCTGCCGATGCCGAGTGTGTTAATATATCAGCAAAAGATATAGATGCTATAACAGCATTTGCTAAGGAAAACTCAATTGACTATGCTGTTGTTGCACCCGATGATCCGCTTGTGCTCGGTGCTGTTGATGCGCTTGAAGCAATCGGAATTCCTTGTTTCGGACCTAAGGCAAATGCAGCAATTATTGAGGGAAGCAAGATTTTCTCAAAGAACCTTATGAAGAAATACAATATACCGACAGCAGGATATGAAGTTTATGATAATGTTGAGGACGCACTTAAACATTTGGCAAACTGCAAGTATCCGACAGTTGTTAAGGCAGACGGTCTTGCACTTGGCAAGGGCGTTATAATTGCAGAAACAAAGGAGCAGGCTTTTGACGCTGTTCATTCCATGATGGAGGACAAGGTATTCGGCGAAAGCGGTACAAAAATCGTTATAGAGGAATTCCTGACAGGTCCCGAGGTTTCTGTGCTTTCATTCACAGACGGCAAAACATTAGTGCCTATGATTTCTTCAATGGATCATAAACGTGCCCTTGATAATGACGAAGGTCTTAATACAGGCGGCATGGGAACAGTTGCTCCAAATCCATACTATACAAAAGAAATTGCCGATGAATGTATGGAGAAAATATTTATGCCTACAATCAAGGCAATGGCAGCAGAGGGCAGAGAGTTCAGAGGATGTCTTTACTTCGGACTTATGCTTACTGAAGACGGTCCTAAGGTAATTGAATATAACTGCCGTTTCGGTGATCCTGAAACACAGGTTGTTCTTCCGCTTCTCGAAAGTGACCTTCTTACTGTTATGCAGGCTGTAACAAACGGAACACTTGATAAAACAGAGGTAAAGTTCAGTGATAATTCGGCATGCTGTGTTATACTTGCATCAAAGGGCTATCCTGTTAAATATGAAAACGGTTATGAAATAGTTTTACCCGAAACAGACGACGGAGTAATCTATGTTGCCGGTGCAAAGAAGGACGGCGATAAGCTTCTTTCTGCAGGCGGCCGTGTTCTTGGTGTTACTGCAACAGCACCTACTCTTCAGGGAGCAGTTGATAAAGCTTACGAGCTTACGGCAAAGGTTAAGTTTGATAACGGCTATTGCAGAAAAGACATCGGAAAACGTGCACTTATGAGAAAGTGAGGAACTTAAAATGGTTTATAGAATATACGTTGAAAAGAAAAAAGAGCTTGCCAATGAAGCAAAGTCGCTTTTTGACGATATTAAAACATTTTTGGGCATAAAAAGTATTGAAGATGTCCGTATTGTCAACTGCTATGATGCTGAAAACATTGATGCAGAGCTTTTTGAGAGCTGTAAAAGAACGGTTTTTTCAGAGCCTCAGCTTGACATAATATCAGATAAGACTGATTTTGGCGGTGCGTATGTGTTTGCGGTTGAATATCTTCCCGGTCAGTTTGATCAGAGAGCAGACTCTGCCGCACAGTGTATACAGCTTATATCGCAAGGAGAAAGACCTCTTATTAAAACAATGAGGGTTTATGCTCTTTATGGCAGCTTAACTGATGAAGAAATCGAAAAGATAAAGAAATATGTAATTAACCCTGTTGAGGCAAGGGAGGCATCTCTTAATAAGCCCCAAACACTCAAGATGGAGTACGAAATCCCCACAGAGGTAGAAACACTTGTCGGTTTTATTGATTTAGACAGAGCCGGTCTTGAGAGCTTTATTGCCGAAAAGGGACTTGCAATGGATATAGATGATATTGCATTCGTTCAGGAATACTTTAAGGGCGAAAAGAGAAATCCGACCATTACCGAAATAAAGGTAATAGATACTTATTGGTCAGATCACTGCCGCCACACAACATTTTTAACAATCATCGACAAAGCAGAGTTTGAAGACAAGCTTGTACAGTCGGTTTATGATGAATACATTGCAGACAGAAAAGCACTTGGCATAACAAAGCCTGTAACGCTTATGAATTTGGCTACACTTGCTGTTAAGGTGCTTTCTAAGGAGGGCAAGCTTGACAAGCTTGATAAATCAGAGGAAATCAATGCCTGCTCTATAAAAATGGATGTTGATGTAAACGGAGCAAAGGAAAAATGGCTCCTTATGTTCAAAAACGAGACACATAACCATCCTACAGAAATTGAGCCTTTCGGTGGTGCCGCTACTTGTATCGGTGGTGCGATAAGAGATCCGCTTTCAGGCCGTTCATATGTGTATGGTGCAATGCGTGTTACAGGTGCAGGCAATCCGCTTACACCGATAAGCAAAACAATAGAGGGAAAGCTTCCTCAGCGTAAGATAGTTACAACTGCTGCTGCCGGTTATTCTTCATACGGCAACCAGATTGGTCTTGCAACAGGCATAGTTGATGAAATCTATCATTCGGGTTATGTTGCAAAGCGTATGGAAGTTGGTGCGGTTATTGCTGCCGCTCCGGAAATTAACATACGCAGAGAAAGACCTGTTGACAGCGATATAGTAATTCTTCTTGGCGGCAGAACGGGACGAGACGGCTGCGGCGGAGCTACCGGCTCTTCAAAGTCGCATACACTTGAGTCGCTTGAAAGCTGCGGAGCAGAGGTTCAAAAGGGTAATGCACCCGAGGAAAGAAAGCTTCAGCGACTTTTCAGAAATCCCGTGGCAGCAGGACTTATTAAACGCTGTAATGACTTCGGTGCAGGTGGTGTATCCGTAGCAATCGGTGAGCTTGCAGACGGACTTGAAATAAATCTTAATGCAGTGCTTAAAAAATATGAAGGTCTTGACGGAACCGAGCTTGCAATAAGCGAGTCACAGGAGAGAATGGCTGTTGTTGTATCCAAAGACGACGTTGAGAAATTCATGGAGCTTGCATATGGCGAAAACCTTGAGGCATCTGTAGTTGCAGAGGTAAAGGAATATCCTCATCTTATTATAAAATGGAACGGTAAAGATATCGTTGATATATCAAGAGAGTTCTTGGACTCAAATGGTGCTGAAAAACATATTACTGCTGTAAACAAAGAAGGTTCAGACTGGGAGAAGGACACAACAGGCGCATTTATTGATCTTTATAAAGGTGTTGCATCAAACCTTAATGTCTGTTCAAAGAGAGGACTTTCAGAACGCTTTGACTCCACTATCGGAGCAGGTGCAGTGCTTATGCCTTTCGGCGGTAAAAACCAGATGACACCTGTACAGGCTATGGTACAGAAAATCCCTGTAGAGAAGGGTGACACAACAACATGTTCACTTATGAGCTGGGGCTTTAATCCGTATATTTCAGACAGAAGCCCGTTCCACGGTGCATATCTTGCTGTTGTTGAGTCTGTGGCAAAGCTTATTGCAAGCGGTGCATACTTCTCTGATGTATATCTCAGCTTCCAGGAGTATTTTGAAAGACTCGGAAGTGATCCTGAAAGATGGGGCAAACCGCTTTCTGCACTTCTTGGTGCATATAAAGCTCAGAAGGATTTGGGTATTGCGGCAATCGGCGGTAAGGATTCAATGAGCGGAACATTTGAGCATATCCATGTTCCACCTACACTTATATCATTTGCTGTAACGACTGCGGACATTAAATACATTATTTCCGATGAATTTAAGAAAGCAGGACATAAGGCAGTTTTGCTTGAGCCCGAATGTGATGAAAACGGACTTCCTAAGGCAGATTCACTTAAACAGGTATTTGAAATCGTAAGCACGCTTATAGCAGAAAAGAAGGTTTGTGCGGCTTATGCACTTGGTTTCGGCGGTGTAGCGGAGGCAGTGCTTAAAATGTCTGTTGGAAACGGATTTGGCTTCAGATTTGAAAACACACTTTCAAAGCATCATATATTTGAGTATAAATACGGCGGATTTGTGCTTGAGCTTGTTGATGACACAAATGTCGGCATAACACTCGGATATACAACAATTGATCCTGAATTCACATATAAGTGTGACACACTTCTTTTAAGTGAACTTGAAAATATATATGAGGATAAGCTTGAAAGCGTTTATCCTTGCAATATAAAATCTGAAAATAAGGTAATACCTAAGTTTGATTATAAGGCAACATCATATCCTATGCCTTTAATCAAAGCATCTCAGCCGAAGGTGCTTATTCCTGTGTTCCCCGGAACAAACTGCGAGTATGATTCAGCTAAGGCTGTTGAGGCGGCGGGAGCAAAAGCAGAGATATTTGTTATCAATAATCTTTCATCTATGGCAATAGCGGAATCAGTTAATGACTTTGCCAAGAAAATTGATGATTCACAGATAATATTTATCCCCGGCGGTTTCTCAGGCGGAGATGAGCCTGACGGTTCAGGCAAGTTTATTACTGCATTTTTCAGAAATGAGGCAATCAAAGAGTCTGTTACAAGACTTATTGAGGACAGAGACGGACTTATGTGCGGTATCTGTAACGGCTTCCAAGCACTTATTAAGCTCGGTCTTGTGCCTTTTGGAAAAATTATTGATACAGATGAAAAATGTCCTACACTTACATTTAATACAATCGGAAGACATCAGTCAAAGCTTGTACGTACAAGGATTGCATCAAATAAGTCACCTTGGCTTATGCATACAAAAGTAGATGATATATATACTGTACCAATTTCACACGGTGAAGGCCGCTTCCTTGCATCTGATGAAGTTATCAGACAGCTTGCGGGCAACGGACAGATAGCTACACAGTATGTTGACCTTAACGGTATGCCTACTGATGATATTCGCTATAATCCCAACAATTCAGCATGTGCTATTGAGGGTATAACATCACCTGACGGCAGAATATTTGGTAAGATGGGACATTCGGAAAGATGGAATAATGGTCTCTATAAGAATGTAGAAGGAAATTATGACATCGGAATGTTTAAATCAGCAGTTGAGTATTACAAATAATAAAATATAGGAGCGGTAGTTATGAAAAAGCCAATGAAAATTATAAAATTTGCATTAGTGGCGGCCATAGCTGCCGCTTTTGTTGGTTTTGGTATAAGTGAATATATTATTCAAAGTACAAAAGGGCAGATAGTATCGGCTGAAGAAATAAATGACAGTGATGATATAGATTGTGCGCTGGTGCTTGGAGCCGGAGTTCGAAACGGTGAACCAAGCCCAATGCTTGCTGACAGACTGGATACTGCAATTTCATTGTATAAAAGCGGTACAGTACATAAATTGCTTATGAGCGGTGATCATGGCCAGACGGATTATGACGAAGTACATGTAATGCGAAGCTATGCTATGGACAAGGGAGTGCCCTCAGAGGATATATTTATGGATCATGCAGGGTTTTCTACTTATGAAAGTGTTTATCGTGCAAGAGATGTATTTGCAGCAGACAGTATAGTTATTGTTACACAGCAGTATCATTTGTACCGTGCATTATATATTGCCAATAAGCTAGGTGTAAAAGCATATGGAGTAAGTGCCGATTTACAGGAGTATATTGGGCAGACAATACGTGAACTGCGTGAAATAGCAGCCAGAGATAAAGACTTTGGCATATGTATTTTTAAACCTAAACCAACATATTTGGGTGATGTAATACCGGTCAGCGGTGACGGAAATGTTACAGATGATATAAGTAAATAAAAATTTTGGAAAATATTGTCCCTTTTTATAATTATATGTGTTATATAGTTAGATGCTTATAATTAGGCCTAATTATGCATACTACATAACAAGGAGAATTGCTATGAAGAATAAAGTATGGTCATTATCACTAATTATTATTAGTTTACTTAGTAACAATATATATGCCGCTGACAAAACAGTACAAGCAATTCCGTCAAATACAAATATTTATATTACCGGTGAAGATGAAAATAAAAAAGCAGATGGTTTAGCTTTATATTCAATATGGGGATATAACTATATTAAATTGCGGGATATTGGTTATTTAATGAATTATAATATTATCTGGGATGATGAATCAAAAGAAATACACGTCTCAAAAGGAAATGAAACTATTGAATCTCAAAATATATTTAGCAAAGCATGTAAATGCGGATATGAAGGGTCTCACTCGACTTGTATAGCTAGAGAAATACAAGATAATGGTGCAACATGTATTAGCATGTACAACTTCAGTTAATGCTCCTGTTCTTGCTGACTATACCAAGAGATATGCTAAATGTCTTAAGAATGGAGACTCATTTTTGATGTTGTGTTAATACTAGAGAGTATTTGTTAGTAAAGGATTATATAAAGATTCTGCTGTGCTTAACACAATCCTATTTGGTGAAGTTGATGAAGGATTGGATTGGGAAGAGGATTTAAAATATAATATAAATACAAGTTCTAATTTTAAGAAGAATATTAGTGAAGATGATTATTATAATAAAGTTTTTGCACCGTATATATGTGATGAAATTAACATAAAATTATTTCAGAAAATGTAAGATACAAGGCAGACTCAAAAGATTTTTCGGATATTGAAAGTTATATTAATAAATATGTTGATTCTAGTTTCGACATTAATGATTATGAAATATCAGAATTTGGAGAAACAAAAATGGAGTTAATTCAATAGTATTTAGATTATTGGTTAATGGAGTAGTTTCAAATTATGGATTTAGTATAATATGTATCAATGGTAAAGCTGGTCTAATAAACTTTACAGATACATATGCAATATCTAAGATTGAGTGCAAAAGTTGTTTATCTTCTAAAATTTATGATTATAGTGATGAGTATTTGTTTGATAAGGCTATAGAAGCAGATGGTTATAATTATGATATAGATGAGCAGTATGTTCAAAAATATTATGATGTTGAGACAAATAAAATAGTCAATGAAGTAAATACAGTTTATGTTGATGAAAATGGAATGTTATTTTGTACATTGAATGTATTTTAGTATACACAAGAAAACCTTCTGTATTAAACAGAAGGGCTTTCTCTAATATTTAAATCAGAAAGGAGAATTGTCATGAAGAATAAAGTATGGTCATTATCAATAATTATTATGAGCTTGCTTAGTAACAATATATATGCCGCTGACAAAACAGTACAAGCAATTCCGTCAAATAAAATATTTATATTACCGGTGAAGATGAAAATAAAAAAGCAGATGGTTTAGCTTTATATTCAATATGGGGATATAACTATATTAAATTGCGGGATATTGGTTATTTAATGAATTATAATATTATCTGGGATGATGAATCAAAAGAAATACACGTCTCAAAAGGAAATGAAACTATTGAATCTCAAAATATATATATGGAGGCAGAAGTAAAAAATGCAGTTTCTAAATCAAGCTATATATGTTAATGACGAAAAACATGAGAATTTAACAGCGTACAATATAGACGGATATACATACTTTAAATTGAGAGATATAGGCGAAATACTTAACTTTTCGTGTACTTGGATGCAGAAACGAATTCAGTTTTTTTGGATCAATCAAAAGGATATATAGATGAAACTGTTGACTATGCACCTATTGATGATTTTGCAAATAATTATTTAGATGATGAAATCGACAAAAAAATAATTGACGGGTATGATTGCATTTATAAAAGAGATTCAAAGGATTATTATAATATTACTAATTATATTAGGAAACATATAGATAGTAATTTTATTACTTCTGATTATATTATTACTGAAGACACATCAACTCATTTTCCCTATGGTTTTTCGAAAGGCATTAACGTTTTAGATATTCGCCTTAATGTAAAAGGATACTCATCAAATTTTGGGTATAGAATTTATATAATGGATAATATAGCAAAAATTATTACTACTATTGGAAGCAAGAATGATGATTTCGATATCACGAAGCTGAAAGCCCCTGATATTACTGATGAAGAATTAATAGATATGGCTGTAAAAGCTGACCATAATTCATATAAAGTCAGTGAAACTAATGTTAGGAGGTATTTTGATATGAATGATTTGAAATTCAAGGGTGATGTTGAAGTAACTTATATTGATAATAGTGAGTGCTATTTTGCGACGCTTAATACATTTGAATTAGAGTGATAGAGGTTAATAAAAAATTAATACTTTATATTTCCAACAGGAGAGACGTTGTATTAAACAAATAATTATATCTTTGGCATTATAGGTGGAGGTTTGGTATTATCTCTTATAGATAAAAACATTAGTTTTTAGCTGTTCATTTTGCTTTTGTGGGTTTGACCAAGCTTTTGTTTTGTAAAAATAAATATTTTTTCAAATGGGAGTTTGGTTCAAGCCTTTTAATACTGCCAAGGCGGGCGGACGCCACTGGCGGCTTTGCAGAGCAAAGTATTGACTAGAAAGGTTTACCATGACTTTTATTTTTTTATATTTTGTTCTAATTATTTATCATGTACCATATATTCCACTAGGGAGGGATAAATATGGTAAACAGGAAATACAACAGAATTTTTGTTCTTATGACCGGGAAAAATGCCGGACAAAGCTTAAACGGCAGCTGTGATATGGAAGTGATAAACGGTAGAGGCAGACTTTATGCATATGTTGGAAAGCTAAACAAACTTACATATAAACCTAGGAAGCTATATTTGATTTCAGTTGGCTTAATGGGTTCCTTAGCAGTATCTGCGGGTAGCCTTCAGCCAAAGGGCAGAAATGCATCTATTGAGGCAGAATTTAACCCCACCGATTTATTCGGAAGCGGAATGACATTTGAAGAAATAAATGCTGTGGCAATTTGGGGCGAAGAGGACGGACCAAACAATGCAGTTCTTGAAGGTTTTGTAACAAAAAGACTTAATTGGCACTCAAATCTGGATATTTTCGGCGAAACAACGTCGGCTAAAATTTCTCATACCGAGGCGGCAATACTTGAAAGTGCCGAGGCGGAGAAAAAAACGGTTACAGTCTCTACTATGGAAAAGACAGAAAAGCTTTGCAGAAATATAATAGCAGAGCCGGAACCCAAGGAAGAACAGGCAGAAAATATCAATGAGTTGGAAGAAATTAATGAATTAGAAGATATTAATGAATTAGAAGATATTAATGAATTGGAAGAAGTTGACGAGTCAGAGGACATAAACGAGCTGGAAGAAGTTGACGAGTCAGAGAACATAAATGAGCTGGAAGAAGTTGACGAGTCAGAGGACATCAATGAGCGTGAGAAAATAGAAGAAGATGAAGAAATTCCAGTAAAAGTAACTGAGAAAGTAAAAAAGGAAGTAAAGGAAGACGTCAGTGAAATAGCACAGAAATTAGCTGACAATATAAACAAAGCAGATAAATTAAAAGGAATGTCAGCGGCTGAGGCAGTTGCCAAAATGTCACCACATGATACATTTAGAGCAATTTCTGAAAAGTTCAGGAAAGAACTGGATATGCTCGACCAAATGGGCATTATAGATAAGAAAATGTTCTTTGGAGATGAACAGGAGGAAAAAACCGGTTCAACAGCGGAGACAGTATCAACAGCGGAGACAAATGCGGAGACAGAAGTAAAAACAATGCCTGAAACCGCAGTAGCTCAGCCGGAAGAGAATGTTGAAGAAATTAAAATTGTTGAAAATAATGACGAAACAGAATACAGGATTCCGATTAATGAAATGACACCCGCGGACAGGCTGTTTGTGACGAATGATAAGCTTATAACGGACGACGGCAGAGAGTGGATTAAGATAGATTATCGTGAAGCATATTTTATTAATGATGCCATAAAAGATATCAGAAGTTTGTTTGTAAAGAATGCGGCACGAAAAGGCAGGCATATGATTATAGGCAGAGACGGACGGAGCTTGTTCATTGGTATTCCCGGGCAAGAGAATGAACGCAGCTCTGCTGAGCAGCACGGATTTTACGATTTTCTTATTGTAAAAAATGTGAGTGAAGCCGGTTATTGGATAAAAGCAATATAGCATAAAAACCTCTTTTGTGGTAAAATATACCCAAAGGAGGTTTTTTAAAATGGATATAAAATTTGCGGAACGAATGGATCATTTTAAGGATGGAATTTTTAGCGTGCTTAATGAAAAAAAGAGACAAATGCTTGAACAAGGACGTACGGTATACGATTTTTCCGTGGGAACTCCTGACTTTGTGCCCGAGAGAGCGTCTATGGAAGCGTTATTGGAAGCGGCTAAGGATCCGGATAAATTTAAATACGCTATTGCTGATTTGCCTGAGCTTACTGATGCTGTTATCAGCTGGTATAAACGTCGTTACGGTGTTGAGCTTGAGGCGGATGAAATAACATCTGTAAATGGTTCACAGGAAGGTCTTGCACATATCGGACTTGCGCTTTTTGATGCAGGCGATATTTGTCTTGTTCCCGCTCCGTGTTATCCTATTTTTGAAATAGGGCCTTTCCTTTCGGGTGCAAAAATTGAGTACTATCACTTAAAAGAAGAAAACAATTATGAGCTTGACTTGGCTTCAATTCCGGAAGAGCTTGCATATAAAGCAAAGGCAATTGTTGTTTCCTATCCTGCCAACCCTGTTTCAGCAGCGGTAAGACCGGAGTTTTATCCTAAACTTATTGCTTGGGCAAAGAAATACAATGTAATAGTTATACATGACAATGCATATTCTGAAATGACATTTGAAGGCTATGAAGGCACATCATTCTTGTGCTTTGACGGTGCAAAGGAGGTCGGAGTTGAGTTTAACTCTCTGTCAAAGGCGTACAACCTGACAGGAGCAAGAATTTCATTCTGTATAGGCAATAAAGAAATAATTGCTATGTTCAAAAAGCTGCGTTCTCAAATCGACTATGGTGTATTCCTGCCCATTCAGTATGCGGCAATTGGTGCACTTAACAGCTCTACGGTTAATATTGATAAGAACAGAGAAGAATACAGACTCCGCCGTGAAGTGCTGAGCGAGGAGTTTGGCAAGGCTGGCTGGAATGTAAAGCTTAGCACAGGAAGTATGTTCATGTGGACAAAAATACCTGAAAAATATTCTAATTCAAATGACTTTGTTATGGAGCTGATGGATAAGACCGGTGTTATTGTTACGCCCGGCTCGGCATTTGGTGAAGACGGAGAAGGCTATGCACGTTTGGCACTTACACATAGCATTGAAGAAATAAGGGCGGCAGCAAAGGCAATTAAGGACAGTGGAATTTTACTTTAAGAATAAATTTATATACGCAAAAAAATAAAGGCTTAAATAGCCTTTATTTTTTTATTCTTGTTCCGGTTTTTCCGCTTATACCGTCCCTAGCTTTGTTTAGATGTGTAATTAGAGCAGTTCTGCCGTCCTTTGAGTCTGCAAAATCCATAGCGGCCTGTACTTTGGGAAGCATGGAGCCTGCCGCAAAATGACCTTCGGCTACATATTTTGACATTTCAGCTATTGTGACATTATGAAGCTCCTTTTGATTGGGCTTGCCGAAATTTATTGCCACGTTCTCGACTGCGGTCAGTATTACAAGACAGTCCGCATCGAGGTTTTTTGCCATAAGACAGCTTGCAAAGTCCTTATCTATTACTGCTCCGACACCCTGTAAGTGATTTTTCTCTGTATGAATAACGGGTATACCGCCGCCGCCTGCCGCAATAACTACATTGCCTGCATCAATGAGCGATTTTATTACATCAAGCTCAACGATTTCAATAGGCTTGGGTGAGGCAATTGTTCTGCGGTAGCCTCTGCCGGCATCCTCCATAACTGTGTAGCCAAGCTTAATAAGCTCGTCTGCCTCGGCTTTATTCATAAAACGTCCGATTGGTTTGGTGGGAGAGAGGAAAGCGGGATCATTTTTGTCCACTACCACTTGAGTAATTAACGTGCAGACACCTTTGTTAATACCTCTGTCAAGGAGTTCCTCACGAAGGGCATTCTGCAAGTCATAGCCTATATAGCCCTGGCTCATGGCATCACAAACAGACATTGGGATAACGGGAAGGTCGGGCTGTGCTTTATGAAGCTCACCCATTGCAATATTAATCATTCCTACCTGAGGACCGTTGCCGTGGGACAGAATAACTGTGTTTCCGTCCTCGATAAGGTCGGCTATTACTTTAACTGTTTTTTTGACATTTATCATTTGTTCGGGCAGGGTATCACCGAGTGCGTTTCCTCCGAGTGCAATAACTATCTTCATAAAACCACCTCAAAATGAAATAATTAAATAAAGGGGTTGATAAATACAACCCCTCTTTTAAGTTCAAAAACTGTGGGTTTCACCCACACCCACAACCTTTAATTATCAGTACTTTTGTTTCACAAAAGCCACCCTGTGGGTGTCCGTATTTATCTTTACGGTACATTGGTTGACTAAACTTTTATACGGAAACTACGTTTTCATAATATGATTATTGATTATTTTTTTAATCTTTCATTACCTGCATCAAGCTTTTTAAGCATAGCAACAGGGTCTTTTACTTTGGCAAGGAAAATCATGGCTGCAATGATATACGGCTTAAAGCTTGCTTCCTTGTAAAGCGGTATACGATAGCGGTCAAATACTGTGTCGGCAACTTCGCCTGCTTCACAGCTTACGCCTGTAATGTCTGCAGGCAGGCAATGGAGGTATAAAGCTTTGCCGTCCTTTGTAAGCTTCATCATTTCCTCTGTGCATTCCCAATCCTTATGTTCTGCGTTCTGTGCAAGAAGTCTCTGTTCAAGCTCTTTAATGCCGTCCATGTCACCATTGCCGTAGAGCTCTGTTCTTTCTTCCATAGCCTTGAAGGGAGCCCAGCTCTTAGGGTATACAATATCAGCATCTTTGAAGGCGTCCTCCATGCTGTTTGTAACAGTGAAGCTTCCGCCTGATTTATCTGCGTTTTCTTTAGCTACTTCAAGTACATCGTCCATTACTTCATAGCCTTCGGGATGGGCAAGCACAACGTCCATTCCAAAACGTGTCATAAGACCGATAACACCCTGGGGAACAGAAAGGGGTTTGCCGTATGAAGGAGAGTATGCCCAAGTCATAGTTACCTTTTTGCCCTTGAGGTTCTCAACGCCGCCGAACTCATGGATTATATGGAGTGTATCTGCCATTGCCTGTGTAGGATGGTCAATATCACACTGGAGGCTAACGAGTGTAGGTCTTTGCTCAAGAACGCCGTCCTCATAGCCTTCCTGAACTGCATTTGCAAAGTCATGCATATATTTATTGCCTTTTCCGATATACATATCGTCACGGATACCAACTGTGTCAGCCATAAAAGAAACCATGTTAGCTGTTTCTCTTAATGTTTCGCCATGGGCAATCTGGGATTTGCCCTCATCAAGGTCCTGTACTTCAAGACCGAGAAGGTTGCACGCAGAGGCGTAGGAGAAACGGGTTCTTGTTGAGTTGTCACGGAATATGGAGATTCCAAGTCCGCTGTCGAAAATCTTAGTTGATTTGTTCTGTTTTCTTAAACATCTTAAAGCATCGGCAACAGTGAATACGGCTGCAAGTTCTTCATCTGATTTTTCCCAAGTGAGGAAAAAGTCGTTCATATACATATCTCTGCATTCCAGCTTATCAAGCTTTTCGATATAGTCATTTATGTTATCCATGTTAGTCCTCCTAAAGTATATTATGCCAAAACCTTGAGGCGCTGCCTCAAACTCCGCAACCCTTCGGGAAGGGTTGAACTAAGCTTTGTCAACGCAAAAATGTATATTTTTGCGTATGAAAATTTTCGGTTGAGCCTTTTTTAAAAGGCTCATAGGTGTGGGTGAAACCCACTGTTTTATAGCCCTTTATAGCTCATGGGAACAGCGGCATATACAGCGGCACAGTTAATTAAATCCTGTTTCCAAGTCTTTTCGTTTGGCGCATGTGCTTCCTTTTCTCTGCCCGGTCCAAAGCCTATACAGGGGATACCGTAACGTCCCATTATAGAAACACCGTTTGTTGAGAATGTCCATTTGTCAACAACGGGCTTGCCAATAAGTTTAGTATGTGACTCAACAAGTGCTTTGCAGGCAGGGTGGTCTTCCGGTATAACCCATGTCGGGAAATACGCCTCGGTAGGGTATGTAAGCCCCCTCCAGCTTGGTCTTGCATAGTCATACATTGTAACTTCTGCGTTATATTTTTTAACAGATGGCAGAGCCTTGATTTCATCAAGTGCAGTAATGTAAGTTTCTCCGTCTGTAAGTCGTCTGTCTATTGAAATTGCGCACATGTCTGCAACGGCACAGCGTGAAGGTGAATTAAAGAATATCTGTGATACGGCAAGCGTGCCTTTTCCCAAAAATTCATCATAGTGCAGTTTATCATTCAAAGCTTTGACTTCCTGAATTATTTCGCTCATCTTGTATATGGCGTTGTCGCCTCTTTCAGGGGCTGAACCGTGACAGCTTATGCCCTGAACCTGAACACGTATTTCCATACGTCCTCTGTGACCTCTGTAAATATTGTTGTCAGTTGGCTCTGTTATAACAACAAATTCAGGTTTAACATTGTCCTCATTGATGATGTACTGCCAGCAAAGACCGTCACAGTCCTCCTCCTGTACCGTACCTGTTACAAGAACAGTTACATCATCGGGAATAAGGTTTAAATCCTTCATGATTTTAGCACCGTAAACTGAGCTTACAATACCTCCGAGTTGGTCAGAAGCACCACGACCTCCGATTTCCTCGTCATTTTCATATCCTTCATATGGATCAAATGTCCAGTTAATGATTTCTCCGATACCGACTGTATCTATATGTGCATCAAAAGCAATGATTTTTTCGCCTTTGCCCATGTACCCCATAACATTTCCCATGGGATCAATTACTACTTTGTCAAATCCAACTGCATTCATTTCAGCCTCAATACGTTTGATGACTCCTTCTTCACCGCAGCTTTCACCGGGTATTGCTATAAGATCTCTTAAAAACTTGGTCATCTGAGGAAGATAACTCTTTGCAGCTTCAGTAATCTTTGTATAATCCATAATTAATTCCTCCTATTTATCTATCTTTTTTCTTTCCGATGTCAATGTAATTATATAATGTAAATTTTGAAATGCCGAAATATGCCGCTACCTTATCACCTGATTTTGTGATAAGAAACGCACCGGAGTCATTGAGAAAATTGATTGCCCTTATCTTGTCGTCCTTTGACATGAGTGCAACCGGCTTGCCAATAATAGAAACTGACTGCTCAATAAGGTCGTCCAAAAGCTCTTCAACATTGGAAGAAATCTTTGGTGCTTCATTTTTTGTATCAATTGTTCCGGTAAAGGAGCGAATTACGTTTTCCGCCATTGCAAGATAGGTTACGTCATAATTGATTGAGAATATCCCTTCGATTTTATCATCGTCATTGCGTATATAGATGGTGGAGGAACGCAGTATCTTTCCGTCTTCAGTTTTGGTGAAGTATGAAAAATGATCCTCGGCTCTTTCTTCACTCATTATTGCTTCAAGCACTGCCTGAGAAGGTCCGTCTCCAATTTTCCTGCCCGTAACATGTCCGTTCTCTATCGAAACTATCGAGCTTAGCATATCACTATTCGGGCTCATGTCGTGAATAACAATTTCACAGTTTTCACCAAATTGCTCAGCTAAGCCGTGGCTTAGACGGGTAAGGAAATCAAGCATTTTTTTATCCATAATGCTAATCATTCCCTTCAATTTATTTATATATCAATAATATCATATCAATAATGAAAATCAAGAGAAAATTGCAAAAATAATTTGAATATCTAAAAAAGATTTAGATGCAGATGCATGATTTATATTGGCTGTATTTTGATTAAAAAAATTTCTTCTGAAAATAATATTTAATTTTTGGTTGATTAAGTCTATATTTTATGCAAAATCAAATAATTGTTATGTAATTTAATATTTTGCTTCTAAGTGTAATTTTATAAAATTTAAGCTGAATTTGCATTTTTAGGTGTATAATAAAATTAAAAAACAAGAGGAGGAAAATATATGAAATCATTTAAAAGATTTGCAGCTGTAACAACTGCAATTGCTATGCTGATTTCAATTATGCCTACTGAATTAACAGCATTTGCAAAAAGTTCTTCAGCAGATGAAAATGATAAAAGTTATATATGTATGCCACCTGGTGTGTGCGGATTTGGTGATGTAAGTCCTAATGCGTGGTACGCCTCAGCAGTTGATTATGTATATTCAACGGGCATAATGAGCGGAACATCTGCATATAAATTTGAGCCTGAAAAAGGCGTTACAAGGGCAATGACAGTTCAGATTTTATACAAATTAAGCGGTGCAAAGAAGACAGAAAATGTTTCAAAATTTACTGATGTTAAAGATGGAGAATGGTATACGGATGCTGTAAATTGGGCAGTTGTAAATGGTATTGCCAGTGGCTATTCGGACGGCACATTTAAGCCTAGTAGGGCGGTAACAAGAGAGGAGTTTTCATCATTATTATATCGTTATGCAGGCAGTCCAGAGGATGCAGGAATGATTTTACAGGAATATGATGATTATTCAAGCATGTCCGATTTTGCCAAACCGTCACTGCGTTGGTGTGTCCATAACGGACTGTTATTTGGCATAGATGAAGACAGAAGAGAGCTTGCACCAAAGAAATTTGCTACAAGAGGACAGCTTGCTTCGATAATAATGAGATATATGGAACTTAATCAGTAAAACAATTTAATAAAGGGCACCGTGGTTAAGCCACGGTGCCTTTGGTATATTTAGTTTATATTTAACGGAATGTAAACGGAATAATAAATATAATGATAAGCATTAACGGACATTTTTGTACATACTTCCTGTAAATGATGCAAATTTTCTCAAATCTATCGAAATACTATTGAAATATCTATGTAATATAAGTTATTATATTATAGTCGAATGTTTGGAACAATAGAAGAATTTAATTAAGAAAACAGCAAAATAACAGAAATGCTATATTACAGCTAATGTAAGAAAAAAGGGTGTTTGAAGTTTCCCCCGTGGTAAAACAAAGTGCTTATGCATGAGTTTTAAGGGAAGCTTTGGATATCCTTTTATTTATATAAATTTATATATCAGTTTTAGGGGGAGTAGTATGCTTTATATGTTTTGGCCTATTTTAGTAGTTGTAGCCGCAAATACTATTTATAACATCTGTGCAAAATCAACGCCGGAAGCAGTTCAGCCGTTTGCGTCACTCACGGTGACGTATTTTGTAGCGGCAGTATTATCTGCTTTAATGTTTTTTATTACCAGCAAGAATAAAGATATAATTACTGAATTTTCAAACTTAAATTGGACAGCTTTTGTTTTTGGCTGTGCAATAGTTGGGCTTGAGTTTGGATATATTTATATTTATAGAGTTGGCTGGAAAATGGGAATAGGTTCTTTGGTAGCCAATGTTGTCCTTGCATGTGTGCTTTTGATTTTAGGAATGATTTTGTATAAACAGAATATTTCATTAAAACAGGTTGCAGGATTTCTGCTATGCTTGGGAGGCATAGTTCTAATAAGTAAATAATAAGTAAAATAGCTGTTCAATCAATACTTTATAATAACAACAAAACTACGTTTATTTACTACGTTACTATAATGAAATTATGTAATATAACCATGAAAAAAACCACTTATGTAAAATAAGTGTAATATTATACTCAAAAATTGTTTATAAATAAATTACTGTTTGTTAATTTTTCTAAAACTTAAATAAAGTGACTCTGATTTAAAAAAAGATTTTAGGTACAGCTAAAATTCGTGTAGAACACCAAAAAAACTTGTGTTATACTTATAAAGATGAGTCTTACAACAGTATTTTTGGGAGGATAGAGATGAAAAGACTTAATGTTTTTGAGCTTGGCATTGGAGGCAGCGGTACAGTATATCGTAACCTTACTGCACCTCAGCTTGTTTCAATCGCACTTGAGCGTAAAGAAGGAAAATTGTCAAATACAGGTGCCTTAGTTGTAAACACAGGAAAATATACGGGCCGCTCGCCTGACGATAAGTACATCGTTGACAGCCCTGCGGTGCATGATGATATTTCATGGGGAAATGTCAACAGACCAATATCAAAGGAAGCCTTTGATAAGATTCACAGCAAAATGCTTGCCTATCTTCAAAACCGTGAATTATATGTGTTTGACGGGTTTGCGGGTGCTGACAGAAAGTATGCAAAAAGCTTTAGAATTATTAATGAGCTTGCATCACAGAATCTATTTATACAAAACCTCCTTGTGAGACCCGCAGCAAGTGAGCTTGATGCATTTGAGCCCGAGTTTACAGTCCTTGTTGCTCCGGGATTTAAGTGTATTCCAGAAGTTGACGGAACAAACAGTGAGGCTTTTATAGCAATTGACTATGAACAAAAGATTGTGCTTATAGCCGGCTCACAGTACAGCGGAGAAATTAAGAAGAGTGTATTCTCTGTAATGAATTATGTACTTCCTAAAAACGGCGTTCTGTCAATGCACTGTTCTGCAAATATAGGCAGGGATAATGATTCTGCCGTATTTTTCGGACTTTCGGGAACAGGCAAAACAACACTCAGTGCGGACCACGAACGCAGACTTATAGGCGATGACGAGCACGGCTGGTCCGATGACGGAATATTTAATATAGAGGGCGGATGCTATGCCAAGTGCATTGACCTTACTGAGGAAAACGAGCCTGAAATATTCCATGCCATAAAGTTTGGTACACTTCTTGAAAATGTTATGGTTGATATGGAAACGGGAGAGCCGGATTACAGCAACGGTACACTTACAGAAAATACAAGAGCAGGTTATCCTGTCTGTTATATCCCAAATGCTGAAATGAGCGGAAAGGGTACACAGCCAAAGACAGTAATATTCCTTACTGCTGACGCATTCGGTGTACTTCCCCCTATTTCAAAGCTTGATAATGACATGGCTATGTTCCATTTTGTATCAGGCTATACAAGTAAGCTTGCAGGAACGGAAAGAGGTATTACAGAGCCTCAGACTACATTCTCAACTTGTTTTGGAGCACCTTTCCTTCCGCTTGATCCAAGTGTATATGCCGAAATGCTTGGAGAAAAAATTAAAAAGAACGATGCCAGAGTATTCCTTATCAATACAGGCTGGTCAGGCGGTTCTTACGGAAAAGGCAGCCGAATTAAGCTTAAATACACAAGAGCAATGGTTGCCGCAGCGCTTAAAGGCGAGTTAGACAATGCTGAATATGTGCTTGATGATATATTTAATGTGTACATTCCAAAATCATGCCCCAATGTACCGGAAGAAATACTCAATCCAAGAAATACATGGGAAGATAAGGAAGCATATGATGAAACGGCAAAAAATCTTGCCAAGAAATTCAACGAAAACTTCAAAAAATATATACATATGCCTGAAAACATAGTAAAGGCCGGTCCAAATTATTGAAAACATAGTCCTTCGGACGTGGACAAATTCCGTTTCCGAGGGACTTTTTGTATTGTTTGGAGGATTAATTATATTTTTATGTGCTAAAGTCGCAAAATAGGGGATTTTGCTTGTAAAAATAAGGACATAAATTATAAAATTGCACATTAAATTCGTGTTTGTGTCAAAGAATAGATACGAGTTTTACAAAAATAAAAAAAAGATAGATTTACCTGTTGTATTCGGTTGACAAACATGTAAATAATCTGATAAAATTTGTTAAATTTATACTAAAGCTGTTGTGAAATTAAGATACACACGGCTGCGTTAACATGTATATTCAACTAGAATTTAGGAGAAGGGGACTAAAGGCTATGAACAAGATTGTAAAAGAAGGTTTAACTTTTGATGATGTTCTTTTAATTCCTGCAAAAAGCAGTGTATTGCCCAAGGACATTGACCTTACAACAAAACTGACAAATAAAATTACTCTCAATTCACCTTTGATGAGTGCGGGAATGGACACAGTAACAGATTCAAAGATGGCAATTGCCATGGCAAGACAGGGCGGTATCGGCATAATCCACAAAAATATGTCAATAGAGAAACAGGCAGATGAAGTAGATAAAGTAAAACGTTCAGAGAACGGAGTAATCACAGATCCTTTTTATCTTTCAGAAGGCCATACTCTCTTTGAAGCAGTTGCACTTATGGAGAAGTACCGTATTTCAGGTGTTCCCATCACTGATAACGGAAAGCTTATTGGTATTTTGACAAACCGTGACATTCGTTTTGAAACAAACTATAATAAGAAGATAACAGAAGTAATGACAAAGGATCACCTTATTACTGCTCCTGTTGGTACAACACTTATGGACGCAAAGGCAATTCTTACAAAATATAAGGTAGAAAAGCTTCCTATAGTTGACAGCAAAGGATATCTTAAAGGTCTTATCACGATAAAAGACATTGAAAAAGCAATCAAATATCCTAATTCAGCAAAAGACTCACAGGGCAGACTTCTTGCAGGTGCCGCTGTTGGTGCTACTGCAGATGTTCTTGAAAGAATGAAGGCACTTGTTGACGCTAATGTTGACGTAATTGTTATTGATACTGCACATGGTCATTCAATGGGTGTTATTGATACTGTTAGAAAGATTAAACTTGCATTCCCCGATGTACAGCTTATTGCAGGAAATGTTGCAACAGGCGAGGCAACCAGAGACCTTATTGAAGCCGGCGCAGACTGTGTGAAGGTAGGTATAGGCCCCGGTTCAATCTGTACAACACGTGTTGTTGCAGGTATCGGCGTACCTCAGATTACAGCCATTATGGATTGTTCAGAGGTTGCTAAGGAATACAATATTCCAATCATCGCAGACGGCGGTATTAAATACTCAGGCGATCTTGTAAAGGCTATTGCAGCAGGTGCAAATGTATGTATGCTCGGAAGCTATTTTGCAGGATGTGAGGAAAGCCCCGGAGAAACAGAGCTTTATCAGGGAAGAAAATATAAGGTATACAGAGGTATGGGCTCACTTGCAGCTATGGAAAGCGGAAGCAAGGACAGATACTTCCAGGAAGATGCTAAGAAACTCGTTCCCGAAGGTGTTGAGGGACGTATTGCATATAAAGGCAGCGTAGAGGATTCAGTATATCAGCTTTTAGGCGGACTTCGCTCAGGTATGGGATACTGCGGAACTCCTACGGTTGATGATTTAAGAGAGAATGGCAGATTTATCAAAATGACAAGTGCAGGACTTAGAGAAAGTCATCCTCACGATATCCAGATTACAAAAGAGGCACCTAACTATAGTGTAGAGTATTAATTTGGAGGATAGATATGAAAAATCAGTTTGTGTTAATACTTGATTTCGGTGGACAGTATAATCAGCTGATTGCCCGCCGTGTTCGTGAGTGCAACGTATACTGCGAGGTTAAGCCTTATACAATGCCTATTGAAGAAATCAAGAAACTTGATCCTGTCGGAATTATTTTCACAGGCGGACCAAACAGTGTATATGATGAAAAATCACCTCATATTTCTAAAGAGGTGTTTGAGCTTGGAGTTCCTGTTCTCGGTATTTGTTACGGATGCCAGATAATGGCGTATACTCTTGGCGGAACTGTTACATCTGCAAATGCAAAAAGTGAGTATGGCAAGACTGAAATTTCAGTTGATACAACAAGTAAGATTTTTAACGACTTAGATAAAAATCAAATTTGCTGGATGAGCCATACAGACTATGTATCAGAAGCTCCGGAAGGCTTTAGAGTAACAGCCACATCAAATACATGTCCCACGGCAGCAATGGAATGTGAAGAAAAGAAATTTTACGGTGTTCAGTTCCATCCTGAAGTAAACCATACTCCAAATGGCAGGGAAATGCTTAAAAACTTCCTTTATGAGGTTTGCGGATGTACCGGCGACTGGATTATGTCTGATTATATAGATGCACAGATTAAGGCAATCAGAGAAAAGGTTGGCGACGGCAAGGCTCTTTGTGCTCTTTCAGGCGGAGTAGACTCAAGTGTTGTTGCTGCTCTTGTAAGCAAGGCAATTGGCAAGCAGCTTACTTGTGTATTTGTTGACCACGGTCTTATGCGTAAAAACGAAGGTGATGAAGTTGAACAGGTATTTGACGGATTCTTTGAATCACACTTTGTCAGAGTTAATGCAAAAGACAGATTTTTAGATAAACTTAAGGGCATTAAAGATCCTGAACAGAAGAGAAAAATAATCGGTGAAGAATTCATTAGAGTTTTTGAAGACGAAGCAAAGAAAATAGGTAAAGTTGATTTCCTTGTACAGGGAACTATTTATCCAGACGTTATTGAAAGCGGACTTGGTGACAGTGCTGTAATCAAATCACACCATAACGTCGGAGGACTTCCTTCAGTAGTAGATTTTAAAGAGCTTATTGAGCCGCTTAGACTTCTCTTTAAGGATGAAGTTCGTGAGATGGGAACAGAACTTGGACTTCCTGAGAATATTGTATGGCGTCAGCCGTTCCCCGGCCCCGGACTTGGTATCAGAGTTATCGGAGAAGTAACAGAGGACAAGCTTGAAATCCTTCGTGAAGCTGATGCGATATTCAGAGAAGAAATCAAAAATGCCGGTCTTGACAGAAGCATTAATCAGTATTTTGCGGTTATCACAGATCTTCGTTCAGTCGGAGTTATGGGCGACGGCAGAACATATGACTATCAATTGCTTTAGAGGCGTCACTACAACAGATTTTATGACGGCTGACTGGGCAAGGATACCTTATGAAGTACTCGACAGAGTAAGCGTAAGAATTGTAAATGAAGTTAAACACGTCAACAGAATTTGCTACGACGTGACTAGTAAACCGCCGGCTACGATAGAGTGGGAATGACACATAAAAGCCAACAAATGCCTAGATTTAGGCGTTTGTTGGCTTTGTTTTGTTTAATATGCAGGCATGGAAAATCTGGCTTATAGAAGAGTTGAAGGACTTAGCATGCAATTACGTATTTGCGAAGATCAAAGGGTTATACCCACATGTAAAAAACTAACCGCTAGGCGGGTGGTTGTTTATTAATGTGATTTATATAAAAATTATTATTTATATTATAAATTTATGATATTCTTTTGGAACTTTATCGAGGTGAATATTATTGGTATCGTGTATTGCACAGGTCCCAGCTTCTTTGGCTGTTTCATAGTACCAACATTTATAATTTAACATTTCAAGCATTTTTTGTAACTCTTCTATCTGTTTATTAACTGAGTCCCTTTGAGATTTCATTATCATAAGACGTTCTTCTATTGTAGAATCACCATTAATGCAGTAATCCATGAAATGTTTAATGTCTTTTATTGGCATTCCGGTTTTTTTAAGACATTCAATTGTCATCAACCCTGATATATCTTGGTCTTTAAACATTCTAATCCCACTACTTGAGCGCTCCACAAAGGGAAGCAGCCCTTCTTTATCATAGTATCTTAATGTTGAAGTAGCAATATTAAGCATTTTTGCTACTTCACCGATTGTATAAATCATAGTTTTCCTCCTGAACAATAAAAATTTTTTAAGCCTTGACTTAAAGTTAACTTTAAGTTGTATATTGGTTGCAGTGTAACATAGCCAGTGAAAAAGTTCAATGAATATATTAATGTATTTAAAAACCTATCTGTTTAAAGTAAATATACGTCTGACTGCTTTTTCGCTAAAAAATTTAAATGATTATTTTATTGATTAATAATAATTAATTTTAAATAAATGGAGGTAATAAAATGTTTAATATGTATGTACCAACAAGATTTATCTTCGGTTGCGGAAGACTTAGCGAACTTCATAATCAAAATCTGCCAGGCAAAAAAGCATTGGTGGTTATTTCAAATGGAAAATCCACGAAAGAGAATGGATCTCTTGATAGAACTCTAATTGAACTTTCCAAAGCTGGCGTTTCAAGTGTTGTGTTTGATCAAGTTCAGGCAAATCCATTGAAATCTACTGTTATGGCGGGAGCTGCAACAGCAAGAGAAAATGAATGTGATTTTATTGTTGCACTTGGAGGCGGAAGTGTTATGGATGCATCAAAAGCAATCGCAACATTGACAACTAATGATGGTGATGTGTGGGATTATATTATGGGCGGTACAGGTAAAGCTCAGGCCATTATTAATAATCCGCTTCCAGTGGTTTGTATTACAACAACTGCGGGAACTGGTTCAGAAGCAGACCAGTGGGGTGTTATTACAAATGATGAAACCAATGAAAAAATCGGCTTTGGTGGCGATGATCGTTTGTTTCCGGTGATTTCAATTATTGATCCAGAACTTATGACGTCTGTTCCTCCGAAATTTACTGCTTACCAAGGATTTGATACACTTTTTCATTCAACAGAAAGCTATATTTCAAAATTTTCAAGCATGATGAGTGATATGTATGCCCTTACAGCCATTGAAAATACGGCAAAATATCTAGAAAGAGCAGTAAAAAATGGTAGTGATATTGAAGCAAGAGAGCATATGGCATTTGCCGAATACCCTTTCTGGAGTAGTTATGACCGTAAGTGTTACTACAGCTGAGCATTCAATTGAGCATGCAATGAGTGCTTTTCATCAGGAACTTCCTCATGGTGCAGAGTCTTATTATGATTTCAAAAGCATTCTATGAATTCTTTATTGAAAAACATGCATGTGATGATAGATTTATTGCTATGGCAAAAGCAATGGGAATAAAAAATGTTCTAAAACCAGAGGATTTTATTACTGTACTTGTAGACTTACAAAATGCTTGTGGTGTTGCTGAACTTAAAATGAGTGATTATGGAATTACTCCGGAAGAGTTTGATAAAATTGCGATCAATGCTCGTGAAACCATGGGAGGATTATTTGCAGCTAATCCTTGTGAAATGAATAATCAGGATGTTGTAGATATACTTAAAAAGTCTTATAGATGAGATAATTCGTTGACTAATAAAAATCACAGAAAAGAGGCAGTATTATGAAACAAACAGCAGGAAGAGATAATCTTGGTGACTTTGCACCCAAATTTGCTGAATTGAATGATGATGTTCTATTTGGTGAGATATGGTCACGTGAAGAACAATTATCAACAAGAGATCGAAGTATTATTACTGTAACGGCTTTACTGACTAAAGGGATTTTTGATAATTCTTTAAAATATCATATTGCCAATGCAAAAAATCTTGGAGTTAGTGCCGAGGAAATGTCAGAAATTATTACACACCTTGCATTTTATGTAGGATGGCCTAATGCTTGGGCAGCGTTTGCTTTAGCTAAAGAAGTTTATCAAGAAATATAATTTTTATTTTTATTAGAAAGGGGCTGGTCCTATGGAGAGAAAAGATCTTGAAAATATATCTGTTTTTGCATTAGGAGAGGAGAACGAAGCTTTTGCGCAATATTTTATCGGAAGAAGCTATTTAAGTTTTTTAAATGACAAAGAGGTCTCTATTTTTAATGTTACATTTGAACCTGGGTGCCGCAATAATTGGCATATTCATCATGGTTGCGGTCAGATTCTGATTTGTGTGGGCGGGCATGGTTGGTATCAAGAGCATGGGAAAGATGCTAAACTTTTAAAAAGTGGAGATGTAGTTTATATAGCACCTGAAATTAAACATTGGCATGGCGCAGTAAGTGATGAAGCGTTTGCACATTTATCATTGTCAGTACCAACTGAGGGCGCGTCAAATGAATGGTGTGAACCAGTGACAAATGATGAATATATTAAATTGAAATACAATAAGAATGACGAGGACTAACATAATGAATGCTTTAATTTTATACTATTCTTTAGGCGGAAATACAAGGAAAATAGCAGAGATGATATATAAAAAAATAGGTGGTGATATGGCAGAGATCCAAACTATTCAACCATATCGTGGCAGCTACGAAGACATTGTAAATCAAGGGCAGAATGAAGTTAATAGCGGTTATATGCCTGAAATAAAAACATTAAGTATTGATATTTTCAATTATGACACCATTATAGTTGGAAGTCCGGTCTGGTGGTATACATTTGCGCCGGCTATGCATACTTTCTTGTAAAACACAATAGCTTGTCACAAGCGCAAGTTTATCCTTTACTACAATAGCGGATGGATTGGGCATACTTGCTGACTTTGAAAAAGCATGTAAAAACGCAAATGTTCATAGTGGACTTAATGTACGTTTTGATAATTCATCTCAGATAACATCGGAACAGAAAATTTTGGAATGGACTTAAAAAAATAAGTTAAAATTTGTGTTTGCATTCATTAACGTTGAGACTTTTTGGTTGTATTTGTTTACTTAAATTGCTTGTTATTATGAGATATTCTATTTCTGTAGACGATAAAAAACACCCCGATGATGTATAAATACAGGGCTTTCGGGGTGATTTTCTGCTGATTAATTTTGATCTTGCTAAAATAAAAGAAATAAAAAGTAACTTTCTTGAATAATTTAAGTAATAAACATTGTTTTTTGAAATCAGTTTTGATCAGCATCTTTTTTGGATAAATCAATTAGTTTGTGATTTTTCTTCTTGCGATGTATAAATTTCTGTCTGTTGTTGTACCTCCTGCAATTCTATAATTGTATCTGTAATCTTATTATACAATGAATATTTTTTATTTTTATAGTCAACCATTTATCACCTCAATTGACACTTATTAAGTATCTGTTACTATATGTTGTTTTACCATATAATAATTATATTGACATGCAGTGAATGTCAATATGAACATGAATGATGTATAAAAATAAAAATCAAGATGGTTCTTTGAATATATGTGGTAATAAAATAAAAGCTTTGCAACAAGCATTAACTCCAGCTGTATCGCAAAGAATGTTGGCAGACCAATTACAACTTATAGGAATAGACTTAGATAAAAATGCAATTCAAAAGATTGAAAAGTGGTAAAGATTCGTAACTTGATATTGAAATTGTTGCCTTGCCAAGTATTCAATATTACAACCGATAGACTATTAAAATAGGACTTATGAAACTATCTCATAAGTCCTATTTTTGTTAAATCCTATAGCATATTAAGACTTAACAAAATGCTTTTTGTTTAGAAAGTGAATTAATTAATTTATACATTTACATTTTATTAATTATACTAAATAACCTTAAAAGGACAATCCACATATACCTATTAGGTATAAATAGTCTTTGAAATCCAAGAAAAATTTTAAACAAAAAACTCACTAGGTTAAGGAGAGCCTTACCAACTAAAAACCAATTTATTGCACCAATAATAACAAGTGTTAATCACTGTTTTATAATACCAATTCATTTTATAACCTCATATAATTTCTATGTATAGTATTATTTACGACTGTATTAAAAATATACATAGAATATATTGCTTAAAGTAGGTGATTGTGTGCGTTATTGAGAATCTTATTTACTTGCATCATAAGAGCAGTGCTGTTTGTTTAATATGTTGCTCTCCATCTCAAGCTTTTTGCTTAGAATTTATAATATTGAAAATTCAGCCTCTTTACTTTAATTTCTTGACTGAAAGGTGTGGTCTTTCAATAAACCTAAAGGTGTATAACTCGTCACTTATCGCTATTATTTTTCCAGCAGATATTATGTTCTTGATATATAAATCAATAGGTAATTTATGAAAAATATATAACGTAAAAAATTTTATCTATTCTCCATTTGACTATCCTAATAATAATGATGACATTGTTTGGACTCGGCCACAAATTGAAGTATGCATAGTAGAATCATGCCTACTCAAAAGAATTCGTTTAGACAATTTCTTTGGGATTCAGAGATGATAAAGAAGCAAAAAATGTATTATGCAAGGCAATTGGATTATTTTGGTGTGACAGATTATCTGTTATACCTTTCTTTTTTTACCCAAAAGATGTAAAATTATGTATTATAATGTATTATCTATTTGAAAAATGAAGATTATATACCTGTAACACCGGTTGAATATATAGATTAACAATTCGTAGGAGGTCATCATGGGATTTTGGCAAAGGCTGAAAGGTGAAGAACAGGTATAAATACTCTTCTGAATTTTAAAAATAAAGGACAGTTTGGCGAGTATGCAACAGAGTTTGCTTTAACTAATGATAATATAGAAGGTTACAGTAAAACCCTCCACAATATATATTTGAATAATAATGGAAAATTACTAGATAGATGTTATTCTCATACATGAGAAAGGTTTGTTTGTATTTGAGCAAAAATTATAGTGGTTGGATATTTGGCAGTTTAGACCAGCAGAAATGGACTCAGTGTCTATATAACGGAGAGAAACACCACTTTTACAGCACTATAAAGCAAAATAAATTCATTTATAAAGGCTCTTTCTGAATTTCTTAAAGTACCATTTGATAGTGTAACCATACACTTAATTTTTCAAACCGATGTGAACTGAAACACGTGTTTCTGATGGCCTGATTCATGTAAAATAGTGCGACGTGTAAATCTTTTAAATAAGCTGAGAAATGAAACAGGCGGCCCAGTAATTAATACGAAGAGCAAGTTGATGATATTTATAATAAAAAACATACAAACCAATGTTTCAGATACCTTAGAGAAAAACTTTTATAGCTGATATTAAGGAACGTACAGTAGGAACTGTTTTTCCGTTTCGCATTGGTGAACTAATAACTTCGTAATGGCAAAATATGGTAAATTTTATGATTGCTCTAACTAATAAAGTGCAAATATACAAGGAAAGCATAATCGTGAAGAAAAAATTATACATAAAAACATATGACAAAATTTAAGGAAGTAAATTTTAATTTCTGAAAGGAATGAAAATCATGAAGATTGGAATGATTGGCGGAATAGGCCCTGAATCAACGGTGGACTACTATCAGCGTATAATAAAGCTTTATCAGAAAAATATAAACAGAGACGATTATCCGGATATTATCATCAATAGCATCAATATGACAACTATGCTGAAATTGGTTGCAGATAAAAACTTTGACGGGCTAGTCGGCATGTTGGTTGATGCGCTACATTCTCTCTATAAAGCCGGTGCAGATTTTGCTTTTATTGCATCTAATACTCCACATATCGTTTTTGAACAAGTCCGGAGGAGCGCTCCGATTCCTCTTGTAAGCATCGTTGAGGCGACAAGTAAAGAAGCAAATACACTTTCATTAAAGAAGGTCGGTTTACTTGGAACCTTATTCACTATGCAAAGCAGTTATTATCAGGAAGAACTAAATAGCAGAGGAATATCTGTTGTAGTTCCTAACGCAGAGGAACAACAGTATATTCAGCAAAAATTATTCTCTGAAATTGAGCAAGGAGTATTTTTGGAAGATACTCGAGAGGGACTTTTGAAGATTGTAAAAAGGCTTAAAAACGATTCTTCGATAGACGGTATAATATTGGGGTGTACGGAACTTCCATTAATTCTAACCAAAGATGAATATTGCATTCCCTTTCTCAATACAACCGAAATCCATGCGCAAAAAATTCTTGATAAATACATTGAATTAAGCCAAATATCAATGAAATGAGATACCATTATTGAAGTAATGTTAACAGTTGGACAAGTTGGTAGGGTACTTGAAGGCGATTGATTTAAGGTAAATATTGAGATTGTCTCTCATCGGGATACAAAATAGGTTTTGAAATCGAGAAAATAAGATTTGTATATGAATTGACAGCATAATATAAAATAAGGATATTATTCCACAGCATTTATATAATCAGAGAGAAGCGAACAAAAAAAGGGGTGCAGAAAATGGATAAAATATTTATCGGCTTTATTTTAATATTTCTGGATTTTAACTTTACTATTGGCAATGTACGTATTGACATATTACCGGATTTCGTGGGTTATATCGTTATGATATATGGGTTGATTGAAATGACCAGTAAAAGTCCAAGGTTTATGGAGACAAAACCATATGCAATAGGTATGGCTGTCTATACTGGCATTTTGTTTTTTATTGATATATTTTTTAGTTCTACGTCATTAGGCGTATTGACTTACATCTTTGCTTTCGCATCAACCTGTATTTATATATTTATTTCATATAAAATCGTTATGGGTGTAATAGACATGGAAGAAAAATATAATGTGAATTTGAATGGAAATAGCCTTAAATCCAGATGGACAGCTTTTGCAGTTTTTAATATTTTGTCTTTTGTATCATTGTTGATTCCGCCATTCTTAACAATTTTCCTCATTGTTGGTATTATTATATTTATTTGTTTTCTATTTGCTTTCTACAATTCTAAGAAGTTATATTATAATACTATTGGTTAACTATTTTGAATAATTTTGATAGAGACAAATTTGTTCAAATCCATATTTGTAATTACTTGGTGAACTTAGTATTATGTTTCTTGTTTATTACATTTTATAACATTAATTTTGATATACTGATTAACACCTAAACAAATTAATATCATTAATCACGTCTAAATATCGTAATATAACTAGATATTTCCTTTCAGGCAAAGAGTAAAAATAAAGCATATAGAGCCACAAACCCTGTAAAATCAAGGTTTATGGCTTGTTTTTTTCGTGAGGGTAAGAATTATTTTGGTGCTCTTAATAATTTAACTTTTCGGATATCTTTACGTCATTAACAGTATATATGAGCATAAGTCTCAAGTGTAATCTGTATTATGTTAAAATATGATATTAAATGCAATAAAAACATTGACAATCATCGATATGAATAATATAATTACAACATATTGATAAATGTCGATATAACAAAAAATTAACTTAATTTTTTTATATGATGATTTTTATAATAGTTACAATACTTAAGGAAAAGGTAGATAGTCTATATGGTATTGCAAAGCAAATTTACATATCAATAAATTAAGTAAAAGGAAGCAGAAAGGAGGAATAAGGTTATCAACATATTGATACTAAAATATTATAGCTTTTAAAGATCAAATAAATGGAATTAAAATTGAAAGAAATGAGGAAAAATATAATGGATGATAAAAGTAAAAACAAACTTATTATGATTTTGGGTCTAATGGCCTTCTTGGCAAATGGAGACAATTATGCCGCCGCACCTTTAATTATCAATATTTCTAAAGATTTAAATATATCTGTAAGTACAGCAGCTATTTCAGTTACAGCGTATATGTTATCGTTTGGTGCATTTACACTATTATTCGGGCCTCTTTCAGATAGATTTGGAAAAGTCAAAATTATTAATATTGCGGCATTGGGAACTGCGATATTTAGTATGCTTGGAGCGTTCGCGTTTAATCTTCCATCATTAGTATTTTTCCGTGCAATGAACGGCGCATTTGGTGCTAGTATATTTCCGGTAACAAATGGCTTTAGTTGGGGCAAAGCTTTGATGATAAAAACAGACATAAAGCATTAGGAAAAGTAATGGGATTGATGTTTTTGGGAGGCGCTACTGCTACAGCGATAGGTGGAGCGTTATCATATTATGGTTCATGGCGTATGGTTTACTTTATTTATGGATTAGGTGAGTTAATATTAGCAATAATTATGCTGAAAGTTCTGGAAAGAGACAAACCGGTAGTCAATCATTTAAACTTAATAAATGCATATAAAGAACCGCTTGCAAATTTTGGCTTTATGAGAATTGTTTCAACTGTACTGCTTCTTGGATTTTCTGTATTTGGAAGCTTTACTTATTCAGGTACTTTGATAAAAGAAGTCAGTGGGTACAATATTTTAATAGTAGGTTTGATTTTGTCACTGTTTGGTGTGGGTACTGTTATAGGCGGAAGAATTGCTCCAAAATTGAAGATGAAAATAGGAACAAAATTTTTAGCGTTGGCCGGAGTAATTGGAAGTTTAGCATTATTCATACTTTCAGCAACAGAAAATATATTTTTGCTTGGAATTGCACTATTTGCATTTGGAGCAGCATTTATTTCTCTTCAATCAACACTTATTTCAACAGCACAGGAGAAACTTCCTAAGATGAGAGGAACTGCTATGTCTTTGGCATCTTTTAATATGTTTGTTGGAGGTGCCATTGGAACCAGTTTAAATGGAGTAGTTATGAAAAGCTTTGGAACAACACAAATATTTTTTAATACATCATTCATATTACTGATTGTTGGGATATTAGCGACTATATTTGTTTCGGAAACTGATAAAAATAAAATAGAAAAAGTAGCTTTACAAAATAAACAATAATTTGTTACAAAATAGGACAGCGAAGGCAATAGACACTGTTTATCTAAGAAATACGAATTGATAAACATAAATATGAATATAATGATATTAGTTTATGAGAGGATAAATTTATGAAAATAAAGTATGAAAAAGAAGCAGCTGTTTTTAAAGCCCTTTGTGATCCCAATAGATTGCTAATACTGGAAAACTTACAAAGCGGAGAAAAATGTGCCTGTAAGTTGTTAGAGGAGTTGGAAATAAGTCAATCAACTTTATCACATCATATGAGAATTTTGTGTGCTTCCGGTATTGTAAAAGCAAGAAAGGAAGGAAAATGGATGCATTATTCTATTAGTCTGGAAGGAAGTACTTATGCTAAGGAGCTGCTTAATGAAATTACTGCATTAAATAGTACTGTTGTTTCACATTGTGATTGTGACTGAGCCGTCAGATAGATGGCTTTATTTTATAATAATATATCAAAAATATTGATGTATTATTTAGGAATATTATATACTTAAATAGAAAGGCAGATTTTATTAATGCATTTCATTTATTTATATTAAATTAGGAGGATGAGAAATGGCAAAAGTTTGGTATCCTGTAATTGATTATGTCACTTGTGTTGAGTGCGGCAATTGTACATCTAAATGTCCGCATGGAGTTTATAATGCATTAAAAGCTCCAACGCCTGTAGTATTAAATCCATTAAATTGTGTTGACCATTGTCATGGATGCGGAAATCGTTGTCCTGTCGGTGCAATAACATATGTAGGTGAAGATACAGGCTGGACACCACCAAGTGGAAATCAGGTTTTTGATGAATGCTGCTGTGCTTGTGAGTGTGAAGAAGTTTCAAAAAAAGAGCTGAAAATTGAATATCTCTACTTAGATATTAAGACCTGTGAACGCTGCGTCGGAACAGATAATGTTTTGGATGAAGTAATGAGTATACTTACTCCGGCTTTTCAATTAGCAGGCTTTGATGTGAAATATAACAAGACAAAAATTGAGACAGAAGAGCTCGCAAGGCAATATCAATTTGTTTCATCTCCGACAATTAGGGTAAACGGTCAGGACATATGCCAGTCTGTTTCAGAGAACATTTGCGGCTGCTGCAGTGATATAAGTGGAACAGATGTGGAATGCCGAGTATTTGATTACAACGGTGATACATATGAAATTCCTCCTAAAGAAATGCTTGCAGATTCAATACTCAAAACGGCCTTCAAGGGCTATGATAAGGCTTGTTCAGGAGTCGGCTATGAGCTCCCTGAAAACTTAAAATCCTTCTTTAATGGAAAGAAAAATAAAGAATGTTCATGCGGAGGAAATTGCTGTTGATGAGCAAAAAAAAATTATTAATTAGAATACTGATTCTGGTGTTGATTGGAATAGCTCTCACTTCAATATGGATAATCAAAACGCATTCAAAACCTATCTCAATTAATGAAGAAACAGGGGAAAATTCGGACTTTGAACTGGCTGCATCATCAATTAACTTGGATGAACTGAAAGAATATAATTTGCCTATCATTATTGATTTTGGCTCGGATTCTTGTATTCCGTGTCAGCAGATGGCACCCGTCCTTGAAACTATGAATGAAGAAATGCAGGGAAAGGCTATTATTAAATTTGTAGATGTGTGGAAATATGAAGATGCTGCAACAGATTTCCCCATACAAGTAATTCCTACACAGGTTATCTATTCTGCAGATGGTAAACCATACACTCCCGATGAAGATTTAGGGATAGATTTTTATATGTGGTCAGCAGAAGATACAAATGAACACATCTTCACTACACATCAAGGAGGATTAACTGAGGATCAGATGAGAGCAATACTCAAAGATATGGGAGTGGAATGATGACACAACTATTAGAGAATATCTCGAAGATTATGATAGAAAGTCCTTGGATAGCTCCTTTTCTTGCCTTTGCTGCGGGAGTAATGACATCATTTACACCTTGCTCATTAACCATTATTCCGCTTGTGATTGGATATGTGGGCGGAACAGGAGTATGTGATGTAAAAAAATCATTTAAGCTCTCGCTTACATTTGTCATTGGAACGACTGTAACATTTACTGCACTGGGTGTGATTGCCTCAACAGCCGGCAGGCTTTTGGGAAATTCGTCTAATTTGTGGTACATTATTCTTGGTGTAATAATGATTTTAATGGCACTGCAAACATGGGGGATCTTTGAAATTATCCCATCAAGCTATCTTATTTCAAAGTCCACAAAGAAAGGATTTATTGGAGCATTTATTGCTGGATTGCTTGGCGGTATTTTTTCATCACCTTGCTCAACGCCGGTTTTAATTGCTTTACTAACCATTGTTGCAGGTAAGGGGAGTCTGCTTTGGGGCATACTGTTATTGCTTTTATACTCTGCCGGGCATGGGTTATTGGCGATAATAGCCGGAAGTTCTGTGGGGTTAGTACAAAAGATTTCACATAGTGAAAAATACGGAAAGGCAAGTTCTGTTTTAAAAGTTACTATGGGCAGTGTTATATTGCTTATTGGGTTCTATATGTTTTATTTAGGATTTTAATATTAAATTTTGAATGTTATATTGGCATAAACATGCAGATAACTATTTAGACGGTTCTGCATGTTTTTTTAGTATATGGTTCACATAAATATTACGCAGATTATATTGACAATCATATATATGCTTTTTACAATTACAACATATATAAATATCAATATGTATGCACATTCATTATAGTAATAATACCGAGTTAACAGAAAAAAATAAATGATATTGGAATTTCATAACAACAGAACAAGATGACTTTATATGCAAGAAAACAAAGGAGATCAAATCATGCGGATTGTAATTATCGGAGCTGTAGCAGCCGGAACGTCGGCAGCAGCGAAGGCCAGAAGGAATGATGAAAATGCGGAAATTGTCATATATGACATGGACAGTTTTATTTCTTATTCCGGTTGTGGAATGCCTTATTATATAGGTGGGGAAGTGGAGGAAGCTGATAGTCTGACGCCACGGGATCCCGACTTTTTTAAAACAAAATATAATGTTGATATAAAGATTTTGCATGAAGTGTTAAAGGTAGATACAAAAGCAAAGAAAATGGAAATACGAACCCTCATCACTGGTGAAGTATTTACGGATTATTATGATAAACTGGTGATGGCAGTGGGTGCATCTGCTGTTTTGCCGCCGATTGAAGGCGTGTCAAATTCTAATGTATTTACCCTGCGTAATATCGGAGATATGAACCGAATCAAAGCCTATATTAATTCGAATCAGCCCAATAAGGCAGTTATTATAGGAACCGGTTTTGTTGGCCTTGAGGTATGCGAAAACTTGAAAAGACTGGGTATAAAAGTAACATTGGTGGAAAGGCTTCCGCAGGTTACACCTGGACTTGATCATGATATGGCAGTCTATGTGGAAGAACATTTAAAGAAGAATGGTGTTTCCGTATATACAGGAATGTCTGCTGTTAAAATAGAAGAGGATAAGGTGGTCCTTGAAAACGGGGAAACCATTGAAGCAGATTTTGTCCTTCTTTCAGCAGGAGTAAAGCCAAATACAGATTTAGCTGCGGACATGGGAGTGGAACTTGGAGAAACAAAAGCAATAAAGGTTAATGATAATATGATGACCAATATATCAGATGTGTATGCCTGCGGTGATTGTATCGAGCTGTTTCATTTAGTTACAGGACATCCTATATACCGTCCTATGGGCTCTACGGCTAATAAAACAGGCAGGATTGCCGGAGATGTGATTACAGGAGGCTGCCTTTCGTTTCGCGGAGTGCTTGGAACAGGTATATTTCAGATTTTTGGAATGACAGTGGCATTAACAGGACTTTCTGAAAAAGAAGCCATAAAAGAGGGCTTTGATGTAGAGGTATGCCATAATATTAAACCCAATAAGCCGGAATATATGGGCGGAAAGGAAATGGTCATCAAAGGAATTGCAGACAGAAAGACAGGAAGGATTCTTGGAGCACAGATTGTGGGGCAGGAAGGCGTAGATAAACGAATTGATGTATTCGTAACTGCCATTACCTATAAGGCTAAAGCAGAGGATTTATTTCATCTGGACCTAGCATATGCACCGCCGTTTTCTACCACAAAGGACCCGGTAATGTATACGGGAATGATACTTGACAATGCAATGAATAATGGAAGAAAGCTGATTACAGCGGACAATCTTGCAAAAATGATAGCTTCAGATAATAATGTACAGATAGTTGATGCAAGGATAACAACACAGTATGAAACCGACCATGTCGAAACAGCAATCAATATACCGCACTCTAAACTGAGAGAACAGCTAAAAAATCTAAATCCTGATGAAACTACAGTTACTTACTGTAATAAAGGGGTTACGGGAAACGCAGCACAGAATATTTTATTAAACAATGGTTTTAAAGAGGTATATAATATCTCAGGAGGGCATAAACAATTCCGTAAAACAAATCCAGTAAAATAATATTAATATAAAAGAACAGCCAAAGTGCAAATATACCCGGAATGTATAAAAATAAATATAGATATTAAAAAAGGAGAAAAAATGAACGGACAAAACAGAGCTGATGTAAAAATCGGAGCAAAGGTAAAAATCGTATTAAAAGCAGATCAAAGAACCGGAAAGTTAACAGAGGGAACAGTAGGTAAAATACTTACCAACAGCAGTTTTCACCCTCATGGTATAAAAGTAATGCTGACTGATGGACAAGTTGGCAGAATACAGGAAATTATTTAAACTGAATATTATAATATCTTCAAGATACTACGAAAAACGAGAGGTGCATATGAATATGACACTAAAACTACTAATCAGATTTTTTGCAATCATTGTAAGCTTATTTTTATTGATTGTGATTGGTTTAAATATATACTTCAGAGTTAGTTATAGAGACTTTTATTCAGCAGCAGAGAAGGAGTTCAAAATACCCGGTCTGAATGAGGGATTTATTTCACAGGGACTTACTCGCTTCAGTGATGGTACATTTTTGACCTGTGGCTATATGAAGGACGGTAGTGCCTCCAGAATCTACATAATTGGCAGCGATTCCTATGTAACACTGAAAAATTCGGACGACTCCGAAGATGCAAACCATGCCGGCGGTCTTGCGGTATATGGCGACTATCTTTATATGACCAATGGGGATTATATAAGCGTTTATATGTTGGACGATGTTTTAAATGCTTCTTCCGGTGATTCAGTTGCACCGATATACCTCTTCTATACCGGATTTGAAAATGCATTCGTTTATGTCAATAATGACAAAATGTATGTTGGAGAATTCTATCGGGAAGAAAATTATCCTACCGATGAGTCTCATCATATTAAAACTGATTCAGGGGATATGCATTATGCTATTATGGCTGTATATGCTCTCTCTGAGAATTCGGAATATGGCATTGCATCAAATACCCCTGAATATGTTTATTCAATAACTGGTCTAGCTCAAGGTGTCTGTATTACAGACAGTGGAAGCATATGCTTGTCAACGTCATATGGAACTGCAGACTCTAATATCTATATTTATGATGATCCGACACAGTACAGTGCTGATGGTGAATTTGAAATTGAGGGTACGCAGGTTCCGATTTATTATCTGGACTCCAATCACCTTCAGAAAACGGTTATTCTTTTCCCGATGACAGAAGAGTTGTTTTTTGCAGATAACAGAATTTATATTATGTGCGAATCTGCTTCTAACAAGTACATTTTCGGCAAATTTACAGGCTGCAACTACGTTTACAGTTTATCTGTTTCTTAATTGTATTATCTTATTTGAGTGTCTACAAAACCTGTATTTCTGGAAAATGTGATTTTGACTTTATGGAGGGAGTTTTGAAATTGTTTAGATATGTTCATACAAATATCATTGCCGAGAATGCAAGCAAGCTCATAGAGTTTTATAAGACTGTGTTTCACTGCCAAAGCATCAATGAAACACGTGATCTTCGTGGGGCGTGGCTTGATAGGCTTACCGGCTTAAACGAGGCACATATCACAGGGGAACATCTTCTTTTGCCCGGTTATGGAAAAGATCATCCAACGCTTGAAATATTCTCTTACGATGAGCAGAGAGAATGTATCCCTGCAGAAATTAACCGTCCCGGTATTGCACATTTAGCATTTGAAGTGGACGATGTGGAAGCTACTTTATCGGAAATTATTAAGGCTGGCGGGAGCTCTGTAGGAGAGCTGGTTACTGCTGAATATCCGAATAATATAGAGGCAGTATTTGTTTATGCGCAAGACCCTGAGGGCAATATTATTGAACTTCAAAGCTGGAGGCAAGCAAAAGCCAAGGTTTTAAATAATTGAATACCGAGCACCAAATTTGCAATGTGAGATGTGAATTTTAAAACACAATTAGCAAAAGATATTTTAAAATTCAAGCTGAAAAATTAATTATACATTATCAATGTAATTTTATGAATTTGATTTGTTTGTTTTTGTTATGCACAATTATTTCGCAGAAAAAAAATTAAAAATATATAATTGACAACAAATAAAAGTCATGATAATATCAGAGCATAGATTATATGACTGACGGAGCAGTGGTTTAACCACGTGAAGTATAATCGCTAAAACAAGCCGACCGTCTGGGCAGAAAAAAGCCCGGATTGTCGGCTTTTTTCTATTTCAAAAAATTTGGAATTAGAAAAGGGGTGATTATGTGCTAAAAGGTAAAATTCACTCTGTTGAGTCTATGGGACTGGTAGATGGCCCCGGGATACGAACCGTTCTCTTTTTCCAAGGATGCATACTTAGATGTAAGTATTGTCATAACCCGGATACATGGGAAAAACAATGCGGAAAAGAAATGGGCGTAGATGAAATAATTAAAATGCTGAAACGATATCAACCATACTATGGGAATACAGGCGGCGTAACCTGTTCCGGCGGTGAACCAGCTATGCAGATTGAATTCTTAACGGAATTATTCAAAGCCTGTAAAAAAGAAAATATTTCTACTTGCCTTGATACGGCTGGGTACGGATATGGAGATTATCAGGAACTTTTAGATTATAGGATTTGGTAATATTTGATGTAAAGCACTATTTACCGCAGAATTACAAAGCGTTGACGGGCGGGGATTTTCTGTACCAACAAAATTTTTAGATGCTGTTAAGGAAAAAGGAACCCCTCTTTGGATTCGACATGTTGTAGTTCCGGATCTGACTGACTCTGAAGACCATATAAAGGGCTTGGGGGAGTACATTAAGTCAATTCCAAACGTAGAAAAAGTTGAACTGCTTCCGTATCACACTTTGGGAGTTGAGAAGTACAGAGTTATGGGCATAAACTATCCTTTAAAAGATACTTTGCCTATGAACAAAGAAAGAACAAAACAGCTTCAGGACATGATTACAGATATTATATCGGAGTAACCAAGAAAGGATTGATAATATGAATACATCAGCATGGCAGGGGTTTCAAACAGGAAAATGGACAAAAGAAATTGACGTTCGTAATTTTATTCAGAAAAATTATTCTCTTTATGAAGGCGATGATTCGTTTTTAGAAGGTGTTACAGAAAGAACAAAAAAGGTTTGGGACAAATGTCACGAGCTTATTATTGAAGAAATGAAAAAGGGCATTTTAAATGTTGAAACAGATATTGTTTCTGGAATAGACAATTTTGCACCGGGTTATATAGATAAAGAAAATGAAGTTATTTTTGGTTTACAGACTGATGCACCTTTAAAAGAATGGTGAATTTATACGCGGCTTAAGAATGGCTACAAGTGCATTGGAACAGTATGGCTATGAATTAAACGCCCAGGTGGAAAAAGGATTTTCATGCTTACAGAAAAACACATAATGAAGGTGTTTTCGATGCTTATCCGGAAAGGAACAAAGGTTGCCAGACACGTTGGTTTGCTTACAGGCTTGCCTGATGCTTACGGCCGAGGACGTGTGATTGGCGATTATAGAAGAGTTTCTCTGTATGGTGTGGACTTTTTGATACAGGAAAAAGAAAAAGAGTTGGATGCTTTTGACGGTCCAATGACAGATGAACGCATTCGTACAAGAGAAGAATTGAGAATGCAGATAAAAGCTTTAGAAGAAATGAAGTCTATGACTTTAAAATATGGTGTTGATATCAGCAAACCTGCTGCAAATGCACAAGAAGCAGTTCAGTTTTTGTATATGGCATATCTTGCCGGCGTAAAAGAAAACAATGGTGCGGCAATATCTTTGGGACGTACTTCCACATTTTTGGACATTTATATCGAAGAGATTTGAAAAACGGAGTCATCACAGAAAAAGAAGCACAGGAGCTGGTTGACCAGTTTATTATTAAGTTAAGATTGGTACGTCATTTGAGAACACCGGAATATAATGAATTGTTTGGCGGTGATCCTACTTGGATTACAGAGGCTATCGGCGGAATAAGCATTAACGGAACACCTCTTGTTACAAAAAATTCATTCCGTTATCTGCATACACTTACTAATTTGGGAACTACTCCCGAACCCAATATGACTGTTCTTTGGAGCAGGGATTTACCCAACGCCTTCAAAGCATATTGTGCAAAAATGAGTATTGATACAGATTCTATTCAATATGAAAATGACGATATTATGCGTCCCTTGTACGGAGATGACTATGCAATATCATGCTGTGTATCTGCAATGCGTGTTGGCAAGCAAATGCAGTTTTTCGGTGCAAGAACAAATATTGCAAAATCTCTTCTTTTGGCAATTAACGGCGGCGTAGACGAATTGAAGAAAGAGCTTGTTGTGCCGAATATTGCTCCGGTTCACGGCGATGTTTTAGATTTTGATGAAGTGCTTGAGCGTTACAAAAAAGTGTTAGACTATGTGGCAGAGCTGTATGTAGATACAATAAATATTATCCATTATATGCATGATAAATATGCTTATGAAGCAAGCCAAATGGCATTGCACGATGCTAACGTAGAGCGTCTGACCGCTTTTGGTATTGCAGGTATTTCTGTGGCAGCAGACTCACTTTCTGCAATTAAATATGCAAAAGTTACTCCAATCCGTGATGAATATGGCGTAACGGTAGATTTTAAAGTTGATGGTGATTATCCGAAATACGGTAACGATGATAATAGAGTAGATGATATTGCTGTTGATATTGTAACATATTTTTCAGATGCTTTGAAAAAGCATCCTATTTATCGCAATGCAAAGCATACATTATCTGCACTTACAATAACAAGTAACGTTATGTACGGTAAAAAAACAGGAAGTACACCTGACGGCAGAAAATTTGGCGAACCACTTGCACCCGGAGCAAATCCTATGCATGGACGTGATGAAAACGGAGCACTTGCTTCATTAAACTCTGTTGCAAAAATTCCTTACAGAAACATTTGTCAGGACGGTGTTTCCAATACATTTTCTATTGTACCTGATGCGCTTGGAAAAGAAGAAAATCAAAGAATTGAAAACCTTATTCATATTTTAGACGGATACTTCTTGCAGGGTGCTCATCATTTGAATGTTAATGTAATGAATAGAGAAGTTTTGATTGATGCAATGGAAAATCCTGATAAATATCCTACACTTACAATTCGTGTTTCAGGATATGCAGTAAACTTTAACAGACTCACTCGTGAACAGCAGCTGGAAGTAATTAAAAGAACATTCCATGAAACAATTTAACTGAAATAAGTTGGATTTGAAAAAAAGCACCCAGTATGGGTGCTTTTTTGATGTTTATATATATTTCGTAAAGTCCGAAAATGCCTGAATTCTGCTTTTAGTTCTGTCAAGTAGGTATTGTATAGTATTATACCTATTAAAAATACGTTTTTTTATTTCCTTTTTAATAGATATAAAACGCTTTATTATTGTAATAATTGTGTTATATAAGCAATATTTGACAATTTAGTTTGTATGTATATAATTAATTGTACTGTTATTATATGCTGAATAATTGAAAGGAGTACTTATGTCAAAAAGCTATGAAAGAAAACATAAGGAAGCTTTACCCGTTTTGGCAATTTGTTATGATTTCGATAAAACATTATCTCCGGATGACATGCAGGCACAAGGGTATATTCAATCTGTCGGATATGATGTAAAAAAGTTCTGGCAGGAATCAAATGGTCTGGCACAGAAAAATGATATGGATACTAATCTTGCTTATATGTATAAAATGGTTGAAGAAGCAGAAGGGCATTTGATTTTAAACCGTAAGGCTTTGGCTGAGTATGGCTCAAAGGTTACTCTTTTTTCAGGAGTGGAAGACTGGTTTGAACGTATAAGGAGTTATGGCAAAGATCATGGCGTAATTGTTGAACATTATATCATTTCTTCCGGACTAAAAGAAATGATTGAAGGAACAGTAATGGCTCAAAAAGGAGCTTTTGAAAAAATATGCAAGTTCATTTTATTTTGATAATAGAGGAGTGGCAAAATGGCCTGCTCAGGCTGTTAATTTTACAAGTAAAACACAATTTCTTTTTAGAATTGAGAAAGGTGTGCTTGATGTAAATGATCCGGGTGTAAATGACTTTTTTCCGCCGGATAAAATCAGAGTTCCCTTTAGAAACATGGTTTATTTCGGGGACAGTGATACCGATATTCCGTGCATGAAGCTTGTTAATACATATGGAGGCCATTCTATTGGTGTTTATAATCCAAAGACTTTGGACAAGAATAAAGTTTTTAAGATGATTAATGACAATAGAATAAGGTATTTTGCTCCAGCGGATTATACTGAGGGCTCCGAAATTGATGGTTTAATAAAATCAATAATTAATAAAACTTCAGTATATGAGGCTTTGGAATTAAAACATATCGGTAATCAGGCTGAGGCCAGAAAGGCAGATCTGTTTGCCAATACATTGTCTACTCTTGCAAAAGGCTGAAAATATTGAGAAGGAAACGATGCGTCCGATTTCTGATGCCCTTAATCTTAAATCATCTATTGCAGATCACGGCTAAAGAAGCTGAAAATGACTATGATTCTGAACTTTTTAAACTAATTATAAAAAAATTCATTGATAAATATAATAAATAAGATTGGTAACTTATAAATGAAGAAAGGCAGATGTCAAATATTTGTTTTAATTGTGATAGTTTGAAATATCATTATAATGAGCAGTCTTTTACAGCAATATTATCGGTAATGATTGATTAACATTACTAACCCAATGATATTGCTAGTAACTTATTGAAAGGATAATTGATATGCAAATTGATCTTCACCATACGGGTACTTATGTTTTATGCCGATTAGCCGGCATGAAAAGCTGTTATGCAAGATTGTAGCATATGCGGCTCAGCAGGTTGATGATGCTATATATGGGCATGCTTTAAAATTTAACAATGGAGGAGCTTTTCATCAGGTACAAACTGCACATTCGGCAGCATCAGGCGAAAATCTTGATATAAATAATGCTCTTGAAGTATGGATGCCATTTCATTTTTTACCTAGCGAGATTGATATAAACAATGAAGAATCACAAATAACAAAACCCAATTCTAATGTACTAAAATCTTTACTCAAAAATATAAAGGACACATCAAAATCGCCTATTACTCTTTACCGTTTAGGAATAGCCTTACATTGCTTTGAAGATACATATTCCCATCAGGATTTTATAGGATATTATAATTCATACAACAATGTTAAATTAGAAAGTGGTATAACGTATAAATATAATTCAATTAAATATCATGTAAACAGATTTTTAACTTTTTTGGGAAGCCATTCTGAAATACTCAGCGTTGGTCATGGAGAAGTTTTATCTAATCCGGATATACCGTATGTTAATTGGAGCTATTCTCGTAATAATAATGAAATTATGGTGAATAACTTGGAGGAACGTTATATACCTGCATTAAATGATATTTATAATTTTCTAATAGAATATGTTAAAAGAAACTCTTATTTAAAAAATGGTATAACAGCAAAACCTTTTGAATTTTATAAAGAGAAATTTCATAATCTTCTTGAATATGAAGGAGATGCTGAAATACGACACAAAAACTGGCTTGAGAACATAAAGGATAATTATTTTGAGTTTGAGGATTTCTGTTCAACAGATCAAGAATTATACTATGAACCAAGAGAATGGTTTGAAGAAGCTGTTGATGCACAGAAAATACCGTGGTATCATTTTATTGACAAATCGCATGAAAGAATCAGTAATTATCATACATTTACGGCAAAAGAAAATTTTGAAAATTCTAATTGGGTAAAGTTTATGCATGCGGCCGCGGAGCATAGGTTTGTTATATTACATAAGATACTTGCAGAAAATTTATGTGAGAATCAAACTTTAATTTCATGTTTCAGCAAAGACAATGTTCGTAAGAAAGAATAGATATATAGTTGTTTAATAGATTTTACAGTAAATAATGGATATGATATAATTTAAATTAACACATGAAAAGCAAAGACGGTCAATATTGTATTGGATATTGATTTATTAGGAGACTGCCACTATGGAAAGAATAACTAAAACAAGAGTGAGAAAAATAGCGGTAATAACACTGGGAATTTATATATTGGCTTATTATATTACTATTGGAATGTTTTTTGGACGGCAAGCGGATTTGTCCCAAATTACATCTGATATTTTAAGCTTAGTTGGTGAGGGCGCAGCAGTTCTTGTAATAGCAATAGGCTTACGCTGGCAAAAAGAAAAAGACAAGATTGTATGGATAATGTTTTTGCTTGGTATAGGCATGAATGCTATTGGTGATTTTATATGGACTATGTATGAAATACCATTTAAGCTGCAAGTACCGTTTCCGTCTGTATGCGATGTTTTTTATCTGTTAGGTTCGGTTTTTTATTTGATTGCTATAATGTTATATATCCGAAATGAAAAAATATTTGACGTTGTTCGTACAGGGTTTGATATTTTAATTACTATGGTTGTCAGCACCACTATCATTTTTAATTACGTTATGCTTCCGATTTGGAATGATAACACTTTGACTTCTTTACAGAAGGTTATTTCGTTAACCTATCCGATATTTGATTTAGGATATTTGGGAGGTTTGTTTTCCATATTCTTTTTCAGTGTACCGAAATCAAAATTTAACAGATCAAATTTGATAATCAGTGCTGCATTTTTTATTTGGCTTTTTGCAGATATGATTTATGCCATACAGTCTGGCGTTACATATGTAACAGGCGGATTTTTAGATCCACTGTGGCCGGTAGGGTGCTGGGTATTGGCCTTAGCCTCTTTTCATTCACCATATAGCGAAAAAGAAATTACAGAACAAAGTGACAGTTCAAGAAGGAAACAACTGCTCTGGAAATATATCCGTTTTTTAATTCCGTATTTAAGTGTCGCTATAATTATTACGTTGGTAAGCTATAAATACATTTTTAAAGATCCGTTGATTACTGGCAGCGTAATTACAGTATTGCTTATAATGATACGGCAGATATTTTCTTTGATGGAAAATAAGCGCTTAATCCGTATTATCCAAAATTCTAATAAGATGCTTGAAGAGAGCAAGTCGGAACTTGAAGAACGAAACATAATGCTTCAGGAACTTAATTCATTAAAAGAACACGAAGCAAATACTGATTTTTTAACCGGCATGTTTAATCGTCGTTATATTAATGAAATTCTTAAATCATTACCAAATAAAAACAAAGACAATGATGAAATGGAGCTAAGTGTACTGCTTATTGACATTGATCACTATAAGCAGATAAATGATCAATGGGGGCATGATATAGGGGACAACGTTCTGCAGAAAATTTCATACCTGATTAAAAGCAGTATACGTAACGCAGATATAGCCGGAAGATACGGCGGTGATGAATTTATTGTAATTTTACCAAATGCAAATCTGAGAACTGCCGAGTTTGTTGCGAACAGGCTGAAACACAGAACTGTTGTTGAGGAATTCTTGGTAAATGATGTTCTTTTAAAGATTACATTGAGTATTGGCTGTGTCAGTTGGAAAGGTATGCCAAAGGAATATGATACTAATGCAATTGTTGCTGCTGCGGATAAGGAATTATATATGGCAAAAGAAGGTGGGCGTAATCAGTACAGAGCAGTGGAATTGTCTGCTGATTTTAATACCATAATCTCTGCAGGCTAAAAAAATCTCTTCAATAATAAGAGATGCTCATAAAAAAGAGAACTTCAAATACAGATATTATTAATAATATTTATCTATACAGATTACTTTTTATAGTGGTATAATAAATTCAAAAAAGGTGATTAAATGAGAGAAGCTAAATTAGATGATTTTGATGATAATGAAGATGAATATTTAAGAAATATAAAAATAAACGATGAAGTACTGCAAATTTCAACGGGAATTGATAATGATATCAATATATCCGAAATGGAACTGAATGTACTTGTTGAAGGAATAGGCATAGAGCTTAAAAATAATTGATTGATATTGCTGCGGCATGACAGATTACACTGTTGTGCCTTTTTTTATTATGAAATTAAATAAATTTAAACCTGAAAAAATAAGAAAGACAAAAAAATTGACTTAAAAGGCCGGCTGATACCCTGTTTAGTATTGTCCGGCTTAATTTATGTGTTGAATTTTGCAAAAATTTAGGAGAAAAACCGTTAATATATTATGAAATAGCAAACATGTGCCGATAAATTATATAGAAGGTTTTCAGCTGTCATTGCCGGCAGAACTTTTTTTGTTGAAAGCTTTGCAGAGTATCTTCAGCGATAAAAGTAAAAACTTGCATAACCGGCTGAAAATAGGAACATACATCACTATACACCATCGTTGGTGCTAAGACATGAGACATGCTTACTGCACGACATCCCAATATAAGCTATATGTATCTTTGCGAATGGCAAGCATCGCCCGTGTTTGCTGCAGCACACAGATATAATTGACTTAAGTAATCTAATAATACAGTGCAGTAGAAATATTTACTGTTTTTATGTTGTTCTTAATAGCAATCGGCAGGCAGAATTTGCACCATATGCTTGTGATATGTGAATAGTCAATGAGCATTGGTACGTGGTAAAAGTTCCTCTTACGTCAAGATAAAAGTTCGTTTGTACTTAAAAATGTATTTCTAAGATTGCCATTTTTGTCAAATGCATTATCAAACGATCTAACACAATCATTGGAGGGTGAAGAAAACATGAAGCATTTAAAAATTAGAACGAAAATGGCCTTGCTGCTCATTGTTATTTTATTGGCAATAGGCACTATGGGAGTAAGGTCCATTAGTGAAATGAATGCACAAGGTACACAGTTTTTGAACACAATGGACCAGCAAATCCGAGATGACTTTGATGAAAATATAAAGGAACAGGTGGAGAATGCTTGCTCAATGCTTCAGGGCGTGTACAAACAATATCAGGCTGGTGTGTATACCTTTGACGAAGCAAAAAAAGTTGGTGCAGATCTCTTGCGTGGACTTAGCTATGGTGAAAACGGCTATTTTTGGGCTGATACCTATGATGGTACAAATGTAGTTTTGCTGGGAACTGAAACAGAAGGTACTAATCGTATCAATGCTACCGACGCTACGGGTTTTGAAATGGTTAAAGAGGTTATTCGTGTTGCTCAGCAAGACGGCGGCGGATTTACCGACTATCAGTTTCCTCGTCCTGGTGAATCGGAAGCTTCACCGAAGAGAGGCTACAGTCTTGCATTTAAACCCTTCGGCTGGGTTATAGGAACCGGTAACTATACGGACTTTATTGATGATTATGTTGCTCAGCAGCAAACTGTAATTCAGGCACAAATTCATCAATCTGTTACAATGATATTGATTTTGGCTATAGCGAGCTTTTTAATTGCAATTGGTTTAGGCGGTTGGATAACATTAAGTGTTATTCGCCCTGTTAAAAAACTCAATGAAGTTACTCTTCAGCTTGCAGAAGGCAATTTGGATGCCGAGCTTGATGTCAGCTCTAATGATGAGGTTGGGCAGCTTGCAGGCTCCATGAGTTCTCTTACACAGCGACTTAAAACTTATATTGATTATATCAATGAAATTACATATCTGTTGGCTGAACTCGGTGACGGAAATTTATTGCTGGAATTCAATCATGAATTTGACGGAGATTTTGCTCGTGTGAAGGAAGCACTTGAACACACAGCTACAATGCTTCGTGCAACTTTAAACGAAATCAGCATTGCAGCTGATCAGGTAGCCAGCGGTTCCGATCAGGTTGCGATTGGAGCACAGTCATTAAGCCAAGGTGCAACAGAACAGGCTTCTTCTATAGAAGAGCTTGCTGCAACTATAAACGAAGTTGCTGCTCAAATCGACGTAAACGCAAAGAATGCTGTCGAAGTTGGAAATCTTACTCAGCAGGCAGGAGAAGGCGTTAGGGAAAGTAACAAGTATATGGATCAGATGGTGTCCGCAATGGACAATATCAGTTCACGTTCCAATGAGATTGGAAAGATAATCAAAACAATTGATGACATTGCTTTCCAAACAAATATTCTTGCATTAAATGCCGCAGTAGAGGCAGCACGTGCAGGCAGTGCCGGAAAAGGCTTTGCTGTTGTTGCCGACGAAGTCCGCAACCTTGCACAAAAATCTGCTGAGGCAGCAAAAAATACTACAACTCTTATAGAAGAAACTATGCAGGCTGTTTCAAACGGAACAAAAATTGCAAACGAGACTGCCGCTTCTTTACGAGTAGTAGTTGAAAATGTAGAAAAAGTAAACGGTATGGTAAGCGAAATATCCGATGCAAGTGTTAGACAGGCAGAACATGCACAGCAGATTTCTTTGGGTGTTGAACAAATATCTGCGGTAGTTCAGACAAACAGTGCAACGGCAGAAGAGTCTTCAGCTGCAAGTGAAGAGCTTTCGGCACAGGCACAGATGCTTAAAGACCATGTAAGCAAATTCAATATGTAGTTTTTAAGATACCTAATAAATTAGACAGGCTTTAGTATAGCCTGTCTTTTTTGTTGTGCGATTTATTTTGTAAGTAAGTATATTAAATCATTAGAGCATATAATGTACTGTTATGGAATAATTATACAAGGAGAATCTGCATGAACGACAACGAAATATTTATAAGCATGATAAACGATAACTTAAACGAAATGGGCAGTATAATTGACTATTTGTATGTTACAAATAATAACGTTAATAAAAACAAACTTTTAAATCGTTTAAGAAAAAATGTATCTAATTTATCAATGCTTGCACAGGGACTGCAAGAAGGTGGAAGCACAAATAGCCAGCAGAGTGGAGATATGAGGGTATTTACTGCGGAAGAATTGTCAGCATATAACGGTAAGGACGGAAATCCGGGATATGTTGCGGTAAACGGAGTGGTATATGATGTCCAATGTTGCGCATGGGCAGGAGCTGTACATTTCGGTTTAACCGCAGGCAAGGACTTAACAAGCGAGTTTTCCTCATGTCATGCCGGTCAGCAGATACTTAGTAAGTTAAAGGTGGTTGGGATGATGGCAAAATGAATGAACAAAACAATGGTTGTTTGAATTTTACTATGAGATTGAAACAGCCTCCACGCTTTTTAATAATGCAGTAAAGGCTGTAAACAATGGCGAAATTAATAAATGCAATCTTATTTGGCTAGAACTTACAGGCTGTTCAGGCAATATTATTTCACTGCTTGACGGCTGTAATCCGAGTTTTAAAAGTATGGTTTCACAGCTGGTAAATTTCATAATGATAACAGCCTGATGGCCTCCGAGGGTGAGAATGCCATTGATAAGCTGTTCTCTGTAACAGATAATGATTATATTTTGGCAGTGGAAGGTGCTGTCTCAACTAAGGACAATGGAAAATATAACATCATTGGCAGACGAAACGGAGAACTGTTAACAGCATATCAGGCAATTAAAGAACTAGGTGAAAAAGCGTCCTATGTAATGGCAGTAGGCACCTGTGCATCAGACGGCGGTATTTCCGCTGCAAGACCAAATCCTGCCGAATGTGTCAGTGTACAAAGCCTGTTAAACAGAAAAGTAATTAATATTCCGGGATGCCCTTGCCACCCTGACTGGTTTATGGGTACATTGGCATATACCATGCTTTACGGTGAGCCTGAATTAGATGAGAGAAACAGACCGCTTATGTTTTACAGCACCTTAATTCATGATATTTGTCCCAGAAGGCCGTACTTTGATCAAGGAATGTTTGCGACAAAGCTTGGTGAAAAAACCTGTATGTTTAAGCTCGGCTGCAGAGGACCTGTGACCAGAGTGGACTGTCCCATAAGGAAGTGGAACGATAGGGTAAATTGGCCAATCGGCGATGATAGCCCCTGCATTGGCTGTGCAATGTTTGGTTTCCCTGATAAAATGGAGCCGTTTATTAACTATAACACATATAGATAGGGATTATAAAAAAGAAAAGAATTGTAATTAAACCTGTTACTAGAATAAGTTGATTTATGGAAATAGATGCGGGGATTGATGATAACGTTGTGACTGATGCTATAACAGAAGGGCTTCTTTTTAGGGGCTTTGAAAAAATGCTTGAAGGCAGAAGCCCTTTTGATGCGGTGTATTTTACGGAAAGAATATGCGGAATCTGTTCGACAGCTCATGCCATGGCATCGACTATGGCTTTGGAAAATGCAATGGGCATAGTGATATCACAGCAGGGAAGATATTTAAGGGACATAATTCATGGCTGTGAATTCCTTCAGAATCATATTCGTCATTTTTATCAGTATACTGCGCCTGACTTTATTAAGCTGCCGGAGGGAAATACGCTGTTTGAAACAAACCATAATGATTTCAGACTGCCAAAACAGAAAAATGACTTGATTGCTAAACACTATTTTGACTCACTTGAAATCAGCAGAAGTGCACATGAGATGCTTGCAATATTGGGCGGTAAGGCACCGCATAATCACGGCATTTTTATAGGCGGCATTACATCGCAGGCGACATCGGATAAAATTACACGCCTGCGTTCACTGCTGAAAAACATAATTCGGTTTATCAATAATATTATGATACCTGATGCCTATACAATAGCCGATTATTATAAAGAATATTTTGAGATCGGACGTGGCTACGGAAATCTTCTGACATTCGGATGCTTCAATCAATATGAAAAGCTGGGTACTCTTTATGTAGATCCGCTTGAATACAGCAATGACAGTATTTCAAAGCTTAATCCGGATGAAATTACAGAAAATATATATTCATCATGGTACAAATCCAATACTGAAACATATACTCCCTTTGAAACGATAGCAGAACCTGATATGAAAAAGGACGATGCCTATTCTTGGGTAAAAGCACCAAGATATAAAGGCCTTCCTTTTGAGGTCGGGCCGCTGGCAAGAATGTGGCTCAGCGGGGATTATCGAAACGGCATATCGACTATGGACAGAACTTTGGCAAGAGCGCTTGAAGCGAAAAAAATTGCCGAAATTATATTTACTTTGCTTAATAACTTAATACCGGGAGTTGCTGACCAAGAAATATATACTGTTCCTGAGAGTGCATTTGGTGCAGGACTCGTTGACACGACAAGGGGAGCATTGGGACATTGGATTAAGATAGACAACGGTGTTATTTCATTTTATCAAATAATTACTCCGTCTGCTTGGAATCTGTCTACAAGAAGTGAGGATATTCAGCCGGGACCTGCAGAAAAATCAATTATCGGCACAGCAGTACATGATGCTGATTTTCCGGTGGAAATAGGAAGAATAATTCGTTCATTTGATCCATGTGTATCCTGTGCAACGCATGTGTATTCCAAGGGTAACCTGATTAAAACCATAAAGGTGGTGCCATGAAAAGAATACTCGTAATCGGCATAGGCAGTATTATTATGAAGGACGACGGCATTGGGGCAAGAGTGGCTGAGGCCAATGAGAAAAGCCTGCAGGAAAAATGCATAGCAGTATTAATTGGCGAAACTGATTTTCAGAGCTGTTTTGACGAAATTAACCCAAGTGATATTCTGATTGTTATTGACGCAATGAATTCCGACAAACAACCGGGAGACATAGAAATAATGACTCTTAGCGATGCTTTGCAAAATAGAAGCAAGCTGCGTACACAGCATGAATTCAGCCTATTAGACTTGATTGAACTGCACTATCCCGACATGCAAGGGTATTTAATCGGAATTGAAGTATGTGAAATCGATTTCGGATTTGACCTAAGTGAACAATTAAATCAGAACTTTGAGCAGATATGCTCAGATGTATTAAATGCTGTTCTGAAAATTAAGGAGGAATCTGAGTATGCATGATACCCATATGATAGAAAAAATATATCAGTCTATTGTTAATTTATGCAGACAGAATGGAGTTATAAAAGTTAATAGAATAAATATTGAAGTTGATGAGGGCAGTCATATTGAAGGTCCGCATCTTTTGGCGCATTTAATTGACAGAGACAGCACGCTGTTTGGAGATTGGACGGCAGTAAATGTTGAGCATAAGCCATACGAAAAGCTTACGGCAGTTATAAAGAGCATTGACGGTGATAGTATTGAGTGATGAAAAACGGTATTTTATCACAATAACAGGTATTGTTCAAGGAGTAGGGTTCAGACCGTTTGTTTTCAGAACGGCAAAGGCATACAAACTTAACGGATGGGTTGAAAATCAAGGGTCGAGAGTAATAATAGATGTTGAGGGCAAACAGGAAAGCATAATGAAATTTGTACATATATTGCAAAATGAGTATCCGGAAAACGCAGCTATTGCTGATTTTGATGTTTGTCAGAAACCGTTCTTCGGATATTCTGATTTTTCAATCAGTCAAAGCAGTGTTGAGAATGATACTGCGAATTTCATACCTCCCGATATTGCAGTATGTGACAGATGCATTGAGGAATTTAATACGTTGGGAGCAAAGCGGTTTAGATATCCGTTTATCAGCTGTACAGACTGTGGTCCGAGGTATTCAATAATCAACAGATTGCCGTATGACCGAAAAAATACGGCTATGTCCAAATTTGAAATGTGCCGAGAATGCAGTAATGAATATACAAGCCCGAGCAATCACAGATTTCATGCACAAACCGACTGCTGTCCTGAATGCGGACCTGTATTGAAGCTTTTAGATGCACAGGGGAATACGGTTGATACAATTGATCCTGCAAATTTGGCAGGACAGCTGATATGTCAAGGCAAAATAATTGCAGTAAAGGGAATAGGGGGATACCATCTTTGCTTGCAATGCCGAGGATGATGCGGCTGTAAAGAGACTCAGAAAACTAAAGAAAAGGGAACACAAGCCATTGGCTATAATGGCTCGTAATATTGAGACTGTTAATAAGGTATGCGATATTTCTGAAAAGGAAAAAGACATACTTTTGGGAAGAAGAAAACCAATATTATTGCTGAACAAAAAAACACCTGAGTATCTGCCGGAGGACATTGCACCAAAACAAAAGAGACTAGGTGTAATGCTGCCGTATGCACCTTTGCATTTTCTGCTTTTTCAGGACGGCATTGATTATATAGTGATGACTAGCGGAAATATAAGCGGTTCACCGATTTGCTATAAAGAAAGCGATGCACTAAAGTATCTGAATAATGCTGCAGAATATTTTTTGACACATGACCGAGAGATTACCGTTTCGGTTGATGATGCAGTCGTAAAGGTTGCAGACGGCAATGAGGTGCTTGTCAGATGCGGACGTGGATATGCACCGCTTACAATACCGATTAACAATGACTATAAAATTTTGGCTTTGGGTGCAGAACAGAAATGTTCGGTGTGTTTTGCCGAAAACGGTTTTGCCACAGTAAGCCAATACATAGGAGATTTGAATGAATATAAAACATACAGGGCTTTTGAACGCCAGATTAAGCATTTTAAAAATCTGTTTCAGGGTAGTCCTGAAATCTATGCTCACGACATGAATACCGATTACCTTTCTTCACGCTATGCAATTCAAAATTCCGTCACTGATATTAAAATACAGCATCATCATGCACATATGGCAGGATGCATGGCGGAGAATAATTTAACACGCAATGTTATAGGCATAGTATATGATGGTACAGGCCTTGGCACAGACGGAGCAATTTGGGGCGGAGAGATTTTTATAGGCTCATTATCCGACTTTAAACGTGTCGGCCATCTGAAATATGTAACACTTCAAGGCGGAGACAGTGCAGTAAAGGAACCTTGGAGATGTGCTGAAGCATATCTTGTTGACCTCGGCATTATACCGCAGTGCTTTTTAACCGCAGTTGATGCAGATAAATTGAGTGCAGTCAGCAATGCACTAAAAAGCAATATAAAATGCTATAAATCATCAAGCATGGGTAGACTTTTTGACTGTGTTTCTGCGCTTTGCGGTTTCCAAACCCCAATTACATATGATGCACAGGCGGCAATAGAATTGGAAAGCCTTATTGACGAGGAAACAGATGATTTTTACAGCTTTAATATTAGTGATTCAGACAACATTTTAATAATTGAATACGATGGTATTTTGAAGGGCGTGCTTACAGATATTTTTAATCATGTACCGAAGTCGTTAATTTCGGCAAAGTTCCATAATACTGTGATTGAAGCTACATCTGACAGCGTATGCAGAATAAGAAAAATGACAGGGCTTGAGGAGGTTGTTTTAAGCGGTGGCGTATTTGAAAATACATACCTGCTTGAACACCTTGTTAAAAAACTAAGGGATTTAGATTTTGATGTATATTACAATCGGCTGACCCCAACAAATGACGGGGGCATATCTTTCGGACAGGCGGCAGCCGCCGGTGCTATTTTAAAGGAGAATGATTATGTGTCTTGCAGTTCCTGCTAAAGTAATTAAAATCAATAACGCTCATGCTGAGGTTGATATAATGGGCGTTAGAAAAGAAATAAATATATTGCTTGTTGATAAACTGAATGTCGGTGATAATGTTATGGTGCATGCAGGTTTTGCTATTAATAAAATTGATGATGAGTATTTTGATTTTTTAAAAAACACACTTCAGAAAATGCTGGATGAGTTATCATGAAGGAAGAAGAAAAGCTTTTAATAAGGAAAGCTGCTGCGTATATAAATAATACTGTTACCGACGACATTCGCATAATGGAAATTTGCGGTACTCATACTCACCAGATTGCAAGGTTTGGAATAAGGTCACTGCTGACTGATAAAGTTCACCTTGTTTCGGGACCTGGCTGTCCGGTGTGTGTAACAGAATCAGGATATATTGATGCTTTGATTTATATCATAGAGCATGAAAATGCTGTTGTGGCTACATTCGGTGACCTATTGAGGGTTCAAGGGTCACTTGGCAGTTTGGAAGAAGAGAAAGCTGCCGGGAAAAAAGTGATAATTGTCTATTCACCGGAAGATGTACTTAGCTATGCTAAAAGCCATAAAAATGAAAGGGTTGTGTTTGCGTCTGTTGGTTTTGAGACAACAGCGCCTCTTTATGCGGCACTGATTAAGACTGCTAAAATGGAGGATATCAGAAATCTGACATTTTTGACATCGCTCAAACGTATGGAACCGGCTGTTAAATTTATTCTCGGAGATATGGGGGTTAAAATTAACGGTATGCTGTGCCCCGGACATGTTGCGGCAATAACGGGTATAGAGCCTTTTATTCCTATAACTGCCGAATATAAAATTCCTGCGGTAATATGCGGTTTTGAGGCACTTGACATAATTGGTTCAATTAATATTTTATGCAGTCAGATTACAGGAAAAAGTCCACTTAGGTTTATAAATACATATAAAAGATGTGTAAGTGATACAGGAAATAAAGCTGCACTTAAACTAATCAATGAAGTATTTGGAATATCTGATGCAAGCTGGAGGGGCATAGGCGTTATAAAAAATTCTGCTTTTGCTGTAAATAAACAATATGAAGAATTTGATGCCTTAAAGAAATATAACATAGATATAAAACATGATGCAGATTATTTTTCCGAAGAATGCGAATGCGGTAAAGTACTGATTGGGGAAAAAACTCCGAATATGTGCAGAAATTTTGGAGGATGCTGTACTCCCGACCACCCGAAGGGCCCGTGTATGATATCTTCGGAGGGAGCTTGCTCGGCATATTACAGATATGGAGGCGGTGAAATTTGAATAATAAAATTACCCTTAGGCACGGAGACGGAGGACTTCATACAAACAGGCTGATACAGGATGTTTTTTATAAGCACTTTAGCAATGAAATCCTTATGGGATATCAGGATTCCGCTATTTTTACAATGAAAACAGGACGAGCTGCATTCACAACAGACAGCTTTGTGGTAAAACCTATTTTTTTCTCCGGCGGAGATATAGGAAAGCTTGCTGTATGCGGTACAGTCAACGACTTGGCGGCGGCAGGAGCAGTTCCGCTTTATATAAGTGCAGGATTTATAATAGAAGAAGAATTTGAAATTGATAAGCTTGACAGAATTGCAGCATCTATGAGTGATATATGCAAAAAAGTCGGTGCAAAAATTGTTACGGGTGATACAAAGGTAGTGAAGAAAGGCTCGGCAGACGGTGTTTATATTAATACTGCCGGAATTGGCTTGGTGCATGAAGCCTTTCAGCCAAGACAGATAACCGACGGTGATGAAATAATATTGACTGGCTCTGTTGCTGAACACGGAACAGCCATTTTGACAGAGAGATACGAACTTGGTTTGCATGGCGATTTTGTCAGTGACTGTAACCCTCTTTCGGAAATCATTACTGCGCTTGGTGACAATTTAAAGCATGTAAAGCTTATGCGTGATCCAACTCGCGGCGGTGTTGCCACAGCACTGTGTGAAATATCCGAAAGTCATCATATCGGAGCTGTAATAGAAGAAGACAAGTTACTGATTAGACCGGCTGTAAATGCCGTCCATGAGCTTTTAGGCACGGACCCTCTGTATTTTGCCTGTGAAGGCAGAATGATACTTGTGGTGAAAAAGGGCTATGGCAATGAGGTTGTGAATATTCTTAAGAAGCTGAATAATTGCGGCAGTTCCGATATTATCGGAATATTTGACGAAGAATATAATAAGGTTTGTATTCGAACCTCTTTTGGAGGTGAGCGAATACTGAGTATGCTGGAAAATCAAATGATTTCAAGAATTTGCTGATTTGTAATTTAGTACCGGAAAAGTTGACAGGCTGTGCTTGTATCTTTTCCGGATTTTAATTTTACATTATAGTTTCGAGGAGTATACTAAATATACCAAAGCAATGGTCTAAAACACTGTACTCATAAACATATTAAGCACACATTGTTTCTATAAAAAAACTTGTATTTTTTATATACGAAAGACGTTATTATGTGTATAATAAAAAATACTGTGATTTTTTAAAAATTCCGAGGAGGGAACTGACACTTATGATTAGCAAGACACTATTGAAAGAAGCAAAGAGAATTTTTCTTTATGCTTTGAGTATATTTTTAATACTGAGTTTTTCATATCTGTCAATTTCTGTGTTCATTCAGACTAATGCAGATGAAGTACATAAAGTAGAGCTTATAAATAGTGAACAAAGACTGGCTCAAGTAGAAAACTCAATTATTTCAAATAAGATAACTAGTTTGGTATCAGATTTGTTATATGTATCAGACAGCTTAAAGTTAAATGAAGCTGCAGATAATGATTATGCAAACATTGAAAAGCAATGGCTTGCATTTTCCAATAGAAAAAAATATATGATCAGATACGATTCATTGATACGGAAGGCAATGAGGTTATAAGGGTTAATTACGATGAAAATGGCGCATATGTGGTAGATAAAGAAGATCTTCAAAACAAGAAGGACAGATATTATTTTACCAATACTATTTCTTTGGATAAAAATAAGGTATATATTTCAGAATTAGACTTAAATACTGAGAATGGTACAGTTGAGCAACCGATTAAACCTACAATTAGATTATCGGTACCTTACTATGGAACTGATGAAAAGCTTGACGGAATTGTAGTTTTAAATTATTCAGCCTCTGATATGCTTAATCAGATTAGAAAAATTGCCTCAACAAGTAAAGGAAGCATTTTTATACTTAATACGGATGGGTATTGGCTTTTTAATAGCTTTAATTCAGCTAAAGAATGGTCATTCATGTACGAAGACAGAATGAATGAAAGCTTTACAAACGAATTTAACGATGAATGGGAAACAATAAAAACAAATAAGAAAGGCTCATTGATTACCCAAAACGGTGTTTTTAATTATACAGATGTTTTGGCAAATAATGAATTTTCTTTTGACAGTTGTCAGTACTCACTTGAACTTGGTTTTGGGGACTGGTACATAATTTCGTATATATCACCCTATTCAGATGATGGAATGCTGTTTGAAAATAACATATTAAAAACAACATCTTTAATTTTGGATAAAGATTATTTCGTTTATATACTGATATTATTTGTATCATTTTTGGTATCAGTACTTGTGACAGCGAATAAAATAGAAAGAAATAAAACTAAGTATTTTTCGGAATTTGACACAATGACCGGTGTTTATAACCGTCGTGCCGGTTTTGAAAAGCTTAATCAATTATATAATAATATAGCAAAAACTAATTGTTTGATAAGTATTTGTTTTATAGATATTAACGGACTGAAAGAAGTCAATGATAATTTGGGACATACTGCCGGGGATGAACTGATAATTAGCGTTACATCCGTAATAAAAAAGAATATAAGAGAACATGATATTGTGGTCAGATTAGGCGGAGATGAATTCTTAATCATATTTGAGGGTATGGATGAAGAGGACACTGAAAAGGTATGGGACCGCATCGTTAATGAATATGAATATATTAATAATACCGAAAATAGAAAGTATCTTATAAGTGTAAGTCATGGAATCGAAATATTAAAGTGTGATTCAAAAAAATATGTTGATGAAACTATCAACCAAGCTGATGAAAAAATGTATATTGAAAAAAGAGAAATAAAAAAAGATTTAAAAGTAATAAAAGACTGATTACGCAATTTATACGTATGTAAATATAAGGCGGGAGTGGATTTTGAAAGACATATCAAAAACTGCTGCTGCCTAATGGATTAAAAACTACGGTATGCTTCTTTGAAATAAATTGCTTAATATATTTTTTGTTATTATATTGACACTTTTCGATTTGATGATATAATAGTCACATTGAGAATATTAGATATGAGGCTTAATTATGGAAAATTATTTGGAATATACAAAAATTTTTAAAGCACTGGGTGATCCTAAAAGAGCTATGATTATTGATATGCTGTCCTGTGGCGAACTTTGTGCCTGTATGATTTTGGATAAGTTTGAGATGTCACAATCAACTCTTTCCCATCATATGAAGCTGCTTTGCGAATGTGGACTTGTTAGTGCAAGAAATGAAGGTAAATGGACTTATTATTCACTTAATGAAGACACAATAAATAAAACTAAGCAGTTTTTAAGCAGCATCACATCTAATAACGAAAATTGCATTTGCAAAGAAACTTCAGCATGCAGCAAAGGGTGTGATTAATATGAGTAATAAAAATACATCAGGTATTGGCTTTTTTGAAAAATACTTAACGCTTTGGGTTCTATTATGTATGGTTGCCGGCGTTTTGATTGGAGAATATCTGCCGGGAATTCCTGGAATTTTACGCAGGTTTGAATATGCTCATATATCGTTTCCTATTGCGGTTCTTATTTGGCTAATGATTTATCCAATGATGATGAAAGTGGATTTTACCAGTATTAAAAATGTTGGCAAAAATCCCAAAGGACTTTTCGTAACATGGATAACAAACTGGATGATTAAGCCTTTTACTATGTATGGGATTGCTTCTTTTTTCTTTTATGTAGTGTTCAGAGCAATTATTCCGGCTGATTTAGCAAGGGAATATCTTGCTGGTGCAGTGCTGCTTGGAGCGGCTCCATGTACGGCAATGGTTTTTGTATGGAGTCATTTAACTAAAGGAAACCCGGCCTATACAGTAGTGCAGGTTGCAACAAATGATCTTATTATTCTTGTTGCATTTACACCTATCGTTGCTTTTTTGCTTGGTGTCAGCGGTGTTGCTGTACCATGGGGAACTTTGCTGTTATCCGTTATATTATTTGTAGTGATTCCGCTTGCCGGAGGAATTTTGACAAGGTCATTAATGATTAAAAATAAAGGTCTGGAGTATTTTGAAAATCAATTTATAACTAAGTTTAATAATGTTACTATCATTGGACTGCTTTTAACACTGGTAATCATTTTTTCTTTCCAAGGCAGTGTTATTTTGAATAATCCGCTTCATATATTATTAATTGCGGTTCCGCTGATTATCCAGACATTTTTGGTTTTCTTTATTTCATACTTTGCTTCAAGGTTCTTAAAGCTGCCGCATAATATTGCAGCGCCTGCCGGAATGATAGGTGCTTCCAACTTCTTTGAGCTAGCAGTAGCGGTTGCAATTTCTCTTTTTGGATCAGATTCACCGGCCGCACTTGCAACCATTGTTGGTGTACTTACTGAGGTACCGGTTATGCTTATATTAGTTAAAATTGCAAACAATACAAAGCATTGGTTTAAGACGGAAGAGGAAGCGGCAATAGAACAGTAAAGGTTATTTAATAAAGTATTAAATATTGAAAAAATGTGTTAATCCTAAGATAGCACCGCAAAAAATAAATTAGAATTATAATCAGCACCCCAAAAAAAGGGTGCTTTTCTTATTATCGGAACAATAGTAATGTATTTTTAATTTCAAGACGTTGTAGTATAATAAATGAATAAAAGTATATTTAGGTTATTGGTTTTTCTTTGAGCAAAACAGCAGAAGGGAGTTAAGCATGGATAAAAAGCAGATACTTGTAGTAGACGACGAGCAGGGAATCCGTGATATTATAAAGGAATATCTTATTTTGGAAGATTTTGAGGTACTGGAGGCAATAGACGGTGTAGACGGTCTTAATAAATTCAAGAATAACAATGTATCTTTAGTTATACTTGATGTTATGCTTCCTAAAATGGACGGATGGAAAGTCTGCAGGGAAATTCGTTCCTCATCAAGAGTTCCGATCATCATGCTGACGGCAAGAGGTGAGGAGTATGATAAACTTTTCGGCTTTGAACTTGGCGTTGATGATTATATGGTTAAACCTTTCAGTCCAAAGGAGCTGCTTGCAAGAATAAAAGCAATATTAATAAGGAGCAATACTGCACCAAAAGAGCCGGAAAAGCAAAACAGGCTGCAGATTGGAGAAGTATTGATTGATTTTGATGCACGAAGTGTATATTTGGGAAAAGAGCTTTTGAATATGACACCTAAGGAATATGATTTGCTTTACTTTTTCGTGAACAACCAAGGCAAGGTTTTTTCAAGGGAACAGCTTTTGAATCAGGTCTGGGGCTATGAATTTCTTGGAGATGTCAGAACGGTGGATACCCATGTGAAAATGCTGAGGGAGAGTTTAGGCAAAAATAGAAAATGGGTTAAAACAGCATGGGGAATAGGATATAAATTTGAGGCGGAGGAAAAGGAATGAAGAGCATAAGAACAAAACTCTGGTCCGGAATGATGATTATGATGTCGATTATCATTATACTGCTCTGGCTGTTTCAGATAGTTTTTCTGGACAAGTTCTATTCTGTTTTTGTTATAGGTAAAGTGAAAAACAGAGCAGAAAGCATATCTGCGGATATAGGAAATTTGGACAGCATAAACCAGATAAATGACTCTGAACTTGTTTTAGGAGAAATGGAGAGCTTCATTTATGAAAAACAATTGTCGGCAGAGATTACAGACACCAATTATCATTTGGTTTATCAAGGAACCTCCGGCAGTAATATGATGATGCCCGGAATGATGATGAATGAGTCTTATACTAATGCAGCTATGAGTGCACTAAGCGGAGAGGAATACACACAAAAGTTTACGCACCAAAAATTCGGTTATGAATTTATGATTATTGCGCTGCCGATTTACAGCGGGGGTACAATTGAAGGTGCAATGATTATTACTATGCCAATGGCGTCCATTGATGAAACCACAGGCATTTTAATGAAACAGCTTGTTATAATCACAGGAATTCTTCTTTTAGTATCTGTTCTTATTTCATCAAAATTATCAAAAAACTTTGCAGAGCCAATTTCAAAAATCAGCCGACAGGCAGAAAGCTATTCAGCGGGAAAATATCAGGTGCGAATAAAAGATGCAGGCGATGATGAAATAGGAAAACTTGCAAAACGCATGAATGACATGGGAGAAGCACTTGCACGCAATGATGTCCTTCAGAAAGAGCTTATTGCAAACGTATCCCATGAACTGCGTACACCGCTGACATTAATCCGAGGTTATGCTGAAACCCTTAGAGATGTAACAGGAAATAATCCTGAGAAAAGGGAAAAACAGCTTGGAATAATAATTGATGAATCAGAAAGGCTAGGCAAGATTGTAGAAGATATTTTAAATCTTTCTCAGCCGCAGGCTGGAGCTGTAACACTTGAAAAGGAAAGCTTTTCATTAAAAGAAATGCTTCAATCAATCAAAGAAAACTATGAGCTTGATATGAAAGGAAGAACATTAGAACTGATTGGCGTATCTGAGCTTGACAGCAACCTGCTTGGAGATAAAAACCGCATACAGCAGGTATTCTATAATCTGATTGGGAATGCGTTCAGACATTCAAATGAAAATCAGCCTGTTGAGGTTAATGTTATTCAAATGAATGATAAAGTAAAAATAGAGGTTAGAGATTACGGCGAAGGAATAGCGGAGGAAGATTTGCCGCATGTGTTTGAGCGTTATTATAAGGGTAAACGAATTGACGGCAAAAAAAGTGAAGGCACAGGACTTGGTTTGGCTATTGTAAAAAGCATTTTGGAAATGCATCAGGCGGCTTATGGCGTAGAGAGCAAGCTTGGTGAAGGAGCAATATTCTGGTTTGAGCTGGAAAAAGATAATTCTCACACTTCTTTTTGAGTTCTATCATAATTCTATCATAATTTTTTCCTATACTAAAGATGTAAAAAAGATAAGGAAAGCAAAAAGAATCCAAATTAAAAAAATTTACAGATGAAATTACTCATCCGTAATACAAATCAAATTTAGAATAGGAGATGTTAATTATGAGAAAACAGATTAGTAAATTCACAGGCGGATCATTGGTAGTAGGTTTAGTAGTAGCAGGATTAGCAACAGGAGTGACAGCATTTGCAGGAAGCGCAGATACAGGAGCTTCGGGAGCTCTTGCCGACAGCGATTACACATTAAATGAAATGCTTGTTTATGCAATGGAAGATGAACATCTTGCTCAGGCAGAATATGATGCAATCTTAGATGAGTACGGAGTACAGAGACCATTTTCAAACATTGTAAATGCGGAAGCTTATCATATCAGTCTTTTGGAACCTCTTTTTGAGGAGTATGGTGTAGCATTGCCGGATAAAGATTGGGCAGGCATGGTTACTGTTCCCGGCACAATTGAAGAAGCTTATGCAGCAGGTGTAGAAGCAGAAGAAAACAATATTGCAATGTATGAGGGCTTTTTGGACAAAGACATTCCTGATGATGTGAAAGCTGTATTTGAAAGATTAGCTGATGCATCAGAGAGACATCTTGCAGCATTTGAAAGACAGGCAGACGGAACTGGCTGCGGCGGCGGTGTTTGTGACGGAACTGGCTACGGCAACGGTTACGGAATGGCAGACGGAACAGGATCTGGATACCAGAGAGGCAGTGCTAACGGCGGAACAGGCAGCGGTTATGCAAGAGGAAACAGAGGAGCTTCACAGGGAAGCTGCATGTATTAATAATTAAGTGACAAAAATAGAGCACCCTTAATTGGGTGCTTTTTAATTGTTTGATTATGAAATTCCGATTTTCTCGCCCATTTTAACTGCGGTCTCAATTCCGTTTATGGAGTTATTGAGAATGTCTTCATCAATATTAATTATTCCTTTTTCAAAGCAAATAATTACCGTAGAACCTCCGAATTCAAATCTTCCTTTTTCTTTGCCTCTTGTAACATTGGCTTTTTCATGATAATTAACGATTTTGCCGACAAGCAGAGCACCGACTTCCATCATCATTACATTACCGAAATTTTCACTTTTTAAAATTGAAAACTCTCTTGTATTTTCCTTGTAAATCGGAAATACATCATTTGCAAGGGGATTAACAGTATGGAAAACGCCTTGAATATGATAGTTTCTTGTTTTAGTTCCGTTATCAATATAGCAGTACCTATGGTAGTCATCAACAGTAAGGCGAAAAACAAGAAGTGTACCTCCGTCATAATGAGAAGCCAGCTTTTTGCTTCTTGCCAAGCTTTCCATGGAATACATAGTATCCTTTATTTTAAAACGCGCATTTTTATTAATTGAATAAACACTCAGCTTACTGTCACAGGGTGCAATTAAATGTTTGGGCTTATAATCAATCTTTCTGCACCTTCTTTTATTTTTCTTGTGAAGAAATCGTTGTATGAACTGTAATTTTTATGTTCATATTCGGATAAATCAATATCATTTTTTTTGACAAAAGGTGCTATCAGCAGTCTTGACACCGGCATGTTAAGCAAAAAGCCCGAAAGTTTTGAAAACCAAGGGTTTATAATGGGTATAAGCAATATTCTTCCTGGTGTTGTTTGATATAAAAATGCAAGCATTTTGTTTTGTGTTTCGTTTTGCTGTATCTCATGTCCGCTGCGATCTAAACACTTCATATATAATTACCTCTATTCCAATAGCCTGTCAATCAATGCGTTTTCACGTATCGGAATACGAATAATATGGTATTTGGAGAACAGCATAATCATAATAACTGCAATACCTACTATAATAACAAACAGAAAAAGCATTTTGTTGGTAGGCTTTTTAACCCTGAAATTAACAATAAACAGTGTTCCTACTGTTAAAAGTGTTGCAAGCAAAATCCATCTGAACTCCCATTGTGGAATAACAAAGTTCAGCTGAAATATCAAGGGCAGAATAATTGTTATAGCTGTAGTGGGAAGACCGAGGTAGTATTTGTTTGCTCCATCTTCTTCTTTCTGACGGTTTGTTTCAAGAACATTAAAATATCCGAGTCTTATAACAGCGCAGATACAGTAATATACTATTACTATTCCGCCTAAAACACCTCTTACTCCAAGTACATAGCAAATGACTGCAGGGAATACTCCGAAGCACACCATATCGCACAAAGAGTCTATCTGAACTCCGAACAGTTTTTGGTCATCAGTGCGGTCTTTTTTTGTTCTTGCTACTTTTCCGTCAAACATATCACATAGTCCTGATAATGCAAGACATATTATTGCAGTTCTAAATCTGCCGTCAATTGCCTGAGTTATTCCAAACATGGAAAACATTAGGCTGGCATATGTAAGTACAACCGTATAATCATAAAAGCCTATCATTCTATATTTTTCCTCTCTTTTCTGTTTCCTATTGCAAAATGGGCGATAGCTGTTAACATGGCACTTATAATAAGTTCTGTATAGTAACTGAGCCCTCTGCTGACTACCATTGCAGATAATGTTACTTTTCCGAAAATCGGTGTAAAAATCAAGATAAACAGATTTTCACTAATTCCCATTCCACCGGGGAGAGGGAGCATATCAACAGCTACTGAAATCATGCCCTGCAATATTACTATTGTAATTAAGCCTAAACTGCTAAAGCCAAATGACCGATAAGTCAGATAGGTTACTAAAAAAAGAACAAATCGCTGAATAACTGTAATAATAACTACATTTAAAATAACCGGTTTATGTGTTTGAAAATATTCCGCAACATCCTCATACTGCTGCATGGCAGCTTTGATTCTTTCTGTATATTGATTTATTTTTCTCAGCAGACGAATTTTACCGAGAGCATTTACAACTGCCATAAGCATACGCTGAGCTAATTTCGGACGGAACACAAGAAGCATCATAAAGCTTACGCAGAGTATATTTAATATCAGCCCGATATAGCACCAGCCAAGTACGGGTTTAAGATAGTATATTATTTCCGTCGGACGGAAAACCAATATGACCGTTCCAATGGCAACCAAGACCATTTTATATGTAATCGTTATAATCATTAACACCAGAGTGGCTACAGGTATAGGTATTTTATCTTTCATCATATAGTAAACCTGTGCCGGCTGACCGCCTGATGCCGACGGTGTAATACAGCTAAAGAAAAATCCCACAAAAGAATATAAGAAGCAGTGTCCGATATTAATCTTTTGTCTAATTGTATGCATCATATAGAAAATGATTATTGCTTCACTGCTTATATATAAAATTACGCATATTATTGCCGCAAGCCAGAATCTGGCATCGGCGTTATGAATGTACATAATGAGTTGACCGATATCTTCATCATGAAAAATGCAGAAAAACGTAATTAAAAAAACAGAAAGCAAAAATAATATATTAAAAATTGTTCGTTTTTTCATAGTATGCCGCTCCAAATAATTTACGTCCGATATTGTCAAAAAATCTTTCTATGCCACGATATATCTGCGTATGATTTGCAGCATAAAAACTTATTTCTGCAATTAGAATTCCTCCTGCTGCATCAATCAGAATATGCTGTTTTGTAAACTGTGTAGACAGGCATACGAGTACTGCAATAATTAATGAAGCAGTTTTATACCATGACGGAATTTTCTTACTGCTGCGAATGCCTGTGTAGCAAAGCCAACTCACCATACAATGAATAGACGGGAAGAGGTTTGTCGGCGGATCATTTTGGTAGACATTAATCATTAACCGACTGAAACAATCATTGCCGAGTACCTCAGGACGTATATTTGTTGTTGGCAGTAATATAAAAAATATACCGCATATTATTTTAGAAATTATATCTGCAAATACAAAACGATACCATTCTTCTTTGCCTTTATGGGATATCAAAATATAATTTAATATCCAAAACGCATAGCAGCCAATATAGATTACAACCCATTCCTTCACGAATGGTACACGGCTGTCCAGAGCTGTTGTAAAATCATAATGATAGGCATCTTTCATTAATAGCTGTGCTCCCCAATACACTATGCCGCTTACTGCAAAGCAGGCTATAAGTGAAAGAAATCCGTATTCGGGAATCCATTTATTTATATTTTTTATATACCATTTTTTCAATACGGTATTATTCATAATAATCAACTATTTTCTGCTGAATTTTTATATCTTTAGAAACTAAATATATCAGATTTCTGTATAAATCACAACTTAATTATTTTTTAAGATTTATATTGCATATTAACGTCCCAATTTTAATTATATGTGAGACTTTGCTTAAAAATCATCTTGGAATTGTGTATTCTGATTTTGTATTGTTACTATTAAATATGTACAGTTTTTAAAATCTGTATTTATGTTTTTACATTTTCCATAAATTTCTTAAGTGTGTTGTAAATACAACATACTTATTTTTTGGGTTAATCTATACTCAATGCATAAACAATATAAGCATATAGTCATGGAAAATGAAAACAATAAAAAATATTATTCGGGAGGTATATAAAATGGTTGAGCAAGTTTATAAAATTTCTACCGGCAATGAGAAAGCAGTAGAAAAAGTTATTATGGATGAAAATGTCCACTATATCCATATGGTTTTTAATAACGGAGAAGGTCTGCCCGAACATTTTTCAAATTCAAACGTTTATATGACCGTTATAAGGGGTATATTATCAATTGGATTATACGAGCAGGAGATACATGAATATAATGCAGGTACTGTTTTAAAAATTCCATTTAAAACAAAAATGAATGTAAAAAATTTAAACAATAGTGTATTGGAACTTATTGTTGTAAAAGCACCTTCACCTGAAAAATGACAATTAATTAGTTATAGTTAGGAGGAAAAATATGTTAAAATTTGTATGTAAGCAGTGCGGATATATTTATGATCCTGAACAGGGTGACCCTGACGGCGGTATAGCAGCGGGTACTGAATTTGAAAAGCTTCCGGACAACTGGAAATGTCCGGTTTGCTCTGCCGGAAAAGAAGAATTTGAACCGCTTACAAATTAAAATAATAAAATAAGGGAGGAAGAAATAATGGGTATGTTTTGTTATCAGTGTCAGGAAACTGCTGGGGGAAAAGGATGTACATTGCGAGGTGTATGCGGAAAGACCGAAGAAGTTGCAAAGCTACAGGACCTTCTTATATATACACTTAAGGGAATTTCCGAGATTGCGGTGAAATGTAAGCTTGAAGTCGGCAAGCTTGGAAATACTAACTATGAAGTTCTTAGCAGTTTGTTTATGACAATTACAAATGCAAATTTTGATGAAGACGCTATTGAAAAGCAGATTTTGAAAATGCTTTCAATTAGAGATGAACTCAAAAAGTCAGTTAATTCAGACAATTTACACGATGCTTCTGTTTTCAAAGTTGATACAAGGGAGTCAATGCTTGAAAAGGCTTCATCTGTCGGAGTGCTTTCAACGGAGAATGATGATGTACGTTCTCTGCGTGAAATGATTATATACGGTATTAAAGGCATGGCAGCATATGCTGAGCATGCTAAAAATATCGGAAAAGAGGACATAGACATATATGCATTTATATATGAAGCTTTGGCTGCAACTTTGGATGATTCGTTATCAGCTGATGATCTTGTAGCTCTTACACTGAAAACAGGAGAATATGGCGTAAAGGTTATGGCACTTCTGGATGATGCAAATACATCTAAATTCGGAAATCCTGAAATAACAGAGGTTAATATAGGTGTGCGTAAAAACCCTGCCATACTTATTTCCGGTCATGACCTGACTGACCTTGAGCAGCTTTTGGAGCAGACTAAGGGCACAGGCGTTGACGTATATACTCATGGCGAGATGCTGCCGGCACACTATTATCCGGCTTTTAAAAAGTATGATAATTTTGTCGGAAACTATGGAAACTCATGGTGGAAACAGATTGGTGAATTTGAATCATTCCACGGCCCGATATTGTTTACAACAAACTGTATTGTTCCGCCCAGAAGTGAAGAAGTAAGAAACAGAATTTATACAACAGGCTCAGCAGGATACCCCGGGTGCAGAAATATACCTGCAGATGAAAACGGTCAAAAAGATTTTACAGAAATTATTGAGCTTGCAAAAACACTTCCGTCACCTGATGAAATTGAAACAGGCAGCATAGTTGGCGGATTTGCCCATAATCAGGTTATGGCACTGGCAGACAAGGTTGTGGATGCTGTTAAATCGGGAGCCATTAAAAAGTTCTTTGTTATGGCAGGGTGTGACGGACGTATGAAATCAAGGGAGTATTATACGGAATTTGCTAAAAAGCTTCCGAATGACACAGTTATTCTTACAGCCGGCTGTGCAAAATACCGTTATAATAAGCTTAATCTTGGTGACATAGGAGGAATACCCAGAGTTCTTGATGCAGGTCAGTGCAATGACTCATATTCATTGGCTGTTATTGCACTTAAGCTTAAAGAAGTATTTGGTCTTGATGATATAAACAAACTTCCTATTGTTTACAACATCGCTTGGTACGAGCAGAAGGCTGTTATTGTATTGCTTGCACTTTTGTATCTTGGTGTTAAGAATATTCATATTGGTCCGACGTTGCCGGGTTTCTTGTCTGAGAATGTTGCAAAGGTTCTTGTTGAAAAATTTGGGATAGCAGGCATTGGCACAGCTGATGAAGATGTCAAGCTGTTCATGAATGCATGATATAAGAAAGGAGATATTAATATGAAAGCTTATATAAAAAGAGAAGGTTGTATCTCATGCGGATTTTGTGTAACAACATGCCCGAATGTATTCCGTATGGCAGATGACGGACTTGCAGAGGTCTTTGCAGATCCCGTTCCTGCAACTGATGAAATATCAGCAATCGAAGCACAGGAAAACTGCCCTGTTGCAGTTATTAAAGTAGAACAGTAAATAATAAATATCCCTCGGGTAACCGGGGGATATTTTAGTTTTATTGCATTATGGCAAATCAAATTCTCTTTCGATTGAATAAGCAACCATTTTCATGTTTTTTTCTGTGTATTCCAATTCTCCGTTATCAAACATGAGCGCAGCGCCGTAAATCAGAGATCTGATAATAAAGATTTTTCTATGCCTTACATCTTGAGACATGTTAACTTCTCTACAGTATCTTGATACAAGTTCATAAGTGAGTATACTAAGTTTGTTCCTAAATGAAGAGTATTTTTTGTCAAAATCATCATATTTGAACATAATAATTGATCTGAACTGTGAGTTTTCTACTAAAAAACGAATATACTCCAGACTAATTTCCACTATTTGTTTTCTCACAGGAGAAGGGTATTTTTTTATAATTAATTTTTGACGTTCTTCCCATTTACCGTTTATATACATAATTATGGCAGCAATAAAATTCTGCTTGTCACTGAAATGCTTATATGGTGCGGCACAGGATACTCCGCATTTATTAGCTATTCTTCTGACTGAAAAAGAACTAAATCCATGTTGGTTAAGCTCATCAATGCCTGCCAGTATTAACTGATCATGCAGGCTTAATTGTTCTTTGTTATTTTCCATAAAAACCAATCTCCTAGCAATAAGATATCCGATGTAATTAAACGTGGTCAATGAAGCGCTTTATATGTCAATCAGTCATATATATTTGCCCTATTTATTAAAAGGATATACTAATTTCAGTTTTAATGTCAACATAATTTGGAATTTATGAAGCAAAAAAATATTGACATACAGATTTTGAGAATGTATACTGAGTCGTAAGTTATCGGTGATAACTATCAGTGATAACCTTGAAAAACAGAGGTGTGTTATGGAAAACGGATTTGTACTTATAACTGACTCTTGCTGTGATCTCCCATCTGAGATTACAGATAAATTTGGGATAGCTGTTGCGTCTCTTTCGGTAAATACCAGACTTGCAGAGCCTGATACTGATCAGATTGAGAACAATATTGATATCTCAAGTTTTTACAGTGACTTAAGAGTAGGTAAACATGCGTTTACTTCTGCTGTGCAAAAAGAAGATTTTATGAAAATAATGCATCAGTTTCTAAATAGTGGAAAAGATATTCTATATATAGGATTCTCTTCTACTCTTAGCTTAACGTACTCAAATGCATGTTCAACTGCAGAAGAATTGATAATGCAGTTTCCGGAGAGAAAAATAATTTGCATTGACAGCAAAAGTGCTTCTATGGGTGAGGGTCTTTTGGTGTATTGTGCTGCCCAGCAAATGGCAAAGGGAATGTCTTTGGAAAATGTATCTGAATACGTTGCACAGCTTGTTCCTCACTTATGCCATTGGTTTACTGTAGACAATATTAATTTACTTAAACATGGCGGAAGAATTAATGCCAATGTTGCCGCTGGAAGTACTGTACTGCATATGAAATTGCTTCTTCATATGGATGAAGAGGGCTATTTAAATAATGTAGCAAAAATAAGAGGCCGTAAAGCTGTCATTAAGGCAATGTTTGAAAAGCTGAAACAAACTGCGGAGGATATTGAAACACAGACAGTTATGATAAGCCACGGTGATTGTAAAAAAGATGCTGTTTGGCTCGCAGAAATGATTAAAAAAGAATGTAATCCCGCAGATATAATTATCAATACCGTTAATCCGGTAATAGGTGCACATTCAGGGCCAGGAACACTTGCGTTGTTTTTTATTGGAACAGAAAGATAAAATATTTTAAATATAATTTTAGGAGGACTTTATTATGGTTTTTGAAGCAGTAGCAGAATTAATTGCAGAACGTAACGATTGCGAGGTATCTGAAATTACTATGGATAGTAGTTTTAAGGATCTTGGTTTTGATTCATTGGATACTGTAGAAATGATGATGAATCTTGAAGAAAAAATCGGCAAGGAAATTGAACTTGAAGAGAAAGTTGAAACTGTTGGAGAACTTGTAAAATATATTGAAAGCAGACTATAAGGAGCATATATATGATTAAATCCGATTTGTGTCGCCTGCTTGGAATAAAGTATCCGGTTTTCCAGGGAGGAATGGCATGGATTTCTGACGGAAAATTAGCTGCGGCCGTATCAAACGGCGGCGGCCTTGGAATTATTGCAGCCGGAAATGCAACGGGAGATTATGTACGTGAACAGATTAAGATAGCCAGATCTTTAACGGATAAGCCTTTTGGTGTAAATATTATGCTTATGAATCCGTTTGCAGATGATGTTGCACAGGTTGTTTACGAAGAAAAGGTTGCAGTAGTAACAACAGGTGCAGGAAATCCGTCAAAGTATATGAGCATGTGGAAATCAGCAGACATAAAGGTTATACCCGTTGTGGCTTCTGTTTCTATGGCAAAGCTTATGACTCGTGTAGGCGCTTCGGCAATTATTGCTGAAGGCGGAGAAAGCGGAGGCCATGTAGGCGAACTTACTACTATGGTACTTGTTCCTCAGGTATGTGATGCCACAGATTTGCCTGTTATTGCAGCCGGTGGTATTGCCGACGGACGAGGAATGGCAGCTGCATTTATGCTTGGTGCCTGCGGTGTGCAGATGGGAACAAGATTTTTATCTGCATTTGAATGTACAATTCATAGAAATTACAAAGATAAAATACTCAAAGCCAATGATCTTGCAACAGTAGTAACAGGCAAGCGTCTTGGCCATCCTGTGAGAAGTATTAAAACTCAGTTTGCTAGAGACTATTTAAAAGCAGAGTATTCTGATGTTTCAGATGAAGAACTTGAAGAAATGGGAACGGGTACTTTACGTTTAGCTGTAGTTGACGGTGATTTGCAGAAGGGATGTTTCCTTTCAGGTCAGATTGCGTCAATGGTAAACAAAGAGGAACCGGCAGCTGATATCGTTAAAAGCGTAGTTGAAGAAGCCGAGAACGTTCTGAAAGGAGCAGGCAAATGGGTGGAATAGCATTCGTATTTTCCGGACAAGGCGCACAGTACAGCGGCATGGGAAAAGACCTTTTTGATAATGTTCCCGAGGCTGCAGAGGTATTTAATAAGCTTGACGGCATACGTCCGGAAACTTCTAAGCAGTGTTTTGAAGGCAGTAAGGAAGATTTGTCTCAGACCGAGAATACACAGCCATGCATGTTTGCAGTAGAGCTTGCCGCTGCCGCAGCACTTGAAGCTGCCGGGGTTAAATGCAGTATGACAGCCGGATTTTCACTTGGTGAAATAGCTGCACTTACACATTCCAAAGCTGTATCGCTTGAAGACGGCTTCAGACTTGTTTGTCTTAGAGGAAAATTTATGCAGGAAGCCTCAGAACAGGTTGACGGCGGAATGGTTGCCGTAATAAAGCTCGAAGCTTCGCAGGTTGAAGAACTTTGCAGCAAGTATGAGCATGTATATCCTGTAAATTATAACTGTCCAGGGCAGATATCAGTAGCTGGTTTAAAAAGTGAACTATCTGAATTCAGCAGTGATGTAAAAACAGCCGGCGGACGTGCAATTCCTATTCGTGTAAAAGGAATTTTCCATTCTCCGTTTATGGCAGAAGCGGCAGAAAAGTTTGGCAACGCACTTGAGGGCTTTGATGTAAGCGCTCCTGCGATACCGCTTTATTCTGATTATACCGCAGACATCTATAATAATGATTATAAGATGCTTTTATCAAAACAGATATGTAATCCTGTAAAATGGCAGACAATTATAGAAAATATGATTGATAAGGGTGTTGACACCTTTATTGAGATTGGACCCGGAAAGACACTTTGCGGTCTTATTTCTAAAATTAATAAGGAAGTACGTACATTTAATGTTGAAGACAGTGAAAGCTTAAGCAATACTGTCAGGGAGGTACTTTAATGTTAAAGGGAAAAACAGCGATAGTAACCGGCGGTTCAAGAGGTATTGGCGCTGCTATAGTTTTAAAATTAGCTTCTCTCGGTGCTGATGTTGCAGTCATATATTCAAGCAGAAGCGAAGAAGCAAATGAAATATGCGACAGATGCACTAAGGATTTTGGTGTTAAAGCTGCTCCATATAAATGCAACGTAGCAGATTATAATGAAGTTAAGACTGTTGTTGGTTCTATTGTAAAAGAATTCGGAACAGTAAATATATTGGTAAACAATGCGGGAATAACTAAAGACGGTTTGATTGCTGTTATGAGTGAGAAAAACTTTGATGATGTTATCGACATTAACTTAAAAGGCGCATTTAACATGATTAGACACTGCAGTTCTATATTCATGAAAAACCGTGGCGGAAAAATAATTAATATTACTTCGGTTTCAGGAATTATGGGAAATGCAGGACAGACAAATTATTCGGCATCAAAAGCCGGACTTATTGGACTTACAAAATCAGTTGCAAAAGAATTGGCAGTCAGAAATATAACATGCAATGCAATTGCACCCGGTTTTATCAAAACAGAAATGACAAAGGAATTTGACGAAACAAATCCTTTTGTTGCCAGCATTCCGATGAAGCGCATAGGCAGCACTGAAGATGTTGCGGAAGTTGCAGCTTTTCTTGCCGGAAGCGGAGCAGACTATATTACAGGTGAGGTTATCCGTGTTGATGGCGGACTTGCAATGTAATTAACATTTATAGCGAGGGAATCTAATATGGAAGATAATAATATCCGAAGATATGCAAAACTTATGCAGGAACTTGGACTTACCGGACTTGAAATAAATGAAGACGGCACTGTTTTGCGACTTGAAAGGACAGAGCAACCTGCTGGTACTGTACCTGTTAAGACAGTACAAATACCGGTTGAGAAGAGTGAAGATGATTATATAGACATTTGTTCACCTATGGTAGGTGCATTTTACTGTGCTCCTGCTGAGAATGCCGCTCCGTTCGTAAAGGTCGGAGATACTGTACACAAAGGTGATTTAATTTGCATCATAGAATCTATGAAGCTTATGAATGAAATTACATCAGATAAGGACGGTGTAATAGCAGAGGTATGTGTAGGCAACGGTCAGATTGTTGATTACGGACACGTACTGTTTCGTTTAAAGAAGGTGTAAAAATGAATCAGGAAGAAATTAAGAATATATTACCGCACAGAGAAAATATGCTGCTCATTGACGAAGTTGAAAAAGTTGATGATAAAGCTATCGGCAAATATTATGTACGCGGCGATGAATGGTTTTTGAAAGGGCATTTCCCCGGTAATCCAATTGTTCCGGGCGTAATATTGTGTGAGATACTTGCACAGTCTGCATGTGTTCTTCTTGGTGACAAGATGACGGGAAACATGACACCTATGTATACAGGTTTGAATAATGTCCGTTTTAAGTCCTCAGTTCGTCCCGGAGATACACTTATGACAGAATGCAGAATTACAAAGTCAAGACCTCCGTTTTATTTTGCGGAGGGAAAGGGAACAGTAAATAATGTATTGTGCGTAAAGGCAGAGTTTTCTTTTGCCGTAATAGGAGATTAAAATCGTGTATTCTAAAATTTTGATTGCAAACCGAGGAGAAATTGCTGTAAGAATTATTCGTGCATGCAAAGAAATGGGTATTTCTACCGTTGCAGTTTTTTCGGAAGCGGATGCGGAGTCTATGCATGTTGCTCTTGCTGATGAGAGCATTTGCATCGGAAAAGCCGAGGCGTCAGAAAGCTATTTGAATGAAGAGCGAATTATCAGTGCCGCACTTGTTACAGGTGCGCAGGCAATTCATCCGGGATATGGTTTTTTGTCTGAAAATCCTCATTTTGCTGAATTATGCTATAAAAACAATATTGTATTTATAGGACCGACAGCTGAAAACATGAGAAGTCTCAGCAATAAATCCGAGGTAAAAATGAAAATGAAGGAAGCAGGCCTTCCGGTAATACCCGGGGCAGAGATGCTTAATTCTTATGAAGACGCATTGAAAACTGCTGAAAAAATAGGCTATCCCATAATGCTTAAGGCGTGTATGGGCGGCGGCGGACGAGGTATAAGACTTGTTGACAGACCGGAACAAATGCAGTCGTCGTTTATGGCTGCTCAGAATGAAGGCATGGCAGCTTTCGGTGACGGTTCTGTATATATAGAAAAGTATGTGCATCCTGCAAGACATATTGAAATACAGATTCTTGCCGATGAAGCAGGAAATGTCGTGTGCCTTGGAGAACGTGATTGTTCGGTTCAGAGGAAAAACCAAAAGCTTATTGAGGAATCTCCGTCACCTGCTGTTTCAAGCGAACAGCGTGCTAAAATGTTTGAAAAAGTTATAAAGGCTGTGAAACATATTAAGTATGTCGGAGCAGGAACTTTGGAATTTTTAAGAGACACAGACGGAAATTTCTACTTCATGGAGATGAATATAAGAATTCAGGTAGAACATACGGTAACCGAATCTCTTACTGGCAAGGACCTTATCAAATGGCAGATAAGGGTATCATCAGGAATTGAATTAGGCTTTACACAGGATGACATAGATTTGAACGGTTCGGCTATAGAATGCCGAATTAATGCATTGGCACCCGGTAAGGTTGAGTTCCTGCATGTTTCGGGAGGCCCGTTTGTAAGGTTTGATACTTATTTGATGACAGGTTCAAAGGTAACACCGTATTACGATTCTTTGCTTGGCAAACTAATAGTGTTTGCCTCAACAAGAGAAGAAGCTCTCAGAAAAATGAAAGCGGCGCTTTGTGAATTGGTTATTGACGGTGTTCCTAATAATATTGAAGAACAGATTGAGTTTATAAGCAGTGATAAGTTCATGAGCGGAGACTATGATATAGATTTTATTTCAAAAGTTAGGTGATTAAGTGTCAGTACGATTTATTAAATTCTTTAATAAGCCAAAAAATGAACTTGAAAAAGGCGGCAGGCAGGCCGGTATAACTCCGGATGAAAACGAGCCGCAGAAAACCTGCCCAAATTGTCACAGATCAGTTCCGTTAAGCCAGCTTTGGGGTAATTATCTTTGCTGTACTGAATGCGGTTATCATTTCAAAATGAATGCAAGACAGAGAATTAATTCTTTTGCAGATAATGGCAGCTTTGAAGAACTCTATGCCGGTTTAAAATCGGAGGACTTTCTTAAGTTTCCGGGATATTCTAAAAAAATAGAGACAACTCGTAAGAATTCCAGGGAAACGGAAGCAGTTGTCTGCGGAACAGCAAAGGTATGCGGAGAGATGTGCTGTGTTTTTGTTATGGAAGCATATTTTATGATGGGAAGTATGGGTACTGCAGTAGGTGAAAAAATAACAAAGTTATTTGAATATGCAGTGGAAATGAAACTGCCCGTTATTGGCTTTACTGTTTCCGGCGGTGCAAGAATGCAGGAGGGTATTTTATCTCTTATGCAGATGGCAAAGACAAGTGCGGCGGTAAAACGTCACAGTGATGCCGGACTGCTGTATATACCTATTTTGACTAATCCGACAACAGGCGGAGTTTCTGCAAGCTTTGCGTTGGAAGGAGATATAATTTTTGCTGAGCCAAGTGCTACAATAGGCTTTGCCGGAGCAAGGGTTATAGAACAAACCACCAGGAAAAAACTTCCGCATGGATTTCAGACAGCAGAGTTTCTTCTTGAACATGGTTTCTTAGATGCAATTGTTCCGAGAAATAAGCAGCGTCAGGTTGTGTCAGCAATTCTGAAAATGCACAACGGAGGTGCAGAGAATGAATAATGCGGCATATGAAAAAGTAAAAATTGCACGTTCCAACAGCCGTCCTACAGGAAAAAATTATATTGAAAATATATTCACAGGCTTTATTGAACTGCACGGCGACAGACGCTTTGCGGATGACAGAGCAATTATAGGTGGTATAGCTTATCTTGGTGATATACCGGTTACAGTAATCGCCATTGAAAAGGGACATGGAGCAAAGGAACGTATTATTCGTAATTTTGGCGCTCCAAACCCTGAGGGCTACAGAAAAGCATTACGTTTGATGAAGCAGGCAGAAAAATTCAATCGACCGATTATCACTTTTGTTGATACATCTGGCGCCTACTGCGGAATAGAAGCAGAAGAGCGTGGCCAGGGCGAAGCAATAGCAGAAAACCTCTATGAAATGAGTGCACTTAAGGTGCCTATTATTTCTATTTTAATTGGTGAAGGCGGAAGCGGAGGCGCAATTGCTCTTTCGGTTGGAAATGAAGTATGGATGCTGGAAAATTCAATATATTCAGTTATTTCACCTGAAGGATGTGCAAGCATACTCTGGAAAGATTCATCACATGCGGCTGAGGCGGCAGAAAGCCTTAAGCTTACGGCGGCAGATGCTTTAAAAATGTCTGTTGTTGAGAAAATTATATCTGAAAACGATATTGGAAAAGAATCATTTTACTCAGCGCTTAAGGATGACTTAAGCAAAAAATTAATGAATTAAAAAAGATTTCACCAAACCAACTGGCGGAAATGAGATATTCAAGATTCCGCAAACTTGGTACTGAACATCTTAACGGAGAATAATTATGGAGAATAATATTACACCGTACTATCGATGTGCTAACTATTATGAAACAGATAAAATGGGTATAGTTCACCATTCAAACTATATACGCTGGTTTGAAGAGGCTAGATTGGACTATATGCGTAAGACAGGTTTGGTTTACACTGAAATTGAAAAAGAAGATATATTGATTCCTGTCATTGATGTCAACTGTAGGTATAAAGTACCGGTCACTTATGATGAAGAAGTTAAAATCATCACTAAGCTGACATTTTTTAATGGAATACGTATGAAATATTCATATGAGGTATATAAGACAAAAGACGATACTCTTTCTGCATTCGGTGAAAGCGAACACTGCTTTATTGATGAACGGACAAGAGAACCAATTAATTTGAAAAAAAGTAACAGCCGTTTTATAACAAGGGGTATACAGCTGCTCTCTGATATTAAAGACGGTAGATAAAAGGAGGGTGCAATATGAACCGTGTTGTTGTGACCGGCTTAGGAATTATTAGTCCAATAGGTAATGATATAACTTCTTTCTGGAATAACTTGAAAGCTGGTGTATGTGGAATTGGTGAAATAACTAAATTCGACACATCTCAGCATAAAGTTAAAATTGCGGCGGAAGTTAAAGATTTCGATCCTTTGAAATATATGGAGAAGTTGGATGTATTGCACAGCGATAGCTATACTCAGTACGCTGTGGTCGCCGTAAGTCAGGCTATGGAGGACAGCGGTGTATTAGGCACTGTTGAACCGGAAAAAATTGGAGTGTATATTGGTACAGGTACAGGCGGAATAAATACAATTATAGAAGAGCATAGAAAGCTGATTGAAAAAGGACCTAGAAGGGTATCACCGTACTTTGTTCCAATGATGATTGCAAATATGGCAGCCGGTATGATAGCAATTCGCTATGGCTGTAAAGGAGCTGCAATGCCGGCTGTTACAGCGTGTGCATCAGGCAGCAATGCAATTGGTGAGGCTATGAGAATGATTCGTCACGGATATGCAGATGTTATGATTGCCGGCGGAGCAGAAGCCTCGGTAAATGAACTTTCATTGGCCGGTTTTGCAAATATGCAGGCTTTATCTACAGCTGAGAATCCTCTTGAAGCTTCTCTTCCTTTTGATGCAAGAAGAAAAGGCTTTGTCATGGGTGAAGGTGCCGGTGCACTCATTCTTGAAAGCTATGAGCATGCTAAAAATAGAGGTGCACATATTTATGCTGAGCTTTGCGGATATGGTTCAACATGCGATGCTTACCACATAACAGCACCGGACCCTGATGCAGACGGCGGTGCCAGAGCAATTCTTGATGCTTGGAAAGAGACAGATGTTGATACAGATAAAATATATATCAATGCACATGGCACAGGCACAAAGATGAATGATTTGACTGAAACAAAAGCAATAAAGAAAGCACTTGGAGAAAACAGAGCACATAAGGCATTAATAAGCTCAACAAAGTCGATGACAGGACATATGCTTGGAGCAGCGGGAGCAGCAGAAGCCGTTGCAGCAATTATGGCGCTTAATGAGGGTATTATACCTCCTACAATCGGCCTTACTGAACCTGATCCTGAATGTGATCTTGATTATGTTCCGCTTACACCTCGTAATGCGGATATTGATGTTGCATTATCAATTTCACTTGGTTTCGGCGGACATAATGCCTGCCTTGCGTTTAAAAAAATCAATGGAGATGTGATATGAAAAAAAGAATCGTAATAACAGGAATGGGCATTGTATCGCCAATCGGCATAGGAGTTGATAATCACTGGAATGGGATTATCGAGGGTAAATGCGGTATTGAAGACATTACTAGAATTGATACCACAGATCTCCCGGTTAAACATGCTGCCGAAGTAAAGAATTTCAATCCCAAAGACTATATGACTTCACGTCTTGCTGATGATCTTGATTTGTTCATGCAGTTTGCATATGTAGCTGCTGAACAGGCAATGAAAGACAGCGGACTTGAGGCAGATATGCGTACAGGTATTGTAATGGGTACTGCTCTTGCAGGTCTTACTCATATTGGTGAAACACAAGAAGACTTAACAGCAAACGGCGCACATGTAAGCCCACGTTTTATTTCTAAAATTATGGGAAATATTGCTGCGGCACATTTTTCGATTAATCATGGAATAAAGGGACCAAGCATCACTAACAGCACAGCTTGTTCTTCAGGCGGAGACGCTATAACAATAGCAACAATGCTTTTAGAAACAGGTGCAGCTGATGCAGTTGTTGTTATGGGTGGTGAATCAGTAATAAATCCTTTGTTCATACACAGCCTTTTTAGAGCCGGAGCAATATCTAAGAAGGGTGAAAGCCATCCGTTCGATAAAAATCGTGATGGATTTGTCATCGGTGAAGGTGGCGGTGCAGTGATACTTGAAACTCTTGAGCATGCGCTTGCGAGAAATGCAGATATCAAGGCAGAACTGATTGCATGTGCAAACAATACTGATGCATTTCATCCTGTGACTCCTCATCCGGAGGGAGCTGGAGCATCTGAATGTATGCGTATTGCACTTGAGCGTGCTAATTTGCAGCCAAGTGATATAGGTTATCTTAATGCTCACGGAACTGCAACGGTCAAAGGCGATGCAGCTGAGTCAAAGGCAATCAACAGAATATTTGGAGACTATCAAGTACCTGTAAGCTCAACAAAAGGAGCAACAGGCCACATGATGGGTGCCGGCGGTATTATTGAGGTAATTACATGTATTAAAGCTATCTCAACCGGAATACTTCCTCCGAATATCAATTATATTGAAAAAGATGAAAACTGCAGTATTAATTTAGTTGCTAATGAACTTGCTCATAAAGATGTCGATATAGCAATGTCAAATTCATTTGGATTTGGCGGACAGAATTCCTGTGTTATAGTAGGAAGATATAAAAAATGACATTAATATTGCAATAATTTTATATAAAAACAAAAAGACCGTTGATGCACTGCATTTTAACGGTCTTTTTTAAGTATCAGTTAATAATATGCTGCATTTTTAGCCTAATCGAATTCTGATTCCGTCATAAATTGCCTGTGCAAATTCAAACTGGTTATTTCTAAGCTTCTCAGCATCCTGAGGGTTTGTGATATAAGCAAGCTCAACTAAGAGAGAAGGCATATATACTTTCCTTAAGACATAAAGTGTTGGTCTTATAAACATACCGTTATTTTTTGTTCCGAGTTCTGCGACAATTTGGGTTAAAATAGCTTCACCTAAAGGGTATGCTCTGGATATTTCATTATAAACATATACTTCTGTTCCGTTGTAAGCAGGATTTTCGTTTGCATTGCAATGAATGCTGATAAAATAATCTGCTCCCCATGAATTGGCATCGCTTACACGTGCTCTAAGGCTTGAAGGTGTGTCAGTGCCAAGTATTGTGGTAGCAGTAGGACGTGAGACTTTTGCTATATATCCGGGAGTATTGTTTAACAATGATTCCAAATATTTACCTACCTGATAAGTAACATCCTGTTCAACTAATCCAAGAGCTTCGGCACCGCCGTTTACTCCTCCGGGACCGTGGCCTTGGTCAATATAAATTTTAATCGCCATACATTAATCACTCTGCTTTTTTTATTTAATATATAATACTTAACTGCCAATAAATGCGTGAAAAATTATTTTTTATTATTATTTATAAAAGAATAGTGATAAGTACTGGATAAATATTGTATTCTTAAAGCATAATGTTATAATTATCAGTAATATGCATTTTGCATATAAGTATGACAGATTGGAAGTGAACAGTATGTATGAATTAATTAAGGTTGGCGAAAAAAGCTATTACATTCAATGCCCTGCTAAGATAGGCGTTTATGTAATTAATAATAATGAAGTATATTTGATAGACAGCGGAAGTGATAAAGATGCAGGAAGAAAGGTAAGACAGATATTAGATAAGAACGAATGGAAACTGAAAGCGATTTTAAATACTCATTCAAATGCAGATCATATAGGCGGAAACTGCTATTTGCAGAAGCAGACTGGCTGTAAAATATTTGCTGACGGAATCGAAGGGGATTTTACAAGCCACACTGTTTTGGAGCCGTCTTTTTTGTATGGCGGATATCCGTTTAAGGATTTGCGTCATAAGTTCCTTATGGCACAGGAGAGCAGTGTTTTGGAATTTAATAATGTTGATTTTCCAAAGGAGATTGAGGTAATACCTCTGCCGGGACATTTTTTTGATATGGTGGGCTTCAGAACACCTGATAATATAGTATACTTAGCAGATTGCATAAGCAGCAAAGAAACTTTAGATAAGTACGGAATTCCTTTTATATATGATGTTGAAGCATATTTAAAAACGCTTGACACAGTTGAAGCAATGGAAGCCGATATGTTCATTCCGGCACATGCAGAAGCAAGCAACGATGTAAAAGAAATTGTGTGCTATAACAGGGAAAAGGTGCTTGAAATTGCGGACAGGCTTATTTCTGTATGCAAAGATGGTATAACATTTGAATTAGCACTTAAAGAAATGTTTAATCAATATGGCCTTGATATGAATTTTGAGCAATATGTGTTGGTTGGCAGCACGATTCGTTCGTTTCTTTCATGGTTGAAGGATACTGGAAAAATAAATGCATATTTTAAAGATAATATGTTATATTGGGCAGCAAATACAACGGCATAAGTGGTTTCTTATGCCTTTTTTGTTCCTGTATTTACCAAATATCTATTGATAAATATTTACAATTCCTGTATACTTCACCTATAGACCGACGGTCGGTCTGTTGAGGATAAATATTACGGGGTATACAACGATGAGAATAAGCAAGGAATTCAATGAAAGAAAAAGTGAGATACTAGATGCATCTGAAAAATTGTTTTCGGCAAAGGGATATGATAAATGTACAGTAAATGATATTCTTGAGGCTGTAGGCATTGCAAAGGGCACATTTTATTATTATTTTGAGTCAAAAGAGGATGTGCTTGATGCAATAATAGAGAGATTTACAGACAAAATAACAAAAAGGGCAGAAAAGGTCCTTTTGAATGATAAATTTACGCCAGAGGATAAACTGCTCTATGTTTTTCTTTCCATGAGAATAGAAAGTGATGTTGACGGCAGTTTATTAGAGGAGTTTAATAAGCCTGAAAATGCACTTATGCATCAAAAATCTTTGAACTTTTTTGTAATTAAGCTTTCACCTATTCTTGCTGAAATTGTTGAAGAGGGAATTAAACAGGGTGTGTTTAAATCGGAATTTCCAAAGGAATATATGCAGATTTTTTTAACCACAGGATTAACGGTTATGAATTCAGGCATATTTCAGTTTAGCCAAGAGGAAAGAAAGAGAATATTTCAGGCATTGATTTCACTGCTTGAGAAAATGCTTAGTGTCCAAAAGGATACGCTATGGAATATGGTACATCAGTATACGTAATGATAACAATACCTTAAATCACTGGGAGGTGTAATATTTGGAAAATATTTTGCAGGTAAAAGGATTACACAAGGAGTTCGGCGGAAATAAGGTTCTAAAAGGTATAGACATGGATGTTGAAAAAGGAGAATTTTTGGCTGTTGTTGGGCAGACAGGTTCCGGAAAATCCACTCTTTTGTATAACATAAGCGGAATAGACAGGGAAAATTCCGGTGAAATATATTTTGAGGGAGAAGACATTACAAAGCTGGATGATGAAAAACTGAAAGATATAAGACTGAATAAAATGGGATTTATATTTCAGCAGACACGTCTGTATAAGTCCCTTACTATTCGTGAAAATATAATTTCTCCCGCTGTTAAGGCAGGTGTGAAAAGCAGGGAGGAAATAATTGACTGTTCAATTAGGCTCATGAAGCATTTGGGTGTTTTCAGTATTGCCAACAATGATATTACAACGGTAACAGCGGCACAGCTTCAGCGTGCGGCAATAAGCCGTGCATTAATAAATAATCCTGATATTATTTTTGCAGATGAGCCGACAGGCGAACTAAACTTAAATGAGTCAAAGGATATTATGGATATTTTGAATGAAGTTAATTCAGATGGAAAAACAGTAATTTTAGTAACTCGTGACAGCAAGGTTGCTGTCAGGGCAGACAGAGTTATTTTTATAGCTGACGGAGTAATTACGGGGCAGATTACTTTGGGAAGATATAAAGAAAAATATTTGGAAAGCAGGATGAAGAAGCTGTCTGCTTGGATTGAGAAACAAATATATTAATAATATAAAATGAGGGGAAGATTATATATAATGAAGAAAAGTTTAAATAAATTAATAGGGATTATATTGACTGTTTGTCTTGCTGTATCTTCTATAAGCGTTCCTGTCTTTGCCGAAAATAATGCAGGCACAGCGGTAACTCGTCAGGAAGATTTGGATTACCTCTATGATAATATAAAGGAGCTTCATCCAAATATGTATGCAAACACGCCGGAAGAAGAATTCTTATTGCTAAAAGAAGAAATAGAAAATAAACTGCCTGAGGAAAGCAATATTAATTTTGCTATGGACTTGGAAAAACTTGCTGCACTTGTAGGTGATTCACATACCGGTATATCTCTGAACAATTCAATTGCAGATGAAATACATTTTTATCCTATTGAGATTGATTGGTTTGACGGAAACTGGTATCTTACAATGGGTAAAGGCTCCGATTCAGGAATGATTGGAATGCAGGTTACGGCAATAAACGGAATCAGCATGAGTGATGTTTTGAAGAAGGTTTCACCATACATAAGTTATGATAATAATGTAAAACTTCAAAGACAGTTTACAGAAATGTGCTATATAGCAGATTTGTATTACTGTGCAGGCATAATATCAGACGGTGAACCGCTTGTTTTGTCACTTACAAACAGACAAGGCATTAAACGTACGCTTTCTGTAAATCCAATTATGCAAAGTGAAATTGATAATTACAGATATATAAATCTTTCTGTAAAAAGAAGAGTAATTCCTACAACAGAATATGATGAGGATAAGTATTATTTTTCAAAAGCCTTGAACGACAGTACATACTATATTCAATACAATCGCTGCTCAGAAGATAGTGACTATTCGATGGCTGATTTCTGTAAAGATGTAGAATCTGATTTTGACAAAGGTGATTATAAGCTTGTATTAGTTGATTTGCGTAACAACGGCGGAGGCTCTGACGGAGTAATTGCACCGCTTATGCTTTTGCTTAAGCAGGAAATGGATACAACAGATATGCAGGTTGCCGTATTGATTGGGGAATCCACTTTTTCAGCTGCGATAATAAATTCAGTTGAATTTCAGGAAATGGGCTGTGTGCTTGCGGGAGAGGCAACAAGCGGCAGTGTAAATCATTTTGGCGCTATTACAAGCTTTATGCTTCCTAATTCACAGTTTAGTGTAAGTGTTTCATCTGCATTTGTTTCTTTAAGTAGTTATTTTGATGCGGCGGCCGGAAAGGGTGTAGAACCGCTTGTGCCCGACGTGGTAATCCCTCAGACAATAGATGATTATTCTGCCGGAAAGGATACCTGCGTAGAAAAAATACTGGCTGATCCAAGCTGTTTGAAGGTTGCTGAACATGATGATGCTCCGCTTACAAGAGGCAGATTTATAGGTAAGATTTATGAGTCTTTAGGAAGTCCTAAAACAGAAGTTGCTTCTGCACCTTACAGCGATTTGTTTGGAATTGAATGGTATTATTACGCACTTAATTGGGCTAAAGAAAATAACATTGCAAGCGGAGAAGAAGACGGTTGTTTTTATGCATCTCGTGATATAACATGGAAGGAAGCTGCGGTATTTATGGTTCGTGCGTTCAAAGCACTTGGAATTGAACCGAATAATGTTCGTGAAGGTCAAGTCTCTGATGCATTGCTTGCAAACGATTGGAGTAAAGAATATATTGAAAACGCATGGAAATGGGGACTTATTCCTGAAAATGCCGACTTTACAAAAACTCCTACTAGGGCAGACGGAAAGGCAATGATAGCTGCGTTTATCAATTTGTTATAGGTTATTGCCATATAAATATCATTTTGGTATAATGTATATATTAATTAAAAATGTATTTTCTTTGTCACCGGATGAAGAATGGAAAAGTGTTTGGATTGTTGCCGTAGGTCTTTGAAGGCAATGGTTCAAGCACTATTTTTTTATGATTTTGGAGGATTTATAATGAGCTTTGAATTAAGAAAATTTACACCACCTGATTTTAATATGGAAATGTTTGTTGCTGCACCTGATGCACAGATGATTCCGTCACCTTTTGACGGCGTAGCGCCTGATGATTTTCATGCAATGAGTATTTTTCCCGAATACTTTAAAATAGATGGAAATTGGCTTATGGCAAAGGAAAGCAGAATGGACTGCGTTCCTGTTTACGAAAACGGTGAGATAATAATACGAGAATTTAGACTGCTGAAAAAAGGTGACTTGGTTGTAACAGGCAGAACGGAGAATTGTGAGGATGGCATTTATGTTTATGCTGACGGTTTTAATGAAGAGAAGCATGGACAGGACGTATTTTCCTTCAGACAAAACCGCTCAAGGGAAACTGCATTCTCAAAAGATTATGATGATTTATATGAACTGCTTAAATATGAGAAGCAGCACGGTAAAATTGTTTGGGTAATGGGACCTGCATTTGCCTTTGATAATGATGCAAGAAATGCTTTTTCAAAGCTTGTTGCAAATGGATACGTTGATTCAATTCTTGCAGGCAATGCTATTGCTACGCATGATCTTGAGGCTGCGTATTTGGAAACCGCACTTGGACAAAATATATATACCCAAAAAAGTCAGCCTAATGGCCATTATAATCACTTAGATACTATTAATAGGGTGAAATACCATGGCTCAG
>JAXGOV010000005.1:0-143559 GCA_040767305.1 Candidatus Metalachnospira sp. | reverse complement strand
GTTAATACGCATTATGTTTTTTATAATAATCTATATAGGGCTTACTAAATTAAGTTACTATTCGTTGATATTATCGGATGTGAATGAGTTATATAAACATATAAAAATATTTCCTTTATTTTTAGGGACACTATATTACTTAATTGATTATTGCATATATTCCAAAAATAAAGATGATATTAAGTTGGCACAAAAAACATTGAAGGGTGCATTTATAAATCATATAATATTCGTTTTAATCATGGCATTTGTTTTGGTTTCTCCCAAGTTTCACGTAATAGAAACATTTTTAGATAAAATTTAATGTTTGAAGGGTAGTGGATTTTATGTATCTTTATATAATACTCGAATTGATATTTGTTGCTTTATCTGCAATTATAAATTTTAAGACTAAGAATATTGAAAAGCTAAATAAGAGTATGTATTCATCTTATATTGTGTTTTTATTGATTGCACTAAAGTATGTATTTTTAAATAATACAGATGTAAACGAACTGCTTATATTTTTGAAAGCTATTATTTTGATTGGCAGTTTTTTATTCTATGCAACCTATTATATTATTTATTTGAAGGATAAGGATAATATTGAGTTAGCTCAAAAGACTTTAAAGCTTGCTCGTATTAATCATTTTGTATGCGTTGTTTTATTAGCAGGAATTTTATATTATGAATACAGCTTTGTATTATAATCAATAAAGTAAAAATTATATTAAGATTGAGGGCTTCCTATGGGTAAAAATGATTATATAGGTTACCCTCTTTTTTTATAAAAGCGTTGTGTATTATAAAGAATAATGATAAAATAAATTAAATTGATATGGTGGTGAAATAATGGAAAAACTAACTCACATAAATGAACAGGGGCGTGCAAGAATGGTTGATGTTTCGCAAAAGGAAGAAACTGTGCGGACTGCAGAGGCTTGTGGCGTAATTTATATGGACGAATATACAATAAATAGGATTAAAGACGGCGGCATAAAGAAAGGCGATGTACTTGCGGTTGCGCAGGTTGGAGGAATAATGGCTGCGAAAAGAACATCCGATATTATCCCTATGTGCCACCCTATAAATACAACGGCAATAGACATAAATTTTAATATTAACAATGATTCCATAGAAATTTACAGTACTGTAAAATGCAAGGGAGAAACAGGTGTGGAGATGGAGGCTCTTACAGCGGTTTCTGCGGCTGCACTTACTATTTATGATATGTGCAAGGCTGTGCAGAAGGATATGGTAATTGGAAATATTAAGCTTATGAATAAAACAGGCGGAAAGAGTGGTGACTACAATTGGCAGAAGTAGCATCTGTTAATATAAGCGAAAAAAGAGGTACTGTAAAACATGAGGTTGATGAAATAAAGCTTGTTATTAATCATGGCATTGTGGGAGACGCACATGCAGGAAATTGGCATAGACAGATAAGCCTTTTGGCTGAAGAGAGTATTGACAAAATGCGCTCAATGGGGTTGACGCTTGAAAAAGGAGCTTTTGCGGAAAATATAAATACAATAGGCATTGAACTTAAAACATTGCCGATTGGAACGAAGCTTAAAATTGGGGATACAATCGTTGAGGTTACTCAAATAGGCAAGGAGTGTCACAATGACTGTGAAATAAAAAAGCTGACGGGAAAATGTGTTATGCCGACAGATGGTATATTTGTAATTGTAATAAAAGAAGGAACGGTTAAAAAGGGCGATAAAATAGAAATACTGGAGAGATAACAATGAAATTGATTAATACAAGAGATGCAGTAGGACAGGTCCTATGTCATGATATGACGAGAATAGTTAAGGGCGATTTTAAGGGACCTCAGTTTAAAAAAGGCCATATAATTACAAGTGAAGATATACCAATGTTTTTATCAATGGGCAAGGAGCACATTTATGTATGGGAAATGCAGGAGGGTATGGTGCATGAAAATGATGCCGCCAAAAGACTCTATAATCTTTGTGAAAATTATAATATAAGGCCTTCAGAAATAATTAAAGAAGGTAAATTAGAGGCTTTTGCAGAAACCGACGGGTATTTTGAAGTTGATGTAAATAGACTGGATGAAATTAATTCACTGGATGAAATAATTGTTGCAACACGCCATGGAAATACCGCTGTAAAGGTCGGGGACAAGCTTGCTGGAATGAGAGTAATCCCTTTGGTAGTTGAGGACAAAAAACTTAAAGAGGCAGAAAAAATATATAATGGAAATCCAATACTTAAACTTACACCGTATAAGTTAAAGACTGCCGGAATTGTAACAACAGGAAGCGAAGTGTTTAAGGGTATAATTAAGGATACGTTTACACCTGTAATTATAGAAAAACTAAAGATATACGGAATTGAGACAAAAGAGCATATCGTTGTTGATGACGGTATGGATAACATTGCTGATGCTATCGGGCAACTGAAAAACAAAAATCTGGATATGATTTTGTGTACTGGCGGAATGAGCGTAGATCCTGACGATAATACACCAGGTGCTATTAAAAAAAGCGGAGCAAATATAGTGACATATGGAGCTCCGGTACTTCCCGGAGCAATGTATCTGCTTGGATATTTTGATGATGGAACACCGATTATGGGATTGCCAGGATGTGTTATGTTCGCAAAGGCAACTGTATTTGACCTGCTTTTACCCAAAATTGCAGCAGGTCTTAAAGTTACAAAAAAAGATGTTGTAAGATTGGGAAATGGTGGACTTTGCCTCGGCTGCAGCGAGTGCAGATACCCTATATGCCCTTTCGGAAAATAAAAAGGAGGATTAAAAATGAAGAAATTTTTATGTGTACTGACTTCTGTACTTTTAGCTATGACATTGGCAGTCGGATGCAGCTCAACAAAAACAGAAACAAAAACTGATGATACAAAGGAAACTGTAACAGAGGAAAATACTGAGGCATCAACACAGCTTTATGTATTTGCGGCAGCATCTATGACGGAAACAATGAATAAGATTGCCGAAATGTACAAAGATGTTGATCCAAATGTTGAAGTTATCTGTAACTTTGATTCTTCAGGAACTCTTAAAACACAGATTGAAGAAGGCGCTGACTGTGATATTTTCATTTCAGCTGCACAGAAGCAGATGAACCAGCTTGATGCAACACAGGATGCAGAGGCAAACCCTGATAAGCTTGATTTTATTGATTCTACAACTAGATTTAATCTTGTATCAAACAGTGTTGTGCTTATCACACCAAAGGGAAATCCGGCGGGTGTTACAGGTTTTGATGATGTAGCTTCGGATAAAGTTAAGCTTATTGCGCTTGGAAACTCAGATGTTCCCGTAGGACAGTATGCAGAAGAAATATTCAAATATATAGGACTTTGGGATACTCTTAATTCGGATAATAAAATTACATTTGGAACAAATGTTAAGGAAGTTCTTGCTCAGGTGGAAGAAGGAGCGGTTGACTGCGGAGTTGTATACAGTACAGATGCAGCTACTACAGATAATGTTGAAGTTATATCAGCAGCACCTGAAGGCAGTCATAAGACTATTACATATCCTGCGGCTGTTCTTAAAGCAAGCAAGAATGCGGAAAAGGCTAAGGAGTTTTTAGATTATCTTAAAACTGATGATTGTTCGGCAGTATTTGAAGCAGCAGGCTTTGTTATTCCTGAATAACAAGAAATTTATGAGGTGTTAGGGTATGGACTGGTTTCCGCTTTATAATTCAATAAGAATAGCATTAATAGCTACTGTTATTACTTTTTTTCTAGGTATATTTTTGGCATATTATATAGCAAAACTTCCTAGAACAATAAAGGGAATACTGGACTGTATCCTTACGCTTCCTCTGGTTTTGCCGCCTACTGTAATAGGTTTTTTCATTCTCAAAACAATTGGTATTAACGGAGTTGTAGGAAAGTTTATTATAGAAGTTTTTAATACAAAGCTGACGATGACTTGGTATGCATCAATTATTGCAGTTATTATTGTTACCTTTCCGCTTATGTACAGAACGGTAAGAAGTTCATTTGAAGCTTTTGATAAAAATCTTATATATGCCGGCAAAACTTTAGGGTTATCAAATACTTTTGTGTTTTGGAAAATTCTTATACCCAACTGCAAGGACGGTATTCTTGCAGGAATTGTGCTTTCTTTTGCAAGGGGCTTGGGCGAATATGGCGCGACAAGCATGGTATCTGGATATACACCGGGAAGAACAGCAACTGTATCAACTACAGTATATCAGCTGTGGCGTGAAGGAAATGATGCACTTGCATATAAATGGGTATTTGTTAATGTAATTATATCATTTATTGTCCTTGTTGCTTTAAACCTTTTGGAAAAGAAAGCAGAAAAAGAAGTGTTAAGGAAGGTGTAAGTATGTCGCTTATTTTACATATTAGAAAAAAGCTAAACAGATATACTCTTATATCCGACTTTGAAACAGACGGACAGCTTGCGCTTTTAGGAGCATCAGGAAGCGGAAAAAGTATGACTTTAAAATGTATAGCAGGTATAGAAAAACCAGATGAGGGAATTATTATTTTGAACGGGAAGACGCTTTTTGATTCTAATAATAAGGTAAATGTTCCTCCGCAGAAAAGAAATATCGGATATTTATTTCAAAATTATGCTTTGTTTCCTAATATGACTGTACGTGATAATATTGCTGTTGCAATGAAAAGCAAGGACAAGCAAAACAGACTTAAGGAGATACTTACTGAATTCTATATTGAAGATATTGAAAACAAATATCCGTGTGAAATCTCAGGAGGACAGCAGCAGAGGACTGCTCTTGCTAGAATAATTGCAAGTGAACCTGATGCAATTTTACTTGACGAACCTTTTTCAGCGGTAGATAATTATATTAGATGGAAGCTTGAAATGACCGTTGCCGATACGATTAAGAAGTTCGGAGGAATATCTGTTATGGTTACACATGACAGAAATGAGGCATACAGAAACTGCAGTAAAATCTGCGTTATTGATGAGGGAAAGAGTGAACCTGTAATATGTACGCATGAACTTATGTCAAATCCTGTGACCGTTGGGGCAGCTAGAATTTCAGGCTGCAAAAATATATACGGAATTGAAAAAACGAGTAAAAAAGATGAAATATTTGTTCCAAAACTGAATATCTATTTAAAAGCGGCAAGAAATATTGGTGACGATGTAAAGTCTGTTGGATTAAGGGCGCATTATTTTATGCTTGAAGGCAGTGAAAACAGAATTGAGTGTTCTGTAGAAAGAATAATAGAAGATGTATTCTCTACAATAATAATGCTTAAACCTGTTGGAGCTGTAAACGGTTCTGAATTAATAAGAATTGAAAGGGATAAGGAAACTGCATCCGAATTTATTAAATCTAATAGAATATCGGTTTTTATTAAACCGGAAGATGTTTTGCTTTTGGAATAAAGGGGGAATTATTATGAATAGTCCTACAAATGATTCTTTGAATATTTATACAGCAGCGGTTATAACGGTAAGTGACAGAAGCTATACAGGAGAACGTGAAGATACAGGTGGACCTAAGGTTGTAAAAATGCTTGAGAATGATGGTTATACTGTAGTTTATACCGAAATAGTACCAGACGAAAAAGAAAAAATTTCAGAGGCACTTATTAAAGCGGCATCTAAGGATATAGCACTTATTATAACAACAGGCGGAACGGGGTTTGCCCCAAGAGATGTTACTCCGGAGGCAACAGCGGCTATATGTGAAAAGTTGGTACCGGGAATACCTGAAGCTATGAGAATGCTTACTATGAAATTTACAACTCGTTCAATGCTTTCGCGTTCGGTGGCTGGAATAAGAAAAAGGTCATTGATTATCAATCTTCCCGGAAGCCCAAATGCGGCTGAGGAAAATTTTATGGCAGTTTCTGAAAATATTAAGCATGGATTGCTTATGCTTAGGGGGAAACCGATAAACTGTGCAGAACTTAATGGTTGATTATTTATGCGTACTGTGAAAAAATATTGTTATTTTCGCTGTACGCATTATTAATATGTTAAGTTTTCATTGATTTATAGGGCTGTGTGATTTACAATATTAATTGTAATAATTTTGTGATTTCATAAAAATACAGGAGGATTCAAAAAATGAAATTATTTATTGATACCGCTAATGTCGACCAGATTAGAGAAGCAAATGAACTTGGAGTTATTTGCGGAGTTACAACAAACCCTTCTCTTATCGCAAAGGAAGGCAGAGATTTTGTTGAAGTGGTAAAGGAAATAACTACAATTGTAGATGGACCTATCAGTGCAGAGGTTATAAGCCTGAGCATGAAGGCATGGTTAAAGAAGCAAGAGAACTTGTTAAAATACACGATAATAGTGTTATTAAAGTTCCTATGACAGCAGAAGGTCTTAAAGCTGTTAAGATTCTTACAGCAGAAGGAATCAAAACAAATGTAACTCTTATTTTCTCAGCCGCACAGGCACTTCTTGCGCGAAAAGCCGGAGCAACATATGTTAGTCCTTTCATCGGCAGAATTGATGATGTTGGAAGTGACGGAATGGAGCTTATTGAAGAAATAGTTGATATTTTTAATGTACAGGGCATTGAAACAGAAATTATTGCCGCAAGCATAAGAAATCCTCTTCATGTTACACACGCAGCAAGACTTGGCTGTGATATTGCAACAGTTCCTTTTAATGTAATTCAGCAGATGACAAAACATCCGCTTACAGATATCGGTATTGAAAGATTTCTTAAGGATTGGGAAGGCGTACCAAAGAAGTAATCCAAAATCAACTTGGAGGATTGAATTATGAATATAGATCAGTTAACCGTAAATACACTTAGATTTTTATCCGTTGAAGCAATTCAGAAAGCGAAAAGCGGACATCCCGGCCTTCCTATGGGAGCTGCACCTGCTGCATATGCACTCTGGGCAAAGAATATGAAAATTAGCCCTGCAGATTCAAAATGGGCTGACAGAGACCGTTTTGTTCTTTCAGCCGGTCATGGTTCAGCTTTGCTTTATTCATTGCTTCATGTTTTTGGATATAAAGTATCAATAGATGACTTAAAAAAATTCCGTCAGCTTGACAGTATTACTCCGGGCATCCCGAATACGAATTGACAGACGGTGTAGAAATGAGCTCAGGTCCTCTCGGACAAGGTATTGCAGGCGCTGTTGGTATGGCAATTGCGGAAACATATCTTGCAGCTCAGTTTAATAAACCCGGATATGATATAGTTGACCATTATACCTACGCAATACGGAGACGGATGCCTTATGGAGGGAGTCGCTTCAGAAGCCGCTTCACTTGCGGGCACATTAAAACTTGGAAAACTTATTCTTTTATACGACTGCAATAATATAACAATTGAAGGTGACACACAGACATCATTTACAGAGGACGTGCTTATGCGTTACAGTGCGTATGGCTGGCAGGTACTTGAGGTAAATGACGGAAATGATGTTGATGCAATTGATTCTGCTATAAAAATTGCTAAGAGGGAAAGAGAAAAGCCTACAATTATTAAGGTAAATACTAAAATTGGATTTGGCGCTCCCAACAAACAGGGAAAAGCATCAGCACACGGTGAACCTCTTGGTGACGAGGAAATTGTTCTTGCAAAAGAAAATCTTAGCAGAATATAATGAAACTTTCTATGTTCCAAAAGAGGTTAAGGAACATATTGATGAAATTACAGCAGAAGGTGCAAAACAGAAAAAAGCTTGGGAAGATATGTTTGCTGGATACGGAAAAGAATTCCCGGAACTTGCTGAAAAATGGAATGTATGGCATAGTGATAAACTTCCTGTTGATCTTCTTGATGATGAAGATTATTGGACTTATGAAGGTGATATTGCAACAAGAGCATCTTCTGAAAAAGTTCTTAATAAGCTTTCAAAGCTTGTTCCAAACCTTATCGGCGGATCAGCAGACCTTGCCCCTTCAAACAAGAGTGTAATGAAGGACAGAGAATACTATTCACCTGAAAATAGGACAGGCTCTAATATGCATTTTGGTATAAGAGAGTTTGTAATGACTGTAATTGCAAGCGGTATGTACCTTCATGGCGGTTTAAGACCTTATATTGCCGGATTCTTTGTATTCAGTGATTATATGAAAGCCGGCTTAAGAATGTCGGCTCTTATGCAGCTTCCTGTGATAAGCATATTTACTCATGACAGCATTGGTGTAGGCGAAGACGGTCCTACTCATCAGCCTATTGAGCGCTTACAAGACTCAGAAGTATTCCGAACTATACAGTCTTCCGTCCTTGTGATTCAAGAGAAACTGCAATTGCATGGTGTGCGGCACTCACAAGAACATCAAGTCCTACAGGAATTATTCTTTCAAGACAAAACCTTCCTTTGCTTGATGGTACAGGCAAAGATGCACTTAAAGGTGCATATATTTTGAAGGACAGCAAGAAGAAAGTTCCAGACGTGCTTCTTATGGCAACGGGTTCCGAGGTAGAGCTTATTTATAAGGCTTGGGATATACTTCAGGAGAAGAATATAGATGCAAGAGTAATCAGTATGCCATCTTGGGAGATTTTTGAAGGACAGCCAGCAGAATATAAGGAAAGCGTTATTCCATCAGCTGTAAGAAAAAGAGTTGCGGTTGAAGCTGCATCGGATTTTGGATGGCATAGATATGTCGGCCTTGACGGTGATGTGATTTCTATGCTTGGATATGGTGCTTCTGCACCTGCCGGTAAGCTTTTTGAAAAATATGGATTCACAGTAGAAAATGTTGTTGAAACTGTTTTGAAAGTAATGAATAAATAATGTATAATAAGCTGTACCAAAATATAATTGGTACAGCTTTATTTTTATGCAAAGGATTGGTGGAATATGAGAACATTTATAGCAATAGATTTTACTAGCGAAACAAAAAAGGACATTGCAGACTATCAGGACAAGATCAGATCAGACTGCAGGAGTGGCAACTTTACTTACAAGGATAATCTTCATCTTACTATGCATTTTCTTGGGGAAATAGATAAGTTGGATGCAGAGAATGTAATTGCTGCGCTGGATGAAACAGCGGCGGCAAACCGTAAGTTTCCGATGAAATTTATTTCGCTCGGATACTTTGATAGAGGTCAGAAATGTATACTCTGGCTCGGGATAGAGAAAAGCAAAGAACTTGTCAGACTACACGAAACGCTTGAAAAGAACCTCGGAAAGCAAGGATTTAGGAGAGAAAGAGCCAAATTTACACCTCATATTACGCGTGCTCGCGAGGTTGTATTGATTTATAACAAAAAAATTGTAACAGACAAATTTAAGCCACAATTTAACGAAATGTTTGTTAACGAAATTAGCTTTATGGAGAGTAAACGGGAAAACGGCAAACTTAAATACAAGAAGCTTTATAGTGCAAAACTAATATAATTATTCTATATATTTGTATTGCATATTAATGCAGTTGGTAATCTTGACATAAAAATGGGTGGTAAATGACCAAAATCTATTAAAACAATACTAAAACAATGTGAAGAAAATTTATTCCAAATTTCCCGAAAAGATTGATTTTTGTAAAACAAAAACATTGACAGAGAATTAACATTAGTATAATATATCTATTATGAAAGAGTAAAAAAATAATGTATTTTTATGCGTACATTGCAGTCTTTCTGGTGCAAAAAAAATAGGCAGAACAATAGAGAGTCGCAGTCGGGGAATAATTGTTTTGCTTGGTTTTTATAACATCAAAACTAATAGTTTTTGACATTTTGATGGGTTAAATTTTCTTACAAGGATAAAGGAGGAAGTATTAATGGATTTTACGTTATCAAAAGAACACCTGTTATTCAGACAAATGGTAAGAGAGTTCGTAGAGAACGAAATTAAACCAGTAATGCAGGATATGGATGAGGAAGAAAGATTCCCCAGAGAAATTTGGGAGAAACTTGGACCTGCAGGTCTCTTAGGCATTCAGTATCCCAAAAAATATGGCGGACAGGGCGGCGACTACCTTGCTTATGTTATGGCAATTGAAGAAATTTCTAAGTATTCAGCTTCTGTAACATCAGGAATGGCAGCTCATTCATCACTTTGCGCTTGGCCTATTTACAATTTTGGTACAGAAGAACAGAAAATGAGATTCCTTCCTGATTTGCTTTCTGGTAGAGCTTGGGGAGCTATGGGTCTTACAGAGCCCGGTGCCGGTTCAGATGCAGCTATGCAGCAGACAAAGGCATATCTTGATGGAGATCATTATGTAGTTAATGGTAGAAAATGCTTCATCACAAACGCTGGAGAAGCTAAATATTATACAACAGTTGTTATGACTGATAAATCAAAAGGAAACAAGGGTATGTCAATCCTTATAATTCCTGCTGATGCTCCTGGTTTCTCAATTGGTAAGCATGAGAAGAAAATGGGTATTCGTGCTTCTGCGACAGCCGACCTTATTTTTGATAACTGTATCGTTCCTAAGGAAAACCTTATTGGTAAAGAGGGCGACGGTTTTAAGATGATCATGCAGACACTTGATATCGGTCGTATTGGTGTTGGCGCTGTTGGTCTTGGTATTGCACAGGGTGCTATTGAGGAAACACTTAAATATGTAAGCCAGAGAAAACAGTTTGGTAAAACAATCGGTTCATTCCAGAATACTCAGTTTGAACTTGCAGATATGAGAACAAGAGTTGACTCAGCTCAGCTTATAATTTATAGAGCTGCCTGCACAAAGGATGCTGGTCTTCCTTTCGGAATGTATGCTTGTATGGGTAAATACTACGGTGCTACAGTTGGTTCAGATACAACAAGAAGATGCGTTCAGTTATTCGGCGGTTATGGATACATGAGAGAGTATCATGTTGAAAGAATGATGAGAGACGCTAAGATCGTAGAGATTTATGAAGGTACAAGTGAAATTCAGAAGATGGTTATTGCCACACATATGAAAGTTGGTAAATAATTTTACATTATATAATGTAATTGATTCCTTATGAATTTAAAATATAAATATGCGGAAGGAGAAAGACAATGAAAATAGTTGTTTGTGCAAAACAGGTACCTGATACCACAGAAGTTAAACTTGATCCAAAAACAAATACACTCATCAGAGATGGTGTTCCCAGTATTATAAATCCCGATGATAAAGCAGGTATTGAGGCTGCTTTACAGTTAAAAGAAAAAGTAGGCGGAACAGTTACAGTTGTTTCTATGGGACCTCCCCAGGCAGATGCTGCTTTAAGAGAAGCTCTTGCTATGGGTTGTGACGATGCTATCCTTGTAACAGACAGAGCTTTTGGAGGCGCTGATACATGGGCAACATCTTCAACAATTGCAGCTGCATTAAAGAAACTTGAATATGATGTAATTATCACAGGCCGTCAGGCTATTGATGGTGACACAGCTCAGGTTGGTCCTCAGATTGCTGAGCACCTTGGAATTCCTCAGGTTTCTTACGCTGAAGAAATTATGGAAGCTACAGAAGGTAAAATTGTTGTTAAAAGACAGTTTGAAGACAGATATCATATAATCGAAGTTAAAACTCCTTGCCTTATTACAGCATTAGCAGAGTTAGCAACTCCTAGATATATGACAGTTCACGGAATTTTTGACGCTTACAGAGAAAAAGAAGTCAAAGTGTGGACACTTGAAGAACTTAAAGACACTGTTGATATGGCTAATATCGGTCTTAAGGGTTCTCCTACAAACGTTAAACAGTCATTCACAAAGCAGGCTAAAGGTAAAGGACTTTACTACAAAGACCTTTCAGCAGAAGAAGCTGTTGAAACAATTGTTGCTAAGTTAGAGGAAAGACATATTATCTAAGAGTGAGTAACTAGCTTAAGAAGACTATTAATAAGAAAGGAATGGTAAGCTAATGAGTAAAGATGTATACGTATTAGCAGAACAGAGAGACGGAGTTATCCAGAAGGTTGGAATAGAACTTATTGGTAAAGCTACAGAGCTTGCTGCTGATTTAGGTCAGCAGGTAGTTGCTGTTTTATTAGGAAGCGGAATTAAAGATAAAGCCGATACACTTATTAAGCACGGTGCTAACAAGGTTATAGTTGTTGATGATCCTATGCTTGCTGAGTATGTTACAGAGCCTTATGCAAAGGCATTATATGAGGTAGTAAAAAAATGTGATCCTGAAATTGTACTTTTTGGTGCAAGTTCAATAGGTCGTGACCTGCTCCTCGTGTATCAGCAAGAGTGCATACAGGTCTTACAGCCGACTGTACTAAACTTGATATCGGTACAATTGATGCAATGCCTGATACAAAATTGTTACTTATGACACGTCCTGCATTCGGTGGCAATATCATGGCTACTATCGTTTGTAAAGATTTCAGACCACAGATGGCAACAGTACGTCCCGGTGTTATGAAAGCTCTCCCTAGAGATGAAGCTAGAACAGGCGAAGTTGAGGAAATTAAAGTTGACTTTACACCTGCTGATATGAACGTAACAATTAAAGAGGTTGTTAAGGGAGACAAGAAGTCAGTTGATATTACAGAAGCAAAGATTCTCATATCTGGCGGACGTGGTATTGGTTCAGCAGACTTCTTCTCAAAACTTCAGGAACTTGCTGATGTACTTGGCGGCGTTGTTTCTTCATCAAGAGCAAATGTTGATGCCGGATGGATTGAGAAAGACCGTCAGGTTGGACAGACAGGTAAAACAGTTCGTCCTGACCTTTACATGGCTTGCGGTATTTCAGGTGCTATACAGCACGTTGCAGGTATGGAAAGTTCAGAGTATATAGTTGCTATAAACATGAATGATACAGCTCCTATATTTGATGTAGCTGACTTAGGTATCGTTGGTGATGTTAAAGCAATTATCCCTAAATTAACAGAGGCTATTGCAAAACGCAAAGCTGAAAAAGCTGCTCAGTAAGTTGATTTTGGCCCTCCATATAGGAGGGCTTTTTAAGTTGTGTGCTATATGAAGTGATGTTTTATTTGACAAAAAGATGCTGTTGCTGTATTATTTGTGGCAAAGAAAAAACTGTATAAATATTGAAATGATTTCTATATTTATACAATTTTGTGTAATCACAAAGAAAGACTGGTTTTATTATGTAACCGGAATATAATTTCTTGCGGCTGGGGATATTTCTGGTCTTCTCTGAGAGGTTACAGCACAAGATGTATTGGATATTTACAGAAAAAATGCTGAACTATTATTAAATGTCAGTATTATCACTATTATATAGAGCGGTTCATCTTGATTAAACGATGATAGGATATTATAATAAACCAGTAAAATTAAAATATCTGGGGGAAAATATGAAAAAAGTTTTAGTAATAGGTTCTACTGTTGTTGATATAATAATAAGACTGAATATGCTTCCAACTACTGGAGTTGATATAAATTTGAAGTGGCAGAAGATGTCACTGGGCGGATGTGCATTTAATGTTTCTCAGGCGATTGCATATTTTGATGTACCATATTTATTGTTTTCTCCTATCGGAACAGGTATTTATGCTGATTATGTTGCAAAGGAATTGGATAAAATAAAAGTTCCTCGCGCAGAACTAAATCCTGAAGAGCCAAACGGATGCTGCTATTGTTTGGTTGAGGATGGCGGAGAACGTTCATTTATATGTGAGCACGGTGCGGAGTATAGATTTAAGAAAGAATGGCTGGATGCTCTTAACCCTGATGATTTTGATTGTGCATATATTTGTGGCCTTGAAATGGAAGAATATACAGGAGATATAGTAATTGATTTTCTAAGAAGATCAAAAATCCCTGTATATTTTGCTCCTGGACCTAGAATTAATGAAATTGCCAAGGATAAGATGAATAGAATTTTCAGTCTTAAACCAATATTGCATGTTAATAAAACAGAAGCTACTTCCTTTACAAACACGGATAATATTAGAAGTGCGGCAAAGGCACTAATGGAAATTACAAACAACACTGTGGTTATAACTGACGGAGAAAATGGCAGTTGCTGTTTATCTGTCGGGGATAAAATTTGGTATGAAGTGCCTTCTTTTGAAGCAGAGGTTGTTGATACAATTGGTGCTGGTGATGCCCATGTTGGTACATTTATTGCACAGAGACAGCTTGGAAAGAAAATTCCGGAAGCTCTCACAGAAGCAAATAGGATTTCTTCAATGATAGTTCAACGCGAAGGTGCAAGATTGGAAAAATAAATAAAAAGGATATTGTCAACAGACAATATCCTTTTTTGTTTAGTTCATACTAAGCTTTTTCTGTATTTCAGCTATTTGTTCATCTGTTAAATCAAGCTGTTCCCATTTTACTGATACTTTATCGTTTGTATACCTTGGTATAAGGTGAAGATGGAAATGATGAACTGTTTGTCCGGCTAATTCACCGTTGTTCTGAACTATGTTCATTGCCTCAAAATTTAATGTTTCATTCATATGTTTAGCGACTTTAACCGCAAGTTTGAAAAGTCTTCCTGCAACATCCTCATCTATTTCAAATATATTTGCATAGTGCTTTTTAGTAAGTATAAGAACATGCCCAATGTTGCTAGGAAATCTGTCAAGTATTACTTTAAATTCATCATTTTCATAAATTGTAGCTGAAGGTATATCACCTGAAATAATTTTACAAAAAATACAATTATCCATTTTAATCATTCCTTTCATTTTTTAACTAAAAATAGTATATCATAAATGTAGTATAAGTGAAGAGTATGCAAATATATTTTTAATAATTAATTGTCATATATTGTTGATAATCTTCTTATTTTAAAATCATAAAAATATTGTATAATTTTGTGATTTGCAATACAATGATAATATAAGGAATAATGTGGAAAATATTCCTTAAGATGCTATTGATATAGGAGGACACAGTTAATGAAGGACTTGGCAGAGATAAGTTACAAAGAAAAAGCAGCATTTTTTGCACATGAAATCAAAAATCCACTTGCAGTTATTAGAGCAAATGTTCAGTTAATTGAGTTAGATAATAAGGGAGTAAACAGGAAAAGCTTTGAGGCAGTATACGCTGAGATTGAGAAAATTAATAAGCTTATACATGAAAATATGGAGCAGATAAATAAACAAGAAGATGAAGGAATAGTCGAGCGGGTAAATGCCGCTGAAGTAATTGAGACTGTTTTTAATAAGTATAGAAGGTTGTATGACAGAAATTTTGATGTGGAGGTCAATTGTGAAAATGCTTTAGTAAATGTTAAAGATGAACTGTTGGAAAGTCTCTTCAATAATATAGTAAAAAATGCGGTTGAGGCAACGGAAATTGGAGATGCCATTAAGGCAGAAATTAAAAAACGCTATAATAAAATAGTAATAACAATATCTGATACGGGTAGTGGCATTTCGGATAAGGACATTGAAAGAATAGGGGATTTATTTTATACAACTAAAAAGGGCGGAAGCGGCGTAGGTCTGTTTATGTGCAAAAGAATTGCTGAGAAGAACGGTGGCCGTTTTAAGGTGGCACACAATAAGCCCAAGGGTACTTTAATAACAGTTGAATTAAATACAAAATAACAATAAGCCCATAAAAAGATAACTTTTTATGGGCTTATCAACAATATATTTTCTGATATCCATTAATATTTTTGTATAAGATAGTTATTCATAGCCGCATGTGCCTGTTCATCCGTTAAAATCTCAAAAAATAAGTCACGAACGCTTTGGTTTTCAAATGACGCCATGAGTTCGCGATACATTTCAACGCCTTCAAGTTCTTTAAAAAAACTATTGGTAAACTCATCTTTAAAATTATCAGAAATAGGTTCTATTTCTACATCAATTTTTTCTGGCATTGTTTCCGTAAGAGCATAATATATTTCTTCCAAAAGTCTCTTGTGTTTATATTCATCAAATGCCATGGATTTAACTGTTTCGGAATCCGCAGTGTCTGTTATTGCGTCTGAAAGGGCGGAATAATATTTAAAGTCGTGTTCTTCGTCTTTCATAGCATCAATAAGCATATCCTGAACTGTCGGTGATTCTGTTGACATAACAAGCTTTGCGTTAGAAGGCTTAATACTGTTTATTTTTGGTGTTTTATTAGTATTATATGGATACATGCCATCACTCCTTTTCTAAACTATATGCGGTAATAATGTAATTGTGACAAATTTTTTAAAATTTAATTTTTGTATAGAATTAAAAGGTGATTTCTGATATTATAAATTAATTGAATTCAGTTAATCGGAGTGGATAAAATTGAAGAAAATAGTATTGACCGGAGGAGGAACAGCCGGGCATGTTACACCAAATATTGCACTTATTCCTGAACTTAAAAAGGCAGGATGGGAAATAAGTTACATCGGCACTGAAACGGGTATTGAACACGAGCTTATTGAAAGAGAAGGCATACCTTTTTATTCAGTGAGAAGCGGTAAGCTTAGAAGATATTTATCTAAGGAAAATATTAAGGATGCTTTCAGGGTTATCAAAGGTATTTCTGATGCAAAAAAAGTGCTAAAGCAGATAAATCCTGATGTTATCTTTTCAAAAGGAGGATTTGTTTCAGTCCCTGTTGTTATAGCAGGTGGCAGATTAGGTATACCTGTTGTTATACATGAGTCTGACCTTACACCAGGACTGGCGAATAAACTGTCTATGCCACATGCAAAAACTGTTTGTACAACATTTCCTGAAACTTTGAAATACATAAAACGCGGAAAGGGCGTATATACTGGTTCACCGATCAGGAAAGAGCTTTTTGACAGCAATAAAGCACACGGACTTAATATGTGTGGGTTCACTGCAAATAAACCGGTTATTCTTTCTATGGGCGGAAGCTTAGGTGCGGTCAAAATAAACAATGCATTAAGAAAAGCCTTGCCTTCATTGCTGAAGGATTTTCAGGTTGTGCATTTATGTGGCAAAGGAAACGTAGACGAAAGTCTGTCTAATATGAAGGGATACAAGCAGTTTGAATATGTGAATGAAGAGCTGAAGGATATTTTTGCGGCAGCTGACGCGATTATATCTCGTTCCGGAAGCAATTCAATTTCAGAATTTCTAGCTCTTAAAAAACCTAGTTTGCTTATACCGCTTTCTACAAATGCAAGCCGAGGAGACCAGATTTTAAATGCTAAATCTTTTGAAAAACAGGGATTTTCTAAAGTTCTTCCCGAAGAAAATATAGATAAAATTGAGATTGAAATAAGAGATTTATACACAAATAGAGACAAGTATATAAAAGCGATGAATGAAAGCAATACAGCCAACGGTGTTGACAGAATAATAAATGAAATAAACAAGGCTGCTAATATTTAATGGATTAACAAATGAGAGGAACTGATAAAATGAAAAGAAATATTATAAAAGTAATTGCAATTCTTTCATTGGGAGCAGTAATGGTTTTGGGAGGATGTTCAAAAACAACTGATACAACGTCCACTGATAAAACATCAACTGATACAGCGTCTTCCGATAATGAAACAAAAAACAACGAAGAAAGCGATGATAAGAGCGGTACAGAGGCTGATGCTGAATATCAGGCATATCTTGATAATCTTGCTACACAGGGAACTGAGATAACTCAGCTTGATCCACCAGCGGTAGGTGAAGAAATTGCAGTTATTCATACAAGTATGGGTGATATTAAGGTTAAGTTTTTTGAGAATGAAGCGCCTAAGGCTGTTGAAAACTTCAAGACACATGCTAAAGAGGGATATTATGACGGAATTATATTCCATAGAGTAATAAATGATTTTATGATACAAAGTGGTTCACCTGATGGTACAGGTTCCGGCGGAGAGAGTATTTACGGCAGTGCTTTTGAAGATGAATTTTCTCCTAACCTTTATAATTTCAGAGGAGCACTTTGCATGGCTAATTCAGGAATGAATACAAATCAGAGCCAGTTCTTCGTTGTACAGAAACCTGAGGTTCAGGAAGGCTATTTTGATTACATTGACCAGATTGTTGAAAAATATGGAACAGACCAGGTCCTTTATAACAGCGAGAACCAAACAATGGTTAGGGTAAATTATTCAGAGCAAGCAAGAGAACTTTATAATGAATACGGCGGAACGCCTCATCTTGATTATGTTCATACGGTATTCGGTCAGGTGTTTGACGGAATGGATGTTGTTGATGCAATTGCAGCTGTAGAAACAGATGAAAATGATAAGCCAGTTAATGATGTTGTTATTAATTCAATTACATTTGAAAATTATAAATAAATCTTTATGTAAAGATGTATATTAAATATGAATAAAAAACGCTGTGCAAAATTGATTTTTTAGTTAATTTTAGCATGGCTTTTATCTTTTTTATTCTAAATTAAGAAAAAATTAATTATATGTTCAACATTCGTACAAATTAATATGTTAATATGTATTCATATTAAGAAATAAAATTAAAATGATTTTTATAAATTGTGAACTTGAATAGGAGGATTGTGATGGTCAGAGATTTTGATTCATCAGCACCTGAGGGTACTCATAAGGTGCTTGTATGTATTACAGCCCAGAGTAATTCTGAAAGACTTATTGATGCAGCTGCAACTATAGCAGACAAAAATAATGCAGAATTTCATATATTAAATGTAAACAAAGGAACAAGTATTTTTAATAACAGTAAAACACCAATGCTGCTTGAAGAGCTTTTTGAATATGGTACAGAACGTGGTGGAATGGTACATATGCTATGCAGCGAAAATGTAGCGAAGTCCATCGGTGATTTCATAAAGGAATATGGGATAACGATTATTGTTCTTGGAGAACCTCCAAAGAAAATTTGTAAAACAGCAGACGAATCTGAGTTTGAAAGAATTAACAATGTTTTGAACAACTGCGGAGCAGAAATTCAAGTAATTAAGAGAAAAAATCACATATAAATGTATGTTTAGGCAAGGCTTATTTATAGGTCTTGCCCTTGACTATTTTATATATTTGTGGTGTAATAAAGGGAAAACTGTATTATGATATTTGAGAATATAATTTTAGTTTACAAGGAGAGAATATAAGATGAGCTTATATGAAAGCTGGATGAAAAAAGCATTTACTCAGAAGGGACAGAGTGTTGACGAAGTTTGGGATGTCTATCTTCCTCTTGAGCAGAAAATATATGAATATATTCTTGAAGGAAAAGTTCAGGATATGAAATACAAAATTTCTGAAATTGCTGAAAAGTTTAATATGACAGATGAACAGGCGGTTGCATTTGTAGATGGAATTAATGATGTGCTTCCTGAGCAATATGAAGTTGATGAGCTTGAATCTGACACACTTGTAGAAATTCATATTGAGTTTGATAAGCTTTATAAAAAAATGGTTGAATATAAGGCAGAGCATCTTTATTCACTTCCTCAGTGGGATAATGTTTTTACAGCAGATGAAAAGAAAAATCTTTTCAAAGAGCAGAAAAATGCTCGTACAGTTGTAAATGAAGGACCGAAAATCGGCAGAAACGATCCATGTCCATGCGGAAGTAAGAAAAATATAAGAAATGCTGGGGCAAACTTATAAAATGGAAACTAAGATAGTAAGGGTTGATTCTGAAAATCCTGACTTGAATGTACTTAAAGAAGCCACGAAATACTTAAAAATGGAGGGCTTGTTGCCTTCCCTACTGAAACTGTGTATGGACTTGGAGCTAACGGTCTTGACGAAAAGGCATGCAGGAAAATATATGAAGCAAAGGGAAGACCCAGTGACAATCCACTCATTCTTACAATCGGGGATGTCAGCGGCCTTTACCCAATAGTTGGCAAAGTAACAGAAAATGCTGAGAAAATTATTGAGGCGTTTTGGCCGGGGCCAATAACACTTGTTTTGCCAAAAGCGGATTGTGTTCCTTTGACTGTAACAGGAGGCCTTGATACAGTTGCAATTAGGTTTCCTTCAAATACTGTTGCAAGAGAATTAATAAAAGCTGCAGGCATACCCGTAGCTGCGCCCAGCGCTAACTCCTCAGGAAAACCAAGCCCTACAAGAGCATCTCATGTTGAGTATGATCTTAATGGTAAAATAGATATGATTATTGACGGTGGTCCGGCAGAATGGGGGCTTGAGTCAACAATACTTGATGTATCTGTGGACAAGCCTGTTTTGTTGCGTCCTGGTGCAATTACAAATGAAATGATAGAAAAAATTGTAGGTGAAATAGATGTTGATCCGGCTGTTTATATGAAGCCGGCTGTGAATATTGTTCCTAAAGCACCCGGAATGAAGTACAAACATTACTCTCCGGCTGCGAGAGTGACACTGGTTTCGGGTAAAAGAGAAGATGTAATAAGAACCATTAATAATAAAATAGCAGAAGACAGCAGCAGAGGTCTTTCTGTTGGAGTAATGGCAACTGAACAAACAAAGAATTTCTATAAGGGCGGACATGTGCTTGTAGTAGGCGACAGGGAAAAGCCTGAAACAATAGGAGCAAATTTGTTCAAAATACTTAGAAAGTTTGATTATATAGGCGTTGATGTAGTCTATTCAGAAGTATTTGATGAGAGCGGTGAAGGTGCAGCTATAATGAATAGGCTAAATAAAGCTGCCGCTTTTAATTATATTAAATGCTGAAACGGTGGTGAGGCTATATGAAAATAATTTTCGTATGTACAGGAAATACATGCAGAAGCCCAATGGCAGAAGTATTTGCAGAAGCAATTTTTAAAAATACAAATTTAGATATTCAGGTGGAAAGCAGAGGCTTAATAGTTTCTATAAATGCGCCTGCAAGTGATTATGCAAAGCTCGCTGTCAGAAATTATGGTTTAAGTCTTGAGAACCATAGGGCAAAGCAGATAACCCAAGAAGACATTGCTGAAGCTGATTTAATTATGACAATGACGACTGGTCATAAAAAAATTCTTGAGAATATGTGTCCGGCTGAAAAGCTATACACACTAAAGGGTTATGCAATGGGAATGGATGGAGATATATCGGATCCGTATGGACAAAGCCCTGCGATATACTTGGAGTGTGCGGAAGAGATAATTGACTGTATTGGTAAAGTGGCGGATATACTTGGCAGAAATAAAAAGGGAGACGCACAATGAAAATTTTATTTGTTGATGAAGAAAATGCATATGAGGGACGAATTGCGGAAGCTATTGCTTTTGATGTAATGGAGAACTCGGGTTTTGAGGTTGAAACATCAAGCAGGGGACTTAATGTTACCAAAGGCAAAAAGATGAGTAATTTTACTATGGCTATACTTACGGCTGTAGACCTTGAGCCTGATACGAATAAAATTGATGCAGTACAGATTTCTCAGAAAGATATAGATGAAGCAGATGTTGTGATGACGATGACACACGAGCAGAAAGAAAAGATAGCAGACATGTGTCCGTCAGATAAACTTTATACCCTCCTTGAGTATACAACCGGCGAAGAATCGGATATAATTAGCCCAAAGGGTTATCCGATGAATGCATATAAGGATTGCCTTTGCGGAATTGGGGAGGCATTTGGAACATTACTTGAAAGATGGCAGAATGAGAAAGGAAACGAATGATATGATAGCTATTGGATGTGACCACGGCGGATATTATTTAAAACAGGAAATTATTAAATTCCTTAAAAAATCAGGGTATGAATATAAGGATTTTGGGACATACAGCGATGAAAGCTGTGACTACCCCGAATATGCTAAAAAGGTTGCACATGCCGTTGCTGACGGAGAGTGCGAAAAAGGTATTATTATATGCGGAACAGGCATTGGAGTAAGTATTGCAGCAAATAAGGTTAAGGGAATAAGAGCTGCTCTTGTGCATGACTGTTTTTCTGCAAAAGCAACCAGAGAGCATAACGATGCAAATGTAATGACTATGGGTGCAAGAGTAATAGGACCGGGGCTTGCAGAGGAGATAGTTAAAATTTTTCTTGAAACTCCGTTTTCAAATGAGGAGCGTCATATAAGAAGAATTAACCAAATTGAGGAATAAAAGACAGTAAAATTTAAAAGGAGTAAAGTAATGAGCGAGTTCTTTGTATCAAATCATCCTCTTATCCAGAATAAAATGGCACTTTTAAGAAATAAGGAAACTGGATCAAAGGAATTTAAGGAAATTATTTCGGAAGTAGCAATGCTTCTTTGCTATGAAGCAACAAGAAATATTGATTTAGTGCCGGCAAAGGTTACTACACCTATTGATGTTGCAGATGTAAATGTAATTGATAGAAAATTTGCAGTTGTACCTATTCTTCGTGCAGGTATGGGTATGATGGATGGTCTTCTTGCACTTATGCCTACAGCTAAGGTTGGATTTATTGGACTTTACCGTGATCCTGAAACACTTAAGCCTGTAGAATATTACTGCAAACTTCCTAATGAAATTGAAGATATGGAAGTTTTTGTTGTTGATCCAATGCTTGCAACTGGAGGAACAGCAGTATCAGCTATAAACTTTATCAAGGAGAGAGGAGCAAAGAAAATTACATTCCTTTGTATTCTTGCAGCTCCTGACGGAGTAGAGGCACTTAGAAGTGCACATCCTGATGTTGATATATATGCTGCAGCTTATGATGGCCGACTTAATGACCATGGTTACATAGTTCCTGGTCTTGGTGATGCAGGCGATAGAATTTTTGGAACAAAATAAGTTTCTTATGCTGGAATAAGGTGGGAAAAAATGGTCGTTCATGATTGGCTTTTATATATTGCGGCATTTGCCATTGCGTTTGTAATTTCGATTGCAGCAACACCGTTGGCAAAGTATATTTCCGTAAAAGCAAAGGCAATTGATTATCCTAAAGCAAGGGGTATGCATACTAAGCCTATGCCCAGACTTGGCGGAATTTCTATTGTACTTGGATTTTTAGTTTCAGTTCTTATTTTTTACAGATATGCAAATGATATAAATCTGAAACATTTCGTTGGTTTTATTATAGGTGCATTAATTATTGTCTGTGTTGGCATAGTAGATGACATAAAAAATCTGCCCGCAAAAGTAAAGCTTGTTTTTCAGGTTATGGCAGCTTTGGTTGTAATTAAATCCGGAATTAGGATAAATGTTGTTATGTGGCCTGTTACAACGTATTTACAGACATTAAGCGGTCCTATTACTCTTATTTGGATAATAGGTGTTACAAATGCAGTTAACCTAATTGATGGTCTTGATGGTCTTGCTGCAGGTGTTTCATCTATAGCTTCCATTTGTCTTATGGTACTCTGTATATTTACCGGAACTGAATCTGCAGTAATGTTTACAGCTGCACTTGCGGGAAGCTGTCTTGGGTTTTTGCCAAGGAACTTCAATCCTGCCGAGATATTTATGGGTGACTCGGGTTCTACTTTTTTAGGTTATGTACTTGCTGTAACAAGTATAATGGGTGTATTTAAGGGATATGCAATTCTTGCATTGATTGTTTGTCTGCTTTCACTTGGTCTTCCTATATTTGATACAATCTGTGCAATGCTAAGAAGATTAATAACTCATAAGCCTATTATGCAGGCTGACAGAGGACATCTGCACCATAAACTTATTGATAAGGGATATACACAAAAGCAGGCTGTACTTATTCTTTATGGCATAAGCATAATATGCGCTATGCTGGCTATATTTATAGCGATTAAAGATTCAAGAGCACTTGCGGTTGTGGTATTAACAATAATTGTACTTAGTATTGTGATTTTTATTTTTAACAATAAAAATAAAGTTCGTTTACAAGAGAAGGAAAATAAGAATAAAAAGGGCTGAGTTTTAAACTCAGTCCTTTTTATTTTGTAAATTCATGAACTTGCGGATATGTGGTCTAAATGCTATAATCATATCACTGAAGGGATGATTATTATGGCACAAAATGCAAAATCGGATAGCAAGACTGAAATTAATAATGAGTTTCTTGAAAAATATTTGGCATCTGCTCCGTCTGCCTATGTTTTGACATATGTTTGTGCTCAAAAGTTCATTCAAGAAGGTAAAAGCAATTTTACTGATGCACAGCTTGCAGATAGTTTAGGCATGACTGAGAGTGATGTAAAAAAGCTTTAAAATATTGGGAAGACAATGGAGAATTTATATTAAGACAGAAACGCGTATCTGCATCAGCACCGGTGTATACTCAAGAGGAATTAAGATTTTATATGGATAGAAACGCTGATTTTAAGGGGCTGATAAACAGTGCTGAAACTAATCTTGGCAAGCTGCTTTCACCGTCTGAGGTAAGCACACTGTATAGTCTGCATGATTGGCTTAGGCTTCCGCTTGAAGTGATAGAAGTTTTGTTGGCGTATTGCTGTGATAAAGGTCATAGAAATATGCAGTACATAGAAAGCGTTGCTATTAATTGGCGTGACGAGGGAGTGTGCGATGTACAGTCCGCTTTGGAGAAAATAAATGATTACAGTAATGTTTATATGAAAATTATGCGCGCATTAGGTATTGGAGGAAAGTCACCTATTGATAAACAGATTGAGTACATGAAGATGTGGACGGATAAGTTTCCTCTTGATTTAGTGCTTTATGGTTGCGAAAAGACCGCTATGACTGTTACTAGCGGAAATCCTTTTCCCTATGCCAATAAGGTTTTTGCTAATTGGGAAAAAGCCGGCATAGATACACTGGACAAGGCTAAAGCTGCAGATGAGGAGTTTGCCAAGAAAAAGGGTTCAAGTGTAATAAAGCAGACAGGTGAAAAGGTTAAGAAGACTAAATTTACAAATTATGAAGAGCATGAGTGGGATTATGATGAACTAAGCCGTATAAAGTTTGCTGAGCTTACTAAGGGGTTTGGAGGAATGAAAGATGGCCATTAAAACTGATATATATAAATCTGCACTCAGAGATTATGATTCAATAAAAAGTGCTTCTGAAGCGGTCAGAAGTGATATGAAAAAGAAGATTTATGATAGAAATCCAAGGCTGTCAGAGATTGACAAAGAAATAAATTTTCTTGGCATTAATGCAGCAAAAGAAATAATTAAAAATCCAAATGATAAAGATGATATTTCATTTAAACTAAAGGAAAGGCTTTATGAGCTGAACACAGAAAAAAATATGATTTATTTTGAGCTTGGCATTAGTGAGGAATATTTTGATAATGCATATAAATGTAAAAAATGTAAGGATACAGGATTTGTTAACGGAAAAGAGTGTGCATGCTTTAGACAGTATTTAATTAAAAAGGCATATGGAAGGGCACTGCTGAATGGAGTTTCAGATAATGAAATATTTGATAGGTTTAATTTGGATTATTATTCAAAGAATATAAAGGATAGAAACGGGCTTACATATTATGAGAATATGAGAATTGTTTTTACATCCTGTTTTAAATTTGCTGAATATTTTCGAAAAGAATATTCAAATCTTCTTTTGATGGGAAAAACAGGACTTGGCAAAACATTCTTATGCAACTCGATTGCTAAAGCTGTACTGGACAAAGGTTTTACAGTTATATACCTTTCTGCAGGGAGACTTTTTAAGACACTTCAGGAGGAACAGTTTAACAATAATAGTGATACTGAGTTTTCTTCATTTTTTGAAGATGTGCTGTCAGTAGATTTATTAATAATTGATGATATGGGAACGGAATTTCCAACTGTGCTCACTGGATCACAGCTTTTCAATATACTAAATGAGCGTATTGTAAACAAACGGCCGACAGTAATATCAACTAATATGATGCCGGAGGGAATAAAGGAACTGTACTCCGACAGAGTGCTTTCAAGACTTACTGATAGTTTTGAATTTTTAAAATTAACTGGTGAGGATATTCGTATAAAAAAGAAGATCGGAAACTAAATTATATAAAAATTTTACTACCTGCATTGTTCAGTTATATTTTGACAATGCAGGTATATTTTTGTGTAATAATTACAGATAAGTTACAGAACTGAATGATTATTTTGTATAATATTACATCTATGTTACAAAACGGGTTAATCTATTGAAATAAATTTTACATTTGTTATAATGCCATTAGCTTAAGTGTTCAAATGGCAATCGAATACATAACAAAAGTTTATTTAAGGGCACCCCGACTTATTCCTTATGTATTCTTTAGTTTGAGTATTTAATTTGACATTAAGACGCAGATGCTGATTCATTTTGCAGGGATACTATTATATCCGAAAAAAATAATAAGGAGGAAACAAAATGAAGAAGAAATTAGCTTTATTAATGGCTGCAATTATGACTGTTGCTATGGTTCCCATGACAGCTTTTGCATCCACAAAGTTAACAGCAGTAGATGAAATTTCAACAGCTGTTGATTCAGAATTTACATCAAGAGTAGAGCTTAAAAAAGGCAGCGATCAGGTAGGCATTAAAGTAGAGCCTGAATTTGATGTAACACTTAAACTTACAAATGGTAAGTTTGCAAAAGATGATGATGACAATTACATCATGGAAGATGGAGACTATGTTTTAGGTGCTGGTATTGAAGCAGTTGACGTTAAGAGTGATACAACTGCAGTTGTTACATTAAATACAGCAATCTACAACCAGGACGAAGAAGGTCTTGAAGCAAGCGCATGTGTACTTGACATCGTAGCTGAAGCTGTTGAAACAGGTGATGTTGTTGCTACGTTCTCAAGCAACGTAACAGCATTCAAAACTGCATCAGAAGTAATTGCTACAGCATATGCTGACAAAATCAACATTGCATCAGAAGGTGCTGCAACATTTGTAGAAGATGCTGACAAAGTTAAAACAATTAAAGAAATTACAATTGATGAGCTTGTAAGCGGTCTTATCAAAGGCAACTCAATCACTCTTAAACTTAAGGGTGACTATGAATTTACAGATGCGGAGCCTACAATTTCTTTCCTTAACCAGGATATAGCAACAACAGTTACAAAAGAAAGCTCAGACGAGCTCACAATTGCTTTCGATGATACTTTCCCTACAGATAACATGCTTAAAAACATGACAATCACAGGCATCGAACTTCAGGCTACTAAGAAATGTACAGCCGGAGATGTTGCTGTAATCACAGTATCTTCAGAAGATTTCAGCTCAGTTAAACTTGAAGTAGCTAAGATGGTTGAAGAAGCTGTTACATATTCAGTAGAAGATGATGAACTTCCTACAATCTGGGCTGGTGCTGACAACGACGAAGCTAATACACTTGAACTTACAGTTGAAGAAAACACAGGTGACATCCTTAATACTTCAAGAAAAGCTACATTCACATTCCCTGAAGGAATTGAAGTGGTTGACGTTGATGGAATAGTAGTTGACGGCGTATCAGATGATTTTGATTATGAAATCGATGATAACGTAGTTTCAATCTGGAACTATTCAGAAGGTTCTGAATCAGACAAAACTGATATGACAATCAAGTTCATCCTCAATGCAGCTCCTACATTCTCAGGTGATGTAGATGTTACACTTGGCGGACAGTTTGATGAAACAACATTCACAGTTGCAGAAGTTAAAGCTCCTTACACAATTGAAGCTAAGACAAGCGATGTACTCATCGACTACAGATATGTACCTGTAAATGAAATCGTTATAACAGAAGCTAAAGATGGTATTCTTGCAGAAGGTGACACAATTCTCCTTGCAGTTGAAAAAATGAACTTTGAAGATGCAGGCGATATCGAAGTAACAGAGGGCGATATTGAAGCTGATATCGATATTGATGACACTACAAACAAAAACTATGCTTACCTTTCAATTGATGTTACAGAAGCATCAACAGAAGCATCAACAATGGTAATCAGTGGTCTTGAGCTTTACCTTGACAGAACTCTTCCTGTTGGCGGATATGCTCTTACAAATATTGCACCTGCTGATGAAGACGTTGAAGCTATAAACATTCTTTGGGAAAACTCATCATCATCAAGCGAAATTTATGATGAAAGCGGTATGTTCAAATACAAAGCTGCCACAATTAATGACAGCTATGTAAACGTAATCACATCAGGCCGTGACCAGGATGATTCAATGTTAAGCAAAAAAATCATCATTACAATCGGTGCAACAACAATGACAGCAGGAACAGATACAGTTACACTTGATGCTCCCGCTTACATCAACAATGAAGATTATACAATGCTTCCTGTAAGAGCAATCGCAGAAGCATTCGGCGCAACAGTTACATGGGACGATGCAACAAGAACAGTAACAATCCTTAGCGGACAGAGAGTTATCTCTATGGCTATCGGTTCTAAAACAATGTACATCAACGGTACTCCCGTTGCTATGAACACATCAGCAGCTATTACAAGTGACAGAACATTTATACCTGTAAGAGATCTTGCTAATGCTCTTGGAATCAGTGCTATCAACTGGACAGAAGCATCAGGAACAGTAACACTTAACTAATTAAGTTAATAACTGATTTTAAGCCCTTCGGTTTTCCGAAGGGCTATTTTATGTTTAATTTTAAGAATAATGTAATTTGTATATGGGGATTATTGTTTAATTTTATTGTAAAATCTGGTATACTCAACTAAGAGGTGATTTTATGGGCTTTAAAAATAAATTGGCAATACTCATTTCAATAATTTTTATGGCGGGATCTTTTTCGTTTAATGCATTTGCATCAGATGCTTTGATTGACAGCGGAAATTCAGATGCGGACAATATAGTCATTACTGAATCAGAAGCAGGTATGTTTGAAGAAGGAAGCAAAATAATACTTGCTTTAGAGAAAATTGAATTTGAAGACGATATTTCCTATGATGTTATAAATGGAGATATAGAAATAGAAGCAGAGATAACAGATAAAGATGGCTTAGAAAAGCTTGAGGGTATAAATACTGATGATTTGAATAAATATCCTGACGACTGTTCATACATAGTGATAACGGTAACCGATGAATCAACAGAAGCTTCAACAATAGAAATCAGTGGTCTTAAGCTTTATCTTGACAGGACCTTGCCTAATGGAGGGTATTCTCTTGGGTGTATATTCCAGTAATGGCATTTGGGAGAATTCATCCAGTGATAAAAGCGAATATGAAAAGAATGGTGTATTCAAATATGAACCAATAACTATTGAGGGTAACTACGTAAATGTAATAACATCAGGAAGAAATGTAGATGATTCTACAGTAACTAAAAAAATCACTATGACGGTGGGAGAAAATAAGCTGAATTCAGGCGAAAATGAAGTTCTTCTTGATTCACCAGCATATATAAACGACGAAGGATATACAATGCTTCCTGTAAGAGCAATTGCAGAGGCTCTTGACGCAACGGTAAACTGGGACGAAAATACAAAAACCGTATCTATTTTGAGAGGTCAGCGAATCATATCAATTGAAGTTGGCTCTGAGGAAATGTATATAAACGGTACAAAAGTGCCTATGAATACAAAAGCAGCTATAAAAGATGAAAGAATATTTGTACCTGTCAGAGATATTGCAAGTGCTTTATCTATATCAAATATTGAGTGGAATGAAGAAACCAAGACTATTACACTTAACTAATTACTTTAATACCATATATACTTATTTGAGGTGATTCTATGAAGTTCAAAAAAAATATTTTGTTGGCTGCAGCAGTAGCTGCAATTATATCTATGACTCCGTTTAGTGCTCTTGCGGCGGTAAAGGTAGGAATTTACGGTGATTCTCGTATTTATGGTGTTGATACTGTCTTTGATAAGTATATTACACTTACATCAACTGGGACTGGACTTATTAAAAATCATGCAACAATAAAAATAACACTTAAAAATGGTGAGTTTGCTACTGATGATAACGGTAATTACCTTCCTGTTTATATGACTGACTCCCATAGTATGCTTGAAAGGGAAGAGTTAGGAGAAAAGCTTGAGGAAGGTTCTTTGAACGGAATGGCTTTTTCTGCCGTCTGACGATGATACAGTAAGTATTACACTTCCGGAAAATATGATTGATAAGTATGCTCAGATTATGTTTAGTGCAAGTGCTGTAGATTACGGAGATGTGTCACTTACACTCTCAGACAACAGAGATATAGAATTTGTCGTTGATGAAAATACAGCTTGGGACAACGAGAAAGACGACGAAGAGGAAGAACCTCAAATAGAAACTGCAGAAATAAAAGTAGGTTCAAAGGTGATATATGCCGGGGATGATGAAATTGATGTTGATATGCCTGCATTTATTTCAACAAACGGATATGTAAAAATACCTCTTAGGGCAGTTTCGGAAATATTTAATTCGGATATTTATTGGAATGGTGCAGAAAATACTATTGAGATAATTAACGGGGATGACAGAGTTGTTATGACAGTCAGTGACAACAGGATGTATGTAAATGACTATGCAACACCTCTTGTGTCTGCTCCCGAAATAAGTAATGGCAGAACATTTATTGCATTAAGAGATTTAGAGAAGATATTTAATATAGAAAATCTCCAGTGGGATGAAGAAACAAAGACAGCAACATTTGATTATTATAAATAATATATTGATTTATGTGACTAAAATATAAAATTCAGTCATGAGAAGGCCTTCAAATTAGTAAGGCCTTTTTTAATGCATATTTTTCCTGTTTTTAGAGCATTATATTGCTTAAGAGAGGTGAAGTATATTGTTAATTTCTGCAAAACTAAATGAAAATGAAAAAATACTTAAGGAAGCGTTTAATAATTGCGGTGATATAATAATTCGTCGGTTTAAAGCAGGTGCCGATAAGGATATAGATATGATTCTTGTTTATATTGATAATATTGTAGCCTCGGATGTTATAGAAGAATCCATATTGACAAACCTTATGGTTAGATCACAGGTAAAATGTGAAGAGCATATACTTGACAAGCTTTTTTCTGAGGCAATAAGTGTGGGTGAAATGAGCTTTGAAACAAACTTTGATAAGCTGTTTACGTCTGTATTGCTTGGAGATACTGCGATATTTGCAGACGGAGATAGTAAGGCACTTATTGCGTCAACAAAGGGCTGGCCTTCAAGAGGCGTTCCTGAAGCAAAAAACGAGGTTGTTGTTAAAGGTCCTAAGGATGCATTTGCAGAGACTGTAAGCCAAAATGTTGTTCTTATACGACGAAGAATACGTGATACAGCACTTAAGGTTGAAAGGAACAGAGTTGGAAGAAGAAGTCAAACTGATATTGCGGTTATGTTCATGGACGGAATTGTTCGTGAGGATGTTTTGGATACAGTAAACAAAAGAATCAAAAATCTTGATATTGATGCAATAATAGATGCCGGATATATTGAGCAGATGACTGAGAGAAAATGGTGGTCGCCTTTCCCTCAGGTTCAGATGACAGAGAGACCTGATAAGGCTGCAGCGGCACTGCTTGAAGGAAGAATTGTTGTAGTTGTTGACAATTCACCTATGGTTCTTTTGCTGCCGTCCACATTAAATACGTTCTTTCAGGCTGCAGAGGATTACTACGACCGTTGGGAAATTATGAGTTTTGTAAGAATAATTAGATATATTGCTGCATTTATAGCAATTACATTGCCGGGGCTTTATGTTGCTATGACACTGTATAATCCAAATCTGCTTCCGGTTGAGTTAGTGCTTAAAATAGCTGGAAGCAGAATTAATGTTCCGTTGTCAACGGTTACAGAAATGGTAGTAATGGAGATAGCCTTTGAACTGCTGAGAGAAGCAGGTGTAAGGTTACCATCGCCGATAGGTTCAACACTTGGAATTGTCGGTGGTATAGTAATTGGACAGGCTGCAGTAGATGCAGGACTTATTGGACCAATGGTTGTTATAGTATCGGCAGTAACGTGTATTTGTTCGTTTGTAATTCCTAATCAGGGAATGGTGAACGGAGTTAGGCTAAGCAAATATATCGTACTTGCTCTGTCGGCAAGCCTTGGGCTTTTCGGGCTTTGGGCCGGTCTTATTGTTATTCTTATTCATCTGTGCAGTCTTGAAAGCTTTGGTATACCATATATGTATCCATACTGTTCTGCTGCCGAAAATGGGTTTGATGATTTAAAGGACAGTGTTATCAGGTTGCCTCTTTTTTTATTAAAAAAACGGCCTATATTTGCATCACCTAAACAAAGGATAAGAAGGGGTTGATACTAATATGCAAAATAACAAGGGACTTGATGAAAATAATATATCTGTCAGACAGATGCAGTCGCTTTTAATATTATGGATTTTCTCTGTTGCTGTTGTTGGTATTCCGTATGTTGTGAAGGATATATTGAGCCTTCTTGTAGGAGCTGTATTTGTTGTAATTGAATATGTGTTTATTTGCTATGCATCAAGAAAACTGATGAATAATGCCATTATGCAAAAAATATTTTCTGTGGCAGCAGGAATATCTATATTAATATACAGCGGTATTTTGATAAGGATAATGTGTGGAGCAGTTAATATATTTTTGCTTCCTGAAACGCCTGTCTTTGCAATTACATTAGCCATAGTTTTAGTTGCTCTTTATAGCTCTGTTTTAGGTTTGCAGACAATAGGAAGAACTAGTGAAATACTATTTGCAATAGTGGCTGTTATTGCTATTATTGCGGTATTGTTTTGTGCAGTAGACACAGGAAAAACAGCAATAGATTTCCTAAATGATTTTGACTTTATGGGTGAAAATACAATGAATAATGCCTTTAAAGCTATGTTCATGTTTGGTACTCCTTCAATTCTTTTGGTTCTTCTTCCATATACATATGGAATGAACAGAGAGTTATCAGCTATAAAGGCATCTATAATTTCAGTTGTTGCAGCTATTGTGTTTGTGTTGATTGCAACTTTTAAGTTTGGTTATGCTGATATAGGAAAGAGAATATTTCCTGTTCTTAATATAATGGATACAGTAAGCCTGCCTTTTATTTTCGGAGATAAAAAAGATATATTCATGATTAGAATGTGGATATTAGCTGTATTTTCTGCGATTTGCATAGGATTGTTTGTAAGCGGCAGGGCATTTTCGTCAGGTAAGTCTGCATCAAAGGTATGGCTTATCATATGTGCTGCTCTTGTTTTTGCTGTTTCTTTCATTTTGCCGAATGTTATTTTTTCTTTTGGTTTGCTCTACAATGTCGGAAAAATATCGGCTCTTGTTTTTGGTGCAATTATTCCTTTAATATGTATTTTCATTAAAAAGAAAGGAAGTGCAGGAAAATGAGAGGTATAAAAACAAAATGCAGAAAAATAACTTTATGGCTGCTATTTGCTGTAATCCCTTCTGTACTCCTTACCGGTTGCTGGGGGAAGACTGAGATAGAGAATAGAAAATATATAGTCACATTAGGAATTGACAGTGCTGATGAGTATAAAAACTTATCAGATAAGTATGACATTATAGGCACGAAAGGTGATTTCATTGTATCAATGGGAGCAGCGGCTTTAAAAAGCGATATTGGTAATGACAGTGAACAACAAAATATATCATTATTCAGAGGCGGCGGTATTGCTGAAATAAGAGAAACAGCAAATAACTACTCCGATAATGATATTTATTTTGGGCAGCTTAAGACAGTAGTCATTGGCAAGGACGTTATTAAAGATGATGAAACATTTAAGAATATGATTTATGATATTGAAAGAACTGAGAAAATAAATAAAAAGGTTATTGCAGTTGTAGCGGATTCTGATGCTGCTGAAGTCATCCAGAAAATTATGGAGGAAGGCGAAGGCAATGGAATGTACATTTGGAATTATTACAAAAATAACAACACTAAATTTAATTTGGGAGAGTATATGGACTTTGAACATCTTGTCAAAAGCTTGCGCAATAATGAAGCGATAATTGTGCCGCAGGTTTCAATTGAGAATGATACTGCAATTCTGGAGGGCGGAAGTGTTATAAATAAGAATGGATATTGCGGCGATGTATCTCCTGAAATTCTTGAAGGCATAAAATGGATAGATGGCAATGCTAAAGGTGAGATTGTTTCAATAGATGGAGTTTCTGTAAGGGTTTTAAGCCAGAATGTAAAAGCTGAAATGAAAGACGGAGTATTTACCGTTGATACATCTGTTGACTGTGTAGTGGAAAATGGTGAAATATCTGATATTTTACTTAATAAACTCAAAACAGTAATAAAAGATAAAATAGAAAATACAATTAATAAAGCTGTAGAATTAAATGCAGACTTTTTTAAGGCTTCTAAAGATGGCAATATTACTGGATTAAATTATGATATATCGGTTGATATAAAAATTGCTTCTACCGGTGTTATAAAATAAAAAAAATAGGCAATCCTCTCTTATATAAATAGCTTTATAAGAGAGGAGTACATATATGGAAAAAATAAATTGCTTTGTGAATATACTTAAAAAAGATAAAAAAATCATAATAATTTCATTGCTTTGCGGATTGTTAATTACTGTGCTTGTTTCAGTAAGTGCGTATGCAAAAAAAGTTAGCAGCGATATTTCAAGTTCAGTAATTCGTTTCCATGTTCTTGCAAATAGTGATGAGGATTTTGATCAGCAATTAAAGCTTTGTGTAAGAGATGAAATACTTAAATCAATGAGTGAAGATATGAATGGATGTACAAACAGGGAAGACGCTGAAGAGTACCTTAAAAGTCATATTGATGAAATAACATCAGTTGCAAAAAAAGTAATAGCTGAAAAGGGATATGACTATGATGTGCATACAACACTATCTACAGAACATTATCCTATCAGATATTATAATAATGCTGTTTTTCCGGAAGGAGATTATGAGTCTTTAAGAGTAATTATCGGAAGCGGAGAAGGCCATAATTGGTGGTGTGTAATGTACCCGCCCCTTTGTCTTAACGGAGATGCTGTTGGATACGAGGATGATAATATGCTCAAGAAAGTACTTTCTGATGAAAGTTATGAGGTTGTTGTACTGTCAGAAGACAATACAGTACCTAAGATGAAATTCAAAGTTGTTGAATGGTGGGCTTCTATAAATAATTAATATGATTTAGAGGTGAGCATAAATGTCAGTATTTTACTGGGGGTCCAGTGGAAATAAGGTTGCGGAAATACAGCAGAGATTGAAGGAACTGCAATACTATTCGGATGGCGTTGATGGGGTCTTTGGAGCAAATACATACTATGCTGTTGTAAGCTTTCAGGTTGCTAATGGTTTGGTTTCAGATGGTATTGTCGGAAATGCAACACTGGATAAGCTCTGTATTTCTACGATTCAAGCAAGCCAAAGCGATTTGGATATACTTGCAGCAGTAATTTATGGCATAGGTATGGGTGAACCATATACTGGGAAAGTGGCAATTGGTGCTGTAATTTTAAATAGGGTAGAAAGTGAACAATTTCCTAACAGCATTGAAGAAGTTGTTTATCAGTATGGAAAATTCAATCCTGTTAAAGATGGTTCGATAAATTTGATGCCAAATGCTGCTGCAATTCAAGCGGCAATGGATGCACTTAATGGATGGGATCCGACAGGAGGGGCTTTGTATTTTTGGAACCCGGAAACATCAACATCAAAGTGGATTTGGTCAATACCGGTTAAAATTAGAATAGGACGGTATCTTTTCGGGTGAAATACAAATATAAAAAACCGCGTTTATTTAAAACGTGGTTTTCTATGTTTTTAAGATAAATTTATTGTATCAGTCGAATCTTCTGTATGCTTTTTTCTGAATCTCTTAAAAAATTCTCCCATTGGTTTAGCACAATCGGACTGAAGAATTCCTTCTGTTATATTAACTTGGTGATTAAACTTAGGCTCATTAAGTATATTTAGTATCGAACCGGCGCAGCCGGCTTTTACATTTCGAGTACCAAAAACTACGTTTGGAATACGGGCTTGAACTATTGCTCCGGCACACATGGGACAGGGCTCAACTGTTACGTATAAAGTGCATTCCTCAAGACGCCAATCACCGATTACTTTTGCAGCTTCATTTATTGCTATAATTTCTGCATGATAGAGAGGATTTTTTTGGCTGTTTCTTAAATTATGTCCTCTGCCGATAATTTCTCCATTGTATACAATAACACAGCCAATAGGTACTTCACCGCTGTCTATTGCAAGATAGGCTTCTTTCAGCGCTTCTCTCATATGTTTTTCATGGAATTCTTGCTGCTCATAGCTTAAACTTTCTGCTGTTTCCAAAAAATATCTATCCTTTCAAGTTACGTTGATTATAGATACGAAGTTCATGTGTATTTGAATCTGCATCACCTATAACAATACAGTCTAAGCTGCCGTCAGAATTGAAATCTGATATTTGGTAACGCTGACCGTAGTCAATATTTTCATTGCTTGTGTATATTCCGTTTTCACCAATAACATATTTTGTTGTTGTTCCTGTAGAATCAAAAACATATATTTCTTTTACACTGTCATTGTTTAAATCAGCGGTATAAATATATTTTTCAAAGCTGTCAATAGAAAGATGCGTACTCCATATACATTTAAAAACTGAAATTGTTTTATGATAGATATATAGGTCTTGACCATCAGTAAATATATATTCAACTACTCCATCATTGTCAAGGTCGGAAAGATTCATACCAGTTATACTTTTGCCTATGTAATAACTTATTTGTTTTGGACTTATCTGGGTTCCGTTCAATGTATACAAATCAATTGATTTATCCCTTGCAACAAGCAGACATCCATTTTCGTATCCAAGTGAGTAGCAGTCGCTGTCTTCTGCGACAACAACGCTCTCTGTTGCATTAAAGTCACTGTCATAAATAATTATTTTCTTTGGAACAGTCATAGGAACAGCACCGCCGGAAGAATATACCTCGGAACCGTAAAGTACAGCCATTTCTGTAGAATCGTTAATAAAAACGGCTGATATAGGTATGAGGTTTTCTGAAGAAAGATTAATTTCTTTATAATTATATATAGGTGTTGATGTGTCGCTTCTATTGATAATAAGTTTTGTTTCATAATCCATTATTGTATAGGTATAACCGCCAATTGTTACCGAATCAAATATACCAGTTACATTAATTGGAGGTGCATATTTTGAAACAAATTCCGGATTTATATCTGTTTCAACGGATATAAATGGATTTGATACAAAATATGAATTCCTTACATATATACTGCAAGGATTTGAAAGGTTTGACGGAATATAGTACAGCCCTTTTAATGAATCGTTTACGAAATAAAAATGAATTATTCCAGCTACTTCTTTGTTAAAATACAGAAGATTTGCTGTAGCGATAACGCAATTGTCTCCTTTGTTTCCAGACATGTCATAACCGCTTTCTCGACTGCATTCAAGAATATCTTCATCGGTAGGAACTTTACCGTTGCTGAATGTGATGGCATCATCATAGCGCCAATAGAAGGAATTTAGAGTTGATTCTATAGTTTCAGCATATTCGGTTTCCTTTTGCTCGGATATAGATACAGCTTCTTCGCTGTTTTCATTTCCTCCCGAGGCACAGCCGGTCAAGATAAAAGCTGACAGCACACAAATGCTGAGCTTTTTAAAGTTCACGTAAATCACCCCAATAAAAAGTACAAAAGTACTTTAAAAAATGTCAAAACACCAAAATATTTCATTTAATAATAACATATAGGGGTAATAAATTCAATTGCTTAAAAAAATATGATTGCAAGAATATATGATGCTATTATACCGGCTAAATTAGCAATGAGAGCGCAGATAACAGTATACCTTGTGTTTTTAATACCGGCAGATGATGAATATATACTGAGGGTATAGAATACTGTTTCTGTACTAGACATTATTATAGATGAAGCTATGCCGATAAGCGAATCTGCACCATGATTTTTAAAAATATCAATAAGTATACCGGTTGCCGCAGATGATGAAAACATTTTGGTCAAACTAAGCGATATCAGCTCAGAAGGGAAACCAGTTGTTTTGCTTATTGGAGAAAAAAGCTTCAATAATATATCCATTGCACCTGATGATCTAAATATTCCTACTGCAAGAATCAATCCAATAAGGGAAGGCAGAATTCCTACTACAGTTTTTAAACCTTCTTTTGCACCTTCTACAAATGAAGAAAATATGTCTGTGCCGGTTAAAAAGCCATTAACCAAAATTATCGCAAAAAGAAATGGCATTATAATTTGTGATATGTAATTGATTATATTCATTTGAAAACACACCTTTCAGCTACTTTAGCAGCTAAAATCCCTACAAGTGTGGATACTGTTGTAGCTATTATCCCGGGGAAAACTATTGATGCCGGGGATACAGAGCCATATTGTGAACGATATGCCAGAATGCTTATAGTAACAAGCTGAACTGAGGACATGTTTATTATCATAAACATACACATGGATTTTGAAGCCTTATTGCTGTGATGATTTATGTCTGACAGACTCTGCATAGCAGAAATACCTGCCGGAGTGGCTGCCCAGCCAAGACCGAATATATTTGCTGTAATATTGGTTGTTATATTCTTTATTGCAGAATGACTTTTTGGTATATCAGGAAAAAGCCTATGTATTATTGGAAAAAGAGCTTTAGTAATAGAATCCAACATTCCTGATTTTTCGGCAATTTTCATCATTCCACACCATATGGACACAATTCCGCACATTGAAAACGCTAAAGAAACGGCCTCCTTTCCGGAAATAATTATCGAATTAGTCAGATCTGACAAATTTCCACAAAATAATGAAGTGATTATGCCAAAAATTATCATTAAACCCCATAAAATATTCATTTTTTATTTACCTCTTATCCATTTAATGCTATAATATGAGCAAAAGGCTATAAATATTAACATAGTAGTACAAAAGTTATTACAAATATTGACATAATGTGCAAAAATTGATATTATGATTAATACAAGAAGGTTAAATACATATTAAATATTCTTGGGGGAGGAGAATAGTAATGAAATCAACAGGTATTGTCAGGAGAGTTGATGAGCTAGGTCGTATAGTTCTACCTATAGAACTAAGAAGAAGTCTCAATATCAACGAAAGAGACACTCTTGAAATTTTCGTAGACGATGAAAGAATTATACTTAAGAAATACGAGCCGGCAGATATCTTTACAGGCAGTATGGATGATTTAATTGAGTACAAAGGTAAAAAAGTATCAAAAGAATCAATTCTTGAAATGGCTAAATTAGCTGATTTGAAGGTTTCTGAATAAACAAGAACCTTCCGTGAAATGCACGTGTTTTATAATTAAAACAGTGCACTTCACGGCCGGTTCTTTTTTTACATTTTTACAAGTTCGTTTAGTTTTTTTGAAATTTCATTTGCGGGAAGTGCACCTACAATTCTTCCTGTTTCTTCGCCGTTTTGGAAAACAAGCATTGAAGGTACACTGAAGACACTGTATTTTTTTGCTAGGTTTTCAGCTCTTTCAATATCTATTCTTGCAAATTTTACTTTTCCTTTATAGTCCTCTGAAAGTTTTTCTAATGTGGGACCAACCATTTTACAGGGACCGCACCAAGTTGCAAAAAAATCTACAAGCACCGGTGTTGAAGAATTTATTACTTCTTTTTCAAATGTATCTGATGTAATTGTAATCATAGTTTATCTCCTTTTATGTACTTCTTTATATAAAAAACTTTTAGCAAGCCATATTTTTTATTATTTAAAATATTAATATATCTGCTATTTAATTGGTTTTACGGCTACATGTGGAATAATAAATTATTGGAAGGGTATAATATATGCGAGGGTGTTGTATATCCCCCATAAACAGCATCCTTTCTACTTCTTCCCCTTATTGTTATGCAAAGACACCCATTATGGGTGTCTTTGTTTTAATATCGTTCGATATCTATTTTTGCAGGAGTGTAAGTTTTTTTAAGTGTTTTAAGGCATATTTTTTCAAATTTATCCGTTATATCACTGACATAAAATACACTTATTGGCTTTTCGCTTCCGTCGTTAAGAACATCCTTATTTTGAAGTATTACTTTAAGACTCTCAGCCGTATTCTTAGCTGGGTCTACTATTTTAACACCTTCTCCGATTGTTTCTCCAATGCATTTTTTAAGCAGAGGATAGTGAGTGCATCCGAGCAGCAGTGTATCAATTCCGCAGGATGTAAAGTCATTCAAATATATCTGGGCAGTGAGCTTGGAGACATCGTTATCGTACCAGCCCTCTTCAGCAAGCGGAACAAAGAGAGGACAAGGCTTTGAAAAAACTTCAATGCTGCTGTCTGATTTATGAATAAGCTTTCCATACATTCCGCTTCTTATAGTTGCTTCTGTCCCTATTATTCCGACTTTTTTATTTTTGGTTGTTTCAATAACGCTTTTAACTCCCGGTTCAACAACCCCCATAAAAGGAATGTCAAAAGACTTCCTAAGTTCGTCTAGTGAGTTTGATGAAACGGTGTTGCAAGCAACAATTATTGCTTTTACATTTTTTGTCAACAGAAATCTTACTATTTGTTTAGAATATTTTGTAACAACATCTTTTGATTTTGCTCCATAAGGAACTCTGGCTGTATCTCCAAAATATACGATGTTTTCGTTTGGAAGTGTTTTTATTATTTCTTTAACAACTGTAAGACCGCCGACTCCGGAATCAAATATTCCGATAGGCCTGTTATCCATTTTGGCAACCCTCCGTTTATTTGTTGGAGAACTTGTCAAGAGCAAGATCAATTAATTCATCTAAAAGTTCCCTCATTGATTTGCCGCAAGCATTCCAAAGCATACTGTACATGCTTATAGGTGTAAAGCCGGGGAGAGTATTAAGTTCGTTGAAAATTACGTTCTCAGTACCGTCCTCAATAAAGAAGTCAATTCTGGCAAGTCCGCTGCCGTCAACAGCTTCAAAAACTCTAATTGCCATGTTGCGAACTTCATTCTGCTTTTCTTCAGAAATTTCAGCAGGTACGACTGTTTTTGAATCAGAGTTGTTATATTTGGCATCGTAGTCATAAAACTCTGCAGCTGCAAAAATTTCGCCTACACATGATGCGCTTATATTGTGACCGTTACCAAGCACGGCACATTCTATTTCACGTCCTACTATTCCCTTTTCAACTACTATTTTATTGTCGTGTTCAGCTGCAGACTTAAGCCCTTCAATAAGCTCATCTTTGTTATGAGCTTTGGTTATTCCAACCGAAGAGCCTGCGTTTGCTGGCTTAACAAAGCTTGGATATCCAAGTTTTTTCTCTATTTTAGTAGCAACTGATTTTATTCGGTTTAACTCACCGGATCTAACTTCAATGTATTTAGCCTGAGGGATTTTTGCGTTTTTTGCAATTATTTTTGTAAACGCTTTGTCCATTGATATACTGGAGGACAGTACTCCGTTACCAACATAGGGAATCTGTGCAAGTTCAAAAAGACCTTGTATTGTTCCATCCTCACCGTATTTTCCATGAAGAACAGGGAATACTAAATCTATTGGAATTAATTTTGCCTTGTCACCGACAATTTTAATTAATCCCTTTTGTGAAGCATCAGGACTTAATATCGCAGGTGTTCCGAACTTTTCCCATTCTCCGTTCTTAATGTTATCTACAGGTCCGTTATATATCATCCATTTGCCGGCTTTTGTAATGCCAACAGGAATTACATAGTATTTTTCCTGATCTAGGTTAGAAATTATAGATGATGCGGATACTCTAGAGACTTCGTGTTCGGATGACTGCCCACCGAAAATTACCGCAACCGTTAGCTTGTTCAATACTATCCCTCTCCTCTGTATAACTATTATTATAAACAGTTATTTTTTAAACATTATTACTATTATATTCAAAAACATGACGGTTGACAATAGTATGATATATAGATTATAATATTTAAGCATCTTAAAATAGATATTTATATTTTAGCGCCTATTATTTGCTGGAATATTTAAAAAATTTCCATGCTAGCCGGGAAGGTAGCGGTGTCCTGTACCCACAATCCGCTATAGTGGGGGTGATGTCCGCTTTGAGGCTGTTCTTTTTTGTGGCTGCCCTTTGGCGTTGGTGTTGAAAGATTGAGTCTTGTGCAATAGGAACCTGTGAACCGTGTCAGATCCGGAAGGAAGCAGCACTAAGCAGCCCCTTCTATGTGCCACAAGGTCGCTTGGTCCGAGCTGACAAAAAAGGTAACGCATGAGAAAGACTGTCGATAAGCGGGCGCATGGATCCTTTAAGCAAGATTATACATAGCTTGCTTTATTTTTTTACAAATTTTAAGAAAAGAAGAGAATTTGAACTCCTTTTATGATATATTTATAGTGTCGGCATATTTTCATTTTGTGTCATGCACGACATTGAAAGGGGATTTGTTATATGTCGGTTTATCAGGCTTTATACAGAAAATTTAGGCCGCAGACATTTGATGGTGTTGTTGGTCAGGAGCATATAGTAAAAACACTGAAAAATCAGCTTAAAAGCGGACGAGTTTCACATGCCTATCTTTTTTGCGGCACTAGAGGAACCGGAAAAACGTCAACGGCTAAGATTTTTGCAAAAGCAATAAATTGCCTTAACCCTATTGACGGTGAACCATGTAATGAATGTGAATTGTGTGTGGCCGCAAATGAAGGAAGAAGCGTAAATATAATTGAAATAGATGCTGCATCAAATAACGGTGTAGATAATATTCGTGAAATAAGGGAAGAAGTTAAATATGCACCATCTGAAGGTGAATATAAGGTATATATAATTGATGAGGTTCACATGCTTTCAGCAGGTGCCTATAATGCATTGCTTAAAACACTTGAGGAGCCTCCTAAGCACGTAATATTTATTCTTGCAACAACTGACCCTCAGAAAATACCAGCTACTATTCTTTCAAGATGTCAGAGATTTGATTTTAGAAGAATAAGTGCAAATGAAATTGCTGAAACATTAAAGGAATATACAAAGGAAGAAAACATAGATGTTGACGGTGATGCACTTTATCTTATTGCAAGGCTTGCAGATGGTTCGATGCGAGATTCTCTAAGTATTCTGGACCAATGTACTGCATTTTATTTCGGAGAAAAGCTTACAAAGGATAAGGTGCTTGAAATAGTAGGTTCTGTGGATGATTCTGTGTTCATAAAAATGACTGATGCAATTATTCAAAAAGATGCTGCCATGCTTATAAAAGAAGTCGATGATATGATGATTAAAGGCAGAGATGCATCACAGTTTGTAGTTGATTATATTGTACACCTAAGAAACCTGTTGATTACTGCATCTGTTTCAGACTCAGCTAAAATACTTAATATATCATCTGAAAGTGCAGAGGAATTGAGCCAACAGACACAAAGAATATCAAAAGAGGAAATAACATATTTAATAGATGTTTTTACTGAGCTTAGTTCGGACATGAAATATGCATCGAATAAAAGGGTACTGCTTGAAGTCTGTCTGATTAAACTTTGTGCTCCCGTAACCGAAAGCTCTTATGATGCCGTTGCCGCAAAGGTAGCAGGTCTTGAAAGGGAACTTAAAAGCGGAAAATATACAAAAGTAACTGCAGTTGGCAAAGCTGATTTGCCTGCGACTGAGAAACCTAAAAAAAAGCTGAAAAAAGCTGTATCTGAGGATTATAAAAAGGCACTTGAGGTTTGGAACGATGTTATAAGCGATTTTGAAACACCTGATGATATTTTGCTAAAAAAGACAGAAATAAAACAGCTTGACGGCGATAAAATATATATAGTATGTGACAACGAGTTAAACTGTCGTATTCTTGATTCAAAAATAGAAAAGATTAAGGAATCCTTTTCAAAAAAACTTGATAGGGATTTTGAAATTGAGATTGTAGCCAAGGCAGAATACAATAAGCGCTATGAGCTTATATATGGCGAAAAAGAAGAGGATAACAGTGATTTTGAAGAGGATGACTGGTCAGGCTTAATGGATATGCCGGGCATAGAGGTTGAACCTTAAATATTTGATTTTTGTATAAGTATATTATAAAATAAATTAATATGAATTTGCAGGAGGTATTTTAAATGGCTAAAGGATTTGGCGGAATGGGCGGAATGAATATGAATGCCCTTATGAAACAGGCTCAGAAAATGCAGAAACAGATGGAGGAAACGCAGGCTGCACTTGCTGAACAGGTTATAGAAACAACTTCGGGTGGCGGCGCTGTCAAGATTTCAATTACAGGCAAAAAAGAAATCAAGGAAATTAAAATTAATCCCGATGTTCTTGATCCTGATGATGTTGAAATGCTTGAGGACCTCATTCTTACAGCAGTTAATGAAGCAATCAGACAGGCTGAAGAAATTTCTAATAATGCAATGTCCAAAATAACAGGCGGAAACCTTGGCGGAATGGGCGGCATGTTTTAATTAAGAGGTAAAAAATGAATTATTACGGAGATCCGATTACAAGATTAATAGAAAAATTTGCATCTCTTCCGGGAATTGGCAGAAAGTCTGCACAAAGGCTTGCTTTTCATGTAATATCAATGGATGAAAAGGAAGTTTCTGATTTGGCAGATGCTATTATTTCAGCAAAAAGGGATGTAAAATACTGTTCTGTCTGCTGTAATCTTACGGATTCAGATATATGTCCTGTCTGTGCCAGTGCCAAAAGAGATCATAAGACAATAATGGTTGTTGAAAGTCCGAGGGATATGGCGGCATATGAAAAAACCAAGGAATATAACGGTGTTTATCATGTGCTTCACGGAGCGATTTCACCTATGGCAGGTATTGCACCATCAGACATAAAACTGAAAGAACTTCTTGAAAGAATACAGAAGGATACACCTGATGAAATTATACTTGCAACTAATCCTAATGTAGAGGGTGAGGCTACTGCAATGTATATAAGTAAACTCATAAAACCGCTGGGAATAAAGGTTACTCGTATTGCAAACGGTGTACCTGTTGGCGGAGATTTGGAGTTTGTGGATCAGGTTACACTTATGAGAGCTCTTGAAGGCAGGAGAGAATTATAATAAGCGGAGGAACAAATGAGCTACGCAGATAATGTTTTTATAGATAATTGCAGGGATATACTTGATAATGGTTTTTCGACCGAACATGACAAGGTACGCCCTGTTTGGGAAGATGGTACGCCTGCTTATACAATTAAAAAGTTTTGCGTTGTTAATCGTTATGATCTTTCTAAAGAGTTTCCTATTCTCACATTGAGATATACAAATTGGAAAGCAGCGATTGACGAGATACTATGGATTTGGCAGAAAAAATCAAATAGGATTTCTGACCTTAATTCGCATATTTGGGATTTATGGATGGGCGATGACGGTACAATAGGGAAAGCTTATGGATATCAGCTTGGTATAAAACATCAGTACAAAGAAGGTATGTTTGATCAGGTTGACAGAGTGCTCTTTGATTTAAAGAACAATCCATCAAGCAGAAGAATATTGACAAATATATATAATTTTGAGGATTTGCATGAAATGAATCTTTATCCATGTGCCTACAGCATGACGTTTAATGTCGTTGACGGAAAACTTAATGCAATTCTTAACCAGCGTTCTCAGGATACACTTGCAGCAAACAACTGGAATGTTGTACAGTATGCAGTCCTTGTACATATGTTTGCACAAGTAAGTGGCCTTCAGGTGGGTGAACTTGTTCATGTTATTGCGGATATGCATATATATGACAGACATATTCCTCTTATTGAGAAAATTATCAATAGAGAGCCACTTGAAGCACCAAAGTTTGAGATCAACAAAGAAATTAAGAATTTTTATGATTTTACTGTTGATGATTTTAAATTAATTGATTATAAACATGGTGAAAGCATCGGGAAAGTTCCGATTGCGGTTTAAAGAACGAAAGGAAAATGGGTATGAAGGTTCTTCTGGCGGCCCTTAATGCAAAATATATACATTCTTCATTGGCTTTAAGAAGTATTAAAGCTTATGCTGACCCAAACGGAGAATTTACGGTTATTAAAGAGTATACGATTAATAACCGTATTGAACAGATTGTAAAAGATATCTATAAGGAAAAGCCCGATATTATCGGGTTTTCCTGCTATATATGGAATATTGAGATGATTAAAGTTATAGTCGCTAGGCTAAAAAAGGTATTGCCAAATGCAGTTATGGCTTTTGGTGGTCCAGAGGTAAGCTATGATGCTGTGGATTTTCTTAAGAACAATTCCTTTGCCGATGTTATAATGAAAGGCGAGGGCGAGAGGACATACAAAAATTTACTTGATATTTGGTCTGCCGGCAGTGATGATTACACTAAAATTGACGGCATTTCTTATAGAAAGAATGGAAAGGTATTTGACAATCCCAATGCAATGCCGTTGAAACTTGATGAAATCCCGTTTGTGTATGAAGATGTTTCTGACCTTAAAAACAGAATAATTTATTATGAAACACAAAGGGGATGTCCATATAACTGTCAGTACTGTTTGTCGTCAATAGAAAAAGGAGTCAGGTTCCTTTCGCCTGAAAGAATAAAGAATGATTTGCAATTCTTTTTGGATAATAAAGTAAAGCAGGTAAAATTTGTTGACAGAACATTTAACTGTAACCATGAGCATGCTATGGGAATTTGGAAATACCTTATGGAACATGATAACGGTGTTACTAATTTCCATATGGAAATAACAGCTGATATATTAAAAGATGAAGCAATTGAAATGCTTAAAAAGGCAAGAGAGGGCCTGTTCCAGTTTGAAATAGGTGTACAGTCAACGAATGAAAGAACTATTGACACTATAAAAAGGAACGCTGCCTTTGGTGGGATTGCAGATGTAGTTAGAAAAATTTCTGAAGGCGGAAACATACATCAGCATTTGGACCTTATTGCAGGCTTGCCTTATGAAAACTATGAGTCGTTTGCTAATTCGTTTAATGATGTATACGCACTTGAGCCTGAACAGCTTCAGCTTGGTTTTCTGAAACTGCTCAGAGGGTCCGGACTTAGATATGATGCAGACAAATATGGCATTGTATATGCTGATGAGGCTCCATACGAAGTGCTTTATACTAAAGAGCTTTCGTTTGATGAGATATTAAGACTTAAAGACATTGAAGAGATGGTTGAGGCATTTTTGAATTCCGGGAAGGCGTTAACAGCTGTAAAATATGCGGTAAAAATCTCAGGAAATCCATTTCGGCTTTTTGAGAAACTGGCGGATTGGTGGACCAGAACTGGAAGTTTTGATGTTTCACACAGTAAAATGGAGCTTTATGATAAATTATTTGAATTTTTTAAACAGTATAAGCCTGTGGCTAAAAAACTGGACGAGCTTAAAGAGCTCCTCAGATATGATATATTCCTTGGTGATAATATGAAAACAATACCAATATCACTTGAACGAAAACCGAGCGAGGATGAAAAGCAGTTTGAGCGGGATTTTTATATTTGTGAAGAAAATGTTGAAAAATATGTTCCAAAGCTCAAAGGCTATACACCAAAACAGCTTTTGAGAATGTGCAGGATAGAGTTTTTTGATATAGATATTGAAACATATGATAAGGGTGTAACAGCAGTTTTATTTGACTATTATGACAGAGATATTATATCCAATAAGGCTAAGGCTTGCGTTGTGTTAAAGAGGTGAGCAAATGAGAAAAAAGGAAAGAGTATTAAAAACCTTAGATTTGCTTGAGAAAAACTATGGTCCGACAAAATGCTATTTAAACCATGAAAGCGCATGGCAGCTATTGATTGCGACTATATTAAGCGCACAGTGTACTGATGAAAGAGTAAATATGGTCACAGCTGATTTATTTAAAAAATATACGTCTGTTAAAGACTTTGCTGAGGCTGATTTGGGAGAAATGGAGCAGGATATTCGCTCGACAGGCTTTTATCATAATAAAGCAAAAAGTATAATTGCTTGCTGTCAAATGCTATTGAGTGAGTATAGCGATGAAGTGCCTGATGACATAGATAAACTGACAAAACTTCCAGGCGTGGGCAGAAAAACTGCAAATGTAATAAGAGGTAATATTTACGGTATACCAAGTATTGTTGTTGATACCCACGTAAAGAGAGTGTCAAATCTGCTTGGATTTACTGACAGTCAGGACCCGGTTAAAATTGAGTTTGAGCTTATGGACTTACTGCCTAAGAAAAACTGGATAGCATATAATACTCAAGTTATTGCGCACGGAAGAAAAATTTGCATTGCTCGCAGACCGAAATGTTCCGAATGTTTTTTGAGTGAATTATGTGAGCATAGGCAAAAGGAACTAAAGAAGGAGGCTAGATAAATGGTAAAGGTATTACTTGGTTCAACAGGAATAGCAGTAGAAAAGAATGGCTTTGGTGCTTTGCCTATCCAGAGAATATCATCTGTCGAAGCTGTAAAGCTTGTAAAAAAGGCGTATAATGCAGGAATTACATATTTTGATACTGCAATAAGTTATACAGACAGCGAAGAAAAGCTCGGGAAAGCATTTGAAGGAATACGAGAAAATGTGTTTATTGCAACTAAAACACCTGCTCAGAATGCACAAGACTTCTGGAAAGACCTTCAAATATCACTTGATAGCCTTAAAACCGATTATATTGATATTTATCAGTTTCATAATCCTGCATTTTGTCCAAAACCCGGTGATGGTACAGGTCTTTATGAAGCTGCACTCGAGGCTAAAAGACAGGGCAAAATAAGGCACATTGGTATAACAAATCATCGTTTGGCAGTTGCAGAGGAAGCAATTGAATCAGGGCTTTATGAAACACTGCAATTCCCGTTTTCGTATCTTGCCAATGAAAGAGAGATAAAGCTTGTTAAAAAGTGCAAGGAAAAGAATATTGGATTTGTGGCTATGAAGGCCCTTTCTGGAGGACTTATTACAAATTCTGCTGCGGCTTATGCATACATTGCTCAGTATGACAATGTATTGCCTATTTGGGGTGTTCAGAGAGAAAAAGAACTTGATGAGTTTATTTCATATATAGATAATCCGCCGACAATGACAGATAATATTAAGGCTGTTATTGACCACGATATAAAAGAGCTTAGCGGAGAATTCTGTCGTGGCTGTGGATATTGTATGCCATGTCCTGTCGGCATTGAAATAAATAACTGTGCAAGAATGTCACTTATGATTAGGCGTGCACCGTCTGATGCTCAGGTGACAGATGAAATGAAAGCAAAAATGAAAAAAATAGAAGACTGTCTGAATTGTGGACAGTGCAGCAGCAAATGCCCGTATGGACTGGATACGCCGGCACTTCTTGCAAAAAATTATGAGGACTATAAAAAAATACTTGCTGGAGAAATTTCTGTAAAGTAATATGTCAATATTTATCGTTAAAAAAATATCTTGACATATTTGCTGAATAGTGATAGCATATGTATCAAGTTGATAACAAAAGTTAATAATAAATCTTCAGGGCAGGGTGTAATTCCCTACCGGCGGTAAAGCCCGCGAGCCGTAAGGCATGATTCGGTGAGATTCCGAGGCCGACAGTAAAGTCTGGATGGAAGAAGATAAAGAAACATATTCTATATGTTTTGGTTTTGCTTGCATATTTCCCTGAAATGTTAATCATTTCAGGGTTTTTTGTTAGTATAGGTTTGCTTTTTGTGTGCCCTGAAAATTTTTTTTTCAGGGCATTTTTGTTTTGGAGGTGTTTAAATGACTAGTGAGGATTATATGAGATTGGCAGTTGAAGAGGCAAAAAAGGGAATGGGTTTTACCTCTCCCAATCCAATGGTTGGAGCAGTCATTGTAAAAGACGGAAAAATATTAAATAAAGATTATCACAGAAAATACGGTGAGTTTCATGCTGAAAGGAATGCAATTCTTAATTGCAAAGAAGATATGCATGGAGCCGATATGTATGTAACTCTTGAGCCATGCTGTCATTATGGCAAAACACCGCCTTGTACAGATATAATTATTGAAAGCGGAATAAAAAGAGTTTATATCGGTTCGTCAGATCCAAATCCACTTGTTGCAGGAAAAGGAGCTGAAAAACTTAGAAATAACGGTGTAGAAGTATTTGAAAATATACTAAAGGCTGAATGTGATGAGATAAATGATGTATTTTTCCATTACATAACAACAGGGACGCCGTTTGTTGCAATGAAGTATGCCATGACAGCAGACGGAAAGATAGCTACAAGAACAGGAGCATCTAAGTGGATAACAGGTGAAGTGGCAAGAAAAAATGTTCATGTCAGCAGACTTAGATATTCTGGCATTATGGTTGGAGTCGGCACTGTACTGAAAGATAATCCGATGCTTACATGCAGGCTTGACGGAGGAAGAAACCCGGTTAGAATTATTTGCGATTCTCGTTTAAGGACACCTCTTATGTCAGAAATAATTAAAAGTGCGGGAGAAGTTAAGACAATAATTGCTACAACTTCTGCAGATGAAAAGGAAATTGCTGAATATGAGAAAAAGGGATGCATTGTAGTAAGAACTGCTGAAAGATATGGTCATGTTGACCTAATAGAACTTATGCAAAAACTTGGTAAAATGAAGATAGACAGTATATTGCTTGAGGGCGGCGGAGAACTTAACTACAGTGCTTTAAGAGATGGCATTGTAGATAAAGTGGAATGCTATATTGCTCCAAAAATATTTGGCGGAGCGGAAGCTAAATCACCTGTAGGCGGTATTGGAGTAGGTATTCCTGATGAAGCATTTAAGCTTAAAAATCCAAAAATATCGTTTTTTGACGAGGATATTTTAATTGAATGGAGGGTGAAGTGATTGTTTACGGGAATAGTTGAGGAAATGGGAAAAGTAATCAAGGTTGAAAAGGGAGCAAAATCTTCAAAACTTACAATCGGCGGAGATAAAATTTTTTCTGACCTTAAGATTGGCGACAGTGTTGCTGTAAACGGAGTTTTGCCTGACAGTTACAAGTTTCACTACTGGGGTATTTACAGCAGATGTTATGAATGAAACGCTGACTAGAAGCAATTTGGGAAATCTAAAACAAGGCAGTGAAGTTGATCTTGAAAGGGCAATGATAGCTGACGGACGCTTTGGAGGGCATATAGTTTCTGGGCACATTGACGGAACTGGAAAAATTACAAAAATATCACAGGACGATATTGCCGTATGGTATACAATATCGGCTGATAAGAAATTGATGAAATACATCATAGAGAAAGGTTCTGTTGCAATAGACGGTATAAGCCTTACGGTAGCAAAAGTCACAGACGGCGATTTTTCTGTTTCACTGATACCGCATACTGCAAAAGAAACAGTACTTGGATCAAAAAAGGTAGGAGACACAGTTAATCTTGAAAATGATGTTGTAGGAAAATATATAGAACATTTTTTAAATTTCAAAGATGAGCCTGACCAAAAGAGCTCAGGAATAACAAAAGAGTTTCTTTTTAAATCAGGTTTTTAATAAGGAGGAATTGATTATGAGTAAGTTCAACACTATTGAAGAGGCACTTGAGGAACTTAGAAGAGGTAAGATTATTCTTGTTACAGATGATGAGGACAGAGAAAACGAAGGTGACTTTATTTGCTCTGCCGAAGCAGCAACAACTGAAAATATTAATTTTATGGCTATGTACGGTAAAGGTCTTATATGTATGCCTATGAGTAAGGAATACATTAATAAACTTAGACTTCCTCAGATGGTTACAAATAATACAGATAACCATGAAACAGCATTCACTGTTTCAATCGACCACATAAGTACAACTACAGGTATTTCAGCTGCTGAACGTTCAGTAACAGCAATGAAATGTGTTGATGAGGATGCAAAACCTGAAGATTTCAGACGCCCCGGCCACATGTTTCCGCTTCTTGCAAAGGAAAACGGAGTATTGGAGAGAAACGGACATACAGAAGCAACAGTTGATTTAATGAAGCTTGCAGGACTTAAAGCGTGCGGACTTTGCTGTGAAATAATGCGTGATGACGGAACTATGATGAGAACTTCTGAGCTTATTGAGCTTGCTGAGAAATTCAATATTAAGATAGTAACTATTGAGGCACTTCAGCAATACAGAAAAGTACACGATAAACTTGTAGAATGTGTTGCAAAAACAAAGATGCCTACAAAGTACGGTAATTTTATAGCATACGGCTATATAAACAAACTTAACGGAGAACATCATGTGGCACTTGTTAAGGGTGATATCGGTGACGGAAAAGATATTTTGTGCCGTGTACATTCAGAATGTCTTACAGGAGATGCTTTTGGTTCACTCAGATGTGATTGTGGTGATCAGCTTGCGCAGGCAATGCGTCAGATTGATAAAGAAGGCAGAGGTATACTTCTTTACTTAAGACAAGAAGGCAGAGGAATAGGACTTATTAATAAGCTTCGTGCTTATGAGCTTCAGGATAAGGGCCTTGATACAGTTGAGGCAAATATTGCCCTTGGCTTTAAAGATGACCTCAGAGAATATTATATCGGTTCACAGATTCTTAGAGACTTGGGTGCAAAAACACTTAGACTCCTCACAAATAATCCTCAGAAGATTGAGGGGCTTTCAGATTTTGGACTTTCAATTGAAGAAAGAGTACCGATTGAAATTGAACTTACAAAGTATGATGAGTTCTATATGAAAACTAAACAGAACAAAATGGGGCACATGCTTCACTATAAATAATTTTGAAAATATAACAATTAATTAGGAGGAATAATAATGAAAGTATATGAAGGAAGTCTTGTTTCACAAGGCATGAAGGTTGGTATAATTGCAGCAAGATTTAATGAATTTATAGTATCAAAGCTTCTTGGAGGTGCAATTGACGGACTTACAAGACATGATGTTAAGGAAGATGACATAGAAGTCGCTTGGGTTCCCGGTGCATTTGAAATTCCTATTGTTGCAACAAAAATGGCCGCTTCCGGAAAATACGATGCAGTTATATGCCTCGGAGCAGTTATAAGAGGCTCAACATCTCACTATGATTATGTTTGCAGTGAGGTATCAAAGGGTGTAGCACAAGCAGGTCTTAGTACAGGCGTACCTGTAATGTTCGGAGTTCTTACAACGGATAATATTGAGCAGGCAATTGAACGTGCTGGAACAAAAGCAGGAAACAAAGGCTATGACTGTGCTCTTGGTGCGGTTGAGATGGTTAATCTTATTAAAGGCATGGGGTTATGATAAATATCATATTTGACTATGATGGAACTCTGCATGACAGTTTAAAGATATATGCGCCTGCTTTCAGAAAATGCTGTAAGATCATTGCTGAAGACGGCTTTATTGTACAAAAAGATTATTCTGATGATGAAATAAAGAAGTGGATTGGCATGGATGTAAAAACAATGTGGAATACGTTCATGCCTGATATTCCACAGGAATATAAAGATAAGTACAGTGCATTTATTGGCAATGAGATGCTCGTGTATATTAATGAAGGTAAAGCAGAGCTCTATTACGGAGCGGAGAAGCTGCTTGAACGACTCAAAAATTTAGGGCTTAGGCTTATTTTTTTGAGTAACTGTAAAAGAAGCTATATGGAAGAACATATAAGCGCTTTTAAGCTGGAAAGATTTTTTGACGGTTTTTACTGCACTGAGGATTACGGTTTCTCTCCTAAATACGAAATCTTTAATGATATAAAATCAATTTATGACGGTGATTTTATAGTTATAGGTGATAGAAAAAGTGATATGGAGGTTGCTGAAAAACATTCGTTAAAATCAATTGGCTGTACTTATGGATATGGAAGCTTAGGCGAACTAAAAACAGCGGATTACTTTGCAAATTCGCCTGAAGAAATAATTAAATACATAAATAATATGCCATGCAAATAAAGTTATTTTGCATGGCTTTATTTAATTTAAGAATAAATTTAATTTTATTCCATTGACTTTAATATAATTAAATGTTATTTTAATTTTATTAAAGGAGATGATATAATGTCTATTGAAATTCTTCCTGCATGGATGAATAATCTTGATGATGAGGACTTATCTTTTATAAAAAGGTTTATTATTTCATCAGGATCATTAAAAGAAATGGCTAAACATTATGATGTTACGTATCCGACGGTAAGACTTCGGCTTGACAGACTTATTGAAAAAATAAAATTAGGTGATAATTCGGCAGAAGATGAATATGTAATGCTTATAAAGAAGCTGGCACTCAATGAACATATTGATTTTGAAGCGGCTAAAATGCTTATTTCCGAATACCGAAAAATTAAGGAGGAAAAATAAATGATAAGAACAACAATTAGCATCATTGTGTTGCTTATACTTTTAGCGGGAACTGTTTTGCTGCAAATATTTTTGTCAAAAAGGGACAGCAGATGGCCGGGACTTGTTTTGCCGATAATAACATTTATTTACTCACTTCTGGCTGTTTTTGCAATGGCTGCTTATGTAGGTGAGTCGATTGGAGCAGTAGTTTTACAAGTAATAGGCATTTTTTTACTTACTAATATACCTACATTTATATTACTTGCAATTTATTTTGGATTAAGACATGACAAAAGAAAAAATAAAGAAATAAACAAAATGAATATAAAAGACCTTTAAAGCCTAAAATAGCTCTGAGGTGATTGATTTTGGGCGATAAAACTAAAACAGCATTAATAGGTGTTGTGACAGGTCTGGCAAACGGACTTTTTGGTTCTGGCGGAGGAACTGTTGTAGTACCATGTATGGAAAAATATTTAGACATTAATGCACATAAGTCACATGCAACTGCAATTGCAGTAATTCTTCCGCTTTCAGTGCTTTCGGCGATTATATATATATTTAAGGCAAATGTTCCTTGGCTTGAAACTTCGGTTGTATCAGCCGGCGGTATTGCTGGTGGTTTTGTCGGAGCAAAGCTTTTAAACAAAATTTCGGGAAGGTGGCTTCACATAATTTTCGGTGCGGCAATGCTTGCGGCGGCGGTGAGAATGTTTTTATGATTTTATTAGCTTTTATTGGCTTTTTATCTGGTATTATTAGCGGAATGGGTATTGGCGGCGGAACAATCCTAATTCCTGCACTTGTTATGCTAACAGATATGAGTCAGCAGGCTTTACAGGGAATTAATCTTATTTATTTTATACCCACTGCTATTATTGCTCTGATTACTCATCTGAAAAACCATAATGTTGAGAAGGGTGTTGTAAAACCAATAGTGCTTTACGGTATTATAGGTGCAGTTGTAGGTTCTTTTGCCGCTTTGGCAATTGATTCGGAAATACTACGAAAAATATTTGCAGTATTCCTTGCAATTATGGGAATATATGAATTAAGAAAGCATTAATAAAAAATCTATTGCGTTGTAATATTTAAGTGCTATACTGAAATAAATTTTGTTTATGGGGGTTTAATATGATTGAAATATTAAAGGCAATTATATTTGGTATTGTTGAGGGTGTAACCGAATGGCTGCCAATAAGCAGCACAGGACATTTGATACTATTAAACGAATTCATCAAATTAAAAACAAGCACAGAATTTTGGGATATGTTTGAAGTAGTAATACAGCTGGGAGCAATACTGGCGGTTGTTCTGATATTCTGGAGAAAAATATTTCCGTTTAAAAAAGAACGAGGAAATGTAAGAATTGACGGCAAAATAATAAATCTTTGGATAAAAATAATTGTCGCTTGCATTCCTGCGGCAATTGTCGGAGTGCTCTTTGATGATACAATAAATAAGCTGTTTTACAATCCTATTACTGTTAGCTTGGCACTTATTATTTTTGGTATCGCATTTATACTCATTGAAAATAAAAATAAGGGTGTAAGGCCCAGAGTTAGAAAGCTTGATGACATTACATATTCAACTGCACTTATTATAGGTATATTCCAACTTATTGCGGCAGTATTCCCTGGCACATCTCGCTCTGGTGCAACTATTGTCGGTGCATTATTAATAGGAGTTTCCAGAACAGTTGCTGCTGAATTTACATTTTTCCTTGCAATACCTGTTATGTTTGGAGCGAGTCTTCTCAAGATTGTAAAGTTTGGTTTTAGTTTTACGGGCTTGGAGGCCGGGATTTTATTGGTTGGAATGATAACTGCTTTTATCGTTTCTGTAATTGTAATAAGATTTTTAATGGGATATATTAAGAAACATGATTTCAAGGTTTTTGGCTGGTATAGAGTTGTATTGGGATTAATTGTACTTTTATATTTTACTGTAATAGTTTAATAATAAAAAAATATACTATTAAGGCATGGCTTATTGGGCCGTGCCTTTCTTAAATTAAATACTAATTAATTGAAAAATCGCCGATTTTGTTTGTAAAGATATAAAAATGGATAGCGTATTTAATAATTTGTAGGTTTATGTATTTTTGTTAAAAATAAATTTGATATTGAGTTATGTAAACTACTGTGCAGAATAATGATTTTTTCTATATAGAATTTACCACAGAGATATTCACAGGAAAAAATGCTTGATTAAAGGTTATGCACAGAGTTAACCACATTATCCACAGATTTTGTTATTGATTCTTCCATAATCAACTATATTTTGATTATAAAAATATAGACCTGTTAAAGCCTTATTTTATGGGTTTTTTAATTTTGTCTATAATTACAATATTTTTTAATAAAAGAAGAAAAAATAATTATGTAAAGTTGACATCTCAATTTGAATAAAAAAACTATATAATTAATTTTAAAAAATAAAAAGAAATCAAGAAGGATTTTTAACTTTTTTACAGAATATATATAATATAAATAAAAAATATGTAAGTGAATAGCGAAATAATAATATCTGAAATTTTATAATACAGTTTTTATAAGTAAATTTGAAATATACTGTCGAATATGGTTTTTTAATATTTGACAAGTATTTTATATTTAATACAGTATCACCCGAAGGGAGTTGTTATTATGCGCTACAGTATTAAGGGAAAAAACATGGAAATCGGTGACAGAACCAGAGAAAAGGTTAGTTCTAAACTAGACAGAGTTAAAAAACTTTTTCCGGAGGACGCTGAAACAACAGTTGTAATTAAAAATGAAAAGCTAGAATATGTTGTTGAAGTAACAATACCGATGGCAAAACGGGTTGTCAGAGCTGAGGTAGCAGCGGACGATATGATGACTGCACTTGATAAGGCCGTTGATATTATTGAGAGACAGATAGTAAGATATAAAAAGAGGCTTCATAATCAGGTTAGAAGAAATGTTGCTTTCAAGGCCGAATATGATTCAGTTCCTGTAGATGAAACTGTAATAGATGAAGAGCCTTTATATAAGATAGAAAAAAGCAAGAAATTTGAAGTTCGTCCGATGTCCTCAGAAGAGGCTGTTATGCAGATGGAGCTTCTTGGTCATAGTTTCTTTGTTTACAGGAATGATCAGTCTGAGCTTATAAATGTAGTTTATAAAAGAAGAGATGGTTCATTCGGACTTATTGAACCTGAATAAGTCTGTTTAAATAAAGACACGGTTTGGTAGTCTTTGCATCGCCGAAGTTAATTCTTCGGCGATGTTTTTGTATTAATAATTAGTTAATACCTTAAATTTTCATTAATATTAAAATTATTGTTGCTACTGCTTTATAAATCTGCTAAACTGTTGTAATGTGGATGGACTATGTAGAAAAACTACAATAGTAAAAATATAAAGAGGTGCGCATTAATGAGTTTTCTAGAAAAAGTATTTGGAAACTACAGTGAAAAAGAATTAAAAAAAATAAATCCTATAGTAAATAAAATTGAAGGCTATGACAGCGCTATGCAGGCATTAAGCGATGATGAGCTTAAGGCAAAAACTAATGAGTTTAAGGAAAGACTCGCAAATGGCGAGACTCTTGATGATATTCTTCCAGAGGCATTTGCAGCCGCAAGAGAAGCAGCATGGCGTGTCAGAGGTATGAAACCGTTCCCAGTTCAGCTTTTTGGTGGTATTGTTCTTCATCAGGGAAGAATTGCCGAGATGAAAACAGGTGAAGGTAAAACACTTGTTGCCGTTATGCCGGCTTATCTTAATGCACTTGAGGGTAAGGGTGTTCATATCGTTACAGTTAATGATTACCTTGCACACCGTGACTCCGAATGGATGGGCGAGATTTTTAGATTTATGGGCCTTACAGTCGGTTGTATATTAAATGGTCTTACGAGTGAGGAAAGACAGGCAGAATATGCGTGTGATATTACTTATGCAACAAATAACGAGCTTGGATTTGACTATCTTAGAGATAACATGGTCGTTCGTATTGAAAGCCTTGTTCAAAGAGGTTTGCATTACGCTATAATTGATGAGGTTGACTCAATTCTTATTGATGAGGCTAGAACACCCCTTATCATTTCCGGAAGCGGTACAAAATCTACACAGCTTTATGAAATTGCAGACAATTTTGTAAAAGGATTGACTAAAGGTCGTATATTAAATGAGGATGATGCACTTAATCCCCTTATTAGAGAAGATGTTGAAGAGGAAGGAGATTTTGTTGTAGATGAAAAGGCAAAAGCTGTCACACTTACACAAGAGGGTGTTGAAAAAGCAGAAAAGTTCTTTAACCTCGAAAACCTCTCGGATCCTGAAAATATTGAAATACAGCATCACATTAATAATGCTCTTAAGGCAAACTATAATATGTTTAAAGACCAGAACTATGTTGTACAAAACGATGAAATCCTCATTGTCGATGAGTTCACAGGACGAATAATGCCCGGAAGAAGATATTCAGACGGCCTTCATCAGGCTATTGAAGCTAAGGAGCATGTTAAGGTTAAGAGAGAAAGCAAAACTCTTGCAACAATTACATTCCAGAACTTCTTTAATAAATATGAGAAAAAATCAGGTATGACAGGTACAGCTCAGACTGAGGAAGACGAGTTCAGAAATATCTATAACATGGACGTTGTATGTATTCCTACAAATAAGCCCATCATAAGAGATGATAAAACAGACGTTGTATATACAACAGAAGCCGGAAAATTCCGTGCAGTTGTAAACGATATTATTGAAGCACATGAAAAAGGACAGCCTGTCCTTGTTGGTACTGTAACAATTGAAAAATCTGAGCTTTTAAGTTCAATGCTCAAGCGTGAAGGCATACCTCATCAGGTGCTCAATGCAAAATTCCATGAAAAAGAAGCTGAAATTATTGCTCTTGCAGGTCAGAAGGATACAGTAACAATTGCCACAAATATGGCAGGTCGTGGTACTGATATTCAGCTTGGAGAGGGCGTAAAGGAGCTTGGCGGTCTTAAGATAATAGGTACTGAAAGACATGAGTCAAGACGTATTGATAATCAGCTCCGTGGTCGTTCAGGACGTCAGGGAGACCCTGGTGATTCACGTTTCTTCATATCAATGGAAGATGACCTCATGCGTTTGTTTGGTTCAGACAAAACAAAGACAGTCATTGAATCGATGGGCATTGGAGAAGACGAGCCTATTGAACACAGAATGCTTGCAAAGGCTATTGAAAGTGCTCAGAAAAAGGTTGAGGGCAATAACTTTTCAACACGTAAGCATTTGCTTGAGTACGATGAAGTAATGAATGAGCAGAGAGAAATTATATATGGTGAAAGAAAACGTGTACTTATGGGCGAAAACCTTCGTGACAGTATACAGAGCATGATAGATCAGATTATCGAAAAAACCGTTAATAAATATATCCCTGATGGAACTCCGATTGCAGAGTGGGATATGATTGGTTTCAATGAGGGTATTCATGAAATTATACCTGTTAAAGGCAGTTTCCTTATACCTGAAGATAAGAAGGCTACTGTGACTAAGGAAAGCTTTAAAGGTGATATACAGAAGATTGCACATAAACTTTACGAAGTTAAGGAACAAGAAATTAATGATGAAGAAAAAATGCGTGAACTTGAACGTGTAATTATGCTTAAGGTTATAGACCAGCATTGGATGGATCATATTGATAATATGGACCAGATGCGCCAGGGTATTACACTTCAGTCTTATGCACAGAGGGATCCGCTTATTGAGTATAAATATGTCAGCTATGACATGTTTGAGGAAATGAGCGAAGGTATTCAGGCTGATACTGTTAAGACACTTTATCGTGTCAGAGTTGTGACAGAGGCTAAGCGTGAAGAAGTTGCAAAACCTATGTTTACTAACAAGGATGACAGTGAAGTAAAGAAACCTGTTCAAAGAAAGACAACAAAGGTTGGAAGAAATGATCCTTGCCCTTGTGGAAGCGGAAAGAAATATAAGAACTGCTGCGGAAAAAACGCTTGATAAATTAAGTAAGAGGAGTTAGTGCTATGTTTGAACTTGACCAGATAGGTACAGAGTTATCGCCGTATAAAGATAAGCTTAGTGATATGGGAAAGCTGCTTGGAATAGAAGAGGCACGGGAAAAAATTGCCGAACTTGAAGAGATATCTGCTGATCCTGATTTCTGGAGCGACATGGCAAAAAGCCAAAAAACAATGCAGACGATAAAGGGCCTCAAGGATAAGGTTTCTGGATATGAAAATCTTGTAGCAAAATATGAGGATATTTATACCCTCATTGAAATGGGACAGGAGGAAGAAGACGAGGACCTGCTTCAGGAGGTAAAGGAAGAAGCTGAGGATTTCAAAGAGAATTATGAAAAGCTCAGAATTTCAACTCTGCTTGATGGCGAGTATGATAAACATAATGCTATTGTTACGCTCCATGCAGGTGAAGGCGGAACAGAGGCTTGTGACTGGGTAAGCATGCTTTTCAGAATGTATTCAAAATGGGCATCAAAAAAAGGTTTTACAGTTGAAACACTGGATTATCTTGATGGTGAAGAGGCTGGAATTAAGTCAGTCACTATTCAGGTTACAGGTGAAAATGCCTATGGTTACCTTAAGAGTGAAAAGGGTGTGCATAGACTTGTTCGTATATCACCGTTTGACTCATCTGGCAGACGTCATACTTCATTTGCAAGCTGTGATGTTATGCCGGAGATTGATGATGATGTAGAAATTGAGGTAAGACCGGATGACATACGTGTTGACACATATCGTTCAAGCGGTGCCGGTGGTCAGCATGTCAAATAGACATCATCTGCTATCCGTATTACTCATTATTCGACAGGTATTGTTGTTCAGTGCCAGAACGAACGAAGCCAGTTCAGTAATAAAGATACAGCCATGAAAATGCTTAAATCAAAATTGTTGGAACTCAAGATTGAGGAAAACATGAAAAAACTCTCTGAAATCAGAGGAGATATCAAGGAAAATACTTGGGGCAGCCAGATTCGTTCTTATGTATTTATGCCTTATAATCTTGTGAAGGATGTTAGGACGGGCGAGGAAACTGCCAATGTTTCTGCCGTTATGGACGGTGATATTGACAGATTTATTAATGCTTATTTAAGCTGGATACATTAAATATTGGACCCTTTGAGGATTGAAGAGGCAAATTGACCTTTACTTACTCAAAGGGTTTTTGTGAGTTCTTATAAATACTAAAGATAATGGCTTATGGTGGTGGGTTTATGAAGGAAGTACGCATTTTAAAAGATGAAAGCGGACAAAGATTTGACAAGTATCTGCTGAAATATTTTAATAAAGCAAACAAAAGCTTTATTTATAAAATGATTAGGAAAAAAAGAATAAAGTTAAATAACGGGCGTGCTGAAGGAAATGAAGTACTTTCAGAGGGTGACACAATTCAAATGTATCTTGCTGATGAAACCATGGAATCTTTTATGGAAGAAAAAACTGTATCAAAAGTAAGCTGCACATTTGGTTTAGTATATGAGGATGAAAATATTCTTGTTGTCAATAAGCCCGCGGGATTGCTTTCTCATGCTCAGGCTAAGGAAGATATTAATACACTTATTGATCAGATTTTATACTATCTAAATAAAAAAGGTGAATATATACCAGAAAAGGACAGCACCTTTACGCCGGCGCTTTGCAATAGACTAGATAGGAATACAAGCGGATTAGTTATTGCCGGTAAAAATGCACATGCTGTAAGACAGATAAACGATGCAATAAAAAACAAAAGAATAAGGAAATTTTATCGTACAATAGTTTGCGGGCAAATAAAAAAAGGCGGCAGACTTGAAAATTTATATTTAAAAGACAATGACAAAAATAAGGTGCAATCAGTACCGAGGGAATTAAAATAATTACGGAATATAAACCTGTTGAGTATACAGATAAATATACACTTCTTGAAATTGAACTTATTACAGGCAAATCTCACCAGATAAGACTTCATATGCAGTCAATAGGATCACCAATAGTAGGTGATATTAAATATGGCAATTTAAAAGAAAATAATAAGTTTACCAAAATTGGAGTAAAACGTCAGATGCTGCATGCGTATAGAATCGAGTGGTCAGGAATGGAAAAAGAACTTAATTACCTTAATGGAATGGCTATGACAGCCGATATTCCTGATGACTTTAAGAAAGCTGAGGCAGAAATATTTGGAAGGTTGTTTGAATAAGTCGAATTTGTTGTAAAGTTTAAATGCATTTAGTATAATGGAAAAATAAGATATAAAAAATAATGGGGGAGTTACATGAATCAGACAGTTCTTGTTGTGGATGATGAAAAAAATATTGTAAATATTATTGCATTTAACCTCAAAAAAGAAGGATATGAAGTATTGACAGCAGGCGATGGAGAAGAAGCGGTTGAAATAGCATGCACTAAGCAGCCAAACTTGATTCTGCTTGATATTATGATGCCTAAAATGGACGGATATGAGGCATGCAGGAAAATTCGTGAAAAATATAATATGCCAATAATTATGCTTACTGCAAGAGCGGAAGAAATAGATAAAGTACTCGGACTTGAAATGGGTGCTGATGATTATGTTACAAAGCCATTTGGCACTAGAGAGCTGATTGCCAGGGTAAAGGCAAATCTAAGACGTTCTTTGGTAAAGGAAAACGGTATAAAGTCATCCCAAAATGATAATGTACTTAAATTTGGCAAGCTTGAAATAGACCTTGATAAATTTGAAGCTAGAAAAAACGGTGAGGTTTTGGAACTGACATTCAGAGAGTTTGAATTGCTCAAGTTCCTTGCTCAGAATATAAAACAGGTATTTTCCAGAGAGACACTGCTTGAAAAAGTATGGGGCTATGAATACTATGGAGATGTTCGCACAGTTGATGTTACAGTAAGGAGATTGAGGGAAAAAGTTGAGGATAATCCGGGTAAGCCCGAATACATACTCACAAAACGTGGGGTTGGATACAGCTTCGGAGGGAACTAAGGTGATTTAATGAAAAGCATTAAATGGAGGCTTATTGCAATGTACCTTGGGCTTGTATTCATTGTTATGATAGTTACAGGCTCGTATATGTTGCTTACAATGCAGAAAACTGAAATTGATAAAGCAAAAAGCCAATTAAAGCTGTATTCTGAAAAAGTGTGCGAACAAGTAGTTGAAAGTTATGATGAGGCTGATTTCCAGACAGGTCTTGAACAGTTTACTCAGACTAATTCATCCGTAAGTCAGATACAAGGAAATATTATTAACAGCTATGGAGAAACTTTGGCATCTACAACTGTTTCTCAGCCGCCATTTCCTGATTATAAAAATTCAATTGTTCTTATGGCTATATCAGGTGAAGAGGGATTCGATGATTCAAGGAAAGATGCAGAAACTGATTCAACTTGGATATGTTATGCTACTCCTGCAATGACTATAAATGGTACGGTTAAGTATATTGTTTATGCACAGATGAATGCTTCTGCAATGCAGCAGACCATTGCACAGACAACGCAGACAATTATGTTTGCTGTACTGTTGGCATTGGTGCTCGCGGTCATAATGGCCTATGTGTTTGCAGGAACGATTACAGGACCAATTCACCAGCTAACCATGAGGGCTAAGGAACTTGCAAGCGGTGATCTTAAACAGACTGCGGAAGTCTATTCGGATGATGAAATAGGCCAGCTAGCGGAAAGCTTTAACTATATGTCATCTGAATTAAGCAAAACAGTCGGCGAAACCTTCAGAGAGAAAAATAAGCTTGAGGCAATTTTGCATAATATGACTGACGGTGTTATATCGTTTGATAAAGAAGGAAATATAAGTCATGCTAACACAGTTGCGGCAGAAATGCTTGAAGTGGATGATCTTGATTTTAATCTTGATGGATTTATTGAACGAAGCGGAATTGTACTTGACGAAAATGAAGATGAGAATACAGGAAGCAATGTAGCTCAGAAGCAATATATTTTTTCTGTTGGAAAGAAATTCATTAACGCTAGTTTCTCTCCGTATTTTAATGAAACGGAAGAGATAGAAGGAATTGTTGTAGTTCTTCAGGATATTACAAAACAGAAAAAGCTTGATGATATGCGTAAAGAGTTTGTTGCCAATGTTTCGCATGAAATGCGTACTCCGCTTACAACAATCAAGAGCTATACCGAAACACTTATGTTTGGTGCACTTGAGGAGAAGGACGTTGCAATGGATTTCCTAAATATTATCAATACTGAAACTGACAGAATGTCTTTCCTTGTAAGAGACTTGCTTCAGCTTTCAAGATTTGATAATAAACAGGTTCAGTTTAAATATAAAAAGGTAGTTATCAATGAGTTGATAAGTGAAAATGTTCGTCAGAATAAAATTCATGCTGATAATAAGAACCAGAACCTTATTCTTGAACTTTGGCATGATGATGATGCTTATGTGGTTGCCGACAGGGACAGAGCTAATCAGGTTATAAACAATATAACTACAAATGCTATTAAATACAGTCCGGAAGGTGCAACCATAAGAATTTTTGTTACAGAAGACGATAATTATTATAAAATAAATGTTGCTGATACCGGTATGGGTATTACAAAAGAGGATCTTCCAAGAATATTTGAAAGATTCTATCGTGTCGACAAAGCAAGAAGCCGTGCAATGGGCGGTACCGGTCTTGGCTTAGCTATTGCAAAGGAAATAATGGAAGGACATGGAGGAAAACTGACGGCTGATAGTGAATACGGCAAAGGTACCACTATGACTATGTGGTTTGCAAAAGGTCAGAACAACCGAATTGTTGATGAAACGGAAGAAGATTTTTAACTTAGAAATTTGTAATTTAACAGTAATGTACGTGTAATATGATTGTAACATTGGAAATATATAATTATTACCATAGAAATCATATTGCACGGCGGGTATCCCGCTGTGACAAGCGCAAAGGAGGCCCGTTGTATGAAAAAATTAAGAATATTAGCAATTCTCACAGTAATGATAACTTTGTTTTTCTCATTTAATACATTTGCAGCTGAATACAACGGTGAGCCGGATGCCATTATAATAACGGGCGGAATTGATATGGACAAGGATTATGAATCCACATTTAATGATTCCCGAACTATTACAGGCAAGGCACAATGCGGTACTCAGATTGTTATTATGCTTTGCAGTGAAAATGCTTCCGGAATTTTAAAGCCGGAAACAACATATGAAACTACTGTCGGTGTAAGCGGTTATTTCTCACAGAATGTGCAGTTAAACATTGGTGAGAATGTAATTATAGTTTATACTGCTGATGGAGATGCATCAATAACAGCAACGATTAAGAGAAAAAACGTTGATATTAAGGATAAACTTGAAAAGGGTGTTTATATACCAGGGTTAAGTCCGATTTATCAAATTCCATAAACTGAAATAATAAATGAGCGGTGGTAAATATGAAGCTAAACAAATTGATCAATTGGGTCATTTTTGTGCTTGTAGCCGCAGCTGTTTTTCAGACAGGAGAGTTATGGCTTGGGAATACTGAGAGCCATAACTTTTTTTATTCTCTGTTTATGTCATCTTCAGATGATGCAGGCATAACAGATAAAATATATGATATTATAGAACCTGAAAAAACAGTAGTAGGCTACGGAAATAAAAAATTTAATATGATTTATTCAGATACGGATGGGTTATCAATTGTTAATCTCAGTGAAGCCGTTATTAAAAATGTTTTTGAAAACGGAACATTTGTATCTGTCTCGGAAATAAAGTGGAATGAATATATTGATGGTAAAGCCATAATAATGAAATTTCCATTTTATGTGTCATCAAAGGAGTATTTGAAGGGGTATGCCGTTTCTAATTCCGATTTTCTGAATAATGTAAAGAGTATAAATTACATTGTTGTAGTGCCGTCAGGCGGTAACTCAGAAACAAGCAGCTGCTATTTCATTGATAGTTCTTCATCTGAGGCATATAAATTTTCTGTAACGGGAGCAGAGTCATCATCTGCATTATATAATGCAATACAAACAATGCAGTATTCAAATACAAATACAGCTGAATATATTTCAACTGTACAAAGCGGTTTAAATATATTTGATAGTATATATGTGCCGCAGTGGACAGATGGTGATTATACATATAATACAGTAAAATCATCAAATACGTTTGTTAAGGACGGTCAAACAGATGTAGATGCTATTGAACAATCTGCAAACTACTTCTTAGATAATTACATTTCAGGTTCAGATATTTCAAATGTTAATGGAGTATATACATTAAATCACGATGATATTGTAGTAAAGTATTATGATACAGGCGTATTTGAATATTATAACTATGACATGGGAAGTTCTGATACAGAACAAACATTGGCCGAGGCGTATACAATAAGCCGTAATTTTATTGATGAGGATAAGGGTATAGTAAATGATATATATCTTTCTGGTGCAGAAACAAGAAGTGACGGACTTGTATTCTATTACGACTATGCAGTAAACAATATTCCGATAAGAATATCTGATGAGCTTGCAGAAAAAATTGGAATGACACATGCAATTGAGATTGTTGTAAATAACGAAAGTGTAAAGCGGTATAAAAGATATGCATATGAGTATACTCTTGACACTGAAAAAACTGCAGATATGAATGTTGATATGATTATGGCATGGGATGATGCATTGATTAATTATAATGGGAATGACGTAGTTACGTCGGTATCAGATATGTTTATTGGGTATTATGCAGAAGGCGAAGATGAGTTATATATTAAGTGGTTTACGTATGTAAACGGAAGCATGATTGTAGGGGACACTTACAAATGAGGTGAGCGGTAATGGATTGGAGAAAAGCAAAAAAAATAATAATGGTTATGCTTATTGCACTCAATGCTGTACTTTTATGTGCCAATAGGTATTATAACAATGATTACAGGCTTACCCAAGATGAGGAAAATGCAGTCTACAAGCTGCTTGCACAAAACGGTATTGGAATATATACTAATTTAATTGATGATTATGCGCCAATGAAACAGATTGACGTTACGGTGTCTTCACCTGATATAGATGAGTTGAAAGCAATGTTTTTTGATGCTGATGATGCTGTAGATGTAAATGTCGAACTTGAAAAAACTGTTATGAAAAGTTATTCTGCAGAGCTTATTGCTGAAAACAGCAAAATTAGTTATTCCTGCCCAACTGGCTGCGGAGATATGACTGGCGTTGGCAAAAAAGCTGCGGAGGATTTAGCTGATTCATTTTTAAGAAAGATGGGCAGTGATTATGATTCATATGTTCTTGACCGTATTACATACAAAAACGGAGGCTATCAGCTAGAATATTATGAGTATTATAAAGGCTACAAAATATTCTGCAATTACTGCACGTTTTTTATAGACGATAATGGAATAAAAACCATAGAATCGGAAGATTACGATATTAATGGGTTTGTTGAAGAAACTAAAGAGATATGCTCTTCATCAGAGGCTATTCTCACATATATATATGATACCAAGAATTCTGATAGTACAGGAAGATTTATTGAAGATATGGAAATAGGGTATGATTTTAAGGAATCAGAGGAAATCATTGACGGAACAAAAATCAGGCTTGTACCATGTTATCATATTTATCTGTTAAATGAGGACAAACCGTTTGCGGTTTATGCTTATACTAATAAGTCAAAAACAAGGTCTGACAGTTTGTCGATGGCTGCTGTTGATAGCTCAGTAATACTTGATAATGAAGGAAAATAAAAATGTAATATTGTTTTAATGCAATTTTAATAACATTGTCATATTATAAAAAAAATGATATAATAACAGAATATGTTTATATTCTTGTTAAATTTTGATTACAGTTATTGTTGTTATTTTGATTAAAATGTGTATTACCAACACTGGCTGTTAGGAGGATACTGTATATATGGGTAAATTGTTTGGCACTGACGGAGTTAGAGGCATAGCAAATACTGAACTTACTGGACGATTAGCATATGAGCTTGGCAGAGCCGGAGCTTATGTTCTTACTAAAGAGACTTACCATACACCTAAAATACTTGTTGGAATGGATACAAGAATTTCAGGGGATATGCTTGAATCGGCACTTACTGCCGGCATTTGCTCAGTAGGAGCACATGCTGTACTTGCAGGTATTGTTCCAACTCCCGCAGTTGCTTACTTGGTTAGAAAATATAAACTTGATGCAGGTATTGTTATTTCAGCATCACATAACCCTGTTGAATATAATGGAATTAAATTTTTTAATAGCGAAGGATATAAGCTCAGAGATGAACTTGAAGATGAAATAGAAAGCATTGTACTTGAAGAATCAGATTGCCTTCCTAAACCTACCGGAGAGTTTATCGGGACAAAAAGTATCGAGGAAGAAGCACTGGATGATTATATTGATTTTCTTACGGCATCCGGGAAAGTAAAGCTTAACGGAATAAAAGTTGCCATTGACTGCGCAAACGGTGCATCATATAAGGCAGCTCCTATTTCGTTATTGAAACTTGGAGCAGAGATTTGTATTATTCATAATGAACCTAATGGAAATAATATTAATCTTAACTGTGGTTCCACACATATTGAATCTCTTCAAAAGTTTATTGTGGAAAATGGGGCTGATATAGGCTTTGCTTTTGATGGAGATGCAGACAGATGTCTTGCGGTTGATGAGAACGGAAAGCTTATTGACGGTGATAAAATACTTGCAATCTGCGGTCTTTACCTCAAAGAAAATGGCAGGCTCAGCGGAGACACTGTTGTTGGAACCGTAATGAGTAATATGGGGCTTTCAGTAATGGGCAATAAGTACGGTATAAATATAGAGCAGGCAAATGTTGGTGATAGATACGTAATTGAAAAGATGCTTGAGGGCGGATATTGTCTTGGAGGAGAGCAGTCAGGACATATTATTTTCCACGAGTATAATACAACTGGAGATGGCATTGTTACTGCAATTCAGCTTCTCACTGTCCTTAAGGAAAGAGGCATTAAAGCAAGTGAACTTGCACAGGTAATGGATGTATATCCACAGGTCCTTGTTAATGCCAGAATTCAGAATAAATATAAGACAACATATATGGATAATGCTGAAGTAAGAGAAGCTGTCATTGAGCTTGAAAAGAAGTTTGAGGGACAGGGACGTGTTCTTATTCGTCCAAGTGGCACAGAACCTTTTGTCAGGGTAATGATTGAAGGCAAGGATATAGAACAGATGCAGTCAGATGCAGAGAAACTTGCGGCAATCATGGAAAAAAATTTACAATAATTTAGACATCATAAGGAGGTTTCATAATGTGCGGTATTGTAGGTTATGTAGGTAAAAATCAAGCTCCTTCAATTCTTATTAATGGCCTTGAGAAGCTTGAATACAGAGGATATGACTCCGCGGGAGTTGCTATACATGATGGTTATAACATTAATTCACTTAAAGCAAAGGGCAGGCTTGAAAATCTTATCAGACTGTTAGCTGAACACCCTCTTGAAGGATGCCTTGGAATAGGACATACAAGATGGGCTCACATGGTGCACCGTCTGATATTAACTCTCATCCCCATATCAGTGCGGATAAAGTAATTGGGGTTGTGCATAACGGAATTATTGAAAATTACATGGTAATTAAGGAGGAACTCCTCAAAAAGGGCTATTGTTTTATATCAGAGACTGACACAGAGACAATAGCACATCTTATTGATGATTACTATAAACAAGGCTTTGACTTTGAAACATCTGTATTCAAAGCTGTAGAAAGGCTTGAAGGTACATATGCACTTGGCATAATATGCAAAGATGAACCGAGTAAACTTATAGCTGTTAGAAAAGGAGCACCTCTTATTGTTGGTAAGGGTGAAGGTGAAAATTTTATTGCCAGTGATATACCTGCAATCCTTCATCATACAAGAGATGTATATTTTCTGGAAGATAATGAAGTTGCGGTTATAACTAGAGATAGTATAAAGATATATGATAAGGATAGAAATATCGTTAGCCGTGACATATTCCATGTTACATGGGATATTGAAGCAGCTGAAAAAAATGGATTTGCACATTTTATGCTCAAGGAAATACATGAACAGCCAAGAATAGTAAAAGAAACTATTCAAAAACGTATCCCGGAAAATGCTGAAACGGTAAATCTTGATGATATTAAGCTTGGAAAAGAAGAGCTTAATAAAATTGACAGAATATATATAGTTGCCTGTGGAACAGCGTACTATGCAGGACTTGTGGGTAAATATCTTATTGAGAAAATTTGCAGGATTCCTGTAGTAAGTGATGTGGCAAGTGAGTTTAGATATAAGGATCCTATACTTGATGAAAGGACACTTCTTATTGTTGTTTCTCAGTCAGGCGAAACTGCCGATACACTTGAGGCTTTGCGAATTGCGAAAAGAAGCGGAGCTAGGGTTCTTGCGATTGTAAATGCCGTAGGTAGCTCTATAGCAAGAGAAGCAGATGATGTATTTTATATACTTGCCGGTCCTGAAATTGCTGTTGCCTCAACAAAGGCATATTCTGCACAGGTTGCAGCTATGTATATACTTACATGCCATATTGCATTGACACTTGGCAAGATGACAGCTGATGAGTTCAAAGAGATAAAGTCGGAACTTTATTTGCTTCCTTCAAAAATTGAGCATATCCTGCAGCTTGAGGATTCAGAAAGAAAGCTTGCAGAAAAATATAAGAATGTTAACAATGTATTTTATATTGGTCGTGGGCTTGATTATATGGTTTCTCAGGAGGGCTCTCTTAAGCTCAAGGAGATCGCATATCTCCATAGTGAGGCATATGCAGCAGGTGAGCTTAAACATGGCCCTATAGCGATGATAGACGATAATTCTTTGGTTGTTGCTATTATCACACAGGAAAAATTGATTGAAAAGACAATAAGCAATATAAAAGAGGTTAAAGCAAGAGGGGCTAAAACAATAGTAATAGCTATGGAAGATAACGATATGATTTCGCCTGAATTTGCTGATGATGTATTTTTTATACCTAGAACAATGGATATTCTGGCGCCGGTTTTGGCCAATATTCCAAACCAGCTTTTTGCATACTATGTAGCACTTAATCTTGGTACAGATATTGATAAACCGAGAAACCTTGCAAAGAGCGTAACAGTTGAATAATAATAAAAATGATGCATGATGCACTTTGGTTTATGCTAGAGTGCATTTTTTGTATTAAAAAAACCACCCGATTTATTTTGGGTGGTTTAGTGTGATTGTTTTATTGAAGAATGTAAACCGTAACTGTACGTCTGCCCCAAGCAAACGCTTCGTCTACGGAGTTATAGCAAAGGTCTATACGATTACCGTTAATTGCTCCGCCTGTATCCTCGGCAGTAGCTATTCCGTACCCTGGAATATAAAGTTTAGTGCCTAAAGGAATAACACCTGGATCAACAGCAATAACACCTCGTACGGCTGCAGCACCTGTTGCGGTTCTGGAATTACAGCCTTCATCGTATTGAGTATAACCTGTTGCTACGACTGATAGGGATTTTGAATATTTGTAATCACCTACTGGTGTTGACACCATGCTTGCAGTACCTTTTTCTATTATAGTGTTAATAGGATTAGTTACAGTTTCACGGCTTAATTCAGTTGTATTTGTGAGTTCGCCCCCGACATAAGTTTCCTCACTGACAACTTTTACAAGTCCGTCACTGCCTTCCTGAATAACACGTTCAGTACCCTCTGCTAATTCGCTGGTTTCTTTGTATTCTACTGATTTCTCAACTTTTTCATAAGTTGTAACATTTTTGACAAGTGTAGATGATAAATTAATTGTCATTCCTTCTGTCAAAGGCTCATCTTTAGACAATCCGTCAGCCAAATAATATTCGTGAGATTCGTAGTCACTTGAGAGACTGTCCAAGAGTTCTCCTACGGTTAGGGAAGTGGTGCGCACCATACGGGGAACATCATCATAATTGATTATTACAGGAATGGAGTGTTTGATTTCTATTACATCACCGTTCTGTACTGTATAATCAAGCGCATAGTTAAGTTCATCATCTTCAGAAATAGTTATTTCCTGAAGTTCAAGAAGTTTTTTAACTGTAATTGGTTCAGTTAAGTTAGCTGAAAATTCGTTTGTTCCTTCAATAATTGTTACATTTAAATTTTCTTTACTATAAGCGGATACGCTTCCGCTCAACATTGCCAATAACCCAATCACGATAGCAATTACTCTAAGTCGTTTTGTCATAGCTTCCTCCTTAATAGATATTTTCATGAATTACTGAAAATATCATTTATTCTGCCAAAAAAAAACAGCAGTTTTCCTATTTAAGACTTAATACTTTTAGCCAAAAAATATTAAGTCTTAAATATGGGTTTTACTGACTAACACTCCTTGATTAATGCGTTTGCATGAAAAATATTTTGGCGATGAACTAGCAAAAAATCGAATTGTTTCAATTCTTTGAACTATACACGTTAAGTATATTAACACAAATGTAACAAATATGCAACAATTATTTTATATACAGGTTCTGGGCGCTAATTTTGGTAATTTTGCATATATCACTTTCGGGAATTTTCTTTATTTCACTTATCTTTTCGACTACATATTTCAAGAGTCGTGAATCATTTCGTCTACCCCTGTATGGAACCGGTGCAAGATATGGTGAGTCTGTTTCAATCAAAATTCTTTCAATAGGAATTTGTTCAACTACTTCTATGCCTTTTTTATTATTTTTAAATGTAAGACTTCCGCCAATACCTATATAAAATCCCATATCTACATAGTCTTTAGCCATTTGTGCACTTCCGCTATAGCAATGTATTACTCCTTTCCTCACAGAGCTTTCTTTTATTATGTCAAAACACTCCTGTGCAGCATCTCTTGAATGAATTATTACAGGCATATTTAGTTCTTCTGTCAGTTTAAGCTGTTGACGGAACCAATAGCGCTGTTCGTCTCTGGGGGATAAGTCATAATAGAAATCCAGACCTATTTCTCCTATGGCAACAACCTTGGGATGTTTTGAAAGCTCTCTAAGCGTATTTATATCGTCATCGGTCATTTTGGCGACTTCATGAGGGTGTACTCCTACGGAAGCATAAAAGAATGGGTATTTTTCGCTTAAAGCTATGGATGCTTTTGACGATTTTATGTCGGAGGAAGCATTAACAACAAAATCTACACCTTCGGTTTTAAGAGAGGCAATTAATTCTTCTCTGTCATCATCAAAGCGTTCATCATCGTAGTGTGCATGGGATTCAAAATACATAATAATTCTCCTTTAATAAAAACGGGAGTACAAATGTACTCCCGCAAATAGTTTGCTATATTAACTCAATTCTGCACCGTCTGCAAAATCTAATTTATCAACGGAAGCAAGTGAAAGGTTTCCGTTTTCATCTTCTGCAACAAGAATCATACCATTGCTTATTTCACCCATCATTTTTCTTGGAGGAAGGTTAGTGAGAACAATAACCTTTTTGCCTACCATTTCTTCAGGTGTATAAGCGGGAGAGATACCGGAAAGTATTTGTCTTGTTTCATTTCCGATCTTAATCTGATTTTTAAGAAGTTTCTTAGAACCCTTCATTTTTTCTGAAGCAATTACCGTTCCGACTTTAAGCTTAATCTTGTCAAAATCATCTATGGAAATTTCTGCAGCAGATTCTTCCTCTTTTATTTCTTCGTGTTTTGTCTGATTGGCAACTGAGGCAGCCTGAGCGTTTTTCATTGCTGTTTCAAGCTCTTCCAGTTCTTTTTTCATATCTATTCTTGGGAAGATAACATCGCCTTTTGTGATTGTTACTTCATCAGGAAGTGTACCCCAAACCTTTGCACTGTCCCAAGTTCTTATGCTTTCTTCGTTTATTCCAAGCTGTTCCCAAATGAGTTTAGGTGCTTTGGTCATAAACGGCTGAATAAGGACTGAAACTATTCTGATTGCTTCAGAAAGGTTATAAAGAGAATTTGCAAGCTTACCTTTAGCATTTTCGTCTTTTGCAAGAATCCATGGCTGTGTTTCGTCGACGTATTTGTTTGCTCGTCTTATGAGAGTCCAGATTTCTGCAAGGGCATCAGAAAAAAGCATCTTGTCAAGAAGCAAGTCAACTTTTTCAGTAACTTCAGCTGCTGTTTTCTTAAGAGATTCGTCAAACTCTGTAGGTTCTTTTTCAGCAGGGAGTTTGCCGTTAAAATATTTATCTATCATACCGACTGTTCTTGAAACAAGGTTGCCAAGGTCGTTTGCAAGGTCAGAATTAATTCTCTGAATAAGAGCTTCATTTGTAAAGTTTCCGTCCTGACCAAAAGCGATTTCACGAAGAAGAAAATAACGTATTGCATCAAGGCCATATCTGTCAACAAGTACCTTAGGATCAACAACGTTACCCTTTGATTTGGACATTTTGCCGCCGTCAATAATTAGCCAGCCATGACCAAATACCTGTTTGGGAAGAGGTAAATCAAGAGCCAAAAGCATTGCAGGCCATATTATCGAATGGAAACGAACAATTTCTTTACCAACTACATGAATATCTGCAGGCCAATATTTTTTAAATTCGGAATCATCATCTGAATTATAGCCAAGAGCAGTGATGTAGTTTGAAAGGGCGTCAACCCATACATATATAATATGTTTATCATCAAAGGTAACGGGAATGCCCCATTTGAATGTTGTACGGCTTACGCACAAATCCTCCAGACCTGGTCTGAGAAAGTTATTAAGCATTTCATTCTGTCTTGATTGAGGCTGTATAAATTCAGGATGCTCCTCAATGTGCTTTATGAGTCTATCCTGATACTTTGAAAGCCTAAAGAAATAGCTTTCTTCTTTAAGTCTTTCTACTTCACGGCCACAGTCCGGGCATTTTCCGTCTACAAGCTGTACATCAGTGTAGAAAGATTCGCAAGGAGTGCAATACCAACCTTCATATTCGCTTTTATATATATCGCCCTGATCATAGAGCTGTTTAAAAATCTTTTGAACCGCTTTAACATGATAATCATCTGTTGTACGAATGAAATGATCATATGATATATCAAGGCTTGCCCAAAGCTCCTTAACACCCGCAACTATTTTATCAACATACTGTTTAGGTGTAACGCCGAGTGATGTTGCAATACGTTCTATTTTCTGGCCATGTTCGTCTGTTCCTGTAACGAACTTCACATCATAGCCTCTAAGTCTTTTATAACGAGCCATTGTATCCGTTGCAACAGTGCAATAAGAATGACCAATGTGCAGCTTGTCACTTGGATAATAAATTGGCGTAGTTATGTAGAATTTCTCTGCCATTATAATGATTCCTCCTGTAATTCTCTGAAAAATATCGACTTTATATGGAATAAAATCAAATAGATGTTAATATTATATCCGTTTTGCGGTAAAAAATAAAGTGATTATTAATATTTTTAAGTACATAGGAGTAAAACTGGATATTATTCTTAATAATTTGTAAAAAGCTGATAGCTCATGCAGAATTTTTTGCATGAGCTATCAGAAAATTAATGTTTTGACAAAATAAGTTTTTATTTAAGATTATCAGGATTAAGAACTTTAAGTTCGGGAATAACGAAAATTCCGTCTTTTCTGATAAGTTTGTCATCAAAATATATTTCTCCGCCGCCGAAATCGGGTGTCTGGATTAATACCAAATCCCAATGGATTGCAGATTTATTCCCGTTATATGCATCTTTGTAGCAATTTCCGGGGGTAAAGTGAATGCTTCCCATAATTTTTTCATCAAATAGTATGTTGTTCATCGGTGTTGTGATATAAGGATTTACACCAATTGCAAATTCACCGACATATCTGGCGCCTTCATCAGTATTGAATACTCCTTTAACTCTCTCTGTATCATTTGCACTGCATTCAATTATTTTGCCGTCCTTAAATGATAGGCATACATTATCAAAGTCAAATCCGTTGTATTCTGAAGGGGTATTATAAGTTATTTTACCATTAACGGAATTTTTTACCGGTGCAGTATATACCTCTCCGTCAGGGATGTTGCATTCACCGGCACATTTGATTGCAGGAATATCCTTAATTGAAAATGTTATATCTGTGTCTTTCGCGGTAAGACGTACTTTATCGGTTTTGTTCATAAGCTCAACAAGAGAATCCATTGCTTTTGACATTTTACCATAATCAAGATTGCATACATCAAAATAGTAATCTTCAAAAGCCTCAAGACTTTTTTTCGAGCTTTGAGCCATACCGGGAGTAGGATAACGCAGTATAACCCATTTCGTGTGAGGGACTCTTATTTGATGATGAACAGGGTCTGAGTAAACTCTTTCATAAAGAGAAAGCTTTTCGTAGGGAACATCATTCATTTCTGAAATATTGTCCTCGCCTCGTATTCCTATAAAGCAGTCCATCTGCCTCATTTTGTCAGCTTCGTTATCCGAAAGTATTTTAAGCTGTTCCTCTGTTGCACCTAAAAGAAGTTCACGTTGTATAGAATTTGTTGTAAAATCAATAAAAGGCATCCCGCCGACTGCATATACTTCTTTTATAAGTTGCTTTACAAGAGGAAGTGGGTGAATACCGCAGACTGATAAGAACTTTTTCTTTTTCTTGTACACGGCATGAGTTGTGAACAAGATTGTGTGCAAGTTTTTTTATTCTATCATCCATATTAAAACCTCCATTTGTTTTTTATATTTTTTCACATATCAGAAACAATATTACATCTTTTGAAAAGATTTTTGAATAATAAATTGAGAAAAACGTAAAAAAATGATAAAATTATTCCAATATATAATTCGGAAGTGATTAAAATGAGAATAGCAGTGCCGTCACATAATGGTGATATTTATAAAAGTCATGCTCAAACAGCAGGCAGTTTACAATATTTGAGGTTGAGGATGAGAGAGTTGTAAATATTGAAAGAAGATATTCTTTCATAAAAAAGCCTGAGGCAGTAGCAGAATTGCTTTATGAGTATAATGTAAGTGTACTTATATGCAATGATATAGGAAGCAGAACAAGAAAAGCAATAAGGGACCGCCATATTGAACTTCTTCCTGGAGTAATAGGTGAGGTTAATGATGCTGTAATAAGATACCTAAGCGGTGAAAGAATCGGTGTGCCTGAATATATGTATACCTGCTTTAATGACGAAGATTAAAAAACGGACATTTAATATGTCCGTAATTACGTCAATATTAATCAGCGTTTTCAACGCTTGAATATAAAGATACTCCGGAAATGATTATAATTGCACCAATTACTTGGATTACAGAAGGTATCTCTTTAAATATAATCATTCCCAATATTGTCGCAAATATTGGCTCGCAAAGCTTAACTGCGGAAACATATCCGGGTGATAAAAATTTAAGGGTCCAGTTAAGAACGCTGTGACCAAGAAGTGTACAGAATACTGCCATTCCAAGGCCGATGAATAATTCTTTTATTTCATAGCCTATAATAGGAGTACCAGTCGAAAAATCAAGTATTAATAATGTAACCAGACATGCCGGATAAGCAACAAGAGTAAAAGCCGAGGTAGTAATATTTCTGCTTCTCATATATTTTCCGATTAATGTAAAGGCTGCAATAAGAACAGCTGCAATCAGTGCAAGCATATTTCCGTAAAATGAGCCTTCGGAGTTTATTCCCCCTGACAGAGCAGTAAGTACACTGCCTAATACTGTTATTACTATTGCTATTATGCCCCTTTTGGAGATTGTGCCATGCATGAACAGGCAGAAGCCTACAGATGCAAATATTACGTCTGTATCTACAAGAACCGTTGAGCATGCAATAGTCGTAAATTTAAGGGACTCAAACCAGAATGTAAAATGAAGAGCAAAAAATATGCCTGCTAAAATTGCAATAGCTGCATCTTTCTTTTGAATACATTTTATTTCAGGCAATGCTTTTTTTAGTGAAAACGGAACAAGTATAAATACTGTCCACATCATTCTATATGTAGCAAGAACAAGAGACGGAGCGTTTGACATTCTTACAAGAATAGCTGAAATTGATATTCCTAATACACCAAGAAATAATATTAATTTTGGATTCGCTCTGCTCATTGTTAACCTCTTTTTTTCATAATATGTATAAATATAAATTATATCATCGAAAAAAAAGGTGTCAACTATTGACAAGAAGATACTAAATAAATAAACTCAATAATGAGGTGCTGAAGATGAAGAATAGAAACTCTCTTATTTATACAAGTGTTGTATGTATTATCCCGTTAATAGCTGGATTAATATTAATAAATCGTTTGCCTGCTCAGATTCCGGTACAATGGAACTCAAACGGAGAGGTAAGCACATTTGCACCAAAATGGTTTGCAATTGCTGGAGTACCTTTGTTTTTTCTGCTTATGAATTTTTTTCTTTACACAAAAGCAGAAAAAAGTGAGTTGTCAAATCGCTATCCGGATTCGATGAAAATGTTTTTAAAATGGTCAATGCCGATGCTTTCAGTAATTGGCACGGCGCTTTCTTATGCTTCTGCGCTTGAAAACTCAATGCTTATGTCAAGCATTGCAAGTATTGTAGGAGTAGTGGTTGTTTTAATTGGTTCTTATTTTTATAAGCTCATTGAAGCGGTACCTTTCAGAATGATATTTCCGGTAAGTGACCAAAAAGCTGAAAAAGTATATTCTTTATGCGGAGATATATTTATAGTGCTTGGTTTTGTGGCAATCACACTTGCAATTATTGGTTTTCATACATTATCTTTTGAATTTTCTGCAGCGGCAGTTGTGATAAGTTTGATTTATTCCAGAATTTCAGGAAAATGATATTTGTTAATCCCTTCGTTATGGAAGGGATTTTTTGTGCAGTCGAATAAAAATAAAATATATGGCAATAATCCATTGCAGAGGTGATATTATGAGCCGAGTTAAAGGATTTGCAATGGGATTGTTTACTGCTGCATCAATTGTATGTGTATGTGCGATAGGTGCATTTGCATATTTTGGTGGTATAGCTGATATTAGAAACAAGGCAGTTCAAACAGCGGAGGCATCGGATAATGCTATAGACGAAACAGATACTCAAAATACAGATGAAAAAGATTATGAAGAGGCTTCTGCAAATAATGGACTTAGTGAAGCCGCTGTCTTTACCTATGAATTTTATAATGAATCAACAGATGCAACTGATTCTTTGCAAGGAGAATGCCCGATAGAGCTTGTAGGAAAAAATATGGCAGATGTTAAGGCTTATTATTCTGACTGGCAGGTAATGTCGTTTTCGCCTAACAATGTCCTGCTCAGAAAGGTGATAGGTGTAAATGATGATGAAAAATATGTCGTTGGTGTATATGACGGCTGTGTAGCTGTATTTTATGAAAATACAGAGGATGGTATTTATATGCTGACGGATATACCGGTATCCGGTCTTGAACATGATAAGCAGGTTATGCTTAACGATGGAATATATGTTGATGGTAAAGATAGACTCAGACGAATACTGGAGGATTACAGCAGTTGATAACATGGATTAATCAACAAGAAACAAGTGGCTATTGATAACCATTTGTTTCTTTTTTTAGATTAAGCTAATTAGAAAAAAATCTAAATAGATATTGACGTTTTAATATATTTGTGCTATATTCTATTTAGATAAATTTCTAAATACTTTATAGGAGGTAAAGAATATGGGGATGTCAGAGACACTTAAAGCTATATCCGACCCCGTTAGGCGTGATATCCTTAATATGCTCAAGAACGGAAAAAAATCCGCAGGAGACATAGCACGAGAATTTGATTTAACAGGAGCTACTGTATCATATCATTTATCGCAATTGAAAAAAGCGGAACTGATTACAGAGGAAAAGCATAAAAATTTTATATACTATGAATTGAATATATCTGTGTTTGAGGAAGTCCTTCTTTGGATAAATCAATTAGGAGGGAATAAATGATGAAAAAAATTAATATGAAAATATTAGTAACAACTGGTTTGGTTTGCCTAATCCCAATATTTTTCGGTTTGTATTATTATAATGAACTTCCTGAACGGATGCCTGTACATTTCAATTATAATAATGTGCCGGATAACTATGCACCTAAGTTATTTGCTGTGGTCGGAATACCTTTTTTTCTTTTGCTTTTACAAATATTCATGTGTGTTATAAGTGATTTAAGTGATAAGAATAAAGAGGCTAACAGAAAAATTACTATGGTGAGTAAGTGGATAATTCCTATAGTTTCTATTGTTATTAATATTATTGTTATTATGTTTGCTCTTGGCAGAACATCAAATATAAATAAACCCGTATGTATAGTTCTGGGTTTAGTATTTATAATACTTGGCAATTATCTGCCTAAGACTAAACAGAACAGTATAATAGGTGTAAGAACAAAGTATACTTTAAGCAGTGAAGAAATTTGGCAAAAAGCATCAAGAGTAACAGGCTATATTATGATATTATTCGGAGTGTTGTTTATCATATCTGCTTTTTTGGATACAATTATAGCTGTTGTAACTTTAATTGCATTTATTGCAGCAATGCTTATTGTTAGCTTTGTATATCCTCTTTGGCTTGCAAAAAAATCTTTCATTGACCGCAAATAACATTGGTAATATACTTATTGGATAGGTAAATTGTCGGAGGATAGCTGTGGGTATTGGAGAAGAAATTATATTTAATAAAAAAATTTTAAGTGAATCTGTAAATATAGCTGCGATTTTTAGTGATGAATCAAGAAACTATATTAGTCCTGACGAACCGTCTATAGATGATTATGTAAAAGTCAGATTAAGGATAGGCGCTGGTGAGGCAGATGAAGTTCTTATTGTGTCTGAGGGTACAGAAAGTAAAATGAGCATAGAAAAAACAGTCGGCATGTTTGATTATTACTATTTTATGGTTCCGCCTGAAACAAAAAACAGAAGCTATATTTTTAAAATAGTAAGCGGAGAAAAGAATCTGTATTATAGCAAATATGGGGTTTCAGATATTCTTAATGATGATGGATATTTTGTAATTAATAGAAATTATAAAACACCAAATTGGGCAAAATCTGCTGTTGGTTATCAGATTTTTATAGATAGATTTTGCAATGGTGATAAATCAAATGATGTTGTTGACGATGAATATATATACCTTGATCATAAGGTTCGCAGAGTCAAAGAATGGGATAAAACACCTGAAGATAAAGATGTGTTCAATTTTTATGGCGGTGATATTCAGGTGTCATAGATAAACTTGGATATCTTAATGAACTTGGCATAAATATGATATATTTCAATCCTCTTTTTGTTTCGCCGAGCAACCATAAATATGATATTCAGGATTATGGTCATATTGATCCACACATAGGGAGAATTTTAAGAGATTCTGATACAGATAAGTATGAGGTTAGAACTGTTTCAGAGAGAATCTTGAAGCGAGTGATCAACTTTTTGCTGAATTTGTAAAAAAAGCTCATGAATACGGTATAAAGATTATTATTGACGGAGTTTTTAATCATTGTGGTTCGTATAATAAATGGATGGATAGAGAAGGCATATACGAAAAAGCATGCAAGGGTTAAAGGCGCTTATTCTCATGCGGATAGTTTGTACAGGGGCTATTTCAAATGGAAAGAGAATGGCGAGTATGATTCGTGGTGGGGACACTATAATCATCCTAAACTTAACTATGAAAATTCTCAGGAACTTTTGGATTATATGATGAATATCGCTCAAAAATGGCTTAAACCTCCATACAATGCTGATGGATGGAGAGTTGATGTAGCGGCTGATTTGGGATATAGCGAGGAGTTTAATCATAAGTTTTGGAAAGAATTCAGAAAAAAAGTTAAGGAAGCTTATTCAGATGCCATAATTATTGCTGAGCATTATGGTGATGCATCAAAATGGCTTAAGGGTGATGAATGGGACACTGTTATGAATTACGATGCTTTTTTGGAACCTGTTTCGTGGTTTTTTACAGGTATGGAAAAGCATAGTGACAGCTATAATGAAGGATTGCTTTCCAACGGAAAAGCATTTGAAAATGCTATGATTATTAATTCAATAAAAATGGGTTCACATGCTGTTGATGTAAGCATGAATGAACTTTCTAATCATGACCATTCAAGGTTTTTAACAAGGACCAACAGCAGGGTAGGCAGACTTTCATCCGTAGGATCTGTAGCTGCGTCAGTTGGAATTAATTATGGTATTATGAGAGAAGCTGTAATATTCCAGTTTGTTTGGTCAGGCATTCCTACAGTATATTACGGTGATGAAGCAGGAGTCGTTGGATGGACTGATCCGGATGACAGAAGAACTTATCCTTGGGGACATGAAAATAAACAGCTTATTGATTTTTATAAAGAAATAATAAAAATCAGAAAAGGCAATCATATATTGTCTAACGGTTCATGCAGATTTATTTATTCTGAACATGGAGCGGTAGCTATTGCAAGATTTAATGATGACGATTGTATCATTGCTGTTTTTAACAACTTGAATGAAAAACAAAAAATAAAAATACCTGTTTGGCTTACATGTGCAGCTACAGACGGAATCTGGAACGGTATAATGACAAGTGATATTGACGGGTATGATTTAAAATCTCAAAAGTATGAAGTTGTGCACGGCTTCGCAGATATAGAAGTAGGTGCTTACGGCGCTGTGATTTTAAAAAAACAATGAGGTTGCTATGAATGTTAACATAATTTACAAGGATAATAATTTTATTATAGTAGAAAAACCTATTGGCGTTCCTTCTCAGCCGGATAAGACGGGAGACGCAGATTTACTGAGTCAATTAGAAAAACAATTTAAAGAGATATGGCTTCTACACAGGCTTGATAGGCCTGTCGGAGGCCTTATGGTATTTGCTCTTAATGAAAAAACTGCCTCAGAGATAAGTAAGCAAATTAATAACGGCAAAATTAAAAAAGTATTATTTTGCGGTCTGCTGTGGTGTTCCAAAGAATGAAAGCGGTGAAATGAGGGATTATCTTCTTAAGAATCAAAGGCTTAACATTTCTACCGTTACTAATAAGGGAAATAAAAACGCTAAAGAAGCTATTTTGGAATATACGTTGGTTAAAAAAATAGAAAACAAAGAATTTGGCCAGCTAGCACTTTTGGATATTAAGCTATATACAGGAAGACATCATCAGATTAGAGTGCAGATGGCAAATGCAGGATTGCCTTTGTGGGGTGATATTAAATATAATGAGGATTTTAAAAGAGGTCATTATAATGTAAGTCCAGCTCTTTATTCTCATAGTATAGAATTGATTAATCCTGATACTAAAAAGGTTGAAATATTTGAAAAAATTCCTCGGTTTGAACCGTTTAATCTATTCATTTAATGTTTACATAACTTTTTTAATTTTTTTGTAAAAAGTACTTGCAATTGTAAAATTATGTGTTATAATGCAGTTAATAAAATTAAAAGAATAAAGAACCTGAAGAGGTTTTTTATTTTGGCTTCACATTAGCACTCACCGTCAAAGGTGGCTAATAACAAAACCGTTGAGAATATTTTAGGATTAGTAATATAAAAATAAATCGTAAGGATATTACTTCAGTTGGGAGGTAGATAGTATGCTTTGCGAGAAATGTCATAAGAGAGAAGCGACTGTTCATACAGTTCAGGTAATAAATGGTGAAAAGAAAGAACATTATTATTGTGAGGAGTGCGCTAAATTATCGGACTTTGAAAATCCCATATCATTTCAGGATATCTTTCAGAGTCTCCTAAATTACGGCTTAGGTAATAAACAGGAGGAATATACTAATCAGTATAGGAATTCATCTGTTAAATGTCCTATCTGCGGAATGACTTATGAAGAACTTAGAAGAAGCGGGAAATTTGGATGCAGTTCATGCTATGAGGCTTTTGAACCTTATATCACTGGTTCGCTTAAAAGCATACATGGTGACAATACCCACAAGGGCAAGGTTCCAAAAAGTAACGGTGGTCCTCTATTAAAAAAGCATGAGATAGATGAGCTGAAACGCAAGCTTGTTGAAGCGATTGCGAAAGAAGAGTATGAAGAAGCAGCTGTTTTAAGGGATAGAATTAAAGCCCTTGAAGGAGATGATAAACATGAATAAGTGGTATGAGAGCAATAAATGCAATAACGGCATTATCATATCAAGCAGAGTTAGACTTGCAAGAAATTTAAAAAAATATAATTTTTACAATAAATTAAGCAATGAAGATGCAGAAAAAATGATTCAAGATGTAAAAAGTTCATTACTGGACAGCAGAACTGTATTTGCCAGTCAATTTGAATATGTACCATTAAATACCATTAATGAAAATCAGAAGTTTTCTTTGGTTGAAAAGCATGTAATAAGTCCTGAGCTTATGAGAAACAATAAGCCATGCGGTGTTCTTGTTAAAGACGATGAAACTATAAGCATTATGCTTAATGAAGAAGATCATATAAGGATACAAGCGATTTTACCGGGAAACGATATAGATCAAGCTTTTGACTTAGCAGACAAAATAGATAACCTTATAGAAGAAAGTGTTGAATTTGCTTTTAATGAAAAATACGGATATCTTACAAGCTGCCCTACAAATGTAGGTACAGGTTTAAGAGCATCTTATATGATGCATCTTCCGCAGCTTGAAAAAACAGGTCAGATTAAGAACCTTGTTCAAGCTATTTCAAAATTTGGTATAACTGTAAGAGGTATTTACGGTGAGGGTTCAGATGCAATGGGCAGTATTTATCAGGTTTCAAATCAGGTTACACTTGGACAGAGTGAGCATGATATTATAGATAATTTGAAAAAAGTTGCTGCAACAATTGTTCAGCGTGAAGATGAGCTGGAAAAGAAAGCTTATAAGTCAGCTAAGGAGGATATTGAAGATAAGGTATGGCGTTCCTACGGCATATTAAAGACAGCAAGGAAAATATCGGGCAAGGAAGCAATGCAGCTTATTTCAAATATTACTGAAGGCAAAAACATGGGCATAACAGACATACCGGAGTTTAGGATTCAGCCTGTTGAGCTTATGATTAACATTCAGCCTGCAAGCATACAAGTTTCTCATAATACGGACATGACACCAACTGAAAGAGATAAATACAGAGCTGAATATATAAGAAATGCAATAGAGTAATTATGGTAAATATTAGATTATTGAATATATCGCAAAGGAGTGAAACATATGCAGGGAAATTTTACAGAAAAAGCAAGAGAAGCAATTGCAAAAGCACAGCAGTATGCAGTGCATCTCGGACATAACTATGTTGGAACAGAACACATTCTTCTTGGCCTTGTTGGAGTGAAAGACAGTGTGGCATCCAAAGCCATTGAAGCTCAGGGAGTAAATGAAGAATCAATAATTGAAAAAATTGAAGAACTTGTAGGAATCAATAATAGTTCAGGCTACTACCCTCAGGACTACACACCCAGATCAAAAAGAGTTATAGAGATGAGTGTTCAGGAGTCTATTAAAATGGGAACAGGCTATGTAGGTACAGAGCATATTCTTCTTGCACTTATACAGGAAACTGATTCGATTGCAGTAAGAATTCTTTCATCACTTGGAGTAAATGGACAGAAGCTTTATGAAGACATTATGTCTATGCTTGGTGAAGACAGTACATCTGGAACAGGAGCAGGCGGAGACAGCAAGAGCGGAACACCGACTCTTGATAAATTCAGCCGTGACTTCACAAAAATGGCGGCTGAAAGCAAGTTTGACCCGATTGTCGGACGAGATAAAGAGATTGAACGTGTTATACAGATTTTGAGCAGAAGAACAAAGAACAATCCGTGTCTTGTTGGTGATCCCGGTGTTGGTAAATCTGCAATTGTAGAAGGTCTTGCACAGCAGATTTATGACGGCAATATTCCGTCAACACTTAATGATAAAAGAATTGTATCACTTGATCTTTCTTCAATGGTTGCAGGCTCTAAATACAGAGGTGAATTTGAAGAAAGAATTAAGAAAGTAATTGATGAGGTTAAAGCCGCAGGTAACGTAATTCTCTTTATTGATGAAATTCATACAATTATCGGTGCAGGCGGAGCAGAGGGTGCAATTGATGCATCTAATATTCTTAAACCTTCACTTGCAAGAGGCGAGCTCCAGTTAATCGGTGCAACAACTCTTGAGGAATACAGAAAATACATCGAGAAAGATGCAGCACTTGAAAGACGTTTTCAGCAGGTAATGGTTAATGAACCCAATGAAGAAGAAGCAATACTTATGCTTAAGGGACTTCGTGATAAATACGAAGCACATCATAAAGTAAAAATTACTGATGAAGCAATAGTAGCAGCTGTAAAAATGTCTTCAAGGTACATCACAGACAGATTTTTGCCGGATAAGGCAATTGACCTTATGGATGAGGCTGCTTCAAAAGTAAGACTTAAGACTTATACTGCACCTACAAATGTCAAAGAACTTGAGGATAAGATTCTTTCTCTCGAAAAGGAAAAAGAGGAAGCTATTAAGACTGAGGAGTTTGAAAAGGCAGCAAAGGTTAAAAAAGAGCAGGCTGAGCTTAAAAAACAGCTTGAAGAAGAAAAGAAAAAATGGGATGACAAAAATACAAAGACAGAACAGACTGTTACTGAGGACGAAATCGCCGATGTTGTTTCAAAATGGACAGGTGTGCCTGTACAGTCTTTGAAACAGGAGGAAAGCGAAAGACTTATTAATCTTGAGAATATTCTTCATGAACGTGTTATTGGACAGGAAGAGGCTGTATCAGCTGTTGCAAAGGCAATCAGACGAGGCAGAGTCGGATTGAAAGATCCTAAACGTCCTATTGGTTCATTCCTTTTCTTAGGACCTACAGGTGTAGGTAAAACAGAGCTTTCAAAGGCTCTTGCCGAGGCTTTGTTCGGTGATGAAAATGCAATGATAAGAATTGATATGTCTGAATATATGGAGAAACATACGGTATCAAAAATGATCGGTTCACCTCCGGGATATGTTGGATATGAAGAAGGTGGACAGCTTACTGAGAAGATAAGAAGAAAACCTTACAGTGTAGTTCTTTTTGATGAGATTGAAAAGGCTTCACCTGATGTCTTTAATATAATGCTTCAGATTCTTGATGACGGACATATTACAGACGGACAGGGCAGAAAGGTTGATTTCAAGAATACTGTTATCATTATGACATCGAATGCAGGTGCTAAGAGCATTATCGCTCCTAAGAAGCTTGGCTTTATGGCTGACAATAATGACGAGAAATCATATGAAGCAATGAAAGATACTGTTATGCAGGAGGTTAAACATTTGTTTAAACCTGAGTTCATAAATCGTATTGATGACATTATAGTATTCCATCCTCTTAATGAAGAAAATGTAAAACAAATTGTTTCTCTTATGACAAAAGAGATTGTTAAAAGAGTTAAGGAAAATATGGATGTCGACATTACTTTCACTGATGAAGCAATTACACTCCTTGCTAAGGAAGGTTTTGATCCTGCATACGGAGCAAGACCTCTCAGACGTGAGATTCAGTCAAATATAGAGGATGAGCTTGCGGAAGAATTCTTAAAGAATGCTATTAAAGGCGGTAACAATGTAACGGTAGATGTTAAAGATAATAAATTTGTCTTTAACAAAGATACAGCAGGAGCTACAATCTGATTTTTTTAATAAGATGTTTACAAAAACAGCTTCGGACTAATCCGAAGCTGTTTTTTGCATATTTAAATAGCTTTTGTTCAAACTATTTTAGATAGTTAGCTTTATTTAATTATTATTTATGAACATAATTATATTATATCTTGACGAAGCAGAAAAATAATGGTATATTGGTTACACCATTACCTAGTTAATTACTAGGTAATCAAATGAGAGGCAGGTGATAATATGAATAAAAAGTTTGAGGTAACCGGAATGACTTGTTCTGCGTGCTCTGCACATGTAGAGAAAAATGTTAGCAAGCTTGTTGGTGAGGGAAATGTATCAGTAAATCTTCTTACTAACAGTATGACAGTTAACTATGACCAGGATAAATTAAGTGATTCGGATATTATTAAAGCTGTTGAAGATGCCGGATATGGTGCATCAACCGAGAAAGGACAAAAAAACGAGGCTAAACAAAGTACAGCTGCTGTTGATGAGCTGAAAGAAATGAAAACAAGACTTATTGTGTCATTTGTATTTCTTATTCCTCTTATGTATATTTCAATGGGTGGAATGATAGGATTACCTCAGCCGGCTTTTTTGACCGGGCATACGAATGCTGTGTCATTTGCATTCACACAATTTTTGATATGTCTGCCAATTATATATGTAAACAGAAAATATTTTCAGGTTGGGTTTAAAACATTGTGGCACAGAGCGCCCAATATGGACAGCCTTATTGCTGTAGGCTCAACGGCGGCGCTTGTGTACGGGGTATTTGCTATTTACAGAATGAGCTATGGTATTGGTGCGGGTGATTATGAGCTTGTAAATAAGTATCATATGGATTTGTACTTTGAATCTTCTGTTATGATTCTTACTCTTATAACACTGGGTAAATATCTTGAGACAAGATCAAAACGAAAAACCAGTGAAGCTATTTCAAGACTTACGGAGCTTGCACCTGAAACCGCTATTATTGAAATAGATGGTTTAGAAAAGGAAATACCTATTGAACAGCTTGCTGTTGGGGATACAGTAATTGTAAAACCGGGATTTAGAATTGCCGCAGACGGTGTGCTTATTGAAGGGTCATCTTCTGTTGATGAATCCGCACTTACAGGTGAAAGTATTCCGGTTGAAAAGACAGTTGGAGATAAAATAATAGCTGCTACAATAAATAAAAATGGATATTTTAAATTTAAGGCAGAGAAGGTCGGAAATGAGACAACGCTGGCTCAGATAATTAAACTTGTGGAAGATGCAAGTGCTTCTAAAGCACCTATTGCAAAGCTAGCGGATAAGATAGCAGGCGTGTTTGTTCCTATTGTAATGGTAATAGCCGTTGTTACAGCTGTTGTATGGCTAATTAGCGGGGCAACATTTGAATTTGCTTTGTCATGTGCAATATCGGTTCTTGTAATATCTTGTCCTTGTGCACTTGGTCTTGCAACACCGGTTGCTATTATGGTTGGAACAGGAAAGGGCGCTGAAAATGGTATTTTAATTAAATCCGCAGAAGCACTAGAGACTTTGCATTTAATTAAAACGGTTATTATGGATAAAACAGGTACGGTTACAGAAGGAAAACCTGTTGTTACAGATATTATTGCTAATGGGATAAGCGAAAATGAATTGCTTGTTATTGCAGCATCTGTTGAAAAGCCGTCTGAACATCCACTTGCATCTGCGATTATTGATGAAGCCGAGCACAGAAATATACAGCTTAAAGAAATAAATAATTTCAGTGCAATATCAGGAAGAGGTATTATTGCCAATGTAGACGGACGCAAAATATTTGCGGGCAACAGATATATAATGGCTGAAAACAGTATAGATATATCTGTATTTTATAAAGATGAAGAAGCCTTTTCAAATTCCGGAAAAACTGTACTATATTTTGCTGAAGAAAATAAACCCCTTGGTATTATTGCTGTTCAGGACGTGCCTAAACTGACAAGCCGTGCAGCAGTTAAAGGATTTAAGAATTTAGGTATTGATGTAGTAATGCTTACAGGCGACAATAAGCGCACAGCAGAGGCTATTGCAAAAAAGCTTGGCATTGCTAACGTAGTTTCAGAAGTAATGCCACAGGATAAAGAAGCAATAGTTCGAGGCATTCAGGAAAAAGGCGGAAAAACAGCAATGATCGGTGATGGAATTAATGATGCACCGGCGCTTGCTAGGGCTGATGTGGGAATCGCAATCGGCGCTGGTACAGACGTTGCTATTGAGTCTGCTGATATAGTGCTTATGAAAAGTGATCTTATGGATGCTGTTACAGCTGTAAAACTTAGCAGGTCTGTTATCAAAAATGTTAAGGAAAATCTGTTCTGGGCATTTTTCTACAATGCGCTTTGCATACCTCTTGCGGCAGGAATATTTTATCCTTTCTTTGGATTAAAGCTTAACCCAATGATAGGAGCTGCTGCAATGAGTTTGAGTTCGGTATGTGTTGTTACAAATGCACTAAGACTCAAGTTTTTTAAACCGAACAATGCTATTGCTGAGGATAATGATATGTTAGTTGAAGAAAACGTTAACATAATTTCTAATGAAGAAAGTAAAGGAGAGAATACAATGAAAAAAGAAATGATAATTGAAGGAATGTCATGCACACACTGCTCCGGTAGGGTAGAGAAAGCTCTTAATGAGATTGATGGAGTAAATGCTAAGGTTGATCTTGATAAGAAAACTGCATTTGTTGAGCTCTCAAAAGATGTATCCGATTCAGAACTCACAAAGGCTGTTACTGATGCAGGATATGAGGTAGCATCTGTAAAGTAATCGTTTGAAAAATAGGTAAATTTTAAGAGGGGCAAAACCCCTCTTTTTCTATACAAAATATTTTTTTTGTGTTATAATCATTAAACAGTAAAGCGGTTGCACATAACATAGGAGGAAATAGAAATGGCAGTTATAGAAGAGTTAATAAGACTTGAGAACGACGGCAGCATAAGCTTTGGAAATTATCTCATGGAAGAGAAGAAAAAGGTACTTGACTTTGAGGTGTGCGGCAATCTCTATAAGGTAAAGACATATAAGGATATTACAAAACTTGAGAAGAATGGCAAAATGCTTCTTGAAACAGTCCCGGGTGCAACGGTACATAATTTTGCTATGAATGGCAAAAAAGTTGAATTTTTCGTTGAAAGCGATGATGATGTGCAGATAACAATGGAGCTTGAACCTGAAAAGGAATACAAGCTTGTAGTTGATGATGTGCTTGTAGGAAAAGTTAGTTCCAATATTGGCGGAAAAATTAATTTTAGTGTCGAGCTTAACAACAACAGCTCAAAAGTAAAAATAGAAAAAATGTAAATTTTAGCCGCAGGATTGATTCTCCTGCGGTTTTTATTATACAAGGAGAAATTTATGAAGGAGAAGAAAAGCTTTGTTTGTTCATCTTGCGGATATTCTACCCCAAAGTGGATGGGAAGGTGTCCTGAGTGTGGTGAGTGGAATTCATTTGAAGAGGTTGCACAAAAATCAGCTTCCACAACAAGAGTGGAAAGAATGGTTAGTTTAGATAAATCTATTGGAGCAAACAGACTCAGAACTGTTAAAACGAATGTTAACGAAAGAATCGTAACAGGTATATCGGAATATGACAGGCTGATGGGCGGCGGAATAGTAAGGGATTCTGTTTCTATACTTTCGTCACCTCCCGGTGGCGGTAAATCAACGCTGGCACTTAAAATTGCAAACAATTCTGCGAAACAGGGATTCAATGTGCTTTATGCAAGTGGTGAGGAAAGTGCTGGTCAAATAAAGAATCGAGCAGACAGAATATTGGATGGGATTGAAGATAATATATGGATTATTTCTACGACGAGTATGAATAAGGTGTTATCAGAAATTGATAAAATTGACCCCGACATAGTTATATTAGACAGTATTCAGACATTTGCACTCGAGGAATTTTATCCGTCTAGGGCAGGAAATCCTACACAGACAATGGAATGTGCAGGTGAACTTGTTCATATAGCAAAGGGGGCTAAAAAGCCTAGGGCAATTATTATAATTGGGCAGATGAATAAAAGCGATGAGCTTGCGGGGCTTCGTGCCCTTGAACATTTGGTAGATACTGTGCTAATTATGGATGGTGACTCTCAGGATGAATTAAGAAGTGTGATTGCTACAAAAAACCGCTTCGGAAGTACTGGAGAAATGGGATTTTTTGCAATGACCGAGAAGGGGCTTGTATCAATTGAAAATCCAAGTGAGTTTTTTATGACTAAACGTGCCTCTAATGAAGCAGTATCAGGCAGTGCACTAACAGTTGTAAGAGAAGGTTCAAGACCGATTATATGTGAGATAGAAAGCTTGGTATCCAAATCATTTATGCCATATCCATTAAGAACAGGTGAGGCGTTTAGAAAAGAACAGCTTAATACGCTTATTGCAATTCTTGAGCAGAGATGCGGAATAAACCTGTATGATAAAAATGTCGTAATAAAAATTACTGGAGGTCTTAAGCCGAGAGAACAATCAGTAAATCTTGCAATACTTATGAGCATTGTTTCTTCGGTTTTAGATAAGCCGATTCAAAATGATACAGCTTTTATTGCCGATGTTGGTTTAACCGGTGAATTGAAAAAAGTACCCGCTGTTGAAGCAAGAGTCAGAGAGCTGGCAAGAATGGGATTCAAAAATGTATATCTTGCAAAAACAGAGGGGAATATTAAAAAGCCGGATGGAATACAGGTATTTGAAATGAAAACACTTAGAGAAGTAATAGTTTCACTGTTTGGACTAATATAAAAAGTCTGCAGTTTACTAAACCGCATGGTGCTGATTTATCATACTTCAAAATTAGGGAAGGAGTCTTCCTTTTCAGCATTTTCAAAAACATAGTCATTTCCCGGTAAAATTGCATTAAGGATTATTCCTACTATAGAGGCAACTGCCAAACCGGAAAGACTTATGGTAATATTGTCAACAGTAAAATTTATTGCACCGGCATCACTGAATTTAATACCTATTGAAAGGACAAGAATAAGTGCTGCAATAATAACATTTCTGCTTTTTGTAAAATCAACTTTATTTTCAACGACGTTGCGAACGCCAACTGCAGAAATCATTCCGTAAAGTACCAAACTAACCCCTCCGATTGTTGCCACAGGCATAGATATTATGACAGCAGCAAATTTAGGGCAGAAGCTCAGAATGATACTGAAGAGTGCAGCAAGTCTAATTACACGTGGATCATAGACCTTTGAGAGCGCAAGTACACCTGTGTTTTCACCATAGGTAGTGTTTGCGGGAGCACCGAAAAGTGCGGCAACTGTTGTTGCTAATCCATCACCAAAAAGTGTACGATGAAGACCTGGATTTTCGATATAGTTTTTACCAGTTGTAGAGCTGATTGCACAAACATCTCCGATATGCTCAACTATTGTTGCAAGAGATATAGGTATAATTGTAATTACTGCGGTAATGCACATTGAAGGATTAAAGTCTGCTCCAAATATCGAAAGTGCAGTGTTACTCCACTTAAAAGGAAAACCAAGCCAACTTGCTTTGCCTACGTTTTCAATAAGAGCTGTACGAACAGATGGGTCTATGGCAATTGCAACTACATAGCTTGTTAAAACACCAAGCATTATAGGAATAATTTTTACCATACCTTTGCCCCATATGTTAAGAACAATAATCACAAAAATTGCGATTATAGCAATAATCCAGTCTGATGAACAGCTGTTAATTGCAGTCTGAGAAAGTGTAAGGCCGATTGCGATTATAACTGGACCTGTCACAATAGGAGGGAAAAAACGCATAACTTTTTTTGCTCCGAAAATTTTAAACATAAGGGCAATTATAAAATATAACGCACCTGCACACGCAACACCGAAACTTGAGTATGTTAAGGGTATATTTTGTCCAGATGTAGTAATAAGGCCGTATGCTCCTAAAAACGCAAATGAACTTCCAAGAAATGCTGGAACTTTTCGCCCTGTAACAAGATGGAAAAGCAGTGTGCCAATACCTGCAAACAGCAATGTATTACTTACTGAAAGTCCTGTTATTGCAGGAACGAGAACGGTAGCTCCAAACATTGCAAAAAGATGCTGTATTCCTAAAATAAGCATTTTGGGTATTCCCAACTGTTTGGCATCGTATATGCCACCTTCTGGGATGGCTGTTTTGGTTGTTTTTTGACTCATAATGATTACCTTCCTTTGTGCTTCGATTAACTATTAGACTGTTTTGTTAAAAAGTTCATCAAAATTTACCCGACAATTCAATATTTTAAAAGAAATTACATTAAAAATCAATATAAAATAATACTGATTTTTAACTACAGCACAAATATGATAATAATCAACAAACAAAGTTTTATCACAAAACCAATTAAAAATGAGACACTTCTTGTAGAAGTGTCTCAAAATCAACCATTGATTTAACAACCACAGTTTCTGCAGCAGCAATTTTTGTTGCAGCATCCAGAACAGAAGTTGCATGTTGTTGTACCTTGAACACTATTAGGACAGCAAGGATTTGTGTTAACACCCTGAACGCCGTTAGGACAGCAAGGGTTCGTGTTAATACCCTGAACACCGTTAGGACAGCAAGGATTTGTGTTAATACCCTGAACACCGTTAGGACAACAAGGATTTGTACTTACCCCCTGAACAGAACCACAGCCGCATCCAGAACCACAGCCGCATCCAGAACCGCAGCCGCATCCAGAACCGCAGCCGCATCCAGAACCGCAGCCGCATCCAGAACTGCAGCCGCATCCAGAACCGCAGCCACATCCGGAACCACAGCCACATCCGCCGCATCCGGTATTTGCTACGTCCTGTTCTTCAGGACAACCACAACCGCCTGAGCATCCGCAAGTACTGTTAGGGTTTTGGAAAAATATGCAAGACATACTAATTGCTCCTTTATTTCTGATTACAATATATTATGCGGACAAACAGAATAGGGTTACTGAGAAAAAAATAAATATTTCAAAAAAGTTTGAACCTTTTAAGTAGATATATTCTCTAATATATGTAAAACAAAAGCGCTTAAGTTTTGCTAAACAAGGAGACAACTAATAAATAAGCGCAGGAATTTACAGAGCATGTAATCAAAGACGAAAACTCTGGGGGTTCAATTTTAAGTACTGATGACCTTATCCAAATGGTTCAAGGAATAATAAGTGCATAGTGATTTTCATTAAAATCAGATGGAAATTTAATTCTCACCTAATTTTTTTTTAATATAAAATTACGATTGGTTATATGTGGGTTAGAAAGCCCTTGGAATTATTGAAAAGTCAACTCTTTTTTGTATAATCAAATTGAATTTACAGTGTTGGGTAGTATGTCTCCGTTTTACGCATTGCTCATAATGATGGGTATCCCCGACGCTTGGCTGTTGTTTTTAAAAGGGTTGGGAAACATATTGTAAAAGACAACAGTCACATACTTGTTATCCTGAGTATTGCTATTGCAGGCAGGAGAGAATGCAGTTTCAACGTGCTAATTCAATATTTTAAAGGAGGACTAACAATGAAAAGAAAACTTGCTTTACTTATGGCTGCAATTATGACAGTTGCAATAGTTCCTGCAACAGCATTTGCATCCACAAAGTTGACAGCAGTAGATGAGGTTTCTACGGCTGTTGACTCAATATTTGAATCAAGAGTTGAGCTTGTTAAGAGCAATGATCAGGTTGACGTTTCTGTTTCCCCGACATTTGACGTTACTCTTAAACTCACAAATGGTACTTTTGCTTATGAGGACGATGACAGTGATAATGACTACATTATGCAGGACTACTCTGATGAGGCTAATGGTATCTACAACGTTGATGTAATAAATGATACAACAGCTACAGTATCACTTGTTACTTCAGTATTTAATCAGGATGAAGATGCTTGGGCTGATTTTACAGATGAGGAAGGCTTAGGAGAAATTACATTGCCTGAAGCATGTGTACTTACCATCTCAGCAAAGGCAACTGACCAGGGTGATGTTGTTGCTAAATTTACCAGCAATGTATCAGCATTTAAGTCAGCTTCAGAAGTTATTGCAACTGCCTATGACGGAGAGGTTGATATTGCAACAGATGGAGTAAAAACTTTTGTAGAGGATGCCGATGATTCAAAAACTATTAAAGATATTACCATTGATGAACTTGTAACAGGTGTTCTTACAGGCAATGAAATTACTCTTAAACTTAAAGGAAACTATGAATATGATTGTGATGAAAATGATATAAGCGTAGAATTCCTTAACCAGACTATCGGTACTGTTATAGACGTAGATGATGATGTAATAACCATTGAATTTACAGATGATATACCTGATGATAATATGCTTAAAGAAATGACAATATCAGGTATTATTCTTTCAGCAACAAGCGATTGCAATGCAGGTGATGCTGCAACGATTACAGTAGCTTCAAAAGATTTTGATTCAGTTAAACTTGAAGTGGCAAAAATGGTTGAAGAAGCTGTAACATATTCTGTTGAGGATGATGACCTTCCCGAAATTTGGTCAGGTGCTTCAAATGATGAAATAAATACTCTTGAGCTTTCAATTGAAGAAAATACAGGTGATATCCTTAATACTTCAAGAAAAGCAACATTTACATTCCCTGAAGGAATTGAAGTAGTTGATGTTAATGGAGTAGACGGTGTAAGTATCGACGGTGCAGATGATTGCAAAGTTGAAATTGATGAGAACGTAGTATCTATTTGGGATTACTATTCTGGTGACAGTGAGTCGGATGAAACTGATATGTCTATTTCATTTGTACTTAATGCAGCACCTACATTTACAGGTGATGTAGACGTGACACTTGGCGGACAGTTTGATGACGAAACTTTCACAGTTGCAACAGTAAAAGCTCCTTATACGATTGAAGCAGAAACAAGTGAAGTGCTTATTGACTACAGATATGTTCCTGTAAATGATATTGTTATTACAGAAGCTGAAGACGGTATCCTTGATGACGGTGACCAGATTATTCTTGCAGTAGAAAAAATGGATTTTGAAGATGCAGGTGATATTGAAGTAACAGACGGTGATATTGATGCAGATGTAGATATTGATGACTATGAAGACAGTAATTATGCTTATCTTGTAATTACAGTTAATGATGCATCAACAGAGGCATCTACAATCGTAGTAAGCGGACTTGAACTTTACCTTGACAGAACGCTTCCGGTTGGTGGTTATGCACTTGAAAATGTAAGCTATGATGATGACGATGGATATATTGAACCTATTAATATCCTTTGGCAGAACACAGCAACTGACAGTGATATTTATAATGATGATGACTATGGCGCAGGTATCTTCAAATATAAAGCTGTTACAGTAAACGACAGTTATGTTGACGTAATTACATCAGCTCGTGATCAGGATGATTCAACTACTACTAAAGAAATAGTAATTACAGTTGGTGCTACAACAATGACAGCCGGAACAGAAACATTAACACTTGATGCTCCTGCATACATCAACACAGAAAACTACACAATGCTTCCTTTAAGAGCAATTTCAGAAGCATTTGGTGCTACGGTTAACTGGGATGATTCAACAAAGACAGTAACTATTCTTAGTGGTCAAAGAATAATTTCAATGACAATTGGTTCAAAGACGATGTACATTAACGGTACACCTGTTGCTATGAACACAGCTCCTGAAATAACAGCTGACAGAACATTCGTACCTGTAAGAGATCTTGCAAACTCTCTTGGTATCAGCAACATCAACTGGACAGAGGCTTCAGGAACAGTAACACTCAACTAGATTTAATTAATACTAATATTTAATCCCTTTGAAGATTTCAAAGGGATTTTTTTGTTTATATTACAGTTATGTTACAGATTAACCAAATGGGTTGTATTATTCAAATTATCTGCTATTATAATAAATGCATAGAGGTTAGTGGAATAATATGTTAATTTGCGACGAGCAAGCAGGGGCGACCCCGACAAAGCCTTAGATTTGTTAAGACACAGATTTGCATAATATTAACTGATGAGATATGTGCCAATCCATTAAAATTTAAAGGAGGAAACAATAATGAAGAAGAAATTGGCTTTATTAATGGCTGCAATCATGACAGTTGCTATGGTTCCTGTAACTGCATTTGCATCCACAAAGTTAACAGCAGTTGATGAAATCACAACAGCTGTTGACAAACAGTTCACATCAAGAGTTGAGCTTTCAAAGAGCAACGATCAGGTTGAAATTGAGGAGGCTCCTACATTTGATGTATATGCAACTCTTACTAATGGTAAGTTTGCAAAAGATTCTGATGATAACTATTACATTGATTCAGTAGGTGATGATGCTGGTACAGCTTATACTTTCACAGACGCAGATACATTAGGTATTCATGATGTTGATGTTTTAAGTGACACAAAGGCAAAAGTAACACTTGATACTAGCATTTTCAATGGTGAAACTGATGAAACTTGTGTACTTCCTATCATTGCAAAAGCTGTTGATACAGGTGATGTAGTTGTTACATTTACAAGCAACGTTACAGCATTCAAGACAGCTTCAGAAGTAATTGCAACAGCAGTTGACGGTGACGTTGATGTTGCAACAGACGGCGTAAAGACATTTGTTGTAGATGCAGATGATACTCTTAAAATCAAAGACATTACAATAGATGAACTTACAGCTACAGCTCTTACAGGAAATTCTATTACACTTAAGCTTAAGGGCAACTGGAAGTTTGATACAACACAGGATGATCCTACAGTATCTTTCCTCAATGAGACTGTAGCAACAACTATTTCTAAGTTTGATAGTGATGAAATAGTAATTGATTTTACTAATTTTGATTCTAATACTAATACTGATGCTGATTTCACAGATAACATGCTTACAAAGATGACTATCTCAGGAATTTATCTTACAACAACAAGCAAATGTGATACAGGTGATGTAGCTACAATCACAGTATCATCAAAAGATTTTAGTTCAGTTAAGCTTGAAGTAGCTAAGATGGTAGACGAAGCAGTAACATACTCAGTAGAAGACGATGATCTTCCTACAATCTGGGCTGGTAAAAACTACGCAGATGATGAAACAAACACACTTGAGGTTTCAATTGAAGAAAACACAGGTGATATCCTCAACACATCAAGAAAAGCAACATTCACATTCCCTGAAGGAATTGAAGTTTGCGGTATTGAGTACGATGGTGTAGTTGAAGATACTGAATCTGATTATAATTTTGAATATCAAATTGATGAAAACGTTGTATCAATCTGGAACTATTCAAAAGACGGTGAAGAGTCAGACAAGACTGATATGAGCATCAAGTTCATCCTTAATGCAGCTCCTACATTCTCAGGTGATGTAGATGTAACACTCGGTGGACAGTTTGATGACACATCATTCACAGTTGCAACAGTTAAAGCTCCTTACACAGTAGAAGCTAAGACAAGCGAAGTACTTATCGACTACAGATATGTACCTGTAAACGATATCGTTATCACAGAAGCTGAAGACGGTATCCTTGATGACGGAGATACTATCATTCTTGCAGTAGAAAAGATGGACTTTGAAGATGCAGGCGATGTTGAAGTAACAGAAGGTGACATCGATGTTGATGTAGATGTTGATGATGCTGGAGACGATTACTTATACGATTACAAAGATGCAGCTTATCTTGCAATTACAGTAAATGATGCATCAACAGAGGCATCAACAATCGTAGTAAGCGGACTTGAACTTTACCTTGACAGAACTCTTCCTGTAGGCGGATATGCACTTCAGAATGTAGGCGGATTTAATGCAGACGGTGCAAACAATATCCTTTGGGAAAACTCATCAAATATGTCTGTTTCAGCTGTTGATAAAGCTTATACTAACGACGACTACACTGATGCTGAAATAGCTGATGCTGAATTTGCTTTAGGTTATGACTATACACCTGCTAAAAATGAAGTTTCAAACGGTATCTTCAAGTACAAATCTGTTACAGTAAATGATGAATACGTAAATGTAATCACAGCAGCTCGTGACCAGGACGATTCAATGACAACAAAGAAGATTGTTATCACAATTGGTGCTGCAACAATGACATCTGGAACAGAAACAGTAACACTTGATGCTCCTGCTTACATTAACGCAGAAAACTACACAGTGCTTCCTTTAAGAGCAATCTCAGAAGCATTTGGTGCAACAGTTAACTGGGACAATGCAACTAAGACAGTTACAATCCTCAGTGGACAGAGAATTATCTCTATGACAATCGGTTCAAGAACAATGTACATCAATGGTACACCTGTTGCTATGAACACAGCTCCTGAAATCACAGCTGATAGAACATTCGTACCTGTAAGAGATCTTGCAAACTCTCTTGGTATCAGCAACATCAACTGGACAGAAGCTTCAGGAACAGTTACACTTAACTAATTTAAGTAAATAACTGATTTTAAGCCCTTCGGTTTTCCGAAGGGCTTTTTTATGTTGAGAGAATGCTTACGGCATTGCTCTCATCTAAAGGAGGTATTTAATTAATGATAGTTAATTATATTTTCTTAATATATTTGTTTTCAATTATTGTTATAGCTTTATACATTAATGCAGCCATAATTGCAAGAACAGCAACGCTGAGCATTACGTTATCAAGTTTAAATATCTGTGAACTATAAACTATGAGGTATCCAAGACCGGCTTTTCCAACTAGGAATTCACCTACAATTACGCCTACAAATGAAAGCCCGATGTTAATTTTAAGGGCATTAAATATAACAGGTATATTTGCCGGAAAGACAACACGAGTTAGAATTTGTATTTTTGATCCGCCAAATATTTTTATTAGCTTAATTTTATCTTTGTCAGTTTCTATAAAGCCTTGCAGAACACTCATTATTGTAATGATTACGGAAGTAAGAAGTGCAATTAATATTATAGACTTAGTATTATTTCCTAGCCAAACAATTATTATTGGTGCTAATGCAGTCTTAGGCAGGCTATTCAGTATAACTAAATATGGTTGTGCTATATCGCAAGCAGCACTGTTCCACCATAGCAGTATTGCAATTAAAGTTCCAATGACTGTGCCAAGAAGAAAACCGGCTATTGTTTCTGAAAGGGTAATCCATATATGATACAAGAGCGAGCCGTCATTTGTCATATATATTGCAGCCTTAAATATTGATGATGGGCGACTGAATATAAATTTATCAATTACCCCTGTTCTAGCACAAATTTCCCATATTGCAAGAAATGCCAGTAAAATAAAAAGGCGAAAGAAACTTACAGTTTTTTTCGCTTATTGTACGCTTTTAAAAATTCCGTCTGTTTTAAAGAAACATCATGCATGAACATCAAGCTCCTTCCAAATCGTATTGAAATATTTACGGAATTCAGGAGCGCTTCGCCTTTGCATTGGGGTGTCACCGCAATCGGTAAGCACTATACTATGGGTTGATTTAACTGTAGCCGGTCTGGATGACATAACTAAAACGCGATTACTCATGGAAACTGCTTCAGCAATATCATGTGTAACAAGTATTGCAGTTATTTTTTCTCTTTGTATTATTGAGCCTATTTCATCGGAAACAGACAGCCTAGTTTGATAATCAAGGGCGGAGAATGGTTCGTCAAGCAATAAAAGTTCAGGCCGAATCGCAAGAGTACGAATAAGGGCTACTCTTTGACGCATTCCTCCTGACAGTTCGGATGGGTGTCTGTTTTCAAATCCGGATAAACCGTACTTATCACATAAAGATTGTACATATTTTTTATTTTCTGTGGTAAGCTGTTTTTGTATATCAAGACCAAGGCAGGCATTTTCAAAAATAGTAAGCCATTCAAATAGGTGGTCTTTCTGAAGCATATATCCAAATCTTGAATTTATGTCTATATTCAAGTCTCCGTTTTCAGGAGTAAGCATTCCGCTTATTATTGAAAGAAGGGTTGATTTACCGCATATAATAAAAATACAATTTATGTATTATTGTTTTTGACGAAGCAAGGAATAATGTGGTATACTTTAATACAAATTGAAAAAAATAATTACCATTTTGTTAGGAGATGTTTTTAATGGGTTGTTCACATGATTGCTCATCATGTTCATCAAGCTGCTCAGAAAAAGAGCCGGAAAATTTGATAAAGCCGCTTAACGCTGTCAGCAGTGTTAAGAAGGTTATTGGTGTTGTAAGTGGCAAAGGCGGAGTTGGTAAATCACTTGTAACAGCTATGCTTGCTGTAAATATGGCTAACAGGGGATATCATTCAGCAGTCCTTGATGCTGATATTACCGGGCCGTCAATTCCAAAGGCTTTTGGAATAAGCGGAAGGGTATATGCTACTGATGATGGTGTTATCCCTGCTAAAACTGCAAAGGGAATAGACATTATTTCAACAAATCTTATACTTGAAAATGCTTCTGATCCTGTTGTATGGAGAGGCCCTATTATAGCAGGTGCGGTTGAGCAGTTTTGGACAGAAACTGTTTGGGAAAATGTTGACTATATGTTTGTGGATATGCCTCCAGGAACAGGAGATGTTCCGCTCACAGTATTTCAGTCACTTCCTATCGACGGAATAATAATTGTAACATCACCACAGGATCTTGTTACTATGATAGTAGGAAAAGCAGTTAAGATGGCCCGAATGATGAATGTTCCGATACTTGCTTTGGTGGAAAATATGTCATATTTCAAATGTCCTGATTGCGGAAAACAATATGAGATATTTGGAAAGAGCCATGTTGATGAAGCAGCAAAAGAATTTGAAATATCAAATATTGCAAAGCTTCCTATTGACCCAAATTTTGCAGCTAGTGTGGATAAGGGCGAAATTGAATTTCTTGATGTTTCAGCCTTGGACAAAGTTGCAGAAGTACTTGAAAAAATCTGATATAAATAAAAATAGCGAAGAGTATTCTTCGCTATTTTTGTATTTTTGTTTGGTGTGCATTACCACATCCTGAGGGACCGACAATACTAACAAACTCTCCTTTTTCGACAGTAAAAGATAAGTTTTTAATTGCTTCAATTTCGCCGTTAAGGCTATGATAATTAAAGCAGATATTTTTTGCCTCAACAACTGTTTGCCTCAACTGTAATCCCTCCGATATTCTGTTTTCTATATTATATTTATCAAATGGACAAATGGTTACAATCCTCTAAAATCAAATAAAGGAGTGTATTCACTGGTGGCTGAAGACTTTTCTTGCATATATCCGTTTTTTAAACCTATATCAAAGAAATGCTCTATCACACGAGTATATTCAAGGGACATAAGCCTTCGGTTTATTTCCTTATATTGATTTGCATGATATACTGGTGTATATTGATTAAGAATTGATATATATGCATCAGAACCTATATTGTTTTTTATCCAGGCCAGTATTTTGTAGGAGTCTTCTTTGCAGCTTGGAAGCACCATATGCCTTATAATTAAGCCTTTTTCAAGAATTCCGTCTGTATTAAATTCATTTTTTCCAGTCTGCCTGTACATTTCCAAAACCGACTTTGATGCATATTCAAAATAGTCAGAGGCGTGAGAATATTTATTAGAGAGCTCTGATGAAAAATATTTAATGTCGGGAAGGTAAATATCAATAAAACCTTCCAGCATTTTAATTGTATCGACTTTTTCATAGCCGCCAGAATTATATACAATTGGTATTTTAAGACCATTTTCTTTGGCTAAATCTATTGCCTTTATAATTGACGGAACAAATTGTACAGCAGTTACCAGGTTAATGTTGTGAACGCCTCTCTCCTGTTGTTCAAGCATTATTTGTGCAAGTCTTTCAGTGGAAATTACTTTTCCTCTGTTTTCTGAGCTAATGACGAAATTTTGGCAGAATACGCACCTTAAATTGCATCCGGAGAAAAATATTGTACCGGAGCCATTCGTTCCGCTTATGGGAGGCTCTTCCCATTTGTGTACAGAAGCAAGTGCAGCCCGAATTTCTGAAGATGACATGCAGTAACCAAGTTTTCCCGATGTTCTATCCACAGAACAGTTCCTTGGGCAAAGTCTGCAATCATTGTAATAATTCATTATCAACACCTCAAAAAAGATTATAACAAATTTTGATAATAAATAGTATAAAAACTTCCTGTATACGAAATTTGAATTGTATTGTATAATTGAGACGTAGAAAACAAAAGGGGAGTGGGTTTATATGATAAAGACTAAAGAAGCTATTAAAATTAAAAAAATTGCAGATGTCATTATCTGTGATGCCTGCGGAAAAGAAATTAAAAAGAACAAATTCGGTGAATTTGATGATTTTTACCATATTGAAAAAATGTGGGGATATCATTCTGACAAGGATGGACGAAATGACAGTTTTGATATTTGCGAAGAATGCTATGACAAAATGATTAAATCAATTGGTTTATAGTCTTTAATAAATAAGCACTTCCGTAATGTATGTTACGGAGTGCTTATTATTTTTCACTAATAATAAATATTTACAATAATTTTATTATATAGATGTAGTTAGAAGTAATATTATTTTATTAATCTACGCAATATACGTTATCATTTAATGCATTTAAAATTGCTTCATATGAATTTTTTACAGGTGTAAGGAGTTCATTGACGTTTGCCATTTCGCTGCTTCTGAACAGTTCAACAAGAGGGACTATATTGTTATAGAGTTCAATTAAGCTTAGATTCCTGGCTATCCCTTTAAGCGCATGTGCAGCCTGAAATGCGGTTGAAGTATCACCTTTTTGAATTGCATCAAGCATTATTCTGTAATTCGGGTCACTCAAGAAGCCATATAGAAATTTTTCATAAAGCTGAGTATTTCCATCATATCTTTGTATGCCGTCATTTATATCAATTCCAACCATAAGTAATTGTTTTTGGTTCATTTTATGTAGGCCCTCTTTTCTTTTAATTATTTATATTAATCTCGGTAATTGGTGTAATATTATCTGTATTTGATATATTTATCATGATTTGAAGATGAGCCTTCACTCCATCAAAATCTATAAGTTTATCTTTAAATATAAAGCTTTTATTCAAATAGGTATTTTGATATTTCCATTTATAATATTTGTCAAATGAAAGCTTATCTTTAACACAGTTTTGGCATGGAGCCTTAAAACCATAGAGAGTTTGGTAACATTTTTTGCCGGAAAAATCACTTATTCCAAGGAGTTGCAAGCCTGCATTATTTATGTAAAGGAATTCATATGTCTCAAGATCTATTATAGATATTGAATCCTCTAGCATATCAATAAGACAATCCTTATTAATCCATCTATTAATTATCGGACGAGTAATAGATGATGAGAAAAGATTGGCTCTTCCTCTTCCTTGACGTTTTGACTCATATAAAGCAAGATCTGCATTTTTATATAAAGTATCAAAAGTATTATCCTCTTCTGTTTTTGCAGCTATACCAACAGATATTGTGACTGAAATTCCCGAAGTTCCTATCTGTAGTTTTTTTATTTTGTCACATAATTCTTTGCATTTATTCAAGACAGTAATGTTTGATGGAATAGATGCCATAAGTATACAGAACTCATCGCCTCCAAAACGAGAAACGATATCACTTTCTCGGAAAAAGTCTTTAATATTTTTTGCTACAGTTATGAGTATTTCATCTCCGATATCATGTCCAAACGTATCATTGATTTCTTTAAATTTATCAATGTCAAGCATAATAAGAGCATGAGTTTGGTCAGAATGTGTATTCAGAATTTCTGTAATGTGTTCTTGGGCTGCTGCTCGGTTATATATTTTAGTAAGTGAATCAATTTGTGCCTGCTCAGCTACTATATTATATTCACGAAGAATTTCACCAAATCTTTTGTGTGATTCCAATACGTTGTTTACTCTTCTAAGAACTATCTCTTTAATAAACGGCTTAACAATATAATCATCTGCACCCAGAGCAAGAGTTTTTATTTGCTGTACAGAAGTAAAGCCTTCCGCAATTATAATGATTGGTACATCTGAAATATCCGGATTGGATTTTTTGTATTCCAAAAATTTAGTTCCGTTCATAACCTGCAAATTTAAATTAAGTAAAATAATATCAACACAATTTAAGTTTTCTTTAAGCACATCAAGTGCTTCTTGTTCGTTATGAGCAGATAGAACTTCAAATTTTTCTCTAAATATTTCCTGAAGCACTTTCAGGTCTGAATTAATATCATTAATAATAAGAATTTTTTTGGAGCGGCAGTTGCCATAGAAATTGCTGACTTGTATTTTCGGAGCTCAAGGTCAATTTCTTTTTGTGCCGTTATATCAAGTAGAGTTCCAATTAATATATTTTTTTCTCCTATAGTATTTATGTATTTAAAGTTTGCTCGTATCCATTTATTTGTATTGCCGACACAAATACGATTATACTCACATTCAGAAGTGTTTTTTGTTGCGACAGCGGTGTTAAATGCATTTAGAACTACACCTAAATATTCGCTGTTAATTGCATCTAAAGGATTGTTTGTTCTGACTGCTATATCTTCATAACCAAAAAGATCATAAAACGCTTTATTTACTCTAAGAATTTCTATATGATTATTTTCAGATTCATAAATGCCGACTGCTTGAGCCATATTGGTGAACAGCATTTCCATTTGAGGGTTAATTGCCCAAAGACTGTCAGTATCAAACTGCTGCTTTTGCTTAGGAACAAAAGCTTCACCGTTATTTATCATGGCTTCATATTTTGCTATCGGCATAGGTTTAGCAAAATAAAAGCCCTGAACGTATTCACATCCAATGCTGAAAAGAAACTCTACCTGTTCCTCTTTTTCAACGCCCTCAGCAATTACTGGTACATTAAGCCATTTTGCCATTCTTACAACAGAAGCAATGATATTTTCACTTCTGCCGGGTATTTCTGCCTGAGAAAGAAATTTCATATCAATTTTCAATACATCAACTTCTATATCTTTTAAGATATTAAGAGAGGAGTAACCGCTCCCAAAGTCATCCATCATAACAATAAATCCATTTGCACGGAGTTTTTTTGTAGTAGCACTCATTGCTTCAGGGTTATCAGTATAAGAGCTTTCTGTAAGCTCAAGATTTAAAAGTTCCCTTGGTATTTGATACTTGTCTGTTAGCCTGCAGAGAGTATCAACAAAGTAAGGATTGTAGAGGTTAACTCTTGATACATTTACTGAAATTGGGTGAGGAGATATCCCTTTGTCAAGCCAGCTTCTAATTAGAATGCAAACCTTTTTCCAAATATAATAGTCAAGCTTGGAAATAAAGCCGTTTCGCTCAAAAATAGGAATAAATACACCGGGAGAAATCAAGCCCTTAGTTGGGTGCTGCCAGCGAACGAGTGCTTCAGCACCTGCAGGCATGTTTGTACGAAGGTCATATTTCGGCTGCAAATATATTATAAACTGCTCATTTGAAAGAGCATCATTCATTTCGTTTATTATTTCTTGTTCGGTTTCAAGAGCATGACTCATCTTTGAGTTATAAAAAGCACAGTTATTTATGTAGTTTCCCTTAACACTTTTTGATGCTAAGTTTGCAAAGTCATGCATTTTGTAAACAGGAATAGATAGGTCTTTGGCAATGTATATTCCATAAGTTGCAACTATATCAAAATCAATAGGATATAGTTTGAAATTAATTTTTAGTGTTTCAATTACTCTCATTAATTTCTTTTTATCAATGTATGGAATACAGAAAGAAAAGACATCAGCCTCTATTCTTCCGTATGTTAGTTCTGTATAAATTTCTGATAATTTTCGCAGTTCATTTGCTATAAATATAAGTAATTGATCACCGACATCTGTTCCGTAGAATGAATTTATGAGGGAAAAGCGTGCAATGTCAAATCTTACAAAAGCAAATTGTTTAGAAGAGCTTATGTCAAGCATTTCTCTTGTGGCTTGAAAAAATTTAGCCTTGTTAAATATATCTGTAAGTGCATCGTATTCAGCAAGATATTTTAGTTGTTCAAATGCAGATGTTTCGCTTCTTACTATGGCATTTTTTAAACGAGATTTAAGTATATTTGCGTTGTATGGTTTGCTGACGAAGTCCCATGCACCAAGGTCAAACGCTTTGCTTTCATTTATCTGACATGAATTCCCCGTAGTTACAATAACGGGAATATCGGTAAATAAGGTGTTTTTAAGTGCACTTAATAATTGATATCCATTCATTACAGGCATAACAAGGTCAAGAATTATTGCAGAAAAGTTGATTTTTTTATCTGATATAAGATTAAGTGCCTGCTGTCCGTTTTCTGCCTCAATAACAATGTAATCATCCTGAAGAATTTTGAACAGAATTTTTCTGTTTATTGCATTATCATCAACAACAAGAATAAATCTTTCTTTTTTTTTATTTTTTAAGATAAGGTTATCTTTCATAGTTATCTAATCCTCGGATATTTTATTTTACGAATTATTCATCATATGCAAGTATATATTAATGCCGTATAAGCGGACTTGAATTTTTATATTTATGTTTGCTTAAATGCTTTCAAATTTTGCAAAAACGACTTGATTTCTGCCAGCTTTTTTAGCTCGATATAGACAGTTATCAGCACAATTTATAAGTTGTTCTGATGTACAATTTGTATTGCTGCTTGTTAATACGGCTCCTATGCTGGCGGATACGTAAATTGTTTCTGTGCCTAGGTTTATTGGAGTATTCTTAATTTTTAGGCATAGATTTTCAGTAAGTGCTTTTAAATTATTATAGTCTTTTAAAAGAATTGCGAATTCATCTCCGCCCCAGCGGCATACTGATGCCCCTAACGGAACATTTTTAATTAGTGTTTCTGAGATACTCTTTAGCACTGTGTCACCTTTGATATGCCCATATTCATCATTTATACATTTTAGTTTATCAACATCAATTATTAATAGGGCAATATCCTTTACAGTTGAACTATTAAGGACATTATTCAAACATTCGTTAAATCCGTATCGGTTAAATATACCGGTAAGTGCATCATGAGAATATAAATATTTATATTTTTCCTGAACATCAACAAGCTCGTCATGAGTCAATACTCGAATTGTCTCTAATAATAAAGCGACTAGGTAAAATGATACATATAGCAAAGGAAAACGCAGTTTAAATGATTCTGTATATTGATACTGAAGGAGACTTAATCCCATTGAAGTTTCAAAAAAGAAAATAATAAGAACCAATACTACTGCACAAATAATTGAACCACGTTTTCGACCGAATAAAAGAAGACCCCAAGAAGGTAGAAGACAAATCCAGATAACGCTGAACCCTTCAGGATTCCCAGAAATAATAAAATATGAAAAAAGTGCTAAAAAGGCTATTACAAATATTGAAACGGAAAGCTTTATATTAATCTTTTTTTTAACCGATAAAAATAAGTTTAATATACACAATATTGAAAAAACTAGTGTAGAAATCATAAGAGAGTATTGCTGAGTAAAAAAATTAACTATAGACATTATCAAAGCAATAATTGCTAATGCTCCATAGACAAAAATAAATTGAATTCTAATGCGAATATCGTCATCAATTATGAAAGGACGAAGCTTTTTTAATGCTGATGAAATTTTCACTCCGCCACCTCGTTTCACAACATAATTAATGATGCAACTTTTATATGAAATTATACCACAGCAGATAAAGCCCTTCAAGAAAAATAGGTGTTTCTAGGAAATTTTGTAATATTTAAGTTTATAAAAAAGCAGTCCGATTTTACTCGAACTGCCAAATGCTTATTTTCTGTTTATATGTTTAAATAATTTTACTATTTCATACCACAACACGGAAATGGCTGCAAGTAATAATGCAGTTAAAAGCTGAATAGGTGAAATAGCACAAAGCTTTAGATATGATGACAGAGGAGTATATATAATTGCTGCTATTAACAGAATTGTTCCTATAACTACTGTCCACATAACTTTGTCTCTAATAAGTTTTTTTATAGATTGAAATGTAAATTCTTTGTCTGAACTATTTACATTAATAAGAAATACATTAGAAATCATTATTACTGTTAAACCCATAGTACGTGCAGTTGCTGCATTTATTGGGTTGCCATTAAGTGTAACGTAATATATTCCAAATGATGCGGCAAATACAGCAAAACCTTGAAGTATGCTTTTAAAAAGCAAACCAGACGAGAGCAGTTTTTCATTTGGATTTCTGGGGCAGCAGTTCATTATATCTTTTTCTGCCGGCTGTCTTTCAAGCACGATTGAACAGGTTGGGTCTATTAATATTTCCATTAGTACAACGTGAAGCGGAAGTAATAATAATGCCTTAGATGATATGCCTAATAATGGTGCCAGCAATGCTGAAAAAGCAATTGGAATATGAATTGTAAAAACATATCCTACGGCTTTACGAATATTGTCATAAATTCGTCTGCCGTCCTTAATTGTTTCCACAATAGTTGTGAAATTATCATCCATAAGTATTAGGTCCGCAGCTTCTCTTGATACTTCACTGCCATGTTTGCCCATTGCAATTCCTATATCCGCATATTTTAGTGCAGGTGCATCATTGACACCGTCTCCTGTCATTGCTACGACTTCTCCGTTTTGCTTAAGTGCTTTTACTATGCGCATTTTATGTTCCGGAACAACACGAGAAAATATTGAGACATCCTTTACTGCTTCACAAAGCTGTTCTTCGTTCATTTGATTAATCATTTCGCCGGTTACTATCTTTCGGTCGTTTGGAATTCCAATTTTATCAGCAATTGCAGAGGCGGTAACACCGTTGTCGCCGGTAATCATTATTACTCTTATACCGGCGTTATTACATACAGTTATATCATCCTTAATGCCTTCACGCGGAGGGTCGGAAAGACCGATAAGACCCAATAGAGTTAAATGGCAGTCTGTTATATTTTCTGGAATTTCCTTTTCGTTTTGAATGTCAGCTGTGGCAATAGCAATTACACGCAGACCTTTACGTGAAAATTCGTTTATTTTTTCCTCTGCTGCTTTTTTAATATTTGTTTCTAATGTACATACTGAAAGTATTTGTTCAGGACTGCCTTTGGCAGCAATAGATATTTTATTATTGCGCTTCCAGACATGCCCCATCATTTTAAGTTCGTTTGTAAAAGCGTACTCGTTAATCAGTTCACCGTTAAATAAATTACTGTTTGAAATGCCATGGTTATTGCAGTAGGCAAGCATTGCCTTTTCCATTGGGTCATAGGCATCGGTTTCACAGCCTAAACCCATTGTTTCAATAAGTCTAGTTTCGTTTTCATCAATTGCCCAAGCTTCCTGAACAGACATTTTATTCATAGTAATTGTGCCTGTTTTGTCAACGCATAGTACTGAAACTGCTCCAAGAGTTTCAACGCTTGGAAGCTTTCTTACCAATGAGTGTTTTTTAGCAAGACGCCATGCACCCATCGATAGAAATACTGTGAGAATAACCGGAAATTCTTCAGGTATCATTGCCATTGCAAGAGTAACTCCTGATAGAATGCTTTCAATTAATCTTGCAGAGAAGCTGTGGTCTGAAAGGTTTGACCATGTAAAAACAGAAACAAGCAAAAACAATACTCCTGCTATAATGGCACAGGTTTTAACAAGCTTTCCTATTTGAATCTGAAGTGGTGTGGGAGAGTCCGGAGCTGATACTACATTTACTCCTATTTTTCCGTATTCTGTATTTGCACCTGTTTTATCAACCTCAATTGTGGCAGTACCTTGAGTGACAAGCGTTCCGGCATAGCAGTAATCCTTACGCCAAAAATCATTGCTTTGTTCGACTTTTTCAGCCGGGCATTTCCATACTCCAACAGCTTCACCTGTCAGAGAGGATTCATCAACACATAAATCGGCACATTTAATAATGACACCATCAGCCGGTATTTTCACACCTTCATATATCATCATTAAATCACCAGGAACTAATTCAGAGCTGGCAATGATTTGTTCTTTGCCGTCTCTTATAACAGTTATTTCTGGAGCAGAAAGATCTTTAAGTGCATTAAGAGTTTTATCTGTTTTCCACTCCTGCATGACGTCAATACTTATCATGCCTATAACGAAAATAAGCATAATTAAACCGTCACGCGGCTCACCAAGAATAAAATAAATTACGGCTGCGGCTATTAATAAAAGAAACATAGGTTCACAAAGAATATGAAAGAGTTTTTCAAAAAAGCCTACTTTTTTCTTTGCTGTAAGTTCGTTTTTGCCGTACTGCAGCTGTAGTTGTTTTGCTTCGGCAGATGTAAGACCTGCCATGTTTTTGGGGTTCGTCATAAAGAAATCATCCTTTCCGTATTGATTATTGCGGTAGAGTTAAATTTCTCTTATGGCACTTCGATGAGGTTCAACCGTTCCTCTAGGCATAAAAAAGCACACCTGTGGGAACATACTACTGTCCCACAGATGTGCTATAACTGCAATCTGTTGCCGCTCGTCGGTCGGCCCGGCCCCATGCCCAATGGCATCGCCTGCTCAGTTTGTACTGGTGATCTCGCATTCTTTATTCAGAATGTAATGCAGTGCAAAGAGATTTTTATATAGTATATGCGGATAACATAAATTAGTCAACATATTTTTTGTGTTTTATAATAACCGTGTAATTGCAAGTATAATCAGAAGTATTGCCGAAATATTTGATACGTCAAAAGGCAGCAGATGTGGAAGACGCTTACCGGGTTTGCATCCTGTTTTCACAGCAGTAAAGGTAAATATGAGTGAAATAATTACAGGGAGGATGAATTCAATCCCGGATATTGCTGCACCCATGCCTACTGCTAGGCTGTCAAGTGACAGTGCTGCAGCTAATGCTGCGGCTTCTTTTATCGACAGTACTTTTGAGTTATCTGAATCCGCACATTCAACATCAGCATAAACAGTTAGAACAAATTTTAAATCGCTGGTAGCAAAATTAAGGTATATACGACTGTGTTTTCTTATATAAGATTTGATGCAGTTGTCAAATAACTTTGCTAAACCCATAGCAAAGAGAATAAAAAAACATAGGTTGCGAGTTATTTCAGGAGGAATAAAATTATTGACTATTCCTCCGGCAAGCATAGAAACTAAAAGCATCCCGCTGCAGATAAAGCTGATTACAGCTGATGATGAGTTTGGTATTTTGATTTTACTTGCTCCGTATGCCAGCCCGGCTGCAAATGCATCTGTTGAAACTGATATGACTAGAATAATACTTTCTACAAGATAAAAAAGAAATGACGGCACAATTACACCTCCAGAAAGGTCGCTTATGCATTATATTCATTTTTGATAATGTTTGTGAAAGTATATAAATTTAATTTGTAAATTACTAATTTAACTAATGGGAGTAGATGAATATATGTTATATTTTGTAAGTTTAAGAGACAACTTTATGTCATATTCTAGCAAGTGTTTAATTTTTATAGAATTATAAAAAAATTTTTGTAAAATATTGTATTTTTTGTAAATATATAATATAATGATGCCATAAAAAGTATATTAAGGCTTAAACTGTAATTATTGTATATGTAAGGTAAGCATATATGTTTAAAAATGAAGGGAGGAAAAAGTGTGCAGGCAAAAAAGAATTGTTAATTAGAACAGCCGCAAAATTATATTCTATTGGTATTGATTTAGACTACGCCAAAGAGCGACTCAGAAAAACTTGTCAATGAGGGTGTTTCGTTTAATTCTTCTCAAATGCTGGATGCGTATAATAAATATAAGGAGCTTGAAGAAAAGTGGAATTCTCTTGAAGCGGAATATTTGGATATGAAAGAAGGAATATATTATAGGAAGGAACTTGCTTAAGAAAAATGAATTTAATTGAGGAGTTAATTAACAATCGAATATTAAATTTAAATCGGCTATAGAAATTCTATAGCCGATTTTTGTATAAGGGTAAGCCTTTTAATGTATGCAAGACTTATCTTACAGGAAAGTGGCAATTATTTAGTAGTTATGCCTTTCCGGTTAATATAAAAAATGTTCAGTCAATATTCAGAGAAGGGAAAGGCTTTTAATTTCTACTAGATATTTTTGTGCGTATTTATTTAGTTGTACATTCCGTTCTGTGACATATAGTTATAAAGTTGCTCTCCATGCTGCTGTTCTTCTTTTTGAATATGATTTAAAATATCTCTTATATTTGTATCTTTAAATTCAAATATGCTTGTGTTATATACAGATGATACATGTTTTTCAGAAGAGAGCAAATCTGAGCAAAGGTAAAAATCATTCTGCTTATTTGAATCTGATGATACACTATTGTATGTTGCTGTGAAATTCATATTTACCTGTTTATTTCCACCGCTCTGCATTGAAGGAATTGACCCATTCATGATCTGATTTACTGTGTCCAAATGCTGTTGTTCAGCCTGAGCAATTTGTTTCAATAAGTTTTTCAGCTGATTGTCCTGGGCTCTGGAAGCATAATCATTATACTTTTCAACGCATATTTGTTCCTGTTCTTTTAAATCTTTCAATAATGATGTTTCTTTCTGTGTAAATTGCATTGTTAATTGCATCTAAAATCACCTCATTTGTAGTATGTTTTACTTTTAAAATTTTATTCTTAGTTTAAAAAATGTTTGGAAAAAATAATGAAAACCAAGCGAATTTTTTTATTTATATTATGACATTAGTAATAGGCGGACATCATATGTTAATTATGAGGACGGCGGATATGATACCTGGTAATATTAATTTGCAAAAAGTAAAATATATCTAGATAAGGAGAATTGAATATGGATATTGGTTTTTTATCAAAATATGCAGTACCGCTTATTGTTGGAATTTGTCTTTGCATAGGATATATAATTAAAAATATTATACCGAATGACAGAATTAATAGGTACATACCCCTTATTATGGGTGTCCTAGGTGTTGTACTTAATGTTTGGATAAATCGGATGTCTTTTACAGCAGAAATTTTGTTAGGAGGTCTTTTTAGTGGACTTGCATCAACGGGTTTGTATGAGATGTTTAGAAATTTAATAAATAATGAGTAAAATCATTTTACCAATATAAAAATTTTATTACGTAAATAAAAGAGAATGAAAAAGTACTTAACATCAAAAGTTTTGGTAATGTTGGTATACATTCTGAATTATTAACATTGGCGGCCTTATTGCCGCCTTTTTTGTTTGTGTTGGTGTAGTATTAAATTTAAATACTTATGAATTATACGACCGCTAATTTCGTGTTGCATTATGTGTTGCTTAGTTATATATTTTAAATTGATATATTGCAATAATTATAGCAGCATATAGAAAGGAATATGAAATAAAGTGTGTACAAACCATAGAGTTTTAAAGTTTTTAAAAGGCGATCCTGTTCTATTCGTAGCTATGATAATTATGATTGTGTCTGCTCTATTAGTGACACCGTCAAAGGGATACCTAGAATACGTGGACTTGCGTGTAATCAGCCTATTACTGTCTCTGATGTTAGTTGTTGCCGGAATACAAAAAGCTGGACTATTTGAACTAATAATGGAACGGATGCTAAAATCAGTACATAATACTCGTACACTTACTCTTGCTTTAGTCGGAATTTGTTTTTTTAGCAGTATGATTATTACAAATGATGTCGCACTGATTACTTTTGTGCCGCTTGGGATAGTGATATTAACTCGGACAAATAGGCAAAAACTGTTGATTCCGATAATAGTTTTGCAAACTGTAGCTGCAAATCTCGGAAGTATGCTTACTCCGTTTGGAAATCCACAAAATTTATATATATACTCAATTTCAAATATGAATGTTTTACAATTTATTTGTGTAATGGTTGTTCCTACGGCGGTGTCATTTATAATGCTTTCTGCTGCTGTTCTACTGATAAAGCAGGAACCTATTATCTTAATTAAAGAATCATTTGTAAAGCCTGTACTGCTTACGCAAATTATTCCTTGGCTTCTATTGTTTGTTGTGTGCTTACTTGCTGTATTGCATATCGTTCCGTATTACATTGCACTCACAGTTGTTATAATTGGAGTTTTGATTTTTGACCGAGCTATATTTTTTTGTGTGGATTATGGCCTAATTCTAACATTTATATTTTTATTTATATTTATTGGTAACATAAAAAGCATTTCTTATGTCAGCTCCGTGATGGCTCAACTGACCGATGGTCATGAACTGCCTGCAGGAATTTTACTAAGCCAGGTAATTAGTAATGTGCCTGCAGCTATGCTTTTATCGAAATTTACTGAAGATTACTCTGCGTTATTGATTGGAGTTAATCTTGGCGGACTTGGTACGTTGATAGCTTCTATGGCTAGTTTGATTTCATATAAGTTATATGCTGCAACAATTGGTGCACAGAAAGGTAAGTATCTCGCAGTCTTTACTTCTATAAATCTTATATTTCTTGTGGTTTTATGGTGTGCTGTGGATTTGTTGGCATAATTAAATGATATATTGTTTTATATCATATTAATTTCTATAAAAGTCATAAGTATGGCGGCCTTAATTGACCGCCCTTTTGTTTGTATTGGTGAATTATTTTGTTGTCTAGCTATCTCAAACAAGATTCTTATACATATTGTGATTAATTATAATCAAATATTATGAAAAGAAAAGCTTAGAAAATGCTGATAAATTCAACGATAAGGGCAAATGCTGATTTTTAAATGCCTTGTAATTATGCATAAAATTAAGCGGATGACGGGAATCGAACCCGCATATTCAGCTTGGGAAGCTGATGTTCTGCCATTGAACTACATCCGCAAAGTAAGAACATTATATCATTTTGGTATAAAAAGTAAATAGAAAAATCGGAAAAGAGTAAAAGAATATAGTATGTAACGCAGCACCGGATGAAAACATATTATGAACAAAAAGACGGCGTGGTGAAACGTATGTATGAGGTACCATATGACAGAGAGGCAGCAATATCATATGCTAGGGAATGGGCTTTTAAACGCAACCCTAAGTACTACAATTTTGATAACTTAGGTGGAGACTGTACCAATTTTATATCTCAGTGTTTATTTGCTGGCAGTGGCATTATGAATCATAAAAAGATTTTTGGATGGTATTATTACAGTGTAAATAATCGTACTCCATCTTGGACTGGTGTCCCATACTTATATAATTTTTTGATTAATAATAAGAAAGCTGGTCCTTTTGCAGAAGAAATTGATAGATATTATGTTAGTCCGGGGGATATTTTACAGCTGGGGAATTATAATGGGAATTTTTATCACTCCCAAATTATAGTAGAAACGGACAATGATGATGTATATATTGCAACACACACAGATGATGCTTTTATGCGCCCGCTGAGCACTTACAATTATGAAAGAGTTAGATTTTTGAGAATATTAGGTGTAAGGAAAAATTAAGCCTTTTTTGTTGTGGATTAAGCATATATTTAAACTGTGGAATGATTAATTAGAGTCATTTTTATTATAAATAACCACACCAACGATGTTAGGCCTAATAAAATTATCAAGGACTACATAGTAAAAGCACTTCATGCTCTTATAAAGACTACATTTATTAATTCTTTAATGGGAAGAAAGTAATGACGCCTGTTTAGCTATGTTTATAGAATACGTAATGTAACGGGTAAATGAAATTTATTATGAGAAGAATGTAACTATTGCCGTTTAATAATTTATACCAATATTAGAGTTTTCTATTTATAAGGATCTTAAAGCAAAAAAGACTTAAACTTTAAAAGCTTAAGTCCATTTTCTTTTATCTGTGTCATTAGGTCAAAATAGATGCACCCTGTTCGTGCGAAAAACTTTTAAATTTCAGCTTCCGAATTCAGTGGCGCCAATACTCCATATAATTTTTTCAACTGCAAAACAGAAACATCTATCAGCGGTTCATACATAAAAGAATTCAAATGGATATTTTCAGCCGTCATTAAACTAACTTCCTCTAAAATTGGCAACATATCTTTATTAGTTCCAGCACATTGCTTATAAAGAGAAAGTAGCTTGCCTGTTTGATTAGAGTCTATTTCTTTTATCTTGTCGTCAGTCCCACAATCATCGGTAATTTGCTGAATCATGAACTCTTCAGCTATTAATCTAATTCCCATTGAAAGTGCAATTTTATTTTCTAAAGCAATTTCATCCACCTCTGGACTTGACGAAATCTTGTCAGCAACATCTATAATAAGGCTATAAACAGTCTTATCTTTTCTGTTTGTAGATATACTTTTATTTGTTTTCCAAACATCATTAATAACTTTTTCGAGATCTTCCAAAGAAATTTCTTTGGTGGTCTTGCCATCAGAATAATTAATCATATGCAATAATTTGGTTAAAAGCAGGTAATCAGGAGCATCTTCGGAATCAATATACTCTACAATATTACGTATAAAAGGAATAGAAGCTATTAATATAGTATCATTTTTTTCGAAACGCTCTTTCCATGATGTAAACACGTTTTTTAAATATTGCCCATCTTTGACCAGTATTTCTTCTTCGTTTTTTATTGCCATTACGCAATGCTTACGATTAGAGTTTAACATCCGTGATCCAACTGTCCGGTAAAAATCAAAGTTATGCGTTAATATAATGAGATTGAACAAGCCGCAAGAATAATGTTCCATTAGGTATTCAATAATTGCGTACTTATTTTTGTAATCGAATGATTCAGCAATGTCATCAGCAACAATGAGCATTTTTTTATTATCTTCTTTCAAAGCTTCCATTTCAAAAATAATATTAAGAAGATACAACGCTCTTCTTTCACCACCACTTAAAATTGTATTTAGTTTAGAACGGTCTATTTCTTGTTCTTCATCACGTTCTTTATATCTGAAAGACAAGGTGGGAACAGAGTTTTTCAAAACCACATCTTCTTGATTGCTAATTTCGACAATAAAGGGAACAAAAAATCTGTTTGAAAATATGTCAACTACTTGACGCCATCTTGCACTTTCTTTTTGAGCTTCGTCCTGAATTTTCTTAATTTCTTCTTGCGTTTTTTTATATAGCTCGACTAAGGTTGAAACCTCGGATACTTGATTCTTTAAAATACCTATCCATGATTTGCGCTTAAAAGACTCATATGATACCAGTTTGGTAATGAGTTCGGGGTAAGTTTCAATAATAATTCTAAAATTTCTTAAAGACGCATTTGCGGATAATTTCTTATCGATTTGATCAAAACGTTTTAACAATTTGGGATCAGATAGAATTTTCTTTTTTTCTTCCTGCAACATCTTTTCAAAATCGTCAGATGATTTTATATGAGCACCATCTTGCAACAAAATTTCATGTCCCGCTTTAAAGAATCCATTATCATCAAGAGTGCTATTTACTGTGGTTGCATTATATTGGCTAAATGTACCTTTTTTAAGAAACGTGGAATTTTCAACGAGAGTGTCATACTGGCTACCGTATTCTGCTAATAACCTATAATTTTTATCATCTTTAACAAATGCTTCAACCTTTGAGTCAAATAAAGAAGAGTAATCAATTTTGAAAAATCCAAACCACTATCTTCCGTCGTGAGGATATCGCTATCTATCAATTTTGCCAGTGTATCAAGAAAATTTGATGAGCTAAAAGCCTGTAAACATTCTTCTTCTACAGAGACTTTACTACCAACAATAGCTTTCACAGAAGCTAAAAATTCATTTTTTCTATCTAATATATCTTGAGTTACCAAATTGTATTTTTCTTGCAGGATTTTATTCATAAGCAGATTAGACATTCTTTTTGAATAGAAGTCTGCATCATAGGATTCTATAACGAATATTTCTTCGGGTTTAATAGGTTCACTGTTTTCGTTTTCTATGGTGTATGTAGATTCTCTACCGAATACTTCTTCCTTAGGGGATTCTCCTTTACTAATGTCTTTCAAAGTCTTAGTGAAAGAAGTTTTCATAGAGCCATTAGATGCATAAATAATAAATGCGGCTTTATCACTAAAATCAAATTCCTTTTTAAACTTTTTGATCCCGTAGCAATTCTCTAATTTTATAGCAACTTTTTTCATAAAAGCTTCCCACTCTTTCCCCATAAATTAATTTTACTCACAATGAGTTCAATTTGTTATTTTGTTCTTCCGTCCTTAGGCTTCACCGCATACTTAGGTATTGCCCAAGCAACCCCAAACCGAACAGCGCCCGGTATTTTCCCCTGTGCACAAAGCACCTGCACCCGGCGTGGAGTGATTTCCCATTTTTCTGCTGCTTCTTTCGCTGTCATATAGTCCATTAAAACATTCCTTTGCCGAATAAATATTGTATATATTATATATCGCAGCGGCGAATAAAGCAATCAGATTCGTGTAAATTATGGAAATATTCACAGTATTATGGTGAAACAGATTGAAAAATAGCAAAAAGTCTGCCCAAAGAGAAATGCCGCCAGCTTTTGTGGCGGCTTCTCTCATTCACTCGGCAGTTCCTGTTCCATTTCCACATTGTTATCAAAAATGATTCGGATTCGGTCTGCGGACAAAACCACCACCTTGGTAATAATCCCCTTGACTACATCATCACGATATTCCTTTACGCTAAGATCGGTATGTTCCATCATGTAAAGCAATTCATGAATTCGGGCTTGTGTGTTTTGGGCGAGCATGGTCTGCTCTTGATGTTCGCCAAGCTGCCCCTGCAGCCCCTTTATCTCGGCTGCGATTTCCTCAAACTTGGCATCGAAGTAATCCGCACCGGCGCTGGACTTGGAGCTGAGTTCCACCAAATCCATCATTACGCTCTGCAGCTCGGCGATACGGTTTTGGACAGCCGATTCATTGAAGCTGTCATCATCCTGTGAACCGATGGCCAGCCGCAGGCCTGCTTTGAGGGTTTCGATGACATCGGCCTTATCTTCATCCAGTCGGTTCAGGGCAGTGACAATTGCTTGGTGCAACCGGCTTTCTTCAATGGTAGGGGATTCCTTGCAGTATTTCGTGCCGTATTCTAAGCGGTTGATGCAGCGCCAGACCACTTTTTTCTTGCCGTTCCTCGCCCAAGTGACCCTGCGGTATTGTGTACCGCATTCACCACAGCAGAGAAGCTCGGTCAGCGCATATTTGCTGCTGTATTTTCCTTTTTCAGTTTTCACCGCTTTCTTGGCCACCTTACGTTTTCCGGCTCTCCGGGCGATTTCCTCCTGTACAAGGTTGAATAAATCCTTTGAAATAATGGATTCATGGTTTCCGGTTACATAATACTGCGGGATTTCACCGTTGTTTTTCCGGGTTTCCTTGGTTAAGCAGTCCACCACATAGGTTTTCTGCAGAAGGGCATCGCCGATGTAGCGCTCATTCCGTAGCATATACTGCAGTACGCCAATTGACCATTCCTGCTTGCCGGTGGGCGAAAAAATTTTATCTGCCTCCAGCGATTCCTTTATTTTTCGGACGCTGGCACCGGAGTAATAGCTCCTGAAAATCCGCTTGACGATTTCCGCTTCCTCCGGCACAATCTTGGGCTGACCGTCCTCACCTTTTTCGTAACCTAAAATGCGGGAATATTGAAAAGGTACCTTTCCGTTTTTGAAGCTCTGACGTTTACCCCATGTGACGTTGCGGCTGATGGACTCACTCTCAGCCTGCGCAAACCCGCTGAGGAAGCACAGCGCCATTTCGCTGGCCATTTCCATCGTGTTGATGCCCTCTTTTTCAAAGATGATGGGAATGCCCTTTGCCTTGAGTTTTCGGATATACCCGATGGCATCAAGCGTGTTTCTGGAAAACCGGGAGACGGATTTGGTCAGCACCATGTCTACTTTGCCCTTTTCGCACAGAGCCATGAGCTTGAGAAACTCGGTACGCTTTTTGGCGCTGGTTCCGGTGATACCCTCATCGGCAAAAATACCGGCAAGCTCCCAATCCTTGTTTTTGTTGATTTTCTCGGTGTAATAAGCAATCTGCGCAGCGTAGCTGGACTGCTGTTCTTCCTGTTCGGTGCTGACCCGGCAGTAGGCCGCCACACGGAGCTTTCTCTTTCTGGCATTGGGCTTGGTTAAAAGAATATTGGCGGGGATCACATCTACCTTTTTCTGCATGGGTGTTACGGTTTGTGCTTGCATGGCGGCTTACTCCTTTCCAGGCTGATTTTCATGAATCAGCTTTCCGTTTATCATTTTAAGCCACAGGCTGCCATCCGCATCAACGATGACATTTTTGACAGTGTCCCTAAACAGGCGGATAGAAAAAGCATCCAGCGGTTTTTCCTGCTCGAATATCGTCAGCAACCGGCGGGTTAAGTATTCCGGCTCCGTATCGGCACAGGCCCCATATTTTGCGGCGGCGCAGCCGAATATCAGCAGCTTGATGTATTCGCTGTCCACCTCGCTTTTTTCAAGCTCCCGGTTGATCTGGTTCTCCGTCCGGGCGACATCAAGGGAATAGTTTTCCCGATGCGGTGAGGGGAGTTCCAGCAAGGGCGGCTCACTGATGACGGCATTCAGGATTGCCTTTACGCTGTCCAGCATGGCTTGGTCGGTGATGCGCTTCGGCGTGATGCGCCCCTCGGCGGAGCAGCACCACGTTTCATATTTTTTGTTTCTGCCGTCCCTTTCGTACTTGGCTCCACAAGCCCCACAAACCGCCTTACTGCGGATGCTGCCCAGTTCCTCGGATAAAGGCTCCCCGTGGCTTTTCTGCCCGATCAGGGCGGCTACAGCTCCGAACGTGTCGGCAGGGAGTATCGGCGGGAAGTCATCCCTGCCGCAGTAGCGGGAATTCTCCAGCATCCGCTTGACCATGTGCTTGTTCCAGCCAGTGCGGTTCTCCATATAGGGAATGCCTTTAGCGGTGAGGCTTTCGGCAATCCGGCGATAGGACATTCCGGCTTGGTAATCCGCAAAAACCTGACGAACCACAGCGGCTTCCGCTTCATGGATACACAGCGCACCGTTTTGGATGTGATAGCCGAAAAGAAGGTATCGATTTTTCTTCATCTCCCGAACACCTCCTTTGGCAGCTGCTCGGTAAAGGCAAAGCCACCGATGAGACAGAATTTTAGCTTATCCTGCTCGGTGACAACAATCTGATTAACAATGCTGTAGAATAGGGTTTCGTCAAAGCTGGTCAGGTACGGCGATCCCTGTTCCATCAGTTCCATCAGCAGTTTGCAGTCGGAAATCATCTCATCGTCCGCATCGCTTTCCAGCAGTCTGCGGCGGCCTCGCTTCAGGAGGTCGAGCTGCTGGTTGATTTCATTATTTTTCTGCATAAAAATAGCAGAGTCCATGTAACCTTTCGTCCTGAGACGATTCAGTACCAGACTCTGCTTAGTGAGTTCCGCTATTTCTGTATTGATGCTTCCGATTTTTGCATCGCTCATGGTGATTTTGGTCTTGAGATCCATCAGCTCTGTTAAAGTGGGGGAAAGAATATAGCGGCTATTCTGTTTTAGCTTGTTAACCATTCGGATAAATGCCTGTATGATGGCATCTTCCCGGATTTGACGGATTTCGCACAGCTCCTTGCTGCGGAAGTGCTTATGGCAGACCCAATAGGTTTTGCCGTTGGTCACCCTGCGGGAGAAGTTTGTACGGCATTTGCCGCATTTGATTTTTTGTGAGAATGCATACTGCCTGCCACGACCCTTGCTTGGGCAGAGGGCGTTACGGGCTTTCATCAGCTGCTGCGCTCGCTCAAACTCCGACCGGCTGATGAGCGTCTCATGGGAGCCGGTGATGTAATAGCGGTCACGCTCACCCTTGTTGCGCTTGGTTTGAAAGGGCATGGTGCTGGTGGTATAGGATTTCTGCAGCAGGGCATCGCCGATATAACGCTCACTTTTGAGAATATAGCTGACAGCGGTATACAGCCATTTGATCTCTCCATTCTTGCAGGGGATGCCATCGGCGTTCAGCTCGTCTGCAATCTTTTCCATGCTCTTGCCGGAGAGGTAGCTCCCGAATATCCGGCGCACCACCGGGGCTTCCTTGGGATTGGGAACCAGCGTATTGTCTATAAGATCGTATCCGTAGGGAGCGCAGCAGCAAGTGAAGCTGCCGTTTTGCATCCTCCGGGCGTAGCTCCAGCGCATATTGTTGGAGATGGAGGTGGATTCCTCCTGAGCGATGGAGCTGAAGGCTCCAATCATCATCTCATCGTGCATATCCGCTGTCTTGAGGCCATCTTCTTCAAATTCCACCTCGATGCCGAGGGCTTTCAGCTCCCGGACGGTGGAGAGGCAGTCGTGGATGTTTCTTGCAAACCGAGAAACGGACTTTACAAGGATGCGGTCGATTTTGCCTTTCCTGCAGTCGGAAAGCATCCGCTGGAATTCCTCCCGCTTGTCCGACCGGGTTCCGGTGATACCCTCATCGGCGTAAATATCCACCAGCTCCCATTCTTCATTTCCGGCAATCAGGGAGGTGTAATGCTCCATCTGCACGGAAAAGGAATTCAGCTGATCCGCCGAATCGCTGCTGACTCTGGCGTAGGCGCAGACACGCAGCTTGGGCGGTGCATAGCGGTAAATGGCGTTTACCGGTTCGATAACCTGTACCTGCGGCATGGCGGCACCTCCTTTGGTTTTCGTGAATTCATGTGTGACAGCTCCTTTCGTGTAAGTTCAATGCCTCTAAGGTATTAGCACATACACTACCACAGAGATGCGGACATAGCTATCACAATTACTACTAAATAATCCGGAGCCTCGGCTTGTATTTTTCGACCACAAATTCGTCTGCAATCTGAAATTCCGCAGGGCTGATTTTTCCCTGCTCCAGAAGATAGGCGAGGAAGTTGTGTGCCATTAAATAACGGACTTCATTGACCGGTTCTATTTTCGTCATAGCAATCCCTCCTAACCTAATTGGAACGGCGGCGTTTCAAAATCAGACAGCTTGATTTCTCCCTCCATCGGGGAGTAAATGCTGACATTGAAGCCGCTGATTGTTTGAATGAAGTTAACGGTCTTTGTCATGTCCCGACCGATCCGGCTCACCGAATCCACAAGCAGAATCTGAAAGCTCCAGGCTTTTGCCGCTTCCAGAACAGTTTGCAGACCGGGACGGTCAAAGTTCAGGCTGCTGCCCAAATCCTGAGAAGAACCGACAACGGCAAAATCCATCTGTGCGGCATAGGTTTCCAGCCTTTCGTATTGCCCTTTTAAAGCACCATGGGTATCTTCCGGTGCATCGATGCGACAGTAAATCCACGCGGATTTCTGATCCATAGAAAATTTCTCCTTTCACAAGCTCAGGCTCATTTGCGGTTCCGGCAGCGTGGCATCCAGACCAAAGCTTACAGCTAAGGCTTCATTGACCTGCTGCATCTGTTGTTCACTCAAATGGCCTATGTACTCTCGCAGGCGGGAACGGTCAATGGTTCGCACCTGCTCCAGCAGCACAAGAGAATTCTGCCGCAGTCCATACTGCTGGCTGCACAGCTGGATATGGGTAGGCAGATGACTCTTTTCGGTACGGCTGGTGATGGCGGCCACGATGACGGTGGGACTGTAGCGGTTTCCGATATCGTTTTGAACTATCAAAATAGGCCTGATACCGCCCTGCTCACAGCCCACAACCGGCGTTAAATCGGCGTAGAACATATCGCCTTTGTAAATATGCATTTTTCGTTCCTCCTTTTGATGAAATCAGTGTTATATCACAAGGATAAGGACAGCCGCCGATTGTGACCGGGTTTATCCGCTGGGCGGCTGTCCTCATAGTTTCTGATATAACAAAACTCTTGTTCTTCGTTTTCTGCTGCTTCTATTCGACACTACTTCCCGAAGCAGAACACCACAGGCAAATCGCCTGCGGTTAAGGACGATTCCGTCCTTTGGGCAGTCAGCTTAAACCAGCCATTGGTTAACGTCACGCAAGCGTGATGTATGGCTGTCATGGGACTCTCACCCCCGCCGGGTTCTCCGGCGGCTGCACCCATTGCGATGTCTGTGGCTATGCAGAAGTATCATTGTAGGCTGTTCAGGTCATGGCGGGGCAATCCACCACGGATTGCTTTATGGACGGACATTTCTCGCTTGGCACCTTTGATACTATCGTGTTGACGGATAGCTCTGACCTATCCGCAGATGGTCTTGGCGTGTCCTCCAAAGCCGCTTTCCCCTCATCGGAGCTGAACAGCTAACGTATTTAAGCTGCTGGATATGACCGAATAGCTCGGTGTTTTTCAAGGAACAGGAGAGAGATAGAAAATCCCCCTCACTTCTATAAAGGAAAAAGTGAGGGGGGTGTACGGATTAATTTTTAATTCTCAAGAAGTTTTCTCAGCTTTTTGAGGATACGATGCTTACGGTCATGGAGTGTCATGGTGGCAATTCCAAGTTCCGAAGCCAGCATCCGCTCGCTCTTGTCATTGAAAAACAGCTCGTCAATAAGGGAACGTTCTTCCTCCGACAAGGACTGAAGTGCAATCCACAGAGCTGTCAGCTGTTCCTGATGAATGAGCTTGTCCAAGATGTCCGGCTGAACATGGACAATGAGGTAATCAATATTGACGCCGTCCTCCCTGAATCGCTCCAGCGACAGATCGTTCTGGCGGATCAGCTTGTTCTGATAGCGCTCTGCTTCCCGCTCTTTATGGTAGGCACGGTAGACAGCCTCGCTGACCTTTACACGCTGCCGTTTTACAACAATGGTATATTTTTTGTTCTCTGACATATGCTTGTCCTCCTAATTTTCAAAATGTGATTGAAAACGAAGGACAAGAGGCGGTGACCGGCACCGGGGAAGGATTCTGTACCGCAAAAAAAGAGCATACCGGTGGACATGATCGTCCGTTGGTACGCTCTGATGGGTTATTTCATATTCGACATGCTCTGATAGTTCGTGTTGATGGGCGCATGGCTCCGGTGAAAGCCGTTGCCTTTTTTTTGCAGATAGAAGCTATATAAAGCAGCTACATAATCGACCTAATATCGCTGCAATAAATTAGCAGCGGTGCAATCTGGATTGACCAGCACATAAAATCACCACCCTCAAAAATGTAATTCAAATCCATAAATCCATTTTATTAAGTGTTTTTCGTGTCTGATTCTATTTTGTTTCACATTAGTATCTTTTTTATATCCTTTTTTCCCATAGCCACTTTGGTAGCGATAGTGAACTTGACAAATCCAGTGTTCATAAGGTAACATAAGAAAAGCACTAAAAGGAGATTAACTACTATGCGGCAAGGTATTCTTAAATAACAATCAACTGAATGATGGTAGGTACGAATGATTTGGCCTTATTACATCTGTAATAGGTTTGATTTTTGTACCTTAATTTAAGAATACTTTCATATTTTATGGATGCCGCCTTGCTGTAGAATTCTCTTTCTAACAGCTTTTAATGTCGTGCTCATAATTGTTATGATAGCAGTCCCCTGTGATGAAAGTATTTCAATCACAGGGGACTTTTATCTTTTAACGATCATATGAGGTGTGACTTATGAAAATAATGAATATCGGCATCTTGGCTCATGTAGATGCTGGAAAAACAACATTAACAGAGAGTATTCTCTATGCCAGCGGTACCATTACTGAGTCCGGGCGTGTTGACAGGGGTTCAACGATTACAGATTCTATGGCACTTGAAAAGCAAAGGGGCATTACAATTCAGGCATCCATAGCATCTTATCAATGGGGCCATGTCAAAGTCAATTTGATTGATACGCCTGGACATATCGATTTTTATTCAGAGGTAGAGCGCTCATTGAATGTGTTGGATGGCGCTATCTTGCTGATCTCTGCCAAAGACGGCATTCAGGCACAAACACGTATCCTTTTCGATGCAATACGAAAAAGGAAACTTCCTGCTTTGATTTTTATTAATAAGATCGATCAACCGGATATTGATTTTGATTCCCTCTATGAGGATATCAGAGCTAAATTGTCCTCTCATATTCTTATCATGCAGAGCATTACAAATAGAATCTCTCTTTTGCCCAAAACTCTGAATCCGTTGTCTGAAGAATTTAAAGACACGATTATTGAAACGGATGATGCTTTGCTAAAAAAATATGTTATGGATCAGCCCATTACGGCGGAGGAACTGTTAGAGAGCAGAAGAAAAAATATAAATGATGGTACTCTTTTGCCTGTTTACCACGGCAGTGCTCTGAAACATATTGGCACGAAAGAACTCATGGATGCGATTCTCATGGAATTCACTCCATTTATGTCTCCACCCAACTCTAATCTTGCTGCATTGGTATACAAAGTTGAAAGAGATGATAATCGAAACAAACGCACATATATGCGCATTTTTGGAGGTTCCATTAAATCACGTGACGTACTAACCCTGCAAGATCATTCTGACAGTATAAAAATTAAAAAATTAGAGACCTCAAGCAATGGAAAAATGGTAGAAACCGAAAAAGTCGAATGCGGTGATATTGCTATTTTTCCAAATGAAATGCGACTAAAGATTGGGGACTCCATAGGAACAATTCCTGAAAGGAATTTGATTCTACACAACAATAATCTGATCATGCAGGCGAACATTTCCCCTGTCCTTTCTTCCGACAGAACTTTTCTGTTAGAAGCCTTATCGGAACTGGCGGAAACAGATCCTCTTTTGCAATATAAATTGGATTCCAGAAGCAACGATATTATTATGGAGTTCCTCGGAAAAGTACAAATGGAAGTCATCGTTTCTTTGCTACAAAACCGATACCATCTTCAGGTCAAAATCGAGAATGTAACAACTATTTATAAAGAACGGCCTTTGAAAAAGGCAGACTTTACTGCCCATATTGAGGTCACCCCTAATCCTTTTTGGGCATCCATAGGATTGTCAATCGAACCGCTTCCCATTGGAACTGGACTGCGCTATGAAAGCAAAGTGTCCTATGGATATTTAAATAAATCATTTCAGAACGCCGTTGAAGAAGGTGTTCGATATGGTTGTGAGCAGGGGTTATATGGATGGGAAGTAACAGATCTCAAAGTCTGTTTTGAATATGGCGTATACTACAGTCCGGTAAGTACCCCTGCTGACTTTCGGCATTTAGCTCCTATTGTATTTGAGCAAGCCCTAAAACAGTCAGGTACGGAGTTGTTAGAGCCCTGCCTGTCATTTGAGCTTTATGTTCCCCAAGATTGCAACGCGCGTGTTTACAATGATCTGAAAAAATTTCATGCAGATATTGTATCAATAAAGACACAGCACAACGAAATCGTAGTATCAGGAAAAATTCCGGCTCGCACATCACAATTTTATAAAGAGCAGCTTTCGGAGCTTACAAAAGGTCGCGGAGTCTTTTTAACAGAACGGGCAGGGTATCAGCAAAACACCGGTGAAATCTTTACTCAGGCCAGAAAACCGGATGATCGATTGGATAAAACTCGTCACTTGTTTGATAAGGCGTATGACGAGATAGGCAATGAGGGACATCAATCTGGCATGAAATTCATGTAGCCAAAGGATGAGAGAGAAAGTGGATAACTTAAGGCTGACCATAAAATATTTAGTCAAGTCTTCCTCGGGAAGTACAATAATCAGCGCGGATTTTTCATTGCGAATTTCTCGGTATCAATGGTTGTTTCAATGCAGAGGATTTGCTCCATTTTCGAGTCAAGAAAGGCATTTAAATGGGACAACACGGTGGAGAGCACCGACACCATGGCCTGTCCCGCGGAGTTGAGATCGGCTCCCGCAAACCAGCGGGCCTTGTGGTCGGGCGGTAGCTTTTCCATGAGGAGCTGGAACTGGCTTTTGCCCTTTACCTTGCTGGGGGCCAGCAAATCCTGCACCAGCTTGAACACGCTGATGATATGGCGGCAGTACACCTTATGCCCATCTTTTTCGGTGGGCGGCAGATATTCCGCAAATGGCTTAGTTTCCTCCGTAACCCTGTATCATTGAAATGGTCTACGGAGCGTGGATTGTTCTATATATCATATCCTTTTACAATAAGTAAGGAGGTAAATGATTATGGATAATTCAAAAATTGCCATGACAACAGAACAAAAGTGGAAATTACCATTTTTGCTGATTGTTATTGGGCAGTCGATTTCACTAATTGGGAGTTCCGCTGTTCAGTTTGCATTAATTTGGTGGATTACCAGCGAAACAAATTCCGCATTGCTCTTGGGGTTATCTGGTATGGTAGCTTATGTTCCTGTAGTTTTATTCAGCCCAGCTGCCGGGGTTATAGCTGACCGGTATAATCGAAAGGTCATCTGTATTTGTGCTGACCTGTTTGTAGGACTGTCTGCCGCTGTATTTGCGTTTTTATTGTGGCTTTATGAGATGCCAATTTGGATTTCGTTGCTTGTACTTTTAATGCGAGCGATTGGGAATACTTTTCATTCCCCGTCTATTCGCTCAATTATTCCCCAAATGGTTCCTGCAGAGCAACTTGTACGGGCAAACAGCTGGAATCAGATGATGCAGTCTGGTTCCTATATACTTGGGCCTATTTTAGGTGCTGCCATGTATGCAGCCTTCCCCATAAATGCCATATTGCTTACTGATCTTATGGGAGCTATTGTGGCTTGTTGTTTATTAGGTGTAGTAAAAGTTCCGAAGCTGATAGCAAAAAACAAAGTAAAGCAAAGCTTTAAAGACGATTTCAAGGAAGGATTATCGGTGTACGCCGCAGATAGAAAACTGCTTGTTATCATTATAGCCGAAACTTTGTGTTTGATTTTCTATATGCCTTTGACAACTTTTTTTCCGCTAATGATCAGCAGCTATTTTAATGCGGGTGCATGGTATGCCAGTGCAGGGTCTTTGAGCTGTGCGCTGGGTATGATGGCAAGTGCCATACTACTTAGCAGCAGATTGAGAGTAAAGAACAAACTGAAAACGGCTTATGTTGGTCTTGGGGTTATGGGAATTGCCGTTCTGTTCTGTGGCTTACTGCCATCTTCGCTTATTGCTTGCTGGCTTTTCATTTTTGCCTGTGCTTTTATTGGCGGAGGTGGTAATATCCATACCATACCATTAACGGCTTATATGCACGAAACCATTTCGCGCGAAAAAATGGGCAGAGCATTTTCTTTGCTATCAGTAACTTCATCTGTGACAATGCCGATTGGACTTGCCATAGCAAGCCCGGTAGCCGAGATTATCGGTATTAGTAAGTGGTTTTTCATTTCAGGCATTGGGATTTGCCTTATTACTTCTATTGCACTGCTTTTCCAAAAAAGGATCAAATGGGACTTTTGAATAACCCGCGCTCTGTTTTGTCTACGGAGCGTGGATTATTTTTTAGAGCATATAAGTGTATACTAAAGTCGAGGTGAAAACAATGGATATAAAAAGAAAAAAAGAACTTTTGGAATCCTATAAAAACAGGCATCCGGAAATGGGTGTAATTTCTTACTGCTGTAAAGAAACCGGCGAAATATTCTTAGGTATTTCCAAAGATACAAAGGCGGATTTTAACAGCACTAATATGAAATTGTCAGCCAACTGGCACCCTAATAAAAAATTACAGGAACTTTGGAACAAATATGGCCCGGAAGGCTTTGAACTATCAGTTATCAAAGTGTTAAAGTATGATGACCCAAGCGAAGATCATACAGCGAAATTAGAAAGTTTAAGAGAGCAGTGTCTCGCTGCTAATCCAAATGCAAGGAGGATATGGCGATGAATGAAAAAATTGTTATGGTGTCAAACGGTTATGACCTCATAGACGGCAGAAATGCTTATCAATCTGACATCAAAAGCTTAACATTGGGTGAACCTATGCTGGATGAAAATAAAAAAATGCAGATTGCCGCACAGATCTGGAAAACCGGTAAAGATGGCGAATTGTTTTTGGCACAGGAGCTACCTATCCATCAAGTATTTGACTTGATGATCTTTTTATCCAGAACATTGCTTTATTTTAAAGAGGCTTACCGGCTTCCGCTTTTATATGATCCGGAAAAGCCCCTCGTGGAACGGGTTGGAGTACAGGGTGGAGTACTACCCGTAGAGGTTTGCATTGACAATCAAAATATTAATGAGGACATCAAAACCTTTGCCCAGAGTCTGAATGATTTAGGGGAATTGATTGGAGAACGTAAGCGAGTACTCAGCCGCATTTTAGAAGAATTGGAGTTATATTAATATGAAACAGACTTGTGTTTTGTCACCTGCCAGACAGCTGACAGAAGAGGAGCAATCCCTTGTCTGGCAAAAACCACCTTCGCATATTGAAAGTGAAGCAGAAAAACGTATATATCAAGAAGTAGTAAGGAATTGGAACCGCGGTGAAATGAAAATCAGTACAGTTTTACTGGAGGGCGATGCAGGTTCGGGGAAAACCCAGCTTGCCAAAGCCCTCTCTGCTGATTTTAACCTGCCTTATACGAAAGTAACCTGTTTTGCTGATATGGATAAATCCGACGTGTTAGGTTCTATTTTACCGGTATTATCTGAAAAGGATAAATCAGATACGATTGAATATCACTATTATCCATCAGAAATTGTCCGTGCTTATGAAAATGGGTGGCTCTTGGAGATTCAGGAACCCACAGTGATTAGGGATGCTGCTGTTTTAATGGCTCTGAATTCTGCATTGGAACCGGATGGCAGTCTAAACTTACCTACCCGTATCGCACACCGGCATCCGGATTTTATTGCTGTTATTACAACAAACCGCGGCTACAATGGCTACCGTCCTTTAAATGAGGCTTTGCGTGATAGAGTGCAGCATGCCGAAAAACTGGACTTACCACCTAAGGCAGTTATGATGGAACGAGCCAAAGCTAAGACCGGATATCAATCTGAAAATGTTCTTTCTCTTTTAGCCGAAACAATTATGCTGCTGGATGAAACAGCTCGGGCTAATGCAATTAAAGGTGTGGCTGGGATGCGCTCCTATATCTTTTGGGTTGATGCTGTCGCAAGTGGTGCACCAGTGCGAAGTACCCTATATCATAAGGTGCTCTATAAAATTACCACTGACCCACAGGAGCTTGCCATTTTAGAGCAGGCACTGGTAAGCCACGGTTTGACAGATAAGCTTGAAGAATTAGATATTATCTGTCATTCTCATCCGGATGGGGAGAATTCGGAAGTAATGGAACTTCATATTTCAGGAAACGGAGAATACTCTGCAGAAACAGATAAAGCTGATAAAAATGCAATCCGTCTGAGAAAATCAGCAGACAGTGAGGGGCATTCGGATACGAGCAGCGATAAGAATTCTGATGTGTCAAGCAATGATAATGGAGAAAATGGCACTCCAGTTTACCATGAGCTGGATAAACCCGTTTCAAATGAACAAAAAAGGGAATTTCGCAAACAATTAAACAAAGAAGTCCGGCAAAGTGTTCAAGGCAGCTGCCATGAAGATATTAAGCTTATTGTCCACCGCCCGGAAGCTGCCGCTCAGGACAGAGAAGAATATAACAGCATGATTGCAACTTTGATGCCAGTTATTCGGGAACTAATCCGAAAAACAAACCCGCTTTTAGAGCATGAAGTTTCCGCTGAATTTGCTAAATCTCAGCTTTATGGCACAAAATTCTGTGCGGATCAGGCTGCTTCTTTGGATTTCCGCGTATTTGCCCGCAAGCGCCCACCTGAGGAAGAACCCTCCCTTGCAGTTGCTCTCAGAATTGATGAATCAGCATCAATGTCAGCCTTTGGCCGTTTAGATGCAGCAAAACAGGCCGCAGTCGCTTTATATGAATTCTGCACCGGGTGCGGCATTCCGATCATGGTTTACGGGGATACAGCAGACCGCTCCAAGCTGGAGCAAATGTCCGTCTACGCCTATGTAGACTTTGAAAGCAAAGATGCAGATGAAAAATATGCTCTTATGAACATTCAGGCTCGCAGCAACAATCGGGATGGTATGGCACTACGGATTATTTCCGATAGGTTGTTTAAGGCACCGCAAAGAACCAAAGTAATAATCAGCATCAGCGACGGTCAGCCTAAGGCGATGCCCGATTATACAGGTGAAAAAGCAGCTCGTGATATGAAAGATACTTTGCAGGAATATAGGCGAAAAGGCATCCAGTTCCTTGCTGCAGCTATTGGGCAGGATAAAGAGGCTATCCGTGAACTTTACGGTGCTGAAAACACATTGGATATTACCGATTTGAAGCAGCTCCCGGCAAGATTGGTACAAGTAATCGCAAGGTTCCTGTAGTATGGTATACTAAGCAGAAATGGAGGTGGTGGCATGGATTGTGTGAAAATAGGCAATTTAATAGCCAAGCTGCGAAAAGAAAAAAACCTTACTCAGAAAAATATTGCAGATGCGTTGGGTATTCAAAATAAAACGGTTTCTAAATGGGAATGTGGTTTAGGGTGTCCTGATCTATCGCTGTGGCCGGAACTGTCTGCTATTTTGGGCGTTGATATGAAACCGATGATGGAGGGTGAAATTACATCAAACAAGCCAGATAGCGGCAACATTGATAAAATACGTTTTTATGTATGTCCTTCCTGCGGAAATATTCTGGTTAGCACAGGAAGTGCCTCTATTTTCTGTTGCGGAAGAAAGTTAGAACGCATCCTCCCTACGGATGCGACTATTGCACCCAAAATCACAGTGGAGGAAATGGATACGGATTACTTTATCACCTTTGACCATCCAATGACCAAAGAACATTATATTTCCTTTATGGCCTTTGTTAAAAGTGACAGAGTATTTCTGAATCGCTTGTACCCGGAACAAAGTCCAAGTTGTAGGTTTCCTATAATTACTGGCGGTAAACTATATGTTTATTGTAATAAGCATGGATTGTTAGTATATGCAGATTACCTAACAAATTGAAAGACTCTGCAAGGAACAGCTGACATGGAGCGAGCAACTACCTCCGGTCATCGAAGAAATAATGCTTGGAAGCAAAACTAACTTGAGGATAACTCGTTCGCAACAAGTCGCCAGTTGATGAATGTGTACGGAAAGCCCGAAAAGCGGTATGAAGTCCGCAGCGAGGATAACGCCGTAGACGTATAGATTCACGATTGAGAGGTTCACTTTTAACCATTACCCACTATCTTTTAACGGTTACTCTGAAAAATGCACCGCTACCCTGAAATTTAACGATTACTTTTGTGTATCGGTCGAGGTGTTCCACACCAAGCCCCGAAATGCCCGATGTACTAAAACGCAAAAGGTCGTGAGAACCCAGTAATACTGGACTCTCACGGCTTTTTTATGAACACAAAAAACGGCAGCAGTGCTGACGTTACCGCCACACTACCGCCGCCTAAAACTCACACGCCATGTGAATCTTTTTTTACGAAGATTTTAAACCATTATATGCACTGAGTTGCAATTTGCTCATAAAAAGACATTGAAAAAGGCATTCCAATTGTAATTACTCTGTGATAAAATATTATATGTATGACTATGCACGATGAAGGAGGGGCTGAAAGTGCCAGACAAAAAACCGATAGAACCGATGGAACATCACAATATTGGTGATTTCTTGAAAGGTCAGTCATCCAAGATACTGACCGCAATAGCTGACGGAGATAAAACTGCATTCGTTCTCAAGAATGGCAAGCCCATCGTGGTTGTTATGTCTAACGAGCGCTACGCAAGGCTGCTTAAAGCCGGGATTGATATCAATGATTATTAATATGGAGGCCTTCAGAATGGCTAAAGAATGAATTACCGACGTTGTGATGGATGACGCCAGCATTAATGTCAGCAAAGAAGTCGATCTTGTATTCTCTATTGCTAACAGTTTGAGGGGTCAGGTTAGATGTCAGAAGTTTACGAGTATCGGTTTTGATGTTTTTTTGATTTTTACAGGGTTGTGTGGTCAGGTTGGATAAGGAGAAAATATTTGTGAATCAATATAGTCAAAATAATTGGAAACGAAACTTTCTTACCATTGCCGGAGGGCAGACAGTGTCGCTGATAGGCAGCGCCGCTGTGCAGTTTTCTCTAATATGGTGGCTGGCAAGTGAAACGGGATCCCCTATTATGATGTCCATCGCGGGCGTGTTCGCCTTTTTACCTCAGCTTATTCTCGGTCCTTTTGTGGGAGTATGGGTTGACCGACTTAGCCGTAAAACCGTCATCATAGCAGCAGACCTTTTCATTGGATTAGTAGCCCTTGTTTTTGCTCTGGTATTTTTGTTTGATACGCCACCCTATTGGTCGGTTTGTGTGGTGCTGGGTATTAGAGCTATAGGCAATGTTTTTCACAGTCCAGCCATCCAGGCAGCGGTACCCATGCTGGTGCCGCAACAGGAGCTGGTGCGTGCCAACGGATGGAGTCAGTTTATGCAGTCGGGTGCTTTCCTGCTGGGGCCTGTACTTGGCGCAGCCATGTATGCTTCCCTACCCCTTTGGATCATTTTATTGTCTGATTTGGCAGGCGCGCTTGTAGCCAGTGCTACTGTAGCACTTGTAAAAATACCTGATCCGGAGAGGAAAACACAACAAATTCCGCATTTTTTCCATGAAATGAAGGAAGGTGCGGCAGCCATATGGCAGGATAAAAAACTCTTTATCGTGACGGCGGCCACCCTGCTCGGTATGGTGTTTTACGCACCTTTATCCACCTACTATCCGCTTATGACAAGTGATTACTTCAAAGCTGACGCATGGCATGCGAGTATGGTCAACTTCGGTTACGCAGGCGGGATGATGCTCTGCGCGATAATCCTTGGGAAATTCGGTACCATCAGAAATAAATTTCCAGTTATTCATCTGGGACTTTTAGGTATGGGAACATCCTCGTTGCTCTGCGGTCTATTGCCTGCAGAGATGTTCTGGTTTTGGATATTTGCAGCATTATGCACACTACTTGGGGCAAGCAGCAACTTGTATAATATCCCCTATATCGCCTATATGCAGGAAACCATCCCGCCTGAACGAATGGGGCGTGCCTTTTCCTTAATTGGAAGCCTCAGCTCAGCTACTATGCCTTTGGGATTGCTCATAGCAGGCCCAATTACCGAAAATCGCGGAGTATCGTTGTGGTTTTTTGTATCCGGAATCGCACTCCTCATACTTACGCTGATAAGTGCCCTGTTCGTTCTTCCACGAAAGGCGGATAAGGTAGGGAAAAGTAATAGTTGATTGTTGTAACAATAAATTGGAATATAACGTTAGGATAAAACACTTTGCAGTATAGTATGGAAATGGGAATTTTTTCAACAACAAAAAGTTATTTGGGAAAAGAAATTTTATGAATAACAATGAAACAACAAGTAAAGAAAACCTATTTGGAACGGGTAAACTTATTAGGGATAAATAGAAACTTATCATACAATTAAAACGAGGTATTTACAATGTATAACAGTATGGAACAAATGCTTTATAATGAATATGGAATACAAGTGCAGTCATTACAGCAGATTCCTGCGGGCTGGTCAGCATCTGCATGGAAAGTTCATTCTGAGTGTGGCGATTATTTTTTGAAAGTTTATGACAAGCATAAGCCCTCCACAAGAAACTGGATTGCGCGAATCGACAGCTATATGCCGGTCGTTCTGTGGTTACATGAGAACACAAAACTTCAAAAGAAAATGACCGCACCGATTCTAACCAGAGATAGAACTTATAAAAAGGAAGATTCATCTTTTTTATACATGGTATTTCCCTTTATAGAAGGCTCAACCATATGCGATGAAAAATTGAAGCCGGAGAAAATACGGGAAGTTGCGCAAATAATTTCCAAACTGCATTTTCATGGTGCTGAAATACCTGCATCGACAAACAGCTTAATTGAAACCTTTGATGTTTCATTTTGTACGACTTTGTCCAATCGGCTTGGGAATATACATGCTTCCGCTTCCTTACAAGAGGTACTAAAACCCTATATGACATTACTTGCCCAAGCGACAGAATCGCTTCAAAGCATGGGTCTCTTACTGCAAAATTCTAAAATGCGTTATGTCATGTGCCATACAGATCTTCACGGCTGGAATCTGATACAATCTAAAAACCTTATCCTTATTGATTGGGAGGGATTGAAGCTTGCACCTGTTGAAGCCGACCTCTTTTCATTTACCGGAACATTCTTTTTTGATTACGCATGGGAGGATTTCATGTCCATTTACCAAACCACACACAAGGACTATCAGATTAATGTCGAGGCGATGCGTTTTTACAGGCTGCGGCGCAGATTGGAAGATATCCATGAGTTTGTCGAAAGCATCCTGTTTGACAAGCTCACACAGGATGATATGAACCAATCACTTCGTTATCTCAAACAAGAATGTGAATTACTGCATGTCATGTGTTGAAAAGAACAGCTTACCTTACAAATGCCTATTTATATGTAGGTTTTGTATGCCTAAAATTAACAATAAAAAAACCTTTGGGAAAGGAGATTTTATGAATAACAATGAAACAACAAGTAAAGAAAACCTATTTGATGTTTTAAATCTGTTAGAAGATTTAAATATAAAATATTGGATTGATGGTGGTTGGGGTGTTGATATCCTGACCGAAAAGCAAAATAGGGATCATAGAGATATAGACGTTGATTTCGATGGGGAATCTGAGGAAACCTTATTGGCTGCACTAAAAGATAAGGGATATAAAATCACGACTGATTGGAGTCCTGCACGCATTGAGCTGCATCACCCGGAACTTGGCTATATAGATATACACCCTTTAATAATAGATGAAGATGGAAGTGCCAGGCAGGCTGATCTGCAAGGCGGCTGGTATCATTTTGAAGCAAAATGGTTTTCTTCTTCAATATTTGAAGGTAGAGTGATTCCATGTATTTCGGCAGAGGCTCAGAAAATTTTTCATAGTGGATATGAATTGAGAGAAGTTGATCATATCGATCTGAAAAATCTTGAAGCGCTGAAGAGAGCAATCTATTTAATCACCGGGGTTATGGCGTCCGGAAAATCTACAGTCGCTCAATTGCTTGCCTTAAAAATGGAAAAAGGAGTGCATCTGCGGGGCGATATATTTCGTAAAATGATTGTTGCCGGACGGGCTGACATGTCCGTACAGCCCTCCGAAGAAGCTATCCGACAACTGCATCTGCGTTACCGCTTGGCAGCTGAAACGGCAAAAACCTATTATGACAGCGGTTTTTCCGTTGTTTTGCAGGACAATTATTACGGTGAGGAACTGCCCCGCATGTTGAAGATGCTAGAGAATTACCCTGTTCATGTAACAGTGTTGTGTCCGGATGTGGAGACAGTAAAAAGGCGTGAAAAGATGCGAGGGAAAACTGGCTATACCGGTTTTTCACTAGAAGCTCTGCATGCGGATTTCATGAGAAAAACCCCAAGACTCGGATTCTGGCTGGACAACTCAGAGCTGACGCCGGAACAATCCGCTCGGGATATTCTATTGCACTTCGGTGAATAACGGTGAATAAGTCACATTAGATTGAACACTATTGATAATTTTAATGTCCGAAAGGGAGTAACATAAATGAATAATATACTGATTGTTTATTATTCACTTTTTCATAATACGGCGAATTTAGCATTGGAAATAGCAGTACAAACAGGTGGAACATTAAGAGAATTGATTCCCGATACGAATTATTCCTTTGAATATAATACTGCTGCTAAAGAAGTAAGAAATCAGATTTCTCGAGGCTTTTGTCCAAAATTAATATCTGGAAATGAATCAATAGACGATTATCAAGCAATATTTATAGGATCACCCAACTGGTTCAAAACTTTAGCTCCGCCAGTTATGAGTTTCCTTAGACTGAATGATTTTACGGGTAAAACAATCATACCCTTTTGCACACACGGTGGTGGAGGATTCGGCCAAATTGCAAATGATATAGCAAAAGAGTGCCCGAAGTCGAAAATACTACCCGGTATTGCTGTAACTGGTACTGTCACATCGGAAGAAGTCACGAATTGGCTTAAGATGATAGAATATGAATTATAAAATCCCGTTTCAAGGAGGAATCCTGTATGCAGTATGGTCCCGACCCAAACGCCATTTATCCAAATGAAAAGATAAAGAGCGTATGCTACATCAAGAATATTATCACCCGCCCTAATATCATCGTCGGCGATTACACGTATTACGACGACAATAACGGAGCGGGGCGGTTTGAAGAGCACGTGACGCATCATTACGAGTTTTTAGGCGACAAACTCATAATCGGAAAATTCTGCGCCATTGCCAAAGGTATCGAGTTTGTAATGAACGGTGCCAATCACAGGATGTGCAGTATCACCACATACCCATTTAACATCATGGGCCACGGTTGGGAAAAGGTGACACCGACGCTGGAAGAACTACCGTTCAAAGGTGATACCGTTGTCGGAAATGATGTGTGGATTGGGCAGAGTGTCACGATTATGCCCGGAGTGCATATTGGGGATGGGGCGATCATTGCAGCTAATTCCGTTGTAACAAAGGACATACCGCCTTATCATATCGCCGGAGGCAATCCAATCAGAATCATTCGGAAGCGGTTTGATGACGACCTCATCCGCTATCTGCTGGAATTGAAGTGGTGGGATTGGTCTGCTCAAAAGGTTTTCGAGAATCTTGAAATCCTATGCAGTGATGATCTGACAAAAATAAAGGAAATCAAGTAACCTGTTATGATAGCGCAATAAATCACACTTTTTAGGAGATAATTCAATCATGGATATAAAGAAGATTACGGCTAACGGCAATGAAATAGCTATTGTAAACAGCGATGAGGTTTGTATTTCAGATGTGCAGTCCGCACTGGATTTCATGATGTCTGTAAATTATGAAACAGGAAGCCATTCCATTATATTGAACAAAGATGCGTTGACCCCGGACTTTTTTGTTTTGAGTACGAGGATTGCCGGTGAAATTTTACAAAAGTTTATCAATTACCAGTTTAAGTTTGCGATTGTTGGCGACTTTTCCGGCTATACAAGCAAGCCGCTGAAAGATTTTATATATGAAAGCAATAAAGGAAGAGATATCTTCTTTGTGTCTTCCGAAGAAGATGCTATTGAGAAATTGAGCAGAACATAATCCGTTTCATATCTTGAGGTTGCAGTTAAATTATAGTATAATTTAAAGTGAAAGCGGGGTAGAAATATGTATTTGATATTCATGTAATTTAGTTTTTAAGCACTGCCCTTTTTAGGGTTTATTTGTTGTGCTTAAAGACATATTTACATGAGTATATCCTCGCTTTTGAAGATCTCCTTGTAAAATTATGTCTTTCTGCACGAACAACGCCTTAGGCAGTTGTTCGTTTTTAATTTTATATAAGGAGATTTCTATAATGAACAGAATAAAGAATTGGAAGAAACAATTTGCTGTAATATACACAGGGCAGGCTTTTTCAATCTTGGGTTCTGCCGCAGTGCAGTTCGCTGTTATCTGGTGGCTGACCATCCAGACTGAATCCGCAATAACCTTGACGATTGCATCCTTAGTTGCCTTTCTCCCCAATATGTTAATCGGACCCTTTGCCGGTGTGTGGATCGACCGATACAACCGCCGAACAGTAATGATTTTAGCTGACGGTCTGGTAGCTGTATCCAGCATCATCCTTGGCGCAGCATTTTTACTTGTGGAAACACCCCCTATTTGGTTTATCTACATTGTTTTATTTTTGCGTGGATTGGGGAATACCTTTCACGGTCCAGCTATGCAAGCGGCAATACCCATGTTTGTGCCAGCAGATATGTTGACCAAAGCAGGGGGCTGGGGAAATATGATCCAATCAATATCCAACATGATGGGGCCTGTGCTGGGTGCTGCGCTTATGTCATTTCTACCTATTTCCTCCATTATGATTGTGGATATACTGGGAGCCGCTTTTGCGATAGTTTGCCTCCTATTTGTTATAATTCCAGATATTCCGCAAACCAATGAGAAGATGAGTGTATTGTCTGACATGAAGCAGGGCTTTATCGCAATGAAAGCAAATAAGCCTTTAATGGCTGTGTTTTCCCCCATGCTGCTGATGACCATACTTTATATGCCCTTAGGTTCTCTGTTCCCTCTGCTGGTACGCAACCACTTTATGGGCGAAGCATGGCACAATAGCATTGTGGAATTTGTCTTTGCAGGCGGATTGCTTCTTTCATCTTTGGTTATTGGTGTATGGGGCGGCATGAAAAGGAGGTTTTTCATGGCATCCTTAGCTATTGGCTTAATGGGTCTGTCTACACTGATTAGCGGAGCGTTACCGACAAGCGGTTTTTGGATATTTGCTATATGCTGCTTCTTCTTGGGTGCCTCTGGCACATTTATGAATGTTCCAGTTATGGCCTATGTTCAAGAAAGCATTGCACCTGAAATGATGGGCAAGGTGTTTTCCCTTTTGATGACCGCCATGACTCTTTCTATGCCGATAGGCTTACTTGTTGCGGGTCCGGTTGTTGAGGTGATAGGTGTAAACACATGGTTTTTCTGGTCAGGTGTTGTACTGATGGCAGATGCTATTCTCTGCCGCCTTTTGACACGACGCTATGACAAAGTAACAATGAAACCGCAAGTGGACTGAAAAAAGGACAGGGTTGATGATAATTTGGAGTGGTGGGCTTCTGGGAGTTCAAAACAAAGTGCTCAAAGTTGCTGGGTTCACAGCATTTAACAGTATTAATCTCAGGTTATAATAATCTTTCTAATATAGTAAAGGAGAATATCTATGACACCTAATAGTGAAAATAAACGAGTATGGTTTATTACCGGAGCAAGCAAGGGGCTTGGCTATGCTTTTACATGCGCCGCCTTGAAAGCCGGGGATAAAGTTGTTGCAGTCGCAAGGACGATTGATAATTTGGCGAAACTAAAAGAAACATATCCAGAAACCTTGCTTCCATTAAGCCTCGATGTTACAGATAAGGAGGCTGTTTTTTCTACGGTTGAAACAGCAGTTAAACATTTCGGCAGGCTTGATATTGTTGTTAATAATGCGGGTATCATGACTTTGGGTATGATTGAAGAACTAAACGAATCCGATGCTCGGAAACTAATGGACACAAACTTTTTTGGAGCTCTTTGGGTTTGTCAGGCAGTGATGCCCTATTTGAGGTCGCAGCGTTCTGGACATATCATACAGATTACAAGCATTGGCGCTATTATCTCGGGTCCGATGTCTGGTATTTACAGTGCAAGTAAATTTGCGCTGGAAGGAATGAGTGAAGCCTTAGCAAAAGAAGCGGAACATTTCGGAGTGAAACTCACTATGGTGGAACCAGGAGGATATTGGACAGACTTATACACTTCGATGAGTTACAGCAATCCATTAGATTCATACGGTACACTTTGCGATGAGCTGGCGAAACAGTATTCCGAAGATTCGGTCGATAGTGATCCTTCCTTGGCAGCGGAAGCCCTTATGAAATTAGTAGCCAGCAATAATCCGCCTTTGAGGCTTATCCTTGGCAGCATGGTATACGATTTGGCGATGGATACCTTAAAAGCACGGAGGGTTACTTGGGAAGACTGGGAAGCTGTTAGCCGTGCATCAGAAAAGGCTATTCCTGCACCGGAGAGATATGGAGTATAATACCAAACAGGGGTTTTGAGGCAAGGACGAAACTATCATGAAAATTGAAATTATGGAATATAACCCGGATTGGACAAAGAATTTTGAAGAAGAGAAAATAAAATTGCTCCGTTTTTTCGGTTCTCATGCCGTAGCCATTGAACATATCGGAAGCACGGCGATACCCAATCAACGGGCGAAACCGGTTATAGATATATTTATTGGCGTTTCGCCTTTTGCGGAACTAACCTTTTATCAGCGCATTTTTAATGCAAAGGAGTATCACCACACTCCGACAGATATGACAAGCAGATATTTGTTTGCAAAATATACAAATGAAGTTTGGACCCATAATCTTCATGTTTTACCGTACAACGATGGTTTTTATCTGCGCAACGAATTTCTGCTCAGGGATTATTTAAGGGAGCATCCCAAATTGGCCGATGAATATGGAGAAGTAAAAGAGAGAGCCGCCATGGAAAATGGCAGTACCATGGAGGCATATACACGCGCAAAGACAGAATTTATTCAAAAGGTAATCGATGCGGCAAGGAAGGAAAAAGGCTTGCCCTTGCAAAGCGTTTGGGAAAGTTAGGGTGATTTACAGTTGGATATCATGATACGGAAAGAAACGGGAAAAGACTATAAACTTACGGAAGCTGTTGTAGAAAAGGCATTTCAGAATGAAGAACACAGTGACCACAGGGAACAATTTTTGGTCGCCAGATTGCGAAAAAGCGATGTGTTTGTCCCTGAACTCAGCCTTGTCGCCGAAAGGAACAAGGCAATCGTCGGGCATCTTATGCTAACAAAGCTGCTTATTAAAAATGACGGGCAGAATTACGAAGCATTGGCATTGGCTCCGGTTTCGGTCTTGCCTGAATACCAGAACCAGGGTATCGGCAGCCAATTGATTATTCATGGGTTGAAGAAATCAAAGGAAATGGGCTTCAAATCAATCGTTGTTCTCGGACATGAAGCCTACTATCCTCGATTTGGATTTAAGCCCGCAAGTACATGGGGAATTAAAGCACCATTTGATGTGCCAGATGAATCGTTTATGGCGTTGGAACTTGAAGATGGAATCCTTGGTGATGTTTCGGGAACCGTGGTTTATTGCAAAGAGTTTTTTGAATAATATATAACATTGAGAATTGCAAAATTACCATGCGGAGGTAAAGCAAATGGCTAAAGCATATGACATACAGAATTAAAACACCTATGAGGTATCAATGGAGGTAATCAATGTTTAAAGAGAAAATTATCAGAGAGATGAAAGTAGTTTTCAAAGAAATTCCTTTCGGCATAGATCATACTCTCAAAGTTTTGCAAAACGCAGAAGATATTATGAAAGGTGAAAATATCGGAGATCAAGAAAAAGAACTAATCTGTATTGTTGCTATACTACATGATATTGGT
>JAXGOV010000004.1:0-148513 GCA_040767305.1 Candidatus Metalachnospira sp. | reverse complement strand
CACCATGCAATTGCGTTTTCATACCATGCATTCTCTTTAACGTCCAAATATGACCAGTAAACCTTGTCGCTTTCACCATTCATATTTTTGATTATCTGAGCAAGTGTTCCCCTTGTTGCATACAAATCCGGAGAAAAATATCCATAGGAAGTTCCGTTCATTACGTTTTTGTCGCTGACATAGTCTGCCGCTTCGTAATACCATTTGTCACTTCCCACATCTATATATTTACCATAGGTTGGTTCACTCTCTATACCGGCTGAACTCGTATCGGTTTCATTGACCGCATCGGCTGTGCTTACTGCATTAACCGCGCCTGTTGTATCGGCAGTATCAGCCAAATCAGCCGCATATGCACTTACCGAAGAAACAGCCATAACGGCAGAAACTAAAATTCCGATAATTTTCTTTTTCATTAAACCGCCGCCTTCTGATTTTTTACATTAAGTATACATATATTTTCGACAGCATTCAACGTTCTTAATTGTTTTGTAAGAATTCCATTTACTTACATACCCGTATGTCCAAAGCCACCCTCGGCACGCTCGGTTTCATCAAGTGTATCCGTTTCCGTCCACTCAACTCTTTCGTACTTATTTATTACCATCTGTGCTATTCTGTCACCACGCTTTATAAGGAAATCCTTATCACCGTGATTGATTATAATTACTCCTATTTCGCCCCTATAATCCGAATCTATTGTTCCCGGAGTATTTACCATGGTTATTCCGTTTTTAAGCGCAAGACCGCTTCTGGGACGTATCTGAGCCTCATAGCCCTCCGGCAGAGAAATTTTTATGCCTGTGGGTATAAGCTTTATTTCGCCTTTTTCTATTATTGTATCAATATGTACGTTTGCAAATATATCCATGCCGGCTGCACCACCCGACATGTATTTAGGCAGAGGCAAATCCTTTGCATCATCTGAGCGTACTATATAAAAGTTTTTTTCCATTTTCAATCAACCTTTCAAAATCTATTCCCTTAACATTGCCGACTGCCGATAAACTGATATTCTCAGCTCTGAAAATATAGTCGATAGCTTCCTTTACGGAATCATAATTAACCTTTTCCATCTGGTCCAGTATTTCCTCCATAGGAGTAACCTTTCCTGTCAAAAGCATAGAACCGCCGTTGCTGCTAAGTCTGCTTGCGGTGTTTTCTGTTCCAATAATATAGTTGCTTATTATCTGCTCCTTTGTAACGGCTATTACTTTATCGTCTATTTTTTCAGTCTTAATCCTTTGTATTTCCTTCATTACGCTTTCTATTAAAGCTTCATACTTCTGTCTGTTTGTAGCGGCATATACAGTCATTATTCCCGTATCGCTGTAAGCAGACGTATAGCTGTATATCGAATAAGCAAGGCCCTCGTCCTCTCTTATCTTCTGGAACAGTCTGGAACTCATTCCGCCGCCGAAAAGCGTATTGAGAACTGCAAGAGAGTATCTGTACTTGCTGTCCCTTTCGGGTGCCTTAAACGTAATACATAAGTGTATCTGCTCTACATCCTTATTTATGGAGAGAACCGTAGGTACATAAGTTGCCTTGGCAAAATCCGTTTTAACATAACCCTCTTTGGACCATGCACCGAAAACACCTGTAAGCTTTTCAAGTATTTCGTCTTTTTTAAAATTTCCGGTAACTGCAATTACCGAATTCTGCGGTCTGTATGTGCGGGTATAATAATCCCTGATTAAATTGCTGTCAAATGCGGCAATAGACTTTTTTGTACCGCAGATGGGCATACCAAGGCTGGTTTCACGCCACACTGCCTCCTCGATTGAGTCATGCACAAGCTCCTCGGCCGCATCAAGATACATATCTATTTCTTCTTCAATTACCTTTCGCTCACGCTTTATATCATCATCATCAAGTTTTGAATTTAAAAGCATGTCGCTTAATACATCAAGAGCATTATCAAAATGCTTGTCCAATGTTCTTGTATAATAGCAGGTATATTCCTTCGTTGTATAAGCATTAATCTGGCCGCCAAGTGCATCCATTTCTTCTGCTATATTCTTTGCACTTCTTTTTTTGGTACCCTTGAACATAAGATGCTCGATAAAATGTGACACACCGTTTTCTTCAGGTCTTTCGCATCTTGTTCCTGTCTTAACCCAAATACCGAAAGCTATTGAACGCACATAAGGTATTTCCTCAAAAACGACCTTCAGTCCGTTTTCCAAAGTATAAATTTCAACCACATTAATCTCTCCCTGATTTTACTTATTAAATAATAACATACTGGGTAAATTTCGTAAATATTTGCGGTACAAATTACCAAACCGCCGATTACAAATCGTTAAAAACCCTAAAGGCTTGAATTCATAGGCTTATATGTTATTTTTTCTTATTTTGATAAATTAATGCTTCCATTATGTACCTATTGAATACAAAGCGATAAAAGGTTATTATGTACATGTAACAAATATGTAATAAATTATTAACATTTATAGGAGTGATTTTAATGAAAAAGAAATCAATAACTGTACTTACAGCAGCAATATTAGCAATGTCTACAACGCCTGTATTTGCGGCAACAAGCAGTTGTCCAACAGACTTAGCAAACCTTAGCAATTTTTCTTGCGCAAGTCTGACCGAATCATGTAACAATTACTTAACAAATTTAAAATCAAACATCAATTGCAGCAACGGAAGTTTTGTAATCAGCTCCGACTGCAATATCCCCGACTCAATAAAGTCTTACTTGGAAAGCTGCGGTTTAACAGAAGGAACAAACTGCACTGTTACAGACTTAACCAATGCGGATTTAACAAGCGCTGACGTAACAGACGCAGAAGATGCAACCGACTGCACAAGCCCTGACTGCACAGCCACAGAGGATACTACCGACTGCACAGGACCTGACTGCACTGTTACAGAGGATACTACCGACTGCACGGGACCTGACTGTGTTACTGCAAATGACACTGCAATCACTGATGTAGTTACTGACAGCGGTTCCGATACAGACACAACAGAAACAGTTGTTAACGATACACCAACAGAAACAGTTACAAACACTACTGCTGAAACAGTTACAACTACAAATACAACCACAGCTTCAAACACAGCAGTTGCAGAAAGCCAGTACATATCAGAAGTTATACGACTTGTTAATATTGAGAGAGCAAAAGAAGGACTTTCAGCGCTTACAACAAACAGCACAATACAGTCAGCTGCACAGGTAAGAGCACAGGAAATCGTTACATCATTCTCACACACAAGACCTAACGGTTCAAGCTGTTTCACAGCACTTGATCAGGCAGGCGTTAGCTACTCAGGCGCAGGCGAAAACATTGCATACGGACAGCCTACACCCGCAGCTGTTGTTGATGCATGGATGAACTCACCGGGACACAGAGCTAACATTATGAACCCAAGCTTTACAACAATCGGTGTTGGCTGCTACAAGAGCGGAAGCACTTACTACTGGTCACAGTTCTTCACATACTAAAAACCAATACTTAAACACTAAGACCTTAAGCTACAAGCTTAAGGTCTTTTTACATTATACAAGACCTTGGAACTCCGTTCCAAACCTTAGCAAGCTTTTGCAAAAGCTTGACCAAAACTCCCAAGCAAAAACGTACGTTTTTGCTAACGCTGGTCAAGGAATGCAATTCCTTGCAGAGTTTGAGACAGAGTCTCAAAAAGGTTTTAGTAGGTTTGGAACTCCGTTCCAAGGTCTTTAAGGTATAATAAAAAAATCCACCGGCTTAGCCGGTGGTATTTCGGATGTGCCTTAAAGGCTCTGTTACTAGCAGCGCCTTAAGGCGCATTTTACGTTCTGCCACTTGCGATGAGATTGTTACTTGCTACCCGTAAACGGGTCTTGATATTCTTTAATTGTCATCTGATCCGATACTTGATCTTCTTTAAGCTGATTTTGTATGTACTCCGCTATCTTTTTTGCATTTTTGCCTGCTGTATCTACATAATATCCTCTGCACCAAAAACTTCTGTTTCCATGTTTATATTTCAAATTTCCATGTCGCTCGTGTATGATTAGGCTACTCTTTCCTTTAAGAAATCCTACGAAACTTGATACGCTCATTTTTGGTGGTATTTCTACAAGCATGTGAATATGATCAGGGCACACTTCTGCTTCCAAAATATTTACTTGCTTCCAGTTACACAACTCTCGCAGGATCTTTCCTATTTCCACTTTTATTTCTCCATAAAACAACTTCCTTCGATATTTTGGTGCGAAAACTATATGGTATTTGCAGTTCCATTTTGTATGTGCTAAACTATTGGTGTCATTCATTTGAATGTTCTCCTTTTGATATGTTAGTGCAGTTGGCAGACCGCATCTTTAATTATATCAAAAGGAGTTTTTTATTCCTTTGCTCGCTAAAGCTTTTTCCGTACCACCGGTATAACCGGTGGTTTTCATACAATAAAAAGACATGCCATTTTTTTAATGGCATGTCTTTTTAAAATATTAAACCGCATTTTCCTGTCGGTGTTTTTCTTCAATAGCCTTTTTAATGACCATATCCTTAACTTTCATCATTCTGGTCGTGCCTGCTCTTTCATTTTCTTCAAGCTTCATCTTAATATATTTTATTGTTTCCTCGTAGTTTGGAATCATTACATTTTCAAGAGCATTAACACGTCTTCTGGTTCTTTCTATCTCCTGTGCAAGAAGCTGCGCACTCTTTTCACTTTCAGCAAGCCTAAGCAGCGGTTCCATAGCTTCTGAAAATGCTGCAGATGCAGTATCAAGCTCGGCTGAAGTAAATGCATATCCATAAGGGCATACATCACTTTTTGCTGTATCATCAGAATTAAAGGCAAATACAGGCACATGAACACTCATAATATTTTTTTCACTTACATCTACCTCAACTGTACTGTTGGACATCATAAGTGACTCACCAAGATTTTCCTCACTCATAACAGCCCTGGCAATTATAAAACTCTTATATGCCTCATTAAGTGATTTTTCTGCTTCTTCTCTCAGCTTTTTGTTTTCTTTTACAATTTCCAAAAACTGTTTCATAAGTTCATCAAGCTTATCTTTCAGCAGTTTGTGTCCTCTTTTTGCAGTTAAATGCAGCTTCTTCAATCTGGAAAGCTCCATTCGAGTTGGATTAACATTCAATCTTGCCAAAGTATATCACCCCTTTCAAGAATTTTTATAATCAATCGTTTTCAGGGTAATATTTTTCAAGATATTCATCACTGATACGCTTAAGCTCACTCTTAGGCAGCATACGAAGAAGTTTCCAGCCAGTATCCAGAGTTTCCTCTATTGAACGATCTGTACGGAAGCCCTGAGATACATATTCCTTTTCAAAAGCATCTGCAAATTTTGCATAAAGCTTATCAATATCAGAAAGTGCTGATTCACCAAGGATTGCCATAAGCTCTTTAGCATCTTTACCTCTTGAATAGGCTGCAAAAAGCTGGTTCATTGTATCTGCATGGTCTTCTCTGGTTTTACCTTCACCTATACCTTTATCCTTCAAACGAGAAAGTGAAGGAAGTACGTTTATAGGCGGCTGCACACCTTTTTTATAAAGGTCACGGCTAAGGATAATCTGTCCCTCTGTAATATAGCCTGTAAGGTCGGGAATAGGATGAGTTTTATCATCTTCAGGCATTGTGAGAATAGGGATCATTGTGATCGAACCTTCTCTGCCTTTTATTCTTCCGGCTCTTTCATACATTGTAGCAAGGTCAGTATAAAGGTAACCCGGATATCCTCTACGTCCCGGAACCTCTTTTTTAGCAGCCGAAATCTCACGAAGAGCCTCAGCATAGTTCGTAATATCAGTTAAAATAACAAGTACGTGCATGCCCTGTTCAAAAGCAAGATATTCAGCAGCAGTAAGTGCCATACGAGGTGTGCAAACACGCTCAACAGCAGGGTCATTTGCAAGGTTAACAAACACAACCGAACGGTCGATAGCGCCTGTCTTCTTAAAGTCTTCAATAAAGAATTCTGCATCTTCAAATGTAATGCCGATTGCAGCAAAAACAACGGCAAATTTTGAATCAGTTCCTCTAACCTTAGCCTGACGTGCAATCTGTACAGCAAGCTGTGAGTGCGGAAGACCAGCACCTGAGAAAATAGGAAGCTTCTGACCTCTAACAAGTGTATTAAGTCCGTCGATTGCCGATACGCCTGTCTGAATAAATTCAGAAGGGTACTCTCTGGCTGCCGGGTTTATAGGTGCACCGTTTATATCCATTCTTTTTTCAGGAATAATCTCAGGTCCTTTATCAATAGGCTTACCCATACCATTGAATACACGTCCCAGAATATCCGGTGATACACCAAAATCAAGTGACTTGCCTAAAAATCTAACTTTGCTTTCTGCAAGATTAATGCCTGCCGCACTTTCAAAAAGCTGTACAAGTGCTGTATCTCCGTTTACCTCAAGCACTTTACAACGTCTTGTTTCACCACTGGCAAGCTCTATTTCGCCAAGCTCATCATATTTAACACCTTCAACACCAGTAACAAGCATAAGAGGACCGGCTACTTCTTGAATTGATCTGTATTCCTTTATCATAATTCCTCAGCTCCTCCTTTTACGAGTTCATCAATTTCAGCATCTGTTTCTGAAAGAATGCTATCATATTCATTTGATACATTTCTTTCTCTTATATTTAGCACGGCCGATTTTTTCAATTGCCGGTATTTGTATAAGCTTATTAATCCCTACGCCCTTATCAACGGCTTTTCCTGCTTTATGATAAAAGTGCAGAATAAGGTTAAGAAGTCTATACTGCTTAAGAAGTGATGTGAAAGTATCTATATCATGGAAAGAGTTCTGGTGAAGGAAGTCCTCACGAATTGAACGTGTAACTTCAAGAATAAGTCTGTCCGAAGGTGAAAGTGAATCAACACCTACAAGCTGTACAATTTCCTGTAATTCTGCTTCAAGCTGAAGAAGTTTCATAGCCTCAATTCTCTGTTCAGAGAAGTTTTCATCAACATGTTTATCAGCCCATTCATCAACTTTATCCTGATACAACGAGTAGCTTGTAAGCCAATTGATAGCAGGGAAATGTCTCTTATAAGCAAGTGCTGCATCAAGTCCCCAAAATACCTTTACAATTCGGAGTGTAGCCTGTGAAACAGGTTCTGATGTATCACCGCCGGGAGGCGATACCGCACCGATAGCCGTAAGCGTTCCCTCTCGTGTGTCACTTCCAAGGCAGTAAACTCTGCCGGCTCTTTCATAAAACTGTGCAAGACGGCTTCCTAAATATGCAGGATAACCTTCCTCACCCGGCATTTCCTCAAGACGACCGCTCATTTCACGAAGTGCCTCTGCCCAACGTGATGTAGAGTCAGCCATAAGAGCAACGCTGTAACCCATGTCTCTAAAATACTCAGCTATTGTAATACCTGTATAAATTGATGCCTCACGAGCAGCAACAGGCATATCTGATGTATTTGCAATAAGAACTGTTCTCTGCATAAGTGACTCGCCTGTTCTGGGGTCCTTAAGTTCAGGGAACTCGCTAAGTACGTCAGTCATTTCATTTCCACGCTCGCCACAGCCAATATAAACAACTATATCAGCATCCGACCATTTTGCAAGCTGATGCTGTGTTACTGTTTTTCCGCTTCCGAAAGGTCCAGGAATTGCAGCAACACCACCCTTTGTTATCGGGAAAAATGTATCAATAACACGCTGTCCTGTTACAAGCAAAGTATCAGGTGTTCTTTTTTCTTTGTAAGGTCTTTCTTTACGAACCGGCCATTTTTGCATCATAGTCAATTCAAAGTCATTGCCCTTTTCGTCTGTAATAACGGCAACAGTTTCTTCAATTGTATAGCTGCCTGCCTTAATTTCCTTTATTGTTCCGCTCTTAGGATAGGGAACCATAATACGGCATTCAACAACAGGTGTTTCCTGAACAACGCCAATTATATCGCCGGAAATAACCTTGTCACCTACTGACTTTTGAGGTACAAAATCCCATTTCTTTTCTCTGTTAAGTGAAGGAGCTTCAATACCTCTTTGGATATTGTCGCCGCATGCCTCATAGAGACTCTCAAGCGGTCTCTGAATACCATCATATATTGTTGAAATAAGTCCGGGTCCAAGTTCAACACTCATAGGCATACCTGTTGAAACTACTGTTTCACCCGGTCCCATACCACTTGTTTCCTCATAAACCTGAATTGACGCCTTATCACCGTGCATCTCGATTATTTCACCGATAAGATGTTTTTCGGATACACGTACAACGTCAAACATATTGGCATCTCTCATGCCCTCTGCCACAACAAGAGGGCCAGATACCTTAACAACTGTACCTGTCTTCATTTTATCTTCAACCTCACTCTCAGTCTTTAAACAGAATATCCACTCCGATAGCCCGTTTGCTGGATTCTCTGATTTCATTCATGCCAAGTCCCATGCTGCCTCCGATACCCGGAATAACAATAATAGCGGGAAGAGGATCGTCTTTGTATCTTGCAATAAAATCACTTGCAAGCAGACTTGCCTGTTCGGTTATATAAATAATTGCATAATCTTTTTCAACCAGCTCATGAATAGTCTTTTTTATTTCATCAGCCTCATATGCAGGAAAAGTATCAATACCAAGAGCAAGGAAGCCCATTATACTGTCTTTGTCGCCGATTACTCCTACTTTAGACATATGCTTCTCTCACCCTTTCTTTTATTGTATCCGTGTCTATGTTATTAAGCTTGCATGTCATTATAATTCTTACACTTTTAATTTCTGCTTCCTTGCCAAGAATGTAACCAATAATTGGCTCCGGCGTAAGTGTTTTATATTTTGCATCCTTAACATAGGACATAAGATAATCATCACATGTTCTTTCAAACTCCGTAAAACTTGCAGTCATACTTTTTTCAGCAACCTGACTATAACCTGTATTTACCAATACAGCAGCAGGGTTTTCGCTCTGATACGCTTCCGAGAATTTTGAAAGGCTTATGCTTCCGCCTGTAACAAAAGCTTCTTCAAAAAGTTTAAAGCTTTTTGAAAGACGTTTTACTCTGACAAATGTTTTAATGTTGGTTATGTCCGCAAGTCGCTTAACATATTCGATTACATAATTGTTTTCACTTTTATTTGCTGACTCAGCCATAGTTTTAAAGCAAGCATTATCAAGAATAATATCTATATATCTGCCATCATGAGTTTTTGCATAAGTTTCCATTGCCTCATTAACTGCATTGCCGTCAATAGCAGGCAGCTCAGAAAATTTTCTCTCAAGGAACGCTGCTTTAAGTTTTTCAAGAGGTATTGTTCCGCCGTCTATGAAATACTGACTGCCATCGACTCCTGAAAGTTCTTGCTTAATGAGAGTTTTGATATTCTGATAATCATTTTTATAAAGAAAAATATCAATCATATCATTAGTCGGCAAAAGACCTGTTAATGATTTATAAACATTCTTCATCTGAACAGATAAAAGTTTCTCAAAATCATGTATTTCGCCTGCAGGCAAATCACCGTATCCGTTCTCGGTTAGAATTCTCATAGCGTCCTCAGCTGTAGGTGCTTCCGCCATCTGCATAAGCTTTTCCTTAGGAATAAGGTTATTCTCCATACAGCGAACCGCAGCCACTGCAAAAGGGTAAATTTTCCGATTTGACATCTCTACCCCTCCCTATTCAAAAAGTATTTTTGCCGCTATTTGCTGTATATCATCTTTTTCTATTGTAATTATTGAATTAAAAGAATAATTATATTCTATATCTCCGTTTCTAATGATTAAGCCGCCCTCAATGTCCGCCGTTTTATCCGAAAGTACAAAGCCTTTCTTACTAATAACATCCGCAAGTCTATCTCTGTCCTTTGAAGAAACAATGACTTCAGTTCCAAGATTTTTATCAATTGAGTCAAGCATAGCACCAATAACACTTACATACTCCGAGTCTGACAGATTTAAAAGTCTTTTTTCAGATTCCTTTATTACATCTTCAAGTATGCTTTGTTTTTTGGCAAGCGCAGTCTTTTTTGCATTCATCTGTGCAGAAGAAATCTGCTTAGCTATAACTCTTGCTTTCTCGTCGGCAACAACTTTGTCATTTCTTGCTTTTTCCTTTGCTGCCTTATCCTCGTAGCTCTTTATTGTTGCTTCAGCGGCTCTCTTGGCATCATCTGTTATTTTTTTTACGGTTTCCTCGGCATCGGCTATTATTTTATCAATAATAATTTTGCCATCATTCATAGGAGTATCCTCCTTCTCTTCTATTAATTATAACTGTATGCTGTTGATCATAAGGAATGAAACAAGAAGTGCAAGAACTGCATATGTCTCAACCATTGCCGCAAAAAGCATGCCCTTTGAAAGTTCAGTTGGTTTTTTGCCAACAAGCATTACACCAGCAGCTGCTGCTCTGCCCTGATAAATAGCAGAAATAAGACCAACAAGTCCCATAGGAAGAGAAGCTGCGAAAATTGAAGCGCCCTGTGCAATTGTTAAATCAGCTACTCCGCTGCCGCCAATAAGTCCTATTTTAACAAGAATAATGAAAGCTATAAGGAGGCCGTAAATACCCTGTGTTCCGGGAAGAACCTGAAGTAAGAGAACCTTACCAAATTTCTTGGGATCCTCAGATACAACACCTGCTGCTGCCTCACCTGCAATACCAACACCAATAGCACTGCCAATACCGGCAAGTGCTGCTGCAATTGCTGCACCTAAACATGCTAAAAATAAACCACTTAATAAACTATCTGTCATCTTACTTTTCCTCCTTGTTAACTATTTTCACAAATTTTGTGTTTCCGATAAATGGTTCAAACGGCTTGCCGCCGCCTGTATAGAATTTGCCTAAAAACTCTACATACTGGAGTCTGCATGAATGAACATATGCTCCAAGTGAATTAATGGCTATATTAAATACTGTTCCTATAAGGAATACTACTATAAATACAATTAAACCTACAATTCCGTTTCCTGCAAGGGAACCAAGAATATTAACTACCTTAGCTACAACTCCAGTAGCAAGACCAAGACCCAGAAGTCGTGAGTAGGATAAAACATCAGACAAATAGCCTGTTACTCCATAAAGACTTCCAAGACCTCCTGTAATTTTTCCAAAACCCTTTTTATTACGTCCGCCTGTAATAACTATGCCGGCTGCACCAATTATTGACATCCACTTACCTATTAATGCAACTATTGGCGTAAGTGAACCGCCAACTCCAAAAAGTACAAGCCCTATAAGAAGCAGATACCATAATCCAATATCAAATAATGCATCCCATGGTTTGCCGTCCTTAATAAGCATGTATCCCTGAACACCCATACCCACAAATAAGTGTATTGCACCGAGTATAAGTGAAAAAACAAGGAGTTTCATAGGTTCTTGAAGAGGATCAAACCACACAGGGTTAACAGCTACTTCCCTTCCAAAGAATGTCTTGGTAAAGACAGGTATAAAATCTCCAAACCAGCCGCCAAACATTGCTCCCCAGAAAAACGTTGAAATTCCACATAAAAAAAACAGTGAAACCATTTTCTTCATAACGCCCTCAAGCTTAAATTTCTTCAAAACTATAAAACAGCCAAGAGCAAGAATAATTCCGTATGCAGCATCCGACAGCATCATTCCGAAAAATATAAAGTAAAAAGGTGCAAGCAAAGGTGTCGGATCAACCTCTGTTGCCAAAGGTAAACTATACATTTCTGTTACAGCTTCAAACGGTGTTGCGAATTTGCTGTTTTTCAAAAGTATAGGTGTTTCGTCACTTTTAATCGGTTCACTAATTTCATAATAGCATCCGTATTTATCAAACAGCTTTCTGATTTCATCCGATTTATCCGTAGGCAGCCATCCATCCATACAAAATACTTTTTTTGTATTAACCATATCGCCTACAGCCTTTGCTCTATCACGCTTAATGAGAATATCATCATAAACGCATTCAATGTCAGAAATATGCTCTGCATTCTCAGCCAAAAGCTTTTCATCTGATGCTATCTGGCTATTAAGTACTTCAATTCTCTTTTTATAAGCATCAATTGCAGCTGCTGCCGTTCCTTTATTTTCTTCGAGAGATACTAAAGCAAACCCAAATTCACGAAGTGTTTCAACGCATCAGCTTTTTCTTCCTTTAAACAAATTGCAAACAGATAAATTTCGTTTTTATCTGATCCAACCTGTTGAATTACTGATGAAGGCGCTTTTTCTAAAACTTTGTTAAGAAGAGAACTCATATTTGACTTTACCGGAACCATTCCCATAAATATGTATGAGTTTTTAGTTTCAGTTTTATCAAGAGGTACATCAAGTGTCTTCCAAGGTTCAAGGCCCTTAATTAAAAGCTCTAATTTATTAATTTCACTTTTACTATCCGCAATTCTCTTAATTGCTGACGAAGTAGTATCAATTATACCGTCAACACCTTTTTCACTGGCATCGACCTTATCCTGAAACTCTTCAGCAGTAATTTCTTTTCTTGTTTTAAAAAGAGCTTTCTTTCTTTGATCATATTTTTCTAAAGATTCCATTGTAGAATCCATAGAAGCAATTTTTGCATCAAGACGTGAAACTTCAGCGCTGTTATTTGAAATAAATGTTCCTTCCGGAATCGCATTGTCCGACATTACATCTAATTGTGAGTTAATCTCCGCTACTCCAAAATCCATTAGATCTTTAAGGAAATGAGCCTTCTGACTATTCAGACAAATGACGGAAAACTTGCTCATATCAACTATCGCCATTTATTCCCACTACCTTTCTCATAACAGTAGTAATTGCCTCTTCCATTTTTTTGGAAGCCGACTCTGTTAATTTCTTGCAATCAAGTTCAGCCTGTGCCGCAATATTACCAACTTCCTGGCTGCTTTCCTCAATGGCTGCCTCAGCCGCCGCACTCAGCTCTTTCTTAGCTTTCAGCCTAGTTTCTGCGAGAATCGCAGCACCTTTTTTCTCCGCCTCAGCTTTGAGTGATGCCGCTTCAGTCTCAGCATTTTTTATCATATCATCAGCTCGTGCTTCGGCATCAACGATATCCTTAATAATATCCAACGCCATTCTTTCTTCACCTCTTTTGCATTTCATATTAATTATATATATAATCGGTATTTCTACCGCAAAATATTAAAATGAATTTACAAATGCTGAAAAAAACATAAAAAAAATAAAACTTTCCATTTTGTGTAATCTTATAGTATTATTAAAAATTATATATATAAAAAAGTAAAATGTCAAATCAGATTATACGATATACACAACCAATCACCTAGAGATTTGACCAAAAATACACACATAATTTATGTTAGTTATATATTAATTTTATTGAAATATGATAAAAGCTGGTACATTGTTTTTTTTAGATACACTATTGACCAAAACAAAATATTGGCACTACCAAGTTTTTTGTTAATTATCCCATTAAATAAAATCAATAAAATAATTTTAACATTTATAAAAAATAATTTAGTAATTCAATTCAAAATATTGAAAAAAAAGACCTGTGAAATTCACAGGTCCTGTTTTCGTTTGTGACAGTTATCTTAAAGCTCTTTTATGAGCAATAAACTTAATGATACCAAACAAACCAACTATAAGCAGTGTCATAATTACAAAAGTAATATTTTCAACGATTACGCTCTAAGGGATTAATATCATACCCGTCACAATAAAAAGAAGAGAGATTATTAGTAACAATATATTTGAAATATTTTTCATATTTACCGCCTCCAAACACGCCAATGTTACTTTATATTTTCTAAAGTGTTTGCCTTTGATGGTCTTAGTATAGCATCGTATATTTGTTTAAGCTATATCATATTTCAATATATTTTTGCTAGTCAATCTCAATTGTTTTATTCACTTTTTAACATTTTTGCAAACTTGCACAATTAAATCAATTTATAAGGACAAGTATTATGTGATATTATACAAGTCAAAGTCTGGATTGTTTTGTTATAAACACACAATAACACTAATCAAATATATACATAATAGCTAATTTACTTTTTTATTATGCTTTTTACAGTCATTTATCATCGCTCTTACCCGACAACACTTTTTCCCACACTTCATTTGATGTCAAACGCTGCAGCTTTTGTTTTTCGTTTCCCGTTCTGTTATCAAAACAGCAGATAGATGCATACTCACAATAATCGCAAGGAGACGTGCCTTTGTTAACAACCGGATTAATGCTTACGTCACCATTTGCAATACCTTCTCCTATATCTCCTGCTTTATTAATAGCATAGTCCATAAGCTTGTCATATTTATATCTGCTTACAGCAGAGCCGGTTATTTTTCCGTCCTTGTTTCTTGATACATTCATTATTTCTGAACCAATTTTTCCTTCAGAACCATCAAAAATATCATCCAAAGCTTTTAAAACTTCTTCCTCATCACAAACAAGACCGCTCATACAGAATTGTTTAAACAAAGCTTGTTCAGGTTCTCTGCCTTTAAGCTCTGATGATTTAATTACTGGATCCATAACCCTAAAATAGAATACGCCCGCAACCTGAGGTTCATCAATTGTAATTACCTTACCCGTTCTTATAAACGCATCCATGTAAAGTAAAAGCTGAAGCTGAAGTCCGTAATAAATATCAGACAGACTAAAATCCTTCTTCCCCGATTTATAATCAATTATTTTAACATAGCTGTTTCCATTAACTCGATATGCATCTACTCTGTCAATTTTTCCGTTCAATACCATTTTTCTTCCATCAGGCAACGATATTTCTATAGGAGGCAAATTTCCGTCTTCATATCCAAAACCTATTTCGCAGCCTATCGTTTCAAATTGACCATGCTGCATATGCTTTTTCAAAACAGAGACAGCTCTTCTTGTTACTCTTTTTATTCGTTTTATCAAGTATGAATGTGCAGCAGTACTTAAAAGCACGCGGTTGCCCATATCCGGTGCAAGCTCATCAATAGCTGTATCAGTAATTTCTTTTGCCTCTGTTTCAGAAATAGTCTGCCATGAAAGTCCTCTTAATTTCATTGTCTCAGTAAATTGTTCTAATATGCTGTGAAACAATGAGCCTATATCAGGAGTCTGGATTTCATAAATTCTTCTTGGTTTTGCCTTCAAAGAATATCTTGCATAATAGTAAAACGGACATGCTGAATATGTTTCAAGTCTTGATACGCTTGTCCTCATATTTTTACCCATTAGAACATCAATGTTTTTCTTACTTAAATTTTCTTCTGTATTTTTATATTCAGCCCCAATTGCAAGCATATTTGCTCTATCCTTATAAGCATTGTTACTTATAAGCCATTGTGCAGTCTCACTCCACAGCAAAGATTTATATACACCTTCTGCAATGTGCTCTCCCAGTCTGTGAAGCACAGGAACCGGTCTGTCAATTGCCTTTAATGATTTATCATCAAATTCCTCACGTTCAATATTTTCAAATATATTTTCCAGTCTGGTTATTACCGATGACGGACGTGTTTCTCTGCCATTGCTGTCAGTTCTGTTTCTGCATATGTACAAATATTCGGATGGCTTAGTTATACCCATATAAATTAAATACTGCTCCTCAAAAGCAAGCCTTGCCCCGCTGTGCGACAGCTCAGCACCTGCATTTTCCATAGCAATTCGTTCTCTTTCACTTAAGATTCCCTTAATGTCTGTATCACTGGACGGCAGAACTCCCTCATTTACGCCTGCAACAAACAAGGCCTTTATCTCCGGAAGTCTCGTTCGCTCAATATCTCCAATGATAACACTGTCAACACACTCAGGGATAATTCCCATTTTAAGTCCGGATAAACCTGATTCAAGTATTTGACCATACTCCTTTATTGTCACCTTATCGTCACCGAGAAGCTGAGCCATATTCTCAAAAAGCTCTCCCATAAGCTCAAAACATCTTATATGTTCTTGAGCCTTCAAACTATTTCCATCTGCTTCATCTTTTTCTGCTCTTTCACCAAGCCGCTCCGCAATGCCTAAATTTTCCATTATCTCGTAAAGACTTATTGTTATATTCTTTACAGAGTGTTTTCCTGTTTTATAATTTTCATAGAAATCTATAAATGGTTCAATAGCTGCTTCTCTTAAATCATTTATTCTATCTTCTTTTTCAGTTGTACTCTCATTCTCAAACCCCCACCGCCAATGTGAGTTAATCCAAGTATCACCCTTTATCCCATACTTAAGAACATAGTTTTCCAATACATCTCTGTCATCTCGTTTTAAAGACGTCAGCTCTGTCTTAAGACATCTGAAAATAGATTCATAGGAAATATTATCAGCTGTCATTTCAACAATTGCACGCACAAATTCAGTACATGGATGCCCCATAATCGAACGCTTGCTGTCCATAAAAAAAGGTATTCCATAATGCGAAAAAACAAGCCTTACAATTTCCTCGTAATCGCTCAGTTCTCTTGCTGTAAGAGCAATATCCCTGTATCTAAGACCCTTATCGCGAACAAGGTGAATTATTTCAGAAGCACACATATTTATTTCTTCATTTGTATTCATAGCAGAAAATAATTTTATTCCTGTGCTGTCACACTTGTTTTTGCTTACTCTGTAACCGAAATATTCACTTTCAACGCACTTCATTCCCTCGGATTTGAAACGATATAATTCATTCATGTAAATATTTTTTTCAATAGCATACCCGCCGTCAGTGCATAACTTTTTAAGTCTCTGCATTGTATCCCACGGTTCATAAAAATTGTTCTCCATAGAAAGCTTACTGCTCTCGGCACTCTTTAAATCCATAGTCAATGTCACATTTACTCTTTTACATGATGATAATAAACGTGAAATTATCTGATACTCTTGATATGTAAAGCCGTAAAAACCGTCAAGCCAAACCTCAGCTCCCTTAATATATTCAGCCGCACTCATTTTTTCTGATGCGACAGTCAATATATCATCGGCGGTTATGTAATTGCTTCTGATAAAGTCACAGTATTCCGAATATATCAGCGCCATATCATTAAGCTTATTACGCAGGGCACTTTCTTCATCAAAGCTTTTGGCATAAGTTTTCAAATCTTCAGCTGTAATTCCTCCCGAAAAGAACTCTGTCATTGCCTGTGAAATTCTGTCCGCAAATCCTTGTCTGTCACAAACAACTCCAAAATACTGAAAATTATTTTTGTTCTTCATAAGTATTCTTCGTAAAATCATTAATTTTCCTGTATCTGTAAGCTGTTTGTCTGTAGATACTCCGCACTCAGAAAAAATATTTTCTGCCAGACGTCTAAAGCTCAAAACAACTGCAGAAAGAATGCCGCCCGTTGCACGCACAAGCTCTCTTTCGGCCTGCAGTGAATACTGCTCCGGTACAATATAAATAAGCCTTTTATTATCCTTTTGCTTATTATTTATATCTTTAAGACAAAGCTCGGTCTTACCGCTGCCGCTTCTTCCTATAATTAGTCTCAAACCCATACAAAAACCACCTTGTCATGTAATAAAATCAGATTACCGAAATAAACATATATAAAAAAGACCCTTGGAGGGAGTCAGAGAGATGGGCAAAACAAAGTTCATGGTAATAAAATTGAAAGAACTGATAAAAACAGTCCTTTTTGCCGTAATAGGTGCAATCATCATTATAATGCTAATTATAATACTTGTGCCTAAAAGTGCCGATGCAAAATATAAATCGGGTACATATACTACTAACGTAACTATGGGTGACGAAACTGCCGCTGTTTGCCTTACATTTAGTGAGACAGAAATAACTGATGCGACATTCATACCCACTTCCGACACATTATCGGTATTTTATCCCCTAGCACAAACCACAGCCGATGATATTTGTGCTCAAATTGTGGATTATCAAACCACTGATGGTGTTACTCCTACATCTGATTATGCAGTTACCGGTGAACTGATACTTGCCGCCGCTGACAACTGCATCGAAAGAGCTTCACGTTAATAAACCAAATCCAATTTTCCTTAAGAAAATTGGATTTTTTATTTATATATCAAGCTGCAGCTGTTCAGATGCATTGCTGCCGTCAGGCGGTTTTAGACCAAAATGAGCATATCCTCCAGCAGTTACAACACGTCCTCTCGGAGTTCTTTTTATATATCCCAACTGAATAAGGTACGGCTCTATGACATCCTCTATTGTTTCAGATTCTTCATTGACAGCGGCTCCTATTGTATCTAGTCCAACCGGTCCGCCGCCAAATTTATCAATTAACGTCAGAAGAATTTTTCTATCCGTAACATCAAGCCCTGCCTTATCTACTTCAAGCATATCAAGTGCCTCTGCGGCTATATCACAAGTAATTAATCCATTATATTTAACTTGGGCAAAATCCCTAACTCTTTTAAGCAGTCTGTTTGCAATTCTTGGTGTTCCCCTTGAACGGCGTGCTATTTCCGCCGCACCGCCGCTGTCAATCTCAGTATTAAGCACTCCTGCCGAGCGAATAACAATTTTAGATAAATCTTCAGTATTATATGGCTCAAGATGATTAACAACGCCAAATCTATCCCTTAAAGGCGCAGTAAGCAATCCTATTCTTGTCGTAGCTCCAATAAGTGTGAACTTTGGCAATTCCAAACGAACACTTCTTGCCCCTGAACCCTTTCCGATTACAATATCAATTACAAAATCCTCCATTGCCGGATACAGTATTTCCTCAATCAATCTGTTAAGCCTGTGGATTTCGTCAACAAAAAGAATGTCTCCTTCATTAAGGCTGTTCAAAATTGCTGCCATATCCCCCGGACGTTCAATTGCCGGTCCGGAAGTTGTTTTAATACCGGCACCCATTTCATTTGCAATTATATTTGAAAGAGTTGTTTTACCAAGTCCCGGAGGGCCATAAAGAAGAACATGGTCAAGCGGCTCGCCTCTCATTTTTGCCGCCTCAATAAATATTTTCAAATTATTCTTTACCTTATCCTGACCAATATAGCTTTCAATGCTGTCCGGACGAAGATTAAACTCTATATCACTGTCATAGTCGCTGACAGCTGTTGTAATAATTCTTTTCTCCATAAAAATGACTCCGTTCTCATTTGTACTACAGTCTGCTTATTTCCTTCAATGCTGCCGACAACAGCTTCTGAACATCCATTTCCTCTTTATATACTTTGCTTACAGCCTTGAGTGCCTCGCTTCTTGAATATCCTAAAGAAATAAGTGCTTCGACCGCTTCACTTCTGTCATCTCCTGCCGGTGCAATACTAATTGACGCAATGCCCGAGCCAATGTCAAACATTTCTGAAATATCATCATTGCCTATTTTGTCCTTCAAATCAAGAATAACCCTCTGTGCAGTTTTTTTGCCTATTCCCTGAGCCTTTGATATAGCAGCTGCATCCGAAGAAACAATTGCTGTAATAAGTTCAGACGGTGTCAAAACCGATAATATGCTTACAGCCGCTTTAGGTCCTATTCCTGATACAGATATAAGTTTTTGATAAAGCATTTTTTCTTCTTTGCTTGCAAAGCCAAAAAGAGAAATTCCGTCCTCTTTTACGCTCATATATGTATATACTATAACTTCTCCCTTTTGAGATAGCAGTTTCTGAGCAGAAAAAGCAGGAACGGTTATTTCATATCCGATTCCATTATTTTCAACAACAATGATGTCACCTTCACTGTATTCAATCTCACCTTTTATATAAGAAATCATTTGTATTTCCTCTCAAAATAATTATTTATACCGTATAAATCTATTATAGCGAATACAAACGGCAAATACAACGAAAATTTGTTCGTTTTTCAACATTGACATGGATAAAATTTACAATTATAATTATTTATACATGTAACCAAATATTTATTGCACTCTACATATAAAAGCAGGTGAAAAATTGTTTAATTTTTTCAAATATCAAATTTTGTTTTCTACTTTTAATATTGAACAATACAATAACGTTATAAATATACTTAAAGACAATGATATTTTTTATAAAACTAAAATTATAAACATTACGCATGGAAACAGGGGCTTAGGACGAATTGGCGAAAATGCAAAATACAGTAACGAATTTGAAATTCTGGTTAAAACAGAAGACTTTGAAGAAGCAAAATATTTGACAAATGTACTCTAACTTCAAAAGAGAGTAAGTTCACAAGACAGAACTTACTCTCTTTTATCAACTGCCACTTTTCTATGCATTAGACAGTTATTTATTAATTTCTTTCAAATGCTGAATATGAATCCCAAAATACTTCATATCAATCACCAATAACTATTTAAGTCGGCATACAATTTACACTGCATACCGACCAGTTTATTAATTATTTAAGCTGTACTCTCACAAAATCTTTTATTTTTTCTCTCTCACAAAGATTGCTGTGCAAAATTTCTCTCTTTTCAATATCCTTAACAGGAGCAGGGATTTTTACTCCGCTTATTTTTCAAGCTCATTCATAAGTTCAAACGGATCATTGTCTCTGTACTTCTCATCAATTGCAATACAAACGTCTTTTGCAAATTTATAAGGACTTGCAGTTGAAACAATCACAGTTGGAGTATTATCTTCTGTTTCCTTAACATACTTATCATAGGCAGCATAGGCAACGGCCGTATGCGTATCAAGTACATATTCAGCATTTGCATACATTGTCCTTATTGCAGTTGCTGTTTCTTCCTCATCGGCATACTCGCCAACTATATCTTCAGCCTTAACAGTAAGAGAATATTCACCCTTTTCAGAAAGTGATTTCATAAGCTCTGCTGTTTTTTCCTGTGACGTAAGCATGCATACAAGTCTTTCAAGATTGCTTGAAATAAGGATATCCATTGAAGGACTTGTTGTAAGAATAAACTCACGATTTTTGTCGTATGTTCCTGTTTTAAAGAAGTCATATAATACCTTGTTACTGTTTGATGCACATACGAATTTATTTACAGGCAATCCCATTCTCTTTGCAAAATATCCGGCCAAAATATTTCCGAAGTTTCCTGTTGGAACAGTAAAGTTAATTAAATCACCTGATTTTATAGCACCTTTATTAACAAGCTGGCAATATGCATACCAGTAATACGCAACCTGAGGTATAAGTCTGCCTATGTTTATAGAGTTAGCCGACGAGAACATAAAGCCCTTGTCATCAAGCTCCTTTATCATCTGTTCATCAGTAAATATTGATTTAACAGCACTCTGAGCATCATCAAAATTACCTGTTATTCCGGCAACACAGACATTATTGCCCTTCTGTGTAACCATCTGACGTCTCTGTACGGGACTTACTCCGCCTTCGGGATAGAACACAATAATTCTTGTACCTTCAACATCGGCAAAGCCTTCAAGCGCTGCCTTACCTGTATCTCCTGATGTTGCAGTAAGTATGACAATTTCCTTATGTATATCGTTCTTTTTAGCAGAAGTCTTCATAAGATAAGGTAAAATCGAAAGTGCCATATCTTTAAATGCAATTGTTTTCCCATGGAAAAGCTCAAGGAAGTATACTCCATCCTTTTCAACTACGGGAGCAATTTCTTTTGTATCAAATTTATCATCATAAGCACTGTTTATGCAGTAACGAAGCTCGTCCTCTGTAAAGTCAGTAAAGAAAAGACTCATCACCTCATAAGCAAGGTCTCTATAATTCATTTTTGAAAGTTCATCAAGACTTTTTTCCATTATAGGCATTTCATCAGGAATGAAAAGTCCGCCGTCAGGACAAATTCCCTTTAATATAGCCTTAGAAGCCTGTAACTTTATGTTTTTATCTCTGGTACCGATATAGGTAACGTTTCTCATTATGCTCACCCTCTGATTAAAATTATTTTGATTATAAATAATACCGACTTATTTGTCAATGTTGGTCGGGCAAATGTCCGTCATCTAAACTTTTTATGAACATTTCTTATAGTTTTTTTCTTTGACGTATTTTTGCTCTGAACAGCTTTTGTCGCATTTTTGTTTTTATGGACATTTGAACCTGCCTTGTCATTTCCTTTAGGTTTTTCAGGTCTTATAAGGCAATGAGGCGTATAACCGATTAAATCTTCTCTATGTGCCTTAATAAGTGCTTCCTTAACCAAATCATAATTAGACGGAATACGGAATTGCATAAGTGCTCTCTGCATAGCTTTTTCATGAGGATTTTTTGGTACATATACACTTTTGCCTGTTCTCGGGTCCATTTCCGTATAGTACATACATGTTGATAATGTTCCCGGAGTCGGGTAAAAATCCTGTACCTGCTCCGGCATATGTCCTATATCACGAAGGTATTCCGCAAGCTCAATTGCCGCACGAAGATCACTTCCGGGGTGGCTTGACATAAGATAAGGAATACAATACTGGTCAAGTCCGCTCTTTTTGTTTATCTCATTAAATTTCTTTACGAAACTGTCATACACTTCTCTTGACGGTTTGCCCATTTTTTCAAGCACTCTGTCAGAAACATGCTCCGGTGCAACTCTAAGCTGACCGCTTATATGGTATTTGCAAAGCTCGTTAAAAAAGCTCTCATCTTTATCATAGATAAGATAATCATAACGTATTCCCGAACGTATGAATACCTTCTTCACCTTGGGAAGTTCTCTCAGTTTTCTCAAAAGCTTTAAGTATCTTTTATGATCAACGATTAGGTTTGAACACTTTTGTGGAAACAAACACTGCTTGTCCTTGCATACACCGAACTTTTTCTGCTTCTCACAGGAAGTACGCATAAAGTTAGCGGTTGGACCGCCGACATCGTGAATATATCCCTTAAAATCCCTGTCTTTTGTCATTGTCCTAGCTTCTTCAATAATTGACTCATCACTTCTTGCGCTTACAGTTCTGCCCTGATGAAAAGCAATCGCACAAAAATTACAGTTTCCAAAGCAGCCTCTGTTTGCAGAAATACTGAATTTTATCTCTTCAATGGCAGGAATGCCACCCATTTTTTCATACATTGGATGATATGTTCTCATAAAAGGAAGCGAATAAACCGTATCAAGTTCGTCACTTGAAAGCGGTGCCGAGGGTGCATTCTGTACAACAATTCCCTCCCTGTATTCTTCAGCGAGAGTTTTTCCTGTTATAGTATCGGTATTTTTATACTGAATCATAAAGCTTTCAATATATTTATTTTTATCAGAAACAACCTCATCATAGGATGGCAGCCAAATACAGTCTCCTATCCTGTTTTTATCTCGTGTTTTATATACAGAACCTCTTAAAAAAGTTATTTCTTCTATCGGCAAACCGCTGTCCAGCGCCTCTGCCAATTCAATTATCTGATGCTCGCCCATACCATAAAGAAGTAAGTCAGCTGCTGAATCAAGAAGTATCGAGCGTCTAACCTTATTATCCCAATAATCATAATGAGACAGTCTCCTAAGACTAGCCTCGATGCCGCCAATTACAATGGGTGCGTTTTTATAAACCTCTCTTACTTTATTGCAATAAACTATCGTAGTCCTGTCAGGTCTGTGTCCTGCCTCTCCTCCGGGAGAATATACATCTTTTGAGCGGCGTTTTTTTGCAACAGTATAATGGTTTACCATTGAGTCAATATTTCCTGCACTTACAAGAAAAGCAAGCCTTGGTTCGCCAAAACGTGTAAAATCATCAGTGCTGTGCCAATCAGGCTGAGCAATGATACAGACCTTGTAGCCGTAATGCTCAAGCATACGGCATATAATAAACGCTCCAAAGGATGAATGATCTACATATGCATCACCGCACACATAAACAAAATCAGGTCTGTCCCAGCCTCTCTCTTTCATATCTTCAATTGTAACCGGTAAAAACGGCATAGTTTTTCCTCTTTCCTATTCCCATTTCCAGCCCGGCAGATATTTATTTTTTAGTCTGCCCTTCTGGCTCTTTGCCCATCCGAGAGTCAGCCCGTCAAATGTCACAAGTACCCAGCCATCCTCATCAAGCTTTGTTTCAAGTGTTTCACCCTTAAGATATTTTACTGCTGTATCGTAATCATTAAGTTCTTCTGTCAGTCTTGCATTATCTCTTTTAATGCCCATTGCAAACGCCTGTGACGGCTCAAAACGCTTTTTCTTAATATCACCCAAGTACCATCCATTCCTTACAATTCGCAGACCGTTTAAAGACGGCATACCCTTAGGAAGTAAATAAAGCTTTTCACCGAATGTTTCAAAATCTCCGTTAAACTCTATATTTATATTTTTACTTATAAATTCTTCAAAATACTCAAATCCGTCAATTTTTTTTCTGGCAGTATTATCAAATACAGTTTTTTCGCCATCGCCTTTTTTTCTAAGCTTAGCTACAAAGTGGCCTTCACCCTTAGTCTTATGCGGCCATAATCTGCCGCATTTTATAAGCTCGGGATTGCCGCTTTCACTCCATTCAGGATGTCCGCTAGATAATCCGAGTTCTTCAGGTATATCACATAATTCAAATTCACTGTGACGGCTTAGGAAGGCATCAATCTGGTTCTCATTTTCAGCCGGATCAAATGTACAGGTGGAATAAATAATATATCCTCCATCACAAACCGCTCTCGCACAAGCCTCCAGTATTTCATATTGTGCCGAGATGCAAAAATCCGTCATACTTTTACCCCAAGCTTTTATAATGTCAGGGTCCTTTCTGAACATACCCTCTCCGCTGCATGGAGCATCAATTATAACCTTGTCAAAGAAATTCGAAAATCTATCGGCAATCTTATCAGGCGACTCGTTAAGTACAACAGCATTTGTAATACCAAATAATTCAACATTTTTTAGCAGTGCCTTAGTTCTTGATGTGCTTATATCATTCGTAACAAGCAAGCCCTCTCCATTAAGCTTTGCTCCTGCCTGTGTGCTTTTTCCTCCCGGAGCAGCACATACATCAAGTACACGTTCCCCTGGATTAATATCAGCAACAGCTGCTGTTGACATAGCGCTTGGTTCTTGGAGATAGTAAAGTCCTGCATGATAATACGGACTTTTTGACGGTCTTACATTTGCGCCGTTATAGTAAAAACCCTCTTTGCACCATTTTACAGGCCCCAACTCATATAGTCCTTTATTATAAAACGTATTTACATCCATTTTCAATGTGTTAACTCGAATTCCGTAAAGTCTTTCATTTAAAAACGAATTTATATATTCATCATATTCATTTTGAAGAAGTTCTCTCATTTTAGTAACATATTTCTCAGGCAAATTCATAAATTTTTCACCTTTCCGCTTGACATTTTCTTTTTTATTAATCTTCAATAATGTTACTAGATTTTTTCCATTATTACAACCATTAAAATTGTTACAAATACCAATTTACATTTTCCAAGTGCTAGTATAATATATTTTTCGTATTCATAATAATATAGTGAAAAGGAGAACTAGGATGTCAAAATCAGTTTGGAAGCCCGGAACGGTTCTTTATCCTGTGCCTGCCGTAATGGTTTCCTGCGGCACAATGGATAAGCCAAACATCATAACTATAGCATGGTGCGGAACTCTTTGTACGTCCCCTGCAATGACCTACATTTCTGTAAGGCCGGAGCGTTTTTCCTATGATATAATCAAAAAAAGCGGAGAATTTGTCATCAATCTTACTACCGAACAGTTAGCATACGCAACAGACTACTGTGGGGTTAGGAGCGGCAAAGATGTTGACAAATTTAAAGAAGCAAGGCTCACAGCCGCAAAGAGTCTTAAGGTTTCTGCGCCGTCCATTGATGAAAGCCCCGTGAATATTGAGTGCGTTGTTAAAGAGGTAATCAAAACAGGCGGTACACATGATATTTTTATTGCCGAAGTTGTTTCAGTTTCGGTTGACGAGAAATTTTTTGATGAAAGAGGAAAATTCCATTTTGAAAAAACAAAGCCGATTTGTTATTCTCACGGTGAGTATTATGGCTTAGGAAAATCAATAGGAAGCTTCGGATATTCTGTCAAAAAAACTAATACTAGTAAAAAAAGAAAGAGAAGGGTGTAATAATGATTTCAATTGAAGAAGTTTGTATTATCAGCATTGATAAATCAGAAGATATATGGGACATTGAAGGTGAAATTATTTTTGATGATGACATAGCTTGTCCTTTTGATGCTTCCTATGATGCTCAAGGTGACGAATTCGAGCAAATTACAACAGAAATGAACATTGATGAATTTGACAGAGATGAACTTTTGGAAAAGATTAAATATGCAGCTTTTAATTATGAAGAATAATAACTCTCTGTTTTGCTGATTTATTGTAATTTTATTTACTGGTTAACATTGAATTTTATATTTAATAATTATTTTTTTATGAGGAAATGCTTTTGCATTTCCTCATTTTTATTTTAATTGTTTTAACATAAATATGATAGAAGAATTAACATTTTTTCTGTCATAATATTTATCAAATGTACTCTGCTTAACTTAAAGGAGGCTTATCATGTACAGCGTTATTGATATTGGCTCTAATACAATTCGGCTAGTTGTATACCGATTGGAAGACAATGTAATCAAGCCAATGCTAAATAAGAAATATTCAGCCGGTCTAGAAGGCTATGTAAATAAAAATAATTGTTTATCAAAAAAAGGTATTTTAAAAGCTATTACAATATTAAAAGAATTCAAATCTATACTGGACATGCTTCCTGAATGCGAGGTTTTTCCATTTGCAACAGCATCTCTTAGAAACATAAGCAATACCTATGAAGTGCTTGGTGAAATAAAAAACAACTGCGGATTTGATGTCCGTGTTTTGACCGGAAAAGAAGAAGCTTTATTTGACTATCACGGTGCCATTTTGAATATAAATTCACAAAACGGATTAATCGTTGATGTAGGCGGCGGAAGCACAGAACTTGTACTCTTTGCAAACAAAGAAGCATTATTAGCAGAATCTTTGCCTATAGGTTCATTAAACTTATATAAAAATTATGTAAGCAAATTGCTGCCGCGAAAAAAAGAGCTAAGAAAAATCAAAAAAGAAGTGCAAAAGCAGCTTAAAACATTTCCTCTTTCAAACGGCTCTTTTGTTCCTCATACGATTTGCGGAGTTGGCGGTACAGTAAGAGCTGCATTGGATTTATATAAAAGCATCAATAATATATCGGATAACCTAATTGAATATAATTGTTCATTCTTTAATGCGGTTTTATCTATCTTTGAAAACACACCTGATGAATTTACATCCTATATATTAAGAAACTCTCCTGACCGCATTCATACAATTTTACCCGGCATTATGATTTTGAAAGTAATTTCGGAAACATATAATTGCAGCACAATAATAACCAGTCAATACGGTGTTCGTGAAGGCTATCTTCATCACATACTTGCAGAAAGAGGAGAATTAAATGTCTGATATAAATTTTACACAAAACCGTGAACTCTCTTGGCTTTGTTTCAACGACCGCGTTCTAATGGAAGCAGTAGACGAAACTGTCCCTCTTCTTGAACGCTTAAAATTTATTTCAATCTTTGCGAGCAATCTGGATGAGTTTTTTATGATTAGAGTTGGAAGTTTGTCTGATATAATGAATCTAAAAGACGGTTCTGTTGACAACAAATCAGGCCTTACTCCCGCTCAACAGTTGGATAAAATCTATTCAAAGGTTCATGAATTATATGAAAAAATGCAACAGGTCTATTTTAATGTTGAAAATCAGCTTAGAGTGCACAGTATTTACCAGCTTAGGTATAATGAACTAGAAGCAAATGAAGTCAAATACATAAAACAGTATTTCAAATCATCAATCGCACCTCTGCTCTCCCCTCAAATTGTAGACACTCACCATCCATTTCCGCACCTACAAAACAAAGTTATTCATATCGGTGCTTTATTGAAATATAAAAACAAAGAAGTTTTTGCTGTAATACCAGTTCCGAACATTTTTCCTGATATAGTATTCCTTCCAGGAAGTGATATAAGGTATATATTAACAGAAGAAATTATTATTGAACATCTAGAACAGATATTCACAAACTATACTGTTTCTGAGCGTGTTATTTTTTCTATCACTCGCAATGCTGATATTAACCCTGATGATGATACATTTGATTTTGACAGCGGAGATTTCAGAAAGAAAATGAAAAAACTTCTTGGCCAGCGAAAAAGATTAGCGCCGGTACGCCTTGAGCTTTCAAATGAAATCAGTAAAAGTTTCTTAGAATACTTATGTGAAAAATTTTTTCTCACAAGTAAGCAAATTTATATTACAAAGGTGCCATTAAAAATTAATTATGTTTTTCAGCTTATTTCTAAAATAAATGCAGTAAAGAGAAGAGCTTTGACGTATCCATCTTTTACACCTCAGATACCGTCATGCTTGAATATGGACGAAAGCATACTTAAGCAAGTTCAAAAACAGGATGTACTTTTATCATACCCCTTTGAAAGTATGACGCCTTTCTTGCAGTTAATAAAAGAAGCAGCTTATGACCCAACTGTTATTTCAATTAAAATTACAATTTACAGACTGGCACGAAAAGCAAAGCTGGTTGAATACCTTTGTGATGCAGCAGAAAACGGAAAAGATGTAACTGTTTTAATAGAACTTAGAGCCCGTTTTGACGAACAAAACAATATCGAACATTCCGAACAGCTTGAGAATTCAGGATGCAAAGTAATATATGGATTTGAAGAATACAAGGTTCATTCTAAAATCTGTCTTATAACCAAAAGAGAACATGGTGAAATTAAATATATCACTCAGATAGGAACGGGAAATTACAACGAAAAAACAGCTGAGTTATATACTGATGTATCATTAATGACAGGAAACAAAAAAATCGGTCTGGATTCCAATGAGTTTTTTAAAAACATGGCAATCGGTAATTTGGATGGAAGCTACAATGCACTTCTTGTTTCTCCCATATCTCTTAAAAGTTATATTATTCAATGTATTGATGAAGAAATTGCCAAGCGTGACAACGGCCGCATAATACTAAAACTCAATTCAATAACAGACATAGACATAATTGAAAAACTTAAACAGGCATCTTGTGCCGGTGTTCAAATAAATCTTATAGTTCGTGGAATCTGCTGCATACTTCCTAATATTCCCGGCAAAACAGAAAACATAGAAATAATAAGCATTGTCGGTTGTTTTCTTGAGCACTCACGCATATACTGTTTTGGCAGTGGTATAGACGAAAAAATGTATATATCCTCGGCCGACTTTATGACTAGAAACACAGAGCGTCGTGTCGAAGTTGCATGTCCTATTTACGACATCACAGTAAAAGAAAAGCTCCATACAATTCTGGACGCATGCCTGTCAGACACAATTAAAGCACGAATTCTAAAAAGCGACGGTTCTTACAGCATGATTGGCAATCAGTTGCATCCATTTGAAAGCCAGCAGGTATTACTTAATTTAGCTAACAGTCCCTCAATTACGCATAAAAATACAAATACTATAATATATAAAATACAAAATTTCTTTAATAATTTAATTGAGAAGAATGCTTAAATAAAAAACAGCATCACATTCGCTATTATAGGCTTTGTGATACTGTTTTTATAATTCTAATTTTAATGGTTTAAAGTTTAAATAATCGGAAGATACAAGTTTATAGTCTATTCCGTTTTGAATTCCTCCAAATAATTCGGATTCATTATAAATTCCATGAATATGTCCGTAAATCACTTTTTTAATTCCGCTGTATTGCTCAAGAATATCAATAAATCCAGATCGGTCATGATTTTCATTTACAGGCGGATAATGAAATGCAACGATTATTTTTTCACCATGTCCATCCCTTACAGCGGCATCAAGAGACAATTTCAGTCTCAATTGCTCTCTGTTATATACTTTTTTATCATCTTTAGTAAATTTAACGCTGTTCGGGCATATCCAGCCTCTTGTTCCGCATATGGCTGTGTCATTATATAAATAATAATTGTTCTGCAGAAAAGAAATATTGGGGTATGCTGTATTAACCTTATTAAGTGACTGCCACCAATAATCATGGTTTCCAACCATCATAATTTTTTTGCCCGAAAGAGAATCAATCAAATCCAAATCACTTTTTGCCTCTCTAAGGTTGTTGCCCCAACTTATGTCTCCTGGTATAATTACAGTATCGTTCTCAGAAACAGTATTATTCCAATTTTCAATTATTTTTTCAACATGATTTAACCATCTGGTACCGAAGATATCCATCGTTTTATTAATTCCAGTACCAAAATGCAAATCCGAAATTGCAAAAAGTGCCATATAATCCACTCCGTTTAAGCATACAAATATTACAAGTATAATTGACCATTACTTTAATTTGATGTAAAATAATATAGAGGTGTTGCTTAATGTTATTTTCGTTTTTGTTCAGACTTATGATTGTGATTATAGTAGTAAAATCAATAATAACAAATATTAATACATACAAAATGCTTGATAAACCTATACTTACATTCAAGTATTCTAATGCCAATAAAATATTTTCCATTGCTCTTTCACTTCTACTATTGGTGTTGGGCATTGATTATTTATTTAATACAGATTTGAGTATTATTGTTGTAATGAATTCTATTATTGCTGCTGTATTTTGTATTTATTTATTATTTCTGTCTTTAATAGAAAACAAAATTACTGATAAGGGTATTTCTCTAAACAATTTTGGAGTATACCTTTGAAAAATATAGAAAGTGTAGAATATAATAATAACCATATGATTATTTATTATAAAGTTAAAGTTCCAATAATAAAACCCATAAAAAGTTTTCAGGTTAAAATTCCTAGTGAAAATGCGGATGAAATACTAGCCGCAGTTGAAGAAAATCTGAACAGAAAATCATATACTGAAAAAGCTGATTAATAAATAATCAGCTTTTATTTTAATTATACTCTGTACATTTCTGCAACAATATTAAGCTGTTCATTAAAATCCTTAAGCTTATTTATATCCCCGTCCTCATATAAATCTATAAATCTTCGGTTAATGCTATCTGCTTCATCTATATGAAGTTTGAAATAAAGATTTTGTATGTTATCCAGAATATTATTTACCAAACTGGATTTAAGCTCACTCATTTTTTCCGCCTGCATAAGCTCCTCGCGTATTGTTGACATTTCCTCATCCAACTTATAGGATGCCTCAGCACATGCCCTTAATCGGTCTTTAAGCTCATCAGGAAGGTTTCCGCTGTACTTATAATTAAGCTCATGCTCCGTTACCGCCCAGAAGTTCATTGCAAGTGTCCTTATCTGAATTTCTGCCAAAACCTGTCTAAACCCGAAAGCAGTGTTAAGGTCGTATCTTATTATAATATGATAGCTTCTGTATCCGCTTTCTTTCTGGTTTGTTATGTAGTCTCTTTCCTCAACAATTTCAAGATCATGCCCGTCCCTTTGATGAACTATATCAATTATTTTGGGAATATCCTCTACAAACTGGCATATAAGCCTTACTCCCGCAATATCTTCTATTTCTTCCTCTATGCGTTCTCTTGGAACACCTTTGCGGCTAACCTTTTCAATAATACTGGCTGCTGATTTAACTCTTACATCTACAGACTCTATTGGTGAGTACATTCCAAGACGAAGATATTCTTTTTTTATATTATTAAATTTTAGTAGCAGCTCCTCAACGGTCTGCTCATATGGATAAAGAAGCTCTTTCCAATTAATTATTTCTCTATTCAAAACAACCACACTCCAGAAATTCTTTTCCTATCAGTTGCATTATACCATAAACATACATTTTACCCAATTACTTTTTACAATTTTTTCAAAAACCTTTTATCTTCTTTATCATTGTAAAAGCTTCATTAATTCATATAAATACCTTTGATTGTGATAGGAATTATAATTTATGTATTCTAATTTATTCTGTCTTTCTCTCCAGATACCCCCACGGATTTACATGCTCTCCATTAACTCGCACTTCAAAGTGCAAATGGCACCCTGTAGCATTTCCAGTTGATCCGCATAAAGCAATTGTCTGCCCTCTCGTAACTGTATCTCCTTCTGATACCAGCAATTTTGAATTATGGCCATACAAAGTTGATAAGCCGTTTCCATGATTTATTATAACTGTGTCTCCATAACCATCTATCCAGCTGGCTGATGTAACAATTCCATCCTCAGCAGCTTCAATTTCATAACCTTCCGGTGCCGGTATATCCAATCCTGTGTGGAATTCATACCCGTTTCCAACCGGACTTAGCCTACCTACATAATCACTGCTGACATAATATCTGCCCTCAACAGGCCATTCAAGCTGACCTCCGGTATATGCATTCACAAAATCTATGTTTTCTTCCATATTGGTTATTATATCATGCACCTTATCACTTGCAGCCATTATTTCTGATAGGTCATTTTCCATAGAATCTGCGTCCTGCCTGTATTGTTCCAACAAATTATTTTTTTCTTCATACATAGCCGTCATTTTTAATTCTGTTTCAGAACGAAAATTCTCAAGTGCTTTCTTTGCCGCTTTACCGGCCGTAATATCGTCAAGCTTTTGTTTCATATACTTTTCATTTTCTTCAAGTTCATTCAGCAAATTTGAATCATACTCCATTATATCACTTACATATTGTCTCTGAACCAAATAATCAGAAATGCTTTCTGATTCTAAAAGAACACGAAGATATCCGCCTTCTCCGCTTTCATAAATATACCGTATACGCTTTGAGGCTTTTTCATACTGCTCCTCCCTTTTTTGGGCTGCAGCATCATACTCTTCTTGTGCCGTATTTATCTTAACAATCACCTTCATCATGTCGTCATCTATTTTTTTAAGATCGACAGTTGCATCAGATAATTTGGCATCAAGTTCAGATATCTGTTTTTTAATTTCATTTTGGGTATCATAGTTGTCCTCAAGCATTGCTCTTTTTGTTTCTTCGCTTCCCTGCAGCTGATTATATTCTGCTTTAAACTCCTCAAGACTCTGACCATCAGCTGACAGAGAAAGAAACGGAATAATCATGACAATTATAACAGCTTGTTTTAGTTTCATATGGTTTTATCTCCTGTAAATTATTTACATTTCGATTATACCATCTATAATTCTCTTAGATTGATTATTCATTCGTCAAAGTGCAACATCGTATTACAAAATATTAGATCTTGAAAATTTGGCTGCATTTCAGTCTATGCTGTTAAATAGTCAAAAATGCAAACTTCTTCTGCAAAGCAATAAAAAAGAGAATGGATTCTCCATTCTCTTTTTTATATGTACATTTGATTGTTTTCTTATAATAAAATCTTGCTGATTTCTTCTACTGCTTTTTCTTCATCAATACCTTCAGCAACTATCGTAATGTTGTCATCTTCTTTGATTGCAAGCGAAATAGCACCCATAATACTTTTAGCATTAATTCTCTTTTCATCTTCTTCAATGCGAATATCACTTTTAAACTGACCAGCACACTGAACCAAATATGCAACCTGTCTGGTATCAAGAGTATTTTTTACTTTAATTGTTTTACTTACCAATTTTTTCACCCATTCCCTCTCTTAAAGAATCCGCAATTTCTGCTAACTTTCTGAGCCTATGATTAACACCCGATTTTCCAACCGGAGGTTCAAGCATCATTCCCAGTTCCTTCAAACTAGCATCAGGATAATCCAACCTCAGACCAATGATATCGCTAAGGGATTGCGGTAGCTGCGATAATTCCATTTTTTTCAGTATAAGTTCTATATCCTCTATTTGCTTAACAGCAGCATTAACCGTTTTATTAAGATTAGCAGTTTCGCAGTTGACCTTTCTGTTAACATTATTTCTCATGTCCTTAAGAATACGGATATTTTCCAAATCCATAAGCGCCTTATGAGCTTCCATTATGTTCAGAAGATCTACTATTTGTTCTCCCTCTTTCAAATAGACCACAAAATGCTCTTTTCGTTGAACGATTTTTGCATCAAGCCCAAAAGAATTTATTAAATCTCTTAGGTTTTCGCTGTAAGGCTTGTCCAAACAGGCAAATTCAAGATGATACATTTTTTCCGGATCTGATATAGAGCCGGATGCCAAAAACGCACCTCTTATATATGCCCTTTTACAGCAAACACTATTGACAACAAGCTCATCTATCCTTCTCCTTACAGTATCCCTGCCATTTTCAGAGTAGAGAATTCCGCACGCCTGAAGCATTTTTCTGGCTTGATTATCATTGTTTATAAAAAGCATATAGACCCTGTTTTTTTTAAGCTGACTGTTTCTCCTAATCAACACTTCACTGTCTATATTAAAAGTTTTTTTAAGCAATGTAAAGTATTTTCTAGCTGCAACCGGATTTTCTGTTTGTATTTTTACACAAATTTTTTCACGATTATATGCAATATGTCCACACATATTCAAAACTGCCGCAAGCTCAGCAATATTACAATGTCTTGCATTCCCAAAATGATGTGATAACTCGCTTTTTACATTATATGAAAATGACAAATTTTCACCCTCCTGACTGTATTGAAAAACAAGCAATATCAAACCTACAATCGTTTGGTATTGGAATCTTTTTCAATGTCATTATGGCTTATTATAACACTATGATTTTTCATAAGTCTGGCATAAATCTCATTCGCAAGTGTTACCGAACGATGCTTTCCTCCTGTGCAGCCAACCGAAATAACAAGTTGATTTTTTCCTTCAGCAATATATTTAGGAATAAGGAATTCAAGCATATCTATGAGTTTATCCAAAAAAATTCTGCTCTCTTCAAAACTCATTACATATGTTGCCACAGGATCATCATTTCCTGTAAGCTCTTTAAGTTCCTGTATATAGTATGGATTCGGCAAAAACCTTACGTCGAAAACCAAATCTGAATCCATTGGTATTCCATATTTAAAACCAAAAGAGCAAACCTTTATTATAAGACTTTCAAACTTATTGTTTTCTTTAAATATCTTATAAATTTCTTCTCTTAATTCTCTTGTCAAAATACTGCTTGTATCAATAATATAAGTTGCTCTTTTTCTGACTTCCTTAAGCATTGATCTTTCCTTGGCAATGCCTGCTTCAATAGAGCCGCCTCTGGAAAGAGGATGTGACCGTCTTGTTTCTTTATATCTTTTTATTAGTGTAGCATCGGTAGCATCAAGATATAATATCTCATAATCATACCCATCTTTCTTTAATTCCTCAAGGCCCTTAAACAAGTCGTGAAAGAGCTTTCCACCACGTATATCTATTCCCAATGCAACCTTGTCTATTGTGCCATCCTGTTCAAAGCAAAGCTGAGAAAACTTAGTAATGAGTGCCGGCGGAAGGTTATCCACGCAAAAGAAACCAATATCCTCAAGGAACTTTAACACAGTTGTTTTTCCCGCACCCGACATTCCCGTAACAATTACAAATTTCATACTATATCCTCCTTTGCTGATGTATTATCTCTTAGTTGCAAAAATTATGTCAGTTTTTCATTAGTCAAATATTATTTTCTTCCGATAATACGAACCTCAGGCTCAAGTCTAACATTAAATTTATTATACACTGTTTCGATACAGCAGTCTATAAGACTTAAAATGTCACTGCTCGTAGCTCCGCCGACGTTTACAATAAAACCTGCATGTTTTTCAGAAACCCGGGCTCCGCCTATTTGTTTTCCTTTTAAGCCTGAGTCCTCAATTAGTTTCCCCGCAAAATATCCTTCAGGACGTTTAAATGTACTTCCTGCACTTGGATAATTAAGCGGCTGTTTTTCCCGTCTTCTTGCAGAAAAGTCTGACATTTTAGCAGAAATTTCTTCCTTATCTCCAAATTCCAGTTCAAAAGAAGCTCCCATAACAATCATATTTTTATCACTAATAAGAGAATGTCTGTATGATAAATCAAGTTCGTCTTTTGATAATTTTATAATATTACAATCTTCATCAATGACATCAGCAGAAACAATTACGTCTTTAATCTCTCCGCCATAAGCACCTGCATTCATGAAAACTGCTCCGCCCACCGTACCCGGAATACCTGAAGCAAATTCCAGACCGGTAAGAGAACTCTCACAAACTGCTGCGGATAAAGCAGAAAGCATTGCTCCCGCCTGAGCATAAATACTATTGCCTTTTACTGTTATTTTATTCATCTGTGTACCTATTTGAATAACGACGCCGTCTATCCCATTGTCCCTCACAAGAATATTTGAACCGTTTCCGATAATATAATAAGGTATATTGCTATCCTTAAGCATTTTTATTGCGCTACATATATTTTCAGGCTCATCCGCTTTTACAAAGACATCGGCATTTCCGCCTGTTTTAAACGATGTATGAAGGCTCATAGGCTCATTAATAAGCACAGTATCAAATAAATCTTTCAATTCATTAATATAATTCATTATTTACCTCATTATAAATTTAGTCTTTCAGCAATATTTTTATATGGAACATGCCCCAGTCGCTTCTGTCTGTAATCAATAGCAGCAGATTCACAAATAACAGCAACATTACGGCCAGGTCTTAACGGAATTGTTTTGCAGACTATTTTGTTGCCGAGTATTTCCATATACTCTTCTTCAATCCCAAGCCTGTCATAGTTGAAATTCTGATCCCACGCAACCAGTTTAATAACTATATCTATATTTTGATTGGCTTTAACTGATACTGCACCAAAAAGCTCATGAACATCAAGTATTCCGATACCCCTTAATTCTATCAGATATCTAATCAGTTCCGGACAAGTTCCCATAAGAACCTTATGAGATATTCTTCTTATCTCAACAGCATCATCTGCCACAAGACGATGTCCACGCTTAATAAGCTCCAAAGCAGCCTCGCTCTTTCCAATTCCGCTTTCGCCGATAATCAAGAGTCCGACACCATTAACATCGACGAGAACACCATGCATTGTAATTCTCTCTGCCAGTTCGCTGTTAAGCCATTTTGTTGCTTCACTGTATAATTCAGAAGCTCCGTCAGATGTTCCGAAAATAGGGACTGAATATTTTTTTGCTATTTCCATCATCTCTGGAAACGGCTGCAATGACCTGCAAAACACTATACAAGGTATATGAAAACTGAAGAGTTTATTTAATATCTCAATTCTTGTTTCCTGGGACTGTCTTAACATATAAGTATGTTCAATACGTCCGATTATCTGAATTCTCGTGTTATCAAAATGGTCAAAAAACCCTGTAAGCTGTAGTGCCGGTCTATTTACATATTTTTGCTTAAGCAATCTTCCCTCTAATTTTATTTCGGGAGTCAGATTTTCTAATTCAAACTCATTTACGAATTTCTCAAGTGTTATTGTTGTTTCAGCTGTCATTCTTATTCTCCTTTATTCCGCCAATCATTTGTTTTTTTCTACTCACTGCTAGCATGAAAAAAAGCATATACGCTTTCAGCAGATTTTATAGTCATCTCCGGTACTTCCAGCAAATCATCAACTTCAGCATTTTTTATAGCTTCAATATCTCCAAAGTGCTGCATAAGAGCCTTTCTTCTTTTAGGACCAATTCCTTCAATATCATCTAAAACAGAATGCACCTGTTTATCATTCCTTAATTTTCTATGATATTCAATTGCAAAACGATGAACCTCATCCTGTATTCGTGTAACCAGCCTAAAGCCTTCTGAATTTACAGGAAGCATAATTTCATTATCGTTATATAAAAGGCCTCTTGTTCTATGCCTGTCATCCTTTACCATGCCACACACCGGTATATTGATACCGGCATTTTGCATTGCATTCAATGCCGCCGATATTTGTGTTTTTCCGCCATCAACAAATATAATATCAGGCAGTCTTGCAAATCCCTTTGCCTCTTTTTCTTCCTTAACCGAATGAAGCAAACGCCTTGTGATTACCTCTTCCATTGATGCAAAATCATTTGCGCCTATAACTGTTTTTATTTTGAATTTTCTATAATCACTATTTTTTACTCTGCCGTTTTCAAAAACAACCATTGACCCAACGGACTCAAAGCCTTGAGTATTTGAAATATCGTATGCTTCAATTCTTTCCGGCTTATTTTTAAGTCCAAGTGCTGTTTTAATTTCTTCAAGTGCGCCTATTGTTTGGCGCTGCTCCTTTTTAATTCTTTCACCAATACGTTCAAATGCTATTGAAGCATTCTGTGCCGCAAGCTGAACCATCTTGTGTTTTTCTCCCTTTTGGGGCACAGTTATTGTAACCTTTGAGCCACGCATGTTTTCCAATAATTCTAAAATAGCAGGCTCTTCTTCCTTAACAAGCTCCTCTTCTAGTATCAATTCTCTTGGTATATATGCAGTTCCGCTGTAAAACTGTTTAACAAACTCAGTCATTACACCGCTTCTATCTATATAATCAGGTGCATTAATAAGAAAATGCTCCCTTCCGGAAAGCTTTCCTCCTCTTATAAAAAACACCTGTACAAGTGCTTCGTCCATTGCTCTTGAAAAAGCAATTACATCGCTGTCTCCAATACCCATATTGGTAATTTTCTGTTTTTCCATTATTTTTTTTATTCCGAGTATCTTGTCCCTTGCTGCGGCAGCTTTCTCAAAATCCATTTCCTCTGAAGCAGCATACATTATGCCTTCAAGATATTTGATAATATAATCATATTTACCTTCAAGCACTGCAATAACTTCATCAATAATTGCTCTATATTCATCTTTTGAAATAAGTCCGTCACATGGCGCAAGACACTGCCCTATATGGTAGTTAAGACACGGTCTTTCCTTCCCAATATCTCTTGGAAAACTTTTTCTGCATTTTCTTATGGGAAAAAGCTTATGCAGTATATCAACGGTTTCCCTAGCTGCAGTTACATCTGTTATTGGACCAAAATATCTGCTCTTATCCTTAACATACTTTCTGGTTATAAAAACTCTGGGAAAATCCTCATTGAGCGTTACCTTTATATAAGGATATGTTTTATCATCCTTAAGCATAACATTATATTTAGGCCTGTGCTCTTTAATAAGATTGCATTCAAGCAAAAGCGCTTCCATCTCGGAATCAGTTACAATGTACTCAAAATATGCAATATGAGATACCATTGATATAACCTTTGCAGTCTTATTTTTATTATTTTGAAAATACTGCCTGACTCTGTTTTTTAGATTAATAGCCTTGCCGACATAAATAATTTCATCGGCATCATTGTGCATTATATATACCCCTGGCTTATCAGGAAGCTTTTTTAATTCTTCATTAATATCAAACATATATCCACCCTTTAATTCTTACGAATAAACTCAACAGGTATATAAGCATTATACCATAAATACATTTATAATGAACATCTTTTGGGAGTTTTTGAATGAGCAAAAAAAGTATAATCAAAGGCGCAGCTATACTGACTGCCGCCAATCTTATAACAAGACTCATGGGTTTTTTTAATCGAGTATATATGTCAAATGCAATAGGCATAGAAGGAATGGGACTTTATCAGCTTGTTATGCCCATATATCTTCTTAGCTGGAGTATAACGAGTTCAGGTTTTTCAACAACAATATCAAGAATCACAGCAAAGGAGAATGCCAGAAGGCACTATGGAAACATAACCAAGACGGTAAAAGTTTCTATTTTCATATGTATGCTTATTAGCATTGTTGTTTCTGCAACTATGTACTTCGGTTCCGATTTTATTGCAGAAAGTCTTATAAAAGACAGCCGAACAGCAATTTCTTTAAAAATCTTAGCATTTGCAGTTCCCTTTATGTCAGCCGGCTCATGTATAAGAGGTTATTTTCTCGGAATGCAGCAGCAGGGAATTCCTGCTCTATCACAAATACTTGAGCAGACAGTAAGAATAATTGTTATAGTGGTTTTGTCACCTTTGCTTGCAGATAAAGGTCTGGAATATGCTTGTGCCGCAGCAATAACAGGCGTATTGCTCGGAGAAACTATATCTTGTGTATTTACGGTAATAAGCTATAAAGGCCTTGTAAAAAAAGCAAAGTATACATATTCGGACGATATGTCTACAGCTAAATGTACCGCTCTTATACTATCTATGGCAATTCCTCTTACGGCAACAAGAATAAGTTCATCTTTGCTCTCAGCATTGGAAAATATACTTATTCCACAAAGACTGCAGCTATATGGAAATTCTACGGAGCTTGCAATGAGTACATTCGGTAATCTTACCGGTATGGCGCTTCCGTTAATAATGCTTCCAAGCTCATTTCTTATGGCTATATCGACCACTCTGGTACCTGCATTAAGCGAAACACAGGCAACAGGAAGTACATCAAAATCCGCATATGTTGCAGACAAAAGTTTAAAATTCACAATCATAACCGGTCTTTGTTTTACAGGTCTTTTCATGCTATTTCCGCATGAAATTTGCCAAATTGTTCATTCAAAGAAAGAACTGGGAGATATGCTTTTAAAACTGGCAGTAATATGTCCGTTTTTATATATGCATATTACTCTTGCCGGCATATTAAACGGGCTTGGCTGTCACAGTCTCATATTTAAATCAAGTCTATTGTCATCAGCTATAAATTTGGTATTTATTTATTTCTTAATGCCTAAGATAGGCTCTGATGCATTCATTATAGGCATGACAATAAGCCTTATATCTGTTGTTTCACTGGCAATACATAGTGTATGCAAAATAACAAATTTAAAATTTTCTATTTATAAAAGCATATTAGTGCCAATATTATGTACAGGAGTATCGTTTTTTGCCGTAAAAGCTATAATATCAGAAAAGCTTTTACTCTTTATTCTGTTTTATTCAACATGGTGATATTCTGTTGCATATATTTTGTACTACTATTAATCACAGGAGTAATAACAAAGAAGGATATAGCATCTGTTGTACCTTTTGTTAAAAGACGTCATTAATTGCATAAACATATTATAAAATTTCAGTTCAGTGCATACATATACTAATAAAGCATCAAGAGTAAACTTGATGCTTTATTAGTTTGTAAAATTCAGAAATTTTTTACAGTTTGCTATTTCATAATACTTTGTAATTTTTCATTGAAATTTTAATAAATCATTAAAATATCTTGTATCATATCACAGTACCGATTTTTAGGAATATTATGCTCATATAAAAATGTGAAGCATTAGCCATGCTTGATTTAGCTAAAAGGAGGCTAGTAAATGTGCTGCATTTCCGGATTTTTTCTTTTACTAAAAACTATAAAAACAGAAAAGAATACTATGAAAATATTTTAACTGATATGTATACAGTACAGAGGCACAGAGGCCCTGACGACTGCGGTATATACCTTGATAATCATGTCGGGTTTTCGCATGCAAGATTATCAATCATAGATTTAAGCAACGGTCATCAACCTATGCTCAGAACAATTGGTGACTATACTTGGGCCATTGTATACAACGGAGAGCTTTATAATACAAAAGAGCTAAGAGATAATTTGATTGCAAAAGGCTGGATGTTTGAAACCGACAGTGATACTGAAGTAATATTAATAGGTTATATTGAATACGGTGCTGATTTTGTAAAACAGCTAAACGGAATATTTGCCTATGCAATTTCAGATCCAATAAATAACTGTGTAAGTATTTTCCGTGACCGCTGTGGAGTTAAACCTTTGTTCTATACTTTAAATAAAATGAAATTATTTTTTCATCGGAAATAAAAGGCATATTCTCATACCCAGGAATTAAACCTCAGTTGGATAAACACGGTTTGAATGAAGTTTTCAGTATCGGTCCTGCAAAAACATATGGAACAGGAGTTTTTAAGGGCATTGATGAACTTCTTCCTGGTTATATAACAATGTCAGAATCAGGAATTAAGACAGTATGCTATTGGAAATTGGAAAGTCATACACATGAGGACAGCTTTGAAAGAACCGTAGAAACAACCAAAGAACTTGTTATTGACTCAATAAAAAGGCAGATGTCCTCTGATGTTCCGATTTGCACTTTTTGTCAGGCGGTATAGACAGCAGCTTGGTAACAGCTGTATGTGCAAGCGAATTGAAGAAAAAAGGCGAGAGATTAAATACATTTTCTTTTGATTTCGTTAATAACGATAAATTCTTTAAAGCTTCTTCGTTCCAGCCTTCCCAGGACAGACCTTTTGTTGATATTATGGTTAAATGCCTGAACACAGATCATAAATATCTTGACTGCAGTATTTATAATCAGTTTGATTGTCTCAAAGATTCTGTTGATGCAAGAGATTTGCCTGCTATGGCAGATGTTGATTCATCTATGTTATATTTCTGTTCATTGGTAAAGAAGTATAACAAGGTTGCATTAACAGGAGAGTGTGCCGATGAAATATTCGGGGGATATCCTTGGTTCCATAAAAAAGAATGCTTTGAAGCACATACATTTCCTTGGACAATGGATCTTGAACCAAGAAAAGTACTGCTTAAGGACGAATTTTTAGACTATTTAGATATGGATGATTATGTTCTACAGACATACGAAAAGTCTGTAAGTGAAACACCTCGTTTGGAAAGTGATACACCAGAGGAAGCAAGACGAAGAGAAATTTCATATCTAAATCTCAAATGGTTTATGCAGACATTATTGGATAGAATGGATAGAACAAGTATGTTTTCTGGTCTTGAGGCAAGAGTTCCTTATGCCGACCACAGAATAGTTGAATACGTTTGGAATGTTCCATGGGATATGAAGACTAAAGACGGAGTAGTAAAAGCACTTCTTAGAGAATGCGGTGTAGACTACCTTCCAAATGAAGTCCTTTATCGAAAAAAATCACCCTATCCTAAGACTTATGACAAAAATTACGAAAGACTGCTTTCTAATCAGTTGGTAGAAATAATGTCTGACGAAAGTTCGCCAATTAATCAGTTTATAGATAAGGATAAAACAAAGATATTTCTTTCAAGTCCTTCGGACTACGGAAAGCCTTGGTATGGTCAGCTCATGGCAGGTCCTCAAATGATAGCATATATGATACAAACAAACTACTGGATGAAAAAATGGAATATAGAAATCGTATAACGGCATAAACACACATAACATAAATTAAAAGTCCCCAACGCTTTTACACACTGAGGACTTTTTTCTTTTAATCTGATTCAATTTGCAAATTTCTAATTACTTCAATGTTACATGTTGAAATAAAGATTGGATTCAAATTTGCATAATCAGCTGTTACAATCATTCCATATTCTTTACGAAGAACCGGACCGTTTGATACATTTTGTCCACCAGCGTTAATCATAACGTTTTCTCCAATTGTAAGGTAATTTCTTATTGCAACCTCACAATCAAAGCCGCATCCTTCTTCAGGTTCAGTCGGAATAGGAAGATATTCAATAGAAGTATCATATTCTGCACCTGTAATTTTAAAACTTGCTATTTTACACAGATTAACTGTACCCGTGTTTAATAACAGTAATCCCGGATTAACTGTACTGCTTGGAGTTGGATAAAAACCAAACGGTACTCCTTCTTTGGTTCCGCCATTCTCCATGTTTATCTCGATTCCCATGTCAGGATACTTTATTATTATCTGATTCAACACAAAGTACATCTGCTGCTCACATATACAGCCTGAACACACTCCCGGTGGTCCCGGAGGTCCCATTGGTCCTTCTGCTCCATCTTCTCCCGGTGGTCCCGGAGGTCCCATTGGTCCTTCTGCTCCGTCTTCTCCCGGTGGTCCCGGAGGTCCCATTGGTCCTTCTGCTCCATCTTCTCCCGGTGGTCCTGGAGGTCCCATTGGTCCTTCTGCTCCGTCTTCTCCCGGTGGTCCCGGAGGTCCCATTGGTCCTTCTGCTCCGTCTTCTCCCGGTGGTCCTGGAGGCCCCATTGGTCCTTCTGCTCCGTCTTCTCCCTGTGGTCCTGGAGGTCCTGGATGTCCCGGAGGTCCTGGATGTCCCGGAGGCCCTGGATGTCCCGGTGGTCCCGGAGGTCCTGGAGGACAGATTGGACAGCACGGATTACAGTCGCAGCATGGATTACAGTCACTGCACCAATTCGTAAATTGGCTATCCTCTGATTCACATGATAATTCAGAATCACTTTGATTTTGTTTATGTCCAAACAGGTAGCCTAAAACTGTTTCTCTTAAACTCACTTAATAATCACATCCTTTCTATTATGTATTGACAATCAGCCAATACCATTCCTCAGTGTTATTATATGAATCGTCGAACAAGTCTGCTACCGATTAATTTGAACTAGCCCTAGAAAATACAAATATTAAAATAAACTTATCTGTCTGCCAAATTTCTTACTTTCATATAAATTTAAATAGTCAAATACCTTATCCGGTCTAACCAAAATATTATGCTTGTTACATTCATAATAAAGCATCTGCATAAGTTTTCTATTATTGACACTTGTACACTCATATGAATTCCCATAGGTTTTTATATATTTTTGTTTTATACCGGGAAAATGCTCATCCAATTTTTATAATAATACTCTCTGTTGCCTTCACGCATTGTAACACCTATACCGAAGCACATAATTCCATAGACATTTGCTTCAATACAATAATTGAGCAGTCCCCTAAAATTTTCTTGAGTGTCATTTATATACGGTAGAAACGGAGATAGCCATACAACTGCTTCGGTATTCCGTTTTCGTTAAATACTTTAAGTGTCTCAAAAACGCTCTTTTGTAGTTGATACATGCGTTTCTAAAATACGGCACAAATTTTCATCTAATGTGGTAAGCGTCATCTGAACAACACATTTAGATTTTTCATTTATACTTTTTAGCAAATCCAAATCTCGGAGAATCCTGCTTGATTTTGTTAATATAGCAAGTCCAAAACTATACTTATTGATAATTTCTAAGCACTTACGTGTATACAACAATGCTTCTTCAACATCATTATAAGGATCACTCATGGCACCTGTACCAATCATACATTTGTTCAGTTTGCGTTTTAATGCATATTCAAGCATTTGCGGGGCATCTTTTTCACCTCGATATCTGTAAATTCATGCTCCATATTGTAACATCTGCTTCTGCTGTCACAATAAATACAGCCATGACTGCATCCCCTATATATATTCATACCGTTTTTAGGTGAAAGAATTGTTTTGTAATCCCTATAATGCATGAAAACACCTCTTACTTTTTATCTTAATGCAACATAACTATTTATGTCTGCATTTTCCCAAATATCATTTAAATATTTCTCAAAATCTCAAGTAAAACTTCATTTTAATCCATGTTACATATTTTACTCAATGCATCTGCAACAGCAGTTACCATATTTCCATGAACCAAGAATTTAGCATGCTTTCCTTCATGAATAATTTTAATTGACAATGTCTCAACCTCTCACAGACTTTTTCATCTGACGGTTATACCATGATAAAAATCGACTTCAATCCAATCATTATATAAATCTCCAAATAAACTGCCGATTTTCTGAAGTACTGTATTTTTCTCGCTCAAATCAACCGCTCCGACCGTCTGAAGTGATGAAAGTATTTTTTCTTTTTCTTCATCTGTAAAAACTTTTTATATAATACAAAATCAGGCAGACAATGCAATGCCTCCGCCCTTGCCATTTTTCATATAAATTGGAATTCCTGCCGCAGACAGCGTTTCTACATCACGGTATATTGTCCCTGCTGACAGTTCAAACTTGTCTGCAAGCTCAGCCGCTGTAATAAAATCTCTTTGAAGCAATGATTAATTTCAAACAGCCTATTAATTTGCATTAAATCACCCTATTTCAGTATAGTGACATAATATGACACAAGCAAGCCATATTAAAGCTGAAAATTGATAATTATATGCATTTTATTTTATTAATCATTATCTAAAAATCTATACCATATAATGTATGAATAAGTAAAATATTGATTTAAAGGATGATAGTATTGGCATATAAAATCAATTCATTTACAAACTTACAAAATTTAGTTCTTAAATATACTCCTAAACGAAATCATATTTTATTAAATTCTAATACTGATTACTTTAAAAATCTGACAAACACTATTGTTTATTTAAATTTAAAAAACAATACGGCGTTTTGGTATTATATTGAACATTCTGAAAACACTCTCATAACAGGTTTTCGAAAATCTAACAATAGGTGGATTCGTACTACTATACAAATATCAATGATAGCCTCTTTTTATTAATTATAAGGAGGTGTAATTTTATGCGTAATTTCAAAAAAATGGTTAATAGAAAATCATTAAATATCGCTGAAATTATGGAAGAAATAGAAAATGAGGCATACGAAAACGATAATCATTCAGACGATATAGAGTTAATAGCAAAATTTAACGGTAACTTAATGGAAATATCCAGCCAGTTAGATGCTGAAGTTGAAATTCTTTATCAGGGTTATGCAATCATAACTATTGATAGAAAAAAAATTCCTCAACTATATTCATATCCTCAAATTGAACATCTGGAATTGCCAAAAAGTTTATACTTTGAAGGTTCATACAACCTTACGTCCTCTTGTATACGTTCGGTTCAAAGCAGCAGCGGCTATAATTTATCCGGAAAAGATGTAATTGTTGCAATTATAGATTCAGGAATAGATTATACACACAGAGATTTCCAAAACCCTGATTCAACTACTAGAATACTTTATTTGTGGGATCAGACAGAAACCGGCACTCCTCCCTCAGGTTTTTTCAGCGGTGCTGAATATAACAGCAATCAAATTAATCAAGCTCTACAAAGTTCAAATCCATTTGAAATAGTCCCCAGCATTGATATAAATGGACATGGAACTGCAGTTGCAGGAATCGCAGCCGGAAACGGGTGTGAAAGTAACGGCGAAGATTCAGGTGTAGCAACAGAAGCAGATTTAATTATTGTAAAAGTTGGAACAAAAGGATATGAATCATTTGCAAGATCAACTGAAATAATGAGAGCTATTAAATATGTGATTGAAAAAGCAAGATTATTAAACAAACCCATTTCTATAAATATGAGTTTTGGGATGAACAACGGCTCTCATAGAGGTGATTCGCTGTTTGAAACTTATATTACAGAAATCTCTTATAACTGGAAAACAGTAATGGTAGTTCCAACGGGAAATGAAGGCTCTGCAGGCCATCATTATTCAGGTCAAGTTTCTCTAACGAGATCAAAGAAATCGAATTTTTTACTTCTGATGGGCTTGATAAATTCTATATTACATTGTGGAAGAACTTTTCAGACAGTTTATCTGTAGAAGTAATATTTCCTAATGGTTCCTCATCAGGAGTAATCGGAATAGAAAATCAGGTGAAAACCGTAAGGCAAGAAAATTTTACCTTAACCGTAATTTATGGTCAACCTAGTCACTATTCAAACAGCCAGGAAATATATTTCAATTTTCAATCAACCGATAGAACAATACCGGCAGGTATATGGAAACTAAGAATAATAGCTGGAACGATTGTTGACGGAAATTTTGAAATGTGGCTTCCTACAATAGAAGAGGTATCAACTGATACCTTTTTCTCGAATCCTGCTATATACACCACATTAACGCTTCCTTCTACTGCTTACAAAGTAATAAGTGTTGCCGGATATAACGACAGAATTGGCAATATTGCAGGTTTTTCGGGAAAAGGCAGTATAATAACTTCTTTGCCTAATCCGGATATTACAGCTCCTGCTGTAAATATATTAACAACAAAAACCGGCGGCGGGTATGATACGTTTACTGGAACAAGTTTTGCCGCCCCATTTGTTACAGGCTCTGCCGCATTAATGATGCAGTGGGGGATAATTAATGGAAATGATCCATTCCTTTACGGAGAAAAAGTCAATGCGTTTTTACGTCTTGGGGCAACTAGACATAGAGGAATTATTTATCCAAATCCAACATTCGGATACGGAAACCTTTGCCTAGAAAGTACAATGGATTATTTAGTAAAGTATAATTTAGGAACCCCTAGCATGTGGAAATTATTACAGTAAACGAAAAACGCTAAATCAGAATAAAATAACCTACACAATCAGTTTAATTATGGAGGTATTTATAGTGACAATTGTCATAAATGAAAATGATTACTATTAGAGATAAACCATATATAAGATTTGTTATACAATTAAAAAACGAAGTTGGGAAGGCAAGGTTCTGAAGGTTCTTCAGTTATCATGACTATATCAGATCCAACATATGATAAAATATCTGTCGGCATTACATCTCCTACAGGTGAAGTTGTTGCAAGAGTACTAATTAAAATACTCAGAAAAACTTGCATTTGAAAAACTATTATAGCAATTCAATATAATAAAAATGTTAATAATTCACTTTTACATGCAAGATTCAATTATTCATAAAGATTATAAATAACTTAGGAGGTGCTTATTAATGGCAATGGTTATGGATGAAAATGACTTACCGCTGGATGAATTTATAAAACTTCCTACAACAGTTGATTTTCATGTAATAAATACCGATAGATTTAAATTATTTGTTAAAAACAAACCTTACATAAGGCTTGGTACCGAATTAGCAAACGAAGCTATAATTGTTTATACAAACGAAAAAAATATACCAAAATTATTTGAAGACTTAGGAAATGACTTTTTTGGCTTTTTTCCATATATTTTATCTCCATTAGATAGCAGAAGTAATGAAGAAAGCGGAATAACTCCTGTTCTTGAACAGCCATATCTTAATCTATCCGGCAGAGGAGTAATAATAGGTTTTGTTGATACAGGAATAGATTACACTAAAGATGCATTTAAATTTGAAGACGGCTCAACCAAAATAATCAGTATATGGGATCAAACAGTTGACGGTCCAAGAACAGAGGGAGTTTACTTTGGCTCCGTATATTCATCTGAGCAGATAAACGAAGCATTGCAGTCCGAAGATCCTTTTAGTATTGTTCCAACAAGAGATACTGATGGTCATGGTACTTTTTTGGCATCTGTAGCTGCAAGCAATGAAAAAGGAGAATACATCGGCGCAGCACCAAAGGCAAACATTATATGTGTAAAGCTTAGGCGTGCAAGGCAGTATTATATTGATAAATATCTTTTGCCGCAGGACAATCCGAACCTATACGAGTCTACAGACTATCTTTTGGGAATAAAATTTATAGCAGACATATCTGAAGAGCTGAATATGCCAGTTGTATTTTGTATAGGTATGGGTTCAAATATGGGCGGACATGATGGATTTACATTTTTTGAAGATTATATTTCATTTGGTGCTCAAAGAGCGGGCTATGCTTTTGTCACAGCTGGTGGAAATGAAAGTAACGCAAAGCACCATACTCAAGGCAAAATCGAAAGAACCGGCCAAACCGAAACCATAAGTTTCAATGTAGGAATATCAAACACTTCATTTATCATGACTATATTAGGTCCCGCATATGATAAAATATCTGTCAGCATTACATCTCCTACAGGTGAAGTTGTTGCAAGAATACCATTCAGGGTAGGCTTAGAATACACAGAAAAATTAATATTTGAAGAAACATCAATAACAATTCAATATTACAAAACTTTAAATAATGTAGTTTTTTTGCGTTTTCAAAGAGCAACCCAAGGTATTTGGGAGGTTACTCTTTTTGGTGATTCTATAATCAGCGGTGAATATTTTGCGTGGCTTCCTATAACAGGTCAGGTAAGCGAATATGTAGATTTTTTAAAGCCCGTTCCCGAATATACTATTGTTTATCCTGCAACATCACTAAGATCCATCACTTGTGGAGCCTATAACGGAAGCGATAATAGTCTTTTTGTTTCGTCTTCATGGGGACCTACAAGATTACCTCGTATGGCTCCTGACTTTGTCGCTCCCGGTGTAAATGTTAGAGGAATCTTTCCAACAGGCTATGGAACAATGACCGGAACAAGCGTAGCGGCCGCTGTTACTTCCGGTGCTGCTGCAATTCTTTTTGAGTGGGGTATTGTTCAGGGCAATATTCCTTCAATCGACGGAGATCTTGCAAGAACTCTGTTAATAAGCGGATGCGTAAGAGAAGAAAATATGGATTATCCAAATATAAAATGGGGTTACGGAAAACTCAACTTAATTGGAACTTTTACTGCAATTAAAGAATCCATTGTCAACTATAATTTGTCTTAAGAAATATTTATTTTATTTAGATACGATAGTTTTTTCCTCAAAAGTATAAAGGGTTTTATAATAATATTGTTTAGGAGATGCTAATATATGGCAATTGTAATAGACGAAAATGACTTACCTTTAGAGGAATTTGTGAAATTGCCTACTACGATTGATTTTAATGTAGTTAATACTGATCGCTTTAAATTGTATGTTAAAGACAAACCCTACATAAAGTTGGGTACTGAATTAGCAAATGAACTTGTTATGGTGTACATAAACAAAAATAATTTATCCAAAATATTTCAGGACTTAGGGCATAATTTTCTGGCATTTTATCCAAAAATATTGTCTCCTTTAGATAGCAGAAGTAATGAGGAAAGCGGAATTACTCCTGTCCTTGAACAGCCATTTCTTAATCTTTCAGGAAACGGAGTAATAATCGGTATTGTGGATACAGGTATTGATTACACAAAAGATGCTTTTAAATTTGATGATGGCACAACAAAAATAATTAATATATGGGATCAAACAATTGACGGACCAAGAACAGAAGGAATTTATTTTGGCTCAATATACTCATCCGAAGATATAGATAAAGCTTTGCAGTCAGATGACCCTTACAGTATTGTCCCATCTGTTGATACTGATGGTCATGGAACATTTTTGGCATCTGTAGCCGCAAGCAACGAAAAAGGTGAATATATAGGTGCGGCTCCAAAAGCAAACATAATAAGTGTAAAATTACGGCGAGCAAATCAATACTATATTGATAAATTTCTTTTACCACAGGACAATCCAAATCTTTATGAATCTACGGATTATCTCGTTGGTGTTAAATACATATTGGACAGATCAGAAATTTTAAACATGCCTGTCGTTATTTGTATAGGTATGGGTACTAATTTTAGCTCCCATGACGGAAGCACTTATTTCGAGGATTATATTTCTTTCGTATCCCAAAGAATCGGTTATACATTTGTCACAGCTGCGGGAAATGAAAGTAATACCAAACACCATACTCAAGGTAAAATTGAAAAAACCGGTGCAACTGATTCTATTAGTTTTAATGTTGGAGTACCGAGCACCTCATTTACCATAATCATATTAAGCCCCGCATTTGATAAAATATCAGTCAGCATAACATCTCCAACAGGTGAAGTTATTTCAAGGGTACCATTTAGAGTAGGCTTAGAGTACACAGAAAATTTCATATTTGAAGAAACAGCGATATCAATAGAATACCACAAAACAGCCAACAGTGTAATTTTTATAGGTTTCAAAAAAGCAACAAAAGGTATTTGGGACATTACCCTTTTTGGAGATTCCATTATTAGCGGTGACTACCATGCATGGCTTCCCATAACAGGCCAAGTAAGTGAATATGTCGAATTTCTAAGACCTGTTCCCGATTATACTATTGTCAGCCCTGCAGCTTCTCTCAGAACCGTTACTTGCGGCGCCTATAATAGCCTTGACAGCAGTCTCTTTGTTTCTTCCTCATGGGGACCAACAATTCTGCCACGTATGGCTCCTGACTTTGTTGCTCCCGGAGTCAATGTTAGGGGTATATTTCCAGACGGATTTGGCATAATGACCGGAACAAGCGTAGCTGCCGCTGTTACATCAGGTGCGTCAGCACTGCTTCTTGAATGGGGTATTGTTAATGGCAATCTTCCTTCTATTGACGGAGATCTCGTAAGAACTCTTTTAATAAGCGGATGCAAAAAAGAAAGCTCTATACAATATCCAAATAACAAGTGGGGTTACGGTAAACTAGATTTAATTGGAACTATGAATGTAATTAAAGAATCGACTAAATAACTTGTCTCAAGGAGGACTAAACTTTATGTTCAATCGTAATACCGAACCAAATCCAAACTTTTCAGGAGGATTTGGAACTCTTCAAATAAGTACATTTCTAAACAGTATAGGAAGGCCCGCTGACGGTGCATTAGTAAGTGTATCTGACTCGTATACCAATGATATTATTGAAGAGGTTTCCACAAACTCTAACGGTGATATTCCACCGCTTGTACTCGAAACTCCTCCTATTGAAAATTCAATGAATTATGATATGCCGCGGCCATTCAACGAATATAATGTTAAAGTTAGTTTTCCCGATTACACAGAAGCTACTATTAATAATGTTCAGGTGTATCCTTCAACCACTGCTATTCAGGAGATAATATTAAAACCAGCTTTTGAAAATATAGAAATTCCATATCCCGTATTATGGGGTGATTTTCCTCCTAAAATCCCAGAATCCGAAGTAAAAAAATTACCATTTCCAAGCGGCTTGGTAGTGCTTCCACAGCCTACCGTACCAGAACTAATAGTTGTCCACTCAGGGGTTCCGGAAGACTCTACGGCTCCCAATTACACCGTAGGTTTTAAGGACTATATTAAAAACGTAGCCAGCAGTGAAATATATTCAACATGGCCAAGAGAAACATTAATGGCAAACATTCACGCCATACTGTCCTTCACATTAAACAGGGTATATACCGAGTGGTACAGAGGTAAAGGTTATGACTTTACTGTTACAAATTCAACTGCCTATGATCAAGCTTTTACTTATGGAAGAAATATTTACAAAGAAATATCAGAGGTTGTTGATGAAATTTTTACTAACTATATCACCAGACCGGATATACAGCAGCCACTGTTCACACAGTATGTTGATGGCAAAAGGGTTATCCGAGAGGGTTGGTTAAGCCAATGGGGGTCCAAAGATCTTGGTGATCAAGGATACTCATCATTACAAATTCTTAAATACTATTACGGATACGATATTTTAATAAAAGAAGCCGTTAAAGTTGAAGGTATTCCGCTTTCATTTCCGGGTTATACTTTAAAAGTAGGTGCAACAGGTCAAAGCGTCAGAACTATTCAAGAGCAGTTAAATGCTATTTCTAATAATTATCCTCTTATTCCAAAATTAATTGAAGACGGTGTTTATGGTGAATCTACTTCAAACTCTGTAAAAGTATTCCAAGAAGTATTTAAACTTCCCGTAACCGGTGAAGTCAATTTCCCTACTTGGTATAAAATTTCCGATATATATGTAGCAGTCAAAAAGTTATCATAAATTTTATTATCTACAACTTAAAATATACATTGGTATCAAAAAAGTGTCATAAAATCAATATTTGACCAAGCATTGATTTTATGACACCATTTTAAATTTATCTACAGTTGTTTCTTTTTTGACATTCCTCACAATATCCATATAAGTACAGTTTATGTCCTATAATATTAAAATGAGTTTCATCTTCCAGTGTTTTTTCGTAATTACCAAGCGGACAATTCTGCACAGTAATTATTTTCTTGCAATCAAGGCAAACTAAATAATGTCTATGCCCCAATTGATTATATTCAAATAACATTCTATCATCATCAATAATACTGATTTTAGTAACTAAATCTTTACTTTCCAGCGACTCCAGTGTACGGTAAACAGTAGATAAATTAATATCTATATGTCTCTCTTTTTAATGTGAAAAAAATTGTTCCGCAGCCATCGGCTGATTGCTTCTTATTAAAATATCCAAAATGGCCTTCCTGCTTTTTGTATTTTTCAAGCCACTGTTTTTTAACCTCTCTTCATATCCAACTTGCTCATTCAATCCTGTACCCTCCCTATCTAATTGTTGGCTATTTTTTCAATGCAATACTCTTCTTTTCATTTTAACGCAAATTGAACGAATTGCATAGGTAATAAAATAGCTGATAACAGATAATATAACGATACATGCTCCTGAAGCAATATTTAGGTCATATGAAATCCATAAACCGCTTATACAAAAAACAACATCAAAAATTATAGCAAATATCATACGACTCTTTAGTTTATTTGAAAATACGGAAGCCATAGGCGCCGATGCCGTTAATAATGCCAGAACTAAAATTATTCCGACAACCCTTATAAGAACAACAACAGTCATTGCTACTAAAATTAACAGTAAATATTCAAGTAATGTTGTTTTAACCCCAATAATTGAGGCAAATTCCTCATCAAAAAGATACGCTTGCCAGTCATTAAATAATGCTATTACTATTAGCACCACTATTAAAGTCAATATAACCATTATATAAAGATCGGATTTTGTAACAGATAAGATATTTCCAAAAAGATATGAATTTAAGTCGGGAGGATACCCCGGCATAAGAGAAATAAACACAATTCCAAGAGCCATGCCAAGCGACCAGAATAAGCCTATAATTACATCCGACTGCACTCCGCCTCTTTTTTTAATTGCGCCGATTCCAAGTGCTGCGCCGATTGAAAAGAGAAATGCACCAATAATCGGCTCAAAACCTATCAAATAGCCGAGACCAACACCACCATAGGCAGTATGGGCAATACCGCCGCTAAGCATAACCATTTTCTTTTCTACAATTATAACCCCTATTATTCCACATACAATACTTGCTAATATGCTCGCAATAAATGCATTTTGTAAAAACTGATATTTAAATAGCGCACTAATCAATTTACCTTTTCCTCCCCATGTTCTTTTAAAACTCTGTGCGGAACTCCATGTGCTATCAGATCAACCGGACAGCCATAGAGTTCTTTCACAATATGTTCATTAAGAAGAGGTTCACCATGATACACTAATTTTCCATTCAGACAAGCAATCTTTCTTACTTCAGAAGAAATCGCCAAGAGATCATGTGTAACAAGTACAATGGTCATTGCATTATTTAATTCTCTTAATAAATCATAAATTTGATTTCTGGAAGTCACATCAACACTTGCTGTAGGTTCATCCAAAAGTAATAATTTAGGGTTAACAGTTAACGCTCTGGCAATAAGAAGCCTTTGAAACTCCCCGCCTGACAATTCGGATATTTGCCTTTTTGCAAGATGTTCTATACCGACATGCTTTAATTGCTCATATGCAATTTCTTTATCCTCTTTTGAATATTTCATAAACAGGGACAACCCACTCTTTAGTCTGCCTGTTAAAACAACCTCAAGTGCAGAAATAGGAAATTTCCTGTCCACAGCTGCAAACTGTGGAACATATCCCACGGCAGTTCTGTTCTTTCCGGGTGCATTGCCGTAGATTTGGATTACTCCGGTCGTAATCGGAATCAACCCAAGTATTGCTTTTAGCAGAGTTGATTTACCGCCGCCATTAGGCCCGATTATGCCTAAAAACTCACCCTGTTTAACATCCAAACAAATATTGGATAAAGCTATTGTTTTCCCATAATATACAGATAAGTTGTCGATATGAATAGCAGTTTCCATTATTGCATAGCCTCCGCCATTGTCTGAGCCATTTTTTTCATATTATTAATATAATCTGCCGCTAATGGTTCGAGTTGTATTGTTTTTCCGCCAATCTCTTCTGCAAATGCAGCTGACTGACTGCTATCAATTTCTTCCTGATAGAATATTACCTTAATATTATCCTTTTTTGCAAAATCTATCATTTCCTGTAAATGCTGTGCCGTTGCTTCTTTGCCTTCTTCTTCCAAAGCATACATTTTTAATCCATAGTCATCTGCAATATAGCCAAAAGCAGGATGATATACAATAAATTCCTTGCATTTAACACCATCTAATGCATCTTTGATTTCCTGATCCACTTCATCAAGCTGTGCAATATAATTTGCAGCATTTTGCTCATAAGTTTTCTCATTATCAGGATCTATTTTACTCATTTCACTAGCGATTGTTTCAATCATTACTTTAACTCTTTTTGGTGAAAGCCAAATATGAGGATCTCTTTCTCCTGAGTCAAATGTTCTATCTTTATATACATTAGCAACCTCATCTGCCAGTGAAATTACTTTTATATCTCCCACTTTTGGCAGAATATTTGCCTCTTCCGTAGGGACTCCAATAGAAAAATAAAGTGATGCATCGCTGAATTTTTCCATTTGCTGTGCAGTAGGCTCATAATTTTCCGGACTGCTTCCCGGAGGAATTAATGTAACAACATCAGCCAAATCTCCGCAAACCGCCTTAACAAAAGTCTCTTCCGGCACAATTGATACTGCTATAATCGTTTTTTCATTTGTATCTTCTTTTTGTGTATTGGCACTGCACCAAATAAGCACATAGTGCTTATTACAAGAAGACCTCCAACTACATTTTTATTACTTTTTTAGATATCATTTCACCATTTTGCCCCTTTTATATATTAGCGTTATACGCAAATGCAAATCATTTGCATTTGCGTATATGATTATATAACCACAGTTATTATATGTCAATATTCTATTTATAAAAAAATAAATATTTAAATTTCAATGACATTTCCCGTATTATTATAAATGAATTGCCCTTTAAATGCCTTACTAATACCACGTATTCCATTCTCACCTGTACAATGTGAAACAGCCACCAATTGTATGTTTAGTTTTTTCAGTTCTTCTATTGTTTTTTGTATTCGTAAATCATTAGCTTCAACTAAATGAGTTCCTCCAATAATTGCATATATCGGAATATTTACTGTTTCAGATATTGTTTTTAGAATATTTATAACGCCTACATGGGAACAGCCTACAATTACAGCAAGTCCCTTTTCAGTAATAACTCCAATTGAAAGCTCATCATCAAATTCATCAGGAATATATGATGAGTTGTTTTTAATAAAAAATTTATCATTTCTTTTTTCAAAATCGTTACTCTTAGAAAAATGGTGAAAAACAATAATATTGTCTGATAAGTATGTTATATCTTCTGATATTTTCTTTAAAGAAATATTATTTTTAGCTAAATATTCTTCATCAAATGAATTTCCGTTATATTTGTATTCATTTTCAGAAATAATCTTGTATTTAGGTCTGAAAAATTCTTCTCCAACTATTAGTTCTGGTTTATCCTCTGATATTTCTATAAATTTTTTATAACCTCCACTATGATCATAATGACCATGACTAATTATAACTGCATCCAGATTACTTAGATTCTTGTTTAACGATATTGCATTTTTAATAAAATCACCGCTTTGACCTGTATCAAAAAGAATTCTTTTGCCATCTGCTTCTATGAGCAAAGATAATCCATGCTCGAAGCATAATTCATTTTTTCATCTTGGTTATTTTCTATTAATGTCGTAATTTTCATCGCAATTATTCTCTTTCTAAATACTATATTTGTATTAATTTATCTTTTCATCAATAAATTCCATGAAATATAAATAATACACAAATTTCACTGTTCTATATTCATGGTTAAATTTAATAGTAATACTTTTTTATATATAAAGCAAAATAATGTTATAAAACATTATAAATAAATGTATATATATACATATATATGTACAAAAATATGTGCTTATATTGACATCAATGCAAAATTATGTCATAGTATTGTTTTGAATAGAAAACCTTCATTAATCAGCGTTTTCTAATCTTACTTGAGGTGAAAAAAATGAACTTAAATGAAGAAATCAATAAATTGAAAGTTAAAAAGAATGCTGCTATTTTAGCACATTATTATGTAGACGGCGAAGTGCAGGACATAGCGGATTATGTAGGTGATTCTTATTATTTAAGTAAGATGGCCACTGAAATTCCTCAGAGTACCATTTTGTTTTGCGGAGTAAAATTCATGGGAGAAAGTGCTAAAATTTTAAATCCCGAAAAACATATAATTATGGTTGATGCAGAAGCAGATTGTCCTATGGCACATATGATTGACGCTGAAACAATCGAGAATATCAAAGCAAAATACGATGATATAGCGGTTGTTTGTTATATAAATTCAAGCGCTGAAATAAAAGCGCATTCGGATGTATGTGTAACTTCATCCAACGCATATAAAATAGTTTCGAAGCTATCTCAGAAAAATATATTGTTTATTCCAGATAATCATCTTGGGACTTTTTTATCTACTAAACTTCCGGATAAAAATTTTATTTTTCATAATGGATATTGTCCGGTACACCAAGATATATCAACAGAAAATGTTTTAAAAGCTAAAAATGCACATAAAGGTGCTAAAGTATTGGCACACCCGGAATGCAAAATTGATGTGCTGAAACTAGCTGATTTTATTGGAAGTACTTCAGAGATAATTGATTATGCTACAGAAAGTAAAGAGCAAGATTTTATTATATGCACAGAGAACGGTATTTTACATGATTTGCATAATAAAAATCCCGAAAAAAACTTTTATCTTGTGAACGAAAAACAATATTGCCCTGGAATGAAACTAAATACTCTTCAAAAGGTTTATAATGCGTTAAATTCAATGGAAAATGAAATTATTTTAGATGACGATTTAAGGCTCAAAGCACAAACTGCTTTATCAAGAATGCATGAGATTGCCAAATAATTAAGCTATAAAGTACATCTTCGTTGACGTTAAAGGGGAACTTTAGAAAGAAGGTACCATTGTGATAAAAGAAGCTGATGTTGTAATTGTTGGAACAGGCGCAGCCGGGTTATTTTGTGCTTTAAATATTCCAGAACGATACAATGTAATCATTATTACTAAGTTAGATGCGGAAGACTGTGATTCCTTTTTGGCTCAAGGCGGAATTTCTGTACTTAGAAATAATGATGATTATGAGCGCTACTTTGAAGATACTCTAAGAGCAGGCAGGTATAAAAATAACAGCCAAGCTGTTGAGGTCCTTATCCGTTCATCACGCAGCATTATTGAAGATTTAGTAAAGTTGGGGGTAAATTTTGAGCATGACGGAAATGAATTTTCGTATACAAGAGAAGGTGCTCACTCGATAAACCGTATTTTACATTATAAAGATGTGACCGGAAAAGAAATAACCGGAAAACTGCTTGAACAGGCAAAAAAACGTAAAAATATCACAATCATTCCCTATATCACTATGATTGATATATTGGAAAAAAATAATACATGCACAGGAATTGTTGTAAGAACTGAAGATGGAAAAATTTACAGTATTTCATCCCGTGTGGTTGTTTGGGCTACAGGCGGCATAGGCGGTTTATTTGAACATTCCACAAATATGAAGCACATTACCGGTGATGCAATAGCAATAGCTATAAAACATAAAATTAAATTGCAGGATATGAACTATGTTCAAATCCATCCTACAACTCTATTTTCAAAGGAAAAAGGCAGGAGCTTTTTAATATCCGAAGCTGTTCGCGGCGAAGGAGGCATATTGCTTAATGCTGAAGGACAGAGGTTTGTTGACGAATTGCTGCCAAGAGACGTTGTAAGTGCGGCTATATATGACCAAATGAAAAAAGATGGTACTGAATATGTATATTTATCTTTGAGGCATATTCCCGAAGAGGAAATAAAAGAAAGATTTCCTAATATCTATGAGAAATGCTTAAAAGAAGGATACAATTTATCAACCGACCTTCTTCCTGTTACGCCTGCTCAGCATTATTTTATGGGTGGCGTACAGATTGACTTGGATGGCGAAACTTCAATGAAAAATTTATTTGCAGTTGGTGAGACAAGCTGTTGCGGAGTTCACGGTGCTAACCGTTTAGCAAGCAATTCCCTTTTGGAAGCCTTGGTCTTTTCAAAAAGAGCGACTAATTTAATTGGTGCAAATCTAGAGAATATTCAATTGCAGGATGCGGATTTGTTATACGATTTAAAACAATATAAAGACTCAGACAAGCTGCAATCGGAATATCATAAATTGGTTTGCAATGAAATAAAAAAGGAAGTGAAGAATATGCTAGATTGTGTATGCATGAAGACTAATATTGAAGACTACATTAGGCTAGCCCTTAAAGAAGATATTACCAGTGAAGACATCACAACAAATGCAACAGTTTCACCTTTAAAGCAAGGCTGCGCACAATTAATATGCAAGCAATCAGGTGTAATAGCAGGATTAGATATATTCAGTCATGTTTTTGAAATGCTTGATTCGGAAGCTCACTTTGAAACAGACTATAAAGATGGCAAGACTACGTTCAAAAAGGAACAATTGTCGGTATGATATATGGTAATTTGCGTGCTATACTGTCAGGCGAGCGTACAGCTTTAAATTACTTGCAACGAATGAGCGGAATAGCAACTTATACAAGAGAGTGTGTAAGGGAATTAGCGCCTTATCGCACTAAATTACTTGATACAAGAAAAACAACTCCAAACATGCGTATTTTTGAAAAGTATGCGGTAAAGGTTGGCGGAGGATGCAATCACAGATATAATCTGTCAGACGGTATACTTATTAAGGATAACCATATTGCAGCAGCCGGCAGTGTTTCTGAGGCCATTAGACTTGCTAAAGAATATGCACCTTTTGTTCGTAAAATAGAAGTTGAAGTTGAAACGCTGGAAATGCTTGACGAAGCATTAGAAGCAGGTGCTGATATTATAATGCTGGATAATATGGATAACGAAACACTAAAAATTGCAGTATCCCGTATTGGCGCAGAGCTATAACAGAATGTTCCGGAAACGTAACCAAAGATAGATTAAAAGGAACTTTGCGAAATAGGAGTTGATTATATTTCCAGCGGAGCACTTACCCATTCTGCTCCAATATTGGATTTTTCTCTTAAGAATTTAAAGGCTTTGGATTAATAAATTACATCTATAAAAATAAAAGTTGTGCGTAATACGCACAACTTTTATTTATTTGGTTTTAAAAACCACTGCCATATTTTCTGTTTTTATGTTACCTATTACAGTATGATTCTGCAAAACTGCGGATATTAGAAGCGTTCACATATTGCTTATATTCGGAACCATTCTGCACAATAAGAGTCGGTGCACTTCTAATCTCATAAAGAGATATCAAATCTTCATTTTCTTCTGCATCCACAACTTCATACGAAACATTTGCCTTTTGTAAAAACATCTTTGCAGCTTGACAATTAGGGCAAGTTCTTGTTGTAAACAGCAATACTTTTTTTTCTGTTCCTATATTCTTTTCAGATGTAGCAGATACAGTTTCTTCTTCATTTTTGTCATGAGGTTTTCTATCTAAAGAATCATTCTTTTCTAAATCATAGAGTTTTCTATCTTTAAACTCCTGTGTTTTTCCCTCATTCCAGTTCTGTACCGGTCTATAATAGCCTGTAATTCTGCTATAAACTTCTGTAGCTGCACCGCACTTATCGCAAACATACTTTTCACCGTTAATATATCCATGGTTTTTACATATAGAATATGTTGGAGAAAGTGTATAGTATGGAAGAGTATAATTTTCAGCTATTTTTTTTACCAAAGTAGCTGCAGCTTTCCAGTTTGGAAGTTTTTCACCAAGAAAAGCATGGAAAACAGTACCAGAAGTATAAAGTGTCTGTAAATCATCCTGATTATCCAAAGCCTCAAAAACATCATCTGTATAACCCACAGGAAGATGTGAAGAGTTTGTATAATAAGGTGTTTCTCCTTCTTTTGCAGCTGTAATAATATCAGGATAGCGTTTTACATCATGTTTTGCAAGACGGTATGTTGTGCTTTCAGCCGGTGTTGCTTCCAGATTGTACAAATCTCCATATTCCTCCTGATAGTCAGAAAGACGCTCTCTCATATGGTTAAGAACATCCCTTGCAAATGCATGTGCTTTAGGGTGAGAAATATCTTCTTTAATCCACTTAGCATTCAACGTTGTCTCGTTCATACCAATCAAACCAATTGTAGAAAAGTGGTTATTAAAAGAACCTAAATAACGTCTTGTATAAGGATACAATCCTTCTTCAAGGAGCTTTGTTACTACATTTCGTTTTATTTTAAGGCTTCTTGCTGAGATATCCATCATTTTATCAAGTCTTGAATAAAAATCAGCTTCGTCATTAGCCAGATAAGCAATACGAGGTAAATTGATTGTAACAACGCCAATAGAACCTGTACTTTCACCACTGCCAAAGAATCCGCCGGATTTTTTACGAAGTTCACGCAAATCCAAACGCAAACGGCAGCACATACTGCGGACATCGCTTGGTTCCATTTCACTGTTAATATAGTTTGAAAAATAAGGTGTACCATATTTAGCTGTCATCTCAAACAACAGACGGTTGTTTTCAGTATCGCTCCAATCGAAGTTCCTAGTGATTGAATATGTTGGTATTGGATACTGGAATCCTCGTCCGTTTGCATCTCCTTCAAGCATAATTTCTATGAAGGCTTTGTTTACCATATCCATCTCTTTTTGGCAGTCTTTATACTTGAAATCCATTTCTTTGCCGCCGACTATAGCAGGCAGCTCAGCCAAATCATTCGGAACTACCCAATCCAATGTTATATTTGAAAATGGAGCCTGTGTACCCCAACGAGAAGGTGTATTTACTCCATAGATGAAACTTTCAATACACTTTTTAGCCGCATCATAAGAAAGGTTATCTGCTTTTATAAATGGAGCGAGATAAGTGTCAAATGAAGAAAATGCTTGTGCTCCAGCCCATTCATTTTGCATTATACCAAGGAAATTTACCATCTGATTGCATAATGTTGCCAAATGACTTGCCGGAGATGATGTAATCTTACCCGGAATTCCGCCTAATCCTTCCATAATGAGCTGTTTTAGGCTCCATCCTGCACAATAGCCTGTCAGCATAGATAAATCATGCAAATGGATATCAGCATTACGGTGTGCATCAGCGATTTCGGAGTCATAAATTTCGCTTAACCAATAATTGGCTGTAATCGCACCGGAGTTACTCAAAATTAATCCACCAACTGAATATGTAACTGTTGAATTTTCTTTTACTCTCCAGTCAGTTACTTTTAAATAGCTATCTACAGTCTCCTTAAAATCAAGGATAGTGGATTTCATATTACGTATCTTTTCGTGCTGTTTTCTATATACGATATAAACTTTTGCCACATCAGCATAACCGCTCTTAATCAATACAGCCTCTACACTATCCTGGATATCTTCCACTAAAATTTTTCCATCGGATATCTTAGGCTCAAAATCAGCAGTTACCATCAGTGACATAGTATCAATAATCTGAGGATGATATTGTTTGTTCAGCGACTCAAAAGCTCTTGTAATCGCTTTGCTAATTTTAGATAAATTAAATTCGACAATCTTGCCGTCCCTTTTTACTACTTGATACATTTTTTACAACTCCCATCCTAACAAGTATTTTCCCATATTATAGCACGTAAAAAAAGACAAGTCAACGGCAAAATACAATATATAGTAGTTAAACATAATATTTTGTACAACATATGCTTTTTACGTTATACACCACGAAGTTCTACAGAAGGTATCAGCGGACGTACCAAGTCTTGAAAATGCTGCATTTCTTCTTTTGAATAGCTGCTTAGTCCGCTTTCCAAAACATCGCCGGAATCAACAAAACTCTGGAGATAATAACGTTTTGTACCCTTTATCCAATGTGCAATAGAAAGTATATCTTCACTTGTATGGAACTCACGCACTACTGTGGTTCTGAATTCATATTGTACAACGTTTGAAAGCAAAAGAGCAACACTTTCTTTTATTGGTTCAAGATTATAATCTTTAATTCCTATTGTCTCACCATATCTATCCGGAGAATTTTTTATATCCATTGCAACATAGTCTACAAGTTTATTTTCGATAAGATGTTTAAGCTTTTTAGGAAAACTCCCATTAGTATCCAATTTAACAGAATACCCGAGCAGCTTGATTTCTCTGATAAAGTCCTCCAAATCATCCTGCAGCAATGGTTCCCCACCGCTTATACATACTCCGTCTAATAGACCTCTGCGTTTTTTCAGAAATGAAATGACTTCAGAATGCGAAATTTCCGACTCGAAATGATTTCCCTGTATTATTGAAGAGTTATGGCAGAATGGACATCTGAAATTACACCCCAGTGTAAACAAAGTACAGCATGTCCTATCAGGATAATCTAATAAAGATAATTTTTGAATACCACCGAAATTCATTTTAAAACCCCTTTATGTATTAAATGGCAAACCATATTATATATTAATTAAACTCGTAAATCTAGTATACACTATTCTAAAAAATTTACCATATTCTCTAAAAATTTAAACATTTTTATTAATTCAATTACCTTTATCCTTTAGTATATCATTTTAAAAAGCACACATGCATTAATGTATATGTGCTAAGTTTTGTCTATTCAAACCACATTGTCGGTTCTACTTTCATATTAATATTTATTTGCTTTACTTCAGTATAGTCATCTAAACCATATGTGCCAAGTTCTCTGCCGATACCGCTTTGTTTGTATCCGCCCCAAGGTGCTTCATTATATACAGGTCCGTATGTATTTATCCATGTAATTCCTGCTCTTATTTTCTTAATCACTCTTAAAGCCTTTGAAATATCAGATGAAAAAACACCGGCTGCAAGGCCATAGTCCGTATCATTCGCAATCTCAACAGCTTCTTCCTCTGTGGAAAATTTTTGTACAACCAAAACCGGCCCAAATATTTCTTCTTTAACAATTCTCATATCAGGAGTAACATCTGTAAATATTGTAGGTTCTATAAAAAATCCATTTTCATATTGCTCGCCATCAGGCTTCTTACCTCCGCAAGCCAAAAAAGCTCCCTCATTTTTACCTATTTCGATATAGCTTAAAACCTCATTATAATGTTCCTCACTTACTAAAGGTCCCATACGAACATCCTTATCAAGACCATTTCCGATTTTTATTTTTTTTGCCTTTTCAACCAATTTTTCTACATATTTATAGTATATCTTATCTTCAACTAATAACCTTGATGCAGCAGAACAAACTTCGCCTTGATTGTAAAAAATTCCAAACAGACCATAATCTACAGCCGCATCAAAATCTGCATCTGCAAAAATTACGTTTGGTGACTTACCTCCGAGTTCCAAAGAAATACCTTTCATATTCCCACTTGCAGCTTTCATTATTGTCCTGCCTGCTGTTATGCCTCCGGTAAAAGCAACCTTATCAATATCTTTGCTTTCTGCCAACTCATTACCAACAGTTGCACCGGAGCCTAAAACAAGGTTTGCAACCCCTTTTGGAAATCCTGCTTCTTCCAAAAGCTCAAATATTTTTATCGCAGACATAGGTGTTATAGAAGCAGGCTTCATAACAACAGTATTCCCGGCAGCCAAAGCAGGCGCAAGTTTCCAGATAGCTAATGATATAGGAAAATTCCAAGCAACAATAAGACCGCATACGCCAATAGGCTCTCTTACAGTCACGCTGTGAACATTTGGATCATCAACATTGTAAGTCTGTCCGGTAGGTTTATTAATAAGACCGGCATAATATCTTATGCAATCGGCTGAATCAATAACATCATATTCGGATTCAATCAAAGCTTTCCCTGTATTAAGAGTTTCTAATTTGGCTATTTCATCAGCATTTTCTTCCATTAAATCTGCAAATTTCAATAATAAGCCTGCTCTTTCTTTAGCAGATGTTTCACCCCAGCCATCTTTATAAAATGCTCTTTTGGCTGCGGCAATGGCTTTTCTTGTATCCTCTATTGTTCCGTCAGCTACCTGAGCTAATACTGTATTGTCATACGGATTAATGATGTTTCTCAATTTTCCGGACGCTGACATAACCCACTCGCCGTCAATATACATTCTGCCTGCCTTGATCATACTAATATCCTCCATGTATAATTAAATGTAGAGAAAGTTATAAACTTTCTCTACATAAAATCAAAATTAAATTATTTTACTACAAAGCTCTTATCAATACATGTAGAAATATCAGCTTTCTTACTGATAAGTCCCATATCAAACCATAAATCCATAGCCATCTGGCTTATTTCATCAATCTTACCCTCTTTGAAATATGTTTCGTTGTCAGCCATATCATAGAACTTAACTGTCGGAAGTGTTGATTCAATATCAGCTACATCCATTCCGAAGCCATTTGCCATCATCTTAACAGATTCATCATGGTTTTCTTTGTAATAGTCAACTGCTTCACACCAAGAATCAACAATTTTCTGTACTGTTGCAGGATATTTTTCAATAAAGTCTGATGAGAATGATAAACTGTCAACAATTACGCCAGGGGCTGTAGAACTGTCTGCAAGAACATGACCAAAATCAGTATTCTTTGCATTTGTAAGCCATGGCTCCCATGTTACAGCTGCATCAACTTTGCCGCCTACGAATGCAGCACCGGCATCACCTGAGCTCATGTTCTGAACTACTAAGTCGTCCATTGTCATGTTGTTCTGTTTCAATAAATAATTAAAGTAGAATATACTTGCACCGCCTGTTGTATCAAGTGCAACTTCTTTTCCTTTTAAGTCCTCAAAAGAAGCTATTTCATTTTTAGCAACTACACCGTCGCCGCCATCTGATGTATCAAGGGCTAAAACCTGAACATGGTCAAGGTCTGCTGCAACTGCCATTGCATTTGTATCTACAGTTTCTGCAACTGCCTGAAGTTTTCCAGATGCCATAGCCGCTTTCTTGTCACCGCCGTTTTCCATAATAACAAGTTCAACATCTACACCGTTCTTCTCAAAAATTCCTGCATCTCTAGCCACGAAGAATGGTGCATAGCCTGTCCATGTACTAAATGCAATTTTTACAGTGCCATCGTACTCTCCTTCACCGGTTGCCTGAGTCTCATCTGTCTGCTGAGTCTCCTGAGTCTTTTCTTCTGTTGCTGATGATGTTGATGATGAACCGCATCCTGCAAGCAACATAACCACCATTGCCGCCGATAAAACCTTGCTGAATATTTTCTTCATTTGAAATTCCTCCATTCATTTTTTGGTTTAATTTAAAAAAAGCAAGGACATTCAAAATAAACTGTAAACATCCTTGCTTACTTAACTAATTTTATTTTTTTAATATTCTTACATCAATAACTCTTAATCCATCTTCATAGACAAATACAGGGTTTAAATCTGCTTCTTGTATATCATCATACATAAATGGAATTTTTGAAAAATTGGAGATTGCTTCTGCCAATCCTTCTTGATCAATACTCTTTTTTCCTCTTACACCTTTAAGTATAGGATACATCTTAATTTCTTTTATCATTTCAAGAGCAGTTTCTTTTGAAACAGGGGCAACCCTAAAGGTTACATCTTTTAAAACTTCAGTGTAGACACCGCCCATTCCAAATGCAACAACAGGACCAAACTGAACATCGTTTGTAAGTCCGAGAATTACTTCTCTGTCTCCGTCAAGCATTGGATACATTACTACTCCTCTGAAATCTTTTCCTTCAGCTGCTTTTTCTATTTCCTTAAAGGAAACTCTAAGTTTCTCTTCACTGTCAATATTGAGTTTTACACAGCCTAAATCAGATTTATGAATTATTTCCGGAGAAACAACTTTCATTACAATTGGATATTTTAAAGCTTTAGATTTTTCAACCGCCTCTTCAATATTATCAGCAAAAGCTGAATCAGGAGTTGGTATACCTATTTTTTCAAGGAAATCCATTGCATCCGGCTCTAATATGCTATTTGAGCTTTCAAATAATTTCCCTTCTAATCTAACACTTTCAAAGCATTTTAAATTTTCCGCTTTGTTTTTGTATTCATAGTAATCAGCCATTTTTGATAAAACATATACTGCTCTTTCACCTGAAGTAAAACAAGGAATATTGTTTTCTCTTAAATACTCAATACTTTCTTTAATATCTGTTCCAACCTGCATCATTGCAATTATTGGCTTTTTAGATATTTCATAAGCACTGACAATACCCTTTGCTGTATCCATAGATTTAAGATATGGTGTACCGACATATACAACTATTGAAGCATCATTTTCTTTTAATGAAATTTCAATAGCCTTTCCATATTGTTCTCCTGTACCCTCTACCGTTAAATCAATGGGGTTTCTAAGCCCAGCAAACGATGGCAAAAATTTTGACAATTCTTCTTTTATATTCTCAGCCGGTTCATTTATTTTAAGGTTAAAATTTTCTGCCTTGTCTGTAGTCATTACGCCGGGGCCGCCGGAATTGGTAATAACAGCAAGGTTTCTGCCTTTCATATCAGGCAAGAGTGAAAAACCTTTGCAAACATCGAATAAATCCTGTAATGTTTCTACTCGTATTGCTCCACACTGTCTTATTGCTGCATCAAAAACCGCATCAGAACCCGCCATTGAGCCCGTATGCGAAAGAGCTGCTCTTTGACCGGTGCTTGTCCTTCCCGATTTAACAATAACAATAGGTTTGGTTTTAGTAACAGCCTTGACAGTTTCCATAAACTCTCTGCCGTTATTTACTGTTTCCAAATATAACGCTATAACCTTTGTATCTTCATCGTTTTCCAAATATCTCAAAAGCTCTATAACCGTTAAATCTCCGCCATTGCCGTAACTTAAAAATTTTGCAATACCAACCCCGTCTTCTGCAGAAAGGGACATAAATGAACCGCCGATAGCACCGCTTTGAGAAATTATTGATATCCCACCTTTGGGAGGCATTGTCTCAAGTGTTGCAACCAAATTAGCGTGAGTATTTACAAGACCGGCACAGTTTGGACCAATAGAGCGTATTCCATACTTTGCGGCAACTTCCATTACTTCTTTTTCTCCGTCGGCATTTCCTGCTTCGGAGAAGCCGGAACTTATTATTACAGCAGCCTTTATACCTTTTTTACCGCACTCTTCCATAATATCTTTAACAGCTGAGGCCGGTGCCGCAATAACTGCCATATCAATATTTTCATGAACGTCTAAAACAGACTTGTAACCACTTGCACTTCTTACCCCTTGGCATTTTGGATTTATTGCATAAACATCTTTAATTCCGCCGTCCAAAACCCTATTTATTAGTATATTGGCAAGCTTGCCTTCTCCCGCTGATCCAAATACTGCAACGCCTTTTGGGCTAAACATAGCATTAAGCTGCATATATACCACCTCTTAGTTTAAAACTTTTGCTTCAAGTCCTGCTCTAAAGCCTTTTATGTTGTTTTCTGCAACATTCGGCCATCTGTCTGCTATAACCTGTTCTATTTCCTCCTGAGTGAAAATATTGCTTAATTTAGCATGAGCATAAATAGCGCCTAATGTGTATAAGTTATTACGAGCAAAATCAGGAACGCTTTCAGGGCTTAAAAAGTTTACATTTCCGCCTGCTTTTTTAATCTCTGCAACAACTGTCTCTTCTAAAGGATAAGGTGCATTTCCGAGCATAACAGCTGTAGGCTCCCAATGAGTTCCTAAAACAACATAGTCAGCTCCTTTTTTTGCATATCTGATAGCTTTTAATGTTTCAGATAATTCCATGGATACAATAAGGTCCGCACCTCCTTTGGAAATGCTTGGTCCAAAAGTATCCGCTTTTCTGCCGAGTCTAAGCTGAGCCTTAACAAACCCACCTCTTTGAGCCATACCTTTTGTAGGATAATAATTTACATCAAGTCCTTTTTTTGCAGCAGTCAAAGTGATAATGTCGGCTATTGTAAGAATGCCTTGACCGCCTACGCCAACAATATATATGTCATAATAATTATTCATAGTAATTTTTCCTCCTTTTTTAAACTACTTAACTATAGCATCAAAAGGACAAACTTTAGCACATAAACCGCAATTATTGCACTGTCCCTTATCAATTAATATGCTGTCTTTTCCAAGGCTGATAGCAGGACAGCCTGTTGTGTTAATACATTTTTTGCATTTTACACATTTATCTGCAATTAAAGTAATAGGACTGTACTTTACTTTCTTTCTTGCAGCCTGAATTGCACATTCTCTTCTTGATAATATTACTTTAACTCCTTGTTTGCCTAAAGCATCTGCAAATGCATCCGCTACGTCTTCACACTCATATGCATCTACAACGTAAAGCTTTTCAACGCCAAATCCTTTAAGCACCTGTTCTAAATCGAGCTGTTTCCATGAACCCATCTGATATTCCTGTTCTGTTCCGGGATTAATCTGCATTCCAGTCATTGCAGTCCAGCCATTATCAAGTATTACAATTGTAATGTTAATATTATGCTGAATTGCATTAACAAGGCCAGTCATTCCGCCATGGAAAAATGTTGAGTCACCAATTGTTGCTACAACAGGTGTTGGAACATTACTGTAGATTACACCCTGTGCCAATGGAATACTTGCACCCATTGCAAGCTCTGTCCAAAGTATTTCAAACGGAGGCATAGTTCCTAAAATTGTGCATCCGATGTCACCGGTGATCATTACTTCGTCTTTCTTATAACCGGCTTTTTTAAGGCCCATTTCCATACCCATATATGTACCTCTATGAGGACATCCTGCGCAGAAACCTATTGGTCTTGCTGCACAATTGCTTTCAGGGTTGTCTAAAACCGGCTCGCTTAAACTTTCAGGTACTTCAATGCCTAAAGCCTTGCATATTCCAAGTATTACAGTTGCACTGTTATACTCGCCGATTCTTTTATATGTATTATCTTCTTTTCCGATAATAGTCCTTTTGATTCCTTTTTTGTAAGCCTGCATATATATGTATTTCTCAAGATGAGGCTCAAGTTCCTCGCATATAACTATTGTCTCGCAGTACTCTAAAATTGTGTCTATTTTTTCTACAGCATACGGAATTGTCGCTGCAAGCTCTAAAGTTGATATATCAGAAACATTAACTCCTTCACTTGTAAGAGCTTCAAGAGCTTCATTTACATAGCCGTTTACGATACCCACGGAAATCAAGCCAACTCCGCCTTTTTTGCCGAGCCTAATCTCATTTAAATCTTTTTCTGCAATAAATTTCTCTGCAAGAGCAAGTCTGTCAATTAAGTCCTGATGTTGCTTCATACAAATTGTCTGCACCTGCTTTTGTAAATTTATCAGGATCTCTTTTAGGAAGAGGAACTTTATCAACAGGAATTTTTCTTTCATTAATATCAATTACAGCATGTGACTGTGAGTTGTTTGTAACAAGTCTTATAAATACAGGTCCTCCTATTGCCTCTGACATATCAAATGCAACCTGAGTCATATCATATATTTCCTGAACTGAACAAGGTTCAAGCATGGGCATATCTGACATAATTGCAAAACCTCTTGTATCCTGTTCGCACATACCTGCTGTTACACCGGGATCATCGGCAACAAAAACTACAAGACCTGCATTACAGCCTGAATAAGCAATACCAATAAGTGAATCATAACATACATTTAATCCGCTCATTTTTGTTGTAAATAATGCTCTTTGTCCGGCAAGTGCCGCACCTGCAGCAACTTCAAAACCGACTTTTTCATTAACACTCCATTCAACCTCTGTTCCGGGCAAGTCCATTTTTAAAAGTGATGCAATTGCCTCTGTAGAAGGTGTTCCGGGATAGCCGCTTACAACTTTAACTCCTGCGCTTACTGCACCATAAGCTAAAGCTTCATTGCCGCTTACCATCTTTTTCATATATATTCCTCCTTAAAAATCAATCTATCTATTTACAATTTCCGGTATAATCTTTCCATCCAAAATATTAATAACATTTAATGCAGCCGTCAGCTGAAGTTCATTAAGGCTATCCTCAGAAAAATAAGAAATATGAGGAGTTACAAATATCTTTTTATTGTTAAAAATATCTTCGTTCCCGGTAGGCGGTTCATTTTCCACAACATCAAGTGTTGCTCCGTCAATTTTTCCGCAGTCAACTGCTTCAATCAACGCCTTTTCATCTATTACTTTTCCTCTTGAAGCATTTATAATATGCGCCTCAGGTTTCATAAGATTAAGTACATCACCTGAAATTAAATGCATAGTAGATTCATCAAGCTTTGTATTTAATGATATATAATCTGCATTTTTAAATCCCTCTTCAAGTTCTGCCTTTATAACACCCAATTGCTTTGCTGTTTTCTCATCAACAAACGGATCATAAAACATAACTTTCATTCCCATCGCTACAGCTTTTTTTGCAATCATGCGTCCAATTCTTCCAAACCCGACTATAAACAATGTTTGAGTTGAAAGCCTTCTTATTTTCCTTTTAACCGCCTGCGCACCCCACAAACCTTTTTTAATATCATCGCTGTATGATATAAGCTGCTTATTATGTCTGTAGATAGCTGCAATAACATAATCCGATACATCTTCAGCGCAATATCCCGGTACATTTGTTACATATATACCTTTTTCCTTTGCGGCTTTTACATCAACCCTGTCATAGCCTACACCATACACAGATATAACCTTACAGTTTTCAAGCTTGTCCAAAGTCTCTTTTGGCATATCAACCGATATCTGGCATATAATTGCATCTGCTTTATATCCGAATTTTTCTAAATCTTCTTTATAGTCTTCAGATGAAAATTTTATCTCGCAATCCGGAAACCTTTCATAAATGGCCTTTTTTTCTATCTCATAATCAGGCCATTCTTCATCAATTATCCAAATTAAAGGACTCATTTTTTTCCTCCTATTTCTGCACTTATTGCTCTGTTTGGTGCAGTTTTATATTTCCTGTCAAGCATTGCCTACAATTTCTCATTATGTTTAATTAGTGTTACGTCTTATTCCAGTTCATCCTGTAGCTTTTTTAAATGCTCCGTTAATTTTATATTTTCACTATAATCAACCCGGCAATCAATAACACTTGGTATTTTTTGACTAAAAGCATCTAAAAGTATTGGAATTAAATCTTCTGTTTTTTCCACTCTGTACCCTTTGCAGTTCATGCTTTCCGCATACAATTTAAAATCTGGGTTAGTAAAATCAACGCATGCTGTGGTACCAAATTGTTCCTGCTGTTTCCATTTAATCAAACCATAGCTTTCGTCATTAAGAATCAAAACTACGATAGGTGTTCCTATTCTTAAAGCAGTTTCAAGTTCTTGTGAATTCATCATGAAACCGCCGTCACCTGTTATAGCCAAAACTTTTTTATCAGGATTAATAAGTTTTGCTGATACCGCACCGGGAACTGCAATTCCCATTGACGCAAAACCGTTTGAAATAATACACGTATTAGGCTCATAGCAATTATAATGTCTTGCTATCCACATCTTGTTGGCACCAACATCACTTATTACAATGTCACCCTTACCCATTACCTGCCTTACATCGTTAAGAAGCCTTTGGGGTTTTATCGGAAAACTGTCATCATTTGCATATATTTCATGCTCCATAACCATTTTTTCTTTTATTTTCAGTGCATAATCAGGTTCCTCTGATCTGTCTGTACGCTTATTGATTTCAGCAAGCGAATCCGAAATATTTCCTATTAGTTCTAAAACCGGTTCATAATTTTTGTTTACATCCGCAGTTCGTGTACCTATATGTATGATATCCGCATGATTATCGCCGTTCCATTTTCGCGGGTTATATTCAACAATGTCATATCCTACTGCAATAACCAAATCCGCTTTTGCCAAAACCTTGTCAACATAATCCAATTGAGGTATACCTGTTGTCCAAAGTGAATATTTGCTGTCACATGGTATTATTCCCTTGGACATCATTGTATTTACAACCGGTATTTTTACTTCTTCCGCAAACTTTGTAAGTTCATATGAAGCGTCATTTCTTACTGCCTCACTTCCAACGAGAATAATAGGATATTTAGCTTTGGAAATCATCATTGCAGCTCTCTCAATGTTTTTATAAGATGTATATCCTACCTTCTGCACCTTTTTCTTTAAAGGTTTTCCCTCGACCGGCATGCTGGCTATATTGTTAGGTAAATCAATGTGCACAGCTCCCGGCTTTTCCATTTCGGCATACTTAAATGCGAGTCTAACTATTTCTGTAACCGTATCCGGACGTACAATTTGTTTGCTTCTTTTTGTGATAGGCTCAAACATATGCACCAGATTTAGATACTGATGGCTTGTTATATGCATTTTATCTGTGCCAACCTGACCTGTTAATGCAAGAAGAGGTGCACCATCAAGATTTGCATCTGCAACTCCTGTTACAAGGTTTGTAGCGCCCGGTCCTAAAGTTGCAAGACAAACGCCTGCTTTTCCTGTGAGTCTTCCATAAACATCCGCCATAAATGCTGCACCTTGCTCATGTCTTGTAACAATAAATTTTATTGATGATTTTTCAATGGCATTTATCAAATCAAGGGTTTCTTCACCCGGAATTCCAAAAACATATTCGACTCCTTCTTGCTCCAAACATTTAATTAATAAATCTGCTGTATTCATAAAATTGCCTTTTTTACTGTTATTGACATACTTGCCACCCACCAAATTGTTTTATTTAAATTAAGATAATATCTTTTTTATTAATTCATCATCTGCAACATATGGAATAGTAATGTGATCTGAATCTTTTTTAATTTCGTTGTATTCAATGCATGTAGATATAGAATTTTCATTTCTTGCCCAGCTTCTTCTTGATACACCAACCATTGTATCCCAAGGCATAGCTAAAGATAGAATAGTGTCAACTCGTTCACTTCCGTCAAGCACCATACCAAAACCGCCGTTTATAGATTTTCCTATTCCTACTCCTCCGCCGTTATGAAGAGCAACTAAACTCATTCCCTTTGCTGCAGCTTCTGCAAAACACTGAATAGCCATATCAGCCATAATGTTTGAACCGTCTTTTATATTTGATGTTTCTCTGAAAGGTGAACTGTTCCACCTGCATCGTGATGGTCACGTCCAAGCATTACAGGCCCGATTTTGCCTTCTCTGACCATTTCATTAAACTTTAGTGCTATTTTAGTTCTTCCCATTGCATCTTGGTACAATATCTGCTTGAGTTCCGACAACCATTTTGTTTTTCTTGGCATCACGTACCCAAATATAATTATCTCTATCCTGATATCTTCTCTCAGGATCTATAATCCATTGCAGCCTTATCGGTAGCATCTAAGTCTTCAGGCTTACCGCTCAGGCACACCCATCTGAAAGGCCCGTATCCATAATCAAACAGCTGAGGACCTAAAATGTCTTCAACATATGAAGGGAAAATAAAACCTTCCATTTCATTTACGCCATTTTTACAAATTTCTTTAACCCCTGCATCAAATACAGATTTCATAAAGCTGTTGCCATAATCAAAGAAATATGTTCCTTTCTTTGAAAGCTCACAAATGAGTTCAAAATGGTGTCTAAGAGTCTTGTCAACTAAACCGCAGAATTTTTTGGGATCTTTGTCGAGCATTTCTGTTCTTTCTTCAAATGTTAATCCCTGAGGACAATATCCTCCATCATAAGGAACATGACAAGACGTTTGGTCAGAAAGTAACTCTACGAAAATATTTTTTGAAATAACATATTCCAACAAATCTACTACATTTCCGTTATATGCTATAGCACAAGGCTTCTTTTTTTCTTTATATTCTTCAACCCATTTAAATACTTCATCTAAGTCAGCAGAAACCTTGCTAACCCATCCCTGTGTATATCGTGTATTTATACGAGACATATCAACCTCAGCGATAACCGAAACCGCTCCGGCAATTTCAGCTGCCTTTCCCTGAGCTCCGCTCATACCGCCAAGCCCTGAGGATATAAACAGTCTTCCTGATAAATCTTCATTTTGCTTTAAACCAAGCTTTAATCTGCCGGCATTTAAAAGTGTATTAAAAGTTCCATGTACAATTCCTTGAGGCCCTATATACATCCAGCCTCCGGCTGTCATCTGACCGTAGTTTGCAACACCAATTGCGGCAGCTCTGTTAAAATCATCTAAATCATCAAACATACCTATCATTAAACCATTTGTTATAACTACTCTTGGAGAAGTCTTACTTGATTTAAATAATCCTACCGGATGTCCAGATTCTAAAACCAAAGTCTGCTCGTCTGTCAAAACTTCAAGATATTTTTTAATCAATCTATACTGCATCCAGTTTTGACAAACCTGTCCAGTCTCGCCATATGTAACTAATTCATATGGATATAAAGCAACCTCAAAATCAAGGTTATTTTCTATCATTACCTGAAATGCTTTACCCTCAATACAATTGCCCTTATATTCATCAACTGGCTTTCCATATATTCTTCCTGCAGGTCTAAATCTATAACCGTATATTCTTCCGTGTTCTTTTAACTCCTGTAAAAATTCAGAAGCCATCTTTTCATGATATTTCTCAGGTATATATCGAAGTGCATTTTTTATTGCAAGCTCTATATCATTTTCAGACAACACTGATTCTCTTTTAGGCGCTCTTCTTATGCCTTCAATAAAGTCAGGATAATCCGGAAGCTCATCGTCTAATTTTATTATCATTGATTTAGATATAAGTTCGTTATCTATCATATCTGTTTCCCCCTATAAAAAAGTTGTCGTCTTCCTAATAAGTATTGACTTGGAACACGACATTGTGCAAAATTTTTCTTAATTCATTTAACTTGAACATAATATAACATAGCCATAGTCTATAAAGCGTCTATTTTTTTTTAGACGTTTGAAAAAAAAAGACTTGTTAAATTTAAGATTAATATGTATACTATAAATATTAAAAATATTGTAAAACAAATAACAATGGAGTTACCTATATCGGTGTACTCCATTTTTTTACGTTTAAGAGGTGATTTGTTATGAATAAAGTAAATGTTAATTTGCTTTGTACCCCGCAGATTTTATTAGATGATGAACCAGTAGTATTTCCTTACAAAAAAGCAGAAGCATTATTTTATTACTTAACAATAGAAAAATCTATCACACGTGATGAAGCTGTAGGGCTTTTATGGGAAGATAACGAAGAAAGTGTGGCAAAAAAGAATTTAAGACACGCTTTGTACGTTATAAAAAAAGTATTTGGTTTTGATATAATTACCACTCCTCAAAAATACAAATTGAATCTTAACCCTGAAACAAATATTGAAATAGACTTAGATAAATTTATAAAAGAAAACCGATTAGATTTATATGCCGGAACATTATTAAAAGGATTTGGAGTCAAAAATTCATATTCCTTTGAAGAGTGGCTTTCTAAAAAACAAGAGACAATACGTGAACTTTATTTAACTAAGCTGTTTGAGTTAATTAAATCAATACCTTATAATAATCTTACAGAAATAGAACAATATTCAAATAAATATATGCTCGAAGACCCTTTGGATGAAAGAATATACCATTTCCTTATGGATACATATAAAGAAAACAATCTTTTTCACAAGGGTATCAAGGTCTATCAAAAGCTTGTGGAGATATTAAATGATGAACTAGGTATCTCTCCTAATAAAGAGATAACCGCTTTATATCATGAGCTGCTAAATTCATGGCTTGATGATTCAAGTGAAGAACCCGAAAACGAAATGCCGGCGAAGAACATCAGAACAAGGAATTATGAGTTGTCTCAAATCAACCTATATTACAATAAATTCCTTTCAGGAGAAGTTCACAATGTTATGGTATTAGGGGAAAACGGAATTGGGAAAACACATTTGGTTAATACTTTTTTATCCGACATAGATAAAAGCGGCCTGCTTATTTTAAAAGCATCATGCTTTCAAGCCGAAAAGGAGTTTCCTCTTCAGCCTTGGAATAACTTAATGCTTGATTTAGAAGAATACATAAACAACAATGATATAATTCTTCCCGCTAATCTTATATATACTATTGCACAGCTATTTCCCAGTTTTGGGTCGCTTGAAGAAATTTCAAGTATAACATCCAGCGGATATAGCTATAACGCCTGCAAAAGCGGTATAGTAAAACTTTTTCAGATAGTTTCAAAACATACACGTATTTTGCTTTTTATAGACAATATACATTCTATGGATAAGTCAAGTCTTGATCTGTTATCCTCAATTATGCGAATTCATAATTCAAACATTATAGTAATCAGCACATGTCTGGATGTGGTTGACTATGACATGGTTACATTTATTAGCACAATGGTTAAAGACGGATTATTGGAACAAATACCAATGTCAAGACTTACACGAGAAGATGCATTGCAGTTTATAAATTCAATACTTGGAAATCATAAACTTGATGACGAAACTATAGATAAAATTTATACTGAAACAGATGGAAATATATTTTTCCTTCTCGAACTTTTAAATAACATAAAAAACAACGATAATCCAAAGGAGCTTTCTTTAAATGCTCAGGGAATATTAAATGACAGATTAAACGGTATTTCAACAGAATCCAGACAGCTGCTTGATATTATTTCCTTATTCCATGATTTTGCTAATTTATCAACACTTTCAACCATACAAAACAAAAAGCCGTTAGACCTGCTTGATTTAATTGATGAATTGAAGGAGCATGCCTTAATTATTGAAAGAAACGATAACGGAAAATCTTACTTTACCTTTACACATAATAAAATGTGTGAATTTGTTTACAACAAGCTTTCACCTTCAAAATTAAGGATACTGCACAATCGAATAGGAGAAGTATTAGAGCAGTCAAACGAATCTGATCTGATAACAAGATATAAACGACTTATTTACCACTATGGCTTGGGTGAAAACACAGAAAAAGTTTTATATTACAAAATTCTTTACATAGAAAAATACGCCAGCACATTTTTTGAACTGTATCCTTTGCTTGATAATAAAATTGAAGAAGATTCATTAGATACAGAAAATGTTGTTTCGTACTTTAACAATCTGGAAAGTGAACTTAATAATTATAAAAGAAGTAATAAAAACTTTACAAAGTTTGATGAATTGGAAGCACGTCTTTTCCATGCAAAAAGCAACTATTGCATACAGGAAGGCTTTTACGAAGAAGGTCTTGAATGCATAAGTAAAGCATTAAATAATTCTTATGTAAAAGAACACAGCAGTCTTTACTTGCAAATTCTTAGGCAGCAAATTTATTACAGTATACAAGTTTGTGATACTGAACTCATGGATAAGTGTACTAAAAAAGGGTTAGAGCTGTCAAAAACCAGTCAAAATGATATTGAGCATGCAATATACCATCGTTTAAGAGGATTATTTTATATTATGACAGGTGAGTTTAGGCTAGCTATTGCATCTTTAATAAAATCAATTGACTTTTTAGAAAAAGCTAACCTTAGTATGCAAATATATACACTTAATATTGCTGCTGCCTATAACTATCTTGGTGAACTTCACAGAAAACAAGAACATTTTAAAGAAGCAATAAGCTATTATAACAAGGCTATATCTATTACCGAAGAAAACAACTGTCCCAAAAACCCTACATTTTGGGCTAACCTCGGAAGAGCATATTTTGACTATAAGGATTACAAAAAAAGTTTTGAGTGCTTTAAAGAGGCAAAAGAAATATATTCAAATTCTTCAATAATAGTAGGCAGAGCAACAACAATGGCATACAACGCTCTGTACACATGCTATAATGGTGATTTCTCTATGGCAGAAAAATATATGCTTGAAGCAGAACGTGTAGCCGATACATTAAAATCACCATTGGAAAAAGGTGTTTTAAAATATATTCAGCATATTATTGCGTCTAAATTTAAAGGACAGCTTAAAGTTCTTAATCATCCTGCAGAATATTATAAGAAAGAGTGTGAAAAATACTTTAAACCGTTTAACGAAACTTATATCCTTCAGGAAATTATGATTTAATTAAACAAAAAAGGTCATTTATATAAATGACCTTTTTATTATTTATATGTAGATTATGATTAAATTACTGCTTAATCAGCAAATATAAATTCATCACTGTTTACATCATCAATATGTATTAATACCTGTCTTTTATTTCAACTCTGGAAACTATAACTTTCCCGTTTCCAATAAAATTTACACAGTCACCTTTTTCAATATCAGATACAACTACTGCTGTATTGCTTTCAATGTTTAAACCGCATAATTCTAAATCAGTATCAAACGAATAAATAACATAAATATTTTGCTCTTTCAATTCAATATTTTGCTCTATCCCGTCAATGTCAAGACTGCATAAGCTACCGCTATTTCTGCCCTTTATCATCAAGTTAAAATCTTTGCAGCAGCCAAAGCTTTTAGTTTCCCAATCTCCCAAAAACCTGTCAATTTCGTATTCAGTCAACTCAGCTGTATGAAATCCTGTATGCTCAAGCCTTACTCTGCCCTCAATAACCATTAAAAACCTATCAATATTCTCAAGCTTTGTAAATACAGACTCTTCATCATTAACTGTAGCACTGCTTATTCTAAACAAAAAATTTCTGCTGGCATAATCACTATCGGGAGGATAAATATATATTTGAGTTGTATCTCCTCCGCTCCAATGTGTAGTTTTAAACTCCGAAGATTTTATAGTATTAATTTTCATAGGCAACTACTCCGTTTTTTATAACCTTTTCTACTATATTTGCGCCTGTATTGTAAACCAAAAACTTATAGCTTGGATATTTTAAAATAAGTAAATCCGCTTTTTCCAACCTCAATGCTTCCTATATCCGATGCCCTGTCAATGGCAGCAGCAGCATTTAATGTTATTGCAGTCAGAGCTTCTTCTATGGTCATTTTCATATGTATTACAGCTAAAGCCAAAATAAGAGGTATTGAATTGAAAAACAGCTTCCCGGATTAAGGTCACTAGCCAATGATACTGCACAGCCTCCGTCTATTATCTTTCTAGCAGGAGCATATGGTTTATCTAAGCAAAATGCAGTGCACGGTAAAAGTGTTGCAATCACATTTTCTTTTGAAAGACTTTCTATTCCGCTATCAGAAATCATGAGCAGATGATCAGCAGACACAGCTTTTAAATCTGCGCTAAGCCCTGCACCGTTAAGTGGTACAATCTCATCCGCATGAAGTTTTGCCTTAAATCCAAGTTTTTTAGCAGCCTTCCAACAGTTTTCTGCTTTCCTCAATAGAAAAAACTCCTTCTTCACAGAATACATCACAAAATTCAGCCAAACCTTGCTTTTTAACCTCAGTCAATACCTCATTAATCATATACTCAACATAGGCACCGCTGTTACCTTTATATTCATCTGCAACAGCATGTGCGCCAAGATAAGTTTTAACTATGTCAACCGGCTGTTTTTTGTCCAGCTCGTCCATAACCTTGAGCTGTTTTATTTCACAGGCTTTATCAAGTCCATACCCGCTTTTTCCTTCCGTTGTTGTAACACCTTGCGCAAGCATTGCTTTTAATCTATCCAGACCGCTATTATAAAGTTCATCATAAGAGGCATTTCTTGTATCAGTTACGGTATTCATAATTCCTCCGCCTCTTTTTAAAAGCTCAAGGTAGGGGATTCCCATCAGCCTGTCAATAAACTCATCTTCCCTGTATCCGCCAAAATAAAATGCGTATGTGAATCGACAAAACCTGGGATAATTGCTTTTTCAGAAGCATCTATTACCTCAATATCTTCTGTTAATTCAATTGTTTTAATAATATCGTTTGTTTCTCCGACTTTTTTGATTATTCCATCTTCAATATATACCGCACCATTTTTTATAACGCTGATTTCATTCATTTGGCTTCCGTGTTTTCCGGATATTCCAATAGGTGTAGCAATCTGTGCGGCATTAATTATTAAAGTTTTCATAATATCATGCCTCAATTTCTTCCATTATTTTTTTAACCCTGTTGACAATATCTTCTTCACTTACAGTAAGTATTTTTCCGTTTGAAACAGTAAGCTTTCCATCAACAACAACCTTTGCAATGGCATCGGGCTGCATCGAATAAACAATATTGGGTAGAATTTGTTCACCGGATTTAGATATAGGCTGCATAGACATTGTATCTATTTTTATCCCCACAAAATCGGCTTTATAGCCTATCTCAATTTTTCCAATTGGCATCTGAAGAATTTTGCCTCCATTTTCTGTTCCCATTTTAAAAGCATCTTCATAATTTACAGACATAGCATCTAATGTTTTTGCCTTTTGGAGGAGCGCACACATACGCATTTCTTCAAACACACTGATTCTATTGTTTGAACAAGCTCCGTCACTTCCAAGTCCTATTGTTACACCGGAATTCTTCATAGTTACGATGTCAGTTATGCCGTCTGCCAAAAACATATTGCTTGAAGGACAATACGCCAATTTAGCTCCTTTTCTTCCCAAAAGCTTAATTTCGCTTTCCTTAAGCCAAACTCCATGGATTATAACCATGCTTTCATCAACAACACCTATTTTATCTAAAAGTTCAACAGGAGTTAATCCATCGTACGATGCCATAACTTCGTCAACTTCAAAAGGTTCTTCGGCAACATGGATGTGATAACAGCAGCCTAACTCTTTAGCAAGCTTGTGTCCCGCTTTTATCATATCAATGGAAGCTGCGTGCAGACTGTGCGGTGCCGGAATTACGCTTATCATATCGTTTCCAGCATACTTTTTTGCCAAAGACCTTGTATTTTCAACAGCTTCATCTACAGTTTCTATATAACCCTTTGGTGCTCCATCCCAATCATACATTGTTCTTGCCAATACGAGACGGATTCCCAAATCTTCGGCTGCTTTTATAATCATTTCGTCGCTCTCTTTGCCAAAGTTATGTAAATAAAAGAAATCACTTACAGTTGTTACTCCGCATTTCATCATTTCTCCAAAAGCAAAAAGCGCTCCGCCATATATATGCTCTTTTTGAAGTCTTGGAGAATACTTGTATAATGCATTATCTCTCCATTCTAAAAACGGTCTGTCACAAGCAATACCTCTGAGCAGGCTTTGGAAACAATGGTTATGCACATTTACACTTCCCGCAATCATTATGAGGTCTTCCCACTCTTCCAGTTCAGCATTTGGATATTTTTCTTGTAATACCGAAAAAACGTCAGTATCAATAATACAATTATCTTCAACAAGCACACCCTTGTTTTCTTCAAAATTATTATTTATGTATACATATTTAGGTTTATATAAAGTAAACATTTTAGTCCAACTCCTTATCAAGTAAAAGCAAGGCTTTAAGCATAGCATTACCTGCTTTTTCAATTTCTTTTATGTCTGTGTTTTCTTCCGGACAATGACTTTTGCCGTCTATGCTTTGTACAAATATCATTCCGCTTTTTGTTACTCTCTGCATATTTGTCATCATGCCCCAGCCATACTTACAAGCTCAATTTCCTTTTCTCCCACCAGACCTATACCTCTTTTAATTGTTTCAACAACATCCCTGTCCATAAACATATGGCTTTGATCCAAATTAACATTGCGTACTATCTGTACTTTTCTTGATTCTTCAATCTTTTTTGTTTCTAAAGAAAACTTATTTATTATGCTTTCCTTTTATTTCCTTATCACATGTCCTTATTTCCAAGACCAAATCAACTTTGCTCTGGAACAATACTTGCTGCATTTGGGAAAACAGTTAGGTAGCCAATAGTTCCAACAACCTCATCACTATTTATATCCTTAAGAATTTTTTCAAACGAAAGATTTAATTCTCCCGCCGCTAAAAGTGCATCATGCCTGTCTTTCATAAGAGTTGTACCGGCATGATTGGCTTCTCCAATAACTGTAATATTTTCCCTGTAAATACCGATAATACAATTAACAGAAGCAGAATTAAGTCCTCTTTTGTCATATAGCCGTCTTCCCTGTTCAACATGAAATTAAATAAATGCTCTGATATCATTTTCCTTAATAAGTGCTTCATCAGTTCTGGTAATATCTCCGCCTATTTTTTCAATACATTCCTTTAGGCTAGATCCATCTTTATAGCTTTTTAGTTTCTTCATCAAATCATCTTTAAGTCTTCCGCTTAAAACCTTGCTTCCAAGAGTTGAAACATTAAAAGGGTTGGGTTCTTTTCCAGTAAAACTTACTATTTCCATCGGATGTTTGTTTCAATATTATTATCATCTAATGTCTGTATGAGCTCAGTAGCCATCAGAACTCCCAGTGCACCATCAAACTTACCTCCGTTTGGAACAGCATCATGATGGGAACCGACGACAATTGGAGGTAAATTATATTGTCCTTCTCTTCTTACCCACATATTAGCAATGGTATCAATTCTTACTTTTTTGCCCATAGTATTCTGCCAATAATTGATTAACCATTTTCTTGCTTCCCCTATCACTTTCATCGCCTAATGCTCTGTCTATACCGCCGTTTTCATTCATTCCTATTTGCGACAGATCAAATAAGTTCTTTGAAAGTCGATTTATATTTATCATTAAGTCATTCATAAATAATTCCTCCAAAAATGCAAAAGGACAAAGTATTAAAAACATCTTTGTCCTTTTATAGGTTGCAATTAATTTATAATGAAATTGTAATATATTCTCTACGTTTAGAAAAACGTCTAATTGTTTACTAATTATATCTCTCCATTACACATATTTCCATATAAACTTTAACTTTTCCATTTTATCTAATATATGATGTTATTATATTCGCATTTAACAATCCCTTAAAATCAAAGCATATTTGGTTTTTCCCACATGTTAAGTTTAGTTCCCAATCCTTTTTTTCAGCGCATTCTTACACTTACGCCACAATTCTCAACAGGCATTCCACCCGTTGTAAACAGTATAATTTTATAATCGAATTTTTCTCTCCAAGCCTCGTACATCTTCCAATTATCAACTACATTTCTGGGCTCTACTAACAATGAAATCATCATCCAGTTTAATACTTGCCGGAAGTGTCAGAATAGCACCGGCTTAATCCATTCTACTTTTATATATGGATCACTGCCCGAACTAGAGGTTGCAATACAAACAACATCTGATTCCCTGATAGCATTTTCCATGTGCCGGGGATTGCTCCCGTTCTAACGGCACTCAAAAGATTTGCAGACTAAATATCAAGCGGCGCCCCCGTATGTTTATCATTTAAAGTAAACATTAAAATTGAACGTGGAAGACCTGATTTTGTGTTTTCTTTATTTGAACCATACCATTTATTACCACAAGCATTGAAATCTTCTCCCAAATATGCTGAATAGACATAAACCTTCTGCCAGGTCAGTCAGTGGGCATATTGTTGAATTCCGATGTTTTAGGGAAAGTCATCATAATGCCGTGTGAATTATGATTGTTCCCGCCCATGACATAATAACCTTTTCCTAAAAGCCTGAGCATATTAATCCTCCAAAAAATTATAAAGCAACAATAGAGTTATCCATTGTCACTTTATTAGAATTATTCAATAATTGAATCTATATAATTATAATTTTTAGGTATGCATCCTTTGCTTTTCCACAAGTTACTCATTGCTAATGCCAACATTGACAAAAACAGTTTTTGCATTATAATGCACATCTAATGCTTTAATATAATTAATTAAAAATTATTTGCCTATTGCTGCATTTGAACTGTCTTGCCAAAGCATATCCATAATTTTCTTTTTCATTTCTATAAATTCCATTTCAACTAAAGTATTATGACTTCTTACGCCCTCATAATTAACATCAATAATATCTCTGATATAACCCGGTCTTCTCCCCATTACATAAATTCTATCTCCCAATAGTAATGCTTCATCTATATCATGAGTTATAAATAAAACTGTTGTTTCTGTTTTACAGCTAATGTTTACCAACAGCTCCTGCATAATTACCCTTGTCTGTGCATCAAGAGCGCCAAAAGGTTCATCCATAAGCAGCAAAGAAGGTCTGTTTGCCAATGTCCTTGCTATGGCAACCCTTTGCTTCATACCTCCAGAAAGTGTTTTTGGTAATGCATCTTCAAAGCCTTTAAGTCCCACAAGCTCAATATATTTCTTAGATACTTTATCTCTTTCCGATGAAACAACACCTTTGATTTTTAAACCAAACTCAACATTTTCTTTGACAGTAAGCCAAGGAAATAAACTATATCCCTGGAATACCATACCTCTGTCAGCACCAGGCTCATAAATTTCTTTTCCATCAACTTCTATAGTACCTGATGTGGCCTTTTCCAGTCCTCCAACTATGTTTAAAAGAGTAGACTTGCCGCATCCTGAAGGACCTACTATTACAGCAAATTCTTTTTCCTTTACTGTTAAATTTATTTCTTTTAACGCCTGAACGTCTTGACCTGTGCTGCTTGAAAATATTTTATTGACATTCTTCACCTGAAGCTTAATGTTTTCTTCCATTTTAGTCACCTAACCTTTCATACCAAGGTACTACAGCCCTAGTAATTGCTCTAAAAATCAAATCAGTAAATAAACCGATAAGGCCAATTAAAATCAGTCCAGAGAAAATTTTATCTGTTGCAAGAAATCTTTGTGATTTTAAGATTACATATCCAAGGCCTGAATTCGCGACTACCATTTCAGCTACAACAAGATATGTCCATGCCCATCCTATTGTAACTCTGAAAGCATCCATCAATCCCGGCAAAGCCGCAGGAAATAAAACAAGTTTATATCTCTGAAAAGGACTTGCACCAAGTGTTCTGGTCGCATTAAGTAAATTTTTGTCTACAGACGAAACGCTGTCAGCAACCATCAGCACCAACTGAAAAAATGTACCAAGAAAAATAATTGTATATTTTTGACCCTCACCAATACCTAAATAAAGGAGTGTAAGCGGAACTAACGCAACAACCGGCAAATATCTTGCAAACTCTATTACAGGCTGAATAATTGCATTAAAAGTCTTTGAACATGCCATAAGCATACCAATTGGGAGTGCAAAAATCGCAGATAAAGCCCAGCCAATAAATACCCTGCATGTTGAATTCCAAATATTTTCAGCCAAAGTTCCGTCATTCACCATATTCACCGTTGCTTCAATTACAGATGTAGGGGTGGGCAAAAAGATTTTGTCCAAAATACCTCCGTATGTAAGTCCACACCAAGCAGCTATAATAACAAAAAATGATATAATAGAAAGTGATTTATAACTTATCTTTCTACGTGTTTTTTTATTTTTTTCTTTCTTTTCTTTCATAACTGTTCCTCCTCTTAGACATAAAGTCTGTGATTGGCTAGAGTTGCCAAGTTCATTTCCAACATTCATGATATTTCCCCCTCTTGACATATAAATAAAGTCCGTAATTGACTAGAATTGCAAAGTTCATTCCAATAATTAGTGTTATAATTCACTCCTCTCTTTATAAAACAAAAAAAGACAAGGCTTTTGTTTTTTAATAACGCCATTGTCTTTAAAATATTTCTTTGCAATTTATTTATTTTTGTTGATATAATCATAACAATAGTCCGTTTATAAAACGTCTAATTATTTTTTAACTTCACTGTTTTTTAAGTCTCATTTTATCGGCGAAAGTACATGAATTGTACTTACGCATTAATTCGGGATAAATAGAATTATTATATGTTTATTTATGAAGGTAAAATAAAACCACCGGTATTCCGGTGGTTTTATTCCTACATATAAACAATTTAGTCCTACTAGATTTATCTGTCAAAAAACTCAGCTAAAATTTATATTATCTATCGTAGACTGTAGACAAATCTAATACCGGTTGTCAGCACTATTCCAAATGATGTAGCTATGGCAAATGTTAAAAATATTTTTAATGCACCCATTGGTATAACTGCTGTACCTACTATGAATGCAGTAAAAACAAAGAATACAAGCGCTGCTATTATGATGGTTTTTACATAAGGACCTTTACTCATGCATTTGTATAACATTGTTTTTATTGAAGTTAATAAACTTATTAATAAAACTACCGCAAAAGCGTAAGGTATGACAAGTCTGGTAGCAAAAGCAGGACCCATCAAACAATATAAGGCTACTACTAATCCAAATACTATTCCTAATATCAAATCAAAATAATATTTTCTCATACTTTTCCCTCCTTTAATAGAGTTGTATACTATATAGTATGTAAGCTTGGACGATCTGTTACATTACTGTCTCATTATATTTGCTTGTTCACCGCTATCATATTATGAATACTATCACATATCTCCCCCACCTCTCATATGATAATGTCATAAAGGAGTGAGCATATGTTATTAAATTTAAATATAGGAATTTTTGGTGGTGATAAGCGACAAGTATATATTGCAAAATCACTAATTAATCAAGGTTATAATGTCTATACCTATCAAACTGCTGAGTCTATACAAGATGAAAAATGTAACGAATTGAATTCTTTGAACGAATTATTCGATCAATGCAATGTGCTTATTGGTCCAATTCCGTTAACAAAAAAAATAGCGTCTGCCACTTCAACAAGTGCTAACGCAATTACAGTTTCTAATTTAACTAATTTATTAAAAAAAGAACATTTCCTTATCGGCGGAGTTGTGCCGTCTGAATTAACCCAGTTTTGTAACGATAAAAAAATCCCTTGCTATGATCTTATGAAAAATGAAAAAATCGCCATTTTAAATGCCATTGCAACTGCAGAGGGCACCATTATGGAAGCTATACAAACCAGTGAAATCAATATTCACGGCAGCAGTTGCCTTGTACTGGGCTATGGCCGCTGTGCTAAGGTTCTTGCAGAAAAATTAAAAGGACTAGATGCAAAAGTCACCGTTGCAGCCAGATCCGAGGGAGCACTTGCATATGCTGAGGCTGCTGGATTTAATACAACTAATTTGTCAGATATGAAAAATTATCTATCACACTTTGACTTCATATTTAATACCATACCGTCTCTTATATTGGATAAAAGCTGCCTTGAGCATGTAAAACATGATGTTGTTATAATTGACATTGCATCTTTACCCGGTGGAATTGATTTTGACTATGCAGCACAGAAAAAGTTAAACGCCAAGCTATGTCTTGGGCTTCCCGGAAAAGTAGCTCCAAAGATATCTGCTGAAATTTTAGTAAATGAAATAATTAAATTATTAAATGAGAGAAGTGATTGAATGAGTATTAGCAAAAAAAATATTGGCATCGCTCTCACCGGATCGTTTTGTACCTATAGTAAGGTATTTCCGCAAATAGAACGCTTGGTTGCTGAAAATGCTAACGTATTTACCATATTCTCAGAACGATCTCAAATTACAGATACAAGATTCGGGGAAGCTCACGTTTTTCTTCAAAAGGCAGAAGAAATCACAGGAAACAAACCAATTACTACTATTACGGAAGCCGAAAAACTCGGCCCTAACAATTTGCTTGATATTATAGCTATTGCGCCATGCACTGGCAATACACTGGCAAAAATGGCAAATGCCATTACTGACTCTACAGTGTTGATGGCTGCAAAAGGTTTACTAAGGAATAATAAGCCTATTGTTATTGGTATATCTACAAACGATGCACTAAGTAATAACCTAAAAAACATTGGCATTATGATAAATAAAAAGAATATATTTTTTATACCATTTGGTCAGGATAATTATAAAGGTAAACCAAATTCAATGGTTTCTGACTTTAATTTAATTATTCCAACATTAGAAGAAGCATTAGAAGGAAAACAGCTGCAGCCTGTTATCCTTACTCCGCAATAATGTTTTTAAGTTTAGCATCAAAAAAGGAGCAAATAATTAAGGAAATCTATACTTTCTAAATTATTTGTTCCTTTTATTTTTTATATGCAATTAAAAATTCTTTGGTTAAATTACTTTTCTTAACTCTCCGGTTACAGAATCTATTACTAATCCGTTTACCACTACTTCTTCTGGAACTAAAGGATGTTTACGTATTAGTTCTACTGATTTTATAACAGAAATATCAAGATCTGTAAAGCCACATAACCATGTATCAAAATCAACACCAAAATACTTTGACAGTTCAATATTACTTTCAGTTATCCCACGTGCTTTCATTTTTTCTACCATCTTTTGTCCATCAATATGGCTTGCACCACAATCAGTATGTCCAATTACCAGTATTTCCTGAACATCTAATTCATAAATGCCTACTAAAATACTTCGCATAGCACTCCCAAACGGATGTGAAATAATACCGCCTGCATTTTTAATGAATTTTGCATCACCATTTTTTAGACCTAGCGCCGCAGGTAATAATTCAGTTAATCTTGTGTCCATGCATGAAACTATGGCAATTTTTTTATCAGGATATTTACTTGTAATATACTTTTCATAACCCTTACCTTCAACAAAGGCTTTATTATATTTTAGTATCTCATCAAGCATACCTTATCCTCCCTTTTTGATCATTAATTCTTCTTAGTTATTTGGCTTTGTATAATATTAATACGTCAGCTTTTGGAATCCCTAACACAAAATAGTTTCCATTTATCCACATGCTAACATTATACCTCAGCTTCTTTAATAATCAAGATGTACCGAGTTGATATACTTTATTGCAGCTGCATTAATTAACACAGATAACCATAAAATACAGCTAGATGAATTAAACTCCGTATAAACATATTTTGTAAAACAAATTTAAATTTATATATTTGAGTCAGCCACACCTTCATTTGATATTAATTTCTCATAAATATTTCTAAATCCATCTTGATTTTCAATAAATACTTTACATATTGAAGGATCAAAATGTGTACCATCCTCTTGTTTTATTATGTTGATGCTTTCTTTATGAGTGTAAGCATCTTTATATACCCTCTCAGTTCTTAGCGCATCATAAACATCAACTAAAGCCATAATTCTGGCTGAGAGCGGAATCGTTTCACCGGACAAGCCTTGTGGATAACCGGTTCCATCCCACTTTTCATGGTGATATTTCGCAATATTTATTCCCATATTAAGAAATTTATTGTTAGGATATTTTTTCTGAACTTCTCGTAAGGTATTTGCTCCAATTGTTGTATGCTTCTTTATTACGTCAAACTCTTCCTTTGTAAGCTTCCCTTCTTTAAGCAATACTTTATCAGGTATACCTACTTTCCCAATATCATGCAATTGACTTGCTTTGAATATATTTTCAACATATTCCTCAGTAACATAATCTGAATACTTTGGTAATTCACTCAGATTATAAGCAAGAAATTTACATAAATATCCCACTCTTTCTATGTGCTTGTCCGAATATTTTTCTCGTGATTCTGATAACTTAACTAAAGCAAAAATCATCGCTAGTTGTTCATCATTAATTTCTTTTTGGTTAAATATATTTTTTTTATACTCTGCATATCGTTCTTCTGAAAAATATCCAATAATAAATGCGATTGCCGAATACAAAATAACTCTAAAAATTAAGCCTGAATGTGTCTGCATTACAACCATATTAGGCAATTTTTCCACAGGAACAAAAAATCCCATCATCAAGCCACTGATTTCCGCATGGATAACGCCATGAATTTTACCATTTGTTGATGCTGCTAAAGCAATAGGAATGTATATTAGATTTGTATATACACTATAAGTTCCGCCTAAATCATATACTATAAATACTGTTAAAATAGAAAGAATATAAGATAAAAGTAGAAAAATTTTTTTTGATTTTATATTATATTTTAATTGCATTAAACTCCTCCAAAATATCCGAGCACATAAATCCTACTTTAATTTTATACTTATCTTCTTAAAAAAACACACAGCATTTATTTAAAAAAAGTTTTACGTTAATGTATAATTATAATATATAAAGAAATTAACAGGCTCAATTACAATCATTTTTCCATATCATATAGGTCCTTCAGTAACCCATGCTTTTCATAATTAGTTTTACGAACAATACGATTATTCTCATCCACAAATACTACACTAGGACTATGTTTTTTTGCTTCCTCCGGCGTAAGCTGGGCATATGACATTATGATAATATTATCATTAACCTGTGCACATCTTGCGGCTGCTCCATTCAGACAAATTAAACCTGAACCGCGTTCTCCTGCAATTGTATATGTTTCAAAACGTTGGCCATTATTAATATCTACAATGCATACCATTTCATATTCTAAAATGCCTGCTGCATCTAATAAATCTTCATCTACAGTAATACTTCCAATATAGTCAAGTTCTGCCTGTACCACTTTTGCACGATGTATTTTCCCTTTTAACATAGTAAGCTTCATAATAGATTAATCTCCCTTTCATTTCACTCAGTTTTGGCTAACTATCTTGTTGATAATTAGTTCTTACAACCTTGAAATCAAATTTACATTATAATTAGTCTGATTTTGCAATATTCCAACTCTAGGAACTTCCATACTCAACAATAAGAAATAGGATAACTATCATCAAATAGGCTTTTAATAAAATTCTGTTTCGGTAACAGATATCACCTCCAAAATTTATTACACAGTTACTTGACGATAAACGCAAATAGAACAACTGTTTACATAACATAAAAAATTTGCATAGCAAACAGGCGTTCAATATCAAACTAAATTATAAATTTATCCAATTATCTACTATATACAATTTAAAATGGAATAATTTTTAGTTCCTGCCGCTTTACTCACGTGGTCAAGACTATATAATTTTAATATTGTTAAATATTCGCAACTTCTTTTAGAAATTCCGATTAAAATACTATGGCTGATACTTCTCCGTTTCATCTACCATCTGTAAGTTCATACAGTATAGTGATATCAGATAAAGTCCAGCTAATTTTACAATTACATAGGTAGTATATCTTATCTTATTTAGTTAATCAATAGATTTATTCATAATTATATATTAAGTCAAATGGCCATGTTCCCCTCATCTGCGTTGATATAGCTATGATCTTTTTGTTGAACAAAGTACTGCCGTCTAAACGGTAGTACTTTATTAAAACTTATACAACAAAACTAGGGTTACGATATATAACTTGTTAACTACATACTAAGCTATAAATCCTATTCTTTAAAGCAATTACAAAATATCAATATATTCATTATTTAAAGCTTTATTCATACTTCTAACCGCACAAAACTTGCCACACATAGAACAAGTATCATCAAATTCCGGTGTTCTTTCATCCCGAATAGATTTTGCATATTCCGGATCAAGAGCACATTCCCATTGTCCTTCCCAGTCTAATCTGCATCTTGCATCAGCCATTTTATCATCTATATCTCTTACATTTGGTATTTTCTTTGCAATATCTGCTGCATGTGCTGCAATTTTACTTGCTATAATACCTTGTTTTACATCGTCAATATTAGGTAAAGCAAGATGTTCTGCCGGAGTTACATAACACAGGAACGCAGCTCCTGCCATTGCCGCAACAGCACCGCCGATTGCAGCAGTAATGTGGTCGTACCCAGGAGCAATATCTGTTACGATAGGGCCAAGCACATAGAAGGGTGCTCCCATACAAATAGTTTGCTGTATTTTCATATTTGCTTCAATTTGGTCAAGCGGAACATGTCCAGGACCTTCAACCATAACCTGAACATCTTTTGCCCATGCTCTTTTTGTTAATTCACCTAAACGAACTAGCTCCTCTATTTGACAAACATCGCCTGCATCAGCAAGGCAGCCCGGACGGCAAGCATCACCTAAGGAAATAGTAACATCATATTCTCTACAAATTTCAAGAATTTCATCATAATACTCATAGAACGGGTTTTCATTTCCTGTCATACACATCCAAGCAAATACAAGAGAACCGCCTCTTGATACGATATTCATTTTCCTTTTGTGTGTTTTTATTTGATCAATAGTTTTACGTGTTATTCCACAATGCAAAGTTACAAAATCCACACCGTCTTGCGCATGCAATCGTACCACATCTATAAAGTCTTTAGCTGTTAAAGTTGCTAAATCTCTTTGGTAATGTATTACTGAGTCATAAACAGGCACTGTACCAATCATAGCAGGACATTGAGAAGTAAGCTTCCTTCTAAATTCTGTTGTGTCTCCATGAGAAGATAAATCCATGATAGCTTCTGCCCCCATATTAACAGCTTCCATAACCTTTTTCATTTCAACATCATAATCTTTGCAATCTCTGGAAACACCAAGGTTTACATTGATTTTTGTTCTAAGCATAGAGCCAATACCGTTTACATCTATGCATTTATGATTTTTATTTGCACAAATTGCGATTTTACCCTCTGCCACATGATGTCTGATAAACTCTGGCTCCCTGCATTCTTTTTTTGCCACAATTTCCATTTGAGAAGTTATAATTCCTTTTTTTTCTGCTTCCATTTGAGAGTTATAATTCATAATTTTTATCCCTTTCTTAATAATTGTATTAAAAAAAGCAGAAAATACCTTTATTGGTATTTTCTGCTTCTATAACGGCACTTGTGCTTCCTACGTTGGCATTATCCAAATCAGGTAAAGGGTCGAAGTTAAAACTTCCTCTCAGCCTGTGTACAAGCTCCCCTGCTTCTATTCATTTTTTCCATACTATCACAGTAAAAAGGCATAGTCAATACTAATTAAAATATGAATAATTATATAAGTAACTCTACTAGCATTAAACCTACCGGTAAATGAGCTAAGAAAACGGCACCAAGTATATACCAAGTACCGTTTTCTTAACTCATAAATGAATATTACTCTGTGAAAATTGCGCCAAAACCACATTCTGATTCACATGCGCCACAATCAATGCAAATATCACTTATTTCATAATAATTCTTTCCGTCTGGATTACTAATTGCATTGACAGGGCAGGCGCTTTTGCATGCTCCACAAAATTCACATGAATTTGGATCTATTTTATGCATAATTATTCTCCTTTCTTTTTTTGTTCATTATAAGCTTTCAACAATCTTAGTACAATACGGTAAATTGTCAAAAAATTGTCTTTTCCCTCTAAAAAATGTTGGGTTTTATGATAATTATGCATACAATAATGAGCTTATACTACATATAACTAGGTAAATTTCACCTTTTTCTGCATAAACAAAATACCGTTTTTCCTATCTGTTATCCACCTTTTCAGGATAGAGGTCATGATTTGCCAACCGATTAAAGGCGATCTCTTCCCATTTTGTAGTTGCCTGTCCATAATTACAATAAGGATCAATGGAAATTCCTCCACGAGGAGTGAATTTTCCCCACACTTCAATATATTTAGGATTCATTAATTTAATCAAATCTTTCATAATTATATTAATGCAGTCCTCATGAAAATCTCCATGATTGCGAAAACTAAATAGATAAAGCTTTAGTGATTTACTTTCTACCATTTTTATGTTTGGAACATATGATATCGTAATCGTCGCAAAATCCGGCTGTCCGGTAATGGGACAAAGGCTGGTAAACTCAGGACAGTTAAACTTTACGAAATAGTCATTTTCCTTATGCTTGTTTTCAAAAGTTTCTAATACAGACGGGTTATAATCCATTTCATATTTTGTCCCTTGATTTCCCAAAAGTGTAATTCCAATTGTTTCTTCAGCAGTTCTTCCTGTCATACAAATTTTCCTCACATCATTTTTAATATTGTCTATCTTCTAAATCATACATTCATTGCAGGATCACATACCCCATTTTTTTCAAAAGCAGCGGCTCTGTCTATACAAGTACCACATTTGCCGCATGGCTTCTCTCCGCCTTCATAACAACTCCATGTTAATTCATATGGTACGTTTAGCTCCAAGCCCTTTTTTACAACATCTGCCTTAGTCAACGAAACAAAAGGAGCCTCTATCTGCAACTGTTTTCCGCTGCCTAAATAAATTGCCTGATTCATTGCCTCATTAAAGGAATTGCTGCAATCCGGATAAGCATTTCCTGCCGCATCATCGCTATGTGCCCCATAATATATGATACTGCATCCTTTTGATAAAGCAATGCTTGCAGCTGATGACAAAAACAGACCATTTCGGAACGGTATATAGGTTGATACCGGTTTTCCTCCGCTCTTTTCAATTTGCTTTGCATAAGACTCTTTGGGAATTTCCTGATCGGAATGGCTTAAAAGAGAACAATCACTATACTCAAATATTTTTGCTAAATCTAAATATATAAATTCCACTTGATAATAAGCGGCAACTTTTTTTGCAGCCTCTATCTCTTTCGCATGCTTTTGTCCATATGATATCGAAAGAGTAACCACATTTTCCTTTCCATATTGATTGATGGCCAATCCAAGACATGTTGCACTGTCAACTCCACCACTTAATAATACTAATACTTTCATACGCATTCTCCCGTCTGTCTCAATTATTTTAAACGCATTTGCAGTGTTGCATCTGTCTGAAACCGACCGCGCAACGTCGAAGTATGAGTTTTTGCCGAAGTTTTTTTAATTCCTCTGCAGCTTATACAGCTATGACATGCATCAATCAATACAGCAACATCTTGTGATTTTGTTACTTCCTGTATTATTTCAGCTATATCTGAACCAATTCGCTCCTGAAGCTGTAATCGTTTTGTCACCATATCAGCGATTCTTGCTATTTTACTAAGACCAATCACCTTGCCGTTTGGTATATAAGCCACTGAAATCTTCATATCATACATCAATGCCATATGATGTTCACAATAACTAAACGCATCTATATCTCTCACAATAATTAAGTCCTGTGTGCCTTGTCCGATATCCATATCCTCTTCAAATGTTTTATCAAACATCATTGCAATTTCTTGATTGCTATAATTCATTCCTTCAAAAACTTCTTCGAACATACGCGCAACCCGTAACGGTGTATCTTTTAATCCTTCACGCTCTGGATTATCACCGAGGGCCACAAGAATACCTTTAATATGATCCTTAATTGCTTCTGTATCTATCGCCATCTTCAACTTCACCTCAATCTTTATTCATAATCAATTATACGCCTCGTTTATTTGAATCCCAAATAATTTTGTGCATCTGCAGTTGCAGCGTAATCCCATTCATAGTATTTTTTCATATATTGTACTACTTCTTCCAAGCTTATTTTCCCAAATACTGTGCTTATATAAACATGACATTTTGAAATCAACTGATTCCTTGTGATAATTTCCCTTGCACGATCTAAATCCTCAATATCTCCTACTACAAATTTCACCGTATCTTTTTTAGTAAGCAACTCAAAGTTTGAAATTAACATTTTCGATTCCATAAAACTTCCCGGAAGCTTATAATCCATAGTAAATGCCGGAGGATTGCTTATCTGGGTAAATATTGATAAATCTATGCTTCCATTTGTTTCAATTTCTACATGCAAATCATTATCTGATGCGAGAACTTGAAGTAAATGTATAATATCTGAGTTTAATAAGGGTTCACCACCGGTTAAAGTTACGTTTTTTATTCCGGTTTCTTTAATATAATTATATATTTGATTTTCAGTCAAAATGGAATAATCAGTATTATCATTATTTGCCCAAGCAGTATCACAATATGAACAATTCAGATTGCATCCCTGAAATCGAATAAAAACAGCTAATTGCCCTGCCAGAAGCCCTTCTCCATTGATGCTGACGAATTTTTCTACTACCTTATATTGTGACATTTAATTTCCCTCATATGAAGCAACGTTATATGGTGTTTCAAAAACTGTAGCAGATTTTACCTGATATCCTCTTTCTGCCATTCTATCGTAAAAATATTTTGAAAAGCCCTCCGCAGTTGGACGAAAATCCAACTCAATAATACGAAAACCTTCTTCTTTTAGTGCCTCAAAAGTAGCATTTTTCAATGAATTTTTCTCTATAATCAACGCATGATCAAAAAAATCCACTTCTTTTTTTATACTTTCTTTTAACTGTGAGAAGTCGACAACCATTCCATCTAACTGCTTATCTGTTTGCAAAGTTAAACTTTTTACTTCAATAACAACACGCCATCTATGGCCATGTATATTCCTGCACTTTCCTTCATAATTAGCTAAAAAATGCGCTGAATCAAAGCTATGTTCTGATTTTAAATAATACATACTTAAATACATCCTTTCAAAAATCAATGAAAATTTTTCTTTTCTTCTGAAATAAATAGCATAATGCAACAAAAAAACAGGCATAAAAACTATGCCTATTTTTATATTAGTTTGAAAGATTAATATAGTGACTCATCACCTATAATCATATTCTTTAATATTAAAATTTGCCCTAGTTTTGTTTAGAGACAGGATGGTACAAATGAACTGTCTTAATCGCTTTAAAGAGTATAGCATTATTATATTTGTTATGTCAAGTATGTGTCATTTCGTCAGTAAAGTACAATAAAATAGTTATGACGTTTGCAGCAAATATCCCCTTAACAGAAAGATTTCAATTATACCATAACTACTTAATAATAACATTTCAAAGACCTACTTTACAGCTATCCCTTCAGCAACAACTTTGATATAAATTATTTTTGTAAGATTTCATTATACAGTTTACTTATATTTTTATTAAGTAAGGGATGAATCACATTTGGTGCTATTTCGTTTAAAGGTTTCAAAACAAATTCTCTTTCATGCATTCTTGGATGCGGAATAGTCAGCAATTCATCATCTATAGCTAGATTTCCAAATAATAGAATATCTAAGTCTATAGTGCGTGGTCCCCAATGAATAGTACGTTTTCTCTTTAATTTGCACTCAATATCACCACAAACATCCAGCAGCTCATAGGCTGAAAGATATGTTTCAATCTCTACAACCGCATTCAGAAAGTTTGGCTGCTCTGTGTAGCCCACAGGAACAGTATCATAGTATGTAGAAACTTTAATAACATTAATCCCCACGGTAGCATTAAGCATTTCGACCGCTTGATTAAGATTTTCTTCTCTATTTCCGATATTTGAACCTAAAGCAATATAAGCAACAACACCATTACCACTCATTTTTATCACCCCTTTTGCGTTCCAGCTTCATAGCCGTGATAACAGATGATGACTCCATCGGTGCTTCACGGCTTTTCAATATTAATGTGCTTATTTCTGAAATACTTGGGAAGTATTTTCTAAAAAAAAAAAAAAAAGAGCACTTTCTATTATATCCTTATAGCTGGATTCAATTAAAATTATGATTTCTCTTTTTTTATGTGTCAGAAATCCATTTTGTATGTCATTACAATACATCGGCAATAACTTATGTATCATTTACATCACTACTGCAGAAGCCTTTTTCCAGAATGACACCAATCTTTGGGAAGAGAAAACCATAAACATCTGCCCATTTATTTTTCTTCTGGAGAACTCCATGTGATACGCATATATCTGTAACCTCATACCTTTATTTTATCCATATGCAATCGTACCTTGCTAATTTGTCCTCATATTAGAAGGTATTTTCCCCCGCATTCTGTAGTATACTTGCAGATTTTGGTTTATGCTCTTTGCATGCTAATTGATGTCATCGTTAATGCCTTCAATCGTTCATTCACTAAGTCCCAGAGAGTTCCTTCCAATGCTTCTTGATGCACTAAGAAGACAGGCATCCCTACTTTAGCATCCTCAAGATTTCTCATTACCGTTATATTCTGCTCCCATGTCTTTCCAAAACCTATACCGGGATCTAAAATGATATTTTCATCCTTTATACCTGCTTTTATTGCTATCTCAACGCTTTCTCCCAAATCAGACAATATATCTTCCATTAAGTTATCGTACTCGGTATTAGCTCTATTATGCATAATACAGACAGGCACTTTACACGAAGAGACTACACTAGCCATTTCAGGGTCTTTTTTAAGGCCCCATATATCATTGATCATATGAGCCCCAGCTTTAACTGCAAGCTCGGCTGTTTTAGCTTTGTATGTATCAACTGATATTGGCACATCTATATCTTTTGAAAGCCTTTGAATTACGGGAATTACTCTTTCAATCTCTTCCTCAGCCGTTATAGGTACAGCAAAACCCGGTCTTGTGGCTTCTCCTCCAACATCAATAATATGGACACCTTCATCTACCATTTGAGCAGCATGCTTCAATGCAGAATCAATATCAAAAAACCTTCCGCCGTCTGAAAACGAATCGGGCGTAACATTTAATATGCCCATGATATAAGTTTTTTTACCCCATTCCCATACTCTATTTACTATGTTTAGTTTGTCTCCCATGTTGATTCTCCTTTACTTAACAAATAAAAACTTTATAATTTTTAGCCCAAATATTCCTAGTACTTAAGTTCAGGTATCTTTCCATCTGTAAACCAATTGCACTCATCAATACTCCTGCAAAAAAGACAAGGCCTGCACGACTTGTCACTATCATACAGAACTGTACCTAGAATAGATCCCTGTATATCCTTTTTGCGGTGAGTGCTTATAGCCTCCGTTATTTCTTCAATATCGTTTGCAGCAATGCCAATGTCCTCAAGAATCTTCCTAGCCAGAATTGCACCTTCCGACGCATGGTCCACCCCATACCTATATTGTTTCCACTTTGCAATATCATGAAGAATAGCTGTAGCATATATAATCTCTTTCTTTATTTTTAAATTTTTTTCCAAACTCATTATATACGCCACCCTTGCCACATCAAAAGCATGCTGCAGACCATGTTTGCAAAACAGCCTGTCTTTTTCAGCCTCTGCATTCAATTTCATATACTTAATATACTGCGGATGCTTAAGAATTTCATCTGCAATCTCCATCAAAACCACCCCTTTTGTTGAATACCTAACATATCTTTTATTATAAAGCATCAAAAGTTTTTCCATTTTGTTCTGATTGGTGTCAAATTTTACACGCAAAGTTATCATCATTATACCTGCATTAGTGTCTTTAATACTTCTGGCAGTAGTTTTGTCTATAGCCATCACTATTTTCCTTTAATTAATTGCTCATAAACTGATGAACAATTTGAAATATTAAATCTTTATTTCCATCCAAAAAAGTAAAAAAACTTAGAGAATATATCTTCCATAATATAAATAAAACTCAAAGCTGTATCACGAAAAATGAAAACATGATAGTGCCACATAAATAAACTTTTAATTATTATATTCTTTAAATAAAAAACCTCCTTTAGTGGCATAACTATGCCACATAAAGGAGGGACTACTCCAATATGTAGCAGCGAGATGCGATAATTGCATGGCAACTTTTCAAGCTTATACAAGCATAAAAATTTCCCTCCTGGGAACAACTCTCCGTTTCCCAGGTCCATGACCCACAATTATCTACTCTGCCATTTTAAAATACATATGATCCAAGAAAAGATTTGTTCAACACAACTCTTCTACTAATAAAAATAGCCAACCTCTCAGACAATTTGCCCAGACGGTCGACTTCTAAATGCTATACTTCCTGTGGTTAATTCCACTTCCGTCAGTCGTATAGTAATATTTATGGTAGCACTACTATTAAAGATTGTCAAATATAAGTTTGAGAAAGTGAAAAAGGGTTACCCTACATGTTCGAATAATTGTCTCCTGCAACTATCAGTATGCCCACCATCTAGACAAGTGACTACATAATCCATTGATTATCTATAATCTTAAACCTAATTGAGAACATTACCTCTTTAGTTATAGGGTTGTGACTGATAGTGTACAGGTGGCATTATCAGTTATAGAATTTCAACAAAAGAATAAAGTAGACCTTGGGATCCGATTTATAATTGCCCCCAAGGTCTTAATTTGAATATTAGCTATTTAATTCATCAAATATTTCTTTTACGGTTGTGATTTTATCCAAACGCCATACGTTTTCGCCGCAGAAAATCAGAGAATTATCTTTTTCCCCTAAGGCAGCTTTTATGAGAGCGCGGGAAATGCAGTAATGTGTTGTTGCTGGATTACAGTTCTCTATACAACTAAAACACTTTTCCACCGGCTGACGGCTTGTTTCTCTTTCCACAGTAAAGCTATTGCGTATTGCTCTACCTGGTAAGCCTACCGGACTTTTCACAATCATAACATCTTCTTTTTTAGCTTCTATATAGGCTTCTTTGAAGGCATCATCTGCATCGCATTCTTTGGTGGCTACAAATCGGGTCGCCATTTGTACGCCACTGCAGCCCAGACTTAAGTAATGGTCAATATCGTTTCTATCATAAACTCCGCCGGCAAAAAACACAGGAATACGGCAATGTTCTTCTTCAAAGCTATTTACGTAATCAACTATTTTTATGACCTCTTGATCGTATTCTTCATTTGTCAAGTTTTGTGCTTCCTCTGGTGTAAAGCCTAAATGACCACCAGCTTTTGGCCCTTCAATAATCAGAAAGTCTGACACTCGACCAAATTTCTTGTACCATCTTTTAAACATCAATTGGGTAGCCCTTAAAGATGAAACAATCGGTGCAAATTTGACCTTTGTATCCATAAGCAGTTTAGGCAGTTCCAATGGCAGTCCTGCACCGGAAATAATAACATCAGCACCGCTTTGGACGCAACATTGTACATACTGATCATAGTTTCTGCATACACGCATTATGTTTACGCCTATTATGCCGCCATTGCTTATTTCTTTGGCCTTTCTTATATTGTCTGCCAAAGCCTCAAGATTCGCTTTCAAAGGCTCTTTTAAAAAATTCTCTTTCAAAAATCCGGGCTGTGCTGCTGATATTACACCTATTCCACCTTGGGCAGCAACCGCCCCAGCTAAACGCCAAAGGCTTATACCTATACCCATTCCACCTTGTATAATCGGCACATTTATTTCTAAATCACCGATTCGTACTCCTTTGAGTTTACTCATAGTACACCTCATTTTGTATTATTTTCGTAATTCAGTTTGTGAATATGATAATATATCGCATATTATCTGTCAACAGAAACCACATCAGTTGCTTGGCATATAAAAGACTGTGATAGATTTTAACCACCGCCGCCAGTACGAACAAGGATTTTTTCTTAGCCCCACGGTGTTCCTTATTTCTCTGCAAGTATGGCTTCATTAAGCAGTACTGATACTTCGGCTCTGGTTCATTGCCTTTTGGGATTATATTTCTTGGAATCCAGCCGTATGAAAATATATAAATAATACAATGGCAAGCTCTTTAAATGTAGAAACCAATGTTAACATTATGCCGTGGCAGACGAGTAATACTTGGATCATAATTTGGTTTATCTTTTCAAGCTCTCATTTTTCCTTGTCGTATCACTTTTTCTAATAGAACGTTTTGTTTATTTACTTTGTGTTTTTTATAAACGCTTCACAAAAAATCAATCAACAAGATCATTCTGGAATCTTGAAAGATGCTCATACGGAAGGATAAGTCTTCCGCGGTAGAGGCCACAGCCATCATTGATAAGGGAATTATTCTCTGCTGAAAACATATTTACATCCAACTTTGATAATTCAAGCTGCTGCAACATAATACCTCTTTCATATGCATCATCAAAATATATATTTTCTCCTTTTGGGATTGCATCCCGTCTGGCTCTTTCACTTTCCTGTCGTTTTTCATACCCCAAATGATTAGCTGGACCAATCTCAGCAAAATCGTCCATTTCCTTTGTACGAAGTTGTACTTCCACATAACAACGGGCAATGTTATCATAAAATGTTATATGCAGTGAACGGTAGCCATTAGGCTCTGAATTTACAATATAATCTCTATAATACGGGCTTACGCTCTCTTTTAACAATGGCGATTTTTTCTGATCCGTTAAAGAAGACAGTTCTGCGGTAAATCCACGCTCCTCCATGAAACCAAGCAACTGGTTGGCAACATCATAGAGATATTTTATTTCTTCATCAGCGCAACTCTCCCCTTCTTTCAGGTGACATTTTGGAAGAGAAATAACAATTCTGTATGCAATCAGGTCCCGAAAACAGTTTAAATAGTTTTTCAGTTCAGGAAGAGACGGGTAATTGCCTCGTTCAATATAATACTTGTAAATATATTCCACAATGTATCCGTTAAATTTTGCTTCGGCGCGTATCAGAGATTTAATTCGTCCCTTAAAAGTAAATGAAAGAAAAGGATATTCATTTGCCATATATTTATAGAATTCCCTAATCCGCTGAGACTGGGAAGTCAGGAAATCGTTGTGCTGCAAAAGCTCTGCAATTTGAAGCAGAAAATTACAGTGCACAAGATCAATCTGATTATGAGTTTCTTTCGCCGACTGTTTCAAATCCTCAGAATATCTCTGTAAAATCTTAAGAACGGTATCGCCTGAGTATAAATAATCATTTAATTTTTTCATAATAATTTCTGAATCTGTTCAATTTTTTAACAGATGCACTTTCCTTTCCTAAGTGTTTAAATATCAATTTATCAAAAGATAGTTAAAATGTCCACTCATTTTATTGATCACACAAAATTAAATATAGCAGATGTATCCAATCATGCTTAGATCTTTTATGATATAGTGTGTTCCTTTTCTCGTTGCCTTTCCATTAATAATTTCAATATTGTTCCTGCTTATTATTTCTCTTTAAAAATTGGAATATGACAATGTACCATAATGCTAATACGGATATAAGTTAAATTTACTTTTAGTTTACTCTATTGATTGGCTGTCCTTTATAAAAAGCTTTGATATTATCTTTGATTAATGAAACTAAACGTTGTCTTGTTTCTAATCCCCGCCATCCTATATGTGGAGTAATGATAACATTATCCATTGTATATAATGGACTTGAATCATCTAATGGTTCTATTTCTTGCACATCTAATCCTGCACCTGCAATTACATTATTTTGCAATGCGTTAATCAATGCTTTTTCATCAACCAATGCTCCACGTGCAGTATTGACTAAATATGCTGTCGGTTTCATCATTGCCAGGGCTTCTTTATTAATCATATGTCTTGTTGATTCATTTAAAGGACAATTAAGAGAAATAAAATCACTTTGCCTCAAGACTTCCTCATTTGTTGTAAAGTGGATATTCTCAACATCTGTTCTGGGAGTTCTGGTCGATACTAAAATTTTCATTTCCAGTGCTTGTGCTACTTTGATTACTTCTTTTGCAATATTTCCATAACCGATAACCCCCAGAGTTTTACCGTTTAATTCCACATGATCTACCATTAAATGCTTATGAAAATTATCATGATTACCATCTGAAAGCATACGAATCTGTTTTTGTATTGAGCTTGCCAGGTTTAAAATCATAAGAATTGCTGTATGGGCTACTCGTTCACTGCTATACGCAGGAATGTTGCATAATACGATTCCATTTTCACGTACCGCATCCAAATCTATATTATTATATCCAGTTCCAGCTTCACAAATCATCTTTACACTATCAGGAAATTTTCTAATAATGTCACCTGTGACTTTCATTTCTTTTGTTACAACAATTGTAAAACCGTCGACTCTTTCCAAAATTTCATCTTCAGACGTTTCATCATAGATTACCACTTCAGATGAAATTTGTGAGTAATCTATGTTCCCATCATAATTTACCAAGCTGGCATTTAATACCACAGTTTTATCATTCATAATTGTATCTCCTTCATGTCATCTATATTTTTATTTCAAAATCGTCCTCAATTTTTCTTTAATAAGAGCTTCATTATTTATTGTGTCTCTAAGTTTATGATATAGTGGTAAATTCTTATCTTCACATATTCTTAAAAAACAATCTGATTTATGAATTCCTGAACTACATCATTCAATTTTTCAATAGAATGATATTTTTCACCTGTTTTATATAAAAAATTAATTAAAGACAACCTCCATTGATTGATTTGTCCCAAAAACAAATCATCGACTTGTTGTTTGTATGCTGTTCCTTCTGGGAAGTTTTTACCACAAAACTCATCGAAATTCCCGTTGTATACATTGTCACGGGCGAGAACCTCTTCTATCTCATCAACCTTTGCTATGTATTCTTTGTAATTGAATTGACGGAATCTCGCAACAGATGTTGAGTCAAGCTACCGCTGGCTTTTTTGCTTCTACGAAAAATTTAGATACCCCTTTTTATGTCATGGAATAGTCTGGACGATCTGTTTGGGTAGAATAATCTTCTGCAATAACCTCTCTATATTGAGGTGCCAATGCCTTTTCATTAGATACATCCCATCCTAATAATTTAAGAAATGGATCAATATATTCAATCCTACAAGAATGTTCGTTATAATGTTTTTTGTTGTCATGGTAGTAATCCAGATTTTCTTCAAATTTCACCATCAGGGTTTGTAACTCCTTAATCTTGTCCATCACTACCTCCGGTTTTGTATTTTCTGGCGTCTTCTGGCGTCTTCTGGCTTCTCTGCATCCTTGGGAATCACCCACAGATTAGCCATTTTTGTCGCACCATCTATTCGTCCATCGGCGCAAAGAATCTGTACTCTTCTACGAGTTATTCCCCATTTATCTGCTGCTTCTTGCGCTGTAATATATTCCATTTTGCACCTTCCTTGATAGCTTACCTCTGAAACTTTAATGATATATAATTATATTCCATATATCGAACAATTACAATCAGTATTTTTGTATAAAATAAAAAATGAAAACCTCCAACACTTAAGCACTCACTCGTCAATATGAAAGGCGAAAATATCATCTAGGTATATACATGGCTTATTGGGTTGTAGGTATGGTCAACAATGTATTTTAGTGTTGTTGTTGTCTATTTAATTATTTTACAGTCCCACGGATAAAAAGACATCAGCACTCCCCAAAGCTTTACAGTCAGCTGTTCCTCGCCAATGCTACAGTAATTAATGTTAGAAGATGTGCACTTCGATTTGCAATTGAGGATTTGAGAAATTCTCGATACTCTTACACAATTATAACCAATCACCATTGTGCTGAAGACATTTATTACTACGAATGCTTCTCTTAGCTGCAGCTGCAATTTCATAAATCACCCTTTTTTCATAACCGGTGCAGTCCTCTACCAGTTGTACAAGTTCTTCTTTATACTCCTCATGATCATTTTCCTGATTGCCATTTAGCAACTGATTCACCGTTGTTCCCAACTCATTCGCAATCCTCACCAGTGTTTCTAAACTCGCATGTTTTTTAGCCGTCTCTATATGGCTGATATATGTGGCTGATCTTTCGATCCATTCTGCCAATATCTCCTGTGAGATCTGCTTTTGCAGACGAATTTCCCTTACCCTCCGGCCAATAATTATAAAGTTTATTACCATAAATCATCCTCCTATTATGTAGAATAGTGTCATATTCTACATAATAGTCTAATGCTATCCGCTTCATCTATATTACCTTTGGTTTGCATTTCAGAAAGGTTAATATCTAATCATAAATGAAATTTTTGATCTTGAAAATGAACCACAGTCAACAAGTAGACCTGTGGTTCATTCACATCTCTCTTTATACCTTATATAATTTTCGAATAACCTTATTTATAGGAGAAAAAGGCCATGAGAGAAAAAGAGTTACACCTGACTGACATTGAAAGTCAAAAAGCACGGATACGTACACGATACAAAGGAATAGACACCGAAGAACTCGATGTCATTCCAGCCACACCCAAAGACAATTTCTATGAAGGTACCTCGGAAAAGAGAGTAGCTATATATGCCCGGGTATCTACCGATGATCCGCGTCAGACTTCTTCCTATGAACTCCAGAAAAACCATTACACAGACGTGGTAAGCCGTCACCCTGGGTGGAGTCTGATCGATATTTATGCCGACGAGGGCATCTCTGGCACATCCCTCCAGCATCGCGATGCTTTCGTAAATATGATAGCGGATTGCCGGAATGGAAAAATCGATTTGATAGTAACAAAAACAGTAGCACGTTTTGCGAGAAATATCCTGGACTGTATTGGCTATGTTCGCCAGCTTGCCGCTATGCATCCTCCTGTGGGGGTCTTCTTTGAGACAGAAAATATCTACACCCTTGACAGCAACAGTGAGATGCTCTTATCTTTTATGGCCACAATGGCCCAGGAGGAATCCCATAATAAGAGTGAAATTATGAATTCTTCCATTGAAATGAGGTTCCGCAGAGGAATCTTCTTGACACCTCCGCTCCTTGGTTATGATCAGGATGAGGACGGAAGACTAATCATTAACGAAGCTGAAGCTGAAACAGTGCGCCTAATTTTTTTCATGTACCTTTATGGATATACCTGCACTCAAATCGCCGATACCATGACCAAGCTTGGACACCGCACCAAGAAAAATAATACATCATGGTCACCCGGCTCTATTCTGCAGATTTTGCAGAATGAGAGACATTGCGGCGATGTCCTTGCACGAAAAACCTGGACCCCCAGCTATCTTGACCATAAATCCAGAAAAAACAAGCAGGATAGGAATCAATACCGGAAACGTGAGCATCACGAAGCCATCATCTCCAGAGATGATTTCATTGCCGTTCAGCGCCTAATCAGCAACGCACGGTACGGCAACAAGGGCATTCTTCCAGAATTGAAGGTTATACAAGAGGGTGTCTTAAAAGGATTTGTATCTATAAATCCCCGATGGGCCGTTTTTTCCGCTGATGATTACCGTGCCGCGTCTGAGAGTGTTTATGAAAAGGGGGATCTGCCATCGGTGAACGGGATTCAGATTGAAGCTCATTCCGGAGATTTTGATCTGCGCGGGTTTGAAATTGCACGTTCTCAATTCTTTGATACCGCAAGAAAGCTATGTGTTACCTTATCTGCTGATAGCATTGTATTTAGTATCGAATGCATCCGCAAATTTGAAAAAACTCTGTACATAGAAATGCTTATTCATCCCGGTGATCATCTACTTATAGTACGCCCCTGCACAAAAGAAACCAAGAATGCTGTGCGATGGGCCAACTCCAATAATGGCCAGTATTATCCCCGGCCAATCAGCTGTGCGACATATATAAAAACACTGTATGAGCTTTTCGGCTGGAAATCAAACTGTAAATACCGTATGAGAGGCATACACCGGACGCAAGGACAGCGAAGCAATCGTCATCTTTGATATAAAGGAAACAGAGATATTTATACCGCAGGACACGCTGGAATCAAGTCCGGACGACCATCTGGAAGGTTCTTTGCTTCCCGGCGGTACTCAGCTATTTACCTCCGGTCCAAAAAAGGACATCATAGCTTATCCCCGCGCATGGGCGGACAATTTTGGCGACAACTTTTACCGACATGCTCAGGCGCGGGAATTAGGCGCATTTGATCGAAAAGGTGTATGGAACGTCAGTGAAGAAGGCCAGCCTTTTTCTGATTCTCCGGGATTAAACATCACCAGTGTGGAAGTAATCGGGAGCACTATTAAACAAATGATCTGCAATATTGAACAGGAGCCAGAGAAAAATGGAGAATGAAAATGCCTTGCCATATATGATTAGCACTCCCCGTTAAATACGCTTAACGAGCAGAATACGCCTGATTTTGAAACGGACACTCAAAATGACAATTTCAGTTATGACGGCTATCAGGTTGTACGGCGTGAATTTTTTGCTCATATTTATGAGCCCTCGATTACTTTCAGTAGCTGCAAGGTATGGATGAATACGGCATGCCTGACCCGAATGCCAAATGTAGATTATGTCCAGATACTGGTAAATCCAAAAGACAAAAAACTTGCCATCCGTCCCAGCAAGGAAGACGAAAAGGATTCCTTTCTTTGGTGTACCAGCAAGGGGACCAATCGAAAGCCAAAGCAAATAACATGTCGTCTGTTTTTTGCAAAGGTCATTCAGCTAATGGACTGGAACCCTGACTATCGCTATAAGCTTCTTGGAAAGCTGATTCAAAGCGGCAGCGAATATCTCTTTATTTTCGATCTGACTGCCACCGAGATTTACCAGCGGCTGCAAAATGATAATGAAAAGCCAAAAACTTCGCGTACTCCGGTCTTTCCGGCAGAATGGCAGAATCAGTTTGGTCTGCCTGTCGAAGAACATCGCCAGTTGCTTCAGGTAAACATATTTGACGGCTATGCCGTATTTGGTCTTAAAGAAAAGACTACCGAAACCACAGCTGATCTATCTGAGGAAGGGAAGGAGAATCTATGACCGGAAACATCGTATCAAAACCTGCTATATTAGTAGATTTAAAAAAATCACGTATTCGAATACATAAAAACACACTGCGAGCTATTGGCAATCCTGGTTATGTACTTCTTATGGTAAATCCAGAAAATCGAACGCTTGCGGTTCTTGGCAGTGACAGCACTGATCCGCGGGCTCACAAAATTACACTGACAGCAGTCAATCAAAAGTCAATTGAACTGTACAGCCGGTCTCTTGTTAGAAATCTGCGCGTCTTATGCAGCGAATGGCAGAATAATCAATCCTACCGCCTATACGGCGAAATAATTTCAAATGAAGGAGTGGCTCAGTTTCACATGGACAAATCTGTTCTGTTAAACCAGGCCAAATCATAATACCATGACAGAGCAAAGTATCTATAAACTAAAAATTGATACAGCTTTCAAGCAGCTGATTCCACCATTATCTGCAGAAGAATTGCTGTATCTGGAAGAAAGTATTATGCGGGACGGCTGCCATGATCCATTGTTTGTCTGGAACAGTACTATACTGGATGGCCACAGCCGTTATAAGATTTGCATAAAACTACAGATTCCGTTTAGAATTCAACGTATATATCTCAGAAATCGTGAAGAGGCAATCGCATGGATTTGTGCTCATCAGCTAGGCCGTCCCAATATCACAGAAGAAACCCGTAGATACCTGATTGGGAAAAGGTGTGAAACCGAGAAATTACTCGGTGCTCATCATGCGGCTGGAGTCAGTCAATATACCAAAAAAGAACTCAGGGCAGGTATCTTGCCTGAGCCAGCCTTTGCTGCCGCAGGTCAGACAAAAGAGCGACTTAGTGAAGAATACCGTATCACTTTTGCATCTATTTCGAATTATGAAAAGTATACACAGGCATTGGATCTGCTTTCAAAGATTATACCGGAGCTTGTTCCCCGAATCTTATCCAGTGAAGTTAAGATATCCCTTGAAAATGCAATTGCGCTCTCTCAGCTGTCTGTACCTGAAATAAAAGAACTAAGTTCCTTACTCTCTGATAATTCTAGGGAATTTATCATAAACCTACGCCGGAAGCTGTTACAAAAACAAAATTCGTCGGAAAGAAATTCTCTTCTCATGCCAGCCGGTTCCATAAAGGAAATGCCTGTCTACGATCCAGACGCAGGAATATCTAGCCTTGCATTGACCATTCCTTCGTGGATCAGTTCCATTAACCGTACCCGTTCTGCATCGAATTTTAATGATGTGACTGGTGATGCGTGCCGCAGACTGGAAAAAGAACTGGGAAACTTAAAAGAAACCATCAACCATATGCTTGAAGCCCTGAAGGAGATAAATTAATGGACGATTACAGTGCGTTTGTCCCTAAAGTACAATTTGAGCAGATTCCAATTAAAAACCTGGTATCTAATCAGGAATATCAAAGAAATCTGTCTATTTCACATGTTCAGCGAACAGTAGAAAATTTTGATTTATACCAAATCAATCCGGTAAAAGTAAGTCGCCGCAACGGCATTAATTATGTTTTCAACGGCCAGCATACGATAGAAATTGTAGCTATCGTATCCGGGACACGCGATACCCCAGTATGGTGCATGATTTATGACGAACTGGAATACACCCAGGAAGCTGATATATTTGCAAACCAGCTGAAATACGTCAAACCGCTTCTGCCGTATGAAATTTTTATGGCGAATGTTGAAGCCGGCAATGATGATCAGCTTATTATCAAATCTCTTGTAGAATCATATAGCTTGTCTATCTCAAATAATAAAGTTCCCGGTGGTATTTGTGCAGTAGCGTGTCTGGAATACATTTACCGGAAGTTTGGATTTCACGTGCTGGATCGCACTCTGCGTCTCTGCATCGGGACATGGGAGGGTGATTATAATTCACTTTCTTCCAACATGCTGAAAGGAATTGCTCAACTGATCGTTGCTTTCGGCGATCTTTTAAAGGATGATCTTTTTAAAGAAAAAGTTGGTGCATTTTCTGCAAAAGATATTGGACGGACAGCAAAAGAAAGAAAAGCCGGTTCCCTTGGTTATTCTGAGGCTATGCTTATTGCATATAACAAAAAAATGAAAGCACCGCTGAAATGGACCAACTTGTATAAAATCAAATCGGCTATGGCTGATGTTGCTTATGATACGGAGGATGAGACTCTCCATGATGAAGAAACACCTGGAAATAAAATTCAAACTGAAATATCATCTGAAATTTAAACCATGCTTTTTTACATTTATCAATAGCTTTACTGTCGAAGTTATTTACATTATAACAGGATAGCTTCCTTGTTCCTCTTTTGCTGCTGATAACGACCTTTTGATAGTTATAATATCTCCAATTAAGCAAAGTATTGCAAAACAAGAAAACAAAGAAATGCTCTATTTTCAAACCAAAATTTCAAGTGTATTCTGATTTAGAGGAAAAAGCAAAGAAATGCACTGCTACTTTTGACGAGCTGAACACTCAAATTAAGACCTCCGAAAAGCGTATGGCTGAAATTGGGGTGCTAAAAAAGCACATCATCAACTATGCCCAAACCCGAGATGTTTACACCGACTATCGCAAGGCAGGATACTCCAAAAAGTTTTACGAGGAACACCGTGCCGAGCTTACTTTGCACAAGGCTGCAAAGTCTGCTTTCGAGGAACTCGATGTAAAAAAACTCCCTAAAGTTAAGACCCTGCAAGCCGAGTATGATGAGCTGCTTTTGCAGAAGAAAAAGGCATACAGACAGTACCACACGGCGAAAAAAAAATGCAAGATATTCTGAATGCAAAGGCAAATATCGGCCGACTTTTGGGACTGGAACATGAGCAAAAACAAAAAGAAAAATCACAGGATCAGCGTTAGCATACCCTGTGATTTAATAGCACCGTTTGGGTGCTGTCCTCTGTTCTCTATGTACATTACATTTCTTGGAGAACGGTCAACAAGTTGTGCCAGTTGTTCCTGTGTCCACCCCTTTGCTTCTCTTGCTGATTTTATCGCTTTACCGATGGGACGAAAATCAAGTTTTCTTTCGTCTTGGTACATTTTAATATTACCCCCTATCATTATACATTTCTGGTAATGACATTTGAACGAAGTGTAATTTTATTAACGGTACATTTTGATTTCGCATTGACGCAAGGCAAACTTGCTATTATTCGTTAATCCGTATATAATGAATTCATGCTATTTCTATGAAAGGAAGTTAAATATATGGATTATATTTCTGTAAAAGCCGCTTCGGAAAAATGGGGCATATCAGAACGGCGTATTCAAAAATTATGTGAAGAAAATCGCATTGATGGCACTTTGAAATTTGGTCGGGCTTGGATGATACCTAAGGATGCCAAGAAACCTTCTGACGGCAGATTGAGAGGAAGTGGAAAAGTGAATGAATAACATTTTAATAGTAGATGACGATAAAGAACTATGTGTTTTAATTAAGCAGAGCATTTTACAGGAAAATATAGAAGCCGATTATTGCTGTTCCGGAAAAAGTGGTTTAGATAAGTTAAAAGAAAAAGATTATCAGCTTGTCATACTTGATGTGATGATGCCAGGCTTTGACGGATTTGAAACTTTAGAGCAAATTAGAAAAGTTAGTAGTGTACCTATTCTGATGTTTACTTCTAAAAACGACAGTATGTCCAAAGTTCGAGGACTGCGAGAGGGTGCCGATGATTATCTGACAAAGCCATTTGATATGAACGAATTGATTGCCCGCATTGTATCTTTAATCAGACGCTATACACGCTTTAATTTCAAAGCCGGAGAAGCTTCTAACCTCACCTATGACGGACTGACAATAGATTTAGACAATCGCTCGATTAAAACAGTACACGGCGGATATGAGCTGCCACCAAAGGAATTTGATTTGCTTCTGTTTTGCGTGAAAAATCAAGGCAAAATTTTGACAAAGCAGCGAATTTATGAAGAAGTATGGGGCGAACAATATGTTTATGATGATAGTAATATTATGGCAATCATTAGCCGCCTGCGAAAAAAATTAGAGGAAAATCCGAGTAATCCTAAGTACATTCAGACAGTTAAAGGTATCGGGTATCGTTTCAATAAGGAGGTGTAAGATATGGGATTAGAAATTTTCCTCACCTTCTGTACGGCTATTACAGCCATATCTGTTTTTGTAGCTGTTGTTGCCATTCGCAAAGTGAAACGACAGATAAATGAAATGATGGATATATTAAATGATGTGAAAAATGGAAATGGTAATAGACGAATTTTAGCACATACAAATGAACTCATTTCTCCCCTTGCTTATCAAATCAATGATATCATCAGCTCCTATGAGAGTAAACTGACTGCATTTCATCAAGCGGAAGAAACAAACAAGCAGCTTATGACAAGTCTCTCCCATGATGTACGAACACCACTAACTACTTTGATTGGATATTTGGATGCTGCTCACAAAGGTGTTGTAACAGGGAATGAGCGTGAAAATTATATTGAAACGGCTCGCCATAAGGCGCACGATTTAAAGGAATATATAGATGTCCTATTTGATTGGTTTAAGTTGAACTCCAGTGAATTTTCCATAAATAACAAGACGGAAGAAATTGCCGAGATAACACGCAACACACTCATAGATTGGATACCCATATTTGAGGACAAATCCATAGAATATATTATTGATATTCCGGAACAGCCATTCTTTGTCAGTGTAGATACAGACGGATATGTGCGTGTGCTTAACAATCTAATACAAAATGTAATTGCACACAGCCATGCGGATAAAATTGAATTATCTCTTTCACACCAAGAAACAAATGCAAAAATCATGGTGTCCGACAATGGTATTGGCATTGAAAAGGATGATTTAAAATATATCTTTGAGCGACTATATAAATGCGACAAGGGGCGGTCAGAAAAAGGAAGTGGTCTTGGTCTGTCCATTGCATATCAGCTTGTAAAAAAAATGAATGGAAGTATCAATGTAGAAAGCACCATGGGAAAAGGCACAGTTTTTTCACTTTGCTTCCCCTTGGTGAAACAATAACTCTCTGCTCCCATAGCAGGGAGTTATTATTTGCAAAGATAAATTGCAAGGTTAATGCAAGGTTGCGGCAAGGTTCTTGCAAGGTTGACGTGCTATGATTATGAAGTGAAGCAAAGGAGGCTTTTGTATATGAGTAATTATTTAATTGAAACAAGAAATCTTGCCAAGCAGTATGGAACTCAAAAGAGTGTTTCCAATTTAAATATCCATGTCCAGAAGGGACGTATCTACGGCTTGTTAGGGAGAAATGGTGCAGGTAAAACCACTACAATGAAGCTGTTGCTGGGTCTCACGGAGCCAACTGCCGGGGAAGTTGAAATCTTTGGACACAACATTCAGAAAAACGAAAAGAAATTTTTATCGCGAATTGGCAATTTGATTGAATCACCGGGATTTTATCCCAACTTGACTGCAACAGAAAATCTTAGAATTTTTGCAAAGTTGCGAGGAATTCCAAAGCGTGATGCAATTAGAAGTGCTTTGGAAGTTGTTGGGCTTCCTTATAACGACAAGAAATTGTTTTCGCAATACTCCCTCGGCATGAAGCAGCGATTGGCGATTGCTCTTGCCATAATGCATGATCCGGAACTGCTGATTTTGGATGAGCCGATCAATGGCCTTGATCCTATCGGCATTGCAGAGGTAAGAAAATTTATCCGTAATCTCTGCACCGAGCATGGCAAAACCATTTTAATTTCCAGTCATATTCTTTCTGAAATATCCCTGCTGGCGGATGACATCGGTATCATTGATCATGGTATTTTGCTTGAGGAAGAAAGTCTTGCTGAGTTGGAAGAAAAGAATAGTAAATACATTCATTTTTCTGTATCAGATTCAGCTCAGGCAGCAAGAATTTTGGAAGCACAGCACAATTTGAATAATTTCAAAGTAACAGATAATCACAACATAGTGCTTTATGATACGGAGGTTTCTGTTGCAGCAATCAACCGGACTTTTATTCAAAATAAAATTGATGTAACAGAGTCCCATTTGTGCGAGGATACTCTTGAAGATTACTTTAAGAAAGTAACAGGGGGTGAAGGAATTGCTTGATTTAATTTCCTGTGAATTTGCAAAAATCAAGCGGCAGAAATTTATCCTGATTTCAGTTTTAGGAGCCTGCTTGTTTCCTATTCCCGCAACGATGTTGATTGCAAAGGACAACCTGCCTTTTGAGCAGTTGTTCAAATTGGTAATCAACTTTGGCTATTTTTTGTTGCTTCCCATGGTGCTTAGTATTGTTGCCAGCCAACTGTTTTTCATGGAGCGCGATAATGATGTACTCAAAAATCTTGCTACAGTACCGGTACCAAAGGGAAAACTGGCGCTGGCAAAATTGTCGGTTCTGCTGGTAATCTCACTACTCTACTCCGTTACCGGCTTGGTTGCTACCATTATTGGAGGACTTGTGGTTGGGACAGTAGAGGGAATCACTGCAAAATTATGGATGAGCCTTACTTTCGGCATCATGTTTTTTGTTGCAGCACTTCCTGTTGTGGTTCTCATAGTGTATTTTAATCGAAGCTATGTTTTTTCCATTATTCTTTCTTTTGTATACACAATTTTTAACTTTGGTTTATCCTTGAACCTCATCAACTTTGAACCGAGCAATCCGTTATTAAGCGTGTTGCCTGCCCCCATTATAATGCGCTGGTGGATGGCATCTTGGGCTGATCCTACCGGCGAATATGCTGCGTTAAGACAACCATATTTGCTTTCAACCTCTTCTTGTATCGGTGTTTTGTGTTTGATAGCAATTATTGCAGCCCTGCTAATCTGCAATATCTATAAAAAGCAGGAGAATTAGGAGGCATCTATGTTTAATATTATTACTACAGAATTTCAAAAAATAAAACGCTATAACATTTTATGGATTGAAGTTGTTGCTGTCTTATTTTCAGCGTTATTGGCAGTATTTCAACTTTCCAGTTCACACGGAAGCGACCCTTTGACTTATGAAAGTTTTGCAAATGGGGTCATTTGGAACAATTTCAGCCTTGCTTTTCCATTTGGGATTGCTCTTATTGGCGGCTATATAATTAACCGTGAGTATACCGATCAAACGTTAAAAAATGTTTTAACTGTACCTATTTCCCTCCGCAAATTGCTGACATGCAAATTGATTGCGCTTGGTGGACTCACTGTATTGCTAAGTCTTTTTAGCTTTATCTGCACAGTGACCTTTGGATTGATATTTTGCCATGTCGGTATTTCTCTTGCACTAATTTGCAAATCCTTAGTACAAATTTTAGTTGTGGATATATGCTGTTATATTGCTGTACTTCCAATTGTCGCTTATTTTGGTCGAAAGCAAAATGCCTTTCTGACAGGCGTTGGAATTGCATTTGTCTATGGTTTCTGTGGGGTATTTGTGGCTGGCAGAAATCTGACAGACTTTTATCCGATCACAGCAGGGCTTGGTCTCGCCGGATATAATGGGGATGCAAGCACTGTTTATCACCCAATAATAGGTGCAATGGTATTGGTAACAATTTTAATTTTGACCGCAATTATCCTTGCATTTACGCCAAACTACGATAAGGTCATGACTGTATCTAAGAAAAAAGGAACGCAGCATAAAAAGCATTCTCGTAAATGACATCAATAATATTTCCGATGTTTAATCTGCCGGACGACGGCAAAGAAAAAAAGCCGTCGTACAGTAGACATATTCTCACGCACCATTGAAACGGTGGCTTTGATTTTCAGAGCCGCCGTTTCTTTGCGTTTACACAAACCAATGACGACTGATATCAATCTCTGCACCGGTAAGATCATTTGCTATTGTTGTTCCGATCTCATCAATACCCAAGGTTAGAGTGCCGGACTTAAACTCCTTTACTACCTCCGCTGCACCATCATCTGCATAAAGTGTTGCCTCATTAATCTCAACAGACAGTTCTGCACTAATAGCCTTTGCCAAAGATGACGGTATGCCATAGGTTTTAGAACCGTCAGCTGCTTCGGTTATTTTTGCATAGTACAGCTTATCAAGACCGATTGTTGCCATGATTATTCCTCCTTAAATTCATAATTCTTCGCCACATCTATGGCAAAGTGGTGATAGCCGGTATCGTCCTCATGGCCGATATAGCGCCTATCAGTTATTGTTATGTCCGCCTTTAACAACGTGTGGACAATTAAGTTTTTAATTTCGTTGTAGTTATCTTTATCAAATATAGAAAGCCGTGCCTCCTGAAGCTCATGATGCGGTAGGTTATCCACATAAAGCTCAAAGGTTTCATTCATCGGTGTTATTACTACATACCTCCTAGGTGGTGTATCTGAAAATACACCTGTTTCAACCGGCAGCAGCGGAGAAAACAGTGTGTTTAATTCGTCTAATAAACTCACAGTTTTTCCACCTCCTCATCAAATGCAGCCTTCATTGCTTCAACTGCCGCTTTTTTGCTTGATGTTTTTGCAGGCTTAAGGAAGGGCTTAGGCGGCTGACCGCTTTTGCCGTATTCGATTATAGCTGCAAGCATAGCATTACTTTTACCGTCTGAACGCGGTTCTAAAAACCTATCTTTACATTAATAATGCCGTTCTTATCCTGTTTAGGAGGAGATACACCAAGTGCAGTTATAAGCTCACCGGTGGAACGGTTTTTGGTTTTTAGGTCCTTGCCGATTACGCTGGTTAAATTAGAACGTACTTTTTCTTCCACAACCTTGCCGCCGGCTTCAAGTACTTTTTCACATATCTCATCAGTTTTATCACCAAGTCTAGACAGCTTTATAAGAAATTCCTCAGGCATTTGAAAGACTGCTTTAGCCACTTGGAATTACCTCCTTTGCTAAAACTTCTATATACATACCTCGGCCTTTTATATCTTCAACTGATGTTATTTCAAAGCGTATGTTATTATTTACGATTATCATATCTGTTGTGACTAAAAGGTTGGGAATACAGAGAAAGCGAAACAAATCAGTAGCCTCCGAGAATACTGCACGATTAGCCCATTTCTCACTGCCATGCTGACCTTCGCGGAATGCTCGAACAGATGCAACTATTGTATCAGTTTCTGTTGAAAAACCTTCATTATCTTTTGCGTTATGCTTTTTAACGATATCTATAAAGGTATTCATTTCTCCAAAACTCATGATTTACACCTTCCAATCACGGTCAAGACGGAGCAGGAGATTAACTGTATTCCATACCTGTTCTCCGGCCTGAACATTATCCGCAAAAAAGCCGCCTGTACTGCCGTCCCTGGATTCGTAAAAGTGTGAGGACAGCATTATGACGGCTTGTTCCGTTGTAGGTGGCATGGAATGATCAGTGTAGTAGTTTTCTGTAAGATGCTGATAGCTTTCGGCATAAGAAACAGCGGCAGTGATGTACATCTGCAGAAGTGCATCATCCGCCGTATGCTCTATAATAAGATTAGCTTTTACTTTCTCAAGCAGATTGTCCATCACCTACACCTCCCGTCATTAAGAGCCTGAGCCCATTTTTAAAAGCTGTATTCCTTCTGCAAGTATAACTTTACCATCAACACGTTCAGTAGCCATAAAGCCAACCTGACCATTTCCGGCATAGAGCTCATTAAGGCGCTGTACTGTACGGCCCATACGATCTGCAATCCAATAATTAGAGAAGTCACCAAAGCCAATCGGAAGTGCACTTGCCGCAACAGCCGGAACATACGGACTGGCGTAAAGCGGATAACCAATGAGTCTATCAGGCTGGCCTGCCTGTACACTTGGCTGCCAGAGATATTCTGTTTTTCTTCCCTCAAACACTTAATCTCATCAGAAATATCCTTATAATCTACTTTTCCATTTGCCCTTTGTAACAATTCCTTTTGCAGACTTTCCATCTTCGCATCAATATCTGCCAGAGAGGTTTCATCCTCCTGTTGTAAAACAGATTCAATATTATCCTGTAACACCTTAAGCATTCTATTCTTGTCACCCAAAACAAGATTCATGGCTTTAACCACCGCTGCTTGCAAGTCAGCTTCCAAAATTGTCGGTGCAGTACACTTTGACGGACCGTGTTCCACCCGGCTTACACATCTCCACACAACAGAATGCTTGCCACGGTTGTTCCATGCTATTCTACGGTAAATATCTCCACAATTACCGCAGTATACTATGCCCGACAGCGCGTATTTGCTGCTATATATACGTTTCTTTTTGTTTTCACCACTGTGAAGATTTGTCCTCCTTATCATCTCCTCCTGAACCTGCATATAAAGGTCACGCGGAATAATTGGCTCATGATTGTTTTCAACATAATACTGAGGAACAATGCCGTTATTCTTTACCCTCTTTTTAGTTAAAAAATCCACCGTATAAGTCTTTTGTGCTGTGACCGAGCCGTTAATACAACTTTATTTTTCATCGGTTAGGGTATTCAAAATATGCGTTAGGGTATTCAAAATTACACAGGGGTATTCAAATCGCTGAAAGTGCCGTAGAATGGGCATTTTTCGCCACTTGCTTAGGTGATAAGGAAGTCACCAAGGAAAACCTGACGGAGTGGAAGGAACACTTGATTGAGAATGGCTATGAACCTGTGACGGTTAATTCCATGTTGGCGGTGGTCAACACTTACTGCCGCTTCGCCGGACTGAATATCAAGGTGAAGTTTCTCCGCATCCAGCGGAAGTTGTTCCGGGAAGAAAGCAAGGAACTGACTAAAGACGAGTATGAAAAGCTAATACGCACCGCCGAAGAAAAAGGCAATGTCCGTCTTGCTATGCTTATAGAGACCATCGGTGCAACCGGCATCCGAGTGTCCGAAGTGCAGTACATCACGGTCGAAGCGGCAAAAGCGGGACGGACGCAGATTTCCCTCAAAGGAAAGATACGGGATATCCTACTGCCCGGTAAGCTCTGCAAGAAGCTGCTCAAATATGCCAAAAAACAAAAAATCGCTTCTGGTGAGATTTTCATCACCAAAAGCGGTAAGGGTATGTCCAGAAAACAGATATGGGCAGAAATGAAAGCCATCTGCAAGGCGGCGGGAGTGGAAGCGTCAAAGGTCTTCCCGCACAACCTGCGGCATCTTTTTGCACGGGTATTTTATCGGGTAACGCACGATGTGGCGAAGCTCGCCGACCTGCTCGGTCACAGTTCCATCGAAACCACACGCATTTATCTGCTCTCCACGGGAGCGGAACACGCACGGCAGCTTGAAGGGTTAGGGCTGGTGCAATAGACGAAATTATTATTTTGTGGCTACTTTGGTCGGCGGCTTTGCCAGGATGAATTTGTCTGCAATTTGTAACTTTTGTATGAATTGCAGTATTTTTTATAGAATCCTATTGAAATACAGAAAGACTTGCTATATAATATATAAATTGGTATGTTGTTGCTTGGCAGATAACAGAAACGATGGCCACAATATTGAACTATAGTCATTTAGCTTTTTGAAAGCCGAAAGATTTTCTTCATAAAAGGCTTTCCATGTGTAAGCCGAGCTGAATCTTCGACCGATGCAATAGACAAAATAATAATTTTGCCAACAAGATAGGCTTGTATTGCTTTTGATGGTTGCGTTGATGGGGGTGAAAGGCTATTAATAGTAGAACCACACTATCTGTATCCCAAAACTTTCTTCATGATGAATCATTAGTGCAAAGACTGGTTGATGAGACCTCTATTTGTAAAGATGATACTGTTTATGAAATTGGTCCTGGAAAAGGCATTATCACACAAGTTTTGGCGGATACAGGTGCACATATAATAGCGATTGAATTAGATAAGCACCTTTGTTCCTCGTTGCAGGAGCGTTTTGCAAAGGTAGAAAATGTTGAAATAGTTTGTGCTGATGCAAGTACGTATAATTATCAAAAAGATAGACCCATTAAGTTTTTTTCGAACATACCTTTTAACATAACTGCGTCCATTTTGCAGCGCGTACTTTCTTTGCCAAATGTCGTTGATGTGTATTTTATTATGCAGCATGAGGCTTTTTTGAAGTATGCAGGTAGACCTTTTTATCAGGAAAGTTTGAAATCACTCTATTATAAACCATTATTTTCTTTTGAAGATATCTACGATTTTCAGCCTAAGGATTTTGTCCCTGCTCCGAATGTTCGTATTGTATTATCACACATTCATCGAGAAAAATGTTCCTTTTCATCAGATCAACTCAGTTTGTATCGTGATCTTATCACTTTTATCTTTTCTGAAAACGGAGTGGATTTTAAGCAGAAAACTAAGCGTCTATTTTCATATGAGCAACTGAAGAGAATATGTAAAGCGGCTGGTATCACGCCAACTTGCAAAGTGACCGAGTTGACCTATGACAATTGGATGATAATTTATGACTCTTTCAGACGGTATGTAAGTGCTGACAAACAAAATTTGGTTTCTGGTGCATCTCATCGGTTGACAACAAATCAGCGAAAGCTCAAAAAGGATCATAGAACGCACAACCAACATTTTCCAAAAGGATCAAATAAACATTAGGTGTTGATGAATTATGGCATCAGTAAGAATCGAAAAACTGTGTAAGACTTTTGATGAAAAAACAAATGTCGTAGATGATGTATCGGTTTGTATCCCAGATAATGAATTTGTAGTAATTGTGGGACCGTCAAAGAAGCAGCATATGCACTTGGTTGTAATGCAGTTATTGGCGTAGATTTTGATTATATAACCCTTGATCCCGAAGTTGACAATGGAGCATGGTCTGCACAAAACGCACGAACGGTTTATTTGCCTTACGTCTTTGGAGTCACGGCCAATGGGAATGCTGTTATCATTGAAAAAAACAAAATTGAGTAAGAAAGGTAAACTATCATGGGATTTATTAAAGCATTTGCTGGTGCTATTGGCGGGTCTTTTGCTGACCAATGGAAAGATTTTTTTACCGTCCCTGCTAGGACACTGGCAACGGTGGGTATATGTCCTGCGGTTAGAAGCACGTCAAACCTTGACAGAAGCTCAAATACCAAGGGTAGTGACAACATCATTACTAATGGGTCTCTGATACTGATACCGGAAGGGTATGCCCTTATTACAATGGAAAATGGGGCGGTTACCGGATTTGTTTCAGACCCTGGTGGCTATCAATGGCAATCGGATGATTTGAACTCCAAATCATTTTTCAGCGGTGGCGGTCTTGTTGATTCGCTAATCAAACAATCGTGGGAGAGGTTCAAGTTCGGAGGAACTCCCGGGGCTGCGCAGATGGCATACTTTGTTAATCTGAAAGAAATTCCGAACAATAAATTTGGCACTCAGAGTGAAATCTACTGGGACGATGCATATATGAACACTCAGGTAGGCGCAATCGCACATGGCACATATACGTTGAGAATTACAGACCCTATACTGTTTTTGAAAGGGTTTGTACCAGTAACATATTATTCTGATAGCCAGAGGTTTTTTGACTTTGCGGATTACGACAATGGAGCAGCAGAACAACTATTTAACGAAATAGTAGGTTCATTGGCAGGAGCGTTTAGCGCATACACAAATGATATAAACAAACAGAACAGAATAGCTAACATTCAGCGCGATAGTGTTGGCTTTGCAAACTCTCTTGCTCAAACTGTTGAGTTGAATTATGGTTGGATGCGAGACAGAGGACTTCAAATAGTAAAAGCTGTCCTTGTTTCTGTTGAATATGATGCTGACACGAAAGAATTGATGTCAAAAGTTAGGCAAGCTGACGCACTTATGGGAGCAAGAGGGAATGTCAACTTGCAAGCATCTTTTGCCGAAGGAATACAAGCGGCAGGTAGTAACCCTAATGGCGGTGCCCTCGGCTTAGGCTTTATGGGTATGGGTATGCAAGGTGCTGCAGGAGCTATGGGAGTTATGCAACAGCCAATGCAGCAGTCGCCATACTCGCAGGCTGCGTCTACGCCAGCACAACAAGCAAGCGAGGATCCATACGAAAAACTAGCTAAACTCAAGGGATTGCTTGACCAAGGTGTAATTTCTCAGGTAGATTTTGACGCCGCCAAGGCAAAGCTATTAGGGCTGTAATTAAAGCAGCTTTGAAGTGCAATTGTGGGGCAGATGTGCGGGTAACGGCAAAGTAATCGACGTTATATTGTAATGCGTATCCCGGAAAGGAATACTACAGCCAGCTTGTTCTCCGACATCAGTTCCATGCGGTCGAGAACCTTAATAGAGAGCATATAATCGAATTCTGTAATTTTACCCATCTCGTCCATTAGACGGAGCATCTCGGATGCGTGGTAACGGGTCAGTTCGCTCTCATCCGTTTCCGCGACCTTTTTCACCCTTGCGATGTACATTGGCTTCTTACTTATAATCAGATTCCACGCCTGCTTGAACACTTGCTCCGGCCTACCGAAAGAAACACGCACCTCTTCGTGCGTTTTATCATCTGCTTTTTTGTAACGGGTTATCTTTGTGGCACAACGCCACCAGATATTCATTATTCCGCCTGTGCCACGGCTGGAGTATTGGATGACGGGTCTGCCGCATAGTCCGCAGTAGAATCTGCCTATGAAAGGATGCTCAGGGCATTGGTTTATCATAGTTTTCTTGGCTCTACGCCGATACTCATATTGCGTGACCCGCCAAAGCTTTTTATCGATTATTGCGGAGAAGGCATCTTCCAACCAATATTGAGGAAGCTCTCCACGGTTCTTAACACACTTGGACAACGGCCCCGGACTGAAAGTCTTCTGGAAAAGTACATCTCCAGCGTACTTCTCGTTCTGCAAAATGTTGATTACTGTTTTGTTGTACCAGATAGCGCCCTTATGCCGCGCGGGAACACCATCAGCATTGAGCATATCTGAGATGAACTGAGTGTTTTGCCCCGCAAGAAACTCATCATATATTCTGCGCACAATCTTGGCTTCTTCCTCTTGGATAACAATCTCGCCCTTGGCATTTCTATCTAAACCATAGAGGTTGTGAATTGGAAGGCTCCGCAGGTCCCCCTCGGCATACCTTTTACGGAATCCCCACGAAATGTTCTCAGACATTGATACCGACTCAGACTCGGCGAACGCCGCCATAAGGGTAAGCAGTAGTTCTCCGTCTGGACTGATGGAATGCAGGTTCTCTTTCTCAAAATACACATCTATTCCGAGAACTTTCAGTTCACGGGTATAAACAAGCGTGTCCACGGTGTTGCGACCGAATCTGGACACGCTCTTTGTCACTATAGCATCTATTTTTCCGGCACGGCAGTCCTCAATCATTGCCATGAACTGTGGGCGTTTTTTTGCCGAGGTACCGGTTATGCCCTCATCGGCATACACACCGACAAACTCGCAGGACTTATCGGCAGAGAGCATTTCGGTGTAGAATTTGACCTGTGCTGCATAACTGTGGAGCTGCTCTTCGCTGGAGGACGATACCCGGCAGTATGCTCCTGTCCGCTTTTTCTCCGGCTTTTCGGACTTAGGGAGAATTATTCTTGTGGGCATGATTCCACCGTCTTTCTCTTCTTGTAGGACTTGACGCCGGGGTCTATCACCCAGGGCAGTTCGGTGCCGTCGCGGAATACAAATTTCACCGTGCAGTCCTCATTAATGACCATGTAGTGAACCGCCGCCTGCCATACGAGCGGGTCGAACTCTACCAGTGCTTTCTTCTGCTTCTTCAAAAGCTGAAGAAAACCGCGTACCTGCACTTTCTTGGCGGCACAGAGGGCAATCTTGGAGTTCAGTTCCTTATGTTCTTTCTGTAAAGCCTCGTACTCGACGGTTATTTCATCACGTTCCTTTTTAAGCGGGCTGTCCTCGCTGCAGTCGTCCATCATGCGGCTCTCCCTGGTGAGGTTGTCATGCATCCTTGCCGCAAGCCCCGCGCAGAGGTCTTCCACTTCGACAAGTCGTGCTTTGTAGGCGCTGTCGTCGGTGATAGCGGCAAGGCACTCCTCATAGTTATGGGCTAACTCATCTTTCCTCGCAAGCAGACTGTTGAAAGCGTCCACAAAGCACTTCATGATGGCATCTTCCTTTACCGTCGGCGTGGAGCAGTATTTTCGCTTTGCAAATTTGTTGTTGCAATGCCACACGAAGGACTGATAGGTCTGGCCGCTGTGCCATACTTTTCTGCCGTAAAAGCCGCCGCAATCACCACAAACGATTCTGCCGGAGAAAGGCGAAATGCAGGTATAAGCGCCGCCTTCCTTGCGTCTGCGGAACTCCTCCTGAACCATTTCAAACTTCTCAGGTGGGATAATTGGCGGGTGGTTCTGGGACACATAATATTGGGGTAATTCGCCCGTGTTTTTCTTTACTTTTTTCGTAAGGTAGTCCTCAACAAAAGTAGACTGTAGCACCGAATCTCCTCGATATTTAACATTTTGGAGAATGTGCCTGACCGTGGATTCCTGCCATTTTGTTTTCTTCATCGGCGTAGGAATACCGTCAGTCGTAAGTCTTGTGGCAATGTCGTAGGTGGTCTTTCCGGCAAGAAACTCATCGTATATCCTGCGGACGATTTCCGCCTGGTCTTCTACTATATATAAATGACCATCAGCGCCCATATCGTAGCCGAGGAAAGAACTGTATGCAAAGGACACCTTGCCGTCCGCCATGCTCTTGCGTTTGCCCCATGTGATATTCTTGGAGATGCTTCGGCTTTCTTCCTGTGCGAGTGAACTCATGATCGTGAGCAGCAGTTCGCCCTTGGAATCCATTGTGAATATGTTTTCTTTTTCAAAATAGACCTCTGTGCCTTTTTCCTTTAGCTGCCGTATCGTGGTAAGGCTGTCGACCGTGTTACGGGCGAAGCGGCTGACCGATTTTGTGAGGATGAGGTCAATTTTTCCGGCAAGGGCGTCGGCTATCATCCGTTTGAAGCCCTCGCGGTGCTTGGTACTGGTGCCGCTGATGCCTTCGTCGGTATAGACCTCAACAAACTCCCATTCAGGGTTTCGCTTAATGTAATCCGTGTAATACTCGACCTGTGCCTCATAGCTGTTTTGCTGTTCGTCTTTGTCTGTAGAAACACGGGCATAGCCCGCCACGCGCCGCCTTTTTACAAGAGCAGGCAAACCTTCCATGAAACCCGCAGGCTTCGCGGGTATGACTGTAACATTCTTTTTATCCATGTTTTGCACCGTTCCTCTCATATTGTCTTTTACTTGCCGCCTCACGCATCTCATCAGTCCAGCTTTCGGAGCGTGAGCGGTCTTGCCATATCATTTGCTTTTCCGTACCATCCTCAAGAATCAAGCGCATAGTATTACCGGGTTCGGCGATGATTCTATCGACCATCTTTATAAAGGAATCTTCGGTGAAGTACTTTCCGCCAAGCGCGCCAGCAATGCAGTCCTTGAGGGTTTCCTCTGGAATAACCTTTGAGGCGCAGTAGGCTTTCCCACGGGTGTTAAAGGTGGAGCAGCACCAGACCGTGTTATAGGGTGTGGTTTTTCGCCTGTAATTCTTACCGCAGATACCACATTGGATTTTGCCTGTGAATGCGCTCTTTGCACCGCCAACGCCTGTATGCTTTTTGGCACGGCGTCGCACCTCGCTCTGCACCTCCTCAAAAATAGCTCTGGACACAATCGGCTCATGGTCTTCGGTAATGTAGAATTGTCGAAGGCGCCCCATATTTTTGACCTGCTTTTTTGTAAGGTGGCTTTCGCTTATAGTTTTTTGCAGGAGTAAATCGCCCATATACTTTTCATTCCGCAGTATGTTGCGGATGGTGTCGGGGTACCAGAATGGAATTTTTTCCGTTCTGATGCCATGCTCGTTTAGCGTGTTGGCAATTTTCTGAACACCGCAACCGGAAAGGTAGAGGTCGAATATCTCTTTTACAATTTCCGCTTCGTCCGGCACAAGCATTATCTCGCCATCCACCAGTCGGTAACCAAGCATGGTGCAGGTGTTGGGTTGACCCTTTTCAAAGCCTTTGCGTATCTTCCACTTGCAGTTCTCGCTGCAGGAAAGGCTTTCTTCCTGTGCCTGCGACGCCATGAGCGTCAGCATCAGTTCGCCCTCTTCACTGATGGAGTTAATGTTCTGCTCTTCAAAAAAGATATTGATGCCGAGCTCTTTCAGTTCTCGCACCGTAGCAAGCGGCGTGACCGTGTTTCTCGCCAAGCGGGAAATTGACTTTGTAATCACCATATCCACAAGCCCCGCGGCAATCGTAGAGCAGTCGTTGAAACTGTTCACGGTCGTCCTTTGTTCCTGTTTTCGCCTCGTCAGCGTAAACGCCGACAAACTCCCATTCCGGGTTGCGGGTTATGTACTTGCGGTAATAGTCAATCTGTGCCGCCAGAGAGTGCAGCATCTTATCCTTGTCGCAGGAAACCCGCGCGTATGCCGCTACACGCTGCCTCTTTGTAATGGCGGTGAGGGTTGGCGTAATGTCAAATATCTGCTTTTCCATGACTGAGTCCTCCTTTGGGTAGTAAGCATATTACCGTTAATTTCGCTTATTATCCAGCGATATCTGATAACTTTTATCCACAAATATCGGACAGTATTTTACCCTCAGAATTGTATCAATCACCCGGTAATCGTCCTTGGAAATCAAGCCTTTTTCGAGCATGGATTTAAATGGGGAAAGGCTGGCGTGATACAGCATTTCCTTGCTCATCTGCACGGTTGTCATCTCTCTCCACCCCCAAACCTCGCCTCGACATAACAGGCGTGAGAGCAGTATTTTCGGATGCCTTTCCCATATGCTGTGAACGGCCTACCGCAGTTAGTGCAAATGGCCGTGCGATTGGATTTCGTATTACCGTTCTTTGAGCACGGATGCAGCGTCCACCATTTCACACGGCATTCTTCCGAACAGAACTTACGGCGTTTTGCGTTGTTTGCCTGAATAAGTACTTTTCCGCATTGTCGGCAGTGATACTCATCGTAAACGGCTGTTTCGGATGCCGTAACATTTGCTCTGCGGCAGAACGACTGTACAGTGCTCAATGGCAATTCAATCGCCTTTGCGATTCTCTTATATCCGATTCCATCCTGCCGCATGGCAGTGATGCGTTCCTTTTGCTCATTTGTCATGAGGTTTCCTCCAGTCCGAGAACCCTTGTCCTCACTACCCACTGGAAAAAAGGAAGCCTATCGTACAAAAAACGAGCAAAAAAATAATGCCCACCAGAGAAAAAATCTCCGATGGGCATTAACTGTAGGTCAACAACTTGACCGCTGGTATATGGACTTCCGCGTTGCGACGGGGTATTATTTATTCGCTGTACTTGACAAAAGCATCGGTGAAGCCCACCGCCTTGACCTTTTTGAGCATGGCATCTGCGTTAGCCTTGACGGAGAACGCACCGAGCTGGACACGGTAATACTTCTTCGGCGTGGTAGGCGTTACGGGAGCATCTGCCGCCAGTCCAGCCTTGACCGCCGCACGGAAGGTGTCCATGCTTTTACCGTGCTTCGGGAACCAGTGCATGACATCGCCGTGATTGGACGCGATACCGAGCGTGTGACCCTCGCTGTGGCAGATGATGTCCTTCTCTGTCAGGTTGTATTGCTTACATAGGTAAACGCACAGCTCGACCGCCTCGGCATATACCTTGTTAAAATAGGCGGCATCGGTCAGCCCGTCCTCGCAGATTTCAAACCCAATATAGCCGAGATAGTTGGCATTGCCCTTTGAGCCGGAGCCGCTGTGCCAGCCAACCATATTCCACGGCAGCGTTTGGTAGGTAGCGATGGAGCCGTCCTTCAGCTTGCCGATAAAGGCATGGACGCACACCTGCCTGTCCATGTGCTGATTCCAGTGATTCCCGTACTGGTTGACGCCGAGCAGTCCATCGTCGGGTCCTACATAGCGTTTCAGATTGGGATTGTTCGCACCGGTCGAATGTACCATGATGCCCTTCGGCGTCATAGCTTTTCCAGCTTTGTAGCAATCGTTATTCGTAAAAATTAGCTTGTGCAGATCCATTTATTTGTCCTCCTTCTCGCTGCGGTCGTGGAGCTGCTCCAGCACCGCTTTCAGCTTTGCCGGGATGGGCAGTCCCAAATGTCCGGCGTTCTCCAAGAGAGATACACCCTCATTGGACAGGTAGAAGAAAATGACCGCTGTGCGAAGCACACCAGCCTGTCCGAGCACCTGCACGTCGATGATGTTGCCCACGCCAACGAGAATAAAAATGAGCACCTTTTTACAGATGCCCTTGAAGCCGACCTCGCTGGAGAGTTTCTTGTCCACAATCGCGCACATCACGCCGGTGATATAGTCAATGACCACAAAGGCGATCAGCGCGTAAAGGAAGCCGTCAGCCCCTCCGAGAAACCAGCCGATGCCGCCTCCGATGGCGGCAAATACAATTTGAATCCAGTTCCAGATTTCTTTCATTATGCTATTCCTCCGTTTAATAAATTTCTACGCCGTTGGTGTTCGGCATTTCGGATGCTTTGCCAATCAGATCTGACAAGCGTGACTTCGCTTTTCTGCCGCCGCTGTCAACCGTGAACGAGGTATAGAAGCCGCTCTTGCCGAAGCTGTGCGTGACATCGGTCACAGTGCCGATGACCTCCTCGCCGCCGTCAGAAGCCTCAATATGCACCTCGTCGCCGAGCGTGAGCTGCGGGGTAAATATACCGGCGAAGCTCTCCAGCCGCCCGGAGATGGCGATGGATTCGGCAAGCTCCTGCGCCATAGCGGTAAGCTCCGAAAGCGATGCGCCATCGGCGGCTTCAACGTAGAGCGTCCTGTGCGCGGGCTGTACCCACCACTTTCCGAAGGGCACGTCGGCATATACTTTGTTCGCAGGCTCCTTGCAGGTTACGCAAACACGGCTTGCGGCGTCAGAATCGTCATATTCAATGCTGTAGCTCCAGCAGGTCTTGTCGCGCTCAAAGGAAAAAACACCCGGCTGGTCAAAACGCGGGTCGGTCGCCGCCGCTACGCCAACAGCGCCGTTCTGCGTCTCGTCGAGCTTCCAATCCGGCAAAAGAGAGATGACGCGCTTCAAGCCGTCCAGCAGCGTCACATCAGAGTCAAAGCGCAAGCGCCACGCCTTCCCGCTGTCGCCAACGAAGTAGTCCTCGACACCGGCAAGCTCCATGATGGCGGTCATATTGTCGATGAGTGCGCCTGCCTCAAAGGTGGTGTTTTCATCAAAGGTCTGCTCCTTGAGCAGCTTGCCTATGGCGTTTCTCGCAGATACCGAGACCTTCTCGTCCGGGTAGGACACAGAAGCGCGGTCGATGTAGAAGATACCGAGTGTGACCTCCTCGGCACTGCCAAGTGTAAAGTACAGCTCCATTTTCGTACCCGGCGTAACGAGTGCGCGAAATCGGTTGAGCAGCTCGCCGCGTATATTGAGCAGCGTACAGGACAGCTGGGAAACCTCGCTGCCGATGCTGAAGCCAGCCGAGCCGTCGATAAAGGCTTTTGAAATATCCGTCGGCATCATGAACATAACAAAACGGTGGTCGCCCTCGGCACTCCAAAAGCCATAGCCGCCATAATGTGCCACGCGCTTGAGGCTTGGCAGTGAAACTGCATCGTCCGGCGAGGCTCGTCCTTTGCTCTCAAAGGCAATGTCGGCATACAGCCCCAACACAGGGTCGGCAATCAAGCCGGACACCGTCTGCTCCGGCGTCAGATAGAAAATCCGCAGGAGATTGTCTTTCGAGTGAATCGCCTGCGGATATAGCCCCGCGCCAATATTCATGGTGTATTCAAAGGTGAGCGTCATGTGATTACCCCCTTTGAAGCTGAATCGAGCAGGTAAAGCGCAGCAGATTGTTCGCGGTCTTGAACGGATACTCGATGGCGTAGCTCGCCTCAATCGTCTCTCCGGCGGCGGGCGGATTTGTGAGCTTCAAACCGGGCACCGTCTTTCCAAGGAAGAAGGTGCAGCGATAGGATAGCCCGTCTCGCTCGGTAACAGAGTTGTAGTTGCTGTAAATCGAATACGACCAGGTATAGTTTGGAATGTATACGCGCCAATACCGCGCTGAAACGGCAGTCCACGACCACACCTGTGATTCTCTGGTATATGCCACCGCAGTCCAGTTAACGTTATCCGCCGAATACTCGATCACCAGATTGTCTATCTGAGACGACGGCACAGTAATCGGATTGATTTTCAGCCGGTTGCACTCCTTCGCCGAGAGGAAGTCGATCCATATCGGCTTTTCCGCAGTGATAGAGCAGGAGGTTGGGTATTCCTTAATGCCGCCGCAGTTCCACCATGCCAGTGGGTCATAATAGGTATAGGTGCTTGTGGTCGGGGTCAATTCCTTCAAATTCCCAAACTGTACGTTGTCGTCCTTCGTCGTCAGCGCAGCACTGTGATAGTTTTCGTACCAGTCGCCGCAGTTGCTCTCGCAGTCGACGGTGAAATCCGTCCCCGCCGTCAGCTCCACATCGTTTACGAACACACGCGGTGTACCAGCCTGTATCAATGGACACTTAATATTGAATTCGGTCGTCGCGCCGTCGCCCTCACCGATGACCAGATGCTCTACCGGGTAAGGTGGGAACACCTCGTGATTGGGAAACGTGAAAGCGCCGAAGCCCGCGATGCCGAGTTGCTTCACGATACGGTTGTTGCATTCCGCGTCGAGGAAGGTCGTAACCGGCAAATCAAGCTGAAGGGTGGTCATGCTGCCGGTCCCACTGAGGGAATAGGACTTAGCGCTTGTATATTTGGTCGTCAGCTCTGACGAGTGCTCCAGCGGATATCTGCCAAAGCGGATAGTGCTGTCATAGCCGCCCGTAAGCAGCCAGCGAACAAGATAGTTATTTTCGGCGATCGGGTAAATCGCGTCCGTACCAAAGCCGGACGGCGTATAGGTGGCATAGAAGGTCGCCGTGATGTACACCACATCAACGTCGGTTTTTGCAATGGCGATCTGGTTGCCCTCGGAATCCTGCAGCATGGCATGGGTCATCAGGTAATAATAGCTGGACCAGGTACCGCTGTAATACCCTTCTAAGCCGACCTCCGTTATGTTGCTGCCATTGCATTCGGTGGCTTCCAGCTTGATCTGCTTTGTAGTATGAGAAGTCGGATATTCATATACCGTTTCCAATGTGGTAACGCTTTTTCGCGTCAGATGCGTAAAAAGAGCCGTGTCGGTGATTGCCGGAGTGCCCATGCCTGTTCCGAGCGCAATATACCGAAGCAGATCGGCGCTCACTCCAAGCGGAGAGCCGGTCAACCTTGAGCTAAAGTAGTAATTGACGATGACGTTGTAGGCATACGCCTTTTGCTTGAGCTTTCCGGTCACGGCATCTACGACTTCAATTTCAAATTTGTTGTGCAGAAGCACTTTTTCTTTTGCCTGCATATATGAAAACCTCCTATTAAATCGGCAAGGTGGATACCGGTTTCAGTTCCATGCTTGCCGATGATATCGTAATGGCAGCCGTGCTCGGTTCGTCGAACAGACTCGTAAACACCGCGTCGTCAATCCACACTCTTGCATTCAGCGTAGAAACCGTAATGGTATCATGAGCGTAAGCATCGTGACGAATAGTTTCTGCCGAGGCAACAGCGGTCAATGCCGGTAGAAACCATCGCTGCTCATAGAGCTTGTAATACCACAGACGCCGGTGCGTTGGAATCGTAACCGTGACCTCCAGCGTTCTGCGGATATCCGCGCTCGTGTATAAAACGAAGGCTTGCAGCGCTGCATCGTAGTCGCAAGACGCCACGGTAACGCCACTCACCGACAGCTTACAGCCCTCCAGAAAGGAAGCGTCCGGCGTTCCAAAAACAGGGCGGCTCACAAACACCTTGAAGCCATAGCAGGCGAAGCCCTCGTCGCGGTTCAGCTTTTCTATTCCAGTGACCTCAAGCTCACCGCTGTCCGCCGTATCAATGATTCCGTAGGGCAAGAGCGCTGCAACTCCCGTCGTTTCAGTTGTGCTTCCGTATTTTAGTGTAATATCCGGCAGCGACATTCTCGCGTTAGCCGTGTTGATATGCATGGACTCCGGGCGGACACTCATTCCGGCATAGTTGCGATGCGTCAGCGTTAGCAGCATATTGCCGTTGTTCTGTGTCAGGAAACCGATGCGGAAATCGTTGGTGCGGATAACCGAAAGCGTTGTATTGCCTATGCCGAGCGTCGTCACCTCGTGCTCCGCCTCCCAGATATACGAGCCGTCCGACTGACAGCAGAGCGCACGATAGAACACAGCACCGTCCTTGAGATAGCCAATAATCAGCCCTTGGTCGAGGTCGATATCCACGCTCGATTGCCAGCCCTTGCAGGCGGATATCTGTGATACGCCTGTTGCCAGAAGCGCCCGCGTAGAATCGTCTCGCCAATACTGCACATAGAGATTCCCGTCGCGGACAAAGAAGATATATGGGAACTCGTCGGTTTCGAGATAGTACCATTCCTCGGCTGCATTCATCTTCCATGTGCCGCCAAATTCCAGAGCCACATCGGAGGCCGCGCCGAACACAAATTGCCGCTCCCATTTGAAGTCGAAACCCGCTGGGAACTTGCGCATATACATGGTGGCTATGCCGTCGTCCAGACAGAGCGCATAAGCGAGCGCGAGCTCTTTATCTCCGGCCATCTGCCGAACGGCGACATCTCCGAGCGCCGGAGCAATGTCCTCGTGGATAGGCTCCGACAGCAAAGAATTGACCGAGGTCTGCGTCGCCACGACGCGTAGCTTTGCCATGCTGTCGGTGCTTTCCACCTTGAACTGATTTTTTAGCTTTTCCTTCAGTGCGGCAGGAATACTTCTCATGGTTCGCTCACCTCGCTTACAGCGGCAAGGGTGGCTTCAACCTTGTACCAGTCCGCCGCGAGATATTCAAAAGCACCAAGCTCCACGAGCCTGCCGGTAAATACACCCTGCTTGACGGAGCATTCCAGTAGAGGAACACTGTCCTCCGCGCTCATCAGCAGGGCTTTCCCGGCTTCGTCAACATAGAGCGTCAGCTCGTAATGCACGGTCGGAGCGCCGAAGCGGACGAGATATTCCGTACCGTCCAGCGCCGTCTGAACCGTGCGTATGACCTCCTGCGTTTTTCGGAACGACACGAAGCGCGTGATGAGCGTGTTCGTGTCAGCGCTTTTTAGATAACTCATACGCGCACCTCCTGTCTGAGCTGATTGATAATGAGGTCTACGACCGACGCCATCTCGCCCTCGGAATTGATGCCCTCCACGCGAATAACACCCGTGTGCTCCACGGTTTTCTTTACATCGACGGCGCTGTCGTTCGCAACCTTGCCGATGTCTGTGTCCACATTCAGCTTGAAATCGGTAGGCAGTGCGGTTTCCATATCTCCCGCGAGATCTTTCATCGCGCCGTCGATGTCCTTCGTCATATCGGTTACGGCAGATACGGCGTCTTTGCCGTTGCTGTCGATAGACCCGGCAAGCCCCTCGACCATCATCTTGCCGATCCAGCCCATCTCCTTTGAGGGAGAGGCGATACCAAAGAAATCGCAGATGCCGTCCCAGATAGAGGAAATCCAGCCGGACACCTTATCCCAGAGCCATGTGGCCAGTGACTGTATGCCTTGCCACAAGCCAGAAACGATGTTCTTGCCGATTTCAAAAACCGCGCCGACTGCCGACCCCAGCCCCTCGACGATTGCCGCGATGATTTGCGGCAGTGCTGCCACAAGCTGCGGGATTGCCTTTACCAGACCGACCGCAAGCTGAACGATAAGCTCGATGCCCATTTCGATAATAGCGGGCAGGTTGTCTGTGATAAAGTTGATAATGGTGGTGATGATTTCGGGCAGAGCCGCTACCAGCTCCGGTAGCGCATTCAAAAGTCCCTCTGCCAAACCTTTGATGATGGCAAAGGCAGCTTCGAGGATTTTATCCATGTTATCCAGCAGCACCTGACAGATGAGGATAATAGCCTCCACGATGGAGGGTATCAGCTCCGGCAGAGCATCCGCGATACCCATGGCGAGAGTGACGATCATATTGATTGCCGCCTCCACGATAGCGGGCAGGTTGTCGATGATGCCCTGCACCAGCGTCATGACGAGCTGCAATGCACCCTCTGTAATAGCGGGCAGCGCGTCAATCAACCCCTCCAGCAGCGTCATTACGATGGTAGAGGCACACTCGACGATGGTCGGCAGGTTTTCAACGATGGCGTTCACAATAGCCATGACAATGTCCATGCCCACCTGTACGATCTTCGGCAGGTGTTCCATGATCATATCTACAAGTCCGCCGACCGTGTTGCCGATGACCTCGCTGATTTTGCCGAAGTCGTCACCGGCTTCGACCAGCCCGGAGGTAAACTCACCGAGCAGCTTCGTGCCATCGTCCGCGAGGTCTTGAAGCTGCGGTAGCAGGACTGTACCCATGACGCGCTTCGCTGCCTCGGAGCCCTGTTTGAGCCGCTGAACGGAATCATCGAAAGCTCCCAGCTTGGCGATGGTTTCTTCCGAAAGCACCGCGCCCATACGTTTGGCTTCATCAGTCAGCGCCGCGATGCCTTCTGAGCCTTGCGCGATAAGAGGGTTCAAGTCTTGGGCGCTTTTGCCGAACAGCTGCATGGCGAGGGCGTCGCGCTCAGTTTCATTCGATATGCCGCCAAGCGCATCGATTACCTCCCAATAGACATCTTCGCTGTCACGGAGATTACCGTTGGCATCGGTAACCGACACGCCGAGCTGCGCATAGGCATCCGCATATTTTGCGGAGCCGTCTGCAGCGCTTGCCATTGACTTGACGTTTTTCGCCATAGAGCCGGTAAGCGTATCCAGCGAAACATCCACAAGGTCGGCGGCGTAGCTGTAGGCCTGTAGGCTTTCCACGCTCATGCCTGTTACGGTGGACTGCGTGAGCATTTCGTCGGCATAAGCGGCGGCTTCCACGGTCATATCCACAAGGGCTTTTCCTGCCGCGATAGCCGCCGTGCCAATAGCAGCAAGAGCAGCACCCATAGCAACGCCCACACCCTTGACAATAGAGCCGAGTTTCTCAAACTTGCCGCCGGAGGCATCCGCTTCTTTTGCGGTGTCCTCGATCTCGTCACCCAGCTTGTCCGTCTGTTTGGCAGCGTCCGCAGACTCATCGCCCATTTTGTCGATGGCCTGCTCGTTGTCCTTCAGCTCACGCTCCATGCCGTTAAGTTCGGCTTCGGCGTTGTTGAGCGCCACGACCCACTGCTGGGTGCGGCGGTCGTTCTCACCGAAGGAGTCCGAGGCGTTCTGGAGAGCGGAACGTAGAGTCTCAATTTTACCTTTCTGCGCGTCGATCTGCTTGGTAAGGACTTCATTTTTTGCAGTGAGAGATTCCACGCTGGATTCATTCTTGTCGAACTGCGAGGTGGCAAGTTTCATTTCACTGCCGAGAACTTTGAACGACTGGTTGATGTCAGCGAGAGCTTTTTTGAATTCCTTTTCGCCCTCAACGCCGATTTTTAAGCCAAAATTATCTGCCATAACTTACCACCTCCTCAGATGCCCGTAGGGATTATTTCGTCGATGTAATGCTCCCGTGTTGCTTTTGTCATGCTGTTAAACTGCTTATAGCACTCCCACTGGTCGAGCAGGTGACCCAGCGCATGAGCCAGACCTCCTGCTCTGACCTGTGGAGCAGAGAAACGCCATAAAAGATAAGTCGGGCAAACAACTCCTCGTCGCTTACCCGACCGCCGCGTTTTTTGAGTCATCCTCGCTTTCGACCTCGCGCTTGGCTCCCTTGAACATGGCCTCCATGATGGATTCCTTGTAGGTGGCAAGCTCCAGCGTGAGGTGAGCAACCACAGCCTCTTCCGTCAGCACCACGCTTGTCCTCAGGGTTTTGGAGGTTGTGGACGAGGACGCCTGAGTTTGCCAAAGAGTGATGAGCCACACCACCTCGTCAAGCGCCATCTCGAAATTCTCGCTCTTCATGAGCTTTTCGCCCAGATTGGCAAGGCCGCCGTAACGCTTGGCGATCTCCTTCGTGGCGCGGGTGGTGAGGATCATCTCGTAATTCTTGCCGATAGTCACAGCGGCGCTTCTGTCATTAGCCATTTAGTCGCCCTCCTTAGGATTTCGTGACCGTGACCGTGTAGGTCTTGGTCAGAGCGCCGCTGGTCACCACGATGGTCAGCGTATTCGCACCCTCTGCCCATGTCGCGGACTGACCGTTGGTCACGGGCGTACTTCCATTGGTGATAGCAATGGTGGCGTTTCCGTCCACAGCGGTAGCAGTCACGGTGTTGGTAGCGTTCGTGGTAGCCGCCGTGTATGATGTGGTGCTGCCGCTAAAGGCAGGCGTGAGCGTGAGAGAGCCGAGGGTCAGCGCGGATAGATTGGCGCTGGCGGGATTGAAGGTTGGCTCATACACCTCATCAAACCAGCCGGTGAGTACGCTTCCGGGCAGACTGGCGTCGCCCTCGTTGGCTTCAGCCTTCCACGGGTGCTTATCCTGTCCGTCCAACTTATTGCGGCGGTAGATGGTGCCTTCGATGGTGGGCGTGGAAAAGGTGATGCTGTCGCCCTTGGTAGCGAGGTTGGTCGCCGGGATACCGAAGATGACGCGGTAAAGCCAGAAATACTTGTATTTGCCGTTGGACTTCCGTGCCCGGAAACCGATAGCCACAGGGATGCCACCGTTCTCGGATGCCGAGATAAGAACGTGATTACTGTCGATCTGCGCTCCCGTGAGCGCGTTGGCGGCGGAGGTACCGATGTCATCAATGCCCAGCGTCAGAGTGCCGGACTTGAACTCCTTCACGGCCTCCGCCACACCGTCATCGGCATAGAGCGTTGCCTCATTTACCTCCACGGACAGCTCCGCAGAGATGGCTTTGGCAAGAGAAGCGGGGATCCCGTAGGTCTCCGAGCCATCGCTGGCTTCGGTGATGGGCGCATAAAACAGTCTGTCAAGACCGATGGTTGCCATAGGTCATTCCTCCATTTCGTATGAATAGTCCTTCGCCACGTCAATGGCGAAGTGGTGATAGCCGGTAGCGTCCTCGTGACCGACATACCGGCGGTCGGTTATGGTGATGTCCGCAGCAAGCAGCGCCCGGACGATGGTATTTTTGATTGCAGTGTAACTGCCCTTGTCGAACAAGGAGAGCCGCGCCTCCTGCACCTCATGATGTGGCTTGTCGTCGGCGTAAAGCTCGAAGGTCTCCACAATTGGCGTGATGACCATATAGCAGTCGGGCGCGGTGTCGGAGAACACGCCTGTTTCGATGGGGATGAGCGGAGAGAGCAGCGTGTTTAGCTCTGTGAGCAGGCTCATATATGCTCCACCTCCTGTTCAAAGGCGGCTTTCATGGCGTCGATGCAGGCGTTCTTGCTGGAGGATTTGGCGGGCTTCAGAAACGGTTTCGCCGGTTGACCGTGCTTGCCGTACTCCAGAACACCTGCGATCATGGAGTTGGAGCGCCCGTCCGAGCGTCCGTCCGCGAAGCCGACCTTCACATTGAAGTTGCCGTCCTTATCCTGCTTGGCGGGTGAAACGCCCAGAGCGCCAACCAGCTCGCCGGTGGTGCGGCTTTCTCCCTTTGTGCCGCTGCCAATGACAGCTTGCAGATTGGATTTGGCCCTTGTCTCCACGACCTCGCCTCCGGCCTCCAGCACCTTCGGAATGATTTCGTCGGTCTTATCTCCCAGCTTGGAGAGCTTCAGAAGGAAGTCCTCCGGCAGCTTGAAACTTGCTTTAGCCACTGGGCTTCACCTCCTTCGCCAGCACCTCGATATACATACCGCGTCCTTTCACGTCCTCGACGGAAGTGATCTCAAAGCGCCCACCGTCGTTTATGACCACCATAGCGGTGGTGACGGTGACGCCGGGGATGACGCGGAAACGGAAAAGGTCGGTGGCCTCCGAGAACTGAGCGCGATTTGCCCATTTCTCGTTGCCATGCCGACCTTCCCGATAAGCCTGTACCGTTGCCAGCACAAGGTCTGCGCCGGTGCTGAAGCCCTCCGCGTCCTTTGCGGTCGTAGAAAGAACGATGTCGATTGTGGTATTCATCTTTCCAAAGCTCATGCTCACACCTTCCATTCCCGATCGAGCCGCAGGAGCAGATTGACCGTGTTCCAGACCTGCTGCCCGGCTTGCACGTTATCCGAAAAGAAGCCGCCCGTGCTGCCGTCCCGGGACTCGTAGAAGTGGGACGACAGCATGATGACGGCCTGTTCGGTAGTGGGCGGCATGGCGTTGGTGCTGTAGTAATTCTCCGCCCTGTGCTGGTAGCTCTCGGCGTAGCGGGTGGCGGCGGTGATGTACAGCCCCAGAAGCTCGTCGTGGGCATCGTGTTCAAGGATGAGATTTGCTTTGACTTTTTCAAGCAGCGTAGTCATCACCGCTACCTCCTTTACTCAGTTACCGCGTCGGCTTCCATCAGACCGGCGGTCTTCAGCTTTGCCAGAAGAGCGTTGAAGTCGTCCTTCAGCAGTGCGATGGTGGTGGCAGTGCTGTCCGCCTGATTTGCGGCGGGGGAAAAATCAGAAGGAAGCCCCGTTACCGAGGCTCCCTCCTTGATCTCCAGCGTACCGCCGATGACGGTCTTTTCGCCGCCCTGTTCGGTGTAGTTCTTTGCGTTATACTCGCTCATAGGTCAGCCCTCCTTAGGCGTGCTGCTGGAGTACCTTGATAGCCTCCGGCAGAATGAGCTTGCCGTCCACGCGCTTGGAAGCGAGGAAGCCGACCTGCCCGGTCTCTGCGTAGCGCTCGTTCAGGCGGCGGAAGGTGACGCCCTGACGGTCGCCGATCCAGTAGAACTGGAGGTCGCCGAACAGCACGGACTTATTCCCGGCCGCCATCGTGGGCATATACGGAGAGGTGAAGATTTTCTTACCGAGCAGCGTGTCGAACTGACCCTCGTGCAGCGCGGGCTGCCAGAGGTACTGACCGTTGCCGTCCTTCAGCTTGCGGATGACCGCGATGGTGGCGTCAGACAGAACCCAGATGGCGTTCTTGCGGTAAGGCGCGCCGAGGGAGTAGTAGAGCGTGATGATCTCATCAGCGGTGATGGCAGTCGCCCCAGCAGCAGTAACACCCACGGGTGCGCCGGAGGTGGCATCCAGAATGCCGGTAGGCTTGCCGGTGCCGTTACCGTTGAGGAAAGCGTCCTCTTCCTTGTCGCCAATACGACGGGCAAACTCGGTGGTGAAGTAGCTCTCTAGGTCGAAGGCGGAGTCGTTGAGAAGCTCCTCGGAGACCTTGATGAGAGTCGCCACCTTGTGCGCGCCGATGAGCTGCTGACCGAACACATCATCGGACTCAGGAATAGCGCCCTCCTCGTCCACCCAAGAGGCGGTGCCCTTGCTGGTCACAACGGGAATCTTATGGGAGCCGGAAGAGGTGGTGAACACATGGGCGTGCTCACGGACGATGTTGTCTGCCTTCAGCGCCTGGATAAGCGTGTGCTCGAACTCGTCCGGGCAGAGATACCCGCCTTCGGAGTCGACGCCGATCTGGAGGGCATTGCGGATCTCCGGCAGGGTAACGCCGTCCTTGGAACGGGTCTGAGTCCAGAATGCGGACTTGTACGCATCAGCGGCACGGCTGGTCTTGGTGTCCTGCTTGTTTGCGTCCGGGCGCTCGGTGAGAGGCTTGCTGACGGGCAGCTTCAGCTCGGCGTCCAGCGCCTCCTGACGCTCCAGACGGTTGATTTCCTTGCCAAGGTCCGTGATATCCTGCTCCATGCGGGAGTAGGAGGCGTCGTCCTCTGCGGTGAGGGTGCCTTTTTCGGTGCGATGGGTGTCAAGGAAAGCCTTGGTCGCTTCCCACGCCTTTGCGCGCTTCTCGCGCAGTTCAAGAATAGTAGCCATAGTGATGTTTCCTCCTTAATATTTCATCAGGTTGAGCCGCTCCATGAGCTCGTTTACCGAGCGCTCTGGGGCAGCGGGCTTATTCGCTTTCTGTTTAGCGGTGAGCTTACTCATGAGGGAATTGGTGACGGCTCTGCGGGAGAAGGCAAAAGAAACGACGACATCCGAGGGACTCTTTTTGTCCTCCAGAATGCCGTCGGCAAAGCCGTATTCGATTGCCTTGTTTGCGTTCATCCAAGTCTCCGCATCCATAAGATGGGAGAGCTTGGCGCGGGACTGCCCGGTCTTGATCTCGTAGGCGTTGATGATGCTTTCTTTAACCTCCGAGAGCATGGCGATGGCTTTCTGCATTTCCTCGCTGTCGCCGATTGCTACCGTCAGCGGATTGTGAATCATCATGAGCGCCGTGGGAGTCATGAGCACCTTCGTACCCGCCATAGCGATGACAGACGCAGCCGAAGCAGCGATGCCGTCGATCTTGACCGTGACGTCACCCTTGTAGTCCATGAGCATGGCGTAGATCTGACTTGCCGCCACGCAGTCGCCGCCGGGAGAGTTGATCCAGATGACGATGTTGCCCTCGCCGCTGGTCAGCTCCTCTTTGAACGCCTTGGGTGTGACGTCATCGTCAAACCAGCTCTCCTCGGCAATGGTGCCGTCGAGGTAGAGCGTTCGGACGCCGGACTCTTCGTCCTTTGTCCAGTTCCAGAATTTCTTCATTCAGTGGAAGCCTCCGTTTCCGTTTGATTCGAGCGTTCCAGTTCAATCACCGACATGATCGCGTAGTTGGCAAGGTCGAGGAGCGTGTCCCTGACCGACTCATCGGGAACCTGTGCCGCTCGTACACACAGGCTCTGGAGCCGGTTGACCTTGTCGGTGATGCGTGTGACCGCGCTGATTATGCCGAGCTTACGAAACGTCTCTCCGAAGCTGTCGCCGTAGTCGGCGTTCTTTCGGAAGTAGATATCGTTCAGCTCGGCGCAGATATCCGCGTGGCGCTGTGTTTTAGTTTCCTGTGCCAGTTTGCTCACCTTCCTTAAAATTCAGTTTTGCATACTCGCCAAAATATATAGAAGCCGCCTTGTCATAAGCAAGAGCGGCTTCATATGGGCTGCCATAATAACCGAGGAAAACCATCTTTCCGTTTGGGTGAATATGCGCTATATACTTTCGTCTGTGCTTGTCAAAGCACACACCTTTATACCCAGTTGAACTTGATTTGGATATTGATGAGTTGTATGTGTTTTGATGTTGTGTCGCAACTCGAAGGTTTATGCGTCTACAGTCGCTTGGGTTACCGTTTATGTGGTCAACAACCATGTCTGGATTGCCGAGTAGCAGTCGGTGTAGTTTTACGCATTGTCCTTCACTATAACCGAGAACATACCCGTCCTTTGAAACTGACCACTGATATTTTGACACTTGTGGGAAATCCTGCGCATCAAAAATAAAGGAACGCCCAGTCCCAACAGTACAACGGTAATAGTCAGCTTCTTTTTCGTACCTAATGCAATGGCCGCAGGTTTTTGTATGACCGTTTCTTAAGTAGCTTCCGCGTACTATTGTAGAATTACCGCACTGGCATTTGCAAAACCACAATGTATCGTGACCCTTGTAAACTCCTTCTTTTCGCAGCACAGTAAGGCGACCATATTTTTTACCTGTCATGTCAATTCTCATCAGGGGCGTTCCACCTTCCTGCGTTAGCTATATCGACCATATTGCCGTTACACAGATACCTGTTGCCGCCAAGTTCATCGGGAATTAAATCCATATTCTCAAGGTTTCTTACATCATTTGGTGACATGAAACCGTTCTGTATGCCGACCGCATAGCCGCTCATGCGGGAAGCGTAATCACCGCGAAGCAGTCCTTCCAGATTGAACTTCACGAAATACTGCTTCTTCTCGTCGGCGCTGAGAAGTGTCCGCATGATGGACTGCTCCCAGCGGATGACCCACGGGTCGAGGGTGTACTTCACGAACTCAAGGGACTGCTGCTCGATATTAGAAAAGCTCGACTTTTCAAGGTCGCCCACCATGTGCGGAGGGACTCTGAAAATTCGAGCTATCTCGTTGATTTGGAACTTTCGTGTCTCCAAGAACTGTGCCTGCTCCGGGGAGATACCAATCGGCGTGTATTTCATGCCCTCTTCCAGCACGGCAATCTTATTGCTGTTGCCGCTGCCGCCGAAGGTGGACTGCCAACTCTCGCGGACACGCTGCGGGTCTTTGATGGTGCCGGGATGTTCCAGCACGCCGCCCGGAGCAGCGCCGTTGGCGAAGAACTTAGCTCCGTACTCCTCGCAGGCGATTGCCATGCCGATAGCGTTCTTCGCCATAGCGATGGGGCTGTAGCCGACCAGACCGTCGAAGCCCAGCCCCGGAATGTGCAGCACATCGGACGGGCGCAGGATAACGGTGGAGCCCTCCAGCGTGGGCGATTCCTCCGAAGAGTGGTTGTAGCTGTAATACAGCCGTCCATCCTTATCCCGGTCAACGGTCATCTTGTTAGGCATCAGCGGATACAGTGCCACGACCTCGCCCTTGCCGTTGCGGATTATCTGGGCGTAGGCGTTGCCCCACAGCAAAAGGTGTGTCATGAGAGTCTCCCGGAACACGAAGGAGCTCATCTCAGGGTTTGGCTCGTCATGGAGCAGACGGTACAACGGATGGTCGTAGGACTTCTCTTTGCCACCGCCCGGCAAGTAATGATACAGGTTGAGCGGCAGTCCCGCCACAGCCTCCGCAAGAATGCGGACGCAGGAGTAGACCGCAGTCATCTGCATGGCGGTGCGCTCCGTCACAGCCTTGCCGGAGGTCGAGCCGCCGAAGAAGAAGCTGTAGGAACTGCCCGCCGTGCGATTTTGGGGCTTGTCGCGGGAGCGGAACATCCCGGTAAATATGCTCATGTGAAATCACTCTCCTTTATCAGATAAACAAAATGCCCCGGGCATCATAGACCGAAGCACTGTTGTCGTTTCCGCACCGAATTGCCCGGTCGAGTGCCATGATGGTCGCGACAGCGCCGTCGATCTTCTCTGTGGACTTTTCCTTGTCTGCCTTGATGTTCCCGGCAGGGTCTGTGCGAATGAAGATGTTGTCCATCATCCAGCGAAGTACTGGGTGCCCGCCGTGTGCCAGATTCTGTTCCAGCGTGAGCTTCATCAGCTCCTTGGTCGGTGGTGACATATCCTTGAAGCCCTGCCCGAAGGGAACGACGGAGAAGCCGAGGTTTTCGAGGTTTTGTGTCATCTGTACTGCGCCCCAGCGGTCGAATGCAATCTCGCGGATGTTGTACTTCGTGCCGAGCTGCTCGATGAACTGCTCGATGTAGCCGTAGTGAACGACGTTGCCCTCCGTCGTTTGCAGGAAGCCCTGCCGCTCCCAGAGATCGTAGTTGACGTGGTCGCGCTTGACGCGGAGGGCGATATTATCTTCCGGTATCCAGAAGAACGGCAGAATGCTGTATTTATCCTCCTCGTCACCGGGTGGGAAGACCAGAACGAATGCTGTGATGTCTGTGCTGCTGGACAGGTCAAGTCCGCCATAGCACACACGACTTTCAAGTGATTCCGCGTCTACGGCAAACGCGCACTTATCCCATTTGTCCATTGGCATCCAGCGCACAGCCTGTTTGACCCATTGATTGAGCCGGAGCTGACGGAAGCTGTTCTCTTCAGCGGGATTCTGTTTGGCGCTCTCGCAGGCCGCTTTGACCTTGTCCATGCCGACCGTGATGCCCAGGGACGGATTCGCCTTCTTCCAGACCTTCGGGTCTGTCCAATCGTCCTCCTGTGCCGCGCCGTATATGACCGGGTAGAAGGTGGGGTCATGCTTGCGCCCGTCGATGATGTCCAGCGCTTTTTGATGCACTTCCCAGCAGATGCTGTTCTGGTTATCTCCGGCAGTCGTGATAAGAAAATACAGCGGCTGCATTCGTGCGTCGCCGCTGCCCTTGGTCATGACGTCGTAGAGCTTCCGGTTGGGCTGGGTGTGCAGCTCATCGAACACCACGCCGTGGGTGTTGAAACCGTGCTTGTTGCCGACATCAGCAGACAGCACCTGATAGATGCTGCCGGTCGGTTGATAGATGAGCCGCTTCATGGAGTCGAGGATTTTCACCCGCTTGGCGAGCGCCGGACAGTACCGCACCATGTCCGCAGCCACGTTGAAAACGATGGACGCCTGATTGCGGTCGGCAGCGCAGCCATACACCTCGGCACGTTCCTCATGGTCAGCGCAGGTAAGAAGCAAAGCGATTGCCGCCGCAAGCTCCGATTTGCCCATTTTCTTTGGTATCTCCACATAGGCGGTATTAAACTGCCGGTAGCCATTGGGCTTGAGTGTCCCGAAGATATCGCGGATGATCTGCTCCTGCCAGTCGATGAGCTCAAAGGGCTTACCGGCCCATGTGCCCTTGGTATGACACAGGGCTTCGATAAAAGCAACGGCGCGGTCGGCGTCTTTATCGTAAGTGGAGTCCGGCGCTTTGAACTGCGTCGGTTTATATCTTTTCAGCTTGCGCATACGCACCGTCTCCTCTCAAATGAGCATAAAAAATAGCCGCCCGATGGCGACTTCAAAATGTATGTGTACGAGATACAGCCCCGTCAAGGGCTGTTCCCGGCTGTTATGCTGGGCTTAGTAGTTTTCGCCGTGAAGCAGGATGTCGACCGCAAGCTGCGTGTCGGGGTCGGCGGGCTTGATGTCCCAGCCCCTATCGTAATTGGCGATGATCTTGCCATCTCGCTTGAGCATCAGCTTACTGACCTTGCCGCCGTCGATGCCGTACTGTGAGCATTCGTCGTAGACCTTCAGCCAGTAATGAAAAATACTGTTGTAAACCTTGAGGCTTCCTTCTTTCCACATGGTCGCGCCCTCCTTAAAACCGTTCAAGGCTGACGTTTCCGTCGGCGTCGAAGATTACCTTATAGCGTGTCTCGGTACCGTCAGCCTTCTTGGAGATCAGGCGAATGCCGCCCTCGTAGGCGCTGTAGGCGCGGTCGAAACGCTCACCCTGTGGGAGCTGATTCTTGGCCTGCTTTAGCTGTTTGTCTGTCATTGTCGTTTCCTCCTTAGATGCCCTTTCCCCAAGTGAATCCCTTCTCGACGCGCTTTGCCTTGAGCAGGCTCCGCAGCCTCCATGAACTGTTCCCCGCTGATTTTGTAGGCGCCGCAAGCTGGCTGATCGCTATGTGAGCGTCCTTGAGGTCGTTCTCGGTGTGAATGCTGGCAATCTGCTTTTTGAAGGTATTCATCATGGTGGGTGTCCTCCGTTCGTTTTGATATGTACATATATCACTCTGAACGAGGATAATAGCAAGTCAATTCTGCGAATAAACTACACAATTATCCCTCGCCCGTGAGGATGAAATGCACATACTCGGAGCGGCTTTCTTCGAGGAAAACGACCAGCTCATAGAAGCCCATGTCGTTGGCGATGCGCTGCACCATGCGTACATCAAACATATTGGTAAGCCCGGTATCCCGGACGGCAAGTATCTGCCGCTTGACCGTATCAGTCATCATCGCACCTCCGGCATGAGTCTTCGCCGTATGCCACCGACAAGCCGCTGCCGTTGTCCCAGGCAACCATAACCGAGCCAATGTCATCCACGCCGCGCACGGCGCCTTTTGTGCCTACGGGCGGGGCCTGCACATCGTTCATGCACAGGAGCTCCACGCGACAGCCGACCGGGTAATGCTTGCGGATACTCTCGACCAATTCTCTACTCGGAAACCGCATCCTGCACACCTCCCCTGAAAGCAGAACTGCCCGTCAGATTTCGAAGCAGTATCTTCCGCTGCTCTTTGTACTCCGCTCCTATGAAACCGAGGCGGAGAAGGAAGCAGCGGAAAGCGTACTTGTCGTTGCCCGTTTCTTTTTCCTTGGCTGTGATGCGCTTCTGGTTTCTCGCCATCTCGCAGATGGCGCAGATGAAATGGTCGTAGGCTTTGAGCTCCTCCGGGGTCGGCTGTCCGATGAACCAGGGGAAGGACACCTTGTCCTCGGTCACCTCGACCGGCAGTTCCGCTACTCCCAGCGCCTTGCGGATAAGCCCGCCCTTGGCGGCAAGCAGAGCGTTGAGGTTGGCGAGAGCCGTTTCGCTGAAAAGACTGCGCGGCATGGCGATGCAGACGCCGCTGATCTCCGGCTCTGGGATACCGTAAGCGGGTGGCTCTATCTCCTCATCCCGCAGTCTGTCCCAAGGGCTGACCCAACCGCTGTCGGATACGGCAGGCGCGTCGTCGCTGGCAACCTCCGCCTCGCCCGGTGAGTTGGGGTTAGGCTCCGGCGCGAAGCCCATTTCCAGCAACCGTTCCACCAGCATCTCGACCTCATCGCTGTCGGCGCGGTCGTCGAAGCTGAGGGTGCCGGTCTTGTCGATGGTGAAGTAGTCCACCTCGTAGGCGAAGGTAGGAGCGCCCTTGTATTTTGCCGTGCAGCCCGTAGCCTCCGCCATTGCTGTGACCAGCCGTTTCCTGTCGCTGCCGGTCAGGTTGTACCTGAGTTCAAATGTGTTTGCCATAATGTTTGCCGCCTTTCTTTGAGCCGATGCTTCGGCTTTTTGTACATACATATATCACTCTGAAGCCTGTAAATAGCAAGGCAATTCCGCGATATATATGTACCAAATAGAAGCGGCGGCGTTTGTGTGGGTTAGTCCGATTTTCCAGCCACTTCCGCATAGGCATAGGTCAGCCCGTCACGCTGCACAGAAACCTTATCCGCCGTTCCGATCTGCTCGATATACCGTTTCACGATGACATCGCAGTATTTCTCGTCCAGTTCAATGGTTGCGCAAGAGCGGTCAGCCTGTTCACAGGCGATGAGCGTACTGCCGGAGCCGCCGAAGGGATCAAGCACAAGCGTATTGCTCATGGAGCTATTCATTATTGGGTACGCCAGCAACGGAATGGGCTTCATGGTTGGATGGTCGCCATTTTTCTTTGGTTTGTCGAACTCCCAGATGGTGGTTTCCTTGCGCCCGCTGTACCACTGGTGCTTGCCGGTTTTCTTCCAGCCGTAGAGCACAGGCTCATGCTGCCACTGATAGGGGGAACGCCCCAGCACCAGCGACTGCTTTTTCCAGATACAACAGCCAGACAAATAAAAACCGGCATCCGAAAAGGCTCTCCTGAAATTCAGCCCTTCGGTGTCGGAATGAAAAACATATATGCTGGCATCGTCCGCCATGACCGCTTCGGTATTCTGTAACGCTGCCAGCAGGAAGCTGTAAAAGGCATCATTCGCCATATTGTCGTTTTTGATTTTACCGGCGCTGCCTTCATAGTTGACGTTGTAGGGCGGGTCCGTCACGACCAGATTCGCCTTGCGGTCGTCCATGAGGGCAGCGAAGGTTTCTGCCTTGGTGCTGTCACCGCAGACCAGTCGGTGCCGTCCCAGCGTCCATATATCGCCGGGCTTTGTGACCGGCGGTTGCTTCAGCTCCGCGTCCACATCGAAGTCGTCGTCTTTTATTTTATCCTTGACTGATGCTTTGAACAGATCGTCAAGCTCGGCGGGGTCAAAGCCTGTGAGCGACACATCGAAGTCTGCACCCTGAAGATCTGCAATGAGCAGCGCCAGCTTATCCTTGTCCCACTCGCCGGAGATTTTGTTGAGCGCCACATTGAGCGCCTTTTCCTTATCCTCCGGCAGCTCGACCACGACGCAGTCTACCTCAGTGATGCCAATATCCATGAGCACCTTCAAACGCTGATGCCCGCCAACGACGCGCCCCGTGGTCTTGTTCCAGATGACCGGCTCGACGTAGCCAAACTGCTCTATGGAGCGCTTCAGCTTGTCGTACTCCGGATCACCGGGCTTCAGGTCTTTGCGCGGATTGTAGTCAGACGGAATGAGCTGCTCAGTTTTTAGCTTTTCTATCTGCATCACACAAGCCCCCATTCCGCAAACTTCTCAAAGCCGCCGACAGAGTCGATAAACCTTCCGGCCTCGTCCACAATTTCGGAGTATGGTCTGCCATCCACGGTGTCGTCGCCGATAGCGCAGCAGAGCTCCACAGGCACGCCGGTATTCTGCGCTTTGAGAAAAGCGTAGATATTCACCGACACATCCGCTTTGGACAGGTCTTTACCGTGCAGTCCGCCGCCGGTCACGCTGTCCGCCATATCGGAGC
>JAXGOV010000030.1:0-2037 GCA_040767305.1 Candidatus Metalachnospira sp. | reverse complement strand
GAACGTAGAAAAGATTGGCTATGGGGCAGGAAAAAAGGTTACCAAGATACCTAACATACTTCGAGTTTCTTTGGGTGAATTAAGCGAAGAAACATCAGATGAAATAGTTGTGCTTGAAACTAACGTTGACGATGCCAGCGGAGAAATACTCGGATATACAATGGACAGGCTTATTTCTGCCGGTGCAAAAGATGTTTTTTATTCTCCGATTTTTATGAAGAAGAACAGACCGGCGTATAAGCTTACTGTGCTCTGCGCCGAGGATAATAGAGAAACGCTTGAGAACATTATTTTTGCGGAAACAACAACGATTGGCATTCGCAGAAGATACGAAACCAGAGCTTGTCTTGAGAGAAGCTTTGATTCTATTGAAACAAAATACGGAAAACTTGATGTAAAGAAGGTTTTTAAAAATGGGAAAGAAACTGTTTATCCCGAATTTGAATCGGCAAAAAAGCTTGCTGAGGAAAACAATGTACCGCTGAAGGAAATTTATAAGTTTAGCTGAATTTAGCAAAGGGTGATACTTTGGACGAGAGAAGAGCGAGAAGACCACGAAACAAAAGAAGAAGCAAACGTAATAAAGGCAGAAGAGCACTGAGGATTTTGGCAGTAATCGGAGCTGTGATTTTGATTGCAGCAGCTGTTATTGGTTTATCCTATGCTATCGGGCGGCATTTTGCAGGCAGCATTTTGTCCGAAACATCTCAAGAAGTAACGATAGATGTAACACAGCCAAGTTCTGATTCCATTGAAGTTGTTATACCTCAGGGAGCATCAACAAAGCAGATAGCTGAAATATTGAAAGAAAACGGGCTGATTAAAAGTGAGTTTTCGTTCAGATTAAAAAGCAAAATAAGCAGTGCTGACGGTTTATACAATTACGGTACCTTCTATCTTACTAAGGATATGACCACAGAACAGATTATAGCTGCTCTTCAAAAAACTTCTGCTGCTGAAACACAGAATAAAATAACTATTCCGGAAGGATACACAGTTAAGCAGATAGCGGCCTTGGTTGATGAAAAGGGTATAGCAACCACTCAGGAATTTTTAGATGAAATGAATAACGGAACATTCGATTATGATTTTCTTGAAGGAATTCCAAAGAGAGAGTATTATCTTGAAGGCTATTTGTTCCCTGATACCTATTATTTAAGCGGAAATGAAACTGCACATGATATTATAGTAATGATGCTTGACAGGTTTGAAGAGATGTACAATAAGAATATTAAGAGTTATGTTGCATCAACAGGATATACTCTTGATCAGCTTGTTACCGTTGCTTCAATGGTTGAATCTGAGTCAATGCTTGACAGTGAGCGTCCTACAGTTGCAGGTGTTATTTATAATCGCCTGGATATTGATATGCTGCTCCAGATTGATTCAACTGTACAATATGCACTTGATACAAAGAATGAAGTAGTTACGGAAAGTGACTTGTCTGTTGACTCACCGTATAATACTTATAAATATAAAGGACTGCCCGAAGGACCGATATGCAACCCCGGACTGGCGTCTTTGGAAGCCGCAGTTAAGCCTGAAAAGAATAATTACTATTATTATGTGCTTAAAGAAAGAGGCGGAAGTGAGCATACATTTACAGAAAATTATCAGGACTTCCTGACTGCAAAGGCGGCTTATCAGGCTACATTCAATAATTAGGAGAAAAAAATGAACTACGTTACCGATGACTATATAAATAATTACTTGAGAACCATTCAGCCGCACTATGACGGAGTTTTGGGCGATATCGAAAAGGAATCCAGAGCGGCAAATGTTCCAGTAATTCCGCATGAAACAGCTAGACTTTTAAGCGTTCTTCTTACTATGAAGAAACCAAAGAACATACTGGAGGTAGGAACTGCTGTTGCTTTTTCATCAGGTCTTATGACAAGATACCTGCAAGAAGGCGGAACAGTTACAACGATTGACCGATATGAGCTTATGCTAAAGGATGCACGAAAAAACATAGAAAGAATGGGACTGGAGGATAAAATTAATATTCTTGAGGGTGATGCAGGAAAAATTCTTCCT
>JAXGOV010000003.1:0-234895 GCA_040767305.1 Candidatus Metalachnospira sp. | reverse complement strand
CAATTTATAATCTATTTCTAATTTTATCATAATATTTATTAATTTTCCATACTAGTCAAGCAGTAATAGTGATTTTTTTGCTCTGATTTCGCTATTGTGAATATCTTATATATGTTGTTTTACTTTCCAACTTTTGTATGTTCATATTATATTGTATAGTTAAAATAGAAGTAAAATTAAATTAAGGGAGGAATCTTTATGAAGAAATATCTTTCTGTTTCTGCAGTTATTTTATTATCATTATCACTTCTTTCAGGCTGCGGAGGTAATTCTACAACTAGTACTGACAATACTTCTAATAATGAAACTACAGAAGCAAGCACAACACAAAACAATGACACTGAAGAATCCGTAAAAACCGAAGAGAGCAAAGACATTGATAAACCTAACGATGTCGGTTTATTGTCCGAAAGCAAACAGCTTTCCGACGGCTCAACAGCATACCTTGACGGTAACACTTTAAAAATCGTAAGTGACGAAGACGGTGAAGAATTTACAGTATTCTATGTTTTTGAGGATAATAAGCTTACTATGTATGCAGAAATTGAATGCGGAGATAAAGACACGGCCAATGCTATAAGCAGTATGTTTAGTGCACAGGCAGATCAAAACAATGTATATGATGTTCATACTGAAGGAACAAAGGTAATTATGAAATATAATGAACAATATATAGATGCATTCTCTTCTTATGCAACAGCTCAACAAATTTATGATGCTATGGAATAAATAATCAATAATACACTAATTCCAAATAAAATGGGTTGATATTACTATAAAGGCATATATCTGAAAATCTATCTTGCATTATTGTATCCTTTCTAATATAATTCGAGATATCTAAGTTATTTGGAGGTTATTGTGTATGGGAAACATGATTGTTCTTGGAATAGAACTTGTAGGGATAGTTGCGTTCTCTGTATCAGGAGCCGTTGTGGCAATTGAAAGAGGACTGGATATTTTTGGTGTAACACTTATTGGTGTCCTAACTGCTCTTGGCGGAGGAGTTATAAGAGATATCTTGCTTGGTATTTTTCCTCCAATAATGTTTACTTATCAAATATATACAATATTGGCTATTTGTGCTTCTCTATATGTTTTCCTTATAGCCTTCAACGACAAAATCAGATTTTTTAAAAATATTGAAAAAATAGATGCTGTTGTAAACATATTCGATGCTGTTGGTCTCGGAATGTTTTCTGTAACAAGTGTTCAGAGATGCATTTCATACGGCTTTGAATCAAATGGTTTCTTATGCATTTTTATGGCTATGACAGCCGGCATCGGCGGCGGTATATTAAGAGATTTGCTTTGTCAGAGACTTCCCGCTGTTCTAAAAAAGAGAATTTATGCACTCGCTGCTCTTTCTGGCGGGGCTGTTTACTACTGGATGTTTGAATACGGAATTAATGTAAATATATGCATGGCATTAGGCGCAGCATCAACAATTACTATACGTTTACTCGCCACAAAATACAAATGGAATATGCCAAGAATAGAACCATAAAAAAGGGACCGACAGGTCCCTTTTATATTTCGGAAATCAGCAATATAGTTTTTATAAATAAATTACATATTCTAAGCGTATACGCTTTAACTTCTTCATCTGCCTTTATTATATCCAAAACATTCATAGTATATGAAGTTATATCGCAGCCATATATATTCCCGCAGCCATCTTGAGTCAATGCTCTATTAACAGTTTCCTTGCCTTCATCACTAATTTTTAAAGATAGTATGTCCTCATCTGCAATAGAACATACGACAAGACCACCTCATAAATATTAAACACCATATCCTTTACATTATCATTATAATCAATTTGCATGAAAAGACAGAATACGCTGAATATCATTTTTAGAGAAAGAATTACAAAATCTATTTTCGCACCACATACATTTTTCAGGTACATAATTATAAATTCAATACCCTCATATCCATCGGGATATACACAAATGGGATAGTCAGCCGTTATGTGTATTTCATGAGCAGAAAACTCAACATCATATAGCTTAAAAAAGCCTTGCATTCCTCCTATAAGTGTAGAGTTATAGGCATAATTATCTGTTTTAACCATACTTTTTTTAACTTGCTCATATAACAGTCTGGTGCTTTTAACTGTGCTTTTTATCAATTTTAACCCGTTTAAATAACACTGCTCTATTCCATTTTTCTTTAGTTCATATAAGGCATCCTCAGGCTCAGGTATTTTCTTTAAATACATTCCAAGAGTAAAATTAACAGACTGCATAATGCTTTCAGCCGTTTCAATAGGCACGGAGCTGCTTTCTCCGCTTGTATATTTTCTGCATCTGATAGCAAGAAGGTTCATCATTTCCTGTTGCAACATATCAATATACTTTTCATTTATAATTCCTTGATTAAAGGCAGTTTCTATAAGTGAATCAAAATAGTTTTTCTCATCAAGTTTAATTCTGTCAATAGAAGTAATTTTCCTAATTTCATTCATTTATTTTTCCTCTTTCAATGATTTAAGCAAATTTTCAAACTCTCGTCCCTCAACCAATTCAATACTGCCTTCACAGCGATCAAAAGCCTCTCGCATAAAGCAAATAAGTTCATCATCATTCAACCTGTCTTCAGATGAATTCTTAAATTGATAAAATATTTCCACCAAATAGTTTATTGTATCAGCATAATCGTTCTGCTGAATATATTCACTGTCACAGAACTCAAATATAAGTTTCTCTATAATTCCGCCCCCAAATTCAAGCCTGCCTGTTGCTTTTAGAGCTTTAGAGCGAGTTTCAATAAGCTCTGCTGACTGCTCAGGTGTCAATGACAATCCAAATGCCGATGAAACTCTGTTGCAGTTCAATACAGCAGAAACTGCTGCCTTGTTCATGGAACTTTCAAGTATATGATATTTCATAAACATCCCCCCATATATTTAATATAACCTTTTTGAACAAAGTACAAGTCTTGAAATTTGGCCCATTTTGTGGTAATATATTTATAGAAATTGAGGGATATGAATTAATCATATCCCTTTTTTTGTGCATATCAAGTTCACGAATATTAATCAAATTTAAGATCAATCATCTTTTCTTATCAAATCTGCTAACTTATTAAAAATATTTTTTTGACATGATTCGTGACATTAAACTGTCAATGACAATTTAATAAGATATATTTATTTAAAGTGCTTATACTAGTAAACTATATTTAAGATGGGAATTGTGCCTTAGTATTATAACATCAGTTTCATTAAAACATGAAATGAATTAGTAAAAAATTACTCTTGGTAAGCAGCCGTAAATTCCCGCATTTTTCCTGGTTTTATACCATTATCTCATAAAAGAATAAGGAGGAATAATATGAAATTCAGAAAAAAATCTATGGTTATTGTTATATTTATTATTGCAATGACAATGGTATTATTAAGTGCCTGCTCATCAGGAGGTGCCTCTGCCTCTGTAAAAGACGGCACAATTGAGCTTGACGGAACTAGGCTTGATTTCGGTGACAACGCTGTTCCGGACATCTCAAATTCAACGCTTACTGTCATTAATCTTAAAGATGAGGAAAAGCCTGAAGGCCTTGCCTCCATGCTATATGAACTGGAGCTCGACGTAATTTGCAACAAACCTGTTACTCTCACCATCCCTTTGGCAGAAAACGCAATACCAGAAGACAGTGAAGCCACACCTATGTTAGGACTCGGCAACGAACTTACACTGTCCGACGGAAGTGTAAAATCACTTTATACCTACATACCTGCTAAATTAGAAAATGGAATCGTAACGGCGACATTCATACCAGAGGAATATTTAGAGCAGCTCAAGGTATACGGAGCATCAGGCAGTGCACAGCCTTCCACAGAACGTCTGCGCTTGGGAATTTTTTGGTGCTCCACTACATTTGCTGACGGCGGACATTTTATCGTATATTTCCCGACTCAGAGCGGTACATTCTTCATTGATCACAATGACCGCAGCAAATTGCTTACTGACCTTGAGGGCATTTACAACGATTATTTAAGCAAAGGATATACCTACGAAAAACGCACCGATTGGCCCATTGAAGTCAATATTCAGTCTCTTGATGAAATGGGTTACTATTCCTACGGATGGAACGGTGCAGAAGGCAAAATTTATCTTAACAGCAAGCTTTTCGAAGGCGGTTATCAAGCTAATTCTGTTAAACCCTTACTTGCGCATGAGTTCTTTCATTTTGTTCAGTTGAATTATGTTGAAAGCGGTAATGACAATACGTGGTTTGATGAAGCTACCGCTACATATTTTGAAGGACAAAAAAGCGGCAGTGTCCCTAGTATAGTCGCAGAGTATAATGAAAAGATTTTTTCAGGTGTTTTCCCTGAAGAAAATACCTCAGCAAATGGGTATGCAAGAATGCCCCTTATAAAATATTTATCACAAAAAAATGGTGAAAACTTTATCCTTAATGCGTACACATTGGCTGGAGGCGGAGCCGACTGGGACAGTGCAATCCTTTCGTCAACAGGACCTGCATCGGGCTGGGCTGCTAACTTTTATGAAGCGCTTGTCAAAGGAGAAGTAAGCAGCTACGCACCTTACACACTGTACTCCAATATTGCCTCCGGCGGACTTGCAGATATAGGCACAGCGCTTGCACTGCAGGTACCAACTGAGGAAGAGATTATGACAATCGTAGAAAACGATGAAATTCCAAGTCTCGGTGAGGCAACACTAAACATAGGTTCATACGGTGCGCAATTGGTTGCACTTACGGTTGATGATACCAACCTATTTCGTGTAAAAGAAGGAATCAACCCTACCGTTACTGTTGACGGCGGTGCGGATCTAAGAATATTCGCTATACGAGGCAGCAACGTTAACGTACTTAAATCATCAGGCGGAAGTGTAAAAATAAATGATTTCAAAAAATCGTGTGCAGACAAATATGTATATCTTGCACTGGTTACAGGGCTTCACGACAGTGGAAAGCAGAACTATACACTTAAGGTTGAGCTTCCCCCATATCCAACACTTGACGAGTTGGTAGGTCAATATCCAGACGGTGCACTGACATTCAAGGATGTTTATATATCACCGGAACTTAGAGCCTCCGCAGCCACCAACAATGAAACTGAAGAAAGTGATGATAACGATTTGGGCTGTGATTTCAATATTGATGTTATTGCGGCTCTGGATGCTTTAAAAGGTCAGACACAGCAAAGGAAACTAGTGATTACCAAAACAGGAGAAGATACGGGAACACTTACTCTTATTGATGAAGATGATGATTCAACCAATCCTTTGCCATTCACATATCAAAACGGTATATTAGCCTTTGATTACAGTATTGACGGAGGAACGCTTACAGGCGAACTTGTTGCTGCCTACGGAAAAAACAAAGATGTGACCATTGACGGAGATCTGAGTGCTAAAGAAAGTGAAGACCTACGTTTAGACATCTTTATAAGCGGCAGCAAACCACTTGAGGGGATATAATTATGCATCCGGAAATAGCATTCAGTTTATTCGGCTATATGTTTGAAATAAAGTCATATGCATTGTTTACTGTATTAGGTGCACTTGTTGGAATCCTGTCTGCCTATCCACTTTTTCGGAAGGAAGGACTTAAGACATCACAGGCAATTGCTCTTCTGGCTTTTATGACAGCGGCTTTTTTAATCGGTGCACGGTTATTAAACTTTGCTGTAAATCAAGAAGCGTACGGTAAATCTCTTCATATTTATTCAATACGTCTTGCCGGTTTTTCCGTATACGGCGGAATACTGGGTTCCATAGCAGCACTGCTTCTTTGGACATTGCACGCCAAAATGGATTCGTGGCCCCTCCTTGATGCTCTAGTGTTGCCGTTTGGTCTTAGCTTTGCTTTTGCACGTGTTGGCTGTTACTTAAACGGTTGCTGTGTAGGCATTCCTACGGATTCATTTTTTGGCGTGTACTTTCCGGTGCACGACGGAGGACAGGATATTTTGGGCGGAGTTATTGCACTCCTGGGAAAAGGAACAACCACAATCAACAGGTATCCAACTCAGCTCTTTGAAATGGGGCTTGCTCTATTAGGCCTAATACCTGTACTATGGATGTATTTCAGAAAAAGGCTTCCAAAAGGTACGGCGTTCTTATTTTACGGTGTTTGGTTTTCAGCTATGCGGCTTACAATTTTGCCTCTGAGAAGTATTCCTTATCCGGATATAGTCGTAAAGTTGATATACCCATTGCTTTATATTGCTCTAATTTTAATTGGTCTAATTCTTATAAAGCAATTATATAAAAAAGCGAAACTCTATTAACACAAGACTTATAAATATAGTTCTATTATAAAAATCAAGGGATATGACCTATATCATATCCCTTTTACTTATTCAAGATTAAGTTTATTTGTAAGAATATATCTTGTAATCAAGAAATATATTGCTGCCTGAACAGCCATAACAATAATGCTTCCTACGAGCGCTAAATGTATCTGGCTAAAACATGACATAGACCTAAAAAAATTATCTATTCCGCTTAAATCAATATGTTTAAACACTCCTGCAAATATAGCTGCAATTATATTATTAAGGACAATGTTTATTCCGACGAAAGCCCCAAAGGCACACAATCCTCTGTGTTTATCTGAAAGCTGTCCTATTGCCAAACATAAATAAATCATAAATATAAATGTAGCAATTGAGCAAACAGCAAGTATAAACGCTTCTATGCAATATAATACAACATTACCGACACCTAAGCCATGAGCACGAGAAATTAATAAACATACCTCATTGAAAAACTCATTTATATACTGCGGTTCTGAGAATACAATCAAAAACGCAATTACTGCAGCTATAAGACTTAATATACTCCATATAACCGCAACGATTATTTTACTCCAAATAAGTTGAGCTACGCTTACCGGAAGAGTAAACATAAGATAACCTTCTCTTCCAAGAAGATTTTTGTAAAATCTATTTATCATAGCTACAAGTGTGATAACAAACACAGCTACAACTGCGGCAATAAATACAGCGGGTACTATCATAGCAAGTATGTTAACAGATACATTATTTGATGAGTACACATTCAGTTCCATCATTATTCTCTGTAAAACTGCCAATATGATAAGCACTCCGTAAGCAGGCATAAACATTCTTCCCGTTGCCTGAAATTCATATTTCAGTAATTTGTTTAACATTTGAATACCTCCCTGAAATAACCGTCAACAGATGTTGAGTATTTTTCTCTGATATTATCAACTGTCTCGTGAAGAACAATTTCACCTTTGTTAATAAAAATAGCCTCATCAAGAACGCGTTCGATATCTGATATAAGATGCGTAGATATTACTACGCTTGCATTTGGATTATAGCTTGTAATTATTGTATTAAGAATATAATCCCTTGCTGCCGGATCTACGCCTCCGATAGGTTCGTCAAGCAGATAAAGCTGAGCCTGCCTGCTCATAACAAGAATAAGCTGAACTTTTTCTTTATTACCCTTTGAGAGTGTTTTCAGTCTGTCGTTTTCATTTATATCAAGCCTTTTAAGCATATCCATCGCCTTGCATTTGTCAAAATCCGAATAAAAATCCTCAAACATATTTAAAATATCTGAAACCTTCATCCAATCGGCAAGATATGATTTATCAGGAAGATATGCAATAACCTTTTTACTTTCCATTCCGACGGGTTCTCCGTTTACAATTATCTCCCCGTCATTCTGCGTAAGCAAACCATTTATCATCTTTATTAATGTTGTTTTACCGCTTCCGTTTGGACCAAGCAGTCCTATGATGCGCCCTCTCTCAAGCTGTAAATTTATATTTTTAAGTGCCTCTTTTTTGCCATAACTTTTGGAAACGCCCTTGCACTCCAGTATAAACTCTGTCATTTGCTCTTCCCTCCCCTAATAGCCTTTTCAAACTCATTAAGAGTTTCGTCAGGTGTGAATCCGAGCTTTTTCATGCTTTCTACAAAAACATTTATGTTTTCTGCGGCAATCGCCTCTCTAACATTCTGAGTCATTTTATCGTCCTCCGTTATAAATCTACCGCTTGTTCTTTTTGAATACACCAAGCCTTCTCTTTCTAAATCCGATAATGCTCTTTGCATTGTGTTTGGATTTACACCAGCCTGCTCCGCTAAATCTCTGACAGACGGCAGCTTACTGCCAAGTGCCCACTCTCCGGATACAATACATATTTTTATCTGTTCCACAAGCTGAGAGTATATCGGTCTGTCTTCCTTAAAAGACCATACCATGTTATCACTCCTTTAAATGTACTTTTGTACTAATCACTTAATACAATTATACAATAATACAATTAGTTGTCAATAGGTTTTTCAAAAATTTTTAATTATTGATAAAGCAACTATATGAATGTATGTTTTGTGGTATACTTTTCATATTGAATAATTACAGCTTTAATAAGGAGGAAACTCAAATGAGCAAAGGAAAAATAATTATTATTGGCGGAGGCATAGCAGGTCTTTCAGCGGGAATTCACGCTTTGCTTTCTGGATTTGAAGCTGAGATATATGAAAAGAATGCTGTCATGGGCGGAGAGTGCATGGGTTGGTATAGAAACGGATATTACATAGATAATTGTATTCATTGGCTTATAGGCACAAAAAACGGCTCTTCTCTCAACAAAATTTGGAGGAATGTTGGAGCTCTTGATGATTCTACCAAAATACTTAATTTTGATAAAATGTATACATCAGAACTTAATGGTAAGAGCCTTACACTTTGGAAGGATGCAGAGCGTACTAGAAAAGAAATGATTGAACTCTCACCTGAAGATGCTATTGAAATAAACAAGCTTATTGATTATTGTCTGCTTGCTCAGAATATAGAAATTCCATGTGAGAAGCCATCAGAAATGTTTACTCCATTAGACGGAATAAAAATGGCCGGTAAAATGAGAAGTTATATGAAGATTATGAAAGAATACAGCAATATGAACATTAAAGAGCTTACTGAAAAATTTCATCATCCTCTTATCAAATACGTAATTACTGATTTTGTAACAAAAGACTCAATGGCACAGTCATTTGCAATGGCATATGGAAACTTCATAAGCGGTGACGGAGGTATCCCACAAGGAGGCTCTAGATCATTTGCTGCCAGAATAAGTGACAGATTTGAATCATTGGGAGGAAAAGCTTTTAATTTCAGCCCTGTAGTTAAAATTAATGTTAAAAACGCAAAGGCTGTATCCGCTGTACTTGAAGACGGAAAAACAATAACAGGAGACTATTTTATTTGTGCGTGCGACCCCGATTACACATTTAACAAGCTTCTTTCACCTGATTATATGGATGAAGTTTTTAAAGAAGTATACACAAACAGAAAAGCTTACCCGGTATACGGAATGTTTCACGTTGCTTTTGCAGTTGACAGCGAAGAAGATGCTTTAAAAGGAGACATAATTACAAGCTGTTCTGATATAACAGGTGCCTTGGGTAACAAAGAATTATCTAAGTATATGTCGGATCGTATAACATTAAAGACATATAGCTATGAACCTACATTCGCACCTGAACACAGCCAAATTTTACAGGCATTCTGCGGATTTGATGAAGGGGCTTATGATGTATGGACTAAACTTTATGAAAACAAAGAAAACTATAAAGCAGTTAAAAATGAAATTGCTGAATTGATTAAAGCCAAACTGGAAGAAAAATACGGAGATTACAAAGGAAAGCTTACGATACTTGATATATGGACACCAATGACGTATAAACGTTGGTGTAATGCCTATAAAGGATACAATCAGGCATATATAATTACAAAAGACAGCATGAAAAATCCATACCCTAAAGCATGGATAAAAGGTTTAGACAATGTAATTATAGCTAACCAGTGGCTTGCAGCCCCAGGTGGACTGCCAAGTGCTGTAATACAAGGAAAATTTGCTATAATGCGTATTTTGCACAAAAAATAAATATATAAGACGCTCTGATTTAGAACAAATCCAAAAAACAAGCAGTGAAAAAAAGAGCCTCCTATGGCAGACTAAAGCCGCAGGAGGTTTTACTATTTAAATAAGCTATAAAAACATAAAAAGTATGAGAAAGAAATTGCGGAAATCAAGATAAATGGATTGATAAACCAAGAAGTTAGAAAAAAGTTATGCTTTTACTTTTACAATTATCATTTCTCCTTATCTAATAAATTACTTTTATTTATTTTACCGATAACATCAATCAGCTTTTCATTGTCTTTGTGTTTTTTAACCGCAATTCTAATATGCTCATCTTCAAGCCCTATAAAGTTTCCACAGTACCTAACCTTAACTCCATTTTCTAAAAGCTTTTTTTGAAACCCATTAAATGGTGATTTAATTAAAATAAAGTTTGCTTCTGCATCGTAAACCTTTAAACCAAGTTTTCTTATTTCACCAGTAAGCCATGCCCTTTCATAAGAAACAATTTTCTTTGTATTTTCAATATAATCTTTATCCTCAAGAGCAGCTATCCCTGCTATCTGAGCAGGAACTGAAACACCAAAATCCTGCCCGACTTGCTTAATTTTTGCTAAAATATGTTTATTTGAAGAAATACAATATCCCAGTCTGAATCCCGGAATACAATATAGCTTTGTAAAAGCATCTATAATAATTACATTATCATAGTCATTAATATATTTTTTCATCGAACAGTTTTCTAAAAGCATAAACCCGATGAAACATTCATCAATAACAACCAATGACCCATTATTTCTGCAAACCTCTGCAAGCTTCTGCATAAGTGAAATATCAACTGCTGTACCTGTTGGATTATTGGGATTACATATGTATACAATATCTATATCAGAATTAACTGCACTCATTATGCTGTCATCTGCTTTATAATCTTTTTCTGCACTTAATATGAAGTAATTAACTTCACAACCTTCTATATCAAGCGAAATTTTATACTCTTCATATGTTGGGGCAATTATCAATGCTTTTTTAGGTCTAAAAGCCAATGGAATTCTGAAAATAATATCATCTGCTCCATTGCCGCAAAAAAAATTCTCCGGCATTAAACCATATTTTCGAGCTAAAGAATTTCTCAACTCGCTGCACTCATCATCAGGGTAAAAACAACAAAGTTCTTGAATATGATTGCATGCCTTTTTTACATTTTCAGGCATTCCAAGCAAATTTACATTAACCGAAAAGTCTAATATTCCTTTTTCGCTTTTTTCTGTTACATTATATTTCTCCATTGTATCACTCCATACTAAAAAACGGCTGTATTTATTACAGCCGTAAAAAACTAATACCGTCTTCTGTTTCCAAATAAAAGTATCAATCTAAGGAAGTTGGCAAGTGCAACAACTGTTGCGGCAACATATGTCATAGCCGCTGCTGACAGCACTTTCTTTGCACCGTCAAGCTCACTTCCAACAAGTATCTGACTTTCGTCAAGACAGGCTATTGCTCTTTTTGATGCATTAAACTCAACCGGAAGCGTTACAAGTGTAAACACAACCGAAAGACCAAAAAGAATTATTCCTAAATTTATAAACGGATTGCTCATATTTGATCTTAAACCGAATAATATTCCGAGAAAAACAAGCGGCATAGCAAGACGAGAGCTAATATTTGCAATAGGAACCATAATTGTTCTCAATGACAAAAATGCATAGCCATTTGCGTGCTGTATTGCATGCCCTGTTTCATGTGCCGCAACTCCAACCGCAGCAATGGAATTACTTGAATATACTTTATCCGAAAGCCTCAGCACTTTTTTGCTTGGGTCATAATGGTCAGTTAAATTACCGGAAACCCTCTCAACGCTTACATCATATATACCGTTAAGTTCCATAATTTTTTTTGCTGCTTCAGCACCTGTCATACCATTTCTTGTATATGAGCGAGAGTACTTGTTAAATGTAGATGTTACTTTATTCTGTGCTGCAATTGCAAGAAACATTGCAGGCAAAACCAACACTAGATAATACCAATCAAAGTAAAAAAACATATGCATCGCCTCCGATTATTTTAAAATCAGGCCTTTTTCAATTGAATGACCTCTCATATAGGCATCCGCAGGCATTCTTTTTCCGCCTTGTGCCTGAATTTCTTTAACAGCAACGGCACCCTTAGCTGCTTTAACCACAAAATCTTTTTTCCTTACCTCTACTATTTCTCCAATTTTGCCTTCGTATTCACCATCAGCTTTTTCAGCAAACCAGATTTTAAATTTTTCATCATTATAAATTGTATATGCTACCGGCTGTGGATTAAGTCCCTTTATTAAATTGACTATTTCTTTACTATTATTATTCCAGTTAATATGTTCTGTTTCAGGCTTAATCATAGGTGCAAGTGTAGCCTCTGCATCATCCTGAACTATTCTAGGTGCCTCACCGTTTTCAATAAGTTCAAGTGTCTTAATAAGCAAATTTGCACCAATATAAGACAGTCTGTCATAAAGGGAACCATATGTGTCATCATTCTTAATTTTCTCTTCAGCCGTAAGAATTATGTCCCCACTGTCAAGACCTTTAGACATATACATCGTAGTTACTCCGCCGTATTCTTCGCCATTTATTATTGACCATTGAATAGGTGCAGCACCTCTGTATTGGGGTAATATTGAACCATGTACATTTATGCAGCCATATTTTGGAATATTTAATACTTCCTCTGATAATATCTGACCAAAAGCAACAACCACCATAATATCTGGAGAATACGATTTAAGTATTTCGACAAATTCAGAATCCCTAACCTTTGCAGGCTGATATACAGTTATACCCTGCTCGAGCGCCTTTTCCTTTATAACAGGAAAAACCATTTTTTTACCTCTGCCCTTAGGCTTGTCTGGTTGAGTAACAACTGCCAAAACTTCATGTTCTTTAACAAGGGCTTCAAATGTTGGTACAGCAAAATCAGGAGTTCCCATGAAAATTACCTTCATAAAACCATTTCTCCTTTATCAATACTCAATTTCACTAATTGCCTTATCAATGTAAAGAATTCCATCAAGATGATCAAGCTCATGACAGATTGCTCTTGCCATAAAATCTGTACCCTCAACAATTATTTCTTCTCCATTTCTGTTAAGAGCCTTTACCTTTGCATATGATGGTCTTTCAACGTCTGCTGACGCACCCGGAATACTTAAGCATCCCTCGGGACCAACCTGCAAACCGCTTGTTTCAATTATTTCTGGATTAATAAGCTCAACAAGTCCCTCACCAACATCAATTACAACAGCTCGACGAAGTATTCCAACCTGAGGAGCGGCAAGACCAACACCATCAGCGCTATACATTGTATCTGCCATATCATCAAGTAAAGTGAGTGTAGACTTTGTTATGGTTCCAACAGGTTTACATATTTTTCTCAAAACAGGATCTGAGCCTGTACGAATTTTTCTTAATGCCATATAGTTTACCTCCTATTTTCAAAGCATCTATTTTCCAATTAGTGCTGACATTTGCATTTTATTATAACATAAATTCTTAAATTTTAAATATGTTTTCTATTAAATTACTTTTACTTATTGCTGTTTGTTACAGTAACTGCCAAATATATCATTCCGCAAAGATTAAATTTTCATTACTAAAATTTATTTTATTTTTTTTAAGCCAATAACCTTTTTTTAATGCGAATAATGTTGTATAATGTCACTTGGATTATGTAAATTGAGATTACTAAAAGTAAGGTGATAAGGTGAAAAAATTTATAAGATACATAACTGCTTTTATAATAATGGCAACTCTATCGTAAGTGCTGCCCTTCCTAATAATACTGTTGAGGCAAAACTCTTTCAGAACTTCAGGATGAAAGATCCAGCCTTGCAGAAGAAACTCAGAGTGCAAAGGATAAGCTTGAAGAAGTTAAACAAAAAACAAGCCGACGTAATGTCTGAAATTCAAGCAATGGATGATGTTGTGAATGCAAGACAAAAAGAGCTTGATGATGCACAATCAGAGCTTGATGACGTAAATAATAGACTTGAAGAATCACAGGTCGCTCTTGAAGAAGCTACAAAAACGGGACGAGCAGTTTAAAACATTCTCAGAACGAATGAAATATTTTTATGAAAACAGCCAGCTTAGTTATCTTGAAATTGTTTTGAGCTCACAAGACTCGGAGATATGATAAGAAGACTTCAGTATATGGATTTATTATTATGGCATATGACAATAATATGCTTACAGAGCTCACAGAAACACAAAATGAAATTTTAAAACGTACCGAAGAAATCAAAGATGAAAAAGAACAGGCTGAATATCTTTGCAATGTAGCTCAGCAAGATGGATGACCTTAATACAATCGTTGCTCAAAAAGAAGCGCTTGTTTCTTCATATGAACAGGACGAAGATAAATATAATCAGCTTATAGAAAATAACGAAAAAGCCAGCCAGGAAGCACAGTCTCTTATCAATAAACTTCTTGCAGAAGAATCTTCTAATAAGTCTACATTTGTTTATACCGGAGGTGTTCTTAACTGGCCGATACCTTCAAGAGCCGCATCTCCATCAAGCCTTTCTAGCTACTATGGAACAAGAGAACGACCTATCGGAACAGGTACAGAATTCCATACCGAGTATGATATTCTGGGTTTGCGCTTGTTCAGCTGTAGTAGCTGAAGCAGGAACTGTAATTTATGCTGGTTGGATGAATGGTTATGGAAATACAGTGCACGATAAACCATGGTAATGGACTAGTTACTTCCTTTACGGTCATAATTCAAGCCTTACAGTTTCTAAAGGTGATGTTGTAGCTCAAGAGGAGAGCAGATTGCTAGAGTAGGAAGTACTGGAAATTCAACTGGTAATCACTGTCATTTTGAGGTGCGTTTAAACGGCAGTCATGTTAATCCTGAATCTTACCTTGGCGTTCCAAACCCGGGTTATAATTAAACTAATAATATAGAATAAGTTGCAAAACATTGAATATGCATTTTAAAAATAGCGGTATTGCCTAGTAAGCAATACCGCTATTTTTAAAAAATTAAGTTATTTAATTATCTTCTTGTAAAACGTCGTACCGTCAATTATGACAGTACGATCGTTTTTTTCTTTATTCAGATATTAAGATATGCTCATAATATCAAAAGGTGTTTCCTGATAAACATAATTGAGCCAATTAATATAAATAAGGCTAGCCTGACTTCTCCATCTGTTTACCGGATTTTGTGTGAAGTCATCATTTGGGAAATAGTTTGAAGGTATTTCAGGATTAAGACCAGCATCCTTATCTCTTATAAACTCATTATTAAGAGTTTCTGTGTCATACTCAGGATGACCCATAATAAATATCTGTCTGTTGTCATCTCTTGCAACAACAAACACTCCCGCTTTCTCTGAAGAGGCTAGAATATTCAGGGAATCAACCTTTTCAATATCTTCTCTCAAAACAGTTGTATTCCTTGAATGCGGAGCAAAAAACATATCATCAACGCCCCTTAAAATATCAGACATATCATCCTCTCTTTTATGGATATAAACCCCTGAAAGCTTTTTATCAAGCTGAATTTTATTTATTCTGTAATGGTAATACAAGGCTGCCTGAGCGCCCCAGCACACATGAATTGTACTGGTAACATGAGTTTTTGTCCATTCCATTATATTGCAAAGCTCATCCCAATATTCAACCTCTTCAAACTCAAGATTTTCAATAGGTGCACCCGTAATAACCATCCCATCATACTTGTTGTCCTTAATATCATCAAATGTTTTATAGAATGCAAGCATATGCTCCTTGGAAGTGTTTTTCGATTCATGAGAGCTTGTTGTTATTAGCTCAATTTCAATCTGTATAGGTGTATTGCTTAAAAGCCTGCAAAACTGAGTTTCTGTTGCTACTTTTGTAGGCATAAGGTTAAGCAGCAGTATTTTTAATGGCCTTATATCCTGCGTAACCGCCCTTGTTTCTGTAATGAAAAATATATGTTCAGCCCTGAGCGTTTCCGCGGCGGGCAAAGTATTTGGTATATTTATTGGCATTTTTTACTCCTTTTATTTCAATTAATTTTATCAAGTGCCTGTTTAATATCGGCAATGATATCCTCAGGATTCTCTGTTCCAATAGAAAGTCTAATTAAATCTTCACCTATTCCTGCATCAATAAGCTGTTGGCTTGTAAGCTGACGATGTGTAGTACTTGCAGGGTGAAGTACACTGGTTCTTGAATCTGCAACATGAACTACTATTTTTATAAGTTCAAGTGAATTCATAAATTTAACGGCAGCCTCTCTTCCTCCTTTTATTCCAAATGATACTACTCCTCCGCAGCCTTTAAGGTATTTGCTTGCAAGCTTATACTGATCAGAATCTTCAAGCAAAGGATAATTTACCCATGAAATACGGCTGTCATTTTTAAGAAAGTCAGCAGTTTTAAGAGCATTGCTGTAATGGCGTTCCATTCTCAGTTCAAGAGTTTCAAGCCCAAGATTAAGAATGAATGCACAAAGAGGCTGAGGTGTTGAACCTAAATCTCGCATCAATTGTACTCTAGCCTTTGTAATATAAGCTGCTTCTTTGAAGCTCTCAGTATATATAATACCATGGTATGATTCATCAGGCTCGGTTAATTCTGGATACTTTCCTGAAGTCTTCCAATCAAACTTTCCGCTGTCAACAATTACGCCGCCAAGAACAGCAGCATGACCGTCCATGTATTTTGTTGTTGAATGAATTACAATATCACAGCCAAACTCAAACGGTCTGCAAAAAATAGGTGTTGCACATGTGTTGTCAATTACAAGCGGTATATTATTTTTATGTGCTATATTTGCATAACGCTCTATGTCAAATACCTTAAGTGCCGGATTTGCAACAGTCTCTCCAAATATAAGCCTTGTCTTGTCATCAATTAATGACTGGACCTCATCATCCGTAAGTTCAGGAGTAAAAAATCTTGTTTCAATTCCAAGTCTTTTTAATGTTACAGCAAAGAGGTTGAGTGTACCTCCATATATTGTTGAGGATACAAGGATATTCTGACCTGCAGATGCAATGTTGAGTACAGAAAGCAGAGAAGCTGCCTGGCCTGATGAAGTGCACATTGCACCAACGCCTCCCTCAAGGTCAGCTATTTTTTCTTCTACACATGCTACTGTGGGATTAGATATTCTTGAATACATATGTCCCTCAACCTTTAAATCAAAAAGATCTCCCAAAGTTTCAGCTGAATCATAAGCATAAGTTGTACTCTGATAAATTGGCAGTATCCTTGGCTCTCCATTTTTTGGTGAATAACCAGACTGAATGCATTTTGTACCTAATTTGTAATTACTCATATTGAAGTCCTCCTGTAAATCATTAGTAGTTTTGTAATTTTTTTATAAACAACCATAAAAAATCGGCAGTACCTATACAGGCACTGCCGTTAAAAGCTAAATTTGCATTTAAACATATAGAATACAAATAATGTATATTTATATACACAAGAAAAGATAATTCATATCCGAACATAGCAGTACTGTATAATATTATTTATTAATATTTATACAATTGCACATTCGGAAATTTCTCATATACCCTTTCTCCTTTCAAAATCATTTATAATAAAATAAGTTGTGTAGATAATACACGTTTATTTCACTTCTGTCAAGCCTTTTTTATAATAAAATATATTTTATTTCTCAGAATAGAAATTAATAAGACAGCCGTCAAGAATTATTTTTCTCTCATCTTCAGTAATATCATCCATTTTAAGAGTAAACGGAACAAGCTTTCCGGCCTTAACAACATAAGCAGGCATTTCGCTCTTTTTCTCTTCAACGGCCTGCCTTACCTCAGGAACAAAAATATAATCTCCGTTTTCAAAAGGTGTTTCACCGTCGAGAATGAATGGAAGCATTCCCCAGTTGATAAGGTTTGAACGGTATCTTTTTGTTGCGTATTCACCTGCAATATTAGCCCATCCTCCGAGTACCTTCTGGCAGCTTGCAGCCTGTTCTCTTGCTGAACCGTCACCCGGCTTAACTGCGTAAATTACACTTCCGATACCTGCTTTTGAAATGTCAAAATCTGTATACTTAGACTTAATTGCAGTATTAACGTCATTAAGTTCAGGAAGCGCCTCAAGAGGTGATTTGCCCTCAAGTCTTGCCTTTTCTGCTTTCTGAACTTCTTTTGCTTTGCCAACATAAGCTGGATCTTTTCTTGAAAGAGCAAACTCCGCAAGCTTAAGAGGATTAGAACGATATGAAGACGTTTCGCCTGAAGGAATAAGCTCGTCAGTTGTTGTAACAGGGTCCTTTATAAGAGAAACAACCTTGAGCACAATATCATCTGTAAGAGCGCTCATTGCAGGCCAATCAGTAATATTGGGACCAAACCTAAGCTCAACAGAACTGTCAGCTTTTCCAAAACCGTCATAACATCTGTTCTTATAAACATCACCATTGAAGAAATATTGTGGTCTTGTAAATTTAGTATCTAAATCTGTCGCAGCAGTAAGCACTCCTTTATTAATTGCAGTAGCTGCAATAGAACGTGCGTCCATAAGCGCCACAGAAGCAATCTGACCGCTTGTTATTTTTGAACCTTCACGGTTAGGGAAATTTCTGGTTGAGTGTCTGATGCTCAAGCAATTGTTTGCGGGAACATCGCCTGCACCAAAGCATGGTCCGCAGAAAGCAGAACGAACAGTTGCGCCAGACATCATTATATCAGCAATCTTTCCGTTTTCAACAAGCGAAAGGAATACAGGCTGGCTTGAAGGATATACACTCAAAGCAAACTCATCAGAACCGATTGAATTGCCCTTTATAATATCAGCCGCATCACAAATATTTTCAAATGTACCGCCTGCACAGCCTGCGATAACACCCTGCTCAACAATAAGCTTGCCGTTTCTTACTTTATCTTTAAGTGAGAACTGAATAGTATCATTATCAAGCTGTTTTGCTCCTGTCTTTTCTACCTCATCAAGAATATCAAAAAGATTTGCATTCAATTCTTCAATTGTATATATATTGCTTGGATGGAAAGGCATTGCAATCATAGGCTTGATTGTTGAAAGGTCAACATAAATCATTCCGTCATAATATGCAATATCGCTCGGGTTCTGTTCTTTATAATCAGCCGGTCTGCCATGAATTTCATACCACTCTTTAACCTTTGAATCAGTTCTCCATACCGATGAAAGACATGTTGTTTCTGTTGTCATAACATCAATGCCGTTTCTGTAATCAACTGAAATGTTATTGATTCCATCGCCGATAAATTCCATTACTTTATTTTTTACATATCCATTTTCAAAAACAGCACCTATTATAGCAAGTGCAACGTCCTGAGGACCTACACCGTTTTCAGGCTTACCTGTAAGATAAACGCCGATTACCTGAGGTCTGTCAATATCATAAGTTTTGTTCAAAAGCTGTTTAACCAGTTCAGGACCGCCTTCTCCCATAGCCATAGTGCCTAAAGCACCGTAACGAGTATGGCTGTCTGAACCTAAAATCATTTTTCCTGCACCACTCATCATCTCACGCATATACTGATGGATAACTGCCTGATGTGCAGGAACATAAATACCGCCGTATTTCTTTGCACAAGAAAGTCCAAAAAGGTGGTCATCTTCGTTAATAGTACCACCTACTGCGCAAAGACTGTTATGACAGTTAGTAAGCACATAAGGCATAGGGAATTTTTCAAGTCCGCTTGCACGTGCAGTTTGTACAATACCAACATAAGTTATATCGTGCGATGCCATTGCATCAAATCTAATTTTAAGCTTGTCCATTGAGCCGGAAGTATTATGATTTTTCAAAATACCGTAAGCCATCGTGTTTTGAGAAGCTTCTTCTTTTGTTACAGTCTTTCCCTTTAAAGATTTAATTTCCTTCAGGGCTTCTACTGTATCCATGACAATAGTTTTTCCGTCAACAAGATATGCTCCGCAGTCAAATAATTTTATCATTTGTCAACCTCCACCATAATAATTCAATTTTATACTATATTATAGCGCTTTACTATACTGATGTAAATACCGCAAAATTTTATATAATTTTCATTATAATTTTCATAACTAGTGGCATAGTTACCATACTGCATAGTGTTGTGACAATCAGTCCGGCCGTTGCATAATCAGCATCTGAGCCATTTTGAGCTGCAAGCATACATACAACAACCATAGAAGGCAGCATAGAAAATGTTGTTATCATTACCAATTCTTCATTAGTAAGCACACCAAGAGTACGAAGAACAAAGAATACAACTAACGGCCCAATTATAAGCTTAATTGGCGCAGTAAGGAATACCTTTGGTTTTTCTATTATTGTTTTAAAACCTCTCCTGCCAATGTCGGCACCTATGTAAATAAGAGCAAAATACTTGCAAGTTGAACCAACGTCGGTAACTGTGTTCCAAGCTATATTTGATGGATGAATATTAAATGAGATCAAAATAAGTCCTATTACAAGTGAAATAAAAGGAGGATTAATCATGCCTCTAATGCTTATACTTTTGAGCGAAACTTCTTTCTTGGTAAGAACAGGAATAATGGTCCAAAATGTAACCTCGTCAACAATAAAATAAACAGCAACAGCAAGCGGTCCAGTTTCAGGAAAATTTGCAATTATTTGGGGATAGCGAATAAAGCCAGTATTGGGAAAACCTATTACAGTTGTATTTATATAGCTTGTAGGTGCTTTAAGCCGCATAACCTTACTACTTATATAACCAATAAAAATTAATATTCCAATCATCAAAAAAGAACATAAAAAAAACGGTATTTTTTGGAACACACCCCTCATTGTGGCCCCGTTCACAACTGTAGTACATACCATACATGGCAAAATAAGCATTACAACCAATGCTGACAGCGAGTCAATAGTATTGTCATTTATAAGCTTAATTTTTTGCGCAGCAAACCCAATGGCGATTAGAGTAAAAAATACAAACATTTGATTAAGTAAAATATTAAACTGTTCCCCCATAAAATCCTCCAAAAATATCAATAAAAATTTCAGTCTTATTAATAAAAAATAAACCAATAATTTTAAATTGTCAAACAGTATATTAATAAACAAAAAACGGATAGGATTAGCCTATCCGTTTTATATTTTTCAATTAGATTGAAAGTAATTTTACCACCTCATAATATAAAGGATCGATTTTCTTTGTCATGTTGAGTGCTTCATTAACATCAATGGCTTCGTATCTGCCTTTGTTATATGCAATAATTTTATTCTTTTCTCCGTCAATTATCTGCATTGCAGCAAGATACCCCATCATTGAAGCATGCATACAATCAACAGCAGTCGGTGTACCGCCTCTTTGCAGATGTCCAAGAACGGTTGCCCTTGTCTGAATTCCTGTGATATCCTGAATTTTTTTTGCAAACTTTACAGTTCCACCAACACCTTCTGCTACAACAACAAGGTTATGACGTTTTCCTCTGCTTCTGTTCATAAGTATTTGCTCGATTACCATATCCTCAGTTACAACACCTTTATTCTCGGGTATAAGAACCTCCTCAGCTCCGCCGGCTACGGCACACCACATAGCTATATATCCGGCATCTCTTCCCATCATTTCAACAACAGAACATCTTTCATGTGAGCTGGATGTATCACGCAGTTTCCTTATTGCATCAAGTCCTGTGTTAACTGCTGTATCAAAACCAATTGTGTATTCTGTACAGGCAATATCAAGGTCTATTGTTCCGGGAACACCCATTACATTTACCCCGAATTCAGAAAGTGCTTTACAGCCTCTGAAAGAGCCGTCACCACCGATTACAATAAGACCATCAAGACCAAGAATATTATAAATGGTAGCTGCTCTTTTTACACCTGCCTCGGTCATCATCTCCGGACAACGCGCTGTATGGAGTATTGTTCCGCCTCTATTCATTATGTCTGATACATCTTTTGAATTAAACTCTGTTATATCGCCATTAATAAGACCGATGTACCCCTTATGAATACCTATTACCTTACAGCCCTTATTCAATCCTGTTCTTACAACTGCTCTTATTGCCGCATTCATTCCCGGCGCATCTCCGCCGCTTGTAAGTACACCGATTTTCATTTGTCCGTTTTCCATATAACATACCTCCAAATCATCTGTATTTTACAACAACATTTGTTTTTCCCAATTTTTCTTTGAGTTCTTTTACTACTAAATCATCTACTTCAAGCCACTTGCTTTTATCTGCCTTATATTTCATACCGCTTACTTTATCATTTATATAAAGCGGAGTACTACCATGATTTTTTTCTACTAACGTCATGACCTCATCAAAAGTATGATTATTCTCAAGAACTATTCCTATACTGACCGGATTTATTTTATTTTCACTGTCAATTTTTTCAAATGGTATTATATTTTCACAAATAATTTTAGGAACATCACCTTCTGAAATTGAAACTCTGCCTTCAGCTATTATTACCTTATCTTCAATAAGATATTTTCCCAGATTTTCATATGTCCTAGGAAAAACTATTAATTCAACAGAACCAGTCATATCCTCAATTCTTACAAATGCCATTTGCGCATTATTTTTTGTAAATTTAATATTTTTATCAGCAATAAATCCACCTATTATAACATTTTGACCGTCAATAATACTGCTAAGGCCTTCTTCTATATTGCTTTCAATAAAATCAACGCAATGAACACTAACCTTTTTATCAAGCGCATTTATATATTCTGCAAGCGGATGGCCGCTGATATATATTCCAATCACCTGCTTTTCAAGCATTAACCTTTCCCTTTCAGGAAATTCTTCAACATAGGGAAAATCATCCAGCAGTGCCCTTTCGTTATCGACAGAAGAATCCATATCAAAAAGATTTAGCTGTCCTTCAATGTTATTCTTCTTAGATTGGTTAAGTCCGTCAATTACAGATTTGTATACAGAAAGATACTGTTTCCTTGTACCGCCAAATGAATCAAAAGCACCTGCAACAATAAGATTTTCAACCATTCTCTTGTTTGTCTCTTTTCCCACAAGACGTGTACAGAAGTCAGTCAGACCCCTATATTTTCCGTTTTGCTCTCTTTCTTGAACAATGGCATTTATTGAAGGCCTACCTACACTTTTTATTGCCGCCAATGAGAATCTAATGTTTTCTCCCGAAACAGAAAACGTTCCATACCCTTCATTTATATCAGGAGGAAGAATTTTTATTCCAAGCTGTTTGCAGTCATTCATATACTCCGTTACTTTAGATGTATTATCCATTACCGATGTCATAAGTGCAGCCATAAATTCAACAGGATAATGTGCCTTTAGCCATGCCGTCTGATAAGCAACAACCGCATAACATGCTGCATGGCTTTTATTAAATGCATACTTTGCAAAATCAGTCATCTCATCAAATATTTTTTCTGCAACATCGGCAGGTATTCCATTTGCAAGGCATCCGGGAACTTCATCATTAATACCATATACAAAATTTTTTCTTTCCTCAGCCATTACCTTGGCTTTTTTCTTGCTCATAGCTCTGCGGACGAGGTCGCTTCTGCCAAGACTGTATCCTGCTAAATCACGAACAATCTGCATAACCTGTTCCTGATATACAATACAGCCATAGGTATTTCTTAAAATAGGTTCAAGCGCAGGAGATGTATAATGTATATCATTAGGATTATTTTTACCCTTAACATATTTAGGTATGAAATCCATCGGGCCCGGACGATAGAGAGAAATACCGGCAATCAAATCCTCAAGGCAGGTAGGTTTAAGCTCTTTCATGAACTGCTTCATTCCACCGCTTTCAAGCTGAAACACTCCCTCGGTTTTTCCCTGAGAAATCATCTCATAAACCTTTTTATCCCCGTCCTTGATATTATCTATATCAACTTCTATACCACGATTTCTTTTTATTTCTTTAACAGCATTCTCAACAACTGTTAGTGTCCTCAGTCCCAAAAAGTCCATTTTCAGAATACCGAGTTCTTCAAGTGTCGTCATAGTATACTGTGTTGAAACATTACCGTCAGCAGAATACAAAGGAACATATTCCATTACCGGCTTACCGCATATTACAACACCGGCTGCATGTGTTGAAGCATGCCTAGGTAATCCCTCAAGTTTTCTGCTCATATCAATGAGCCGTCTTATTTCATTATTATTTTCATATTCATTTTTCAGCTCCGGATTCATTCCAAGAGCTTTATCAATAGTCATATTCAGTTCAGTAGGTATCATTTTAGATATTCTGTCTGCATCGGAATACGGAAGGTCAAGAGCTCGGCCTACGTCTTTAATTGCCGCCTTTGCCGCCATAGTACCAAATGTTATGATCTGTGCAACGTTATCAATACCATATTTTCCAATAACATAATTAATTACTTCCTGTCGCCTTTCATCAGAGAAATCTACATCTATATCAGGCATACTTACACGTTCAGGATTAAGAAAACGCTCAAAAATCAAATCATATTTAATTGGATCAATTGTTGTGATATCAAGTGAATAGGCAACAACACTTCCCGCTGCACTTCCTCTGCCCGGTCCTACAGTAATTCCATTATCCTTTGCAAATTTAATATAATCCCATACAATAAGAAAATAATCTACATATCCCATCTTAACAATTGTGTCAAGTTCGTATTCAAGTCTTTTCTTAAGTTCATCATCGGCTGCGGGATATCGCAGGTTAAATCCATCCTGTGTAATTTTTTTCAAATACTCATCAGCTGTATATCCTTTAGGAACATCATATTTAGGCAGCTTTAATTCATGAAAAACAAAATCCACATTACAGCGTCCGGCAATTTTCATAGTGTTTTCTAATGATTCAGGAACATAAGAAAACATATCATACATCTCTTTAGGACTTTTTAAATGAAAACACTTGCCTTCGTAACGCATACGGTTCTCATCATTAACAGTCTTTCCCGTCTGAATACAAAGCAATATATCGTGTGCCTCCCAATCAGACTGTTTAATATAATGCACATCATTTGTACAGATAAGCGGTATACCTGTCTCGCCGCTCATTCTTATTAGACCTTCATTTACAATTTTTTGATCATCAATACCATGGTCCTGAAGTTCAAGAAAGAAATTACCTTCACCAAATATATCTAAATATCTTAATGCTGTTTCCTTTGCAATTTCATATGATCCGTTAATCATTGTCTTTGCAACAGGACCGGCTAAACATGCACTTGTTGCAATAATCCCATTGTGATATTTTCTTAAAAGCTCCTCATCAACTCGCGGCTTATAATAAAATCCTTCAGTGTATCCGAAAGAAACCAATTTTATCAGGTTATTATAACCTTCTATATTTTCTGCAAGAAGCACCAAATGATAGTAGCTTACGCTTTCTCGGCTATTTTTTTCAAATCGGCTGGAAGGTGCAACATATACCTCACAGCCAATAATGGGTTTTACATCATTTTCCTTACATGCCTTATAAAAATCAATGGCGCCAAACATGGCACCATGATCAGTTATAGCCAGACTGTCCATTCCAAGTTCTTTTGCACGCTTAACAAGCTCAACTATTTTAGCAGAACCATCAAGAAGACTATACTCTGTGTGGACATGCAAATGTGTAAATTCTATTTTATTTTCGGTTGTTATTTCCGACATATTTTCACCTCATTAATTCTGCTTTTATTATATCATACAATGCTGAAATTTTTCCAGAAATTTTGGTAATCAGCCAACTTTAAAATAAAATCAATCATATTTGTAACACATTCATTCGTATATGCATAAACTTTTATATCTGTTATTACGGGAGTGATTATATGTCAGAACAAAAAAGGTTGATAAATGAAAAAATAAAATTAATATCCACAAGAAGAGATTATTATACAGACAGCAGCTATAACTATTATCCGAATAACGAAATAAAAGATATTGAGGTTGAAGAAGTAAAAGAATCAACCGAAATTTCCAAGGCAAAAATTGCAGAAACACCAGTAAATTATAAAAATAATACTCCTGATATAAATGAAAAAGTTGAAAATACCAAAGAAAAAGCTGAGCCCAATAATACTATTAAAGTGTCAAATGCAGCTGTTAAAGATAAAGATATCTTTAAAAATACAGTTGATCCTATTGCGCTATGTATCCATCATATGTAAGGTTTTATAGCTTGATTCCTGACGACGAAGAAATCAGTGTGGCTTCTAAAGACAAAGAAATGTGTAAAAATCTAAAGCGCAATACACCATCAGAATACTTAAATCTTGAACCCGGTATTTATGATATGCACTTTTATGACAATAACAACACATTATTGTATGAATATAAATTAAAAGCTTTTAACTGTGCTATTACAACATTAATAATTACCAAAACAAACAATGAATACAGCGTGTTTGCACTTAAAGGAACAACTACAGACTGCTTCTCAAACTCATCTTATGTAAGATTTATACAGACTGTCCCTCGCTCGCCTGCAATGGATATCTATATTGATGGTATTCCTGTTATTCTTGGAATAACGTATAATGAAATTTCTGTTTTCATAGGTCTTCCCGCCGGAATACACAACATAACTGTTACAGCAGCGGCTACCTCAGTCATATATATTGATAGAAGTTTTAACTTTTCCTCTGAATCATTAAACGATATGTTTATAGTATCTGATGCAACCGGCTTATATGATCTTTCAATTCTCACCAATGAAGACTCCTGTTTATAAGTCAAGAAAAACAATGTACTAAAAAAACCAATAATTTGTCTTTTGTCTGACAAAAAGCATCTAAGTACCTGCCGTTCTTACGCTAAAAACGTTTGTTTTTTAATTTAATTAGACATAATAAGCATTTCATTAAATAGAGTTTTTAACAAAAAACTCTATTTTATTTTTGCTAAAATTTATACAATATTTTTTATAAAGGCATTTTTTTTCAAAATTTCTCTATTCTTATTAATTGAAACATTAAAATTGTGAATTTATAACTATAGACATTAACAATTAGTTTAAAAAACAGGCATTCTGCTTTCATTGTATGACAATGCAAAATTTTATAAACTGTTGCTATGAATAAATTACTTTGATATAATTTAAGCGTACAAGTTTGCAAATATTAACCAATATTTATAATGGTAGATAAATTCTTAAGGAGGATATGCAAATGTCTAAAGTAATGAAAACTATGGACGGTAATGAAGCTGCTGCATTCGCATCATATGCGTTTACAGAAGTTGCGGGTATTTTCCCTATCACACCGTCATCACCTATGGCTGAACATACAGATGACTGGGCAGCTAATGGTAAGAAAAACCTTTTCGGTCAGACTGTAAATGTTATTGAGATGCAGTCAGAAGCAGGTGCTTCTGGTACTGTACACGGCTCACTTGCAGCAGGTGCTTTAACAACAACTTATACAGCTAGCCAGGGACTTCTTCTTATGATCCCTAACATGTACAAAATAGCCGGTGAACTTCTTCCTGGTGTATTCCATGTAAGTGCAAGAGCTCTTGCTAGCCACGCACTTTCAATTTTCGGTGACCATTCAGACGTTATGGCTTGTCGCCAGACAGGTTTCGCAATGCTTTGCTCTAACTCTGTTCAGGAAGTTATGGACCTTGCTTGTGTTGCTCATCTTTCAGCAATCAAAGGCAGAGTACCTTTCCTTCACTTCTTCGATGGTTTCCGTACATCACACGAAATCCAGAAAGTTGAATGCATCGACTATGATGAACTTGCAAAGATCATTGATATGGATGCAGTTAACGCTTTCAGAAGAAATTCACTTAATCCTGAGCACCCTGTATTAAGAGGAACAGCTCAGAACCCTGATATCTTCTTCCAGGCAAGAGAAGCTTGCAACCCTTACTATGATGATATCGTTCATGTATGTGATGAGTACATGAAGGAAATCAGCCGTATAACAGGCAGAGATTACAAACTTTTCAACTATTACGGAGCTCCTGATGCTGACAGAGTTATCATCGCTATGGGCTCAGCTTGTGAAACAATTGAGCAGACAATCGATTACCTTACAGCTAAGGGCGAAAAAGTTGGTCTTGTCAAAGTTCATCTTTACAGACCTTTCTCAGTTGAACACTTCCTTGGTGCTATTCCTGCAACATGCAAGAAGATTGCAGTTCTTGACAGAACAAAAGAGCCTGGTGCACTTGGCGAGCCTCTTTACCAGGATGTTTGTACAGCACTCTTTGACAAAGCTGACAGACCTACAATCGTTGCTGGTCGTTACGGCTTAGGTTCAAAGGACACAACACCTGCACAGATTATCTCTGTTTATGAAAACCTTAAAGCTTATGCTCCTAAGAACCACTTCACAATTGGTATCGTTGATGACGTAACATTCCACTCACTTGAAACAGGTGCAGACTGTTGACGTTACAGAAGGCGACGGAACAATCCAGTGTAAGTTCTGGGGACTTGGCGCTGATGGTACAGTAGGTGCTAACAAAAACTCAATCAAAATCATCGGTGACCATACAGACAAGTATGCACAGGCATATTTTGATTATGACTCAAAGAAATCAGGCGGTATTACACAGTCACATCTTCGTTTTGGTGACAAACCTATCCGTTCAACATATCTTGTAAACAAGGCAGACTTCGTTGCATGCCACAAACAGTCATATGTTAATATGTATGATATGCTTTCAGACCTTAAGGATGGCGGTACATTCCTTCTTAACACAGAGTGGACTGAAGAAGAGCTGGGTGCTAACCTTCCTGCATCAATGAAGAAATACCTTGCAGATCACAAGATCAAATTCTACATAATTAATGGTACACAGATTGCAGCTAAGATTGGTCTTGGAAACAGAATTAACACTGTTCTTCAGGCAGCATTCTTCAAGCTTGCAAATATCATTCCTATAAATGAAGCAGTTGACTACATGAAAGCTGCTATCAAAAAGTCTTACGGCAAAAAAGGCGACGATATCCTTAACATGAACTACGCTGCAGTAGATAAAGGTGTTGAAGGTGTTGTTGAAGTTAAGGTTCCTGCTGATTGGGCTAACGCTGTTGATGAAACAGTTGCAGTTGAAAAGGATGAGCCTGAATATGTTAAGACAATTGTTACAGCTGTTAACACACGTAAGGGCGACAGCCTTCCTGTAAGTGCTTTCAAGGGAATTGAAGACGGTACTTCACCTCTTGGAACAGCTGCTTATGAAAAGAGAGGCGCTGCTGTTAATGTTCCTGAATGGGATCCTGCAAAATGTATTCAGTGTAACCAGTGTTCATATGTATGTCCTCATGCAACAATTCGTCCTTTCCTTCTTAGTGCTGAGGAAGCTGCAAATGCTCCTGCAGACTTCAAGATGGTTGACGCTAAGGGCGGTGCTACATTTGCTGGATATAAATTTGCTATGCAGGTTTCAGTTCTTGACTGTCTTGGATGCGGCAGCTGTGTAACAGTATGTCCTGCTAAAGAAAAAGCAATCACAATGAAACCTCTTTCAACTCAGGATGCAGAAATCGCTAACTGGGAATATGCAGTTGCACTTTCAGATAAACCTAACCCTATGGACAAAGCATCAGTTAAGGGCAGCCAGTTTGAACAGCCTTTACTTGAGTTCTCAGGCGCTTGTGCTGGTTGTGGTGAAACACCTTATGCTAAACTTATCACACAGCTTTTCGGTGACAGAATGTACGTTGCAAATGCTACAGGATGTTCATCAATCTGGGGTGGTTCAGCTCCTACATCTCCTTATACAACAAATAAGGCTGGCAGAGGTCCTGCTTGGAGCAACTCACTCTTCGAGGACAATGCTGAGTTCGGTCTTGGTATGGCATCAGCTGTAAAACAGATGAGAGATGGCATTAAGGCTAAACTTGAAACACTTAAGCCTATGGCATGTGAAGAACTTGCTGCTGCTATCGACAAATGGATTTCAACAATGGCTCTTGGTGAAGAATCTAAGGCTGCATCAGCTGAACTTGTTGAAAAACTTGAAGGATTTGAAACAGATAGTGCAGAAGCAAAAGTAATCGTTGATTATGTTCTTGAAAACAAGGATCAGCTTGTTAAGAAGAGCCAGTGGATCTTCGGTGGTGACGGATGGGCATATGACATCGGTTACGGCGGAGTTGACCACGTACTTGCTTCAGGCGAAGACGTTAACATCTTTGTATTCGATACAGAAGTTTACTCAAATACTGGTGGACAGGCTTCTAAAGCTACTCCTGCTGGTGCTGTTGCACAGTTCGCAGCAAGCGGCAAGAAAGTTAAGAAAAAAGACCTTGGTATGATGGCTATGAGCTATGGTTATGTATATGTAGCACAGGTTGCTATGGGTGCTAATCAGGCACAGCTTGTTAAGGCTCTTAAAGAAGCTGAAGCATATCCCGGACCTTCACTTATCATCGCATATGCTCCTTGTATCAACCATGGTATCAAGGGTGGTATGAGCGGTGCTCAGACAGAAATCAAGAAAGCTGTTGAATGTGGATACTGGCATATGTTCAGATTTAATCCTCTTCTTAAAGAAGAAGGAAAGAATCCTTTCACACTTGATTCAAAGGATCCTTCAGGCGACTTCCAGGCATTCATCAAGAATGAAGTTCGTTATAGCTCACTTATAAGAACATTCCCTGAACTTGCTACTGAACTTTTCGCTAAGACAGAAGAATATGCTAAAGAAAGACTTGAAGGCTATAAAAAGCTTGCTGGTGAATAATTAGTATAAAAGAATAAAATTAAAGCCGCAGAGAAATCTGCGGCTTTTTTATATATACTGATATAAACTGCATTACATTTTATAACTTTATTAATTCATATTCCTTTGTGCCTACGCCAATTTTTTCTGCATGATCAACACAGAATTTCCAATCAGTAATCGGATGAGTAACAGTAAAGTGATCATGGTGACAACGTTCTTTTTCAGCAAGCATACTATTTGGCATAATCGGCTGAGCATTAACAGCATCAGCACATGCAACATCAATTGCAACTGGGTCAAATGATGCAAACATGCCGACATCAGGCACAATAGGCACATCATTTTCCGCATGACAATCACAGAACGGAGAAACATTATTTACTATATTGATATGGAAGTTCGGTCTGCCATCAAGTACAGCCATTGTATACTCTGCAATTTTCTTATTAGTTATTTCACTTGAGTTATCATAAAGTGAAACCATTGCATCAAATCTACAGGCACCTATACACCTGCCGCATCCCACACATTTATCTTTATCAATAACAGCTTTTTTATCTACTATTGTTATTGCCCCGTGAGCACAATTCTTAACACAAGTTCCGCACCCTACACAAACCTTGTTTATCACTTTTGGACCGCTTGAAGTATGCATATCCATCTTGCCGGCTCTTGAGCCGCTGCCCATACCTATATTTTTAAGCGCTCCGCCAAAGCCTGTAAGCTCATGACCTTTGAAATGTGTAAGCGAAATAATAATATCAGCTTCCATTATTTCTTTACCTATTTTTGCTTCCTTGCAAAGTTCGCCATTCCTTACTGGTACATAAACCTCACTAAGTCCCTTAAGTCCGTCCCCTATTATAACATTACACCCGGTTGAAAAAGGTGAAAAACCATTCTCATATGCAGTATCAATATGTTCGAGAGCATTTTTTCTTCTACCGACATAAAGCGTATTGCAGTCAGTTAAAAAAGGATATCCACCCTTCTCTTTTACAATATCAGCAATAACTTTAGCATAATTAGGCCTCAAAAACGCAAGATTACCAGGCTCGCCAAAATGAATTTTAATGGCTATAAATTTATTTCTAAAATCAATATTGCCTATACCAGCTTCTCTAACAAGCCTGTCCAGCTTATTAAGAAGATTTATTCCGGGTTTTGCTCTAAAGTCTGTGAAATATACTTTTGATTTATCCATAATATCCTCCTATTAATTTTTATTTTATTATAACATTCTTATAAGTATGAATAAAGTACAATAAAATTGGGGTTTATATTAAATATCTATTAAATTGAGCTTATACGAACATACACTCGTATCTTCTTGACAAATATATGAAATTCATTTATCATTATATAGATATTAAAAAATTAAGCAGGTGTAGATATGGCGACCAGTAATTCAAAAAAGCAATATAATGACAACAGTATTTCTTCACTTAAAGGTGCTGACCGAGTAAGACTACGCCCAAGTGTAATATTTGGTTCAGATGGTCTTGAGGGCTGTGAGCATACTGTCTTTGAGATATTAAGCAATTCAATTGATGAGGCTCGTGAAGGCTTTGGAAAAAAATTGAAGTTACTAGATTTAAGGATCATTCAATAAAAATAAAAGACTACGGCAGAGGAATTCCTGTTGACTACAATCAAAAAGAAGATCGTTTCAATTGGGAACTGGTATTCTGCGAGCTTTATGCCGGTGGCAAATATAATAATAACTCAGGTGAAAACTACGAATTCAGTCTTGGGCTTAATGGTTTAGGTACATGTGCCACTCAGTATTCTTCGGAATATATGGATGCCGTTATTTATCGTGACGGTTATAAATATACCCTTCACTTCAAAAAAGGAGAAAATATTTCCGGTCTTATAAAAGAAGAAGCCGGTAAAAAGATAACTGGAACAGAAATAAAATGGCGTCCTGACATGGATGTTTTTACCGATATAAATATACCCACTGAATACTTTAAAGATACGCTTAAACGTCAGGCAATTGTAAATGCAGGCCTCACTTTTGAGTTTTTTGATGAAGAAAGCGGTGAGAAGGAAACCTTTGTATATGAAAACGGTATAAAAGACTATATTAAAGAACTTAACGATGATAAAGGCTTTACAGATATATATTATCTGGATACTGAAACAAGAGGACGTGACCGTGAGGACAAGCCTGAGTACAAGCTGAAATTTGAAGCGGCATTCTGCTTTAACAATGAAATTAATTCCCTGCAATATTATCATAACAGTTCATTTCTTGAATATGGCGGCTCGCCGGATAAGGCTGTAAAGAACTCATTTGTTGCTTCAATTGATAAATATATAAAAAGCAATAATCTATATAAAAAAAATGAAAAGAAAATTACTTTTACAGATATTGAAGACAGTCTTATAATTGTTGTAAACTCATTCTCAACAATAACGAGCTATGAAAATCAAACAAAGAAATCCATAACTAACAAATTTATTCAGGACGCAATGACTGACTACTTTAAGCAGCAGCTTGAAATATATTTTATAGAAAATAAATTGGAAGCTGATAAAATAGCCAATCAAATACTTGTTAACAAAAGAAGCCGCGAGACTGCAGAAAATACCAGGGTTAATATTAGGAAGAAGCTCACCGGAAGCATCGACATGAACAACCGTGTTGATAAATTTGTAAACTGTCGTTCAAAGGATGTTGACCGCAGAGAAATTTATATTGTTGAGGGAGATTCTGCTCTCGGTTCTTGTAAACTTGGACGTGACGCCGAATTTCAAGCAATCATTCCAATCCGTGGTAAGATACTTAACTGTCTTAAATCGGATTATGACAAGATATTTAAAAATGATATTATAACTGACTTGCTTAAGGTACTTGGATGCGGAGTAGAAATCAAATCAAAACACAATTCTATGAATTCTTTTGATTTGAACCAGTTAAAATGGAACAAAATTATTATTTGTACCGATGCAGATGTCGACGGATATCAGATCTCTTGTGCTTACTATGCTTTATTGCCTTGTTCCTACTCTTATAACTGAAAAAAGGTATTTATTGCCGAGTCACCGTTATATGAAATAAACTCAGGAAAAAATACTTACTTTGCATACTCCAAAACAGAAAAAGGCAGACTTTATCTCAAATATAAAAGGCAAGTATACTATTCAGCGATCTAAGGGACTTGGTGAAAACCAACCAGAAATGATGTGGGAAACAACTATGAATCCCGAAACTCGTAGATTAATACTTGTTACACCTGACAGTATAGAGCATACCCGTGAAATATTTGAACTTCTTCTCGGTGAAAATCTTAAAGGCAGGAAAGATTTTATTGAGAGTGACGGTTACCGTTATCTTGAACTTGCCGATATAAGTTGATTTAAGAGGTAAAACATGGCTAAGAAAAATAAAGACACTAACATAAATCAATCAAAAACTATAAAAATAACTGAACAGAAAATTACGGATACTCTTGAAGTTAATTATATGCCCTATGCTATGAGCGTAATAGTCTCCAGAGCAATTCCAGAGATTGACGGTTTTAAGCCTTCACACAGAAAGCTCCTTTATACAATGTATAAGATGGGACTTCTTAACGGTGCAAGAACAAAATCTTCAAACATTGTCGGTCAGACCATGCGTCTTAACCCTCATGGAGATATTACTATCTATGAAACAATGGTACGTCTTACAGAGGGTAACGGTTCACTGTTAATACCATTTGTTGACTCAAAGGGTAACTTTGGAAAGCAATATTCAAGGGATATGGCATATGCTGGCAAGATACACCGAAGCCAAGCTTGCTTCTGTCTGGAAGAAATATTTGGTGACATAGATAAAAACTCGGTAGACTTTGTTGATAACTTTGACTCAACAATGAAAGAACCTGTTCTCCTTCCTACCAGCTTTCCTAATATTCTTGTGAACCCAAATCAGGGAATTGCGGTAGGTATGGCAAGTTCATTCTGTAGTTTTAATCTTATTGAAATATGTGAAGCTACATCAGCATATATGTCTAATCCAGATTGCAAACTTACTGATTATATTAAGGGTCCGGATTTTCCTCACGGCGGAGAGCTTATCTATAATGAAAATGAACTGCTTTCAATTTATGAAACAGGACGTGGCAGCTTTAAAGTACGTTCAAAATACAGATTTGACAAAAAGAACAGCTGTATAGAAATATTTGAAATACCTTACACAACAAATATTGAAACTATAATAGATAAAGTTATTTTACTTGTAAAAAGCGGCAAAATCCGTGATATCACTGATATTCGTGATGAAACTGACCTTAAAGGACTTAAAATTACCATTGATATTAAGAAATCAGCTGATCCTGATACAATAATGGCCAAACTTTTTTCACTTACTCCTTTAAGAGATTCCTTTAGCTGCAATTTCAACCTTCTTATTGACGGAAGACCAAAAACACTTGGTATTAAAGGTATTATGAGTGAATGGATTCGTTTCCGCATGGATTGTGTAAAGCGCAGAATTAAATTTGATTTAGACAAAAAAAACAATAAGCTTCATCTTCTTCAGGGACTTTCAAAAATATTATTGGATATTGATAAAGCTATTGCAATAATACGAAATACTGAAATTGATGCAATGGTTGTTCCAAACCTTATTACCGGCTTTGATATTGATGAAAAGCAGGCTGAGTTTGTAGCTGAAATAAAGCTCCGTAACATAAATAAGGAATATATACTTAATAAAATACAAGAAATAAGTGATTTAGTTGAGGATATTGCCGACCTGAATGTAATTCTTTCGAGCGATACAAAAATTAAACATCTTATAACAAAAGAACTAAAAGCTATCGCAAAAAAATACGGAAAAGAAAGAAAAACAAGCATTATTTCCGATGAAGAAACCGAAAAGCTGCAAGCAGAAGATTTGATAGAAGATTACGGCGTTAAACTTTTCTTTACTGAGCATAATTACTTCAAGAAAATACCGCTTGTTTCGCTTAGGTCAAACCCCGATCAGAAGCTAAAGGAAGAAGACCGAATTTTATGTGAAATAGAATGTACTAATAAATCCGATGTTATCTTCTTCTCTGACAAACGAAATGTATATAAGATGAAAGTCAATGATATTGCTGACTGCAAAGCTAGTACCTTTGGGGAATATCTTCCTAACATACTTACTATGGAAGAAGACGAAAAAATTCTTTATTGTACAGCAACAGTTGATTACTCCGGATATATGTTCTTTGCATTTGAAAACGGTAAGGTTGCTAAGGTTACCGTAGAAAGCTATGCAACCAAAACAAATCGTAAGAAGCTGGTAAATGCATACTCAGCTAAATCTCCTGTCATTGGTATAACAACAGCGGCAACTGACTGTGACCTTGTTTTAATTAGGGATACTGATAAAGCACTGTTATTCAATACTGAACTTATACCGCTTAATTCCAATAAAACATCTGGCGGTGTTCAGGTGTTTACAATGAAAAAGAAAAGTAGAGTTACTAAACTTTTCAGTGCTGAGGAATTTATATGTGAAGATATTGAAGCCTACAGAATTAATAAAATAACATCATCAGGTTCCAATATTGCTGAATATGATAAAGAAGCAAATGGAATACCCAGTCAAATAAAACTATAAGCCTTATATAATATTAAAGACCTCCTATCATGGAGGTCTTTTGGTTTACATTCATATATGGAATTAAAAAGTTATTTTTATTTCTGTACCCTTATCAGGTTCGCTTTGAAGCGTAATAGCAGCTTTATGAGTTGATGCAATATGTTTTACAATTGCGAGTCCCAATCCAGTGCCACCGCTTCTTTTTGACCTGCTTTTATCTACTCGATAGAATCTTTCAAATACTCTCTCTTGGTGTTCTTTCGGAATGCCTATTCCGTTATCTTTAACATCAATGACTGCCCTGCCATTTTTGTTGTATACTCTAATCCATACATTTCCGCCGGCTTTATTATATATTATAGCATTATTACTAAGGTTCATAACTATTTCTTCTATCATCGACTTATTGCCGTTAATAATGCACTGCATACAGCTGACATCAACATTAACATTATGCTGCTTTGCGTTGCTTTGTATAACCGGCAGACATTCATCAACTATTTCAGCCAAATCAATTCTTTCATATATAACCTCAGAGCTTTCGCTGTCAAGCTCAGAAAGCCTTATTACATCATTGATAAGTGTAAGCAATCTGTCTGAATTATGATGAATTTCTTTTGCAAAACGTATTGTATCATTTTCACTTACCATTTTATTCTCAATCAGTTCAGCATATCCTGATATTACTGTAAGCGGTGTTTTAAGTTCATGTGATACATTAGCGGAAAATTCCTGCCTGACTCTGGCACTGTTCAAAATGTTTTCATGCTGTTCTTTTAACATATTCATAACAGGTACAAGCTCTTTATACTCCGGCTCTTTACTGTAATTCATATTATCAGCCATTCTTTCAATTGGCTTTAATATATCTGCAGTCAAATATTTTGTAATTATAAGGCAGACTGCCGACATTAATATTAATATAAATATAACGAGCGGAAACAGATTACCAAAAGGACAAGCATGTCTGCCTGACTGCTGAGACACTCTGAATATAGTACCATTATCTTTCATAGAAGCATAATAATATATATTATCATTGGAATTTGCCGATTTTCTTACAGCAAAACCTTCGCCTGTTTCTTTAGCTGAAATTATTTCTTCACAACTATCAATATCAGAAGCCGTCTCATCTCCATTGTCATATATAATGCCACCATCTGATGAAACAACAGTCAATTTTAAATTATTAAAGTTATAGTCATTACTTTTATCCTCACTCCATGTTTCCATTAGTATCATGCAGCTTGTCTCAAGGTTATTTTTAAACCTCTGTGCTGATATTTTTTGAAAAGTAAGGGTAAGCAAAACAAAAGTAGACAATATAGCCACAACAGCTACAATAAACATGTATACACTGATTTTTCTCTTCATAGTGTCACCATCATTTTAGTTCAGCAACATATCCGACATTTCTGACTGTCTTTATCATATTGCCTGACTCTCCAAGTTTCTGTCTAAGCGTTTTAATATGCATATCAACAGTTCTTGATTCACTTTCAAACTCAACGCCCCAAACTTTATCCATTATAATGTCTCTTGTAAGCACAATACCATCATTTAATATCAACAGCTTGAGCAGTTCATATTCCTTATAAGTAAGCTCACACTTTTCTTCAGAAACATATACCACTCTTCTTACGTCATCAATAAAAATATCACCCATATGCATATACTTTTCTTTGCCTGTAATTTTTCTTTCTTCTTCCGTTCGTCTAAGCAAAGCTTTTACCCTTGCAATAAGTTCCATTACTCCAAAAGGTTTTGTAAGATAATCATCAGCTCCCATTTCAAGACCTCTGACCTTATCAATCTCAGTAGACTTAGCGCTAATAAGAATTACAGGAATTCGTTTTGTATCAGATTTAGCTCTGATTTTTCTAAGTATCTCCAGACCATCTTCATCAGGAAGCATAATATCCAGAATTATTAAATCAGGTCTATCAACAGACATTTTTTCATAAAACGAGCGTGCATTCTCAAATGACTCAGATATGTGCCCACTATTGCTAAGAGCAATGCTTTCTATCTCAGAAATATTTGCATCATCTTCGACTATATAAATTAATGCCATAAAAATACACCTCAGTAATAAGTAAAAATTAGTCAATGTAATATTTTTTCTTAAATTCAATATAACGTTTCTGGAACTCTTCGCTATTCTCCATACCGTGCTGAAGAAGAAAATTATGAGTATCCATCTCTTCCATATCTGACTGTAATACATAAATAGCAAGATTAGAACAATGGTCAGCCACTCTTTCATAATTTGTTGTAATATCAGAAAGTATAAAACCAAGCTCAGTTGTACATTCCCCGCATCTTAAACGCTTAATATGTTTTTCCTTAATAACAATATTAAGGTCATCTATTACATCTTCAAGAGGCTCAACCATAACAGCCGTGTCCTTATCCATATTTTCAAATGCCCTCATAGTTATATCAAGTATTTCTTTTACTGCATTTGAGTACACATCTATTTCTTTGTTTCCTATTTGACTGAATTCAATTCCCTTATCATAAAGTTCCTTTGCAGAATCCAAAATATTAATAGCGTGATCAGAAATTCGTTCAAAATCATTAAGCGAATGAAGAAGCATAGATACCGTATGACTTTCGTCTATAGAAAGATTTTTACTGCTAACCTTAACAAGGTACGTGCCAAGCCTGTCTTCATATCTATCTACTTCATCTTCAATTTTATAAATTTCTTCCGCCTTTTCTTCATTATAGCCTGAAATTAGATCTATTGCAGCATATACTGCTTTCTTTGATAAACTAGCCATTTCAACAGCTGCATTTTTACAAAGCATAATAGCATATCCTGATGAATCCAAAAATCTTTCATCAAGCATCTGTAATTCCTGTTTTGTAGCTACAGCCGGCAAATTCTTATCCTTAATTGTAAGGCATGCAAGCTTCTCAAGCTGATTGCCAAAAGGAACTAACATTGCAGTTGTTATGATATTAAAAGCAGTATGAATAGTAGCAATTCCAGCAGGATTAATCATATTATCCATAAAAGAGAAATTCAAGAAATAGTTTGCGCTATAAAAAGCAATTGTAAATATAGCAGTTCCGATAAGGTTAAAGTAAAGATGTACAGCTGCTGCCCTCTTCGCATCTCTTCCGGCACCAATACTTGAAATAATTGCAGTAATACAAGTACCTATATTCTGACCCATGATAATAGGAATAGCATTCCTAAAACTAATTACACCGGTCACACATAATGCCTGAAGGATACCAACAGAAGCTGATGAACTCTGAATAATTGCTGTAACACATGCACCAACAATTATACCAAGAATAGGATTTGAAAACTTCGTAAGAATGCTTGTAAATTCCGGTACATTTGCAAGAGGCTTAACAGCGCTGCTCATAGTCTCCATACCAAACATAAGAATAGCGAAACCAATCAATATTCCGCCTATATTTTTCTTTTTTTCTTTTTTTGAAAAAAGAAGCATAGCAACACCTATAATTGCAAGTATAGGTGAAAATGAAGATGGTTTAAGCATTTTCATAACTATGTTTGTTCCCTCAATAGAAACAAGACTCAAAAGCCATGCTGTAACGGTTGTACCGATATTAGCACCCATAATAATTCCAATTGCCTGGTTAAGTTTCATAATACCGGAGTTAACAAAACCTACAACCATAACAGTTGTTGCAGATGAACTTTGAATTATTGCTGTAACTCCTGTTCCAAGCAGCACCGCCATAAGCCTATTTTTGGTAAGACTTTCAAGAATACGTTCAAGTTTACCTCCTGACATTTTTTCAAGTCCCTGACCCATTATATGCATACCATATAGGAACAACGCCAAACCGCCAATCATGTTAAACAAGCCAAATATATCCATTTTTCCCCCGCCTATCGTAATCAATTTTCATTTTATCAACACTATGAAAGATAATATATCATTGTAAAATATACATAAGGCAAACGTAAAATCAATGTAAAACAACAAATCAGAACAATATTCTACATATTCAGTATTTATTAAGTTCAAATTTAATTATTTTTGGTATAATCCTATGATTGATTATAAATTAAAACAATGAATTTATCTATACTTATTAAATAAAAGTATATAAAATATACAATATTACTTAACATTATCCCAAATTAATATCATTTTTATAGTGTACCTAAATAATTTTTCGACATTTTATATCAGACCTGTATAAAAACATACTTTTTATTCGAAAACTATTGCAATGAAAGCTGATAAATAATATACTTTATTAAAATACATTATAGACAGAGGTGCATCGCATCATCAGTATTTGGGGATTTTCTGCTTTCGCAAAGCTTCTCCAATGAAAGGGATCGTTGCCGAAGGCGGCTGAGGCGAAAGGCTGACCTGGGGAAGTGAAATAATATTCACTTAACTGTCGCATTTGCGGAGTGCTGTCACGGTTTAATATCATTTTGTCGTGCAGCCTCAATTTGGCTGTTTTTTTGTATAAATTAAATTTTAATGTAAAGGAGATAACATCATGATTTGCAACAACTTAGGAATAAACAATAAAGGACATCTCACCTTTGCCGGACAGGATACTGTTGAACTTGCTGAAAAATATGGTACTCCCCTCTATCTTATTGATGAGGAAAAAGTAAGAGAAAAAATGAGGATATATGTAACAGCTATGAAAGAAAACTTCGGTGAGAGTTCAATGCCCCTTTACGCAAGTAAAGCTTTATGCTTCAAAAAAATATACAGCATTGCGGCAGAAGAAAAAATGGGTGTTGATGTAGTTTCTCCAGGTGAACTTTATACAGCTTTACAAGCTGATTTTCCCATGGAAAATGTATATTTTCATGGAAACAATAAAACAAATGCTGACATTAAATTTGCAATAGAAAATAAAATTGGATATTTCGTTTGTGATAATCTTGATGAGCTTGATGCCATAGATCAAACCGCAAAAGAATACGGCATTACTCAGAAAATACTTCTTCGTCTTACACCTGGAATTGACCCACATACACATGTTAAAATTTCAACCGGAAAAGTAGATTCTAAATTTGGTATTGCAATTGAAACCGGACAGGCCGAAGAAGCAATTAAAATTGCACTTGGCAAAAATAATGTTGAGCTTTGCGGTTATCACTGCCACATAGGTTCACAAACTTTTGATATTGAGCCGTTTGTTGATGGCGCTGAAATAATGCTTAAATATATTGCCCACATAAAAGATTCGCTTGGATACGAGGCACAGATACTCAATCTCGGCGGCGGTATGGGTGTGAGGTATATTGAAGAGCACCCTGAAATAGATTATTCTAAAAACATCAAGGGAATCGCTGATATGATGAAAGAAAAATGTGCTAAGCTTGGAATTAATCTTCCCACTGTTCTTATGGAGCCAGGAAGAAGCATTGTTGCTGATGCAGGTATGACATTATATACAGTCGGCGGAACAAAAGAAATACCCGGTTATAAAAATTACGTTTCTATTGACGGAGGTATGACTGATAACCCAAGATATACTTTATATGAATCACCATATACTATAATGCTTGCAAACAAGGCTAATGAAACCTTTGAAAAGAAATACACTGTTGGCGGAAGATGCTGCGAAAGCGGTGACCTTATACAGGAAGACGTAATGCTGCCTACAGCAAAAAAAGGTGATATCCTTGCAGTAATGACTACAGGTGCATATAACTATTCAATGGCATCAAACTACAACCGTATTCCACGTCCGCCTATTGTAATGCTTAATAAGGGTGAAAGCTATACAACAGTTAGACGTGAAAGTTATGCAGATCTAATGATTAATGATCTTTGATTAAAAGGAGCCGATTATAAATGTCAGTTAAGGTTTTGAAGTTTGGCGGAAGCTCACTTGCCGATGCCGAGCATTTCAGAAAAGTTGCGGAAATTGTTAAAAGTGAGCCGGAAAGAAGATATGTAGTAGCTTCTGCTCCCGGTAAAAGAAACAATGATGATGAAAAAGTAACGGATATGCTTTATAAATGCTATGAGCTTACAAAAAATGGTGAAAGCATAGATACTATATTCATAGGCATCAGAAAAAGATATGATAAAATAATAAAAGATCTTGGATTGGATTTTTCTCTTGATGACGAATTTACTAAAATACGAATGGCTATTGAGCACCATGCCGGCAGTGACTATATTGCTAGCCGAGGTGAATACCTCAATGCAATTGTACTTGCAAAATATCTTGGTTTTGATTTTATTGATGCAGAAAAGGGTATTTTCTTTTGTGAGGACGGTACCTTTGACGCAGAAAATACAAACAGAGTATTGTCATCTATATTAGATAAACACAAATATGCTGTTATTCCAGGATTTTACGGTTCAATGCCTAATGGTACAATTAAAACTTTTACAAGAGGCGGTTCTGACTTTACCGGATCGGTTGTTGCGAGGGCAGCAAGAGCTGATTTGTATGAAAACTGGACAGACGTATCAGGATTTTTAATGGCAGACCCCAGATTTGTTAAAAATCCTAACGTAATTGATACAATTACATACAAAGAACTTCGCGAACTTTCATATATGGGTGCTACTGTTCTTCACGAAGACTCAATATTCCCTGTTAGATTTGCAGGTATTCCAATTAATATCAAGAATACCAATCATCCAGAAGATAAAGGTACAATGATTGTGCCAAAGGCTGAGGCAGACGCAACTTCTGATGTTATTACAGGAATAGCAGGAAAAAAAGGCTTTTCAATTATTGTTCTTGAAAAAGACATGATGAACTCGAAATCGGTTTTGGTAAAAAAGTTCTTGAAGTATTAATGAACAACAATGTTCCATTTGAGCACCTTCCTTCAGGCATTGATGCAATGTCTATTATCGTAAGCACAGATTATATTAAGGATAAGAAGCTTATAATAGCTGATGAGATTAAAAAAAGCGTAAATCCAGACTATATTTCAATTGATGACGGAATTGCTCTTATAGCCGTTGTAGGACGAAATATGGTAAATGGAATCGGTACAGCATACAGAGTATTTAAGGCCGCTGCAAATTCAGGTGTTAATATAAAAATGATAGACCAGGGTTCCAGTGAACTTAATATTATTCTTGGTGTTGAAGAAAGTGATTATCAGGAAACTCTTCAAGCTATTTACTCAGAGTTTGTTCATTGAAAATAAATTATTTAATCAACAAAAGCACGTTAAACAGAGTTTAGCGTGCTTTTAATATGCCAGACATTATTTCAATTTTTTCTCAAGACAAACTAACTGAACTCCTTCTATTCCGTTAAAAACACATGGCACAATTCCCGGCTCACTATAACCAAGTTTTTTATAAAGCTTACGTGCATTTGTGTTCTTTTCATTAGTATCCATACGAAGATATTTGCATCCGTTTTTAAGTGCATAATCCTCATAAAAATCAACGAATATTGTTCCATATCCATTACCAGACTTATCAGGATCAACAACTAGTGTATGCAAAACCATAACCTCATTGTCAGGTACCTCATGCTCCCACTTGCAGTTAGCATATTCCGGAACCTGTTCACAATTTATTTTAGCCGCTGCTACAACCTCGCCATTATCTACTAGTACAAAAAGTTCGTCTTTTCTAAAAGCATCAACAGCAGTCCTTTCAGTTGGATATACATTTCTCAGCCATCCAATTGTAGCCATTCCCTTTTCTTCAGCATCTATTATTTTTTCATAAATTCTTGATACTGATTTTATATCACTTTCCATCGCCTTACGAATCATATTATAATACTCCTATTATTTTGTGGCTTCCTTAATTATTTTTTTCAGTATACTTATATATTCTTCAGCTTGTTGAGAAATAGTCATATCCTTTAGGCTTATCCAGCCTAAACGCATATAATCGTCTGCATCATCAATGGGTATAGATTTAATTCTGTCATCTCCGTAGCCTTCCGGTAAAATACCGCTTCCCGTTGAAACACAGTCTGTATGAACAAGGACATTATAACTTGATGCCCTGTCATTAACATAAACTATTTTTTTAAATCTATCTATATCAGGAATAACAGCTTCCTCTGAGTAATTAAACGAATCATTATTCTTCTTTGAAAATGCAACATACGGATATTCAAAAAGTTCTTTTACCTTTACACTATTTTTGCAGGCAAGAGGATGATTAACATTGATAAATGCATGTGGCTTAATTCTCATAATTTCATGAAATACTAAGTCATTTGTGGCAAACACTCTATTCATAAATTTTTCAGTCATATCTGACAAAAAAATTACACCTATTTCACTTTTTCTTGCTGAAACACTTTCTATAACATTATCCATTTCAGCCTCTTTGTAGCTCAGGCTATATTTCGTAACATCTTGATTTTGTATAAGTAGCACAAATGCCTTTGCACAAAACGGATACCTCTGTGAAGCAATCGAAAGCGAAACAAAATCACTGCCATCTCTGTCAGCATAATAGTTTTCTATGGTTTTTTGCTGCTCAAGTATAGGTCTGATATGAGTAATAAACTTTACCATTCCTCTGTAAGCTCAATTCCCCTATTACTTCTTGCGAATATTTTGATATTAAACTCATTTTCAAGTTCACGTATTGAACTGCTGCAGACTTGATTGTGAAAGAAAAAGCTTTAGCAGCCTTATTAATAGAACCGCAACTATAGATTTCCATTATATAATTAAGCTGCAATAAAGTCATCTTTTTCACTCCTCAACATCTTTTTATAAAATTATAACATTAATTAAAAAGTATTTCATTGGGTAATATTAATAAACAAAATAATATATTTTAGTGATATATCATATTTTATTTTATACAGGTTGTCATTGCAGTTGTTCCTTTTATTATAATTTTGTAAAATATAGACATAATAACCGAGCTAATTTTGTAGATTTTTGTTTAATTTCTGTCCATTTTCAATCAGTATCCAATTAGGCTATTCTATTAACAATATTAATATATAATAAAACCACCGGCTTAGCCGGTGGTATTTCAGATGTGCCTTAAAGGCTCTGTTACTAGCAGCCAGCCTTAAGGCGCATTTACGTTCTGCCACTTGCGATGAGATTGTTACTTGCTACCCGTAAACGGGTCTTGATATTCTTTAATTGTCATCTGATCCGATACTTGATCTTCTTTAAGCTGATTTTGTATGTAATTCGCTATCTTTTTTGCTTTTTGCCTGCTGTATCTACATAATATCCTCTGCACCAAAAACTTCTTTTCCATGTTTATATTTCAAATTTCCATGTCGCTCGTGTATGATTAGGCTACTCTTTCCTTTGCACAGAAATCCTACGAAACTTGATACGCTCATTTTTGTGGTATTTCTACAAGCATGTGAATATGATCAGGCACACTTCTGCTTCCAAAATATTTACTTGCTTCCAGTTACACAACTCTCGCAGGATCTTTCCTATTTCCACTTTTATTTCTCCATAAAACAACTTCTTCGATATTTTGGTGCGAAAACTATATGGTATTTGCAGTTCCATTTTGTATGTGCTAAACTATTGGTGTCATTCATTTGGACGTTCTCCTTTTGATATGTTAGTGCAGTTGGCAGACCGCATCTTTAATTATATCAAAGCGAGTTTTTATTCCTTTGCTCGCTAAAGCTTTTTCCGTACCACCGGTATAACCGGTGGTTTTCATCAAAAAAAAGACGCAGGTACTTGACCTGCGCCTATTAAAAAGTGCATAGCAAAATTCACTTTATTTCATCTGATTCTTAACTGCCTCAGCGCCCTTTGCAAGAGCCTCTTCGTTAGCAGGTATTAATTTAGCTTTCTTCTCGCCGAAGAGCTTAAGGAAAGCCTTATGAAGAATAGTATCAGGAGATACAATCTTAGTAACCTCAATAACTGCACCAAGCATGATGATGTTAACAAGCTTCTGGTTGCCAAGTTCGTCAGCTATATCATTTACAGGTACTTCGTAAACATTGATATCTTTTCTCTTAATGTCTTCATGGATGATTGAAGAGTTAATGAAAAGGTCTCCGCCGGGAGCAACTTTATCAACATACTTAAGGTATGAAGGTAAGTTCATAGCGATACATGTAGTAATACCGTTATCAAATACGGGTGATCCGATAGGTTCGTCTGATACTGTTACTGAACAGTTAGCTGTACCACCACGCATTTCAGGACCGTATGAAGGAACCCAAGAAACTTCCTTGCCCTCTTCCATACCAGCGTATGTTAAAAGCTGTCCCATTGACATAACGCCCTGTCCACCGAAACCAGCGCAGCTAATTTTATAGATTTTTCCCATAATTATTTAGCCTCCTCTGTCAAATCTTTATAAACTCCGAGTGGATAGAAAGGAATCATTTTTTCTCTAACAAATTCCATAGACTTAATAGGTGTCATGCCCCAGTTAGTAGGACAAGTAGAAACTACCTCAACAAGTGAGTAGCCTAAGCCTTTCATCTGGCATTCAAGAGCTTTTTTGATAGCTTTCTTTGCTTTGATTACGTTGGGAGCTGAATCAACAGATACACGCTCAATATAAACAGGACCGTCAAGTGTAGCAAGCATCTCGCAAACACGGATAGGGTTACCGTTTAATTTAACATCACGGCCTGACTGACATGTTGTTGCCTTCATTCCGGGAAGTGTTGTAGGAGCCATCTGGCCGCCTGTCATACCATAAATACCATTATTGATGAATACAGTTGTGATGTTTTCGCCTCTGGCAGCACAATGAATGATTTCAGCTGTACCGATTGAAGCAAGGTCGCCATCACCCTGATAAGTAATAACGAGTTTATCCGGATGTACTCTTTTTATACCTGTTGCAGTAGCAGGTGCTCTACCATGTGCACAGTGAATTGTATCATAATTGAAATAGTTGGGGATAAATACTGAACAGCCTACAGGTGCTGTGATAACTGTGTTATCTACCTGACCGAGTTCAGCAACACACTCTGCTACAAGTCTGTGTACAATACCATGTGCACAGCCGGGACAGTAATGTAATTTACGATCTGACATACCTTCTGGTTTCTTGAAAATTACTGTAGACATTAGTTTGCACCTCCTATTACTTTCTTAGCAAAGTCGATGTATTCCTCTGGTGTAGGGATAACACCGCCGCATCTGCCGTAGAAAGTTACTTTTGATTTGTCCTGGCAAGCGAGCTCAACGTCCTGAACCATCTGACCTAAGTTCATTTCACCAACGATAAATTTCTTTATGTTTTTATTTTCAAAAGGTTTAACAGGGAACGGCCAAGCTGTCTGAGGTCTGATCAAACCAATTTTAATTCCTTCGCTTCTAAGTTCGTTCATAGCTGTTTTAAGGATACGGCTTGTTGTACCATAGCCAACGAATGCATATTCAGCGTCATCCATCATATACTCTTCGTATTTAGCTTCTGTTGCAGCCATTTCAGCATATTTGCCTACCTGCCATTTAAGGTTTCTTCTCTCACAGTCAGGAGCATCATCAGAAATACCATAGATGAAGTTTCTTGTTCCGGGCTTTGAGCAGCCAAGTGCCCACTCAGAAAGATCCTGTTTTGACTTAATTTCTACAGGTCTGTCAAAATCAACGGGCTCCATCATCTGTCCGATAAGACCGTCACAGCAAACTACTACAGGATGTCTGTAATGATCAGCCATTTCAAAAGCATATTTTACATCATTCTACTGCTTCCTGAATGTTGCCGGGAAGGAGAACAGGGATATGTTTGTCACCGTTTGAACCACCGTAAACTGCCTGGAAATAATCGCTCTGACCGGGCTGTATTGTTCCAAGAGCCGGGCCGCCACGCATCATTGATACGATAACTGCGGGAACCTCACCATGGATAAGGTAACCAATACCTTCTTGTTTAAGTGCGATTCCGGGTGAAGAAGAAGATGTCATAACTCTTGCTCCTGATGCACCTGCACCATAAACCATATTAATAGCAGCGACTTCAGACTCAGCCTGTACAAATGTGCCGCCGACTTTAGGTAATTCTCTTGATAAGTATTCGGGTATTTCATTCTGGGGTGTAATGGGATAGCCCATGAAATATCTACATCCGCCAACGATAGCTGCTTTTGCGATAGCTTCGTTGCCTTTCATAATAACTCTAGCCATTATAAATATCCTCCTCTCTTAATTAATCATTCTTAATGATTGTGATAACACAATCCGGACACATTCTTGCACAGCTCTGACAGCCAATACATGCCTCCTGATCAGTAATGCCTGCCGGGAAGTATCCTGCTTCATTTGTAGCTTCTTTGTCAAGTGCAAGAAGATTCTTAGGGCAAGCAGCTATACAAAGCTCGCAGCCTTTGCAGTATTCCGTGTTGAATGATAAAGTGAATTTTGCCATTTAAGTGCACCTCCTTATTTAAGTAGATAAAATTACATCCATGATGCTCTCATATAATATGTGAGAGGCACGACTTCACCTGAAAGCGTTGCTTCAATTTCGGGAGTCATGTCTTTAACAACTTCTTCAACGTAAGCAGTATATCTTATAGGAACGCCTGTCCTTCTGCTTACTTCGGAGATAATTTTCTCACCGCGGAGAATATCCGCAAGAGTAGTTTCTCTGACAAGGTTTGTGTTATTTATAAGGCCTGTTACTCTTAAGTCCGATACCGGCTTCAAGCTCATGCATCTGTTCAATGCATAAATCGGCATCATAAGTATCAGGTCTGTAAGTGTTGATTACCATAAATACGTTCATCTCTTCCGGATCAAAGTGTTCTTTGTATCTTCCGAGCACTATTGTTCCGACTTCATTGCCGCCGAGGTCAACAATATAATCACAGCGCTTGTCAATAAACGGTCCCATCATCTCTGCCGGAACAGCGGGTATGTCCGCATCTGAGTTATATGAAGATCCGTAAACTACAATTCCCTGTGCCTCAAGCTCAGCAGTTTTCTCTCTTGAGCGAAAGTAAGGGTTTACAATATCCATATCTGATATAACAACCTTTTTGTCAGGTCCAACTTCCTTTTTAAGTCTTGTAACATAATTTACTGCAAATTCTGTTTTTCCGCTGCCGTAATGGCCGCAGAACATTCTGATTCTTCTGTCATCCTGAAACATTTATATCCCTCCCAGGTGATTTACAAAATATGTGTTTTGTAGATGATATGTAATACCCAACCTCATTCATATCACAACACTATTACATTATAACTCAATTAATATAATTTTCAAGGTTTTTTTGCAAAAACATTGCACGGAAATGACACCTTGAGCATAATTTACAGTATATCTTTTGTGCACAATGCCCAATAAGTCCCATTTTAGAGTTTTATGCAAACCTAATAATCCTTATTTTGCGTCATTTTATAGCATATTGTCAGACATTCAATTTAAAAGGTCGGGCAATTAAAAATAGGAGCAGCAATGACTTGCCGCTCCGGTATAATAAAAAAACGCTATGTTGTCTGACAATAGTTTAAACCCATTACAATAAATAATAATTCTATAACTTTACGGCTGCCGATAGTATGTGTATATTAATGGACACTGAACCATGTAAAATATTACATTACAGCATTAAAAATGCTTCAAAACACATTTTTATATGAACACTGTCCAAAAAAATCAGCAATTTCACCATTTTATTATTTTTCTCTTAATACAGCACCGAACTCATTTTTAAGGGATGAGAGAATATCCGACATAACGAAATTCACTTCATTATCAACAAGAGTTCTGTTTTCCGCACGGAAAGTAATGGAGAATGAAACAGACTTGCTGCCTTCCTGAATCTGTCCGCCCTTATATACATCAAAAAGCTCAATATTTTCAAGGAAATCTCCGCCGTTAGCCTCAATAACCTTTTCAATGTCACGAACGTATACATTTTCGTTTACAAGCATTGATATATCACGAACAACAGCCGGGAACTTAGGAAGCGGCTTATAAGCCTTAACAAGGTTAGCAGCTTCAACAAGTTTAGCTTCGTCAAGAACCGCAACATATACCCTTGTACCGATGCCGTAGTTCTTTGCAACTTTGGGGTGAAGCTCGCCTACATAGCCTATCTGCTCGCCTCTTATTTCAACAGCGGCAGTTCTTCCGGGATGCATCCAAGGAATATTTGACAAAGGCTCAAATTCCGAACCCTCAACACCAAGAGTATTGAGTACATGCTCCACTACACCCTTGATATAAAAGAAATCAATATTTCCGTACATACCCATTGTAACCTTAACATATTCGTCAGGAAGCTCTGTGACAGGCACAGCCTTAGGAATGTAAACCTTGGCAAATTCAAAAAGAGCTGCACTAGGGTTTCTTCTGTTATAGTTTGTAGAAATAGATGTGAGCATTCCGTTAAGCGTTAATGTACGCATTATGCTGAAATCCTCGCCGAGGGGGTTGGAAATCGTAACGGTATCTCTGAGTATATGGTTTTTGGGAACATTAAGCTTATCAAATACTTTAGGGCTTTCAAATGAATAAGTTATAGCCTCGCAAAGACCGTTTGACAAAAGAGAGTTCCTAATCATTCTGCCTACATTCTGCTCATATGATCTCTTGCCTACCGTAGGTGTGCCTGCTGCAAGTGTAGGTGTAATTTTGCCGTAGCCGTAGAATCTTGCAACTTCCTCCGCAATATCCGCAAAGCTCTCAATATCAGGACGGAATGTAGGGATTTTAATTGTTCTTGTTGCTTTGTCTGCAACAAACTCAATTCTTGTGAAAATATCAACCATTTCGTCCTCTGATATATTTGTTCCGAGGAATTTATTTATCTTTTCAGGATCATAACTGAGTGTCCAAGACTCTCTCTTGTTCGGATAGCAGTCTACCATTGACTTAACAACTTCGCCGCAGCCGAGCATTTCTACAAGCTGAACAGCTCTGTTAACCGCATCAAGTGCAAGGTTGGGATCAAGACCTTTTTCGTATTTGGAGGAAGCATCTGTCCTTAAGCCAAGCTTTTTGGCAGATACTCTTATGTTAGGTCCGTTGAAGTTTGCAGACTCAAAAAGAATTGTGTCTGTACTGCCATTAACCTTTGAGTTCTCGCCGCCCATAATACCTGCAACTGCAACAGCCTTGTTCACATCGGAAATAACAAGCATTGAAGAATCAAGCTGTCTTTCGTTTCCGTCAAGGGTAGTAATCTTCTCGCCTTCCTCTGCATTTCTGACAATAATCTTTTTGCCTTCGATATTGCCGATTGTAAAGGCATGCATAGGCTGTCCAAGCTCAAGCATTACATAGTTTGTAATATCTACAATATTATTGATAGGTCTTACGCCGTTTGCACGAAGTCTTTTTCTCATCCATCTCGGTGACGGCTCAACCTTAACATTCTTTACCACCCTTGCAATATATCTGGGGCAAAGCTCGGGGTTTTTGATTTCGACCTCAATCATATCGTTGATGTCGCCTTCAGCTTCCTCTTTTACCTCAATTTTAGGGTATCTGAATTCCTTTTTATATGTTGCGGCAGCTTCTCTTGCAAGACCGATTGTGCTGAAGCAGTCAGGACGGTTTGATGTTATTTCAAACTCAACAACCTTATCCTTCAAATCCATTGCTTTGCACACATCAATACCAAGGGCAACGGGTTCGGGGACTATATAAATACCCTCTTCCGGAGCTTCGGGAAAATCATGGCGGTCAAAGCCCATTTCCTCAACAGAGCACATCATACCGTAAGACATAACTCCTCTGAAATCCGAATCATGTATTGTAACTCCTCCGGGAAGCGTTGCTCCGTCAAGAGCTACACAAACACAAGCCCCCTCATATACGTTGGGTGCATGTGTAACAATGATAATAGGTTTTTCTTTGCCGATATCAACATTGCATATAACAAGTCTGTCAGCATTCGGGTGCTTTGTGATTTCTATGACTTTACCTGTAATTACACCGGAAATCTCACCGCCCATTTCACTCCAGCCTTCAACCTTAGAGCCTGTGAGTGTTATATCTTCAACAAAATCCTTTATGTCAGCATCTATATCCACATAATCCTTTAACCAGGACATTGATAAATCCATTACATTTACTCTCCTTTCCGATTAAAACTGCTTGAGGAACTTAACATCGTTTTCAAATAACAGACGAAGATCCGTAATACCGTAACGCTGCATTGCAATACGCTCAAGTCCCATACCAAATGCAAAACCGCTGTAAACCTCAGGATCTATTCCCGACATCTTTAAAACCTTGGGATGTACCATGCCGCAGCCCAAAAGCTCTATATAGCCTTCACCCTTGCAGACACGGCAGCCTTTTCCGCCGCATGCAAAGCAAGTAACGTCCATTTCTGCCGAAGGCTCTGTAAACGGGAAATGATGAGGTCTGAAACGTACCTTTACATCTTTGCCGAAAAGTTCCTTTGCAAAAACCTCAAGGGCACCCTTAAGGTCTCCCATTGTAATGCCCTTGTCAACAACAAGACCTTCAAACTGATGGAATACAGGTGAATGAGTAGCGTCCACCTCGTCTGCACGGTAAACCGTACCGGGGCATACCATTCTTATAGGAAGGTTTCCCTTTTCCATTGTTCTTACCTGAACGGGAGAAGTCTGAGTACGAAGAAGAATATCTCCGTTTACATAGAATGTATCCTGCTCGTCCTTTGCGGGATGGTTAGCCGGAATATTAAGTGCCTCAAAGTTGTAATAATCAAGCTCAACCTCAGGACCTTCAACAACCTCATAGCCCATGCCGATAAAAATATCGCAAATCTCATCAATTACATTGCTCATGGGGTGCTTGTGACCGCACTCGCATTTTTGTCCGGGCATTGTAACGTCGATTGTTTCCTCTTTGAGCTTGCCTTCCTGACTCTTTTCTTCAAAAATATTTCTTGCCTCTTCGATTTTATCCTCGATTTCGGCTCTTATTTTGTTTGCCAATTCACCTATAACAGGTCTTTCCTCGGGTGAAAGCTTGCCCATTCCTTTAAGTATTCCTGTAAGCTCGCCTTTTTTGCCGAGAAATTTAACCTTAAGGTCATCAATATCTTTGCATTGCTCAGCATTTTTAATGCAATCCATAGCCTTTTCGTAAATTTCGTTAAGCTGTTCCTTCATTAAAATATAACTCCTTTCAAATAGTTTCAGGTACAAACGGTTTGGAACGTTTTCCGCAAAAATAAAAAAATCCCCATCCCGCAAAAGGGACGAAGATCGAATTCCGTGGTACCACCCTAGTTCCCGCATTTAATTACGGGCTCTCATCAATACCGCTTTCACGGTACGTCTGTGTAACGTACAGCTGACGGGTTCACCTACTGATAGATTTCAGCAAACCGACTCCGACGTGAACTTCACCCAGACATTTATACAAAAGCGCTTTCAGCTTAGGCAAATAACACCAATGCACTTTCTCTCTTTGAAAAACATCTGAACTACTTTTCGTCTTCATAGTCATTCTTCAATATATACAAAAATTATTTTAACATATTGTATACCAAAGTCAAGCAAAATAATCAAAAGATTTTGTTTAGCGCAAGCATATCAATCAATGTAATAAAACCTATAATAAACAGATAATACGAGAAAATTCTGAATTTGCCCCTGGCAGCCAGTCTCTGCATTATTCTAATTGCCAAAACACTTCCGATAATGGCTGTAATAAAAGCAAACAATGTTGGGAAAAATCCAAATATATCGGTAACAACAGTATTTGATGCAGCTGAAAAGAGTTTTAACAAATCATATGCTATTCTTCCCAACATTGCGGGAATGGAAAGAAGATAAGCATATTTTAATGAAGATTTGCCGTCATAGCCCTGCTGCAGTCCGCCGCATAAAGCAAGACCGATTCTTGATACGGCAGGAACAGTTCCGAATGCCTGAAAAGCACCGATTATCAAAGAATCCTTTACATCAATGCTTTTAAGACGTTTTTTTCCCGGTCTGTACCGAGTTTCAAAAAATATGACTGCACCCGTGAGAATAAAGCCTATACCGAATATCTTGCTTGAATAGAAAAAGCTCTCCATTCTGCTTTCAAGAAAAGCAGTAACAACAAATATAGGCAGACAGCTCAGAAGCAGCATTTTATTAAAGTGGGAAAATTTGTTTTTAAAAATATTTATCAGGTCTTTATGAAATATGAGAACCAGTGCAATCAGCATAGCACAATGCATAATTATATCAAATGAAATTGTACAGGCACTTGTATTTAAAAGGTTGCTGAAAAAATAAACGTTACCCGATCCGCTGACAGGAAAGAACTCCGTAAACCCCTGAATAAGTCCTAAAAGCATCGCTTTTAATATCTGCATAATATATTCTCCCCAATCTGTTGTTTCTAAATATCAGCTTGTAAAAAAAAGTTCAAAAAATTTTTAAAACAGTATGTTTTCGACATACTGTGTCTAAATTTAGCAAAATACGTCAAAAGTATTATAAACTAAAAATCTTTAGCTTGCAATTTCTTTTTTCAACTGCTATAATAGCTTCATTTGTTACCAGAGAAATACTCTATTTGAAAGGAATAATATGGAAAATCTTAAATTTGAAGAAATGAACTTATCGGACGATATCGTCCGTGCAGTAAAGGACATGGGGTTTGAAGAAGCAACTCCCATTCAGTCACAGGCAATCTCAGTAATAATGGACGGGCGTGACATAATTGGACAATCACACACAGGTACAGGAAAGACAGCAGCTTTCGGTCTTCCCTGCCTTGAAATAATTGATTCCGAGGACAGAGCACTTCAGGCACTTATTCTTTGTCCTACGAGAGAACTTGCAATTCAGGTAAGCGAAGAATTCCGCAAGTTTTTAAAATACAAAGAAAGCATTAAAATTCTCCCCATTTACGGCGGTCAGCCAATTGACAGACAGATAGCCGCTCTCAAAAAGGGCGTACAGGTTGTCATCGGAACACCCGGACGTGTAATGGACCATATGAGACGTCACACAATTAAAACAAGCAATATTAAGTTTGTTGTTTTGGACGAGGCAGACGAAATGCTTGATATGGGCTTCAGAGATGATATCGAAACAATTATGCTCAAGATTCCCGAGGAAAGACAGACAGTTATGTTCTCAGCCACAATGAGCAATGAGATTTTAGACTTATCAAAGCGTTATCTTAATCAGCCGGAATTTATTAAGGTTACAAGAAAAGAGCTTACCGTACCCAACATTGAGCAGGCATACTTTGATGTAAAGGAAAAAACAAAGCCCGATGCATTATGCCGTATCATTGATATGTACTCTCCCAAGCTTTCAATTGTATTCTGCAACACAAAGAAGCGTGTTGATGAGGTTGTTGAACAGCTTCAGGGCAGAGGTTATTTTGCAGAGGCACTCCACGGAGACCTTAAACAGCCTCAGCGTGACAAGGTTATGCAGAAATTCAGAAACGGCACAATAGAAATTCTTGTTGCAACAGATGTTGCCGCAAGAGGTATCGACGTTGATGATGTTGACATTGTATTCAACTATGATGTTCCTCAGGACGATGAATATTATGTTCACCGAATCGGAAGAACCGGACGTGCGGGAAAAAGCGGTCTTGCATTTACATTCTGTGTAGGCAAAGATATTTACAAGCTCAGAGATATAATGCGTTACACAAAGACAAAAATAATTCAGAAGAAGCTCCCTACTCTCAGCGACATCGAAGAGCTTAAGAGAAAGAATTTCCTTGACCATGTTAAGGAAGTAATTGATGAAGGCGGATTAACCAACTATGTTGATATAATCGGAAACATGGTTAATGATGACGACCTTGCCGCAACCGATATAGCGGCTGCTCTTCTCAAGATTGCACTTGATGACATTATCTCATCTGACTTTGATGATGACATCAATTACGGCGGAACAGAAATGTACGGTGATGCAGGCGAAAGCATGGTACGTCTTTTCATCAATTCGGGTAAAAAGAACAAAGTCCGTGCAAAGGATATTGTAGGCGCATTTGCAGGTGAAGCCGGCATTCCCGGAAAATCAATCGGTCATGTAGATTTATATGATGATTACACATTTGTTGATATCCCTGCCGATTATGTAAAAGACGTTATGGCTGCTATGAAAAACAGCAAAATAAAGGGCAAGAAAGTAAATATCGAAATCGCAAAGAAAAAATAAATAATTGGGTGTTGCCCAACCCCACTCACTTTCTTAAAAGAAAGCGAGCCAAAGAATTTAAAAACTCCTGAGGATTAAACCTCAGGAGTTTATTTTTTATGCAGTATATTTTGTCATGTAAACAGATAATCTCCAAAGTCCAGAATAAACTCCGCCAATGCAAGGGAAGCATCAACATCGCTTAACATCTGCCCGTCACAGGTACGAATCATAGCAATAAGCTTATCCAGTGGCTGTGCCTGCTCTATCAGTGCACGAATTATAATTTCCTGCCGCTTGTCCTTTGCAAATATTGTGTTTTCGGCAAAAGTAAGCCCCGCTCTGTTGTCTTGTTCAGTAAGCTTAACGCCTTTTTTCAGTACTAGCATAGTGTTTTCCATAGCCAGCCTCCTTAAATCAGATGCAGTTTTTCGGCTGCGTCTTTTGCTTCGCTCCTTCGGCTTACAGCCAGCTTTTGAAGTATACGGCTGACATGAGTCTTAACCGTTGAAAGCTTGATATTTAAAATCTCACCTATCTCCTGATTGCTCAGATTTTGGCACAACAGCTTAAGCACCTGCGTTTCTGCCGGTGAAAGCGGTTCAATTGGCTGTCCCTGCTTTTTCAAAAAGCCCGGATACTGAACAGCCTGAACTCTCGCAGCGGCAGTAAGCTTATTAAGATATGCGGTATTTTTGCTCCAGTCACACTCGCCAAGCAACGGCAAAATCGCCGCTCCGTACTGTGCCGTCGGCCATATAAAATTATATTCATAACAAGTATCAAGTGCAGTGCTAAACTCTGTTTTCCAATCTTCATCACCTATTCTGTAATGGCACAGTGCCATCAGCAGATAAATATGAATACCGTCCATAATTCGTCCGCAGCGCTCACAATACTGTTTAAGCAATGCCATAAGCAGCAGGGCATCTCCGTAGTTACCCTCTGAAATCTGCACCAATGCACTGGTAAAATACAAGTAACGCCACATAGTCCACAGCCTTCCGCCGTTTTTAGGTGCATTTTCCTTAAACCATGCCAGCACAGGCTCCCTGTCTCCAAGCCTAAGCTGTATACGGCAGATCATTGCGTCAATGTTTTTCAAAAAGCGTGTCTGACCGGAATCAATGAATTTGGTACGAAGACTCTCTATGGATTCCAGTGCCGCATTTGCCTTTCCATTTGCCACCTGAAAACGTGCCAGCAGGCCAATCACGGCAAACTCAATGTCAGGGGTTCCTTTAGCCTGTATCTCACCCAAACGTGACATGAGAGTAAGCAGACGTTTGGATATATCCTCACCCTTTTCAAATTTGCTCTCACAGATTGCACAGTCAGGCAAACCAATGCCGTCACGCCCCATAACAGTCTCCAGCGCTTTGCTCATGGTAGCATACAAAAGGTCGTCCTTTTTGGACCAGTCGCAGAAGTCCTTTCCGCCGTTCATAATGCTTGGCAGTGTGCTGGTTACAGAGAACGCCGGCACAGCCAGCTGTTTGTCCGTCATAACACGAAATACACTGCCTATTACATCGACCAGCCCCTTACTTCCCCGCTGTGGCAGAGCAATATCCAGATAGGACAGTTTCCCCAACACGTTTTTGTACTCAAAGTCTGTTCTTTTGAGCTTTGCGGCATAGCTTTGAAGCTCGCTGTACCACTGTTCGGAAGCTTCGTAATCAAGGCAAATGGAAGTGAGCATACTCATGGCGCACATCAGCGACGGTGAGCGCAGAATTTCCTCTCGGGGCAGTGCGAAATAATAGTCCGCCATCTCTCGGTAATGCCCCACTCCAGGGTGCTGAGCCGCATTTTTAACCAAAAGTGCAGATATCTTGCTCTGTTCTCCGGCTAATGAATAATAATCCAGTGCCTTGCCGGGTTCGCCATGCAGTTCATAGTAGAGCGCCGCTCGGCTGTATAGTATGCGCTGTTCGGCATCGGTCTGCGTCTGGCTAAGCTCCCACATAAGAAACTGCCTGAATATCGGCCAGAAACGATAATTTTCCAGCCCGTCAGCCGGAAACATAGTGGTTTTTCGCTGTAAAATCCCCAGAAGTTCTCCCGAACGCGGATCGCCGCTGACCATTTTGGCTAGCTCCACATTGAAACTGTCAAACGGAGCAAGGTTCACCAAAAGCCGTCTCAAGGGCGGTTCAAACCGTCGGTAGACAGCCTCGTCAAAATAAACAAACAGCTCACGCTTAACTGAATTCAGTACGTTCTTGCCGTATACCGTACCGTCTTTCATCTTTCGGCAGAGTATATCCATAGCAATTGGATACCCGTTGATATCCCGCTGAATCTCGCTCATTTCACTCGGTGTAACGGTGATACCGTGCATTTCAAGCATTCGCTGTGATGTTTTACGGTCAAAATTCAAAGCACTTATTTCTATGGTAAGCAATATACCCGAGAACTGAAAAGGCATCAGCCAGCCCGGTATGCGCCCTCGCCCAATAAGGACAAAGTGCAGGTCCGTACGGGTACGAATCAATTCACACAGCGCATCTCTTCGTTCCTGTTCCTGCAAATACTGCAAATCGTCCACCAGCACTGTGTCGCAGTTCTGCGGTATGTTCTCCTGCATAAACTCGGCATTCTCCGCATTGAACGAGCACACATTATGCCCCAAAAGCAGTGCCTTAGCCGTAGTTGTCTTGCCGCAGCCGCATGGTGCGGAAAACAGAATGACACGGCAATGCTCCCAGCCGGTGAGAAATATTTCTTCCAGTGAGGGTTTTATAATGACAAACGGATTATTATTCATATGCCGCCTCCTTTCATTTTTATAAATATACCGATTAAGCCATTTAAAACCCACGCATTAAGTCACCAATTACGGGATTTTTCTCATACTTGGGGAAGTTTCGGCTTAAAATTAAGTACTCTTTTTATACTATTTTCTGTATCTTTATTAAGCTTAGCAGATGAATTGTTCCCTGTAATCAATCCAAAGTATGAATCAGCTTATTAAAGCTCCTGATATATACGGATAAAGATACTGCCAGACCTTTTAGCAGGTCTGGCAGTATGAATAATAGAAGCATAAAAATTCTTATGCTTATAAATGCATGAAGAAAAACAGCGCAAACAATACAGCACAGATTATAAAGAACTTATTGAATATTATCTTAAAAATCAACCATGTAAATGTACCGACTACCAAATAAAAAATAATTCCTATGATGTAGAGCACAGCAAGAATTATAATCAGCGGAAGCAAGAACGGAATAGCAAATAAAAACATTTTAATCACCACCTGAAAAAAATATCTGTTCATTATATTTTAATTTTATTATTTTGCTACATATATTAGTCTTTTTGACCAATTTTGTCAAATTTACTACTTTACTTTGTTAAAATATTTTGCTAGAATATATCGGAATAAATAAATTAGGGGAGCATTTTATGATTGGAGTAATCGTCAATACCGCAGCTGTCATAATCGGCAGTATAATAGGTCTTTTCTGTAAAAAGGGCATACCCCAAAAAGTAAGCGATGCCATAATGAGGGGGATAGGTCTGTGTACATTATATATAGGCATATCAGGCTCGCTTAAGGGTGAAAACACATTGGTGCTTATAATTTCAATGGTTTTCGGTATTGCAATCGGCACTCTGATTGATATTGACGACAAAATAAACCGTCTTGGCAGAATTGTTGAACGTAAGTTTTCCAAAGCCGACGGCTCGGTATCGGTAAGTGAGGGTTTCGTAACCGCATCACTGCTTTTCTGCATAGGGGCAATGACAATAGTCGGCTCACTCAATGCAGGACTTGCAGGCGACAACGAAATGCTTTTCACCAAATCGGTACTGGACTTTGTTTCATCAATAATGCTTTCAGTAAGCCTTGGAATAGGCGTACTCTGCTCTGCCGCATTTGTTCTGGTGTTTCAGGGTGCAATAGTGCTTTTGGCACAGTTTGTTGCTCCAATACTCACCGATACCGCCATAGCGGAAATGACATGTGCCGGCTCGATTATGATTATAGGCCTCAGCCTTAACATTCTCGGATTGACAAAGCTTAAAACAGCAAATATGCTCCCCGCTCTTATTGTAGTCCCAATTATGTGCTATGTATTTTCAATATTGCCAATAAAAATATAACTGAAATGCGAGTGATATAAATGGATTGTAAAATACGCAAATGGAAAATTGAAGATGCCAATAATCTTGCTGAAGCTTTAAACAATAAAAAAATACTGGATAATTTGAGAGACGGACTTCCGTATCCTTACACAGCAGATGATGCAAAGGAATACATTAAAGCAATGCTTTCTGCCGATGAAAATACTGCTTATGCTTTTGCAATTACCATAAATGACAAAGCAATAGGAAGTATAGGTGCTTTTCGCCGTGAAAACATACATTTCAGAACCGCTGAAATAGGCTACTATGTTGCCGAAGAGTATTGGGGAAAAGGAATAGGCACAAGTGCCCTTAAGCAAACCTGCAAATATATATTTGATAACACTGACATCATCAGAATATTTGCCGAACCGTTTGCCTATAACATCGGCTCATGCCGTATACTCGAAAAATCAGGCTTTATATATGAAGGTACAATGAGAAAAAATGCAGTTAAAAACGGAGTTGTCCTCGACATGAAACTGTATTCAAATATAAAAGAATGATAAAAATAAAAGGAAGGTAAAATCACCTTCCTTTTTTTATCAAAAACCTTTGTGTGTTGTCCAACCTAAAACCGCATATTTATGCGGTTTTATAACAGGTCAAGGGTGAAACCCTTGTGGGTGTTTGAGGGTGAAGCCTTCAAGGTCTTAAGGTTCTTAAAAGTCTTAAAGTTCTTGAATATTTTGGCTTTATTTATCTGAAGCTTCTGCCCCCTCCGCCGTGCGTTCTTCCGCTTGAAGAAGTATGTACAGAGCTTCCGCCGCCGAAGCCTCCGCCGCCTCCACCTCTTGGCGGTCTCGGTCTGATACGGGTTGTAACAAACGAGTTAACCAGTCTGTCACTGTTGGCAGTAAGGTTTACATTGCTCTTGGAGCTGTATTCATATATATTTCCCGCTTCTTTAAAATCGTAGCTCTTTTTAACAGTGAGAACAGCAATAGCCGATGCAATTCCGCCAATAATAAGTGCCGCCAGCAATACAGTTATCATTACAGTTGTACTTTGGCTGTTACCGGGTATTCCCGAGCTATAAAAACTGTCGGTCATTGATATTTCACTTGATATAGCCTTGTAAAAATTCCTGTCATAGGCATAGTTTATAGCCTCATCAAGCATTGAATCTATTCTTTTGTCTGTAAGATAGCTGATGGCTTCACCTGTTTTTGAAATATACAGCTCTCCATTATCCATATCAAGCAGATACAGCACACCGTTTTCGCCGCCGCCGATATTATCATAGTAATCATCAGCATATGCCGCCGATGTTTTCCCCTGTGCATCAGCCGTTGTTACAACAATAACGTCCCAGCCCGTTTTGTCCGAAAGTGCCTTTGCCTGTGCCTGCAGGTCATTAATCTCGGTTCCGTAAAACAGTCCAGCATCATCATATACAGACTCAGCCGCATAAGCCGTTCCGGAAAGCATAATTATCATACAAATGAGCATAGGAATAAACACCCTAAGCTTATTATTTATTTTACTTATCATATTAACAGTCCCCCTATTGCAATTACTATAAGGAAGAACAGCAAAAATACAACTACCGCAAGCAGCGCAAGCTTTATTTTACTTATGGGAAGCTCTCCGACTGCTTTTCCGGTCTGGCCGTTTAACGCATAATAATATATTTTTCCGTTTGATATATATGTAAGCACCCAAACAGGAAGAAGCACATATTCCCATTTGGTATCCAGCATATCTATTTCGACATTTTTGCTGTCAACCATGTTGTAACCGCTGACACTGTCATCAAGCAGTCTTGCGGCATACTTTCTAACCTGCTCCCTGAGCTGTTCGCTCATTTCATCGGTTTCAACCGTTCGCTTTTCAGCAATAAATCCCGAAAGATAAGCCATATTGAATTTTTCCATTTCCTCATCTCTGAACGGCTGAACGGCTGTTGCAAGCTTCACCTGTCTGCCCTTCATGGCAAAATTCTTTATATTGTCAAATGTAATCGTACCTTCTCTGTTTACGTCATATACCTTTGTTTCCGTATACTCAATATTCCCGGCAATCCATATTCTTAGGTTTTTGCCTGATGCTGAATATCTGCCGTGGACGGTACAGTCAGAAAGCCAATAAGGAAAATAAACACCGCACATTTTTTCAACGGATTTCTCATTCACAAAGTCCTTGGGCAGGAATTTCTTTCTTCTTACCCACTCAAAGAACCTTTTTTCCGCTTCTTCACGGTCTATCTTAAACGGAATTATGTACTCCGGCTTCATATCGCCGGTCATTTTGCCGCTCAAAACAACAGGGCTGTGGCAGTAATAGCAGAATGTTGCCGTTGTTGTGTCATCGGTTATTATTTCCGCACCGCAGTTAGGGCAGTTATAAAGCACCGCATGCTCCTCAAAGTCGGCTTTTTCATTTTCAAGCCTGCCGCTGTCCTCTTTCTTTTTCAGTTCTATTTCCTCTAACTCTTCGGCTGTAAAATCACTCAAACAGTAATCACAGTGCAGTATATGTGTTTTTGCGTCATATTCCAAAGCTCCGCCGCAGTTAGGACATTTATACGTAAAAGTATCCATCGTGATACCTCCGTTTTTTACTTATTTTATTACTTAAAATCCGCTTCATTAATAGGGTCTCCGCATTCAGGGCAGAATTTCGGTATTGGCTGACTCATATCAGGCTCATATCCGCATTTACTGCACACTATTTTTCTGCTTTCGGGGCGTTTTTTACCGCACTCCGAGCAGAATTTACCCTTATTAACCGCTCCGCACTCACATGTCCATGCGCTGTCATCAGGCTTTGGCGCACCGCATTCAGAGCAGAATTTACCTGTATTTTTTGTTCCGCACGCACAAACCCACTCATTTGCATTACTGCTCTTGGCAGCCTCACTTTGGTTCATATCCATCTGTCTTGCATTAGATGCCGATGCCGCACCCATAAATCCGCCTGTTGCATTCATTCCTATGCCCATGCCCATAAAGCCCGCCATTGAACCGTTTGCATTACTTCCGGCGGCCTCAAGTCCTCTTGCAACCGAGCCTTGAACATAGCCTTCACGCACAGAAGGGTCACCAAGCATTGCACCCTGATTACGCATATTGATAAGCTTTGTGCTCTCATCATCATAGGAAATGCTTGCTATTCCGACAGCCTGAATCTCCATGCCTCTGTTTGCTTTCCAGTCCTCATCAAGTATATCGGACATATATTTGCTGAGCTCTCTGCCCTTGCTTGCAACATAAGAAATTCTTACACCATCCGCAGACATTTTGTTAATTGCCGCCTGAAGTGCTTCAAGAAACTCACTCAAATACTGCTCGTTTATATCTTCTATATCAACCAAATCATCATTTCTTGGTATAACCTCTTTGAAAAACAGCAAAGGATCTGTAATCTTTATGCTGTAATTTCCGTGTGCACGCAAAAACAGCTCAGCATTGTAAAAGCTGTCAAAATAATTTACAGGCGTTCTTGTGCCGAACTTAATGCCCTTAATTTCCTGAAGATTTATATAATACACCTTCTGAAGCTTAGGTGTTACACCGCCGAATTTAATACGGCTGAACGATTCCTTAAGCGCATCACCGAATTTTCCGTTAAATAACGACGGGACAGAAGAATTGCTGACTGTATAGTAGCCCTCCTCCGCAGTATAATCTATAACCTTGCCTCCGTCAGTGAGTATCATAAACTGATTTGGATAAACATGAATTACCGAGCCGTCCGTAATGAGGTCAGCCGTACCCTTTGTATTGCTGTTTCTTTTATCATTGGGGCGTACCTTAACGCCTGATGTAAACACAGTTGTACCGCTCATATTATTAGGCTCAATGACCTCAAGCCATTGGTCGGCAAGTCCGCCGCCCACAGCACTGAATGCAGCTTTAATAATTCCCATTTGAATTCATCCTTTCATTATTTTATTTCATTATCTATCGCAAACTTATATACAGCTTCTGCAAAGCCGTCATCATTATTCCCCTTTGCCACAAATGTCACATTTTTCTTGACACTGTCCTGTCCGCTTGACATACCTATGCTGATACCTGCTCTTTTAAGCATATCAATATCGTTTTCATTGTCACCAAGACACATAACACGGCTCATATCACTGCCGAGCATTCCTGTCAGCACCTCCAGCGCCGCACCTTTGCCCCAGTTTTTAACGCCTACTTCAATATTGTTGCCGAGAGAATTTGTAACCTCAATTTCGGAATCAGCCCTAAGAGTATTACGCATTTCCACTCTTTTGTCCAAATCGTTAAATACAAGGTTTATATTCTCCACAGTGACATCATTTTTAAGCACCTGTGAGTAATCATCAACCACATTTCTTGTATCCAAATACCATTTTATAAACTTCGGATTAACTCCGTAGCCTTCAAGGTCACCAACATACTTTCTAAGTGTATATGCTCTGCCTTCGGTAAATATTTCTACCATTATTCCCATTTCAAAGCTCATGTTTATCACACGCATGGCAGTATCAATGCTCATGTGCTTTTTATATATAATTTCACGGCTTTTCACATCAACTATTGATGCCCCATTTGATGTAACCGCATATTTAATGCAGTCAAGCTCAACTATATTTTGTGGCAAAGTATATAATCCTCTGCCCGTAGCAGGCACTATGTAAATTCCCTGCTGTGCCGCAGCAAGCATAGCTTTTTTATTTATATCTGAAATTTTCTTGTCATCGGTAAGCAGTGTGCCGTCCAAATCTGTCGCTATTATGTCTATTCTTCCCATACAGTCACCTCCGCAGGTGATTTATTATATATTGTTTTACACACTATACTTTATCATAAATTTTGTTGATTAAAAAGAGAAAAACACAGATTGTTTGTACAATCTGTGTTTTTATGGTTTTTTTATTTTCAGCCTAAAAACAATTCATTTGCCTTTCTTGCCGAGCAGGGCTCTTTCAGCTTCTGTTCTATGGCAAACAGACCTGTTTTATTCAATGACCGTGCATTTTGCGGGCATACGCTTACGCATCTCATACACGTTATACACTTATTATCATCTGTTTTAGACGGATTGTCGGCACTGATTGCCTTTACCGGACAAAGCTTGGCACATAAACCGCACTTAATACAGTTTTCATTTGCCGCCGGCTTAATGGGAACACCGGAATATTTTTTGTATGGTACATTTCCCGGTACACTCACTATTTTAAGTCCGTTTAAATCAAACATATCCTTCAATTTTCGGCTGTAATCCTCAAGCTCAGCCCTGTCTTTTTCGTCGGGACGTCCGTTTCCAAACTTGCGGATTATGGAATGCTCCGTAACGGCTGCAACGGCGCCTACCGGGAAAAAGCCTATTTTTTCAGTCTCGTTTTTAAGCTCAAGCAGAGTATCGTCAAATGCACGATTTCCGTAACATACAGCCAAAACTGCATACGCTCTGTCAACCTGCATTCTGCCGAGTCTTTCTAACACAACATGCGGTACACGTCCGCCGAATGACGGAACGCTTATAAAACAAATGTCACCCTTAACAAATGAATATTTTGAATAATCGTCATTTGCATCAGATAAATCTATGCAATTATTAACGCTGAATGAATTTAAAATTATATCCGCAGCCTTTTTTGTTCCGCCTGTCGGACTGAAATACAAAGAGTATATGCTCATTCTTTACAACCCCCCGCATTTATTTTATCTTTCCCACTCATCACACAAATCGTTAATTCGTTTGATAAACTTCTCCAAATCTGCATTTGCACCGCCCTTGTTTTCGGTAATAACCGCTCTAAGTCTGTTGCCTGCATCTTCAAGCTCTCTGTAAAGGGCACTGCCTCTTGTTGCTCCTTTAGATGCTTCTGTTTCTCTAGGCTCAATAAGCTTGCGTACACCCTTGCTGATTACTGTATTTGTAAGCATATCAAACTCCGCACCGCTGTAAGGAGCAAATGCGTCAAATCCGTATTCATTTACAAGGCAGTCTGCAAATTCATCGGTAACAGTATCATCGCCGTGAACTACAAACACTCTTGTGGGTTTAACCTTAAAACCGTTAACCCAATCAAGAAGTCCCTGTTTATCGGCATGACCGCTTATACCGTTAAGCTGAGCTATCCTTGCATTAACACCAATTTTTTCACCGAAAAGCTTAACTGATTCTATACCCTCAATCAAAGCTCTTCCCAGTGTGCCGTATGCCTGATAACCAACAAACAAAATAGTTGATTCTTTTCTCCAAAGATTATGCTTAAGGTGATGACGAATACGTCCGGCTTCACACATACCTGATGCGGATATTATTACCTTAGGATCTTCATCAAAGTTGATTGCCTTTGAATCATCACTTGAAACGGCTGTCTGCAAGCCTTCAAACGAAATGGGGTTAATACCCCTTCTTATAAGCTCAAGTGCCTCTTCATCATAAAAAGCCACTGTGTTCTCATTAAATACTTTTGTTGCCTCAATGGCAAGAGGGCTGTCCACATATACCTTAAAGTTATCGTGACCTTTTATTATTTTATCCTCTTTTATTTTCCTTATAAAATAGAGCAGTTCCTGCGTTCTGCCAACAGCAAATGCAGGTATAACAAGGTTTCCGCCGGCATCAAGTGTTTCCTGTATGTAATGTGCAAGCTCCGTATAAAAATCGGTTCTTTCACCGTGATAACGGTTGCCGTATGTAGACTCCATTATTACATAATCAGCCTCATCGGTATAATGCGGGTCCTCAATAAGCGGCTGGTCCGTGTTTCCTATATCTCCCGAAAAAACAAGTGTTTTTGTTATTCCTTCCTCGCTCATCCATATCTTAATGCTTGATGAGCCAAGCAGATGACCTATATCAGTAAACTGTATGTCTATTCCTTCGCATACATTTACTCTGTCCTCATAGCTGCATGAGCGAAACAGCTGAAGAACAGCCTCCGCATCAGCCACCGAATACATAGGCTCATAAAGCTTTTCCAACGAACGCTTTGCCTTACGGTTTCTCCATTCAGCCTCAAATTCCTTTATATGTGCACTGTCTCGAAGCATTATGGCACAAAGGTCTGCCGTTGCCTCGGTTGTGAATATTGTTCCTCTAAAACCGTTTTTATAAATAAGCGGAAGATACCCTGAGTGATCAATGTGCGCATGAGAAAGAAAGACATAATCCAACTCCGACACAGCCACAGGTATTTCCTGATTTTCATAAATATCTCTTCCCTGCTCCATACCGCAGTCAAGAATTATGTTTTTACCGCAAGCATTAATGTAATGGCAGCTTCCGGTAACTTCATGGGCCGCACCCGAAAAAACCAATTTCATAAAAGCACCTCCGTAAAATAAACACCAAGAACATCTTAGTCCATTCAGTATATCATAAATTTTATTGTATAGGTACTTTTATTTTACATAAATAGGTTTATAATTATTTCTGTAAAAACCATATAGACTTAACTGTTATTTACTGGTATTATGTTCTTTAACAAAAAATTAATTGTTTTATGCATTAATATAAACATCTTATAATTATTTTCTAATTCAAAGCGAATACACTATATGAATAAAAAACACGAAGGGAGTTTGCTTTTGTTACAGAAAAATATTAATACATCGAATAGAGCTTGGATTGCTCTCATACCGGCCTATGAGCCTGAACAAATAATGATAGATCTCCTTAAGGAAATAAATGCCGAAGGCCTAAAAGCAGTCGTAGTAGACGACGGCAGCGGCTCAGATTATAAAAATGTGTTTGATTCCGCCTCACAGTATGCAAAGGTTCTGTCCTATCCCAAAAATCATGGCAAGGGATATGCACTAAAAACCGGATTGGATTATATACACAGTAATTTTCAAGGAGACTATATTGTTGTTACAATAGACGCCGACGGACAGCATACCGTTAAGGATGCTTTAAAAATCTGCGAAGCCGCCGAAAAAAAGCGTGATACATTAATACTTGGCAGCCGAATGCTTAAGGAGGACACCCCTCTGAGAAGCCGTTTCGGCAACACTGTCACCCACTTTGTTTATGATATTTCAACAGGAATAAATATCCGTGATACCCAAACCGGACTTAGGGCATTCAGCGCAAAGCTTTTGCCGACCATTATGAATATTCCCGGTGAACGCTATGAATATGAAATGAATGTTCTACTTGAGTTTTCACGCATGGGAATTCCGATTGAGGAGATAGCAATTTCTACTATATATATAGGTGACAATTCCTGTTCGCATTTTAACACGCTGAAGGATTCCTGCCGTATTTATAAGGAAATACTAAAATTTTCCGCATCATCATTCATAAGCTTTTTGATTGATTACGGAACATACAGCCTGCTGTTGGCAGTGACCGCAGGTCTTGGCAGTATCAGCCTTCCGCTTTCAAATGTTTGTGCCCGTATTGTAAGTGCCAGTGCAAACTACACAATCAATCGAAAGATGGTATTTAAGAGCGACAGCAATGTTGTTCATACAACACTGCAGTATTTTATTCTTGCATCTGTTATACTTACCGGCAACACCATTCTTCTGAAAGTGCTGGTAAACAATATTGGAATGAATCGGTATGGTGCTAAACTGATTACAGAAATTATTTTCTTTACACTGAGCTGGCTGATTCAGCGGTTCATAATTTTCAAAAAGAAAAAGCATAATGAATGACATTTATAAATTTACTTAATAAGGAGGTCTGATAATGAGCCTGCTAAAAAAGAAATATGCATTTGCGGCAATATACTCACTGCTGCTTACATCATTTACGGTATATGTTGCCTTGGATACCTTTGTAACCTCCCGTGTATATGCCGTTGTTTCAAATAACACGTCGGATACAGCTGATACAACAGCAGAAAACGCCACAGCCACGGATTCCCAAAGCGGAGATACAGCCGCCGTTAACGGCAGTTCCGAATCGGAAAATGATGCAAGCTCACCGTTTACCGACACTGTTGTAACAACCGACAATTCTTACAGCGACAAAAACATCAGTATCACTGTTTCACAATATAATGAATACAGTACTGATATTTATGTGGCTGATATATATGTTTCATCTCCGGAATACCTTAAAACTGCATTTGCAAAAGACACATACGGTAAAAACATAGCCGAAACAACATCTGAGATTGCCTCCTCCAACGATGCAATACTTGCCATAAACGGTGATTTTTACGGTACTCACGATGATGGATATGTTATCAAAAACGGCGAGCTTTACAGGGACGTTATGGCCGATAACAGAGATGATTTGGTAATTTGGGCAGACGGCTCATTTGATATTGTTTCAGAAGACACTACAACAGCCTCACAGCTTTTAGCAGACGGAGCAGAGAACCTGCTCTCATTTGGACCGGGGCTTTTGGTTGACGGTGCTATTTCCGTAGCACGAAACGAGGAGGTCAAGAAATCAAAGACCAGCAATCCTCGTACCGCCATAGGAATTGTTGATGATCTGCATTATGTTTTCGTTGTAGCCGACGGACGAACAGACGAGAGTTCCGGACTGACACTCTTTCAGTTAGCGTCGTTCATGATGGATCTCGGTGTACAAACAGCCTATAATCTTGACGGTGGCGGCTCAACTACTATGTATTTCAACGGAGATGTAATAAACAATCCCACAACAGACGGCCAAGCCATTAAGGAAAGGAGAGTGAGCGACATTGTTTACATCGGATACTGATACACAAAGAAAACAAATATCGAAAACCGGGTTTAATTACCTGCTGGTTTCCATATTCTGCGCACTTCTTGGTGCCATATATGAGCATTTCAGTCATGGTGTATATTCCTATTACATGATATATGCTTTTGCACTCCCTTTAGTCGGCGGAGCTCTGCCTATGTATGCAATGGCACGCAGCAAATTGAAATGCCTTCCGGGAAGACTTGCTCTTAATCTGTACAATGCAGGAATTGCCGCCTTTACTGTCGGAAGTATACTTAAAGGTGTTATTGATATTTACGGAACTGCTAACAAACTTCTGATTGTCTACCCGTGTTTGGGTATCGCTTTTTCAGCGGCAGGTCTTTTAGTGTATTTGTTTAGTTTTCTTGCTTTCAAAAAAAGTAATGAGAGCAAATACATATAAAAATATATTGTATCAATAAAGACAAAACCTTGGGTATTGCCCAAGGTTTTTTTACAGTATGCAGTTTGTTTATAAATACACCATATTCTATTGCGTCTTGAATCCTCCCGGATAAACAGTATGGTCTGCACAAGGGTTTATTGATGAAAGCTCGTTATTAAACAGCATTGTGCCTCTTTTAATGCTGTCGTGACCATACTTTTTACGTATTTTATCCAGCATTTTATCAAGCTCAAGCTGTGTCATTGACCTTTCAAAGCTTGGATTAAGCGAAATTTGCACCGTACCCGAGCTGTCCAAATCACAGCCTCTGACACCAAGGCTCCTTATTGCCGAACCCTCCCTATGCTTTTTCTCAAAAAGCTCACATGCCGCCAAATATATATCTTCTGACACACAGCTTGGGTATTCGAGCTTTTTCTGTGCAGAGAAATGATAAAACGTATCCTCCTTTATTTCAAGCTGAACCGTTGTACATCTTAAACCGTCCTCTCTCAGCCTGTGCGCAACGCTCTCCGCAAGCACCATAAGGGTTATGGATATATCGTCCTTTTTATAAATGTCGTATGGCAGTGTAATGCTGTTTCCCACACTTTTTATATCACGTCTGTATATATAGTCGCTTACTTTTTCAAAATCCTCTCCCCTTGCCCAGCTTCGCACCTTAAGTCCGTTTTTCCCAAGGTGAGACTGTATGCATTTTTCATTAGACTCGGCAAGGTCACCAAGTGTATTTATACCCAAACGCCTTAGTCTGCCGCTGGTTGCAGGTCCTATATAAAGCAGATTGTTTACGGGCAGAGGCCATACTATCTGCCTATAGTTTTCGGGTGATATAACCGTGATTGCATCGGGCTTTTTATAGTCGCTTCCAAGCTTTGCAAAGCTTTTTGTAAACGACACTCCAATTGAAACAGTAAGCCCTGTATTCTTTTTAATTTCATTGCTTATGCTCTCGGCGGTCTCAAGCGCATAAGCAAAATCCCCGCCCGGCTTTGAAATATCCAGCCATGCCTCATCAAGACCGAATGGCTCAACTAAATTCGTATAGCTGTAGTATATTTCTCTAACCAGCTTTGAGTATTTTTTATATCTGTCAAAATGAACAGGCACAAGCACAAGGTTCGGGCATTTCTGAACTGCCTGCCATATAACCTCTCCCGTGCTTACTCCGTAGGCCTTGGCAATATAATTTTTTGCAAGTATAATTCCGTGTCTTCTTTCAGGATCACCGCATACCGCGACAGGCTTTTTGCGTATACTTTTATTATACAGACATTCAACAGCCGCATAAAAACAATTTAAATCCGAATGAAGTATCAGCCTTTGCATAACAAGAACCTCTTTTCCTATTATTAAGAACTTTTGTTCTTATTATAGCAACGTAAGTTCCTTTTGTAAATATGAAATATTTCACAATAAGTGAATTAACACAATCTATCACATTAAATTAAAGCAGTTTTAATAATTCAATTTTTTATTTACAAATTGTTCACAACTTATATATATACAGTTCATAAGGTTCAATTAGAATATATTTATCAGTAAGATAACTGATGATAAAAATTTCTTCATAAATCCTTCCATCTTCGTATCCTGTCTGGCCAAGACAGGATATTTGTTTATACGAAAAAAATCGTATTTTTAATTATATTGGCACATTTTAAAGGCGGTATCTATTATAATGATACCGTCTTTATTAACGTTTATTGTATATACACAATTTTCATTGTATAATAATATTATTAATCAAGAAAGGGAGATGTTTATTTATGATGAATACAGCAAATACTTCGGATATTGTATGCAATTTGGAGGTATGTGTAAAATAAGACCAATTGCATAATGCCACCATATGAATCAATATAAAAAAGGAGGTAAAATAAATTGAATAACTTAAAAAAATACGGCGCAAACGAACGCTTTTTTGCAGAAGCAACACTCTACCCCAATCTTCATTTGGCAAGGGTGATTTCTCAATATAAGGATATGTATAAAATTGTTACTGAACAGAATGAACTGTTGGCTGAAGTTTCGGGCAAATTCAGATATAACGCAAAGTGCCTGTCCGATTATCCGGCAGTAGGCGATTTTGTAATGGTTGACCGAGATGAACAGCGTTCCGGCAATGCTGTTATCCATAATGTTTTAACCAGAAAAAGCTTGTTCGAGCGTGCCGCAGTCGGCATAGAAAACGAAACACAGGTAGTTGCGGCAAATATAGACATTGTTTTTATATGTATGTCTTTGAACAACGACTATAACCTAAGCCGATTGGAGCGTTATCTGTCAGTTGCATGGAACAGCATGGCAATGCCTGTGGTGGTGCTTACAAAATCGGATTTATGCGATAATCTGCCGGCAGTTATTGCCGAAATATCAAGTATAGCCATTGGAACAGATGTTATTGCCACTTCAAGCCTTAACAAAAATTCCTGCGAAAAACTGCTTGATTATTTAAAGCCCGGCATTACGGCATCATTCATCGGTTCTTCGGGAGTTGGAAAATCAACACTTATAAATAACCTTGCAGGAAAGGAACTGCTTTTGACATCAGGGCTTAGAAACGATGATAAGGGCAGGCATACAACCACAAGACGTGAGCTTTTTGCATTGCCTGACGGCGGAGTTGTGATAGATACTCCCGGTATGCGTGAGCTTGGCGTTGAATCAGCAGATTTATCAAAATCATTTGCCGATATAGACGAGTTGTCATCACACTGCCGTTTTCGTGACTGCACTCATACAAATGAACCCGGGTGTGCGGTTTTAAAAGCAATAGAGACCGGAGAACTTGATGAGCGTAGATTAAGAAATTATCAAAAGCTGAAAAGAGAGGCTAAATACGAGGGTCTTTCTTCAAAACAGCTTGAGACAGAAAAGCTTAATACTATGTTCAAGGATGTAGGCGGAATGAAAAAGGTAAAAGACTTTAAAAGCCATATAAAAGAAAAAAATAAAAGAAGATAAAAAAGCACAAAGCCCCGATGCTTTATAGCGTCGGGGCTTTTGCTGTTTTGGGTTTGGATGTAATTTTATTATGCACCGAGATATGCTTTTTTGACTCTGTCGTCTTCAAGCAAATCTTTGGCGTTACCCTCCATTGATATTTTTCCGTTTTCAAGAACATATGCCCTGTCTGCAACGGAAAGTGCCATTTTAGCGTTCTGCTCAACAAGGAGAATAGTAATTCCCATTGAGTGGCATGTTTTTATAATATTGAAAATTTCCTTAACAAGTATAGGAGAAAGTCCCATTGACGGCTCATCCATAACAATAAGCTTTGGAGCGGACATTATCGCTCTGCCCATTGCAAGCATCTGCTGCTCGCCGCCTGAAAGAGTGCCGGCAAACTGTTTCTGTCTTTCTCTAAGTCTCGGAAATCTGTTATAAACCGTTTCCAAATCAACTTCAATCTGCGGTTTATCCTTTCTTGTGTATGCACCCATGAGGAGATTTTCCTCAACAGTCATTTTTGTGAACACATGACGCCCCTCCGGAACGTGTGCAACACCAAGAGTAACAATTTTTGACGGATTGATTTTTCTCAAGTCAGTTCCGTCATAATTAATATCACCGCTGTCGGCGTCTTTAAGACCTGTTATTGTATGCAGAATTGTTGTCTTTCCTGCACCGTTTGCGCCGATGAGTGAAACTATTTCTCCGTCTCTAACCTCAATGCTGATGCCATGGATAGCGTGAATGGCACCGTATGAGACGTGTAAATCCTTTACAGTTAACATATTCTATCCCTCCGTCATCAGTCTTCGTCATCAGCACCAAGATACGCAGCTATTACCTTCGGATTGTTTGCAATCTCATCAGGCAGTCCGCTCGCTATGGTCTGACCGTAATCTATAACAGTAATTCTTTCGCATACATTCATAACAAGACTCATATCATGCTCAATAAGAAGTATGGAAATACCGAATTTTTCTCTGATTATTTTAATACACTCAAGAAGCTCAGCCGTTTCTGTCGGGTTCATGCCAGCAGCAGGCTCATCAAGCAGAAGAAGCTTCATTCCGGTAGCAAGCGCTCTGGCAATTTCAAGCTTTCTCTGCTGTCCGTATGGAAGGTTTGCTGATATATAATCTCTCTTGTCCTCAAGATTAAATATTTTTAACAGCTCCATGGCTTCGTCCTCAAGCTCGGATTCATACTTCCAGTATTTTTTTGTTCTGAGTATTGAATCCATAAACGAATATTTGTATTTCTTAATAAGTGCCACCTTAACATTTTCAATAACTGTCATGCTTTTGAAAAGCCTTATATTCTGAAATGTACGGGCAATTCCGGACTCAACAACCTGATAAGTGCTCTTGCCGTTCATTTTATTTCCACAAAGAAAATATTCGCCCTCCGTCGGCTGATATACACCTGTCAAAAGGTTGAATACTGTTGTTTTTCCGGCACCGTTCGGTCCGATTAATCCTACAAGCTCTCTTTCACCTATTTCAATGTTAAAGTCGCTTACCGCATGAAGACCGCCGAATGTGATTCCGAGATGCTCGGTTTTTAATACAGGAGTTTTGTTTTCGCTCATCACTCAACGCCTCCCTTTTTAATGGCACTGGCACCGTTCTTTTTTTTGGTTCTTTTTATAAATTCCTTAAAATGCACTATTGAAAATTCCCTTGTACCAAAAATTCCCCTTGGCTTGAAAAGAATAATAATAACAAGAACTATTGCGTAAACAAGCATGGGATAGTTAAACAAATTCTGTATAAATGCGCCTGCTCCGCTTACATTAATAACATTCTTTATAAAGTAGTTAAGCAAAAACATTCCGACTGCGGCAACAATTGAGCCTGTAAGTGAGCCCATGCCTCCCAGAACAACCATAACTACTATGAATGTTGAATTAAGAATGGAACCGTTTGCAAATGCAAAGCTTGATGTTGAAAGCGAACCGTTGCTGCATGCATAAATTCCGCCTGCAATGCCCGCAAAGAATGCAGACAATACGAATGTACCAATTTTATACTTAGATACGTTAATTCCGCTTGCACTCGCCGCAATTTCGTCCTCTCTTATGGCAATAATAGTTCTGCCGAATTTAGAACGTATGAACATAAACATAATTGTAATGCTCAAAAGTGTAATTATTATCGCAAACCATATGTACTTGACCTTTAGGCTTGAATTAAAGCCCAGTCCCGTTTTATAAAGAGAAGCTGCGGCAGAACCCTGTGAAAGTCCCTCCTGTCCTGCAAATGGAAGGTTGTTTATTACATTGACGATAATCATACCAAAGCCAAGAGTAATTATGGCAAGATAGTCACCCTTAAGTCTAAGTGCAGGAATACCAACAAGAAGACCGATTAGTGCTGCAAAAACACCGCCCAAAAGCAATGAGAAAATTACGATTACCACATATAAAAAAGTCTCTTTTGACTGAAATGCCCCGGCTCTTTCAAATGCAAGAGATACAAGCGCTGCAGTGTATGCTCCTATTGCCATGAAACCGCAGTGTCCAAGGGAAAGCTGACCGAGAAAGCCAAGTACAAGGTTAAGAGATACAGCAAGAATTATAAGATAACTGCACTGCCAAACACTAGGAATGAATATAAGCTGGTAACTGCCCTTTGCTCCGCCCTGCGCAATCATTTGAATGATGCCGAATATAACAAAAGCTGCAACTATAACAATTGTATTAACAATATATCCTCTTCTGATATCTTTTTTCCTATCCAAATTTGATCTGAGTTTTGTGTCTGTCATACTTTCTCACCTTCATTCTTTCCCAAAATACCCGAAGGCTTAATAAGCAAAACTACAATAAGCACAAGGAAAACAAAAGCGTCCGCAAGACTTGATGAAATATATCCTGTTACAAACGACTCAACAAGTCCGATTACAAATCCGCCGAACATAGCTCCGGGGATTATGCCTATACCGCCGAGAACTGCCGCAATAAACGCCTTAAGACCAAGCATAGCGCCTGATGTTGTCATTACCGTAGGATACTGGGCAAAATACATAAGTGATGCAATTCCGGCAAGACCTGCGCCTATACCGAACGTGATTACTATAGTTCTGTTTACATTTATACCTGCAATAATTGAAGCTTCCTTATCCTCTGAAACAGCACGCATAGCACGTCCAAGTTTTGTCTTTTTAACAAACAGCTGAAGCACTATCATTACAAGTGCGCTTATTACTATTGTTATTATTGTTGTGCTTCCAAGCTTAACCGAACCTATTGAAGCACCCGAATCACGAAAAATCTGTCCCAAAACCTTTGGGTTGGGCCCAATTGCAGGTATTGCCTGTGCAAGATTTTCAAGCAAAAGGCTCATGGCGATGGCAGTTATAAGTGCTGTCATTTTTGTGCCCTTTTTTCTTACCGGTCTATATGCCACCAATTCAACAGCAACGCCAACAGCCGCACAAATAGCAACTGCAAGTATAACCGTAGCCCATGCAGGTAATCCTGCCCTAGTTATAAGGGGAATGCCAAATACAAGCGTATATCCGCCTACCATAATAAAATCACCGTGAGCAAAATTTATAAGTCGAATAATACCGTAAACCATTGTATAGCCCAGTGCAATAAGTGCATATACGCTTCCCAACCTAAGGCCGACTATTAAATATTGTAAAAAATTACTCATATTAATACCACCTTTATCAAACCTTTTAAAAAGATAAAGGGAGGAATCTCCTCCCTTATCTTTGGATTAACCTAATTAAGTTATTCTATAAATTTATCAATCTACACTTGCTACAACTGAGTTAAGTTTTGTTGTAACTTTGCTTCCGTCTGATGAGAACTCGATAATTGAAGCACCTTTGACAGGTGTACCTGTTCCGTCAAGACTGAATGTACCTGTTACACAGTTATAAACTGCTGACTGATCTGCAAGTGCATCTCTGAGTGATGCAGAATCTGTTGCACCTGAGCTTGTCATTGCCTGAGCTACCATGTTAAGTGAGTCATAAGCAAGAGCTGCGAGAGCGTTAGGTGTTTCTCCGTTATACTTATCCTGATAAGCTTTAACAAAGCTTGTAACTGCTTCGCTTGTATCAGCAGGATCGTAGTGGTTTGTAAACATTACGCCGTTCCAGTCGTCCAAATTTGAACCTTCGGAAATGTAATCAATTGATCCGTCGTAGCCGTCAGCACCCATAATAATTCCTGTGTATCCTGCCTGTCTTGCCTGAGGTACAATGTAAGGACCTACAGTATAGTAGTAGAAAGGTGCAAATACGAACTGGACACCGCTCTGTACAAGAGCTGCCCACTGATTTGTGAATTCCGAACTTGTCTGAATGTCTGCAACTGATTCAGCATCTTTAACTGTGATGCCATAGTCTTCACAAGCAGATGCGAATGAGTCATAAAGTCCCTTTGAATATGTATCTGATGCACAATAGAGAACGCCTACTTCTTTATATCCGTTGTCAGCCGCATATTTAGCTGCAATCTTGCCCTGGAAAGAGTCAGCATAGCAAGCACGGAATACATAGTTGTCAGTAGTTGTGATAGAGTCAGCTGTTGATGTAGGTGTTACAAGAACGATACCCTCTTCGTCAGCGGCATCAGTAATAGCTGATGTACATCCGGAAGAAACTGAACCAAGAACCGCCGTTACGCCTTCTGCAACAAGTGCATTGAATGCATTAAGTGTTTCTGTGGGATCCATCTGGTCATCTTTTTCAATCAATTCAATCTGCTGTCCGTTAACACCGCCTGCAGCATTGATTTCATCTCTGGCAAGCTCCCAAGCCTTAACAACAGCGTCGCCGTATGCAGCCATAGAACCTGTATTAGGTGAAATTGTACCGATTTTGATAGTCTCTCCGCTTGCTTCTGTTTTTTCCTCCGTGCCTGATGTTGAACTGCTTGAAGAAGATGAACAGCCTGTTACCATAGAGGCTGCCATTGCTGCTATAACAGCAATTGATATTAACTTTCTTTTCATAAATTTCCCTCCCTAAATGTGTCTCATAAATAAAGTAAGAAAAAAAAGGTTTCCAAAAGCGAGTAGTGCTTTAGAAACCTCTTTGTTTCAACGTTCGTTTACTGAGTTAGATTATACTACAATTATGAATATATTCAATAGTTCTGGTCAATATTAGTTTTTTTCGTGGTTTTAATTAAAATTTGGCCATTCGGCTTAAAAAAGTATTGTAAATAAAAACAAATTTTACTTATAATCATAGCTTTTATTAAATTGAAATGTAACTTTAATAATAAAATCTAATGTTAATATTAGTTTTTTTTATGCAACAACGACATATAATCAATATTTTTTGCAATAAATATTACATTTAATAATACTTAAATATACTTATTTCAATAAAACAAATAAAATCTTTAGTCCATATTCAAAACAAATTGTTGAATTGTCATAAATTGGATAATCATTTTGTAGTATCCGGTATGGTACTGTCGGGTTCTTTCTCCAAATCCGCATAGTTGACAATGTCCACCGAACCGTCATCTCTCATTATTTTATACTTATCAAAATCACCGCCTGACAGAACATATGTTGAATTTCCATAATCCTGCAATACGGCTACTTCTTTGCCTGTGCTCTTTTCTATCATTTTGTTTAACAGATATATTCTCCAATTAATATCCCAATAATAAGTCTCGCTTACAACACGCTCCGCCTTTTTAACAAAGTCACCGTCATTCGGCTTTATCTTGCTGTTTGTTTTGTCCGCAATACTGTACGCTTGGTCTTTTTCTACATTTATTGTTTTATAATCGTCGTTGCTTATTATTTTGCTGACCTGCACTACTCTGCACCAATCACAATTTTCCTGACTGTCTTCATTCCACCAGCTCTCAATATTTTCGTCAATACTCAGTACTTTTTTAAATTCACCGTTCTCATACATACAGCCCTTCAAAAATCCGCTGCTTTCATATGCACCGATAGATTGATTATTGCGTTCTCTGAATATAATTAACTTTTCATTTGAATCATTGGGAGTAACAATTTTAACATTGTCAACTCCGTTAAAATACCCCACTTCTCCTACATATTCGTAGCCGTCTTCTCTAAAAGTGTATACAGCCATCAAATTTGAACACGGTCCAAAGCTTACTATTATTAATGCATCCCTGCTGCCATCATCAATTATACTGCCATATTCAACCCGTACTTTAGTCGCCTCATTAGCTTTAAGCGTTTCGCCCATACCCGTATCCCTTAGTACAATTTCAGCGATTTTTTCCCTGCTGGCAGGGTCATCGGGATTACTTAAATCATTAATACGCTCCTCCATAATATATAAACGATATGCCTTTATTCAATGCTGACATTTGGCATACCCAACCTCCAAATAAATAATTAATTATATTATATTCATGGAATTATAAAAATAACCATAAGCATAAAAAAACCGCCTAAAGTGTGTTTTTTCACACCTTCAGCGGTATAAGTCATTAATAGTTCTTAAGTTTTGCCATAATTGTATCGTTTTTTCTGATAAGCGCAAACACAGCACAGCCTATGCAAGAAATGCAGATAAACTCTCCGAGCATTACCCACAGTGTAGACTCAATAAAAGGTGCACTGAAAGCAATGTGAAGCTCCAGTCCGATTATAAATGAAAATACTGTCGGCCAAAGGGAAGCTGCAAACATATTTTTTGTCCTGCTTATCATCATAACGGAACAAAACGTATGGAAAGTACCAAAAAGCAGGTCAATTACGCCAAGCGGACTAAAAAGGTTTGCCAAAGCACACCCAAGTATAAGTCCCGGAGCAAATACGGGATTAACCCACGCAAGCAGCACCATAACCTCTGAAATTCTGAACTGCACGCTGCCATAGGCAATCGGTGACACAGCAAGCGTTGCGGCCATATACAGAGCTGCCGTAATTCCTGTCAAAGCAATAGTTTTGGTTTTAATTTTTCTCATATTCAATTCCCCCTGTTTTTTATTTCGGAGATGGTTAGGCAAGGAACATCTCCTTTTTTATGATTAAAATAAACACCTTCGACAGTATACACTAATGACATTGTCAATGCAAGTCTGATTTTAAAGCAAAAAATTTTAAATTAAATCCGTATAATTATATTTTTTTTAAACAAAATAGACTTGAACGTATTTATAAATGAAAAGGAGTGTGTAAAATGGGTGTAGTTAGTTCAGCAACAAACAAATATCAAAAGTGTATTGATGAATGCAACAAATGTGCTCAGGCGTGTTATGAATGTTTTGAGGCATGTTTAAATGAGCCTGACTTAAATGAAAGAAGAAACTGCGTTAAAATGCTTGTAGAATGTGCAAGAATGTGTGAAATGTCATCAGGTCTTATGGCAATGAGCGGACAGTACACCAGAGAACACTGTAAACTTTGTGCCACAGTTTGTGACACTTGCGCACAGGAGTGCAGCAAATTCAAAGATGACCACTGTTCAAAGTGTGCCGAAGAATGCCGCACATGTTCAGATGAGTGCAAAAATATGGCAGGTATGTAATGTAATATTACAAATCAAGCAGTTAGGTAAAATTCCTAACTGCTTATTTTTATAGTATATATTCAACAGCCCTTTAAGTTAATAACCCTTTCAAAAAGCTCGGCATTGTCCTTTATGCTGTCTCCGTTGCCCATAACACAAATATATCCGCTGTTTTTAATTGTTTCAAGAAGCGGTGCGTAACCTCTCATTTCATCACAAGTTGAAGAAAGCACCTCGTTTCTTTCTTTTTGAAGCATTTCATCGGTTATACCCGCAATTTTTCTAACCAGAGCCTGTTTCAGCCTCTGTTCCTTGTTAAGCGGTTTATCCAGACTGTTAATTGCTCCGATTATGTAATTTGTCATTGCCTTTTCATCGGCGTCAAAGTTTTTGATAAACTCCCATGCCGCATCATAAATATCAAGCGTTCTTGTTAAATTGGGGTCCCTGTATGAATACATATAGAGGTTTCCGCTTTTGAGGAAATTACAGCCGCAGCCATACGCACCGCCCTGCACCCTTACTGTGTTCCACAGATATTCCAAATCAATTATATTTTTAAGTACAAAGAGCTTTCCGCTGTAATTAAAGCCTGCCTTGCCATAGCTGACCGCTTTTGCAACATACTGAATTTTACCGGGAGTTATTATGCCCTCTGAGCACACTAAAAAATCAGGTTTAGCTCCTGCTATGCTCAATTCACTTTTTCCCGGCTTAAATATTCTGCCAAGCATTGCCGCAGGCTTATCAAAATCACATTCTTCACAGCTTATTGCCGTAAGCAGTCTGTCTGATGTAAAAAGGGCTTTTGCAGCAGATTTTAAGTTTTTAACTATGCTGTCCTTTTCCGTGTCAAAGTTTTTATCAATTGCACAGAGGAATTTATAAAATCCTATTCCGCCCGTTTCGTCCTTAAATTTAAAGGAATCATTGTAGTAGCTTAATGCTCTGTACGCAGATGTGATATGTCCGCTGTTGGTAAGATAGCTTTCAAGCCTTGATACTGTGTCCTTAATTATAATTTTAATGCTATCTGTTTTATCAAAAAGCATTTTATTTGTTACTTCATCTATAAGCTCTGCAAGCATTTCGGTGTTTCTGCATAATGCCTTGCCACTCATATTAAACACCCTTTTCAGCTCACCTTTGCTTGTTATGTATGAGTTGCATACCGAATTGATTCCGCCTGTATACATATCAATCTGCGTTGGAAGCTCGGAAAAGCCAAATTTTTCAGTATCCAGCTTGCCTATTAATTCGCCCAAAAGACCAATGTAATTATAGCTTTCCTTAGGCATATCATTTACATCAAAAGTCATCTCACTGTAAATAATTCCGTTTGTGTTCTGCGGAACAAAAAGTATTTTATCCTTTATCTCATTATCAATGAAATCTGCTTTTTTTGAAATATCTTTAAGCTTAAGCGACGGCATAACGGATAAATCATCATCTGCCGACTGGAACTTAAGAAGATTTTTTGTGTTCTCTATTACTTTGGCTGTTTCTTCCGCAGAAAGGCTCATTTTAAGCTTATTAAACTTCTCTTTTTCAGCCGCATCAAGCTTTGCCTGCATACCCTCCTCGGCCTGAAGTGAAACAAATACCTTTGTGGCATTTTTTACAAAGCCTTCTTCAATAAGCTGTTCAAAAAATCCATTCTCTGCTTTTGAACGTATTGATGCAATATGCTTTTTAAATCTGAAATACTCAAAGGGGTTATCCCTATGCAGCCAACTGTTCATTATCTTTAAGCCGTATGCCAATCCACGAGGCTTGTAACCGTAATTTTCCTCGCTTAACATAAACTCAAACGCATTGACAGCAGAAGTGACAAGGTCTTTATCAAGCCCCTTTTGCATGATGTTTTCCAGTGTTTCGCATACAATTTTTTCAAATTCCTCGGCGGCATTTTCCTTTGCTCCCTTTGCCGATATCATAAATACAGTATCAAGCATGGAGGAATCAAACCAACCCTCAGCATTTGACGAAAAACCGCCCTCGGTAAGAGCCTTTCTCAACGGAGACGCATTTGTGTCAAGCAATATATATGAAAGAATGCTGTATGCCAAATTTTTCTCTGCATCATATGACTTGCCTGTCATATACCCTGCCGCATACATTGCATCTTTTCCGCTGCCGTCCTTTTCAATTACAGGATACTTTTCTTCCTTTCTTATTATACTGCCGACAGGTGTCTGCGGTTTAATTTCCGTATCAATTTCCTTTTTATCAAAGCCTGAAAGGTATTCTTTGTCCAAATACTCAAGCTTTTGTTCAATATCCATATTTCCAAACAGATAAATATAGCTGTTTGAAGGATGATAATGATTTTTGTAAAACTCAATGAATTTTTCATATGTCAAATCTGGTATTTTATCAGGGTCACCGCCGCTTTCAAAGCGATATGGGGAATCCGTAAACAACGCAGTATTAATTGCACCCTCCATATATCTGTCAGGATCAGAATATGCACCCTTCATCTCATTATAAACTACACCCTTTTCGCAAAGTGCCGCATCCTCGTTTTCAAGGTGCAGATGATGCCCCTCCTGCATGAATACCTCCTCATGCTCAAGCATAAGCGGATTAAATACCGCATCGAGATATACGTCCATAAGGTTATTGAAATCCTTATCATTTCTGCTGGCAATCGGATAGACAGTTTTGTCACTGTATGTAAGCGCATTAAGATAAGTATTGAGCGAACCCTTTGCAAGCTCGTTAAACGGGTCCTTAACGGGATACTTCTTTGAACCGCAGAGCACCGAATGCTCAATTATATGCGGTGTACCGCAGTCATCAATCGGTGGCGTTCTGAATGCAATAAAAAACACCTTGTTGTCATCTTCATTGTCTATGTACATCAGTCTGGCACCACTTTTTATATGTTCAAACAAATATCCGACTGATTCAATATCATTTATTTCTTCCTTATTAATTAACAGAAATCCGTTCACGGTATTTCCGACGTTCAAATTTATCATATATATACCTCCTGTTTATATGATTATAATGCACAAGTACTGTTATTTCAAATTTATTGACTATTATTAATATATTAATTTTTTTCAAAAAAACTATTGACAAATTTATACGTCTAAATTATAATGATTATCAGATAAAAGAAATTATCCATTGAAAATAAAAAATTTATATACATCAAGGAGGAACTTTAATATGAAAAAATTTGTTTGTTCAGTTTGCGGTTATGTACATGAAGGTAACGAGGCTCCGGATTTCTGTCCTGTATGCAAAGCCCCTAAAGAAAAATTTAATGAAATGTCAGAAGATAAATCATGGGCAGCAGAGCATGTTGTCGGCGTAGCAAAGGGTGTAAGCGAAGACATCATGAGCGATCTTCGTGCAAACTTTGAAGGAGAATGTTCAGAAGTTGGTATGTATCTTGCAATGGCAAGAGTAGCACATAGAGAAGGATATCCTGAAATCGGACTTTATTGGGAGAAGGCAGCTTATGAAGAAGCTGAGCATGCTGCAAAATTTGCAGAGCTTCTTGGTGAAGTTCTCACAGATTCTACAAAGAAAAACCTTGAAATGCGTATAGATGCCGAAAACGGTGCATGTGCAGGCAAATTCGACCTTGCAAAGCGTGCAAAAGCAGCTAACCTTGACGCTATCCACGATACAGTTCATGAAATGGCAAAAGATGAGGCAAGACATGGCAAAGCATTTGAAGGTCTTTACAACAGATACTTTAAATAAGATAAACTAACAATAAACCAGACATTTATACCCCCATATATAAAAAATAAGCCGAGCATATGCTCGGCTTAATCTGTTTTATTTATTTTATCTGCATAAACGCATCTATAATTTTTTCTTTATCCGGGCTTCCATTAGGCATAATACTTTCCGCAGGGAAAATTAAAACTAAATTGTTGTTTAAAGTACAGTCTGCCATGGGTGTTTCACCGTTTATTTCCACACCGTATATTGTTATATACTGTGATTGTTCGGCTGTTTTAAGGTTTTCAACAGTTTTCTCGTCTGTGCCGTTTTTGTCAAACAGGTAGACTTCAACGGGAGTATTGTTTATATTCATTCCATACCCTTCCATTGCTCCAATTGATTCCGCATCCTTAACAGCTTTTGTCCCAACCTCTAAGCCGTTGTTTTTAAGCAGTTCCTCAAATTCGTCCAGATATACATCAATATTTCCGTCAGTGCTGATGCCCGGATCTATAACCATTTCGTCAATATCGTCTGATTCCTCTGTTTCTGTCTCAGTGACAGCAGCGTCACTTTTTTCTTCTGTCGGCTTTGCAGTATTATCTGCCTTCTGGCAGCCTGTGAATAAAAACGCCATTATCAAAACCGAAGTAGCAACCTTAAGCAATTTCTTTTTCATAATAATCCCCCTAATTTTATTTCTCATTTACTGTTATCTGAACAAACGGATCACTTCCGGCCTTTAAAAACTGGCTTATAAAAACAGAAACCTTATAGCCTTCTATTTCGCCCTTAAATTCCGCAGACTTCATTATTGAATTATTGCCGAGATTTGGTGTAAGCCCCAATTTATCTGTGTAATAAGCAGCAGCATCATCAAACGTTCCTGTCGGCAGTGATAAATCGGCAAATCCGCTGCTGGTTCCGGGAACGATAGAACAGTCGATAACCTTGGCATCGGGATAAATAGGAACAATATCTTCGGGATAACCGCTGTCAAGAGCAACCTCCTCAACCGTATCATATGTTAAATTATCCGAGCTTGACGAATCCTCTGTATAATCGGTTTCCTCTTCCTCCGAATTCTGACCGTAATCCATCAGAGTAATATAAACGTTGGTTCCTTCACCTGTATCTTCGATAGTTAAGCCTTTAATCTCAACATCGCCAACATAAATTTCTTCAAAATAAGACTCTGTTTCACCGACTTCTGCGCTGTCAAGAGCAAATGCGTCCACGTAAAAATCCGCAACATCTTTATAATCATCATTAACGGAATACAAAATACAATATCCATTTGTATTAAAGTTGTCTGAATCAATAAGTTTTGCACCCTTATAAATAGGAATATTATTCGGAAAGCCCTTCGGAAGACCTTCTAAATCATTGATGGTGCTGTCGGTTGAACCGCCTGCACTTTTTGCTGTATCCTCCGCCTCAGTTCCGTTATTGTCAGTCCTGCTGTCATCGGTTTTTGAAGAACCGCATCCTGTAAGTCCAATTGACAGACTAAGCACCAAAGCCGGTATTACATAACTCTTTATCCCCTTTTTCATAATAAAGCCCTCCTATTTGTCATTATACGTTTCCCACCACGGCGGCATATATTCTCCGTCATAAACATAGTCGAAATTTACCTCGTTATAGCCTTCCGGATATTCAAATACCGCACTGTCAACTATATTCTGCCAAAACTCAGAAAACTCGTAAACAGACGTCAGATTGTCTCCGTATGAAATTGTCAGCTTCTTCAAAGCACCGCCTTTCATGAAGAAACAATACCTTATCTGAATATTATCATCCTGTTCAAAAGGCATATCATACTCATACATAAAATATCCGTCCTGCTCCAAAGTTTGTACCGGCTCGGTATTGGCGGCCTCCATCATTTTATAAAGCAGAAAGTCCTCTGCCGGTGCATTGTAGGTTTTTATAATACGGCTGTTGTCCATAATGTAATGAACTTTATTATTTTTCTCTATTTCACGAACAGAAACGGTGTTGCCGTTCATGTTCTTTGTAGTAAAGCTTACTGCCAAAGTGTCCCCCATCTTTTGGAATGTACCTGTCTCGGTATGATTATCCTGCGGATACGTGACAACATATGAAAATGTTGTTTCGTCTGCATTTGCACAAAACAAATTAAGAAATTGGTACGGTGTTATATTATCCTTATCTTCAGGCATTTCTTCCGGTTCATTTACAGATTCATATTTTTCCGTATTCTCCGGCAAAGCGTCTGTTTTGTCACTTTCAGAAATGTTGTCGGTTTTATTTTGTGTATCCGCCCTACTGCACCCGCAAAGCGTACCAAACAGAATAAAAATAAATACTATATACGCAAATTTTTTCAAGCTGTTCACCGCCTTTTATTTGTCTGATAATATTGTCACACTTTTTACTCCTGATAATTCATAATGTCATGCTGTTACTCAATAGTTAAATCAACAATGCATGCTTTATGAGATGAGGCTTTTAAAATGCTGATGGCTTCATTGCACAGCTCCGTGTCCGAATACAGAACACTGCTGAATATAATTTCTTTTTTGAAGCCAATCAGCGAAAATATGATACCATCAGCTCCGGATTTTACAAGAAAATAGGGGGGAGACCCTTCCGGACTGCCAATGTAACACACGTCAGCAATTATTGCGGCATCTCTGACTTTTGCAATGCACTTTTCCAGCTCTGCACGGTCAGGGAAGTTGCAGGAGATGACATGCTTGTTCCCGTAGTGGTCTTTAAATGTGAAATAATAGTTTCCTGCCGGGTTTTGCTTGATTTCAAACACAGCACGCATCATTTTTATTCTCCTGCCTTTCTTAATATAAATAGTTTTATATAATAATTGTATCTTTTATATCGGTCATTAATAAAGTGCCTAAAGTCATTTGTTAAGTCATTTATTATTAATGTTTGGTCATAAAAAGTGCCCCGACAAAATCAAGCAGTGACTTTACAGGGCATTTTTTTAGTATTTTGTTTAAGTGGCATATGATATAATAATTATAAAACATAGGGCAGAAGGGAGAGAACTTAAATGGAAGTATCCGATAAGCTTGCGATCGAATTCAATACAATCATCATATCTCATACACTTACTCTTCTAATGCTCATTTCCTTCAGTGCCTATATATTTTTCAGGGCAAAAAAATCACCCCTGCTTTACGGGTACCTTTCAGTTGTATGCATGATAGCACTCTGGGCGATATCCAAAATACTCAAAACAGTATCCCCTTTGATAGAGCTCAGGTGGTTTTTCATTGTAACTTAATACTTTGCAATTGATTTTCTTGGTTTTTGTCTGTTGATATTTGCATTTATATATAAAAAAGACAGACTGCCGTCAAAAAAGCAAGCTCTGCTGTGGCTTATACTCCCTTCTGCTTCTTTTATTACAGTTATTACAAACCCTTTGCATATGTCCTTTTATTCGTATTTTGATATATACAAAGACAGTTTTGGCGTTATGTTTTATGTTACTCAATGTATACAGTATATATATCTTATTGTAGGCACCGTTATGCTTTCAAGCGGCTTTACCAAACAGCCTGTTTTTCATAAAAAAAAGAACTTCGGCAAGCTCTTTGCTGTTATTGTACTTCTGCCGCTTGTTGCAAACGTCTATTATATAATGTTCAAGCTGAACATGTTTCCATGGATGCTTCCGTTTACGATATTTGATTTTTCCCCCATTGCCGCATCAGTTTCGCTTATACTTTTCATGATACCTGCGCTGAAATTCAGGTTTTTTGATATGTCACCCATATCACTGGGACGGCTTTACGACATCGTACCGCAGGGTATTGTGTTTGTAGACAGACAGCTGAGAGTCTACGGCGGAAACCAAACATTTTTTACAATATTTAATTTGGAGCAAAAACCGACAACCCTTAAACAATTGCTTATGTATTCAAAGGAATTGGAAGGCGAATGTGCTGAAAATTTTATGACATTTGTCACCGATGAGAATAAACATGATACGGAAATTAATCTTTCAGAGGGCCGCTGTATTATGCTGACAAAAAGCAATATCAAAAACGGCCACCTTCTGCTTTGTATAAATGACATTACAGAAATAAATCAAAAACGTATGCTGCTTTCAGAACAAAACAGGGAGCTGGAAAGAGTAAACGGTCTTCTGGATAACATGGCCAATAATGTAAAGGAGTTGGCGGTAGCCCGTACAAAAGCAAAAATGGCACAAAACGTACACGACATTCTGGGGCACAGCTTAACAGTTGTTATAGGCACAGCTGAGCTTGCCGCAGGTGATAATGCAAATGAAGCAAAACAAAAGGCCTGCCAAATTGAAGAGCTATTGACAGGCAGTCTTAATGATATTAGTAATGCTTTTTGCGGAAATGGTATGAAATGGGGAGAAACAACTCTTATAAAGGCAATAAATCATCTGAAAAACGAGAACATTCTTGTGGAAATCAATATCCACGGAAATGTTTATGAGTTAAATTCAGCTCAGACAGAAGCAGTATACAGACTTTGCCAGGAAGCAATTACAAACGCAATCAAACATGGAAAAGCAAAAAACATATACATTATTTTACGCTATCACCCGAATGAGCTTGAGCTTTATGCAATTGATAACGGCAAAGGCTGTAAAACGATCTCGAAAAACTACGGTCTGAACGGTATAGAAAAGCGATTTGCGGAGCTTTCTGGCAGTGTGAGTTTTACCTCTGACGGTGAATCAGGGTTTACAATTCACGCCGTACTGCCTAAACAATATCATTATTGATTGCAAACACAGATAACTCCGTACGGTCAGAAAAACCTGTAACAGAAAGTATCTTTGATATTTTGTTTTTTATGGTGCCCTCGCTGTAATTGAGAACGGCACCTATTTCCCGGTTTGATTTTCCCTGCACAATCAGCTGCATTATTCTGACATCAACCGTATCAAACACCATGTTATCAATCTTCACCTTTTTGTCCTTTGCACCATAAGCAGACGAAACAGCTGACTGTAGCAATTTATAGGCACCCTTATGGAAAAGCACCATATTGTTATATATGCATTTAAGCGACATTATAAGTGTATCAGGCATCATATCTTTAATCAGATAGCCGTCCGCTCCAAGCTGAACTGCTAATCTAATATTTTCATCGTCCTCAAAGGTAGTTAACATAACAGCCTTGAGCATGGGGTTGATTTCTTTTATTTCCTTTAACGTCTCTATGCCACCCTTTCCCGGCATGCCGATATCCAGAAGCGCAATGTCAGGCTTTTGTTTATTGCAGAATTCTATCACTTCATCGCCGTTTGAGCACGATGCAACAATCTCAAGTTCAGTATCACGTTTAATCATTTCCTCAAGCATAGAGCGAAAAAGCAGACTGTCGTCCGCAACTAAAACACGAATCATTTTCTACACTTCCTTTCCGGCAATCTTTCCTACTGCATTTCGTACTTCACTGTAAACACGTCTGAGCTGAATCGCCAGATTTTTCATATCAAGCTTATATGTATCGTCTTCAAAGCTATGCTGTTTTATCTTTCGTACGGAGGATAAGGCTTTTTCAATTTCATTAATAAGCGTAAGCTGTACATGCTCAAGTATCTGCAGGCGCTCTTTTTCCGCTTCCAGTTCACCCGCAACTCTCACATAATTAGTCAGCTTTCTGTTCGCTTCCTTTAGATAATCATTTTGTTCACGCAGAGCTCTTTCGCTCTCTTTAATTGCAGTTACATTCTCAAGTACTGCGGTATAGCCAAATCTGCTGCCGCCGGCTTCAATAGGAGATATTTTAAATATAAAATGCTCACCTGTATTTTTAAAAACCAGCTCACATGCCATCGTATCCTCAATGCAGTCAATTATTTCACAGCATTTTCCCTCAGCTGAGCAGTTTGATTTAATAAATTCTGTCAATCCGTCAATTTTTTTTATTTCACCAAATAAAGACCTATATTTTTCGGGATGATTAATATGTGTAACGGCTCCGTCACTGTCAACAACAAATACAACGTCATCAATACTTGCCAAAGCACCCTCTATATTGGGCGACAGGTTCCTGTAATTCTGTTTTTGCCCACAGACAATAACTGCGGCAGCTCCTGCCGCAAAGCTTACTCCAACAAGTAAAAATGATATCTTTGACAGTAATCCGTAAACAACGGCTAACGGAAGTACAAAAACCGCTTTGCTCATCATGTTAAAAACCAAACCGCATACCGCAAACAGCGATGCAATATGCAAACAAACAGTAAAACAGCTTCTTTTGTGCTTAACCAATATATACATATTAAAAAAACATATTGTCAATGATGCCGCAATTGTAATTATTGCTGTAAAAAGCGGAAAAAAGTTCAGTTCTCTGTTCATCAGGTATAATCCTCTCTTTAATGCAGCTCATGCACTTGGTATATTAATCTATTATATAATTATATTTATAAACAACATAAAGCGCAATAGAACAGTACCATAAACTGACAATGTTAATATAAACTTTAAAATAGAAATGATTATAAAAAAAGGCAAAGTGTTATACACTCTGTCTCGTTTTTTATATATTAACCATTTTACCTTTTTCAGCCTGTAGTGCGCTGACGCATTACAAACTCTTCTATAAAAAGCTCTTCGCTTTTCTGACACTCTTTTTGGTACTGCTCGTATTTCTTTTCCTTAAGCTTCTCAAGCGATGAAGTTTCTATCTTAATTTCAACAACTTCCTTACGTTTTTGTTCTTCAGCCTTCTTCAAATCTTCAAGGCGTGCTGTTTCTCTGGCAATTTCGTTTTCAAGAGTATAAAGATAAGAAGCATATTCCGAAGCTTCAATCACAGTAATTCCCGAAATCTTTTTATCGTTGAACTCACGGTTAATGCACTCATATTTACTTCTCAGCGATTCTATCTTATCTTCCTGAGCCTTTAATATCATAAGCGCTTTTGCGTGTTCACTTTTTTTATATTCCAAATTCTGATTTTTAAACTCCATGACCTTTTCAAGGCTGAATGCGAATTTTTTCATGTTATCCCCTAATTATTACTCCAAAATTTTAGACATCATGTTTATTGTCTCTTCGTAAGTGAACTTCTCATTTATCCCCTGCTTTAAAAACTCATTTAACTTATCTATCTTAGATACAGCAAAATCCAGCTTATGGTTTGTACCAGCTTTATACGCACCTATTGAAATAAGGTCGCTGTTCTTTTCATAAACACTTAAAATATCTCGAAGCTTAGATGCATATAAAAGGTGATTGTTTGGTACAATGGAGCTCATAAGTCTTGAAATACTAGCATTTATGTCTATGGCCGGAAAATGATTGCTGTTTGCCAGCCTTCGTGACAAAACTATATGACCGTCTATAATACCTCTTACTGTATCGGCTATCGGCTCATTTGTATCATCACCTTCAACAAGAACCGTATATATCCCTGTTATGGAGCCTTGCTTAAAGTTACCGGTTCTTTCAAGAAGCTTAGGCATTTCTGCATAAATCGATGGTGTATATCCTCTCGCTATGGGAGGTTCACCTATTGCCAGACCTATTTCACGCTGAGCCATTGCAAATCTCGTAAGTGAGTCCATCATAAGCAGAACATCCTTGCCCTGATTTTTAAAGTATTCGGCAATAGCCGTTGCTACCATAGGGCATTTCATTCTAAGCATTGCAGGCTGATCAGAAGTAGCCACAACCAGTACAGAACGCTTTAAGCCTTCTTCTCCCAAGTCGGTTTCTATGAACTCTCTTACCTCACGGCCTCTTTCTCCCACAAGTGCTATTACATTTATATCTGTTTTAACATTTTTTGCAATCATGCCGAGAAGTGTACTTTTACCGACTCCGCTTCCCGCAAAAATACCCATTCTCTGACCTTTTCCTATTGTTAAAAGTCCGTCTATGGCCTTTATGCCAAACTCCATTTTCTCCTTTATGGGAGGTCTTTCCAAAGGATTTGTAAGCGGGTTGTCAACAGGAAAGAGCTTGTCTGCTTTAAAATCTCCGAGTCCGTCAAGCGGACGGCCCATTGCATCTATAATTCGTCCTCTCAGAAAATCTCCAACAGGAATTTTTAAACATGTATTTGTGTTTTTTACAAACGTACCGGCAGCTACACCTTTTATGCTTTCGTATGGCATCAGAAGAACCTTATCGTCTTTAAATCCAACGGTTTCGGCATAAATTTGTCTTTTCTCATTTTCGTTATAAATAAGATTGATTTCGCCGATGCTGCCTCTTTTCCCCGATGCCTCAATAGCCATGCCGATGATGTTTTCTATCTTGCCTATATGACTAACAGTGTTTGTTCTTTTAACTACATCAACCAAGCCTTCAAACAATCTAATTACCTCCGCTTATGTTTACGCCCTTTAAAGCACCTTTGATGTTTTCAATTTGAGTTGACGCACTTGCATCAATAACCTGATCCGGAAGCTCAATAATACATGTACCCGGAGCCGCATCATCCATTGCAATAATTTTAATGTTTTCGGACACATGGGCAATTGACCTTAACAAGTCCGTATTGCCTTCAATAAGCAATGATGAATCACTTCTTGCAATATAAATTCTCGCCCATTCCTTGTATCGCATTTTTTCAGTGGAAGAAACAATCATTTTCTTGATTATTTCACCGCTTGTTTTAAGGCTGACCTGAACAACTTTTTCCGCAATGGAAACGGTAACATCTTTCAGCTCATCAATGTTTTGAGCCACAAGCCTGTCATTAAAATCCCTATACTCATTTACCATATCTCTAAGCTCCAGAAGAAATTTAACTGTCTCCTCCTCAAGCTTAGCTTTATTTTTCTCGTAAGCTACATTAAATCCGTCGGTATATCCTTTGTCCAATCCTTCCGAATGTGCTTTTTCCTTTATCTCAACTGCTTCAGCTTCTGCCTTTTTCAAAATTTCATCGGCCTGTGCCTTGGCGGAAGATAATATTCTCTCTGCTTCCTTTTCAAACTCGGCCCTTCTTTTGCGTTCTTCCTCTAAAGCCGCATGCTTAGCAGCTTCCACGTCCGCCATAACCGTAGGTTCAGGTTCATCATCTTTCTGGCTTTGAACATTTATTTCAAAATCTTCATCGTCTTCAAAATCAGGAAAAATTATATCATCTTTTTCGTCAGCAGTCCCTTGTTCGGGTTCTTCGGGTGAAAAATTAAAATAAACAAAATCTTTCACCGACATTTCATCAGAATTATACAATAATATCATCCTTTCCGCCCTTTGAAATCACAAGCTGCCCTGCTTCTTCAAGAGACCTTATTATGCCGACAATTCTCTGCTGTGCTTCTTCAACATCTTTAACCCTGATATTAGTTGTAATTTCAAGCTCGGATTTAATTGCTTCTGTCATACGTGTAGACATATTTGAAAAAATAACTCTGGAAACCTCCTCATTGGAGCCTTTAAGTGCATAAACAAGGTCTTTCTGGTCAATTTCTCGAATAAATCTTTGAATAGACATATTGTCCATGCTGACAATGTCCTCAAATACGAACATTTTCTTACGTATCTCATCAACAAGCTCTGTATCCTTTTTGCCGAGCTCATCAAAAATATATTTTTCGTTGCCTCTGTCAATATAGTTCATTACATCGGCAATATAATCTATACCACCAATCTTCGTATAATCCGTAGTCATTACAGTTGAGAGCTTATTCTCTATTTCTCTTTCAACTATTTTCATAGCCTCTGGTGCTGCACTGTCCATTCTTGCAATGGCTTCCACAACAACTATTCGTCTTTCCTCGGAAAGCTCGGCAATTATTCTGGCTGCCCTGTCTGAATCAAGATAAGAAAGAACAAGGGCAATGACCTGCGGTCTTTCATTATGAAGCAAAGAAAAAACCGTTTTGTCATCATATTTGCTCAAAAATGAAAACACTCTCGCTTTTAAAGTTTTTTCAACCTTGCCAAGAAGACTTGTAGCTGCGTCCTCGCCAAAGGCTTTTTCAAGTACGCTTCTGGCATACTCCATACCTCCCTCTGTAACCACCTTTTGAGTCATACAGTTTTTATAGAACTCGTCAAGCACGTTTTCAGTAGTTTCGGGAGGCAGATATCCAAGTTTTGCAACCTCTATGGTAAGCTTTTCTATTTCATCTTCTGACAAATATTTATATACCTGCGACGCTTTTTCAACTCCAAGAGAGATAACAATAGCAGCCGCTTTTTGCTCAGGAGTAATCTGATTCTGATTAGCCACTTTATTCTCCTCCCTTTAACCAGTTTCTTATGAGCTGAGCAGAAATCTCAGGATTTTCTTCAGCTATCTCTCTGACCTTATTCTTAAGCTCCAAACCTCTTTCGTTAGTGAGATTTAAAATTTGGTTTTCTTTTTCTTCCTGCTGTCTCTGCATCAGTTCCTTAATATATGCTTCCTGCGATTTCTTGGAATGCTGTTGTTTCTTAAGCTCTTCCAAATTCATACTGCTTAATTGAGCAGCTTTCTTCTTTTTTCTTCTTCCGACAAGCAGAATTATTATAACCAAAATAATAAGAAGTGCTCCGGAAGCAATAGAACCTATTATAATCCAATTGTTTTTGCCGTCTGCTTCTGTTATAGGCGCCGCAGTGCTGTTATCATAAAACGGTGCTGCAACAATCGCAATCTTATCGTCCTGAAGGTCTTTTGCTATTCCGGCCGCATTTCCGACTAAGGCCTTAAGCTGATCCTCTTTTATATCACCGATTGTTTTACCGTTTATTGTTACCGATACAGTCATGTCCTCTATAAAGCCCGAGTCAACCTGAGACTGTTCCTTAAGCTGATTAACGAGATAATCAATATTGCTCTGATTATTGAAATATGAATCATTGGTTCCTGCTTCAACCTGCGAATATGTAGGTATGTCTGCATTTGATTCCGTACCGGGAACACCGCCGGCAGCATTAGCATCTCTGACAACTTCCGTTTGTGTAGACTCCGAACTCGGAATACCCTTATCGGTATTCTCATCAGGTGCCTCATAATTAGTAATTTCTCTTATTGTTTTATCAACATTAACCGTCGTCCTAACAGATACTTTTACATTATCAGCTCCGTATATAGGACTTAAAACCGTCAAAATTTTCGCATTAATAGCATCATCCATATGCTTTTCAAACTCTAATTTAAGTTTGTTTGCACCTTCGGTGGTTGCATCATCGGTCGGCGAAACATCGTTGCCGTTGCCGTCCAAAACAACAACATCTGTCATTTCCATATTCGGTATACTCTTTGAAACAAGTCTCTGTATGCCCTTCACCTGCTCTACTGTGGGAGAGCCGCCGTCTTTCATTATAACAACTACAGATGCCTGCGATTTCTGTTCACTGCTGCTGTCAAGCACATACTTGCTGTCCTCAGACATTGCAATTGTAACCTTCGCATCGCTGACTCCGTCAAAGAGCCTTATTGTAGCCGCAATTCTGTCCTGGAGTTCATAAAGTTTATAACTGTTTTTTTCAAAATCAGTGCTCATCATGCTGATATTATCTTTAAAAATGTCATATGTAAATCCGCTTTTAGGATAACCCTCGTATACAAGCTCGGCCTTCACCTTGTCAACCTCGTCATCGGTGACAGAAATCTCGCCGTCATTGCTGTATTTGTACTCTACTCCCATTTCCTGCAGCTTGCCCATTATTTCGGTAGCTTCCTCTTGGTTAAGTCCGCTGAATAACGGTTCATATGGTTTATTGTTTAAAAATAGTGCAGTACCAACCGAAAAAACTATAACAATAAGTGCGATAATAAAAATTTTCTTTTTTAATTTCGGGTTTAAGTTAGTGTACTGTAACTTAAACTTATCCCATAATTCCTTTATTTTCTCCTTCAAAGCGATTTAACCTCTTATTTCATAATATTTTAATTACCATACATAACCGCAAAGTAAATTTATAAATGTCAGAGGTTAATCCTCATCAGCTCGTTGTATGAATCAAGAGCCTTATTTCTAACAGCAACAAGCAAATCAACCGAAATCTGTGCTTTTGTAGCGGCAATTTCAAGTGAGTGTGTATCCTGTGACTGTCCTGTAGCAAATAAATACTGTTCATTTGCCAAATTTTCTTCCGTTTCTTTAACATTATTAACTACCTGATTAAAAATATTTCTAAAATCAGAATTGCTGCTTACTGTCTTGCTGTTTGCACTATTAAGATCACTTATAGAATCCAAACGATTAATCGGCGTAATAAACACAAAAATTCCTCCTCAAAATTAATTCCCAATCTCCAAGCCCTTAGCCGCCATATCCTTAATGGCATTAAAAGCTGTAACATTAGCATCATATGCCCTTGTTGCTTCCATACTGTCTATGGTTTCCTTTAAAAGGTCCACATTTGGGTACATGACATATCCGTTCTCGTCTGCATCAGGGTGTGTAGGATCATAAACAGATTTATAATCACTCTGATCTTCTATAATCTGTGAAACAATAACTCCCTGCTGCCTATTTGTATTTCCTCCCGCCGCTTTAATCAGTCTGTCTTTAAAGCTGTCCTGAGCCATTGGTTCAAAAACAACCATTTTTCTTCTGTACGGCTCACCATTTTCCGTTCTTGTCGTATTTGAATTCGATATGTTTTCTGCAATCGTATCAAGTCTGACTCTCTGTGCAGTCAGCCCCGATGCGCTTATGTTCATAGCATTTAAAAAAGCCATATTGCTCCTCCTATTTTATTGCACTTTTAATTCTCATCAGTTCGTCGTTTATGCTTGTAATTGCCATTTTGTATTGTATTGTTGTACTGGCGAGTTCTACTTGTTCAACATCCATGTTTACGTTGTTTCCATCAAGTCTGCTGGACTCATCTGTTTTAGTGTAAGTGCGTATAGGAGAGTCATAAATTTCTTCTCTGATTTTGGAGGCACTCCCGTTATTTGCCGACTCTAGCTTATTTCTTAGTTCATCCTGAAACGTTACATATTGAGCCTTATACCCGGGGGTAGATACATTGGCTATGTTATTAAGTGTAACCTGCTGTTTTTGCCATAGATAATCTGCCATTTTTTCTGTTGCCATTAATGCATTGCTAAACAAAAGACACACCTCTTTCAACTGTAAAATATTGTATATTTAAAACATATTAAAGTTTAAATATTAACTAAAATAATGATTAACCATTTATTTCTAATCATCTTATTATTATATTGTTTTTTATGACATAAATCAACAAATATCGGTTATATATGTATGAAAAAAATTCATTTTAGTAGTATTGATTTTTTAGCTAGTATACAAAAAAGCTGATATCAGGCGTAATTAAAGCCCGATATCAGCCAGTTTAACCAATAATTTACATTTTTCCCACAATAACCAAAATATGAAAATTATTAATAATTTATAAACTCACATTCCCAGTATGACTTGGCTCTGCTTTGTCCTTCCAATTCCATATCAACAAAAGTCATATGCAGACTGCCTGCTATATTTGTACTCTTGTCAGATAACAAATATACATAGTTAATAGTCGAGTTGTTATAAACCTTTGAGAATTTCAAAGTTACAGATCTCAGTGCCCTGACACCGGTATCGGTGCTTGTGGTTTTGTACGAATCTACAACTAAAGGAAATTCAACATCAAAGTTTCCGTATACAAGTCCTTCCTTAAACGCATCAATGTCCAAAGGAAGAAGCGGATCACCTTCATCAACTATATAATACATAGGCTCCGAGAAGGTAAGCGTAACCTCTCCGCTGTATGGCTCTTCGGCATAGGATGTGCTGTAATTTGTTATTACCGTGGATACAATTACAGTCGGTGCAGTCCTGTCGGCAGGAGTGATATTCTGAATTCTGAGTATCTCAGAGTCCCCGCCTCCGGTCGGGCTTTTGGCTACAACAAATAAATCATAGTACACATCTCTTTCAATGCCTTCTACTGTTATTGTTGCCTTTGCTTCGGTGTCTCCGGTGCTTATTTTAGCTGTCGTTGAACCGTAGTCAATCGGTTTGTAGGCAATATTTTCTTCTCTTTGTCTTATAAAGTCACCGTCAACGGCACTGGCCTCGGGCATAGATTCTCTGTTAAATAAAATCCAGTCAACGGTTGCCCCTTTATCCAAAGAAATGTCGATTATCGCCGAATCTTCAAGCCTGTCCCTAACAACCGAGCTTACAAATACAGGGGCGGCAACGGGAACAGTCTGGAAGTTAATCACCTTCATCGGCGAGGTTTCTGCCGGAGTTCCTTTAAGGAAGCAATACATTGTGTAGCTGACATTTGGGTTAAGTCCGCCAATGCTTATTTCAGTTTCCGTTTTGCCGCTTGTTATCTCATAACTTCCGTAGGCGCCGTCCTGGGGGTTATACTTATTGTTCATTATTCCGTCGGCAGTCGGGTCCGTAACCGTTCCCGTTTTAGCTATAAGATAATAGAATGTAGCCGCCTTTGTTGTCTTTATAATCGGTCTGATAAGAGTGTCACCGACCTGACTTAAACCATTTAAGCTGTTGTTGTCCGTATCAAGCTTAGGGTATCCGCTTTCAAAATCAGGAACTATTGTGTCTGTGAAATATACCTTTACAGAGAAATCCTTAGGGTAATTTACAACCGTAACCTTGCCTTCTGATACAGCGTCATCAAACCTGTCGGTTGGGTTGTCCGAAACAGGGCTGAGTCCGGAATACGAACCTATGATACAGTTTACTTTAAATTCAACCGTACTGCTCCAGCCTTTTCTGTCGGTATCGCCGTCTATTGATACAATCTTAATTCCATATTCGGTGTGTTTTAAATCTTTAAACTTATCGTAATTATATACATCAAGATTACTCAAAATCCTGTCCTTAATATTCTGCAATGAAATGTACTTGCCTTTTTCTACAATAATCTTGCCCGGTATTAGGCTTGTACCGGTTACCTTTTGAAATACGGTACTGCCCTCCGGCTTTTCGTATACTTCAAACTCAACCTTCTCATTGCTTTCAAACAATACGTCATACAAAATATTATCATTAGTTTCAGATATCTGAGGAATAAGCTCAAATGTCATATCCATTCCCGTGGAAGCTATGGTCTCGTTTATCTCTACCATCGGTGCAACAGTGTTAAATGAAGGAAGAAGTGTTTTTTCATCCATTCTGTTGTTTGATGTATCGGCAATCGAGTTAAGCTCAAACTCATATGCATTTCCGCTGTTAAGCTCCAAAGAGCCTTTAGGGAATGTGACAACGGTACAGCCGTCTGTGTCTTCAACCATAGCCTTAGAAAAATCAATTGCAACTTCAGGTCTTCTCAAAGAAGTAAGATCATACAAAACAATGTTTTCACCAAGCAAATCAGAAGAAACTTCCGAAAGCTTGCTCTTGCTTGCATTGTCAATTACAATTTCACTGAATTTAATTCTTATTTCACTTCCCGCAACGACATCTCCGCTTATTGTTTCGTCAAACTCAAGCTCTGCCGTCGGTGCAGTCTTATCAAGTGTTTTAACATCAAGATATTTTACATCTGAAATATTATTAAAACTGTCTACTGCAACTATGTAAAGGTCATACGGTGTTTCCGCACTCAATCCGGAAATAGTAAATGTAGTTTCCGTATTTTGCTTAACCGTCGCTTTTCCGCTCTTATAGCCGTTGCTTCCCGCAACCACCTGATTTTTTGCCTCATCGGAATCCAAGCTTGGTATTTCCCCTCCTGCCACAGCAGGCACAGGGAAAACATCGGTCTTTCTCGCAATAACGTAATAAACGCTTCCGGCTTCATTGGTTTTGACTTTAATATCAATGCTCTTGTCCGTAAACTTATCTACTCTGGGATATCCGTTCGAGAAAACAGGTGCAGTTAAATCAACTGTTTTGAATTTTATCTGGGCTATTTCGGAATCAAAATCTCCGTCCGAAACCAAAACATATGCAACATAATCCGTATATTCCTTAAGCCCGTCAACAGTTATTGCTTTCTCTATATTTTTAAGGCAGTCCGTCTCAATTCCCTTAGCCGTTGCTCCTGATATTGATTGAGATTTTAAGTTAAGTGCATTAGGGGCAACACTTCCGCTTGGAAGAACAGCCCAGTATGCCTTACAGTCCTTTGTTGTATTAACAGCTATATCGGCAGTAGTATTGCCTATTTCAGACATTTTGGGATAACCGTTTAAAAAATCGGGCTTTGCTTCAATGGTAAGCTGCTTTATTTCGGATAAATTGCCGCTGGTATCCTCTGCAACAAAATATACATCATAATCCTCTTCCGCACTGAGCCCTGTGAGCTTTATAAGCGATTGAGCATCTGCTTTAATGCCTGATGTCTTACTGTTCTTAACCGAACCTTTTCCGGAAATAATCTGACCTTTTGCTTCGGCAGAGGTTATATCCGGGACAGTTCCGTCATTGTTTTGAATCGGGAAGGCTGTGCCTCCCTGATAAATTGCGTAGTAAACCTTTCCATCTTCATTTATACTTACCGTTATATCTGCCGAGGTTTTATCCTCATTGTCAATTTTCGGGTATCCGAAATTAAACTGAGGAGCAGTCATGTCTTTTGTTGTGAGCGAAAGCCTTGTCACACCCGAATCGTATGTACCGTCTGACAAAAGTATATAGATGTCATAATTCTGCATTTCCTTAAGTCCTGTAACATCTAAGGAATATTCTTTGTACTTGCCTATATCCTCAAGTGTTCCGTTTGTCAGGTCTCCGAACATATTCTGCGATTTAAGCGCCTTTGCGTCGGGTGCAGTATTGCCCTTAGGAAATGCTCCCCAGTAAAGAGTACAGTCCTTTGTTGTAACAAAATCAATATCTGCCGAGGTATTCAAAATTTCACCGAATTTCGGATAACCGCTTACAAATGCCGGTTTGGAATTATCAATTGTTGTAAAGGATGCAGTCTTTCTTGCGCTTTCTTCACCCTTTTCGTCAACCAAAACAGCGGATAAAATATATTCAGAGCCCTTGTCCAGACCGCTTAATTTTACTGTATATTCCTTATTTGAATCTACTTTTATGTTTCCCGAACCCAATATTGTTGCATCATATTTATCCGGCTTAAGTATATCTTCCGTATAAGCTTTTCCGTTATCATAGCTTTTTAATACCCAGTAAACAGTTCCCGGTTTGTTCGTTTCAAATATTGCTGAGGCACTATTCGGACCAATGCTTTCAATTTTGGGATAATTCAATGAAATTCTAGGATTATATGACAGCTCCTCCGCATCTTTGTATGTCATATCGTTTCCGTTTACATTTGCTGTCAATCCCGGTCTTATTTCGGCTTCATCTGGAAGCATTGAAATACTTGAGCCTGCGGCATTAACCTTCAAATATCCTATTTCACCGCTGCCCTGAACGTCTGCGGCAACATCAAGGAGCAAATTTTCTATATATGAATCTTCATCAGCATTTACAACGCTTTCTTCGCCTTTTTCATCAATAATCAATTTTTTTATCGTGCCGTCGTTCAAAAACAGATTGTTCTTAGAACCCTCAATCGTTACTTGGTCAAACTCACCCGTAAGATAAAGCTCGGAACCCTGGCCGCCTTCAAATACCACGTTTTTAAATCCGCCGTCTCTGTATGCAAGCTCCTCTAAAAATGCGCTTTGTTCTATTTTGGTATTTTCCACGGTTGTTGTTCCGTCAATCTTTATGGTTTTTGTCTTGTCTCCGGTTCCTGCAACAATAAGATTTAATATTGTCGAGTCATCAAAAGTCACACTGCTTTCGCCTGCATAGCTTTCTCCCGAACCGCTTACAATTACATCACCAAGAACATGAACGTTATTAAAATATGTATGTCCGAGGCCGACACCCTCTGTTATATAAAGGTCTCCGGTAATTATTGTGTCCTCTAGGGTAACACCTGAGGACGATATGGTAACATTGCCGTCACAATATCCCAATGTCTGAGTTCCGGGCTTTGTTATCAGCTCTCCAACGGCATCAGAAAACATTTTAGCGGCCTCGCCCCTTGTAATATACTTTTTAGGCTTGAATGTATCATCGCTGTATCCTGAAACATAGCCCTTTTCATAAGCCGCATTTACATAGCCTCTGCTCCAGTTTTCAATGCTTTTGCCATCTGCAAAATTAGTATTGTCTCCCGAAACTTCCTCTATGTTTGTGTTTCTGCAAAGCAGTGAAACAGCCTGTTCTCTCGTCAGATTGCCCGTTGCATTGGAAGTATTTTTCCCATCTCCCGAAAAATAGCCTTCATTATAGGCAATGGCAATATCATCTGCATACCACTCATTTCCCTTAATGTCTTTAAACGGCATTGAGCCCTTCTCGGTATATCCGAAAGCCCTGTTTATTATGGATACAAATTCAGCCCTTGTGATGTATTTATCGGGGTTCATATTCCCGTTTGCATCACCCTGTATCAGTCCCCTGTTATAAAGGTTGCGCATATATGGCTCTGACCAGTGATTTTCAACACCCATATTAAACTGACCTGCAGCGGCTTCCTTTTCAATTTTATGATTAAAAGCCAATACTGCGGTAACCGATGCCGTAACCGTAAAAAACACAAATATCTTCTTTAGTTTTTTAGTACATTTTTTTGCATACCCCATTATCTGCACTGCTCCTATTTGGTTTAAATTTCTTCGCTTGTATGTAATAAACACCTGCTCTTAACAAGAATTCCTCTTGCTGAATCAAGTCTATGAATTTACAGCCGTAAACAGCTTTATTATACTCATCATACTCTTTTCTCAAAAGTTTGATTTTGACCACAATCGGCGTTTTTGCCCAATCAGCAACAGTCTCATATGTTTTTTTCATATCCAACTCTTCCTGACATACAAAACACATGCCCCCTGAGCTTATGTCCCTTATTCTTATTTCATACTCAATGTATTCATCATCATGTTCATAAGAAATAATTGCCGGAATATCCACACTTACCCTAACATCATTGTGCAGAATAGCACCTATGTTCTTTATATTCTTCAAAAGATTTTTCTTCATTAACCTTTTCTACTTCGCCGTCAAAAATTTTATCGTATTTATGTGCTATTTGAAATCTGATCTTTTGTCCCTGACTAAGTCTCTCAGGCATTTCTTTGTCAGAAGGAATCAAAATAACTTTCTTAAGACTAAAAAAACTTAAATCTGCATTGTTATCTATAACTTCATTTTCCTCATTATACAAAATACATTTAATCAGCATAACCTTCACCCCTTTGACAGTTAACAGTAATGCAATTTATTCCGGACTGTCTTTTTCCTTTTCATCTTCTTTTTCTTCTTTATTCTCTTCTTTTTCTTTTTTATTTTCTTCTTTATCCGGTGAGAATTTCAGAAAAAATACATATATATCTACAATTGCTTTATATAATTCATCAGGTAATTCATTGCCCAGCTCAAGTCTTGAAAGCATGGTCGCAAGTGAAGCATCTTCGTATATCGGCACTTCATTTTCCGAAGCAACCTCAACAATCTTCTCCGCCAAATGTCCCATGCCGGACGCAACTATGATTGGCGCAGTCTGTTCGGTATCATATTTCAAAGCAACGGCTCTTTTGTGCCTCTTGTCATCATACTCTAACATTGACTGTATTTTTCCTTTCGTAAATTTTCGGAAATACTTCCGATATGCTGATTGGGTAATTGCTTTTCGCAACAGAAATTGAGCTTACGGCAAGTCCGTTTCTCTCAAGTATTTCTTTAAGACCTGTTTTTATCGTTTTGTCAATTTTAATAATTTTCTCGGGACAGAAAATCTGCATATCCACTCTGCCGTTTTGATGAAGAATTATTAAATCGAAAAAGCCGACGTCTTTTATATCAAACTTCACCAAAAGCTTAGACTTTCTTTCTCCATTTGAACTGCCCTGATTGCTTTCATCGTCCGGATCAATCCATATTTCCGAGTACATCATGCTGTTGTCAATATTCATAGGAAGCATTATGTGCACCAAGGGCATAAAAACACTCTCATTAAGCAGCATTGATGTTAATATATCTTTGAATACATCAACATTTTCATATCCTGCCTCACCCTTTATGCCTCTTTCAAGAATATTTAAAAGCTTGTAGTTCAAGTCATTATTCTGTGACTTTGACTCATACTGTTCCAGCAATATGTCGGCTAATTTTCTGACATCAATGTTTCCAAGCTGCTTCTTAATTACATTATAACCCATTAATGTCTCAAAAGCCTCAATAAATCCATTTTTGCTTCCGTTTTCATACCTTGCGGTATTTAATGAAAGCGAAGATATTAAATCCCTTACAATTCCAAAATCATTTGTACTTTTAATATATTTTGATAAAAACGGAATAATTTCTTTTTTCAGAAGTTCTGTATTTTCATTTACATCTCCTGCCTTCGCATCTGTATTTAAACGATTGGCAAGATTAATTAGTTCTTCAGAAAATTTCGAGGGTATATATTTAGAAATATTTGATATATCAATTAAAATGTTATTTAAAATATGCCTGTTGGAAGTAAAATCATTATATTTCTTTAATAAATTCAGTATCCTTAAATTCAAATCACCTGAATTTGATTCCGATAAAACATTTCTTAAGAAATTAAAAAAAACACCGCTGAACTTATTAGATGTTTCCACCTGTGATTTAAAAAAGGAAAACACATCTTCTTTTGAAAGCTTAATCATATTTAAAAACTGTGAAATCTCTTCAGCAAAATTTTCATTTATTCCGGAGCTTACCATACTTTTTACCTGAACAAACATAAGGTCCGACATAAGCTGTGTAGAGGAAGACATTTTCTTTAATAATTTTACAAACCCTTCAAAATTTGAATTCTGGTACAACAAAAACCTGTTGTCCTGATTGTCTGCCTCAGACTCACCCGACTTATTGTCATATCTTACTACTTTGTTACATCTGCTTTAACATTGCTTATATTAGGATCGTTTGACGATATGGGATTTGTCTTAACATTGCTGCCATAATCCGACAAAGGCGTTGTAACTTTCAATATATTTGACATTCTTTCACCTTCCTTCACTCTGAAACTATTATTATTTCAAAAATTTTTGCCGATTTTTATAATATAATCGAATTTAATTATACAATACTCCGAAAAAACTATTACAATAATTAATTTTAAGGTGGTGCACATTTATGAACAATGGTTTAGATAGTATGATTGACATATATCTTTTTGAGACCAACTCTTTGCTCGAACAGTTGGAAGAAATTATGCTGGCATCAGAAAAAAGAAGCAAAGCTTTTTTACAACTGAAGATATAAATGAAATCTTTAGAATCATGCATACTATCAAGAGGTTCATCAGCAATGATGGAATTCGACTCACTAGCAAAACTGGCACACAGAATCGAAGATCTCTTTTTCATATTCAGAGAACACAACTCAACGGAAACCCTCAGCGAAGCAATGAAAAAACAGCTTTTCAATCTGATGTTTCAGGCAACCGATTTTATGCGAACAGAGACTGCCAAAATTGAGAATAACGAACCCCTTTCCGATAATATCGACAGCTTTATAAATGATATTAATAGTTTTATTGAAAAAGTGAAAGGTTTAGATGCCGCAGACGCTGAAAACACAGAGGTTTTAAATGAATCAGAGCAAAGTATCAAGGCACAGGAAATTACATCTGACAGTTCATCAATATTGCACAATATACCTAAAACCAATTACAAATATATGATTAAAGTCATTTTTGATGACGGATGCGGTATGGAAAACTTACGTGCATTCATGTTAAAAAACTCTTTATCGGACAGCTTGGGCGACAACTTTTCCTTTTATCCCGAGGACATTGAAAATAGCTCCGAAACAAGTAACTACATAATTGACAACGGCTTCTTTGTATTCCTGAACGACGAAAAACTTGTTGATAAAGCAGCCGATGTGGTTAAGGGATCATTAAATGTTGCTTCATTTGAGGTGATAACAAATCCCGAAACAAACGAACCCGTAAAACCTGCTGAAAAGACCGAAAGCAAAGCTGCAGAAAAAGCTAAACCCGAAAGCAAACATGCCGAAAACAGCACAGGCACAGCTGTTCCCTCACATCTTACCCAGCAGACGAAGCAAAGCATTATCAGTGTAAACCTCTCTAAGCTGGACAGCCTTATGGCAATTGTCGGAGAAATAGTTATTACCGAGTCAATGGTTACGGCTTCTCCTGACTTAAAGGGACTCAAGCTTGATAATTTTACAAAATCGGCAAGACAGTTAAGAAAGCTTACCGACGAGCTTCAGGATATTGCCATGTCAATTCGTATGATCCCTATATCAGGTGTTTTCAACAAAATGAACAGAATAGTACGTGATATGGGACAAAGCCTTAATAAAGACGTTCGTCTTACAATAATCGGCGAAGATACCGAGCTTGACAAAACAATTGTTGACAGCATCGGCGATCCTTTAATGCATATCGTCAGAAACTCAATGGATCACGGAATAGAAGAAGATGCCAACGACAGAATTGCTCTCGGAAAAGATTCTCAGGGCGAAATCGTTCTTGAGGCAAAGCACACGGGAAGCGATATTATCATATCAATTACTGATGACGGTCAGGGTATTAACCCTGATAAAATACTTGAAAAAGCAAAAAACAACGGCATACTTACCAAATCCGAAAACGAGTACACCAAGAAAGAAATTCTCTCTCTGATATTCGCACCGGGCTTTTCCACAAACGAAGTTGTTACAGAATTTTCGGGCCGTGGTGTCGGCATGGATGTTGTTAGGCAAAACATAGAAAAAGTCGGCGGAATAGTTACAGTAGAAAGCGAAGTCGGAGAAGGAACATGCATAAACCTGAAAATTCCCCTTACTCTTGCAATAGTTGACGGTATGGAAGTAGCTGTGGGCAGTTCTATATTCACAATACCTATTACAAACATACGCCAGTCCTTTAAGAGCCAGAAAGAAGATATAATTCTTGATTCCTACGGAAACGATTGTTGAACGTATGGGAGATTTTATCCTGTAGTAAGGCTGCATAATCTTTATAACATAGAAACCGATGTAACCGAAATTGAAGACGGCATATTTGTATGGGTTGAAGCAAGCGATAAATCTTATTGCCTGTTTGTTGATTACCTCATAGGAGAACAGCAGGTTGTTGTTAAGCCGCTTCCCTCTTACCTTAACAAGTTCAGCATCAAAAATTTAGGAATTGCGGGCTGTACAATTCTCGGTGACGGAAATATCAGCGTAATTCTTGATATTCTTAATCTCTATGCAGCATCCGTAAATTCATTATAAGGAGGAATTACATATGCCGGACGAATTATTAGAAACAATGAATGATGCCACTGAAAAAGCCATAGATGACAAAGACATGCAAAAATATCTTACATTCAAGTCAGACGGGCTTGTTTACGGAATAGCAATTGAAAATGTCATTGAAATAATTACAAATCACACTATAACAAAGCTTCCTATGGTTCCGGAGTACATTAAGGGAATTATGAACCTCAGAGGACAGATAATTCCTATTGTTGATATAAAACAGCGTATGCGAAAAATATGCTGCGAAAAAACATCGGATACATGTATAATAATTCTTGAAGTTGACTCAGTTTCAATAGGAATATTGGTTGATCAGGTACTTCATGTTATTAATGTTGAGAAAAAACTTGCTTCTCCTCCTTCAAAAAATCATGAATTTGTAAGCGGCATGGTAAACCTTACTGACGGAACAATTATGTTCTGCCTTGACTGCCAGCTTCTTGTAAATGCAAAATGAATCAGGGTGATTAATTAATGGATATGAATGAAGAAAACGAATTCATGCGTTTAGCTTTATATGTACAAAAAAAATACGGCATTAATTTGACGAAAAAAAAGCAGCTTATTAAGGGTCGTCTCAATTTAACAATTCAGTCAATGGGGTTCAGCGATTTTACACAGTATGTAAACTACATTCTTACTAAAGCAACCCCCGGCGATATTGAAACAATGCTTAATAAGCTTACGACAAACTATACTTTTTTCATGAGGGAGAATTCTCACTTTGAGTATTTGCAGAAAACAATACTCCCCGACCTTGTGAAAAACAAAAAAAATAAGGTTTTAAGTGTTTGGAGTGCAGGCTGTTCAACAGGTCAGGAGCCTTACACAATATCAATAGTATTAAAAGAATTTTTAGGAAAAGATGCACCAAACTGGGATACAAGGGTTTTGGCTACAGACATTTCTCAAAATGTTCTTACCAAGGCCAAAACCGGAATTTATACAGGCGAATCCCTAAAAGACGTACCTGAAATATGGAAAAGAAAATATTTTACTCATACTATCGGAACAGATGAATATCAGGTTTCAAAGGAACTAAAGGACAATGTTATTTTCAGAAAATATAATCGATGGACCCGATTGGTTTTCAGAATACCTTTTTGACGTGATTTTTTCTGCCGTAATGTAATGATATATTTTGACCAGCAGACAAAAAAGACGGGCTTGTCGACAGGTTCTATAATGCCCAACAACGGAGGTTATCTTCTTATAGGTCATTCCGAAACACTTAATAAAAAAAGCACAACGAAATTCAAATACATAATGCCTGCAACTTACAGAAAAATATAACGAAAGGTTGCTTTATTATGATAAAAAAAATAAAAGTATTAATTGTTGACGATTCTTTGTTTTTTAGAAAGCTTTTGATAGATTCGCTTTCTAAAGCAAATAATATAGAAGTAATTGGCTTTGCAGTGGACGCTTTCGATGCAAAAGAAAAAATCCCTTTGCTTAAACCTGATGTTGTGACACTGGATGTTGAGATGCCAAAGCTTAACGGCATAGAGTTTGTAAAACAGCTTTTGCCGGCATACCCTGTCCCCGTTGTGCTTGTGTCATCGGTAAACATTAATGTTTTTGAAGCGTTGTCTGCGGGAGCCGTTGATTTTGTTAAAAAACCTGATATCTCAAAACCGGGCAATATATCGCAGTTTTTAGATGAGCTTGCCTCAAAAATCACCGTTGCAAGCTATGCAAAAATACGCACAAAGCTTAGGTCAAATATCAGTATTTCCAAGCTTACTTCTGCTGCCGTGCCAAAGAGCTCTGCTCTCTTAAATTCAACGGTTATAGCAATAGGCGCTTCTACAGGCGGTCCCGAGGCAATACTTGAGGTATTGGAAAGTCTGCCGCCAAGCACCCCCGGTATTCTGATAGTTCAGCATATGCCGCCGGTGTTCACAAAAATGTATGCCGAAAGATTAAACAAGCTATGCAAAATCGAAGTAAAGGAAGCAGAAAACGGTGATATTGTAAGAAACGGTTTAGCACTGATTGCTCCCGGAGATTTCCATATGGCTCTTGCCAAACAGGGAAATAATTATGTTGTTAAACTCTTTCATTCGGATAAAGTCAGCGGTCACAGACCGTCTGTTGATGTATTGTTTAATTCCGTTGCCGATGTGGCAAAGCGCAGCGCAATAGGTGTTATTTTGACCGGAATGGGAAAAGACGGTGCCGAAGGTCTTTTAAAGATGAAGAAACAAGGTGCTTATACTATCGGTCAGGATAAAGAATCCTGCGTAGTATACGGAATGCCGATGGTTGCCTATAATATAGGAGCAGTAAGCATACAGGCTTCTTGTCAAAATATCGCCCCCATTTTACAAAAACGTCTGTCTGCAATATAAAACTGCTTATTCCCTCATAAACACAGCCCTATATATTGAGGCTGTGTTTTTTTATTTTTAACTAAAAAAACAAACTTCATTATTATATTATAAATTAAGCTGTCGATATACTATGTATAAGGATTTTATATTCAAAATTTTACGGAGGGATTTTTATGAAGATAACGTCAAATAATTATTATCATCTTCAATCTTCTATCAATAATCAAAAGAAGGTCTCACAGCCCTCTTTCTCAAATGTTTTAAATGCTAAAAGTAAAAACTGTGACCAAATAATCATAAGTTCAAAAACAAATCAGACTAATTCAGATAGTTTTACAAACAATCTTACAAACAATATCTGTGAAGAAGTTAGAACTAATACCAGCGACGAAAAGCTTGAAAGTTTAAAAAATGAGATAGCAAGTGGGACATATAAAATTGATATAGATGAAATAGCAAAAAGAATGCTTGATTAATTTTTGAGAGGATGAACCAATATGAGCAATATACATGATTTCTTCAAGCTTGTTGCACAATTGATCAATCTTCTTAAAATACTTAAGTCTATTGAAGAAAATAAACTTAGTGCCATAAGAGAAAAAAGCTTAACAAAGCTTGATGCCTGTATAAAAGACGAACAAGTTCAGGTTATGAAATTAAGAGGTCTTGAAAAAAAGCGTGAACAGCTTCAGACTTCTTTGGGCTATGACAGCCTAACTTTCCGTCAAATCATCGACTTGCTGCCGGGAGAAGAAAAAAAAGAAGCCAAAGAGCTTTTTAACGGACTTCAAAGGGCCACAGATGATTTTAATTCAATTAACAAGAGCGTAAAAACTGCTCTGGAAGTTAATCTTTATTCCATTAATACTTTGCTTAAAAAAACAGATGCCGATCCTAATACACAACAGAAGCATTCGGAAAATTCGAGCACTAACAGATTTGTATAGATTTTGATTTTAAAGATAAAGGAGAAAAAGGAATGCGTTCAACTTTTGCCGGATTCACAACAGCTCAATTAGCACTCAGAGCAAGCCAACAGGGACTTAATATTACCGGACAAAATATTGCTAACATAAATACATCCGGCTATACACGTCAATCCCTTGATCAAATAAGTCTTAACACTACTGGCACAGACAGATATGCTGTAAGCAACAATATAGGCTACGGCACAATTGTTAAAAACATTACCCAGATAAGGGACCCCTATCTTGATATAAGGTTTAGATCAGAAATAGCAAACGTAGGCGAAGCAGACGAAAAGCTTTCGTCATTACAGGAGCTGGAAAGCATATTTGACGAAGTTGCTCAGGACGGGCTTCAAACACAATTAAGCGACTTATCAAGCATGCTGCAGAATTATTCAGACAGTGTAGGAAGTCAGGAATTGGAGAACATGGTTAAGTCCTCTGCGGAATCATTAACTAAGATTTTCAATCAATATTCAAAGGAAATCGAGTCCGCCAGAGAAAATCAGGAATATGAGCTTAAAGATGTCGATATTCCCAAGCTTAATGATATTATTCAGAATATAGCAGAGCTTAATAAATCTATTAAAACAGGTCAAGTAGTCGGAAGCAACACGCTGGAACTTAAGGATCAGCGCAATACACTTATAGACGAGCTTGCAAGCTATGTTAAAATTGATGTCAAATACGTGCCTGTGGAGATTTCAAAATCAACGACCATTGACGAGCTTAATATAGACTTTGTTGGTGCAAATAACAAAATTAACCTTATTAACGGCATTAACTACTCTGCTTTTGAAGTTCCCGAAGGAACAACCGAGCTTAATATAGTTGACCAGGACGGTAATCCTGTTGAAGATGCATCAGGAAACGTAATCGGCGAAAACCTGTTTAGCGAACTCACATCAGGCTCACTTAAAAGCTCATTTGAAATGCTTAACTGCTCAGGAGATTTTGACGGAACTGCCAATTCTCCAAGGGGCATAGGCTATTATGAAAAATCACTTGACCTTATGGCGTCAACATTGGCAAGCGTATTTAATGACCTGAATAATGCCGGACTCCCCTCAGGAACTGCCGAAGAAGACCTTCACAATTTATTTGGCTCCTCAGACGGAGGCGACATTACAGCCAAAACAATTTGTATTGCCGAGGGCTGGTCTACAAACGAATACGGTATAACGGCTTCTGTTGATAATCCGACAAACGATGCCGCTAACGAAAACGTTCTTAAAATGATAAGTGCGCTGGATTCGGATCAAACTTTCATTTATCCCGGGAATGATCCTCTTAATACATCTGACGATATCAGTATTTTTACCGGCACACTAAATGAATTTTTCTCAAATTTAAATACTACTCTCGGTATTGATATTGATTCTGCATCAACTACTTTGGATAACTACATATCAGTTACAAATGAAATTTCCGATTCAAGAGAAAGCATTTCTGGAGTAAGCTTAGATGAAGAAGGTATGAACCTTTTGAAATACCAAAAATCCTACAATGCAGCTGCAAGGCTTATGACAACATTGGATGAAGCTTTAGATACTCTTATAAATAAAATGGGTGTTGTTGGCAGATAACTGGTAAGGAGGTAAAACTAACGTGAGAATTACAACAAATCTAATTTTAAATAACTATCAAAGAAACCTTACTAGCTCAAACGTAGAGCTTAACTCAACCATGAATAAAGTGCTGACAAACAGAACTTTTAACAAAGCTTCTGAAGACCCTGCTGCAGCTTCAAAGGCATTTAAACTGAGGAAAGAATATCTTGCAAATGATGATTACCTGAACAATGTTCAGTCTGTTATCTCCCATTATGATGCTGTTGAAAGCAGTACAATGGAAATGAACGATATAGTTAAAGAAGCAAATGCGCTTGTGCTTGAAGGTATAAACGGCTCCACCAGCCTTTCTGCACGTGCTTCAATTGCAGAAAGCCTAAGAAATATGCAGGAATCACTTGTTTATAATGCAAATGCAAAGCTTGGCGACAGTTTTTTGTTCGGCGGACAAAATGCGTCATCAGTACCCTTTGAGCTCACAGACGGCAAACTTACATATTTAGGAATAGATGTCAGCAGTTCAGATGCATCGGATCAGGCTGCACTTGAACAAATGTCTCAAGAAGAAATTTATGTTGACATTGGTTTAGGTTTAAGCTTTGAATCAGGAACGATAAATACAAACAGTGCCTTTAATAAAGCGGTATCAGGTCTTAACGTGCTTGGATACGGCACAAATGATGAAGGCGTTGATAAAAATATTGTTAATCTGCTTGGAGAGCTTGCAGATGAGCTTGAAAAGGATACCCTTGATGATGATAAAATACAGCAGCTTACCAGCCAGCTTACTGAATCAAAAGATGGTTTGACTGACTTTCTGACTCTTTTGGGTATAAAAAGCAATTTCTTAGAAAACACAGAAAACAGACTTACAGATAATCAGACTAATCTTAATGAAAAAATAGATTCTTTGGAAAATGTAGACTTGGCTGAGGCAATAACAAACTATTCATGGGCACAATACGCATATAATGCTGCCCTTAAAATAGGAAACGGTATTTTGAGCCAGTCGTTCATTGACTTTATGAGTTAATAGAAATAAAATAAGGAGGTAGGATTGTGATGGAACCACTATTGAAAATAACTAACGTGCCTATAAAATTTGAAGTAAAATTAAATAATGCACGCCTTGAATATAAGAGTTCCAATACACAAATGGAGGTCAAACAAGACAGCGGCGGTTTAAAGATAAAGAGCGACCCAATAAGGCTTGATATTGATTCATTTGAGTGTTTTAACTCCGTTAATCCATCTTTAAAAACAAGTATTCAGGAGGCGGCTGAGAAAGGCAAAATGGCTGCTTATGAGGCAACTGCAACCTATGCACGCGAGGGCAAGCTATTTTTAAATGCAAAAATAGGCGAAGACGTTATAGGTAAAATTGCTGCTTCAAAAAATGAAGTAAACACAAATGTCGGCATAAAATTTATTCCGACCACAAGTCCTGAAATTGATTGGTCTGACCCTGAAATTACCATTCAATATGATCTAGAAAAATTAAATTTTGATTGGAAAGTTCAAAGCGGTAATTTTGAGTTCATACCGGGTAATATAGAAATTTCAATAACTCAGCGTCCTGATGTAATTATTGAATATGTGGGACGCCCTATCTATGTTCCTCCAAGTGCGGACCCCGAATATGAACCGACCATGGACATTAAGGCATAACATACAAATGAGGTGTTCTTATGGAGCTTATGACAAAATACTTTTCAAATACGCAATATACTGAAGACGAAGTTATATTTTTTAATGATGGTATTTTTGGTTTTGCAAATCACAAAAAGTATCTATTAATTCGTTTCGACAACAAAAACGATTCTCTTATATGCCTGCAGAGCATTGATGAGCCTAATATTGCTTTTGTAATGATAAATCCATATAAATTCATTAAAGAATATGATGTAATTTTGCCCGAGCAGGATTATGGTGATTTGAAAGTATCTGATTCGGATAATATTCTTGTTTATAATATTTGCGTAGTTAATGACTCAGTCTTGAAAAGCACGGTCAACTTAAAATGTCCTATAATTGTAAACTCAAGAACAAGGCTGGCAAAGCAAATTATTTTGGAAGACAGCACTTATCCGTTTAAATATCCTTTTTCAAAGCTTATAAACAAGGAGGTCCGATCATGTTAATACTGCAAAGAAAAGTCGGCCAGTCCATATATATAGGTGAGGATATAATTGTTACAGTACAGGAAATATCATCAGACAAGGTTAAGCTTTCAATTGATGCTCCAAAGGACATTAAGATAATGCGTGATGAGCTTAAATGCGCAGAAAACAGCAATATTGAGGCTTTATCATCCTCTAACAGCAATATAGAACTGCTTAAAAAAATGCTGGATAAATAGTACAATAATAAATTTGACTTCTAAGATTAGCATAAATCAAGTAAGGATGCAGACATATTTTATCTGCATCCTTATTTATTGCACACTCATACTTATATAAAAAAAGAGCCATACGGCTCTTTTTTCTTTAATATACATTTTGTTCTTAAAATTACTGTAATAACTGAAGAACACCCTGAGGAAGCTGGTTTGCCTGAGCAAGCATAGCCTGAGAAGCCTGTGTAAGGATGTTGTTCTTTGTGAAGTTCATCATCTCTTCAGCCATGTCAACGTCACGGATACGGCTTTCAGCAGCTGTCATGTTCTCTGTTGTTACACCAAGGTTGTTGATTGTATGCTCAAGACGGTTCTGGATAGCACCTAAATCACCACGTGTTGATGATACAGTGTTGATAGCTGTTTTCAATAAATTAATGGAATCGCCTGCACCGGCTTCTGTACTGATATCAATAGTACCAATACCAAGAGATGTGCTGTCCATAGCACCAATCTGTACACTAACTTTATTATATGCATCGTCTGTGTCGCCAACCTGAAGATTGAGACCCTTAGTTGAATCATATGTTGTAGTAATAGTGTTAGATGCAGATATAGCAGTTGACTTATCAAATGCGCTGTTTAATGTAATCTTAATGCCGGTATTAGAGAAAGAAACTGTCTGTTCATCTCCGGCACCAATTGCAGAAGAATCAATTGTAACTGTATCGGTAATAGTATTACCACCTGTAACCATAGTTGCTGTGAAAGTATTACTAGTACTACCATCATACGCAAGTGTAAGTGTATTTGTTGTACCATCAATAGCCGCTGTGGAAGCTAAGTTAGTAAGGTCAATATTTGCAACACCGGCTGAAGCATCAATGCTTGCTCCAACTGTAGCTAAAGTATGAGCGCCGCTCTTGCTTCCGTCAAGTAACTTAATACCATTGTAGTTTGTAGACTGAGCAATACGGTCGATTTCAGAATTTAATGAATTTACTTCCTTCTGAAGGTTAGCACGGTCAGTTGTGTTGTCATATGTACCATTGGCAGACTGTGTTGCCAATTCAACCATACGGTTTAACATTGAGTGAACTTCTGTTAAAGCACCCTCAGCAGTCTGAACCAATGAAATACCATCGTTAGCATTGTCTGAAGCTTTTTCAAGTCCAGTAATCTGTGCTCTCATTTTTTCAGAAATAGCAAGTCCAGCAGCGTCGTCACCTGCTCTGTTGATTCTGTAACCTGAAGATAATTTTTCAAGGTTGCTTGAAACTGCATTGTTGTTTCCGCCTAACTGTCTGTACGCATTTAAAGCTGCAATATTGTGTTGAATTCTCATAGTTGTTACCTCCTTGTAATTTAAGGGAAAATCCGTTTCCCCTTTTATAAAGTTATTTAGTAATAAATGACCCTAGGTAATCATTTATTGCTTACATATACTATATCGGATTTTTATCAATAAAAATAATAGATAAATTACCAAAAAAACTTCATTTTTATATATTTTTTATTTTCATCTGAGTATACTTTTTTATGTCGAAATGTTATACTTAAATAGGCGAAAAATGTAATATTATGTTTGCCGAAAGGATCGTGTACATTGTGATTTCGCTGAAAAATGTTTCTAAAATTTACACAGGCGATATAATTGGGGTTAAAAATGTTTCATTTGATGTTAATGACGGAGAATTTATTTTTATAATAGGAAAAACAGGCTCCGGCAAAAGCACAATACTCAAACTGATTACAGGTGAAATAAAACCCACAGAAGGAGATATTTCAGTCTACGACCTTTCACTAAACGACATGGGCAGAAAAGAACTGCCATATTACAGACGTCTTTTGGGGATAATAGATAAAAATATTTCACTGTTGGACCATAAAACAGTTTATAAAAATCTTGAGCTTGCAATGATTGCAACCGAACAGTCCTCAAAAACTATCAGCTATTCCATTCCACGTGCACTTGGTCTGGTTGGCATGACTAAAAAAATGCACGAATATCCTTCTACACTTTCAGAGGGAGAAAAGTTTAAAATTCTTATGGCAAGAGCAGTAGTAAACAATCCGCAAATAATAATTGCCGATGAACCAACCTCAAATCTTGACTATGATACAGCATGGGATATAATGTGTCTTTTTAACGATATAAACAGGCTTGGAATTACAGTAATAATGGCAACTCATGCCAAAGAATTTGTTGATATAATGAAAAAAAGAGTTATTACCATTCGTAATGGTACTGTTATAGGAGATGTACACAAAGGAAAATACGGTTTGATAATATGAAAAAAAGAGCTTTAAGAAAAACTTTCATAACAATATTTATGACAACATTTATAGGTTTCAACATCTTTATGTATTTGTTTGCTACCCGTGTCACCCCCAGGGACATAGACTATTTCAGAGAGGATACAAAAGTTAAAACCCAGACACTAATGACTGTCATCAGTGAAAAATACACAGCACTCGGAGCGGGAAAAAATGATACTGCGACTGAAGCACCTGCTGAAAAAACAGAAGAAGTCACGCCGGCAGAGACTGTTTCTCCAGAGGATACAGGTAAAGAAGTTATCCTCAAATCCGATACATTAAATGTCGTATATTACTCACAGACAGATCCTCGTTGGAAAGACGAAATATACGGAACAGCTAATACAATAGGTGTTTATGGCTGCGGACCTACTGCTTTGGCAATGGTTTTATCAACACTTACAGATGAAACCGTAACTCCTTTAGATGCTGCAAAATGGGCATATGATAACGGTCATTTCAGCAACAATAAAGGTTCCTACCACTCTATTATACCAAGTGGAGCCGAAAAACACGGACTTAATTGCGAAAGTCTTGTAAATCCCACTAAACAGACAATTATAGATGAGCTTTCCGATGGCAAAATGATTGTTGTGCTTATGAATAAAGGTACTTTTACAAGTGAAGGTCATTTTATTATTTTAAGAGGTATAACAGAGGATTCTAAAGTTCTTATAGCCGATCCAAAAAGCTTAGATAACAGCAATGTTCCATGGGATATAGATTTAATTTTGAATGAAGCTAAATATACGGCAAGCTACGGCGGCCCGTTCTGGGCAATAAGCAAACCTTAAATATAAAAATATGCAAGTGGCATGCATTATAAGAGTTTATATAAAAAGCAGGCAGCAAAATTGCTGCCTGCTTTTTAATCATTATTTATATTTAATATGCATAGTTGATATTGCCTTTTCTTGCCATTGTATTAACTGCTGTATCTAATGCAATTGTTTTCTCCAATAATCTTCGTGACTGCATATAAATTTCATTTATTTTTTTTAAAGCTGCTGATGTCATTTCTTCCGGCTTAGCATTTACACTCATGGAAATTGATATGGCAGTTCTTTCGCCCTCAGAGAAAGAATTAATCAATTCCTGCCTGTAATTATCAATCTTATCAACCTCTAGCATAGCCTTTGTACGCATTCTAACAATTATTTTCAAAGAATAAATGTCATTCCTATACAAAGATTCACGCATCTGTTTTGTAAGATCATAAATCTCATTTATTTTGTTGTATCTTTTTTGAAGGTTTATGGCAATCTCCATTAAGTCTTTACCCATGCTAAGCTTACCCCCGCTTATTAACTTCTAACACTCTCTGCCTGAGAAATGCGGTCGGCCTCTTTAAACGTATTTCTTAAATCCATTATCATATTTTTTACTTCATTAATTACAGCAACATTCCTGCCAGCCTTTATTCTTGCCATTTCAAAAAGGAAGAAAGCATAAAGCTTGGAAATATCCTTACTTATAGAATACGATTTATCAAGCGTTTCGTCAAGGTATCTTATTATAGCAGATACTCTTTCTATAGAGCTCTCAAAAACTTCTATATCCTTATTATTCAAAGCGATTTCTGCCTTTAAAAGTCTTTTAATTGCCTCATCATACAAAAGCAGAAGAAGTTCACCCTGTGTCATTGTATTTATTGACTGGCGCTTATATTGCTGATAGCCATAATTATCCATATTAAAATCCGACCTTTCAATTATTTATTAACTGCTTAACATCTGGTCTAAATAACCGCTTTGCGTATTCATCTGCTGAACAAGCTCTTCCAGCTGTGTAAACTGGCTCTGATATCTTTCCTGCTCCGATTCAAGCTTATCCTCAAGGTTATCAATAGTATCGTTAATATCCCCTATTTGGGTGAGAAGAGAATTTTGAAGCAATGAGGCCGGAGAATCCGGGTGCCCTGCTATTTCAACGAATATTCCCTTCACCGCACCGGTTGTTGAAGCATATTTATCAGTTATATCTTTCATCTTTGTCATAATTCCGCCGCTTGTTAAGCCGCTTGTGGCGTCAGTGGTTACTTCTGCAGTAAACATCTCTTGTACTTCATCAGGATTTTCTTCAAGTGCTGCCTTAAATTTATCCTCATCAAATGAAATTTTACCGTTATCCTCCCAATCACTTGATGTTGTTATGCCAATATCCTTCAGTGAAAGTCCGTCTGAGCCTGCATTGAGGAACACATATCTAAGCTCGCTTGCAAGGCTTGAGAGGTTAGAATCTCCAAAAAGCATTCCGGCCTTGGCTTTTTCTTCCCAAGCTTCAATTTCCGAATCAGACATTTCTTCTTTCTGTTCGTCAGTAAGCGGAGCGTAATCTCGGTCACGTTTTTCCGAAACGGTTTTGTTGACAAAATCGACCATATCGTTATAGTCGTTTATCATGCTTTTGACAGCATCAACAATCTTGTCTGTATCAACTTTGGCATCAAGAGTAACCTCTTCACCGTCTATTACATTTCCTTCACTGTCATATCCGAATTCACCGCTTACGGATATGCTTAATCCGTCAACGGTAAATGTGTTTGTTCCCCTTACTATCTCAAGCGGATCTGCTCCGCCTTCGCCGTCATAATCAATCAGTACAATTGCATCTTGTCCTTCAATTTTAGTGCCGTTAAGCTCATTGCTGTCTGTGAGAATATCTCCGTTTATGTCTCTTTTTCCAAAAAGGAGCTTTTCCAAATCATTTAATTCTCCGGTCGCCGTATCTCCAAAGGTAACGTCACCCGCTGCACCGTCCTGTGTTGCCACCACAGACAGCTTATCGCTGTTTTCCATATATGAAATACTGACATCGGCGTCGCTGTTATTAATGGCTGAAATGATATCAGCAACTGTTGTTTCGCCCTCTTTATAATTAATTGTTATATCTTTGCCGTTTATCCTTATGGAATAATCAGTGCCGTCCACAAGATTCAGATTTTCGGCTCCCTTAATTCCCGATGATTCAAGTGATGCATTCAAATTAACCTTGTTTGTTGTTCCTGAGCTAATTCCAAAAACACCGTCCTCACCAAGCAATCCTGTTGATGCACTTGTTATCTTCAAAACTGAAGATGTATCCTCTGCTCCATCGGGTGTTGTTGTCTGAAATTTAATAGCACCGCCGTCATCTGAAACACTGATTCTGCCGTCACCAAAAGCAGTATTAAGCTTATCCTGAAGATAATTAACAAAATCGGTCTCGTTTAATTTAGTGTCATCATCAAATGTAATTGTCTTTGAAAGCCCGTTATATGAAAATGTCATTGTTTTGCCTGACAGTCTCTCCTGAAATGAAGCTGTGCTTGATAATTCATCGGTGTTAACCGCTGCTTTTGCAGACAAGCTTCCGCTTATAACCTCACCAACAATTGAACCGTAATCACCGGATATTCCTAAAGTATCCAGCAATCCTGTATCTCCGCCTGAAATAGATAAGCTGTTGCCGCTTGTATCACCGCTGTCCTGCGTAAATACAAGTGTTCCGCCGCTTTCGCTTACCGTCATTACATCACTGAGTTTTGTTCTGCCGTCAATCGGGTTGTTAAGGTCAATATTCTCCAAAGTGCTTTGCATAGCAGCTGCTATCTCTGCCGCACTTGTGTATACGCCTCCCCCGTCTTTTTCCGGCATAGTAACCGTGTATGTATCGCTACCATATTTAACGCTTAGTGTTTTGCCGCTGATGTTGCAGCTCACATCATCACCGTAGTTAATTACACCGGTCTCTATATAGTTATTTGACATAGCTTCACTTGTTGTAAAGCTGGCATTGTTTGCGAGCTGTTTTACAGCATCAATCGTAATATTTGATGCATTGGTTGTAGAGCCTGTAACAGTAACATATTGGCTATTTTCTCCCGAAGTGGTTATCTGGTTTTTACTGAAAAAGCTCTCACTATACAAATTTGTGCTGGATGAATATGATGTATATTTATCTGCAAAATCAATAAGCTTTGAGCTGACTGAACGATATGCATCTGTCTTCCACTCAAGTAATGTTTTATTCTGCTTCTGTTTAGCAATTTTGGCTCTTGTATAAGCCGTCATACCGTCAATAAGCGTATCTGTATCAAGACCTGATACAAGGCCTCCGATGCCCTTGCTTGTACTTCCGTAAATACTGCTTGAAGTTGATGAAGTAAGGCTTCCTATTGTAGCCATATAACCTCCTCCTTTTCTGAACATATGGATAAATACTTATATAATTCATCAGTTTATAATAATCTTGTAATAATCCCTCTATACTTATTTTTCGACATATAGTATACTTTTATTAATAGTAAAATCAATAAATTTATATGGGGTGATACTAGTGTGTTTAATAATTGCTTTAACCAACCAAAAAGGAGGTGTCGGCAAAACTACCTCGACAAGTTCGCTTATAACAGGCCTTGCATTACAGGAATACAAGGTACTTGGTATAGATTTGGACCCACAAGGTAATCTTGGATTTTCGTTAGGTATTGATGTGGAAAACTCCACAACTGTATATGATGTTTTAAAGGGGAACGTAAAAATACAGGATGCAATATATGAAACAGAGTTCGGCGATATTATTCCGTCGAATATATTATTAAGCAGTGCCGAGCTTGAATTTAATCGTTCAGGAAGAGAATTTCTTTTAAAGGAGCAAATAGATCAAATAAAAGACAAATATGATTTTGTTATTATTGACACTCCTCCGGCTCTTAATGTATTAACCGTAAATGCTTATGTCTGCTCAGATTTCCTTATTATACCGATGGTTCCCGATATATTAAGCCTTTTGGGTGTAAGCCAGTTAAAAGAAACCGTACAGACGGTTAAAAAGTTTTACAATGCAAATCTACAGGTCATGGGACTTCTGCTTACAAAATACAACAGCAGAACAAATCTCGCCAAAGAGGTTGAGGAATTGGCCAATGAAATTGCGGGTCAGCTTGATACAACTGTTTTTCAATCAAAAATCAGATCCAGTGTTTCAGTAGCCGAAGCACCTGCCCACGGAGAGTCTGTTCTTCTTTATGCACCAAGTTCAAAACCTACGTTAGATTACATAAACTTTATCGAAGAGGTGCTTATTCGCTGCAAAGCATCTGCAAAAATCAATATACACGGAAAGAGGTAATATAAATGGCACGCAAAACAAACAAAACTGCTCATGTTCTCAATCTTATTTCTAAGGCTAAAGAAGAACATCAGACTGCCGAAGATAATTTAGAGATAAATTCAGTAAATAACAACATTACTAGCGATTTGTCATTTATAAATACTGAAATATCCAATGATAAGGAATTAGGGGAAAAAATCAAAGAAAATCTTTCCAAAACCGTAGAGGCTGAAATCAGTGCTGATTCAGCCGATGACATTTCCGATTCCGAAAAAGCCAAGGAGGAAAAACCATAGATACCAATAATGACTTAGATAAAACACCATTAAATGAAAGCAGTAATGCCGATGAATGTTTTACATCAGAAAATCAAGACGCAGATGATTTAAAAGACAACATTGACTTTTCCTATGTTAATGTGCTTGAAGAAGTAGTTAAGCTCAGGGTTGATGAATTTATTGAAATGTTCGGCGTATGCAACGCCAAGATGCAAAGCCGATGTAATTGCGCTGGCTCTTAATAATTTGCCGCCAAAGTATATCGTTGTTGACAGTTCACATGTTTCACCCTTATTAAACTTTTTCAGCAATCATTACAGCGGAGCTGTAGCAGCACAGCTTTCCCGTGCCTGTACAGTGGTAAGAGAAAATCCGCACCATAAAATCTGAAAATCTCATTAAAACAAGAACGAGCCGCCCGATAAAAGGGCGGCTCTGATTTTTTTCTATTCTTCATACATAAAAGTATTGTTCCATGTGTTATTTACTTCTTCTACGCAGTCAAAATAAACCTGTGCAATAACATTTCTTGGTATTTGAAGCTCATCGGCATATTTTTTAAGCATATTCCAATCAGCCTTTTCATAGCTTAAGACAAGCTTATAGAGTGTTCCACACCTGCCCTCAAAGTTTAAAAGAGCATTTTTAACTTCATTTGAAACATATATTCCTTCAAGCAGTTCGCTTAATGGAGCATCAAAAAGAGAATCAAGAGTTGAAAACATTCCCATAAGATATGCTTCGTTTTTATTTATTGGCATATCCTTTGCAAATTTTAAAAGCTCAGAACAGAAATTGGCTCTCAGGAAAGAAGTCTTTAGTATTTCCTCTGACTGAATATCATTTTCTTCTTTAAAGCTTAAGAGATAAACCCATCTCTTTAACTGAACCAGACCAAGAAGAGTAAGCGCCTGATTTATTGTTGTCGCCCTGTTTTTAAGTGCAAAATAAGGAGAATTTACTACCTTTAACACACTGTAAGTAAGTCCGGCATCAAGAGAAATAATCTCCTCCACCTTTTCCAAATCAGGATCGTCCTTTGTGACTTCAACAATCAGCCTGAAAAAGTTTCCCTGCATAAACTCTGTCTTTCTTGCCTGCATTTTAGCTTTTTGCGAAACATACGAGCCTTGAAGATAATCAACATTGGTTGACATAGCAAAATCATAGTCTTCCTTAGTTTCAACTTCTGTGGCGATACATTTTTTTCTAAGCCCTTTTGCCATGCTTATTAGGTTTTCAATAGATACATGGTTTTCATTTCTAAAATCCACTTTAATATAGTCTATTGAATCAATTATAGCAAAATACTTCGGTGTAAACTGAAAATTATTAAGTGCTATTTTATAGCCTTCTTTTCTGTATTTAGAAATCAGATTATTGTAAAGAGGATGAATTATAGCATTGTCATCTATTTGAATAACTAAATCTTGGCTTTCAAAAATTCTTGGAACGTTTTTAAATAAAAGATTTGGAGTAAAAGTAATAAAAGTTAATGTACCCTCGGAAAGCATGTGGTTATTCTGCATAAAGAAATTAGATATTGCATCTGCAGCCTGAAAATCCTCAGCGTAGTTGTAAATATCCAATTTATCAACCTCATACATCATCTCATAAGCAAAAATGTTATTTTCCTTATCCTTTATAGGCTGAAGAACAACGTATTTATTCATAGGATACCACCTCTCTTTCTGCGATAATGTATTTTAAATTAATAAGCAGTAATTATGCCGACTTAATTTAATAATCGGTTTATATTACTTCGATTTTCTACTGATTAAATGGTCTATAACTCCTACAAGCTCGCCTATCTCAGGTTTGCTTATCTGCTCGTCTGCTCCAAGCTGCTTGCCCTTTCTGTATAAATCATCGTTTATCATCGAAGAGAAAATAATAACCGGTATTTTTTTCAGCTTAACATTGCTTTTGATAAGCTTTGTAAGTCTGTGTCCGTCCATCATAGGCATTTCAATGTCTGTAATTACCAATGATAACTTTTCATCTAAATCTTCTCTGTCCTTAATGGAATCAATATAGTCCCATGCCTCCTGACCGTTATCAAACTTGGTTATATTGGTAAAGCCAGCTTTAGCTAAGCTTTCCGTAATCATTTTTGCCAAAAGTATGGAATCTTCGGCAATTATAATCGGCATACCATTTGACTGTCTGCTGCCGAGCTTATCTATCTCATCAACCTGTATGCCCGCTAAAGGGGCTACCTCGGACACTATTTTTTCAAAGTCAAGAATTGTTACTATGTTTCCGTTAATCTGCACCATTCCGGTAGCAATCCCTTCCTGTCCGCCGGATAATGTTTTGTCCGGTTTCTGAATATCGGTCCATGATAACCTGAATATTCCTTCTACACTTGATACTCTGAAGGCAATATACATTTTATTGAAGTATGTAATGATAAATAAATTCCTCTCACCATGTTCTTCACTATTGCCATAAAGATACTTGGGCAAATCAAATACAGTAATGACCAAATCTCTGGGCTTAAATACACCTTCTATGGCGGGATGTTTAAGCGGCATAGGTGTAACAGGGGCAGACATCATAATTTCTCTTACCTTTGCCACATTGATTCCGAAAAGGTTGTCATTAATTTTAAATTCCATTATTTCAATCTCGTTTGTTCCCGATTCAAGCAAAATCTCACGCTTATTAAAATTATTCATAAATACCTCCCCATTTATATTGATTTAAACCGTTACGCCGTTATTTATTTTTCCTTTGAAAATCAGTTAAAACTACATTTACATGCTTTACATACAACAGATAGGCTAATATGATTTAATGTCATATATAAGCAATTTATAGTTTTAACTGAATTCCAAAGGCATTGCCTTTAAACATAAAGATACTTTTTTAAAATGAAATTTCTTTTTTTCCGTATGTTCTTAAAATGCCAACACCATTGCTGCTGTCAAAAAGAAGCGTTCTTGCATAGTTTCCGCCTACATCTTCACCAACTATCGGTATTTTTTCAGATTTTAAAACCTGTTTGACACTTTCGATATTTCTCAAGCCTATATTGCCAAATGTTCCTTCGCTTGGAATATCAAACATTTTGGCACCGCCTGCAATTTTAGCAGTAATCCTTTTTTTGACTGCACCAAATGCCTCCATCTTTTTAACCGTCGCCAATATGCCAGTGTTTGCAAATTTATATACATTGCTGTCATTGGAGCCGTCCAATTTTATGGGAAGCATAACGTGTACCATTGCCGCAACCTTAACAACCGGATCATACAGGCAAACTCCCACGCAGGAGCCAAGAGCATAGGTTATCAATACTCCTTCATTTCTTGTGTACTTCATATCCGCTATGCCCACTGTTATTACTTTACTCATTAAAAACACCCAGCTTTTTCAATAAAAAGTTTAAAGAATCTATATCCGGCAGCATAAGTAAATTGCTCGTCATCTCTTCCTCGGAATAAACAAACTTACCGCCTATCATCATAATTTTGTCGGTTGTATAACCATACTCAATCATAGGAACCGACATTATCCCTCCAAGCATATTTATAGCCATAGCCGGAACCGAAAGGCTTATCGCTATACCGCTTAAATGAGAAATGGCATTGGCGTATGAAGAAATAATAATATTGCTTACTTCCGAAATTGCAGATTTTCTTATTTCATCTATATCTTCATAGCTTTCTATTTTCTGCAGATTAAGTCTTTCAAAAACAAAATTTATAAAATTCAAATCAAGCAGATAGAGCATGATACCGCTGAAACCACCGGACATATGAACCAAAACCGCAGCAATTATTTTTTCGGGACCGCCAAGATAGCTTACAGCCTGATTGTAGTCCAAAATATTTACTTCCGGCAAAGACATAGAGATTTTTTCAGACAGAGTGCTTGAAAGTGCCGTAGCGGCATTGCCTGTACCTATACTTCCTATTTCTTTAAACATGTCCATTGCATAGCCGTTTATTTCTTCATATTTTTTTATTTCCATAAGTTCACCTCTTTCTCTAATGCCCATAAATTTATAACTATCTTAAGTTGTTTATAAGCTCCTGAACTTCATCAGATGTCTGAATCATTTTAAGTGTATACTGATATGCTCTCTGAGCCTCAAGAACCCTTGTCATTTCCTTGGATAAGTCAACATTTGATGTCTCCAGACTGTTCTGTCTTACATTTGCCTCAATCATATACGGAGTGCCGTTTATATCACTAGGAGTAAAATTTGTATCCCCATCGCATATAAATCCCTCGTCTCTCGGGAAATCATAAACCGCAGGCTCAAGCTTAACCTCATCTCCGGTAATCTCAATAGGCTGTCCGTCCTTTCCCAGAACGAAATATCCGTCCTTTGATGCCAAATAGAATTTTTCTCCCAATTTAGACATAACAAAGCTTCCGTTTGCGGTGTATACGACTTCTTTTGTTTCAGGATCAATAAGCCCGAAAAAGCCCCTGCCGTCTATAGAAAAATCCAGTTTGGAATCCGAAAGGAAAAGACTTCCCTCGGAAAACTCCGTATCGGCCTTATCCAATTTTGTACCGCTTCCTCTTTTGGATTCCCCTCCGCTGCTTGTCATGCTGTTATACATTAAATCCGAAAAGGACGCAGTCTTTGCCTTATAGCCGTATGTATTTGCATTTGCAATGTTATTTGCCACAACGTCAAGCTTTGCCTGATGTGCAGTTGCACCTGCCGCAGCAGTATAAAAAGACATATCCATAATCTCTCTCGTCTCCTTTACAAATTAAACTCTGCCGATTTCAGTAGCCGATTTTTCCGATATTTCATCATACATCTTAAGTACCTGTGCGGCACTTTGAAGTGTACGCTGGCTGGCAAGCATCTGTGTCATTTGTCTTATGGGATCAACATTGGAGGTTTCTATGTATTTCCACATTATATTGGCATTGCCTGCTTTCTCCTGACCGTTAGCAGAATAAACGCCTTCTCCCACCTTTGTAAAACCAACTAAGTTATCAAATGTAACAACATCAAGCTTTGCAATCTGCATTCCGCTTCCGTCCATAATTACGCCGTTATGATCGACATTAATATCATCGGTGTACAAATAAATAGGTTCATTGTTGCTTAATACCCTGCCTACACCCTTTAAAGCAAGATATCCTTCATTATCAATTACAAAGGAACCGTTTCTTGTATAAACAGTTCCATTATCGCTCTGTATCTTAAAAAAGCCTTCTCCGGCTATTGCAAAATCAAGTATTCCTCCCGTTTCCTCCAAAGAGCCCTCAGTAAAGTCAGAAACAGTTTCATACGGTACAGTTATCATTGATTCGGGACCAAGTGACGCACCTATGGCACCGGTTGTACTGTTTGATGTCCTTGATAAAATACCTTCCTTAAATGTTCCCGATACAAGCTCGTCCGATTTAAACCCGGGAGTCGAAATATTTGACAGATTGTTGCTTATTACGTCCAGTTTTTTATTTTGTGTAAGCATACTAGATGACAGTGAATAAAATCCTTTATACATTTTAAACCTCCCAATCACAGTTTTCCTTTTAAATATAGTCTAAGCTTTCTTAAAGCATTTGAGTGAAGCTGGGATACTCTCGGCTCACTGACGCCGATAACACCTGCAATTTCCTTCATGTTAAGACCTTGTACATAATGCAGTGATACAACCAGCTTTTCCTTTTCTCTAAGATTTTCCAAGCCTTTTTTTACTTCTCTTTTCAGTTCCTCTTTATCAAGATAATATTCCGGCATTGTTTCAAGACTGTTGCTTACAATTTGACTTCGCGGCAACCCGCCGCTTGTCTCCTCAAGAAGCATTTCAAACGAAAGAACATTCATAAGGTTTGTGTCACCTAAGCTACCGTTATATTTTTCAACCGAAATATTAAGATGTTCTGCCATTTCTTCATCAGTAGGCATTCTTCCAAGCTTTATGAATAATTCATCTGTGGCTCGGTCTATGTCTTTTGACATTTTCCTAACACTTCTTGGCACCCAGTCGTTTTTTCTGGCTATATCTATTACAAGTCCCCTAATCCTTTTTGATACGAAACTTTCAAACTTAATATTCTTGTCTATGTCATATTTGTCAATAGAACCCATAAGAATAATAACGCCCTCATTTACTATATCGTCAATTTGAGATAAATTATTATAGACTCCGCGCATTTTAATGGCAACACTTTTAACTATATGTACATATCTGAGCACCAGCTCGTTTTTTATTTCCGGATCATGGGTAGCCTTGTATTCAATGAACAACTCTTCGTTAGTCATTTCTTCCAATTTCTTTTTTAAATTCATACTTATCTACCCCTCCTGTGCTAAATGTTAATATTACCTATAGATTGAATCTGCACGTTGTTGGCTATCTCATTAAAAGAAATAACACTCACATTGGGATAAAACTGCTCAATCAATCTGTAGAAATAAACTCTTATCACATGACTTGTAAGAACGACCGGCTTTAGTGAAATATCATTAAACTTCTTAATATTATCACTAAGCTGCATCAATACCTTTTGCAAAACATCGGGACTTAATGAAAGATAAATTCCCTGGTCACTCTTTGACATGCTGGATATAATAGTCTTTTCAAGCTCCGAGTCCAAAGTTATAACCTTCATCTGTCCGCCATCACAGAATTTACGTGTAATTGTTCTCTTAAGAGCAACTCTGATGTTTTCTGTAATTGCATCCATATCCTTTGCCACTGGCATCGAATCCACAATTGTTTCTATAATGGTTACCATATCCTTTATAGGAACACCTTCTTTAAGAAGGTTGTACAATATTTTCTGGAAATTGCTGTATGAAATAATATTCGGGAATGCTTTCAACAAGCTCGGGAGAATTCTTGTTTACCGTTTCAATCAGCCGCATAATTTCAGCCCTTGATAAAAGCTCATATGAATGCTTGGAAACAGTTTCCGACATATGCGTAAGCATAACCGAAAGCGGATCAATAACTGTATATCCGTATATCTCGGCCAGTCTTTTGTTATCTGGGAGTATCCATTTGCTCGGTATTCCGCATGACGGCTCAACAGTTTTATTCCGTCAATCTCTCCCGCAGGCTCGGACGGCTCGGCGTGCTAGGATAGTAGTCAACAAGTATTTCGCCCGTGGCAACAATCTCGCCTTTAATCTTTATTGTATACGAGTTAGGATTTAAGGATGCACTGTCTCTGATCCTGATTGACGGTATAACAAATCCCATATCCTGCGCATACTGCCTTCTGAAAAATAACGATTCTGTCTATAAGCTTTCCGCCGCTTGCTTCGTCCACTAATGGTATAAGGCTGTAACCAAATTCCATTTCAATGGGTTCAACGCTCAGAAGTGAGTATATATTATTGACGTCCTTGTAATAATCCCTTCTGTCTGCGGTTCTTCATACTGAGCAGAGTCAATCTCATTTTCTTTTGCAATACTCAGCTTCATTTTATTTACATTAATACCAAGTGAAAGGAGCATTGAAGCTGTTACGATAAGAGGTAATTTGAGTACCTGACAACGGCTACAACCGCCACGATTGCTCCGCCTGTAATAATTGCATGAGGCTGTGCCATGAACTGCCTAAGCACATCTGAATTCAAGCTTCCTTCAGAGCCAGCACGTAACAATCATACCTTGTCGCAGTTGAAATAAGAAGCGCCGGTATCTGCGAAACAAGTCCGTCACCTATTGTCGCAATTGTATAAACCTGCAAAACCTGAGAAAAAGGTCATGTTTGACTGTACAGAACCTATAATTATTCCCGCAACAAAGTTAATTACAGTAATAATAATGGACATAACGGCATCACCTTTTACTATTTTGGTGGCACCATCCATTGCTCCGTAAAAATCGGCTTCCTTTTGAATTTATATCTTCTGATTTTAGCTTCTTCTTCTGTTATTAATCCCGAATTTAAGTCTGCATCTATTGCCATCTGTTTTCCGGGCATAGCATCAAGTGTAAACCTTGTCAAAGTAACCTCTGCGACACGCTCCGCACCCTTTGTAATAACAATAAACCGGAACCAGAACTATAATTAAGAATATAATTGTACCTACAATAACGTTTCCTGCAAAACAGCGTTCCGAAAGCTTTAATAACCTGTCCTGCCGCATCTTCTTTTGTCAGAATTAATCTTGTGGAAGATACGTTTAATCCAAGTCTGAACAGTGTTGTAATAAGCAATAAAGAAGGAAATATCGAGAACTCCAATGATTCCTTTATCTTCATGGTAATAAGAAGAATAATAAGAGAAATTGATATATTCAATATAAACATTAAGATCAAGCACAAAAGGACTAAGCGGGATTATTAAAAGCAATACAATTACAATAACAAATAAGGAAAGTGTATCCTTGAATAAACTTTTCATAACTCACACCATTTCAACTTACTCAAACTTTTATTTTTGATTTTATAGATATACACAAGAATTTCAGCCACTGTACCATAAAATTCAGGTGGTATTTCTCCGTTTGAATCTGTTGTGGCATAAATTGCCTTTGCCAGAGGCTTGTTTTCCATAACAAAAACGTCGTTTGCCTCTGCTTCTTTTATTATTCTAAGCGCAAGCTCGTCCTGACCTTTGCCAGCAGAACAGGCGCATTGTCTTTCTCTAAATCGTACTTTAAAGCAACCGCATAGAGGGATTCTTTATTACTACATCTGCTTTGGGGACAGCCTGCATCATTCTGGACATAGCCATTTTTCGCTGAACTTCCTTAATTTTGCTTTTAATCTGAGGATCACCCTCCATTTGCTTGTATTCTTTCTTTAACTCCTTCTTTGACATTTTGATTTGTCTTTCGTATTCCCACCACTGAAAAATGTAATCAAAAACGGCAATTCCGACAAAAAGCCAAACAAATTCTTTTTAAAAAAAGCAAGCGTTACAACAAGCTTAAGCAAAACTGTATTGGAAGAACCAATGTCCATACTCGACTGCCTTACTATGGTAATAAGACTGTCCGAAATGAAACTATATAAAATTGCTATTAGAATGGCAATTTTTATAATTCCTTTTATTGCTTCAAACAAGCTCTTTACTGAAAAAAGTCTTTTAAATCCTTCAAGCGGATTTATTCTGTTAAACTTAGGCTTAATGCTGTCCAAAACAAAAATAGGTCTTGTCTGAGCAACCGTTGCCGCAACAGACAGGCCCACAGATACCAATATAATCGGTGCTAGCAATAACACCAAAATGCGATAGCAAAGTCTTTAGCTACATCAAGTAAAAAGCTATCTGAAACCGAAGTTCTTGGGTTCCCGTGTATGCCATCCGGAAAAACTTAAGCATAAACGTTTCTATACGTTTACAATGCTTGGGAACAAAAGCTTCAGTGTAAAGAAAGCGCCAATAAGCGATACAACAGCAATAATATCTCTGCTGATTAAAACATTTCCTTTTTTTCGCTCGTCCTGCCTTCGTTTAGGCGTGGCTTTTTCGGTTCTTCTTCACCTGCCAAAATCATCACCCTTTTTGCCGCAAAGTATATTCTATGTATAAAATATTATATAATTAAGCTTAATGAAAATCTAAGCCATAAAATTCATAATGTTTTTAATATTATCTATCATAACTGTTATCATTCCGTTTAGAAAATCAGCCATAGGTGAAAATATAAATATCATCAAAATCAAACCAACAACATTTTCAGCTGAATATCTACTATAAATATATTAATCTGCGGGATAGCTTTCATTAATATACCTATTCCCACCGCACAAAGAAATTCTATTGCCATTATGGGAAAAGCCATTTTAATGGCAACACCGTACATAATATAAAAATGTCCAAAATCCCCTTTGCAACGTCCTGTCCAAAAAAACCTGTCCGTAAGGCAGTACCTTTCCCGAATTTATCAATATATTTATCAGCGCAACATGAGCATCCGTAACAAAAAACAACAGCATATATAATATGTTGTAATAAGTTGAGCTGAGCGAAATTGATGCGCGTTGCTTTGTGCATCAAATATTTTTGACATGGAAAATCCCATTTGTAAATCCATAAACTTCCTGCAAAAATTATAACGTACGAAAACAGGCTTACAATAAACCCAACAACGTAGCCTGTCGCAAATTCTTTTAAAAGAAGAACTATGAACTCCAAAGTTCCGGAAACAGCAATATTCTCATTCGGGACCGTTGTGAAAACAATCATAGTCAAAGCTATAACCAATCCTGTTTTTAAAATATTCGGTACATTCTTTCTTGCAAAAATCGGATTTAAAAAAACAAACCCTGACATTCTCATAAGAATAAGTGCAAAAAGTATATAATTTATGTTGTAATAATCCATTTATTACAAGCCCTCCACAAAAAACCTTGTGTTTTTCACGCTTCTTTCGTATACCCTTGCAGGTAAACATTACAAATATTAAATAAGAAGCTCACAGCATAAGTTTAAAAATTTCATATACAAAGTCCTGCAATGTTTCAAGCATCCATGAGCCGAAATTATTAAAACCAAAGTTATAATTAATAATTTCGGTACAAAAGTTAATGTCTGTTCATGAATCTGCGTTGCGCCTGTATGATAGATATCAATAAACCTATGACCATGCTTAAAATAAGTATCGGTCCGGCAAGCTAATTGCAACCGTAATGGCTCATAATTCCCAATACTTCTGAATTAGTCATATACCGTCCTCCTTAAGCTAATTGAACCCTTTTATCAACGTTGGTAAAATATCACGCTTATCCGTTTACTGTAATAAACAAAAGTATCTAAACGGCAGTGAAATCATTGCTGGTTAAAGATAACCATACCCATTGACATGAGCGTACTTGCTACTACAATATCTATAAGCAGGAATGGAATAAAACAGAAGGAAAACCTATTATAAATGCCCTCTTAAGCTCACTTGTAATAAAAGAAGGTATTACAACTGTCATCGGTATATCATCGTAATTATCAGGCATTTCCTTTCCGGAATACTCCATAAACATATCCAGAGTGTCCGTCTCAATTGCTTAAGCATAAATTCCTTTGTTGGAACAGCCGCTCGATCCAGCGCCTCATCCATCGTAATTTGTTCGTTCTTATAAGGTATGTACGCATTTTGGTTTATGGCGTTCAGCACAGGCGTCATAATAAATAATGTAAGGAAAATAGCTATTCCAACCAAAACGTTATTGGGCGGAGTCTGCTGAATTCCAAGAGCATTCCTTAAAAATGATAATACTATTATTATTCTGGTAAAAGACGTCATCATAATGATAACCGATGAGAGCAGAGATATAAATGTAAGCATCAGTATTATATCCAGCGTCTGTACTCCGTTACCGTTTATATTAATTAAAGCATCGTTCATAATAAGCTCCTTAACTTAACAAAAAATCATATACACCGATTAATTCGGCTGTTCGCCCTGCTGACACAAGCCCTTGTTTAAAATCGGCTGATTAAATACCACCGTACCCAAAATGTGTTGTTTACAACCCGCTTTGCCTAAATTGACCTATGCATTATTTCACTCAGTTTATAAAAACCTTCAGTTCAAACCAAAACGTCATAAAAGACTTATTTTCTTTTATTGGGAAAGTATTGAGATAAAATACTCTTAAAGTCAATGTTTTGATAAATATTTCCGTTGACGGCATTTTCCGCATTGCTTTCGTTATACTCATCCAATTCAGTTATAAGCTTTATATCTGTCTGAGAAACAGCCAATAAATAATACTTATTATCTGCCTTCAGTACAACAATTGATTTATCCGACCTATAACAAGCCTGTCTACAATTTTCATATTGACGAACTTGTTGTCTTTATTGACCTGCCGCCGATAAACTTTGTAAATCGGTAGCTTAAATAAAGAATCAGAATAACCGCAATAAGCGAAATAATCAGCGGTAAAATATCTCCTGTAATCGGACTCCCCTCCCAATATTATCCCAAAACTGCAGAAACTGTTTTCATAATTCTTTCAGGCTTAAAGGGCTTAACTATGAAATCCTTAGCTCCTGACTTTATTGCATCAATAACCATAGCTTCCTGTCCCATTGCAGAACACATAACAACATTTGCATTTGAATCAATTTGTTTGATTGCTTTTAATGCAGAAAGTCCATCCATATTTGGCATGGTAATATCCATAATTACTAAATCGGGTTTTATTTCTGAGTACTTTGCAACAGCCTCCGCTCCGTCTGCGGCTTCATATAAATCATTGTAGCCGTTTTTAATAAGAGCATCCTTAATCATCATTCGCATAAAAGAAGCATCGTCTACCAAAAGAATTTTAGCCATTTGAAACATTCCTTTCTCATTCTCATATTCTTTATATTAAGCTTTTTTTATTACTTCGGTTATTCGTACTCCAAAGCAATCATCTACTACAACTACATCGCCCTTTGCGATACATTGACCGTTTACAAATACATCAACCTGCTCTCCGGCAAGCTTGTCCAAAACAATGAGCGATCCCTGATTATATTCAAGAATTTCCTTTACATATTTTTTCGTACGCCCGATTTCAACCGATATTTCCAAAGATACATCTTTAATCAGATCTAAATTTTCAGCTCTTTCTTTGGTTTCATCATAGTTAACACCTTCAGGCGCATGACTTGTCGGTTTAACATTAATAACCCTTGGTTGGGAATTTTCTGTCTCCGCAATATTGCTGCGTCCGACATAATCTGTATTCTGCTGACTGATTACAGGCTGAACAACTGCCTCTGCAGCAGCAATCTCAGGCTTATTTGCCTTGTTTTCAATTTTTTTCACGGGTTTGTTTTCCGGTACACTTTCATTTGCTGTTTGACTGCTGCTTCTTATTAAAGCTTCAATTTCTTCCTGTGTCAGCATACCATTGTTTTGAGAAGCATCAGCCGGATCTGCCGGACTCTCCGCAGGAACATCTTCTGTAATCTGCTCATCTTCCTTACCAAATCCTATAAGTGACAATAATTTTTTTGCCAAATCTATTGTCATTATGTTTAAGAATTCGCTCTCGATTGCATCCTCGATTTTTAATACAAACCTTACTACAACCATTTCTTCTTCGTCTGAAAGGTATTTATCCTTAAATTCAGCCACGGTGTTAATTTCATAAGAAGTAGGTGTAGATATATTTACAACCTCACCAAGAACCTCGGATAAGGCTGTTGATGATGCCCCCATCATCTGATTCATTACTTCACGAACAGCGCTTAAGTACAAATCATTCAGTTCAAACTCTTCATCAGGTATTTTAATACCCATAAGAATTTCAACTATTACCTTTACATCTTCTCGCTTTAAAAGCATTATGTTTTTTCCGCTCAGACCTGATATGTAATGAATTTCGACTCCAACAGCCGGTTCAATATAAGAAAACTCAAAATCATTTTTATTTGAGACCACGACTTTCGGAATAGTGATATCAACCCTCCTGTTGAGCATGGTAGAGACTGCTGTAGCCGATGCACCAAGACTTATATTAAGAATCTCACCAATGGCATCTATCTCTAAAGAGCTAAAAATATTTGACTCCATATAATAAATTCTCCCCTTTACGATTCTCTCTAATTTGTATTTACATCGCTTATTCTTACAGCAATGTTTTTATTCAGAACACCAAGTTTACCCTTAAACCATGGCTTATTTCCTACATAGATATCAACATCGGAATTTTTTGGTCTATTCATGTTAACGATGTCGCCCTCTTTAAGATTGTATATGTCTTTCAAAAGAACCGTAGCATCACCTATTCTTGCAGATATATCTAATGTAGAGCCTTTAATAGATTTAAAAATTTCTTGTGATGTCTTTTCCTCATTGCCGGCTAGTTTACCGTGGGGAGTTTTTTTGCTCTCTATAATAGCAAATATACTTGTAAGTAAAGTACTTGGAATGCAAATATTAATTTTCCCTTTAACTTCATTTATAACGACTTCAACAACGACAATAATTACAATTTCGTCCATTCCTATTTCTTGCATAACTCCGTGCGGTGTTTCCGACCGGGATATTTTAAAATCCATATCCAGAAAATTTGCCCAGCCGTCTTTCATAACCATAACAAGATATTTTGCTATATTTTCATACAGCATAAGGTCAATATCTGTATATACATAAGATGAGGATACGTTTGACTGCTCTCCCGAACCGCCTAGCATTCTATCAATCATGCTCAGCATAAGCGGCGTTGTAATATGCATAAAAATACAGTTGCTGTCATCATTATCAGATAGCTTTACATTTATTAAAGTTAATGCGTCATTATCGGTAAGCGCATTGCTGAATTCGTAGTATCTCTCCTCCTCTACTGTAACAAGGGATACTTCGCTTGTTACTCGAAGAAGGCTGTTTATCCTTGAAGATGCGATTCTGCAGTAATTTTCATAAGCACTTTTTATAATATTAAGCTTATCTTTAGTAAACTTTTTGGGACTGTAGAAATCATAATTCCTATATTTTTTGCCGTCATCTTCAAAAGATTTATCTTCGACACTGCCGCCGCCCATAACTGAAGCAAGCAATGCATCTATCTGATTCTGACTCAATACTTCCGGCATTTATTGTATCCCCCCCAACATAATTTATTTAAGTTCTTAAGATTACTCATAACGCTGCTTGTCATAAGTACAAAACACTTTCATTTGGCACTGAATCAATATAATATTCAACATCAAATTAACTTAATACCTATATCATTAAAATCATTCCGCAACATCAATACCGTAAACTTCTTTATAATATTCATCCAGACTTTTAGTAACTCCGTCATTCTTGGTAATTAAAATTTCAACTCGCCTGTTTTTTGCCCTGTTTTCCTTTGTATCAAAGGGGCTTATAGGTCTAAACTGTCCAAAGCCGCTTGAAACCAGCCTCGAAGGGTCTATTATATTCTTATCTTGTATATATACCAACACTTCTGTAGCCCTGTTTGACGAAAGGAACCTGTCACTTTCAACATCATTTGGTACAGTTGGACTTGCCTGCGAAGTATGGCCTAAAATTCTGATTTCTTCTATTGAATTGCTTACATCGGATATAGCATTGCATAGCTGATCCAATACATCCTTACCCTCTTGTTTCAAATCATAGCTGTCACCGTCAAAAAAGACATGATCCCTAAAAGTAATAAATGTGTATCCATCACCTTTTGATATCTCAACATCTGCATCTAAGCCTTCGGTTTCCACGTATTTTGACAGCCTGTAATATAAGTCATCAAAATCGCTTTCTCCAAGCCCCGCCGGAGGATTGTCGACTGTCTCGCTCGTTATCGTTGATGACGGATTAAAGCTTTCAACAATCTTTTTCCATTTATCCTTGTCAATTGTCGACATTGAGTAAAGCAAGACAAAAAAACATAAAAGAAGAGTTACCATATCTGCATATGTGTTAAGCCATTCATTAGAAACGCCTTTTCTTTTCTTTTTTCCCATAGCTTTCTCCTCTAATCAAAAACCTCAAATTCTATTGTGGCATACATCCTCTGGAATGCAAATTTTAATCTTCGTCATCATTGTTTTTTTTGTTTTTCTTATCTTTAATTTGCCTCTGATAATGAGGAAGAAACGAAATCAATGTTTCCTTTAAAAACGTAGGATTTTCTCCTGCCTGAATAGACAGTATACCGTCAATAATAATTCTTTTGCATAAAAGCTCTTCATCGCTTCTTGATTGGAGCTTCTTTGCAATAGGCATAAAGATTAAGTTAGCAAGAAGGGAACCATATAATGTGGTTATAAGTGCAACACCCATATTAACACTCAATTGGTCTGCCCCGCCCTCAAGATCCATTGACATAAGCATGTTTACAAGACCAATCAAAGTTCCTATCATTCCGAAGCCCGGTGCAAATCCTGCACCTTTTTCATAAAACTCAATCATTTCATTATGTCTTTCTTCAATGTACTCTAAATCATTGGTTAAAATTTCTTTAACCTTATCCGGTGAAGTCGCATCAACAATAAGCATTAATCCCTCTTTAAAAAACGGATCCTTCATTTCATTTGCTTTGTCCTCCAAAGCAAGAAGTCCGTTTTTACGGGCAATAACCGCAAGGTCCTGCAGCTGTTCAATGTAGCTTAACGGATTGTATGGATTCCTTCGCATTATAATTTTAAAATGTTTGGGCAGCTGTTTTAAAACCCTTACAGGATAACTGGCTACAAGTGCGGCGAATGTTCCTCCAAATACAATAAAAATACTTGAAACACTCCAGAAATTTCCGAGCTTGCTTAAACCAATACCCAAAACAACAAGTATAAAACCAGCTAATATTCCAATGATTGTTGTAAAATCCATGATATTCCTCCAAAACCATCAGATAATTTAATAGTCATTCGTATTTTTAACAACAACTGTATGCTTATGTAAAGTTTCTATTTTTGCATAGTATTCTATTGATTTTTCTATTATTTCATCCGGTGTCTCTTTAACAATAAAAAATCCTCCGTTATGAAGTATTATCTTTGATTCAGGAATTGATTCTATTGATATTATCTGACTGCAGTTTATAACAAAAACCTCGTCGTTCAGCTTAGTAACCTTTATCATAATTAAACCCGCCCCCTTTTTTATGCCCTTAATACATTATTACCTGCCAATTTAATATGGCCGATAATAAGTACCGGTCACCGAATACTAACATAAAACTATATTAAGCCAGTAAACCACAGCCTTAAAGAATCCAACCAAAATCCCTTAAAGGCTGTGGTTTGTCCTGTCAGCCCCTTAGGCATAACAAAAATTATTTATCTGCCGTTACCTTTTCATATTAACAAGCTCCTGCAGCATTTCATCAGTAACTGTAATAATTTTTGTATTAGCCTGAAAGCCTCGCTGTGTAGTAATCATTTCAGAGAATTCCCTTGCAAGATCCACATTAGACAATTCCAAACCGTTTGATATAATTGTACCTGTTGTGCCCTCCCCGGGAGGATAAGGTGTTATATATCCTGTGTTTGATCTCATTGTGTAGTATGGTCCCTGTGTTTTTTCCAATGCATTTGCATTTGGAACATTTGCAATAGCAAGCATTCCAACTGTTACGTTGTTTCCGTCGTTATCCGTTCCTATAATCTCGCCTGTTGCGCTTATTGTTATATTGCTGAGTGTCATCGGGCTGGCACCTGCCTCACCGTAATCAACAACATTTCCGTCAGTATCAACATAAGGTATTCTTATAGGCTGAATATAGCTTGTATCCTTGGGATCGGCATAGCCATAAGCGACATTTCCGTTTCCGTCTACCAAATATCCTTCACCGTCAAATACAAAGTTTCCTACTCTTGAGAGCAAAGTTTTTGACATTTCTGCTGATGTAGCGCCCAAATCATCTTCTGTTACTTCAATTTGCGTGTCCTTAGGACCTAAAATAAAGAATCCCTGTCCGTCAATCATACAATCTGTTGTACTGTCAGTCGGTGCATAAGCTCCGCTTGAAAACATAAGGTCAATTGTACCTATTTGTGAGCCGTAGCCAATCTGAGACGGATTTGATCCGCCGTATGTATCATTACCATCACTTGAAGCTGATATCGTTTGATAAATTGATTCTTTGAATGTTACTCTTCCGGCCTTATAGCCATATGTGTTTACATTGGCAATATTATTTGCAATAACATCCATTTTTTCTTGGTGTGCACGCAGACCTGAAATGCCCGAAAACATTGATCTTACCATAACATTTTATACTCCCTTCTTATGCTGCTCACAATTATCAGTCAGATAATCATGCTAGCCCCCTGAAAGGTCCGGCTATATTAAGACAGCACTGTCTATATTAGTAAATATATTGTTTTTCAATTCATCGGAAGAAACTGCCGTTACTATAACCCCATTGGGTATATTCACCACAAAGGCGGCATCTTTTCCAATCATAACAATATCTCTTGCTCCTTTGCTTCTTGCCAAATCCGCAGCATTGTTAAGAGAGCTCATCACATTCTGATCCACTTCTATGCCTCTTTGAGCTATCCTATCCTTTGCATGCTTTGACAGTTGCAATTGCTGGCTTTCATTTTTTAACTGTTGATCCAAAACAGCTTTAAAGCTTAACTGCTGGCTGTTAATTGTTTTCACAGGGTTTGCAGCAGTATTTACATTAGCGGCAGTTTTGCCTATTCCGATTTGAGTTTTATCAATCATCCTGCGCATCCCTTTCTTTAATTTGTGTATCTATAAAAATCAAACTTCTTCATCCGTTTCTGCCGCAGAATTGTCTTCGCTCTGAGACTCGCTGTTAATAGTTTCAGGAAGCTTTCCTATTGCCATTATCTGCGAAAGTTTATAGCTCGTGCCGTTTACAAATATTATTTGTTCTCCGCCATAAAGACCTGTAGCTGATACAGTTCCATATACTTCATTCAGTGAACCGTCACTGTTGGTTGCTGCAATCGTTACATCTTTTCCTACCAATGATGCGGCATAGGAAGTGATTGAAATATCCGAAAAAGTATCAATAGCCTGTATAACAGCCATTTGTGTCATTTGGTTTATGAAATCTGTTTGATCTGTCGGATTTGTCATATCCTGATTTTGCAGCTGGGCTGCCATAAGTTGATAAAAATCATCAATATCAAGCGTGCTGTCACCGGTTGTAGCAGTTTTTAAAGTTTTTGTACTGCCCATAACCGAAGATATGTTGGTCATTAAAGTATCGCTCAAAATTTACACCCCCATAGTTTCCATGTCTACAATTCCAAGTCTAAGCTTTTGCAGAAAATCCTTATCGGAACCATCATCACGTCTGTTATTCTGGTTTGAGCCATCTTTATAACCTCCGTTGTTTCCTTTTCCGTCAAAATTTTCATTGCTGCTGTTAGAGTTACTTTCCTGACGGCTGCTTTTCTCACTGTAAGTAACATTTACTGCCGTATCCTGTTTTAAATTAGATTGAATTATCTTAGACAGAGTATCTGTATTATCCGCCAAAAGCTTTTTAGTCTTTTCATTGCTGCATACAAAAGATACAGAGATGCCATCGTTATCCATAACAAACTCTACTTTAATTTCTCCAAGTTCTTTTGGATTCAATGAAATATTCAGTTTTTCTATTTTATTGTCTTTTACGCTTTCAACAACAGCTTTGCCAATATCTCCTGCGGCTGTCTCCCATGATTTTGTCTCGGCAGGTTCTCCTACTTTAATATTAACAGTACCCTCTTTAGGTTCAAAAACAAATGGGTTTAACTCTTTTAAATCATCACTTGCTTCATCAGTAAATTTGCTTTCCGAGTTTATAACCTGCTTTCCAGATGATTTTTGACTTCCATTTTCGTTTAGCTCAGATGATTTTTCATCTGCTGCAAAAACTACGCTGTCTTTTTTTACGTCTGCGGTCGTCAATATCTCCTGACTGTTTGATGTGTTGGTTTGGCTGTCATTAACCTTTAAATTTTCACCCGAAACCTGATTTCCCTTTAAAGAATGCACTCCCAAAGAATCCACTGTGTATACAAAAACCTTCTGCGTTTCAAGAGCCTGTGAACCGCTTTCACTGCTTACAATGTTTAACGGCATTATTCCGCTTTGAACAAAGCCTGTCTCTGCGGCATCATCTGCCTGAGCAATAGCACCGTTTTGATTGAATAACATACCGGCTATCTGACTTGCAGCCGTATTTTCCGATGAAGCATTTCCATCTGCTGAAGAGCCCTCATTGTCGGATTTGTCTTCTTTGCCTTTCGGACTTTTTACTGCTTGTCCGTTATCTGTATTAACTTTGTCGGGATTTTCCTTGTTTGAATTTAGTTTAACAGATTTGTCTTTAAGCAAATCTTTAAAGCTTGTATCTTCCTTTGAAGTACTTGTTCCCGAGGCATATTTGGCAGTTTCATAAGCAGCTTCACTAACAGAAACCTGACAAACATTCATACCTTATCTCACCTCCCTTTTACTAAAAAATCCTTATAAAATAGGTGTGTCAAATGAAATAATTGGTATTCTTACACTAAGCACTTGTATAATTATTAATGAATAAAATACCATTAAAAGCTAACACAAAAATATTTTACCATAAAAAAACCCAATATACAACAATAGTTTAATAAAATAGACATAAAACACGCCTTGTAACCAATCCATTTTTATAAAACTATTATATATTTAATAAAAATTATAAAAATTAATTAACATTAAATTTTATGCAAATCTTAAACATTTTATACAATTTGACGTTATAATATTCAATATTTACAGAATCATTTCAGAGAGAAAAATTTTATTAGTAATATATTCCAAATATATAATTTGTAATACCAATAAAAAACTTACTAATTTTTTTGGATTTTTTTCATATTGTCCAAAATTAATTTACACATTTATCCATCAATTCCTAATATTTTCTATTTTGTATAATAATTCTGGCAATTTTCATATTTATTACAGATTTTTATTTATTCAAAAAATTATTCTGTAATAACTTTGAAGCTGCTGTTAGCACAGCTTTTTTCATATATTTTCCATTTACTAATACTTCTATGATCTTCCATTATATTTACAAAAAAATAACAATAAAGCCCCATCACCCTTTCGGGTGATGAGGAAAAATTCCTATCGGTGCAAAAATAACCACTATTTTACTGAAAAAATTTTCTATCTATTTTAATATTTATCAAAATTATTATTTGTATCAATCGAAGCCATTGGTTTCTTTTTTATAAGATTTTTAGTATCAATAGGCTCACTTTCATATTTGGCATTTGAAAGTCTGAACTTTCCTACCTCATGTCTGAGCGACTGCGCCTGAGCCGCAAGTTCTTCACTTGATGCAGAACTTTCTTCAGCAGTTGCCGCATTAGCCTGAACAACTGAAGATACCTGTGACATTCCCTGATTAATTTCTATAATAGCTTTTGCCTGAGCAGATGAAACCGACTCAATTTCTTTAACAGCCTGAGAAACCTGTTTCGATTTTTCAGCCACACTCAGTATTAGTTTCATTGACTCATTTGCAAGCTTCTCACCGTCCGAAACAGTATCAACCGAAAGTTGAATTAAATCAGCTGTCTGCTTTGCAGCTTCAGCAGATTTTGCGGCCAAGTTGCGAACTTCATCGGCAACAACTGCAAATCCCTTTCCTGCGTTTCCAGCTCTGGCGGCTTCAATAGCCGCATTAAGAGCAAGTATATTTGTCTGGAATGCAATATCCTCAATAACCTTTGTAATACTGGATATTTTCTCGGATGCAACACCTATTTCATTCATAGATATTCCAAGCTTATTCATACATTCGTTGCTGTCACTAACGTCTTTGCTTGCTTCCCTCATAAGCTCTCGGGCCTTGCGTACGCTTTCGGCATTTTCTTCTGCCTGCTGGGCGATACCGGCAATAGATGCATTAAGCTGTTCAACGGTCGCCGCCTGCTCAGAAGCTCCTGCCGCCAATGCCTGTGAAGCTCCGGAAACCTGATCTGCTCCAACTCCCAACTGCTCTGCCGTGGCACTTATTGCCCATAATGTTTTATTTAATTCATCTTCAATTACTTTCATAGCCTGCCCGAGAACGTCTTTATCCGAGCGCAAAGTAATTTCATTCGTAAAGTCACCTTTACTTATGTTTTCAGCTATTATCACCTGCATTCGTATGCTATTCAACATGCTCGTAAATGCCGCAGCGAGCTGACCTGTCTCATCCTTAGAATCGACATTATCCAAATTAACATCAACATGTCCAAGCGCAATAAGTTCAGCCGCTTCTACAACCTGCTCAATAGGTTTGCTTATCATTCTTGATATTCTTATTCCTAATACTATCGCTATGCACACTCCAATAACAATAAACGCCGCTAATATAATTGTTGTATAAAGAGTAGTTCTGTCATTTGAATCGCTTGTCTCTTTTATTGAAGCCATTCGATTATTTATCAACGAATCATAATTATCAAACACGTTTTGGATATCATTGGTTTCTGTAATTATTTCCGCCGTAGCCGCAGCCTGATTGCCTGCCTTAATCTGCGTAAAAACCTTTTGAGCAATCGGATCTATCATTTCATCAAATATTTTTTCCGACTCATCAAGCCGGGCTAGCGATTCTGTATCACTTATCGACTCTCTGTATGCCTCTGATTCTTGTATAAAAGTTTCTTTATTGCTCTGATAATTTTTTGTCAGCTCATCAATTTTGCTGGTATTTCCTATATTTATTATTGCATCTCGTATATTTACTCTTATATCGTAAAGACTTGTTGTCGCATATATCAAATGATGTATAGGTTCAGTTTCAACTTCATACATATATTTATCCAGCTTATCAATAGTTCTTGTACTGGCAACTCCAACGCCGCCGATTATCAACATTATAGCTGCTAAACTTAAAAAACCTGTTAAAAGTTTCCGTGAAATACTGTAATCCTTAAATTTACCCATATTTTCCCCTCCCCATTTTACGAAACCTCTGCTAATCTTAACATTGATTAAACAGATAAGCCCTTACTATTACCCCTAAATGAAATTCTTCATATACATATATCGACAATTTTCTTAAATCATTAATACAATTTTCTTAATCTTGATATTTTATATCACAAACCTTCCGTGTCATTATAGTTACAAACAAAAAACCGTTCCTAAAAAGGTAACGGTTTTAAACTGTTTTCCGTAATTTAACTTTACTCAATGCCATTAGATATTCATACTTTCTAAAAACTACTCTGTTAATAATGATGCTATAAACTCTGCATTATCTGTCTTACTGGCAAATAAACTTTCAAATTCTGATTCATAATCAAGAAAAATCCGCACTAAATCCGGATCAAACTGTATTCCTGCATTTTTCTCAATTTCATCACAGGCAAATCCATGAGAATGTGCCTTTCGATAAGTGCGTTTGCCTGTCATGGCATCATATGCATCGCATATTGAAGTGACTCTTGCTATCAAAGGTATTTTTTCATGACATATACCAAGCGGATAGCCATTCCCATTCCACCATTCATGGTGATAGATAGCAGCATCACAGGCAAGCTGAACCAAGTGTACCGGGACTCCGAAAATTCTTCCTTGGCTGATTTCATGAAATAATTTCTGTGCAAACAGAGTATGTTCCTGTACCCACTTATATTCCTCAATTGTCAGCCTGCTGGGTTTCAGCAGAATCTCATTGGGCACACATACTTTGCCGATATCATGATACAGTGCGGCGCTGCCAAAATCCTCATACTTATCAGCATCTGTTGAAAACACTTTACGTTTTGCTATGTGTTTTGCCAATAAGTCTACAAGCATACCTACATTTGACATATGCTTAATCTGGTCTGCAGGAAGTAACCGAATAACCTTTCCAACATCGGTACCTTTATAAAAAGCAGACAGCATGACATTACCCCCTTTTCAAACATACAGTGCAGCATTAACAATAATTTCTTATTACCTCAATTATTAAGAATTACTGATGTAAATAAAATACCCTCTGATATTCAGATATAATTGCGCTTGTTCTGTTCCTATAATATTTTTTGAATTATACGAGGCAAATAAATTATTTACATTATTTGACAAACGAGTTAGTTTTACTTCATTAAATATATCGACCAAGACATAAATTTTTTAATAAATAATAAAATTAATTACAATTATTTTATATTATTATACTTATAAAACAGTATTGCATAATTAAAATTAACCACCTAAAAACAGGTGGTTAATTTTTTTGAAGTATTCTTCTTTAATTTATTTTATGACCTAAGCAGTAATATGTCATTGTTAGGCACTGCCATTACCATAGGGTGGTTGTACAAGTCTGCATAAGTTTCCCTCAGCATTTCCCACCTTATAAGTCCATCGGCATTTTCCGGCCTAACCATTAATATGTAACTAAATACTCCCTCGGTCACACTTACTATTTCATAGTTCAGCATTACTGCATCATCATCAGCTGAAACCATAAATCCCGGCAGTATTAGCCTTGCTCTTATACCTAAAAAGGCTACTCCGTCTATTTTTTTATTACATTCGATATTGATTCCAAATTCCGGAGCATATAACCTTCCGTCTGCAATATATGCAGGACATATATTTTTGCATCCCGTTAGCAAGGCATCTGTATATGTTTCCGGTTTATTATACAGCTCATGTTTGCTGCAAATTTGTTCATTAATGCCTTTTTCAATTACAACAACCCTATTACTCACACGAAAAACTTCATCACGGTCATGCGAAACAAACAAAACTGTTTTTCCAAACTCCTTAACGGCGGAGACAACTTCCCTCTCCATCTGCCACCTTAAGTAACTGTCAAGTGCCGAAAACGGCTCGTCAAGCATAACTATTTCCGGCTCACCAGCCATCATTCTGGCCAATGCGCACCTTTGCTTCTGACCTCCTGATAGCTGTGACGGAAACCTGTCTTCAAGTCCTGTTAAATGGTATGTTGAAATTATTTTATCAATATTGTCTTGTTTGTTTTTTGGCATGGCAGTCAATATATTTTTCTTAACCGTCATATTTGGAAAAAGCGCGTAGTCCTGAAACAAAAAACCGACTTTACGTTTCTGCGGAGGAAGATTTATTTTTTTTTCTGAATCAAATACAGTCCTGCCATTTAATACAATCTTTCCGCTGTCAGGCTTTTCAACCCCTGCAATACACCTTAAAGTCATACTTTTACCGCAGCCCGAAGCCCCCATTAACGCCACATTCTCATCTTCCGCTTCAAACTTTATATCAAGAGTAAAGCTGCCCAGCTCTTTTTTTATTTCACAATACAGCGACATAATCAGGCCCTCTTTCCGTAAGATATTCTTTTTTCAAATACATTTACAATAAGCATAACGACAAAGGATATTGCAAGGTTTATAAATACCCATTTCATCGCTTGGCTATCCTGATTGGTCTGCCAAAAATACGCTACTGTTGTTGAAATAGTAGCAGTCTTATTGGAAATATAACCTGCTACCATGCTTGTAGCACCATATTCTCCAAGGCCTCTGGCAAAAGCGAGCACAATTCCCGCTATAATTCCTTCTTTGCAGTTTGGCAGAAGAATACGCCAGAATATATATGTATTTGAAAGAGAGAGAGTCTTGCCGGCAGCTATAATATTTTTGTCAAATGCTTCAAACGAGCTTCTGGCTGTTCTGTACATCAGCGGGAAGGTAACTATAACAACTGCTAAAATTGCGGCATACCACTTCATAGTGATTGTTGTATTAAAATACTCATTTACCCAAATACCTAAAGTACTTTTAGGAGATATAACCTTAAGCAAAAGAAAACCAACAACCGTGGGCGGCAATACCATAGGGATTGTAAGCACTGTGTCAAATATTCCTTTTAATATTCCGGGCAATTTAACAACATAGTACGCAGCAAAAATACCTACAAAAAATGTTATCAGCGACGCAATTAAGGAAATTCTCAGAGAGTTTAATAAAGGAAACCAATCCATCTGCATCACCTCCCGAATAGCAATTATTTATCAGGTACAATCAAAACTACTTCGTTTTCAAGAAGGTCTATCTTTGTGTCATCGGCAATATATCCTTCTTCGTCAAGAGCCTTCATCTGTTTCTGTGCTGCTGAAATAAATATATCAGCACTTGCACCTGATTCTATCTGTTTCTGTAATGTTCCGCTTGAATCAAGGTTAATTACAACGTTGATATTAGGGTATACTTCATTAAATAACTTGCCTATTTCGGTAATTGATTCTGTAAGACTGGCTGCCGCAAAAATAGTTAATGTGCCGCTGTCTTCAGTAGTAACATTTTTAGGTGAATCGGTTGCTGCCATTTTAAATCCAACCTTTTCAAACTCACCCTTTGCATCATCTGTAAGAAGGAAATCCAAGAACGCTTTTGCCGCAGATTCATTTTCTGCGCCCTTAAGCATTGCAGCCGGGTAAAGTACCTGTGTTTTCAAAGAGCCTTCCGGTGCGGCGCATATTACTTTTACTCCATCTGATGTTGCAGCATCTGTCGCATAAACAACACCGCAGTCAACTGCGCCTTCTTTTACCTGTGAAAGAACCTCTTTTACATTGGAGCCAAACGAAATTTTAGATTGCATATCGTCCCAAAAACCTAAATTCTTAAATATTTCTTCGGCATACTGACCTACAGGCACATCTGAATTACCTAGTGCAATCAGCGAAACAGCATCGGTGTTCACATCATCAAAGCTTGTAATGCCTTGACTGCTTTCCGCCTCTGCAGGCGTTTCTGTTTGCTGTTGGGCTGTATCTGCCTGCTTGCTGTCAGAAGCAGTACTGCCGCATGCCGAAGTCAACATTACGGCCGCAACCATTAACGCCATCATAAATTTTTTCATAAGAATTCCTCCTTTGTTTGTTGGCAAAACAGTATTATGTCAGGTTTTGCCTTGTGATAGTAGTTATAATGCTTTTGTTACTCCTTTGTGTTATTTTTAGAATGACACAGTGAACAGCTTGCACAATCTTCAGGAGTACATCCCATAACCTCAGACTTGATGCTCTGAACGGTAAAACCGCAGGTAGCCATTGAGAAGGTGTGCTCTTCATCATTTGTAATTGTTACAGTGTCATTCTCAAAATCAAAACCAATTTTCATAGCAACTGTTATTTTCATATCATCATATAAAGGATGCTGCCTTTGTTCAGGTGCAAGCATAAAGAACTCTGATTGTTCGGTCTGAACCGCTACCTTATTGGAAACGGTAGAGAAAGATATTATTCTGCCGCTTTCATCAAACTCAAGCGAATTACTGTCAGCATTTATGCCGTTGGCATTAGGGTCAAACGCACTGAATCTTCCGATAGACGTATTAATCAATATAGCCTCATCGGGTTCGGCGGATTTCAACTCCCCGCTTTCAAACAAAGAAAAGCCGATTTTAGTATTAAATGAACCGGCCTTTGTTCTTAAAGTTATGCATTCCCCGGGATAGAGAGTAATGCTTTTTATATTTCCGTTTTTGTAAAAACAGATTCCGTTTAATCTGGCTGAAAATTCAGCAAAATCAAATTCAAATGAAAGAGGAATATTATAAGCTCTTTCATCTTCCTCTGACCAGAATCCGCTTATTTGTCCGTCAGCTACAAATACTCTGTGAATTTCTCCCGTTGGGTAAAATGTTACATACTCAGCCGGCAGTGCTCCTATGGGAGTTTCAATTTCACTTTGTTCCTCAAGCATAACGGCCTTAATCATACCGCTTTTGTGAAACTCAATAGAAGGTTTGTTCTTTCTCCTGTCAGTTTCGGTATATGCAGGAACAAGTTCTCCCGCATGAGTCATAACCATATTCTTTCCGGAAAGCTTTACACTTTGAAGCTCTCCCGAATGATATGTCTGCATAGAAGCCACATCTCCCAAAATACCAAACTCAATCTGTATATGGGACTCATCAACAACAAGATAATTAATCATACCTTTCCCCTCCTAACATTGTCTGAGAGTTATAATTGAATAAATTCCTCTATCATTTTTTTCAGACTTAATTTTAAACCTAATATCTTTTTCAATCCAAGGCGGCATATGTGCGCAAATCAATCTTAATTCCATAAAAGGAGTGGAATCCAAAAACTCCTTAAGTGCCTGCTTGGAAGTTATCTCGGGACACTTTGTCTGCACTTCAAGCAGATCAAAAAAGTATACTCCCGGCGTGTCTGTTTCAACAGGCTTCGCACTGCTCAGCATTTCTTCTTTCTTTTTCTTTGAATCATTAATAGATTCAATATCATCTTCTATTCCCATTAGCATTTCTTCTGAATAGTAATCTATTGAAAAAATATTGTAACCTGCTTTATCAAATACCGAATATGGTATTCCAAACAGTTCTTTGAAGGCTACCGTATCACAATTTTCTATAAGTTCAATTAACGCCTCTGTGTCCATTCTTATTTTCATTGGTGACGCCGGCTCTATTTTTTCATACTCTACTGTTTTTTGTAATTTAAAAGTATTTTCTGCTTTACTGTACATATTAATTCTTGCACAGTCATAGAAGTTTGCCATATTGCCGTTTTCATCGGTAAACACTGCTATTCCAATCATATAAGCACCCCCTTTAATAATTAAGTTCGACTACATTACCGTGTATCAGCTTTGCCAAAAATTCGCCGACTTCATATTCTGCATCGTCTTCGTCAACACCGAATTTTTTAGCTACCGCATCTATCAGTTCACGTGTATCCGCACCTCTCTCCAGTCTGTCCCAAAGGAATATACATGTTTCATTTACAGACGGAAGACCGTCCAGAGAGCCGTTTTCACAGTCTTTTTCAAAAAAAATACAAAATTCTCCGCCAAGCTCACGGAGTATATAACCTTCTTTTATCTTAACTGACTTAATATCCATATTTACCTCCTACAAGAGGTCGCGTACATCCGGGTGAAGAGTTTGAACAAAAAGTTCTTGAACAGCTAATATATCTCGTTTATCAATTCCTGTATCAAAACGTGACTCCGCAGCATGCACAAAGTCATATAAATTGCAGTTACCTGATCTCTCACCAATTCCAAACAGTGTACAGTCTATATATTCCGCACCCAGATTTGCCATTTCCAAAGAATTTGCTACTGCCATACCAAAATCATTATGTTCATGTGCCTCAATAGGAATGGATGTTCTGCCTCTTATTTCTTTTATTAATTTTCCTGCTCTTGTAGGTGTAAATATACCTACTGTATCCGCAAGTCTTATGGTTTTTACGCCCAAGCTTTCCGCAAGCAGCGCAAGCCTTATCATAAAGCCCGTATCTGCCCTGGAAGAGTCCTCAAACCCAAGCGTAACAGGTACATTAAAATTGCCTGCAACCTCCATGCATTGAGCAAGTGCCTTTTCAACCCATTGCTTGTTTTTGTTCAGCTTTGAGTATATCTGTACATAGCTAACAGGGGCAGCTATATGAATCAGATCAGGCTTCTGCTTTGCCGCCTCCATAACATCGCCGGGATTCAGCCTTGCCCAAAGAGAAATCATGGCGTTTTTTTTCTTCTCCATAATTTCTCCCAAATACTCTCTGCCTTCGGTTTTTCTGTCGAAAATACCTACTTCTATTTCATAGAATCCGATTTTATCAAGGGCAAGGGCAAGCTTTATTTTGTTTTCAGGACTGAATATAATCCCAGGACACTGTTCGCCGTCGCGCAGTGTTGTATCAACAATTTTTAATGGTTTTCGCATAGTGATCATATCCTTCTACAATTTGAATAAATTTATCGTCTGAAACAGCTGTACCATCTGCAATACTTTGTGATTTAATTATTTTTAACAGCTTTTCAGCATCTTCAGCCGAATACCCTTTCAGGCCCAGCTTTTTCAATTTAATTATTATTGAAGTTTTTCCTGAATATTTTCCCAATACAACCTTCCTTTTAAGCCCTACCTTTTCAGGGGGATACGGCTCATAATTGGCAGGTTTTTTCAGTATTCCATCGACATGAACACCTGATTCAACATAAAATATTCTTTCTCCTATTATTGGAGCAAAAGACGGTATATTTATTGACGTAATTTTTTCAAGCCATTTTTTCAGCTTGGCAAAATCCGAGAATTCTTTGTTGTTCATATACCGTTCCGTAACATGCAAAGCCATTATAACCTGTTCCGTTGACGCCTTGTTTCCTATTCCGGAAAACGAAGTAACAACAGCATATCCCTTCTGCTCTAAAAACATTATTGCAATTGCAGTTGCACAGTTATAAGTATTTTCAGGACAAAGTATAGCTGTTTTAACAGGTATTTTTCTTTTTATCCAGCTAACAGCAGCATCGCAGCCGCTAATCAGAAGCCTGTCTAAGCCTATTATTTTTATCATACTGTCATCAGATTTTAAATATATAGGCTCAGTAATGTCATTAAGCTGAAAAGTTTCTATTTCATTGGACATACAGCTTCTCTTCGGGGTAAAGTAATATTTTATTTTCTCATCAATAGGATAGTCCCCATTTATATAAGGAACTGTCCCAATCTCAAGATAATATGTAAAACCTTCCGGAAGAACGCCATCAAGGATATGATATATGGCAGGATTTATCTGTAAATCTTTAATGCCAACATTTCCGATAAGTGAAATAAAGCATTTTATCTGCTCTTTGGTTAATTTGTAATCATTAAGCATACATAATGTAGAATCTATAATTTTTATCATCTGCATGCCTCCATTTTAATATTTATATCATAAGATCTTTAACCGGTGTATTTCCTTCAAAATGTTCATCAAATATTCTTTCCACATCCTCAGGCTTAACGTTTCCATACCATACGCCTTCCGGGTATACAACCACAATAGGCCCCTTATCACATATGCCAAAACAGCCTGTATTATTTAGAACAACCTCGCCTGATAGTTCCCTGTCCTCTATTTCCTGCATAAAAGCCTGAACTAGGTCCACACTTCCCTGCTGATAGCAATATCCCTTCTGCTGACCGTTAATTCTGCAGCTGGTACAAATAAAAACATGGTATTTTGGTTGAATCATAAATGTGCCTCCTTTTATATAGCCTTTGCGGCTTCTTTAACAGCGTTCTCTATTTTGTCATATGTTGCTACTACTTTAATGCCTTTATCTTTAAGGCGTACCTTAGGTGACTCTCCTATTCTCATTGCTATAACACCGTCACAGTCACTTAAAGACGCAATAGTTTTTGAAATCTTATCTTCTTCCTCACCGCAAACATCACTCTGGCCGCAGTATTTTTCAACATTTCTTTTTTCTTGAATCTTACTTCACCGTCTGTGTACTCATAAATATAGAACTCATCGGTGTGTCCAAAATGCATATCAACATTTATACCGCTCTTTGATGCAACAGCAAATTTATGGCTTTTGCTATCTTTTTTGGTCTCTCCTTTTGCAAGGAATCCGCCTAAATCAACTGAAAGGTCATTATCAAGTGTACCTATTGCATCGGCACGGCATTGTTTGCAATGGAACATCTGCTTCATAATTTTGTTGCATTCATTTCTCAAATTCTGAATTTCCATGTTGCTTACCATGGGAAGTTTTTCAAATGCGCTTCCCTCAACAGGAATAAGCTGCATTATGTTTGTTATATAGCATCCCATATCCTTACAAGTCTGAACAACTTCAGGAATATGTGATTCATTGATTCCCTTAAGTGTAACAATATTTACCTTACATATTATTCCATGAGCAAGGAGTATTTTAAGTCCCGAAAGCTGGTTGGAAACCATGATAGCTCCCGCAGCATCACCTTCATAACGATTGCCCATATAATTTATGTATTTATAAATCTTGCCGCTTATTTTAGGATCAACAGCACTCATAGTAACAGTAACATGTGTTACACCAAGCTTAACCAATTCTTCTGCATAAAACGGAAGCATAAGCCCGTTTGTTGATAAACAGAATGTTACGTCCTTATCATACTCTCTGATAAGTTCCAGAGTTTTCTTAGTATCGGGATAGTTAGCTGCAAGTGCATCACCGGGTCCCGCAATACCCACAACTGTAAGGTTAGGCAACTTTTCCTTAACTGCTTTATATCTTTCAAGTGCCTCCTCCGGTGTTAATATTGTGCTTGTAACGCCGGGTCTGCTTTCGTTTGGACAATCATATTTTCTTACACAATAGTTGCACTGTACGTTGCATGAAGGTGCAACAGGCAAATGTATTCTTGCAAATTTATGTCCTGCACAGTTATAACATGGGTGCTCCATAGTTTTTCTTATGATATCCTGAGGGATTTCATCCTTCTCAGGCTCTTTTGTTTCGTCAATCGGAGTACCTTTATAATATGTATTATAAAGTGTATCCCTGAATGTATTTTCCGTTACGGATAAAAGAGCATTTGTTATTTCGTCCAAAAGCGATAACGAACCCTCATATCCGAGCATTCTAAGCCTCTGTCCGCCGATTCTGTCATGAATAGGGAATGCACGTCTGACCAATGGAATATTAAGTTTATCTTCAATTCGTCTTCCGTCGGAATTACCTATCATAACGTTTGCATTATATTTCTGAGCAAATTCCTCAATCTGCATAAAGTCCGTATCATCAGTAATTATGTAATCTTCTACAAAATATCTTTTTGCAACATCGGAAATCATATTTTCAACATAGTTTTTTAAATCAGGATAAACGCTTCCTGTTGAAACAGCCACAGGCAAAATTCCGTTTTCAGTACAGAGCCTTACAGCCGAAACAACAAATTCAGGTTCGCCGAAAACAACTGCTCTGCCGGCGGAATTATATTTATGCGAATCAATCATTCCGTCAATGTATCTGCTTCTTGCTTCCTTAATTTCATCGGGGATATCTATTCCGGCAAGGTCAGATAAAATATTATAGAACTCATCTGTGGCCTTGAGTCCCACAGGTGATGGTATTTTTTTATACGGCACTCCGTATTTTTCATAGAGTGTTTTAGCAGGTGACTTTTCACATTCAATATCCGCAAACTCTATTGTAAATCTTGCACCGCCCATTTTTTTGATATCTTCTATATCTGTTCCGCCCTTCGGAAGCCTTGAATATACATCACTATGTCCGCTGTCAAGATTTTCAGAAATATCGGGCAAAAGTACAGCATCCAAACCGAACATCTTAAATACTGATTTCAAATATCTTATGTCAGCAGGACTCTGTGGCGGTATAATTACATTAATCTTGTCATTTTTTTCTGTATCCATTTCAATTTTTTCCACTACTGAGTTAACTGATGCAAAATATCCCTCATACTGTGTTCCGCCGTAGCCGGGTGAATTAACCGGAATAATTGTAATATTCTTATATTCGGGATTTTCCTCATAAAATCTTTCGATTATTCCAGCTGTGTCCTCACCGATTGTCTCTGCAAGACAAGTTGTCATAACACCTATTACCTTAGGATTATATAAAGAAATCAAGTTTTTAAGACCGCTTTTCAGATTTTTCTCTCCGCCGTAAACAGTACCCTGCTCAGTAAGTGAAGATGAAGCTATATCCACCGGCTCATTATAATGTGTCGCCATATGCCTTCTTATATATGTTGCACAGCCCTGTGAACCATGCAGTATTGTAATACAATCCTTAATTCCGTAAAATGCGGTTGCAGCGCCCATAGGCATACACATTTTGCATGGATTAGTATTTAAATTCACTAATGAAGTTATTTTCGTTTTCATATGCATCACTCCTTTACGTATTCCCAAACGGGGCTGTTGATGCTTTGGTTAATTTCTCTGGTAAAATTATAAACTCCTTCAAATCCAGCCAAAGGATGTTTCCTTTCGTGGTTATGGTCACAGAAGGCAATGCCAAGCTTATACGCCAACGGTCTTTCTTTAACTCCGCCGACCAATATATCTGCGCCCTTTTCTTTCATAAATGATTCTAGTTCTGCCGGATTTGCATCATCAAGAATAACTGTATCCTCGTCAACTAAACTTTCAATTATTTCGTAATCTTCTTTTTTGCCGGTCTGTGTTCCAACCATGACCGTCTTCATTCCCATAAGGTCAAACTGCCTGATCAGTGATATTGCTTTAAAGCCACCGCCTACATAAATAGCAGCTTTCTTACCTTCCAAATTTTTTCTATATTTTTCCAAGAAGCCCTCCATTTTTTCAGCTTCTTCTGTACAAAATTCAATCGCTTTTTTTCTTGCTTCTTCATTGCCGAGTGCTTCTGCCACTCTGACAAGTGAATTTGTTGTATCCTCTATTCCGAAAAAGCTAACCTTTATATACGGAATACCGAAGTTCTCTTGCATTTGGTTAGCCAAATATGTACTTGAACCTGCACACTGAACTACATTTAAAGTAGCCGAAGGTGCCTTAATCATGTTTTCGTAGCTTGCATCACCTGTAAATGACGAAACTACGGGTATACCTATTTTTTTAAAGTAGTTTTTAATAATCCACATTTCTCCGGATAAGTTGTAGTCACCCAAAATATTAATGCCCTCTATCTTTTTATCCGTTTTATGCGGCAAAAGAACCTGCATTATAGCATCACATGCCATTTTATAGCCTGTTGATTTATTTCCTGAAAAACCGGGTGACTTAACAGGTATAACAGGTATGTTATATTTTTCAGACATTTGTCTGCACACAGCATCTACATCATCACCTATTACACCTACAATACATGTGGAATATACAAAAATCAGTTTGGGGCTTTGCTCCTTCATTAGCTCCTCAATGGCTCTTGTCAGCTTTTCTGCGCCTCCGAAAATAATATCGGTTTCCCTTAAATCCGTGCAAAAACTATTTCGGTAAATATCTTCACCGCTAGTCAGGCTTCCCCTGATATCCCATGTATAACTTGAACAGCCTATTGGTCCATGAATTATATGGTAAGCATCAGTTATGGGATTAAGCACTACCCTCGCTCCGCTGTATACGCATGCTCGCTGGCTTACAGCTCCGGAAACAGAATCAGCATCACAGCGCATGCCGTCTCCGCAGCATAAACCGTCGTGTTTTGTTAGTATTGACTGCATTCTCTCATTAAGTATGTCTGTACGGTTTATATTAGCCATTAAAAACACCCCTTCCTTTATTTAAACGCAAAGAGGGTATGATTACTCATACCCTCTTTGGCACATATATATATATAACCTAAAGCCGAAAAGTACATCTTTTCGGCCTAAGTTTCAAAATCCAGTAGGACAAATATCCCTATTACATTACAATTTCAAAATCTTCATCAGCTGCATCTGCATCTTGTCTATCCATTAATACTTCAGTAATTTTTTCAACATATCTGATTGCTCCTGCATATCCAACTGTAGCCTGAATAGTGTTTCCGTATCTGTCCAAAACAGGGAAGCCCATTCTTACCATAGGAATATTTTCTGCCTTTGCAATCTGTTTACCATATGAATTTCCGAGTAAAAGGTCTACCGGCTCATTTTTAATAAGCTGATGAAGGTAGAAAAGGTCTGTGTCAGCTTTGATTACTGCCTGATCAGGATCAAGACCATTGTCCTCAAAAAGCTTTTTAACGCTTTTTTCAAATTCTGTTTTAGGTGTACCTGTAATAACATACTTAGGTATCATACCCATTTCGATACACAAAGAAGTGAAACTATATACAACATCGGGGTCACCGTAAATAGCTACCTTTTTGTTGTATGAGTACTGATGTGAGTCAAGCATAAGGTCTACGAGACGGCCTCTTTCGGCTTCAAGCTCAGCAGGAACCTCCTGGCCTGATATCTCTCTGAGTGCCATAACATATTTATCAGTAAGCTCAACACCTACAGGCATAGGTATGAGTGTATAAGGCACTTTATACTCTTTTTCCATGAAATCAGCAGGCTCAACGCTTGCAATCTGTCCCATAGCAATGAGTTTTTTAGCAGAACCGAGAGCTTTAATGTCTGCTGCAGTTGTGCCAACCCCTTTGGGGAAGTATTTATATTTGCCTGTCATAGGTGTTTCAAGTGCACCCTCATGATCAGGGAAATAAAGATAATCTACTCCCATAAGCTTAGCAATATTCTTAAGCTCACGGTCATCGCCGGGATTAACCCATCCGGGGAAAATAGCTACTTTATCAGTTTTTTCACCCTTCTCAGTCATATATCTCATAAAGCCTATCATCATGTTTGAGAAGCCCTGTATATGAGAACCTTCGTATGAAGGTGTACTTGCATAAAGTACAGTTTTGCCTTCAGGAATTTCCATATCCATGATATAGTTTCCTACGTCATCACCGATTGTCTCTGAAAGACATGTTGTGTGAACAGCAATAATATCCGGATCGTAAATGTCGAAGACATTTTTAACTGCTGTATTAAGGTTGCTTCTGCCGCCGAATACTGATGCACCTTCAGTGAATGAACTTGTAGAAGCAATTGCCGGCTCTTTGAAGTGACGGCTTAAAACAGTTCTGTGGTATGAGCAGCAGCCCTGTGAACCATGGCTGTGAGGCATACATGATTCTACACCTAATGCGCAGAACATAGCTCCTACAGGCTCACAAGTTTTACAAGGATTTATTGTAATATGTCTTTTTTCCATTATTTCCTTTGGTGTTAAATTAAGCATTACTCTTCACCTCCGATTTTGCCCTCAAGTAGAGGTGCTGTCTTCCATGGTGGAGTTGTAAGTGCCCATGCGTTAGTATAAATACTCATTGTAACGTCACGGCCAAAGTTTACAGCTCCGTTAAATCCTGCATAAGGACCAGAATAGTCATATGAATGCATCTGTCTTGATACTACGCCAGACTTCTGGATAGAATATTTGTCTTTTACTCCAGAGAAGAATATATCCGGTTTCATAGTTCTAATAAGTTCATCTGTTTCAAATAAATTGTAGTCATCAACTGATATATATCCCTTCTTCATATCAGGGAACATACCGTCATATGTATCAAGCTCAACGCCCTTATTTTTGAGTTCTTCAATTTCTTCTGCAGTATAGCGTTCTTTGAATAAATTTTCATCAGGAGATACTGTGATTTCCTCGATATTTTTACTGTCTGCATCAGGTTTAATCTGAGGAATAATATCTCTTCCTTCATAGTCGTCTCTATGAGCAAACTCATATCCTGTAATAATAGTTTCAACACCAAAGTCTCTAAGCAGAGCCTGATAATGATGAGAACGTGAACCGCCTACGAATATACCTGCTGTTTTGCCTTTAAGCTTTGATTTATAATATTCAATATCATCAGAAATAGCTTCTATTTCTTCTGCAATTACTTCTTCTGTTCTTGCAGTAAGTTCAGGATCATTGAAATACTGTGCCATCATACGAAGTGACTTGCAAGTTGAACCTACGCCTATAAAATTAACCTTTAACCAGTCAATGCCGTATTTTGTTTTCATCATCTGTGCAACATAGTTTATAGAACGATGGCACATTACAAGGTTAAGATCAGCAAGATGTGAATTCTTCATTGTGTCGTAGCTGCCGTCACCTGTGAATACAGATACAACCTCATAACCGATTTTTTTAAGAATTCTTTCCTGTTCCCAACCGTCACCGCCGATATTATATTCGCCTAATATATTAACTGAGTACTTAGCTTTAGGTTTTCTGTCGCCTGTACCGATAATATGTCTCATAAGACCATTGTTGGCAATATGATGGCCTGCCGACTGCGAAACACCTTTGTAGCCTTCACACGAAAAGCCTATTGCTTTAATTCCGTATTTCTTCTCAACACGTCTTGCAACTGCCTGAACATCGTCACCAATAAGTCCGATTGGGCAAGTTGAGCAGATGAAAATACATTTAGGGTTAAAAAGCTTCATTACTTCATCAATACCCTCTTCAAGCTTTTTCTCTCCGCCGAATACGATGTCTGTAGGTCTCATGTCTGTACAGAATGAATATGGAACATAGTTCTGCTCACCCTCATATGCAGGCTTCGCTTTATTTCTTCTTGTGCCCCAGCTGTAAAAAGCACATCCGATAGGACCATGAGTGATAGTAACAACATCTTTCATAGGTCCGACAACAACGCCTTTACATCCTGCGTAGCAGCAGCCTCTTTCTGTTACTAAACCGGGAACTGCTCTTGTATTGGCTGTTATTGTATCAGGTTCTTCACCAAACTCCAACTGTGTAATATGATTTTTTCTGTTTTTAAAAACTCTTGAGGAGTATTTCTCAAGAAGATCATCTCTTTCCTTCATCTAATACACCTCCTAATATGCATCTGTGGTAGCTTCGCCGTTTCTGACTTTGTATGACTCGTTTATAGGAAGTACGAATATCTTGCCGTCACCGGGGTGACCAGTCTGATTAGCCGAAATTATTATATCTACCGCATCTTTAACTTTGTCATCATCTACTATTACAGTAAAGAATCTTTTGGGTATAAGTCTTATTGCCTCTGTAAGATGTTCGCCTGTAACGTCCATAGGAAGTTCACCTGTGGAAATTACCAGCTTAAGAAGTTCAGGGTCTATGCTCTTTTTACCTCTGCCCACACATGGGCGACAACTGAAAGCAGGGAATCCACCTTCTGCCAAAGCTGCTTTTGTAGCATTGACCTTGTTGGTTCTTATAAAAGCCATAATTTCTTTCATATGAATTACCGCCTTTCCTTTTAAAGTCCCGCTTTGCCAGTGCTTATTGTATAAGCTTCTTCAACAGGTGAAACGAAAATACGTCCATCGCCATAGTTTCCTTCTCCTGTTTTAGCTGTACGAAGAATTATATTTACAAGTGTGTCTTTATCTTCATCATTACAGAAGATAATGAGCATTTCTTTAGGAATTTCATCGTAATGAACATCTCCTACCATGATGCCTTTCTGTTTACCACGGCCGTATACATCCATTTTTGTTACAGCAGGGAAACCTGCATCTGCAAGTTCAGTCATAACATAACCTACTTTTTCGGGTCTTATAATCGCTCTTACCATTAACATAGTATTTTCCCTCCTCTATCAGTCCATAATGCCGTATTCCATAAGGATTGCTTCAAGTTCATCAATTGCCATAGGTTTAGGAACAATAAACATATCACTATCCTCAACTTTTTTAGCAAGTGTTCTGTATTCATAAGCCTGTGTTTCTTCAGTTGAAAAATCAATAACTGTCTTTTTATGTATCTCTGCTCTCTGAACTGCATTATCACGAGGAACAAAGTGAATCATCTGTGTACCAAGTCTCTTTGCAACTGCCTCAACAAGTTCAGCCTCACGGTCTACTTTACGAGAGTTACAGATAAGTCCGCCAAGACGAACTGTTCCTGTTTTTCCGTATTTAGCAATACCTTTTGAAATATTGTTGGCTGCATATAATGCCATCATTTCGCCTGAACATACAATATAAATTTCCTGTGCTTTACCTTCACGAATAGGCATTGCGAAACCACCGCAAACAACGTCGCCAAGTACATCGTAGAAAACATAATCCAAATCTTCTGTGTAAGCACCAAGCTGTTCAAGAAGGTTTATTGATGTAATAATTCCTCGACCTGCACAACCTACACCAGGTTCAGGACCGCCTGATTCAACACCTCTGATACCTTTAAAACCTGTTTTCAATACTGCATCAAGTTCTATATCATCGCCTTCATCTCTTAAGGTGTCCAATACTGTTTTCTGTGCAAGACCGCCAAGAACAAGTCTTGTTGAGTCAGCCTTAGGGTCGCAGCCTACAATCATAATGTTCTTTCCCATATCTGCAAGGCCTGCTGTAAGGTTCTGTGTTGTAGTTGATTTTCCGATTCCGCCTTTTCCATAAATAGCAATCTGTCTCATAATCATAACCTCCATTCATTTAGTTAGATAAATAAAAAAGTGGTTCTTCAGCATTCAAATGAATACTGAAAAACCACACCTTTGTGGGTACAAGTTTAAACTTGGAGTCCTATAAGAACTCTTTAGGATATGATTATAATAAACTAACCTGACTTATGTAGCAATACACCAATTCGTATAAATAATACCTAAACAGCTTGGGTCAATTGTAAAAATTACAGTACGCTGTTGTAAGTTATACTGCACTTGTTATACTTTTATTGCTTTTTAGTACTAAAATATAAACAATATTCTCAGAATAATTCCTAAATTTTTCTTTTATTTCTAGCTTTTGGAGTTTGAAAAACTATCGAAAAAGCCCGAAAAATCAAGGTTTTTTAATATTTTCTAATTAATTTCTGCTTAAAATTTACCTATCAGTAAATTTCATGGCTTTATTTTCCAATATTTTAAAAAATTTTTATCGCAATATTCTTCAAAATAAATTATAAAAATCGGTTACTTTAATACCTTTTCTGCATAACGCACCGATTCCATTGCATTTTTAGCATAATGGCTTGCACCTATTTTATCTGCATAGTCCTGTGTAAGCACCGCACCGCCTACTACAACCTTGCAGTCGGGCTTTTTCTGCTTTAACAATTCAATCGTATCAGCCATTGCAGGAACAGTGGTTGTCATAAGTGCACTAAGACCGACAAGTTTAACATCATTACGGATTGCAGTATCAACAATTGTTTCCGGTGCCACATCACGTCCCAAGTCAATTACATGGTAACCATAGTTTTCAAGCAAAGCCTTAACTATATTCTTACCTATATCATGGATATCGCCTTTAACGGTTGCAAGAATTACTGACGGTCCGATATCATCGGTTACGGGCATTTTCTGTCTTGCCTGTTCAAAAGCTTCCTTTGCTTTGCCTCGGCGCTCATCAAAAGCTGCGGCAAAAACACAGTTTTATTCTCAAAGCCTTGACCTACTACGTCCAATGCAGGAACAATCTGTTCATTAATTAATGTAAGAGGCTCAATAGTTTCAAGTGCATCATGCGCCAAACGTGCTGCCTCATCGCATAATCCTCTGATTATTGCCCCTTGAAGTCCTTCCCTGGACTCTATCTGACCGCCTTGCGGAACGGTAGGTTTTGCTGTGGAGTCAACGGTCACATTCTGAGCAAAGCCAATATATCTCTGACAGTTGGCGTCCTGACCTGACAATGCAAGGAAACAATGGTATGCCTTCATCATTTCAGCCGAATACGGGTTCATAATTGCAGCATCAAGTCCCCTGGTCAAAGCCATTGTGAAGAATGCCGCCGTCACAAAATCACGATTTGGAAGTCCAAACGAAATGTTCGAGACACCAAGTGAACAGCAGACATTAAGTCCTTCCCTAATTAAAGGAATTGTATCTAATGTAACACATGCCGCTTTGTTATCTGATGAAATAGTCATTGCAAGGGGATCAAATATCAAGTCACAAGATTTTATTCCGTATTCAGCCGCACGATTTACTATCCTTTCGGCAATTTTATAGCGTTCCTCGGCAGTCTCCGGTATACCTGTTTCATCAAGCGTAAGGCAGACAACCAGTCCTCCGTATTTTTTTACAAGAGGAAATACCGCATCCATGCTTTCGGGACTGCCGTTAACAGAGTTAATCATAGGCTTTCCGTTATAAATACGCATTGCTCTCTCCATAGCTTTCGGGTTTGATGTATCAAGCTGCAATGGCAAATCGCACACACCCTGCAGTTCTTTTACACAAGCTTCAAGCATTGCAGGCTCATCTATTTCTGGCAAACCTACATTAACATCAAGCACATGCACTCCGGCTTCCTGCTGTGATACGCCCTCTTTAAGAATATATCCGATATCGTGAGAGCGAAGTGCCTCTTTAAAGCGTTTCTTGCCCGTAGGATTAATTCTCTCACCTATTAATATAGGCTCACCGCCGAATTGAACAGCCTGAGTATATGAGCTGACAACCGAGATGTTTTTCGGCTTTGTCTGAATCGGTGATAACCCTGCTGTTGCGTTTATAAGTGCTTTGATATAATCAGGAGTTGTTCCGCAGCAGCCTCCCACAACAGCGGCACCGCCCTCAGCAATCTGCTTCATAACAGCCGCAAAATCCTCGGCGGTTACATCATATAATGTTTTGCCGTTCTCCGAGTGCGGAAGTCCTGCATTTGGCTTAACAAGCACAGGCACAGATGCACATGCAATAAACCTAGGCAAAATCTCCAGCATTTTATCCGGTCCCAGCGAACAGTTAATTCCTATTACGTCAGCACCAAGTCCTTCAAGCATAGCAACCATCGCCTCCGGTGTTGCTCCGCTCATAAGCTTTCCGCTTTCATCATATACATTGCTGACAAATACGGGGAGAGAACAGTTTTCCTTTGCCGCAAGAACTGCCGCTTTTGTTTCGTAGCAGTCATTCATTGTTTCAATATATACATAATCGGCACCAGCACTTGAACCAGCACGAACTACTTCTGCAAATAATTCAACCGCTTTATCAAAGGGTACATCTCCAAGCGGCTCAAGCAAACGTCCCAATGGTCCTATATCAAGGGCAATATAGCGATTTTTCTGTCCTCCGACTGCTGTTTGCCTTGCCTTTTTTGCACATTCAACAGCGGCTTTAACAACATCGCTTACATTCATATGCCCGTCTTTTCCGTCATATTTCAAGCTGTTTGCACCAAATGTGTTTGTGCAGACAGAATTACTGCCGGCTTCATAGTAGGCTTTGTGCAAAGCCACAATTTCCTCCGGTTTATTTATGTTCCATGTTTCAGGCAGTTCACCGGGGAGAAGACCATGCTCCTGAAGATAAGTTCCCGTACCGCCGTCCAAATAAAATATACTTTGTCGAATACAATCTAAAACATTCATAAGTTCTCCTTACAGTCGGAATTCACAGTCCGACTTATCACATAGTGTACAGTCATGGTTTTTCATGGTACAGCCCGCTTTTCCTATGCCGACAATTGCAGAAACCGATTTCTGGGGAATCATTAAAAGTGAATCAGTAAGCACAATTCCTGCTTTTCGGCTGCTGTCTAAAAAAGACAAAAGCGGTTTTTGCATATTAAGAGACAAATCCCCATAGCCGGGGCTGAAACGAGGCCGCAAAAAACATCCTTCAAATTCATCTGCCCACCCATCACAAAGTTTATCGCAAAAACTTTCAACTGCCGCAGTTCCTACGGCATCAAGCACCAATGCCTGCGAGGGTGATGTTACCGCCGCCCTTTTTCGCTGAAGTTCTGTCTTTGCGCCTGCTGTTGCGACAAACAAAACTGCCTTGCCACAGTCCTTAAGGTTTTTGGCAAGACTTTTGCTCTCGGCATAAAATGCACCGAAGTCAACACCGACATCAGATACCGTAATTGGTACAACCGAATAACATGCCTTATATCCTGCCGCTGATATAAAATCCGATATGCTCTTTTGAGTAAGTGCCTCCAAAGCTCCGTCTGGCTTTGTCGCACCCAACCCCATATACCGATATACATTTTTAATCGGAATTTCAATTTTATCGGGTGCATATTCCACAACCCGTATTATTTGTCCTTCACTCATTTTATAATCTCCGAAAGGTTTTCCAGTATCTTCTCTGCCACTGATGCATTATTCATTGAGTATACATGTACCGCAGGAATACCGTTTGCAAACAGGTCAACTATCTGTTCGGTTGCATAGGCAATTCCCGCCTGTTTCATTGCGGCCGGATTATTGCCGAAACGGTCCAGAATATAACGAAATCTCTGTGGAAGCACAGTGCCCGAAAGTGAAATTATACGCTGTATCTGATTAACATTTGTCACAGGCATAATACCGGCAACAATAGGCACATGTATTTCAGCCTCTCTTACCTTATATAAAAAATTATAATATACATTGTTATCAAAAAACATCTGTGTAGTTAAGAATTCACAGCCTGCATCAACCTTTTCCTTTAAATGCTCAATATCCTCTAACTGCGAATGTGATTCCGTATGTCCCTCGGGATAGCAGGCTCCGCCGATACAAAAACCTCCGTATTCCTTTATTTCGGTAACCAACTGGCTTGCATATCTATATTTCCAGTCATCTCTCACAATCTCTCCAGGTGCAATATCTCCTCTTAAAGCAAGTATGTTTTCTATGCCGGCCGCTCTCAATGAGTCAAGCTGATGATGTACACCTTCATAAGATGAATTGATACAGCTCAGATGTGCCAGTGTTGGAACATTAAATTTATTTTGAATATCAGCAGCAATTGAAACAGTGTATTCGCTTGTTCCTCCGCCTGCTCCGTATGTAACGCTCATATAGCTTGGTACTAATTCTGCTATTTTCTCAGTTGCCTTAACAATGCTTTCGTATCTGTCACTGTTTTTAGGCGGAAAAACTTCAAAAGAAAGTGATGGTTTTTTTGCTTCTATAATGTCAATAAGCTTCATGCAAAATACTCCTTTATTATAAATCAAAATATACTGAGTAACTTTGCCCGATATATAAAAAAATGCCCGGATACAAAACCATCTCCAGGCATAGTACGAGTTCTATTGCATTGCCGTTGAGCTTCACTTATAAAAGCCGCCAAAGGTACGACAAAAACACCCGCACAGACAATATGCCCGGGAGCTCTGCATTCGACCACAACGAAAGTTTCTTCTTAACAATTGTACAAATAATGCGTTCATTTGACGTACCTCCTTTCGTATGTCTGCCTTTTCCAACAGACTATGGTGGTATTAAAGGGCAAATACAAGTATTGTCAATGGTATGGAAGAAATTTAATACTGCATATCATAAAAGTGTTGTATATTTTTAAATTCTTCTGCCTTTTCTTTACCGTTTTTTGCTTTACCTGAATTTCCGGTACAGGCTCGGCATCATTTTTAGGAATTTACTTTTACGATTGCTTTCTCTTTCCGTGGGGTCATCAGGATCGGGTCTTCTCATTCCTGCTTTTGCCATAGCTATCACCTCTTTGTGTTAGGGCCTTTGCCCTCTTTTACTGAGTTATGTGTATCATTTGGTTTTGCACTTTCTGTGAATTTGTTTTATTGTTGAACTTGTTTTTGAAACGCTGTTCCTCTGTTGTGTTGTCATCTGACATTCATATCACCTCGGAAATATTTTGCACAGCATTTTTATTAATATACATACAAGCTTATTTTTCAGTACAGCCTTGAAAAAAACATATATAATATATTTATATTCTCTAGAAAAACGCAGTTTTTCAATAAAATTCTTTGAGCACCTTTCTTCTGAAAGTGCATCTTTTTGTTTGGGCCCAAATACCGCAAGGGACGTGATCCCTTGCCTATTAAGCCATGAATTCTCATGGCTTTATTATCTAAAATCAATATTCTGCAGAAAAACGAGTTTTTCAATAACGAGCACCTTTCTTCTAGAAAGTACAGTCTTTTGTTTAGACCTTGGGGCTCTGCCCCAATACCCTGCAAGGGACATCGTCCCTTGACCCTTTATTAAGCCATGAATTCTCATGGCTTTATTGTCTAAAATCAATATTCTGCAGAAAAACGCAGTTTTTCAATAAAATTCTTTGAGCACCTTTCTTCTAAGAAAGTACAGTCTTTTGTTTAGACCTTGGGGCTCTGCCCCAATACCCTGCAAGGGACATCGTCCCTTGACCCTTTATTAAGCCATGAATTCTCATGGCTTTATTGTCTAAAATCAATATTCTGCAGAAAAACGCAGTTTTTCAATTAAATTCTTTGAGCACCTTTCTTCTAAGAAAGTGCGGTCTTTTGTTTAGACCTTGGGGCTTTTCTATAATAAGGCAAGTATCCAATATACAGATACCTGCCTTTGTTCTCAATATGTAAATCCTGTTCTGAAAATGCCAAACTCCCTGTGACCAAGAGCTTCTGCCTTTGTATACTCACCGTTAGATACATCAACAATCATATCAAAAAGCTCTTTTCCCATATCGGGAAGCTTAACGCCTTCTGTAATTATCTTTCCGGCATTTATATCAATATTGTCTGTCATTTTATTATATGTATCCGTGTTTCCTGTAATCTTTATAACCGGTGCAATCGGACTGCCTGTTGGTGTTCCCCTTCCTGTTGAAAATACAATAATCTGTGCACCGCCGGCAACCATTCCTGTTATGGAATCAATATCCTGTCCCGGTGTATCCATAAAATAGAGGCCCTTTTTATCCAGCGGCACTTCTTTGGCATATTCAAGAGTGCCCACAAACGGACTTTTTCCAGCCTTATGCATACAGCCAAGGGATTTTTCCTCAATTGTTGTAAGCCCACCTGCCTTATTTCCCGGTGTCGGCTGACCTTCTCTCAGGTCATGACCTGCCGCAATTGACCTGTCCTCGACTCTTTTAACCATATGCAGAAATTTTTCTCTTTCATTTGTATCAGCGAAACGCTCTGCAAGGAGATGCTCTGCGCCTATTACCTCTGTTGTTTCACTCAGTATACTGCTTCCTCCAAGCTCAACAAGCATATCCGATGCAACACCGATTGTCGGGTTTGATGCAATTCCGCTCGTCGGATCACTGCCGCCGCATTCAAGACCAAGCACAAGCTCGCTTATATCAAACTCAACCTTATTCTGCTTGGTAAGTTCTCTGGCCATTCTGCTTGCTATCTCCGCACCCCTTGTTACTGCCTTACAGGTGCCGCCCTCTTCCTGAATAATAATATATTCAACCGGCTTTTTGCTAAGCGCAACTGCATCCGCAATTTCTTTTGCCTGTATTCCTTCACAGCCAAGCCCTACAACAAGAACTGCCCCGACATTTGCATTTGTACCAAAACCAACAAGTGTACGCTTTGTGGTTTCAAAATCGTCACCTATTTCACAGCAGCCATGCTGGTGCGGAATTGCTACTGCTCCGTTGACAAGCTTTGCAATATTTACCGCTGTTTCACTTGCACAAACAGATGCGGGAATAATAAGAAGGTAATTCCTTATGCCGTATCGTCCGTTATCTCTTTTATATCCCATTAGTTTCATATTATCCCTCCTTATTTTTTGTCGCCTCTGCCGCGAGTGCTTTCGCAGTTATGAACATGAACATAATCGCCCTTCTTAATCTCTTTTGAAGCAGTTCCTATAATTTGTCCGTATTTATAGCAATATCCGCCTTTTTCAATATCGGTTATGGCCATTTTATGAAAAATAGGTATATCATCTTTTGCAATAACCTCAGCTCCGTCAACGGATATTTTTTCTCCCTTTATAATATTTCTCAGACATGTAACCAAATTATCCTTCTTATCAATAAGTAAAACCGACTCCATACTCCCATCCTCCTTTATCAACGCACAATATGTAATTAATATAATTGTACATTTTAATATACAAAACTTCAAGGCTTACGGTTATTAATGGAATTTTGTAATAATCTATAATAATACAAATGTTTGACACCAAATTACAAAAGATGATATATTAAAGAAAGCAAAAAATAAAGGAGTGTATCTAATGTCAAGGGTATCAACTGAAGGAAAAACAATGGAAGAAAAAATGGCTATGGCTGATGAAATAAGCCGAAACTATTTTAAAAAAGGACTCAACTGTGCCGAATGTGTTTTCCGCACATTTGCTGATATGCACGATATCAATTTCCCCGATGAAGTAATAGCTCTCACAACAGGCTTGGGCGGCGGCATCGGACAGCAGAAAAGTGCCTGCGGTGCAATAACAGGAGCTGTAATGGCTCTCGGTACTGTAAAAGGACGTCGTAATCCCTTTGAATACGAAGAAACATCAGATAGAATCAAGCAGTTATACGGTAATGTATACCCAATTTTTAAAGAAATGACAGAAGAAATGAAGGAACACTGCGGAACACTTATATGCAGTGAACTTTCTGCTCCTCATGGTGATTTCGAGGGTAAGGCAAGGAAGAAAAACTGTATGGAAATGATAGGCTACTGCTCATCAATTGTAACTAAATACGCAGATAAATAATTTATAAGCCGGATTGGTGCTTTTTCATCAAACCGGCTGTTTTTTATTTTATTTCCCGAAATTTTTCCTTTTTATTTAAAACAATTCTTACATTTCTATTAATCTGATTATATTTAAAAGCCGCAATGTATAATTGATAAAAAACACATGTTTTTAGAGCTTCTTTTTATGTATTATTTTCACAAAATTGTATTGATTTTTTTGTTTAATAGCTATAAAATATCCGTTATGTATTTTATAAATTAGAGGGAAAAATAATGCGTCAGGATTTAACGAAGGGAAGTCCCTTCAAACAATTGCTTTTATTTTCATTGCCTATATTTATCGGCAATGTTTTTCAGCAGCTTTACAGCATGGCAGATACAATAATAGTTGGGCATACGGTCTCATCTGATGCCATGTCGGGAGTTGGCTGTACAAATTCAATAACATTTCTTATACTCGGACTCGTATGGGGATTAACCAGTGGATTTGCCGTAAGAACAAGCCAGTTCTTTGGTGCAAAAGACGAAAACCGACTCAGACAAAGCATAGCTATATCATTTGAACTGTGCATCGCAATGACTGTCATTCTGACAGCCTTTGCTGTTCCGCTTTCGGACCTCTTCTCAAAGCTATGAATACGCCGTCTCAGTATTATGACTATGCCTATTACTACCTTATAACTGTATTCGGCGGTATAGGTGCAACAATTCTTTACAACATAAGCCGCAAACACACTGAGAGCTGTCGGTGACAGCAACACCACTTTTCTGTCTTGTGTTCTCTGCTATCCTTAATGTTGCGCTTGACTTTGTATTTATAGTCGGCTTAAAAATGACATATTTGGGTGCCGGAGTTGCAACAGTTGTAAGCCAGTTTATATCAGGTGCAGCCTGCATAATATATATGTTCAAGGCATATCCGTCTTTAAGACTAAAAAAATCGGACTGGTCGCTTAATTCAATAATGATTATGGGACATATTTCAGTCGGTCTGCCCATGGCACTTCAATACTCAATAACCGCTTTGGGCTGTGTATTCCAGCAAGCCGCTTTAAACGGTCTAAGCAGTACATTGCCGGGAGTTGTTACAAGCTATACTGCGGCAACAAAAATAGATAACCTCTCAATGCAGACAATGAACTCCCTTGGAACTGCCTCAGCTACATATGCAGGACAGAACTACGGAGCAAATAAGTTTGACAGAATAAAAGAAGGCGTAACCGCCGCTATGATTCTTGCACTTATTTCGTGGGGTATCAGCATTGCCTTTTGTATGGGATTAGGTGCTCCCATTACAAAGCTTTTCTTAAACGGAAGCACGGGAGAAGCCGAATTGTATTTTAATGACATGGTTAATTATTCAATGAAATTCCTCTACTATCAGGTTACGTTCTATCTTTTTCTTGGTATCGTATTTATATACAGGAATACACTTCAGGGTATTGGAAAATCAGGAATTACAACATTTGCAGGTGTAACCGAGCTTTTAGCACGTTTGCTTACTTCGTTTATACTTGTAAAGCAAATCGGATATGTAGGTGTTTGTCTTTCCAACCCAATCGCATGGATAGCGGCCGATATTTTCTTATTGATTACATATTACATGACAATGCGAAAATACGCAGGTACACAACCGCATACCTTGTCATTATTAAAATATTTAAAACAAAAAGCATAAAACAATAAGGCGGAAACCTCTGAGAGTTTCCGCCTTATTGTTTTTATATCAATGGTTTTCCTCTGCTTCTGCAATTTCCTTTGTTGCCTGTACAGTTCCAAACGGATGCTGAGGCGGTGCATAAACAGAATAAAGCTTAAGCGGCGTATCACCGATATTGATTACATTGTGCCATGTTCCCGCAGGAACAATAATAGCATAATCACCGTTTACCCGTGCCTGATAACTCATCTTGTCTTTAGCACTTCCCATTTTTACAAGAGCGTCTCCATGCTCTATTCTGATAAACTGGTCAAGGTTAGGATGCATCTCAAGCCCGATGTCACCATCAACAGGAATGCTCATAAGCGTGAGCTGCAGATGTTCTCCTGTCCAAAGCGCCGTACGATAATTTGTGTTCATATCCGTTGCTCTTTCTATATTTACTACAAACGGATCCGGGCCATAGTCTGTGATGTAAACTCTTCCGTTAATGCGGTTATTCATATTCCTCATCATATTCTGTTTTTCCCTTACACAATATATTTACTATCATGATATGAAAAATAAGCATTATTAGTGAAAGTCTTATAACAATAAAACGACAGTCATTGATTTTTTAATCACATAACTGCCGTTTAGAAATTCAGCCTCTTAAAAAGCCCTCTATTATTTTTTGTTCAGCCTTTTCCTGTGTAAGGCCTAAAGTACGAAGCTTTGTAATCTGCTCGCCTGCTATCTTGCCGATTGCCGCTTCATGTATAAGCGATGCATCAATATCGCCTGCAAAAAGCTCAGGAACCGCATTAACTGTTCCGTTGCCGATCAAAGATAGCGTCACACTCGGAATGACCGGTACATCTGCAATTGCCGCTTATCTGTGAATGATATTCCTGATGTGACGTACCCTTTGCAACCGAACGTGAAATAAGGTCAACGCCCGAATCCTCACCGTCAGAAACCTTGAAATCAGTTGTTGCCTTTTCGTTTCCGTCAGTCATTAAACGCTCATGGATAATAAGCTTGGCTCTGGCTGCCAATACAGCATTGGTTTTTCTGAATGTGCTGTCAACACCGCTTATCTGAACAGTATCCATCTCCATTACGGCGTCCTCTGCAAGTGTCACATCGGTAACGGGATCTATACTCTTTGCGCCGCTGCCATTTCCTGTTCCGATATGCTTTTCCTTATAAAGAACATGAGAGCCCTTTTCAAGGAAAAATCTATGGATACCATTATGGCGTGCTTCTTCATCGTTATCTGTATGCACTCCGCAGCCTGCAACTATAATAACATCAGCACCCTCACCAACATAAAAATCGTTGTAAACCAAATCGTCCACATCACCATGAGTTACGCATGCGGGAATATAAACAGTTTCTCCCTTTGTGCCCGGCTTAATGTGAATAACAAGACCCGGGGCATCTGTCTTTGAATCTATCTGTATGTTTTCAGTAGAACGTCTGCCTGCACAGCCTCCGTCTTCTCTTATATTAAATGCGCCTTTAAATTCACCCTTAAAGTCATCATTAAGAATACCTAAAAGCGAAAAAGTAGTATCATTCATGTTTAGGTCCCCCTTTTCTGTCCTTTCCAAGCGGGCATTTTTTTCCTTTTTCCTCGCCTAAAAGCTCCGGAAGAACCGTTTCTTTGCCGCCCTGCATACGAATTTTACCGTCAGCTATGACAACTATGTTATCGGCAATCTCAAGGATCCTCTCCTGATGAGAAATAATAAGAAGCGCCTCGCCGTGCTTTTTCTTAAGGTTCTGGAAAGCATCAATAAGACCTGTAAAGCTCCAAAGGTCAATGCCTGCCTCAGGCTCATCAAAAACAAGTACCTTTGCATTTTTTCTGGCAAGCACCGATGCAATTTCTATTCTCTTGCTTTCTCCGCCGGAAAGAGAAGCATCAACATCACGATCCATATATTCCTGTGCGCAAAGACCTACATCACCAAGTACATCACACATTAAACTTTCCTCAAGTTCTTCGCCTGCCGAAAGCTCAAGTAAATCTCTTACTCTAATGCCTTTAAAACGCACGGGCTGCTGAAAAGCAAAGCCGATGCCGTTTACGGCACGTTCTGTTATATCCCAGTCAGTTATATTTTTTCCGTCAAGAATTATTTCACCGGCGGTTGGAGTCTCAAGCCCTGCAATAATCTTGGCAAGACTGGTTTTTCCTCCGCCGTTGGGACCTGTTATAACTGTCAATTTTCCGTCAGGAATACAAAGATCTATTCCCTTTAGTATTTCTTCTCCGCTTGGAAGCTTCCAACGGATGTCCTTCAATTCAAGCATATATATAAACCTCCTTACGCCTGTTAGCAGCCGTATCCTCTAAACACATATTTTACCGCCTTTATGCTATATGTGTCAACTTTTGTAACAAAATCATTTAGGATATGTAAAGGATTTATTTTCTGTTAATGCTTGTTTGTATTTTTTTGCATAAAACTTTGCCATATTTAAGTTCTGTTCCGAGTAATTTCCACACTCTTCAGGCTTTGCTCCCGGAATTTCGCCCTCAAAATCAATAATAAAATCAAGCATTTCACCAACAAGCGGATATACATCTTCACTTGTCAGGCTTCCGAACATAACAAGATAACATCCCGTTCGGCAGCCCATAGGTCCAAAATACACAACCTCATCTTTTCTTGCAGAATTTCTTAAAAAAGTAGCACCCAAATGCTCAATGGTATGAAGTGCAGGAACATCAACAACAGGTTCTCTGTTGGGCGCTGTTATTCTTAAATCAAATGTAGTTACAACTACGTCCTTGCACTTATCACGTCTTGATACATAAAGACCGGGTACAAGTGTAATATGGTTAACACAAAAGCTTTCTATTCTATCCATTTATATTTCTCCTATTCAGAAAATCATAAATGCAGTATACCATCTGTTCCATTATGTGTAAAGACCTTGAGGAACACCGTCCCCAAGGTCTTTTCAGCTTACATACTGTATTTATTATTCTCTTTCCAATACCTGGAACCGTTTGCCTCACGGCATAATAATCCGTAATCAACAAGCTCTCGTCTTAATACAAAAAAGTCACCGAATGTATGCCATTCATCACATATTGCATTTACTTCTTTTTCGGTATAATCACGGTTTTCTTCAAATTTCTCCGCCAAATAACTGAGTACGGCTGTTCTTTTTTTCTGTTTTTGAGGTAACTGAATAATTTTCCCGGAAGCATCGAGGAACATATTTATATCAATTTTCTGTTCCATTTTCAATTCCTCCTTTGGGGCTTAATTTTTCTGTCCATATCTCCAGCAATGTATCTACATCATCAGAAAATTCACGGTCTGTTTGAGTTTCTTTCTTTTTTATTTCTTCCAGCACCTCAAAGGAAAATGCTTCCGCACCATACCTTTTCCATGTCTCAAGCATGCTTGTTTCAGGGCATGAATTCATATTCACACTAAATGCAAAACGGTTTTTTGCACTTTTAATATCCATTGTTGATTTAAGCCAAAATTTGTCTGCGGTACTGCATTTGATACAAAATACCCCGCCGATTACCTCTCTGCTTTTATACCGTTCTTTTAAGTCTCTTTTTGTTTGTTTATCCATTTTTATTCACCATACTTTTTGGTTATATATTACTCAGCCGATTTTCCGCCCAAAACAATTGTAGCTCAGCTTTAATAACAATTCAATAAACGCTCCGTAGAGTTCATATTTACCTCAAAGTATGGTTGTCTTATTCTATTATCCTTCCGTCTGTTGTTATTGTGTATACCTGCCATGGAATCATTTTTCCGCTGTCAACAAGTGCTTTTTTAACGGCATTTTCAATACCTCCGCAGCATGGCACTTCCATACGCACTACTGTAACACTTTTTATATCATTGTACTTAATTATCTCTGTCAGCTTTTCCGAATAATCAACGCTGTCAAGCTTAGGACAGCCAACAAGTGTAATATGATTTTTTATAAACTTGTTGTGGAAATCACCGTATGCAAATGCAGTACAGTCAGCGGCAATAAGAAGCTTGGCACCATTAAAGTACGGTGCATTAACAGGTGCGAGCTTAATCTGTACAGGCCACTGTGTAAGCTGGCTTTCTGTTGATATCGGTGTACTGCTAACCACAGCTGTCGGGCATGCCTCTCTTTTTATGCTCTTTGACTGTGACGAGGGACATCCGCATGGCAAAGCTTCTCCTGCTTTTGCCTTAGCCGACTTTGCCGCATTAACTGCTGCCTCATTATATGCAGGTGCTTCTCTTTCTTCAAATGAAATAGCATTTGTGGGACATGCAGGGAGACAATCGCCTAACCCGTCACAATAATCCTCTCTCATAAGTTTTGCCTTTCCGTTAACCATTCCTATTGCACCCTCATGGCAAGCGGCTGCACAAAGTCCGCATCCGTTGCATTTTGATTCATCAATTTTAATTATTTTTCTTTTCATATATATTCCTCCCGGCGGTTTTATTATGATTAGTTTTACAATTGACTTTATATCAGTATTTTAATATAATAAACCCACCAAATATGTTGTAAATACAACAAAAGGAGAACTTTATGAAATCCACAGCAGAAATTCTTACTAAATCTCCACTGTTTAAGGGGATAGATGAATACAGCATACCATCTATGATGGGCTGTCTTAGGGCAAGAGAAAAAAACTTTGCTAAAAACGAGTATATATTCCATGCAGGCTCATCTTCAGCAGAAATCGGCATTGTGCTTACAGGTTCAGTGCAGGTTATAAAAGAGGACGTTTGGGGCAATAACACGATACTCACACAGCTTACGGAAGGCATGCTTTTTGGTGAGGCATTCGTCATAGGCAACGCAGAAAAAATACCTGTTTCCGTATATGCTATACAGCCAAGCCGAATACTCTTTCTTGATAAGGAAAGAACAGTCACACCATGCTCTTCAGCATGTGAATTTCATTTCGCCGTATCGCATAACATGCTAAAAATATTGGCACAAAAAAATATATTTCTTACTGAACGTATGGAACATTTGTCAAAAAGAACATTAAGGGAAAAGGTGCTGTCCTATTTGTCGGACGCATCACAAAAGGCAGGTTCAATGGAATTTACTATACCCTTTGACCGTCAAGGGCTTGCCGATTACCTTGCCGCCGACAGAAGTGCCCTGTCGGCAGTACTCGGCAAGCTAAAGAAAGAAGGAATAATAGATTTTAAAAAAAATGTATTTTACTTAAAAGAATAACTTATAAAACCAGTGTCCACGTTTCACAGCCTGAGCTTTTTAAAGCATATTCATGGCTGTTTGCAGCTTCCTGAATGGCAATATAATACCACTTATCAGAATCGGCATTATCTTTAAATACCTTCATATCCGGAAGTAAATCTTCAGCGTTTTCGGGCATTCTGCCAAGGGCACTGTTTATAAAAAACACAGCTTCTGCCCTTGTAATAAATTTATCAGGTTTAAATGTACCGTCTGTATATCCGGCAATCCAACCTTGAGTTGCCGCTATTTCTATGCTTTTTTCTGCCCAGTGGCCTTTTATATCCGAAAATGTCTTTGCTGTGTAATCGGAATCCGTAAGTGCTGCCATAAATACTGCCATTTCTGCCCTAGTAATGTTATCCTCAGGTCTAAACAGTCCGTCTTCATTTCCTGAGATAATGCCTTTTGCGGAAAGTGCATTTATGACTGAGCTTGACCATCTGTCGGCGCCTACATCTATGAACGCCGCATCTGTGTTTTCTGTTGTTTCGCTGTCACCCAATAATTCATAAAAAACCGAAGCAGCCTCTTCTCTTGTCATATATTCATTTGGTCTGAAGCTTCCGTCAGGGTATCCGGCTATATAGGCTTCATGTCTGCCCCATTTTATATATTGTGTATTTTCAGCTGTATATGCCACATCAGGAAACATCAGTGACATTGCTATTGCCAGCGCAGTAATCAAAGCCGTCCTTTGTATTCTATTCATAATATCACTCCTGTATAAAATTAAACTCTATCAAGAATATTATTCCATATTAGGTAAATTTTAAGCACAAAAAGCGTATTATATTTTATTACAAAACATCTGTTTTTTCGCATATAAAAAAGGCATGGCTTAAAAAAGCCATGCCTTCCTGCATATATATTTGAATTTATAACTGCTGTATTCCAAGTATAATCTTCGGTACAAGCTGTTTCTTTCTGGAAACGACTCCGTTCAGCTCAATTGAGTTTTCGGAATCACTTATATTCTGGGAATCCCCGTATGCATTTTTAATAATATCTTTTGCCAACGGCCCGTTATAAATCAATTCAGTGCTTTCTTTAGTAATATTAGTAAGCATAAACGCAACCATCTTTAAGCCCATTTCTGTAGCAACATGTTCCAAAAACGGAACCAAACGGTTCTTTATTTCACTAAGCTCAGCAGAATTAAATGAATTAATCTGACCTATACCAAAATCAATATCCCGTGTAGTAAACTTCTTGAAATCCTGATAGAATATTTCTTCAACTGTTTTGTTTTCAAATCACTGCCTGCACTGAACATATCCGTACCAAACTTTTCAACATCTATGCCGGCAATTTCAGCAAGCTTAAGTGCTTCGTTTTTATCAACATCAGTACATGTCGGAGAACGGAACATAAGAGTATCGGAAAGTATTGCAGCGCAAAGCAGACCGGCAGTATTTTTTTCTATTTCAACTCCCTTTTCCGCATACATCTGACTAATAATTGTAGCAGTACAGCCCAAAGGCTGGTTTCTGAAATATACAGGATTAACTGTTTCAATTGCCCCAAGCTTATGGTGGTCGATAATTTCAAGCACTTCAGCCTCGGTAATGCCTTCAACTGCCTGTGTTTTCTCATTATGGTCAACCATAATAACTTCTTTCTTATTGAGATTAAGGAGACTTCTTCTAGAAATCATTCCGTAGTATTTTCCCTCAACATCAACTACGGGGAAATTTCTGAATCGCTTGTCACTCATTATGTTTTTAATATCATCAACAAAATCCTCTGTGCTAAATCTAATGAGATCCTGTGCATCTGTCATAAAATAACCAATCGGCATACTGTGGTTAATAAGTCTTGCAACTGTATATGTATCATACGGAGTAGCTATTATTATACAGTTTCTCTCTTCGGCAAGCTTTTTGATAGTATCAAATATTTTTGTATCTGCACAAACAATAAGCGCACTTACATTCATTTCAATGGCACAAATTTGCGAATCATATCTGTCACCAAGTATAACAATGTCACCTTTCTCTGCAAACTCACCCATTAAATCCGGATTAGCCGCACCAATAAACACCTTGCCATTTTCAAATATCTTGTCCTTATCTCCCGTAAGTATCTGACCGTCAATAGTCTTTGCAATACTGGAAAATGAAGTATGCGCCTTAGATATAATTCTGTTGTCATAAACGTCCATAGTTGAATTGGCAATGTCGCCCATTGTAATAAGACCTTTAAGAAAGCCGGATTCATCAGTTACACTCAGCGAAACAATTTTGTTTTCACGCATTATGCGGTATGCTTCCTGCAAAGTCATTGTGCTGACAACACCGTCAAAAAAGGCTATGTCCATGTCCTTGACCTGTGCTCCTACATAGGCAACATATTCCGGTTCCTTTGTATTAAATTTTTCCAGAACAAACTTAGTTTCATTGCTTATCTGGCCGGCTCTTACGGCAACATAGCTGCCGTCGTCTGTTTTATTTTTAAGTTCTGCATATGCTATTGCTGAACAAATCGAATCAGTATCAGGATTTCTGTGTCCAACAACTAACACTTTCCTGCTATTTTCTGGTTTCAACAAATATCTCCCTTTCTTTAAATGAATTATGTTCAATATATTTTAATTGAGAATTACCATAATTATCTCGATAACAAAATCATATTATAGCACACAACTTAATTATATCAAACAATTCCTTAAAACAAAATCCCTTTAAAAAATATTAAAAAAGCACATCTCAAGATGTGCTTAAAAATACAAAAACAATGCTTAAAACATAACTGTTATAGTTGTTCCTTTGTCTATCTCGCTGTCAGCTTTTACCTGAGCTCCAAGATATGCGGCTCCATGCTTAACTATTGAAAGCCCAAGCCCTGTTCCGCCTATTTTCTTTGAATGGCTCTTATCAACACGATAGAACCTCTCAAATACTCGGGATAGGTTTTCCTTTGCAATACCTATTCCCGTATCCCTGACACGAATTATGCTTTGTCCGTTTTCTGTACCAACAAAAACATAAACACTTCCGCCCGGCTTATTATATTTGATTGCATTTTCAATAAGATTATGCACTATCTCATCAACAATCGAGGGAATACCCTCAATAATTGTACTTTTACCGTCAAGCTCAACAGTTATATTATTATTTTCTGCCATTTCGCTTAGCCTGTTAACAATAGACTTTGCAAATGAGTATATATCAATCGGTTCCTTATTTCCAAAGCTGGCATTCTCATCAAGCCTTGAAAGCTTGATTATATCATTAACTAATGTAATCATTCTTCCTGTCTCATCATGAATGTCCTTTGAAAACTTCGGAATATCTTCAGGCTTAACAATACCGTTCATCATTATTTCGGAAATTCCGTATATAGAAGTAAGCGGAGTTTTAAGCTCATGCGATACATTAGATGTGAATTCACGTCTTAATGCTTCCCTCTGTTCACGCTCGGTTACATCCATAATAAGAATGACTGCACCTCTTACATTCTCATTCTCAAACACGGGATTTGCCAGTATCTGAAATACTTTTCCGTATCTTTCAAGTATTCTTTCGCTGTGATTACCCGAAAGGGATTCTCCCACTGCCTCTCTGAAAGCCTCAGAGCGGTCGAGCAAATAAACGCTCTCACCTATGATTGCTTTATTTTTTCCAAGCAGCTTTAATGCGCCTGAGTTATATGAAAGGACATTGGTTTTTACATCAATAATTATAAAGCCTTCCTGCATATTAGATGTAATTGTCCTAAATTCTTCTTCATTTTTTTGTAGCTCCTGCATTTGATTGTCAATAAGATGGTTCTGCCTGCGCATCTTTTTAATCAACGGCAAAATTTCCGGATAGTTTTCATCAATATCGGGGTTGTCCAAGTCCATTTCATTTATAGGCTTAACTATTTTCTTAGACAGCATAACAGCAAGCGATATTGAAATGACAACCACAACCAGCAGCACAAAAAGCATAGGCTGTAACATAGCCAAAAGCAAAGCAACCGCAGAATATTGTGAGCTTGAGACTCTTATAACCGAACCATTATCCAGCTGTAAAGCATAATAGACTATTTTTTCTGAGACAGTATCAGAATATCTCTGGCTTGAACCGCTGCCGGTTTCAAACGCTTCCTTTACTTCTTCTCGGTTTTTATGGTTTTCAAGAGAATCGGCATCGTATTTGTTGTCATAAATCACAGCGCCGTCGTCAGCAATCAAAGTAATACGATTTTGAAAATCTATGTCCTCAATATAATCCTCACCGTAAAGCTCATAGCCCTGTTCAACCAATACCGCTTCATTCTTAAGCTCGGAAAGGAGCTGATTATTAAAGTATTGGTACAGAATACCCATGATAAAAGCAAAACAGGCAACAAAAGTTATAAGAGAAACACTAATAATACTCCGAAATATTCTCTTGGTCATTTTTAACCCCCTATTTTGTAGCCTATTCCTCTTACTGTTTCAATAAGTGAACCGCACTCGCCTAACTTTGTTCTCAGTGTTCTTACATGAACATCTACCGTACGGTTTTCACCGTCAAACTCAAAGCCCCAAATACGTCTTAATATCTGGTCTCTGCTGAAAACTGTGCCTCGGTTTGATATTAACAGACACAGCAATTCAAATTCTTTATATGTGAGCACAACTTCATTACCGTTTGCTATAACTATATGCTTTGAAGGACATACATACAAACCGTCTATTGTGTATTCGTCTTTTTTAGTTTCATCGCTGAACCTTCTCAGAAGAGCCTTTATTCTCGAAATAAGCTCCATCATTCCAAATGGCTTAGCAACATAATCATCAGCACCGGAATCAAGTCCGATTACCTTATCGTATTCGCTGTCCTTTGCGGTAAGCATAATAATAGGCAGCTTTCTTGTTTCACTTCTGTTTCTCAGCTTTTTAAGTACTTCAAGGCCATCCTCCTCAGGAAGCATAACATCAAGGATAACAAGCTGAGGTATCCTCTCGTCAACTGCTTTCCAGAAGTCAGAAGGCTTCTCAAAACCACATGATTCAAGCCCGGAATTATTAAGGGCATATTCAACAAAATTTCGGATGCTTTCGTCATCCTCAAGCAAATATATCATACCGTATCCCTTTCGTATGCAACAAACCAATTCTGTCTTTTATTAAATAAGCGGCTGATCATTAATAATAAGTTTAAACTGTATACCGAGCATTTCTGCCGCCTTTCTGCACAGCATCATTCGTCCGAGAAAGATCTCAAAGTAATCCATTACCGAGCCGTAATTTGTATCAATTGATAATACCAGAGTTATATATGTATGAGCCTCATTTATTACAAGACGGCTCTTTACAACAGAATAATTAACTCTGTCATGGATATCAAAGTTACCTATATCCGAATTTCTAACCCTTGAACGTCTAACATCTGATTTGTCGGCAAGTATCAGCGCAGCCGCAATTGCATTAACAGGTACGCCGGTGCCCTCATCATGATTTCCTATTGCCGTTACTATTGTAGCAATATCAGCCGGATCCATTTGCAGATTGTCCAAAATTCTAAATGCCATAACGGCACCGCTTTGGGAATGGTCTTCACGATTAACAAGATTGCCGATGTCATGAAGATATGCGGCAATCTTAACTATTTCAATTTCGTGCTCACTGTAATTAAGGTTTCTCAGTATATATTCCGCTGTTTCCGCCACATGTCCAACATGAGCAAAGCTATGCTCCGTATAGCCGAGAGCCCTTAAGGACTCATCAGCCTTTCTTATATATGTGTTAATTGTTTCATTTTTCTTTATTTCTTCGTATGTTATCAAATAATCACCTCAGTTGTTCTTACTGCGAACCCCCGTTATAGAAAATTCAACCCATTCGGCAATATTTGTCGCATGATCCCCTATTCTTTCGAGGTATTTCACTATCATGAGAATATCAATATAATATTCTCCCTTTGTACTGTCTTTTGCTATCATTTCAATTATTTCTTTTTTAAGCGTATTGAACCAGTCATCAACAACATCATCGTAAGCAATAACCTTTCTTGCTAATTCCAGATCTTTTTTTACAAATGAATCAACGCTGTCTGTAACCATCTTTATGGCTTCCTTAGCCATTTTTTTGATATCATCATTAATTACGGCACCGTTTCCGATTATAAAACGTGATATCTCAGCAATATCTGCTGCCTGATCACCAACACGCTCCATATCTGTAATCATTTTAAGTGCAGATGATATAACTCTCAAGTCTGTTGCAACTGGCTGCTGCTGAAGAAGGAGCATCATGCACATTCTTTCGATGTCTCGTTCTTTGCTGTCAATTTCGTTTTCAGCTTCAAAAACCTTATTAAGTAATTTTAAATCATTTTTTTCAAGTGCTGTAATGGCTGCTGAAACAGCATCCTCACATAAAGCACCCATTTTTATAAGCTCCACATGCAGTATCTCAAGCTGCTGATCGAATTTGTTTCTCATTATCCGAACCTCCCAGTGATATAGTCTTCTGTTCTTTTATCCATAGGCATTGAAAACAAAGTTTCCGTGTCGTTAAATTCCACCAAATCTCCAAGCAGGAAAAACGCTGTTTTATCAGAAATTCTGGCTGCCTGCTGCATGTTATGCGTTACCATAACAATAGTATACTTATTTTTAAGTTCCAATGCAAGGTCTTCAATCTTAGATGTTGAAATTGGGTCAAGGGCACTTGTAGCCTCGTCCATAAGGAGCACTTCCGGCTCAACTGCCAATGCTCTGGCGATACATAATCTCTGCTGCTGACCGCCTGACATTGCAAGGGCACTCTTCTTTAATCTGTCCTTTACGTCTTCCCACAAAGCTGCATCTCTCAATGATTTTTCAACAATATCATCAAGCTTTGCCTTTGAGCGTACACCATGTGTTCTTGGTCCGTATGCAATATTATCGTAAATGCTCATCGGAAAAGGGTTAGCCTTCTGGAATACCATGCCCACTCTCTTTCTCAAGAGATTTACGTCCATATTATTATATATGTCCTCACCGTCAAGAAGTATTTCTCCTGAAATTTTACAGTCTTCGATAAGATCGTTCATTCTGTTAAGTGATTTCAATACTGTTGATTTGCCGCAGCCTGACGGTCCGATAAATGCAGTTATCTGATTTTCGGGTACTGACATGTTGACATCCTTAATCGCTTGAAAATCACCATAAAATAGATTCATATTTTTTACTTCAATTTTGCTCATATTTTTTTAGTCCTCCGTCAATTCTTTGTAAGCTTCTTTGCAAAGAAACCGGACAAAGCGTTAATCAATATTACCATTACAAGCAGCACAACAGCTGTTGCGTAGGCTTGTTTTGTATAAAGTCCCTCGGAAAGCAGGCAATACATGTGTACAGCAAGAGTTCTTGTAGATGAAAACATATTTTCCGGAACGGCTGCGGTTGTTCCTGCTGTAAATATAAGTGCGGCAGTCTCGCCGACAATTCGTCCTATTGCAAGAATTACTCCCGAAAGGATACCCGGAATTGCTGAAGGAATTATTATTTTAAATATCGTTCTCAGCTTTCCTGCTCCAAGTCCATAGCTTCCTTCTCTGAATGAATCCGGAACCGATATGATTGCTTCCTCTGTTGTTCTCATTATTATGGGAAGTACCATTATTGCAAGTGTTATTGCGCCGGCAAGGAACGAATACTCCCAATGAAGACTGATAACAAATGCAAGAAATCCGAAAAGTCCGAATACAATTGAAGGTATACCTGCAAGAGTTTCAACTGTCATTCTTATTACTCCTACTATTTTGGAACCCTTTTTTGCGTATTCTGCAAGATATATTGCGGAAAATATACCAATCGGCACAGCAAGAATCAATGTGAAGCCTGTCATAAGCAAAGTGTTTATTATTGAAGGCATCATTGACAGATTATCCGTATTGTATGTCCATTCAAAAAGCTTCGGTGTAATATTCGGAATGCCGTTTATAAGAATATACGCAACTATAAAAATCATAATGCCTGTGGTTATTACCGCTGCCAGTATGATAAGCAGCAAAAGAATGAAGGAAAACGGATGCTGTTTATATCCTTTTAATTTATTCATCAGCTATCCCTCCTTTTAATTACAGAGAAGCAAAGATTTATAATAAGTATAAAAACAAACAGTACAACTGCTGTTGCAATAAGTGCCTCACGGTGCAAATCTGCTGCATACGCCATTTCAATGACTATGTTTGCCGTAAGTGTTCTTACACCTGCCAATGCGCTTCCCGGAATAGCCGGCTGATTGCCGGCAACCATAATAACTGCCATTGTTTCGCCGATTGCACGTCCTATTCCCAATATAACACCTGACAAAACACCTGATTTTGCAGCCACTATAACAGCTTTGAATATTGAGCGTTCCTTAGTTGCTCCGAGTGCAAGTGAGCCCTCAAAATATGTTGTTGGTACAGCTCTGAGTGATGATTCTGTAACCTCTATTACCGTCGGCAAAATCATAATTCCAAGAAGAATAGATGCCGTAAGTACTCCCTTTCCGCTTGTATTTGTCAACCCCTGAATTATAGGAACGATAACTACCAGTCCGAAAAAGCCATATACAATTGATGGTATTCCCGCTAAAAGCCCAACTGCCGGCTTAAGAATTGCATGAAGCTTCTTTGGGCAGTAAAATGCAAGAAATACGGCACAAAGTATACCTATTGGAACACCAACAATGATTGAACCGGCTGTTACATAAATACTGCCGATTATCATCGGGAATATTCCAAAAAGGTTTTGCCCCGGACGCCAAACCGTTCCCAGTAAAAATTCCTTAAACCCTATTTCGCTCATTGCAGGCACACCGTTAATAAACATGAATACGCAAATTGCAATAACCGCCACTATTGAGAAACAGGCACAGAGGAAAAATACTATTTTCATTAATAATTCCTTTGTTTTCATATAGCCCTCCATATATCAAAATTCGGCAAAGCCTTGGCTTTGCCGAATTTCTGTAAAATCCTTACTGGATTTCTGACCAGTCTGTTGTTTCTCCAAGGTAAATGCTCTTAATCTGTTCTGATGAAATATTATCTACGGGGTTCTCATTATTTACTATTACAGCAATACCATCGAGCGCAATTTTTGAAGTTACAAGCTCAGCAGCTTCACTATCTTTAAGCTCTCTTGATGACATTCCGAAATCACATACATCATCAATTGCCGATGTGATACCTGCGCCAGAACCTGTCTGCTGGATTTCAATTGTTACATTAGGATTGAGTGTTTTGTATTCGTCTGCAAGTTTTTCCATTACAGGTGATACCGATGTAGAACCTGCAAGTACAAGTTTTCCGCTTAATCCGCTTGCTGTATAAGCTTCTGCGTTGTCATCTACTGAAATATATCCGTTGTCATTGATAATTTTCTGTCCGTCTGAGCTAAGTATAAACTTTAAGTAGTCCTGAGCAAGGTCTGAAAGTTTTCCGTCTTTATAAGCTAAGAGGAAAGGTCTTGATACTTTGTATGAACCGTCTTTGATGTTGTCTGTTGTTGCTTCAACTCCGTCAACCTTAACTGCCTTAACCTCATCTGAAAGTGAACCAAGTGAAATATAACCGATTGACTGTTTGTTTCCTGCTACTGTTGAAATAACTACCGATGTAGAGTTAGTGATTTCTGCATTCACTGTTGTTATGTCGTTGTTTTGATCATCAACAACCCCCATAAGTTCTACGAAAGCGCCTCTTGTACCGGAACCCTCTTCACGAGCTATAACGGATATTGGACCTGTCATTCCTTCTGTTGTTGCTTCCTGAGATGATGTATTGTCTGCTGCGGGTGTTTCATCTTTCTTTGAAGAACAAGCTGATACACCGATAACCATAACAGCTGTCATTGCTAACACTAATAGTTTTTTCTTCATAATCTAATATTCTCCTTTATTTGTTTTCTCTGATAATTTTTTCTTTTATTTGGTACAAATAGAGTATATAAATTAATAGTTAAATCTCCAATCGTAAATATGTTAAATGTAAGTAAAACTTTTTAACAATTGATTTCACTACTATTTTGCATAAAAAAAGCCCGTCTATTCAGACGGACAGAAAATCATCAATATTTTTTCAAAATTTCATTTATGTAACTTTTATACTCATTCACAATATCGCCAGGACTTTCTATTGTTATTCCGCTTCCAAGTCCTGTAATCCAGCCAAAGAACCGATTATCTGCTTGAACATTCACATCAGTACAGAACGTATTCTCATTTTTTATATATATTTCAATATTTTTACCGAATCTATCAATAATTTCACCTATAAGTTCATTGTTACAATTTAATTTAACATTTTGATATTTCCCGTCATTCAATCCAAAATTTTTATCTGCATATTCTAAAAGATCAAATTTATTGAAAATATCTCCCTCTCTTAACTTTTCTGTTGTGTTAATATTAATCATTTTGTCAATTCTGAAATGCTTAATATTTTCAGTCTCACTGTCATAGCCAATAAGATAGTATTTATTGTCGTCCAAGAAAACTATCCAAGGGCTTATCTCATATGCTTTGCTGCTTTTTTTAAATTTTGCATCTTTTATTACCCATTTATAACTGTTAAACCTTATTTTTTTGTTATGTAATATAGCAGAATGTATCTTATCTATATCATTATAAATGCTTTCATGCATTGTTTTGATTCTTTTTTTAACAATAATTTGTCCTTGTAATTCTTTTCCCTCATACTCATTAGTAAGATTTTTGAGTTTAGAAATTAGTTTACGGCTTTTATTATCTGTAATAAACTCAGACGACTGCACAGCATCGGCCAGAATTTTTAATTCTGCTGTATTAAACTCTCTGGATTTTAGATAATATCCGCCGTTTCTGCCCTTTTTGAGAACTATATCATAACCGTAATCAGAAAGAGACTCTATATCGTCATAGACGCTTTTTCTCTCGGCCTTTATTCCATTGCTTTCAAGCAGGTTAATTATATAATTTACATTGAGCACATGTGTCTCGTCCGATTTTTCTTTCAAAGTGTCTAAAATAAATAGCAGTTTTTGTTTTTGGTTAAATGACCTTGCCATAATAATCACCACCCATAATCTTATATTATGATATAACGTGATGAAATACAAGTAAAACCATTATAAACTGAGTTTATTTTTTCAAATTTTTTACAATACGCACATTGCTTATGATTACTGATAAAAAGCACAATGAACAGCCAAATAACAGCCTTGTCGAAACAGCATTATGATAATATAATATCGAAAATATAAAGCCAAATACAGACTCAAAACTTAGTAATAATGAAGCAGTTGTATCAGAAGTATACCTTTGAGCAACATTTTGTACAACAAAAGCAATCAAAGTATTAAAAATAATAAGATATCCAACTCCCAGCAAAGTTTCAATATTATATGTAATAAATTGTTCTCCTTTTATTATTCCAAATATTGCTGATAAAACACCGGAAGAAAGCATTTGAAAAAATGTAAATTGTATACTGTCGCACTCTCCTACAAATCTGCCAACCAAAACAATCTGTATTCCGAACAGAACGGCAAATCCAAGACTTAAAGCATCGCCGAAGCTTATTGTAAGCGACTGACCAAGACTTATCATACCTATGCCCGCAAGTGCCAAAAAACCCGCTATAAAGGCCTTAAATGACGGTCTTTTTTTTATTATGATCCAACTTATGAACGGTACCAAAGCAACGTAAGCAGTACATAAAAAAGATTGTTTTGCACTTGTCGTATATTTTAAACCGACTAATTGTATGCTTAAAGCAGCAAATTGCAAAGCACCTATAAACATTCCCCGTGAAGCTGCTTTTTTGGTGGAAGCTTTAATTTTTTTTAAAAAAATTATTCCGCAGAATAAAGCACTTATTAAAAATCTATATGCCAATATAACAAACGGCTCAAACCCTGTAAGTGCCATTTTCCCTGCAACAAATCCTCCGCCCCATATCATTGCGACAATAAAAAGAGCAGCATTTGCTGCCGTTGTTTTTTTATTCATTTTCTTTCCCTATAACCCTTATTTAAAATGTATAAACAGTATAGCATATCAATTAAAAAAATCAATTAAGTAAACGCATACAGTTTCCTGTATGCGTTTAAAATAATCACCCGTTTACATTTTCATCTTCATTCAGCATGCTTACAGCAAAAATCCCATAACCCTTGGTCGGCTCTCTCACAAAGACATGAGTTACAGCACCAATAAGCTTGCCATTTTGTATTATTGGTGACCCACTCATTCCCTGTACAATGCCACCGGCTGCATTTTTTAGCTCCTCATCGGTTATTCTAATGACAAGACCTTTATCTGCATCGTCTGCATCTTTATTTACGCCTTCAATCATTATTTTGTACTCCTTGATTTCCTTACCGTCAAGTGAACACAGAATGGTTGCTTCTCCGGTTTGAATTTCATCAATATCAGCCACGGGAATTGGCTCTGAATACAACGTATTAACTGCATCTGGGCTTACTTTGCCATAAATTCCACATTCGGTATTTGCTTTTACATTACCAAAAATTACAGCTTTATTTAGCACACCTGTCAGTTCACCCGGAATTCCTTTTTCACTTTTTCTGATACCTGTTAATGTGCTGCCAACCACATTTCCTGATTTAAGCGTCATTAAATCACCTGTATCGGCATCATAAACACCGTGTCCCAAAGCTCCGAAGCTTAAATCATCAGGATCAATATAAGTCAGAGTTCCTATACCTTGTGTGCTGTCTCTTACCCATACACCAATTTTTCTGGTTCCGTCCTCAATACATTTAATCGGCGTAATGTCAACATCAATAACTTCGTCATCTCTGAAAACCGTTAACGTAACATCATTGCTGCTATTTTCTACAGCATCAAGAAGAGCTTCTTTATCATTAAGCTCAACTCCGTCGGCTTTCATAATTATATCTCCTTCTTTTAGCAGCTTTTCAGCCGGAGAATAAATATGGCTGTCCTGACCTGTTACATTGCCTGTACCAAGTACCAGAATACCGTTGCTCTCAAGTGTCACACCTATGACCGAACCACCCGGAATCAGCATCTTTTCTTCTGATTCGCTAACTACCGCCGAGGCAGAAGCTATTTCATTATCATTTGTACTTTTATTTTCGTTTGCATTAGTGCATGAAGAAAAAACTACTGTTGAGGCAATTGCAAAAATCGGCAAAAACATTAGTTTTCTGCAGACTTTCAATATAAATCACCACTTCCCTGAACATCGGCTTCGCAGAAATAATTTTTTATCTCTGCACAATTTAATTTAACCTTTGTTCAAAAAAGCTATACAGGCAATGTTTTTTAATTATCCCTTGTTTATATCTGGGTATACAAGAAATTTATATTTTCATAAAACTCTTAAAAAAATACATAATTATTTTTAAATAAAAAATTAAAAAATATAAATATATAGGTAGTATTCCATTTTGAATCCAAAAATACTTAGCATTGCAATACTCATATTATAGTAAAAGTATCAAGATATTGCTTAGAATTACTGCAGCGCATAAGCCCGCTCATAATGCACGCACCTTTTGCCCCTGCATTTCGTACAGCCTGCACATTATCGGCAGTAATGCCGCCAATGGCATAAACCGGTATTGATACACTGTCACACACCTGTTTCAGAAAGTCGATACCACGAGGAGGCAGATCTTTTTTGCAGTCCGTAGCAAAAATATGCCCCGCTGTGATATAGGTACATCCTAGCTTTTCCGCTTCCAAAGCATCTTCTATCGAGTGGCAGGAAGCTCCAATGGTATTAAATGCAGTTTTTTCTTTATTTGATATTTCCCGCAAAAGCGGCAGCGGCAGATGTATCGCATCGGCACCGATATTTATTGCAGCCATTACAAAGCTATGTAAAATACAAGGAACACCGTATTTTCTGCAAATTTCCATTGTCTGTTCTGCCAAATTTTTATATTCGGCTTCAGTCAAGTCTTTTTCACGCAAAATAATTCCTGCCGGGGAGCACTTTGCAATTTCTTCAATGCGTGAAAAAAAATCATATTCGCATAGCCTGCGATTTGTAACACACAAAATATCAGACATAAAGGTAATCATTCAGCACCGGCTGCAAGCCCTTGTCTAAAATATCCTTATACATTTGATTAAAGCTTCGGCTGTCACTGATTTCAAACTGCTCATCGCCGTTACTGCTGTCGATCTCCTTTCCGGTATATTTGTTTTCGTGATCTCCTATTCCCGTTGAAACACCGGCAGAAACCTTTGTGGCTGCAATCTTTACAATGCCGTTTCTAAATTCTTCACTCTCACGCGAGGATACCGTAATCCCCACAAATGGCAGAAAAATTCGATATGCACAAATGACTTGGCAGAGCTGCTTTTCGTGAACATCTAAATGATTGATTTTGTCATTGTTGATAATCGGACGCAAGCGAGGACATGAAAGAGACATTTCCGCCTGCGGATATTTTTTTTGCAGATAATACAGGTGCAAAGCGCTTGCAAGTGCGTCCTTACGGAAATCAGAAAGACCAAGCAATGCAGAAAATGCCACTCCGCGCATACCTCCCATCAAAGCTCTTTCCTGTGCATCAAAACGGTACGGCCATACACGTTTGTGACCGAGAAGATGCAATGTTTCATATTTATCCGCATCATAGGTTTCTTGAAATACCGTCACATAGTCTGCACCGCATTCGTGAAGATAGCGGTACTCATCTGTATTCACGGGATAAATCTCAAGTCCGACCATTCTGAAATATTTGCGAGCCAGCTTGCAGGCTTCACCGATATATGAAATGTCGCTCATTCCACGGCTTTCACCCGTAAGTATCAAAATTTCCTCCATACCGGAATCAGCAATAATTTTCATTTCGTGTTCAATTTGCTCCTGAGTAAGCTTCATACGTTTGATATGGTTATAACAATTGAAACCACAGTAAACACAGTAGTTTTCACAATAGTTAGCTATATACAATGGTGTAAACAGATATACTGTATTGCCGAAATGCTTTCTTGTTTCAATACGGGCCTTATGTGCCATTTGTTCAAGGAAAGGCTCTGCTGCCGGAGATATAAGGGCCTTGAAATCTTCAACCGTACAGCTTTCGTGTTCCAATGCTGATTTTACATCACTTGCCGTATAAACGGAGTAATCGTAGGAATTCATCTGCGACATTACTTTTTCGCAGATATCTGATTTGATTTGCTCCATACCCGGCAGATATTCCATATGGCTTTTTCGGAAGGAAGGATCGCTTTCCAATTTGTGCTTTATTTCAAGAGCTTCCGGCGAAAGATACTCTGAATCAACAAAATACTGATTTTCCATTTTTATCACCCCTTAATCATGCAAAAATCCTGTAAGCGGATCGGAAGCTGCTGCACCTCTTAAAAGAACTCTGCCAAGCCCTGAAAGATATGCTTTTCTGCCCGCTTCAATTGCCTGTTTGAAAGCACAAGCCATCAAAGGCAAATCGCCTGCTGTTGCCAAAGCTGTATTTGCCATAATTGCCGCAGCTCCCATTTCCATTGCCTCACAAGCTTGTGAAGGTCTTCCTATGCCGGCATCCACTATAATAGGCAAATCAATTTCATTTATAAGAATCTGAATAAAATCACGAGTAGCAAGCCCTTTATTAGAACCAATAGGAGAAGCAAGCGGCATAATTGAGGCGGCACCTGCATTCGCCAAATCCCTTGCCACATTCAAATCAGGATACATATACGGCATTACCACAAACCCATCGTTTGCCAATATTTCCGTTGCTTTAATAGTTTCTGTATTATCAGGCAGCAGATACTTTGTATCTCGCATAATTTCTATTTTTATAAAATTACCGCATCCAAGCTCTCTTGCGAGGTTTGCAATACGAACTGCTTCTTCTGCATTTCTTGCACCGGACGTGTTGGGCAAAAGTGTAACGCCTTCGGGAATGTGGTCAAGGATACTTTCATGTTCTTTAGTATTTGCACGGCGAACCGCAAGTGTAATGATTTCTGCACCGGCATCTTTAACTGCTGTTTCGATTAGGTTCAGCGAGTATTTACCCGATCCTAGAATAAATCTTGAGTTAAACTCGTGACCGCCAATAATAAGCTTATCGTTTGTTTCCATAGTAATACCTACTTTCTTTATGTTATAGTTTAGACTTCTGTTTCACCTGCAATCAGGCGGAGAATCATATGTGCCTGATGTGCTGCACAAACCAGCACACGTGAGGAGACAAGCCCAATGTTGTCCGAAACATCGCTCACCTCATCACCGCATAAATAAAAATGTTTTGTTATCTTTCGGGTTTTAATACTGTTTGCCGATGAAAGTCCCGCCATACCGGAAGCCGCCACTAAATATTTATCAGGAAAGCACTCCAACACACAGTTGACAAGCATTGCTTTTTCCTCTGCCTTATCAAAGGCTTCACAGATAATATCTGCATCTTTCAACAAATCTTCTGCGTTTTCCTCTGTGATGCGGACGGTATTAATAGAAACCTCAAGATAGGGAGCAATTTCTTTGAGCGTGTCCCGCAATGCTTCTGTTTTGTATTTTCCCAGCTGTAAAACTGTATATTGCTGTCGGTTCAGATTAGTTAAATCCACCTTATCAAAATCAATTAAATTAAGCTTTCCGATACCTGCGCGTGCAAGGGCTATGGCAATATTTGAGCCAAGTCCTCCAAGCCCGCAGACTGCAACGGCTGCACCAGCAAATTTACTTTGAAGTTCTTTTCCGACACGTTCTTCAAGGGCATTCATCATTTCCTGTTTTGTCAGTTTTTGAACTTCCAAATTAACCACCTCCTACAAAGCTCACAACTTCGATAACATCGTCGTCGTTCATAACATTTTCGTCATACTGTGCTTTGGGGACAATTTTTCCGTTTTTCTCAACCGCAATTCGCTTCGGATCGTAATTTGTGGTTGAAAGATATTCAGAAATTGTCTTTCCGGCTGCATCAACGCTTATTCCATTGATTTTTACCATTCTGCTTACCTCCTAAAAACAAAAATGGGAAGCTACCAATTAGGTAACTTCCCACAAAACATACATTCTTAGGTATCCCTACGTTGGCATTATCCAAATCAGGTATATGGGTCGAAGGTTATACCTTCCTCTCAGCCTGTTACACAAGCTCCCCGTTATTAAATTTACATGAATATTGTAACTCGTATATTTTCAAAATGCAAGTCTTTTCACTTTTTGCTGAAAAATGTCATAATTTAATTATTTTCACGTATAGACACCTAATATTTTCTCCAAACCATCTTATTGACTATACCTGTATAGCTCTGGATAATTTTTATTACCTTAACGCTGACATTTTCATCGGTATAGTTTTCAACAGGCAGTCCTAAATCTCCATTATTGTTCATCTCAACAGCAGTATCTACTGCCTGCAGTACTTGATCGGTTGTGATACCGGCAAGAATGAAGTTACCGCGGTCCATAGCTTCCGGGCGTTCGGTAGAGGTACGAATACAAACAGCAGGAAACGGATGCCCAATAGATAAAAAGAAACTGCTTTCTTCAGGCAGTGTTCCTGAATCAGAGACAACTGCAAAAGCATTCATTTGCAGATTGTTGTAATCATGGAATCCTAACGGCTGATGTTGTATTACTCTATCGTCAAATACAAAATTCCGCTGTTCAATAAACTTTTTGGCACGAGGATGACAGGAATACAATATTGGCATGTCATATTTATCTGCCATTGCATTTATTGCATTCATAAGATTAAAGAAGTTCGATTCTGTATCAATATTTTCTTCTCTATGGGCTGAAAGAAGTATATACTTCCCCTTAATCAATCCCAGACGCTCCAGTATATTACTGGTTTCTATCTTTTTGAGATTTGCATGAAGCACTTCAGCCATAGGCGATCCGGTTACATAGGTACGTTCACGAGGAACGGCTGCAGCATTTAAGTAACGTCGTGCATGTTCTGAATAGCACATATTAACGTCTGATATAACATCAACAATACGACGGTTTGTTTCCTCCGGTAAGCATTCATCAAAACAGCGGTTACCGGCTTCCATGTGAAATATTGGAATGTGCAGACGCTTTGCTCCGATAACGGACAAACATGAATTTGTATCCCCAAGAACCAGAAGTGCATCAGGTTTTGTTTCCGCCATAAGTTCATAAGATTTGGAGATAATATTTCCAATTGTTTGTCCAAGATCATTCCCTACTGCATTCAAATAATAGTCAGGAGCTCTAAGCCCAAGGTCGTCAAAAAACACCTGATTAAGAGAGTAATCGTAGTTTTGTCCCGTATGGACAAGAATTTGCTCGAAATATATATCACATTTTTTAATTATTGAAGACAGCCGGATAATCTCGGGGCGTGTGCCAATTATAGTCATCAGTTTAAGTTTAGTCATATATTCTTATACCACCCATTATTTTTTCTAATATTAATTATAACAAATATTATCTCTAGACAGTTAAATTACCAATAAATTTTTTGTTTGGTCTATATATAATTGACTTGTACACTTTATACTTCTTCAAAATATGTATCGGTATTATTGGGATCAAAAAGTTCATTTGACCACATGAAAGTTACCATATCTGCATCACCTATGTTTTCAATGTTGTGAGTGTATCCAGTTGGAACATCTACTATTTCAAGTTTATCGCCTGAAACGAAATACTCATAGACAGTATCATCGCCGATTTTGCGGAAGCGAATAACACCCTTCCCACTAACAACAAGGAATTTTTCACTTTTTGTGTTGTGCCAGTGATTTCCTTTAACAATTCCAGCCTTTGACACATTAACACTAAATTGTCCACGGTCTAATGTACGAATAATTTCAGTAAAACTGCCTCTGCTATCAACATTCATTTTAAGCGGATAGGAAAATTTATCAGTTGGTAAATACGAAAGATATGTTGCATATAGTTTTTTTACGAATGAATCTGACATATCCGGCACATTAATTTCATCACGGCTTGCTTTAAAGCTGTATAATAAATCAACAATTTCGCCAAGCGTCTTTTTATACTCTATTTGAACTTTGCAAAAATTGCCTTCACGGTTCTCTTTGCCCTGCAGTGCATTAACCAACTCATTAGCAACATCATCTATATACGCAAATGTTATGCTTGTATTCCGATCATTTACAGTTATTGGCAAGTCATTTGCAATGTTATTGCAGAATGTTGCGATTACACTATTGTAATTTGGTTTACTCCACTTTCCAAACAAATTAGGAAAACGGTAGATGAGTACTTTTGAACCTGTTTCTTTCTCATATTCTAGCAGCAGATCTTCGCCGGCTTTTTTGGATTTTCCATATGGATTATCAAGAGCAGCCTGAATCGTAGATGCCATCATTATTGTGGAGGTACTGCGGTGCTTTTTTAGAGTATCAAGTAATGTTGAAGTAAATTCATAATTACCGGCAATATATTCTGATTCTTTTATTGGGCGGTTTACTCCGGCAAGATTAAAAACAAAATCAGCTTTTGCACAATACTCATCAAGCAATGACGGTTCTGTGTCTAAATCGTATTCCATAACAGAAATATCAGCATTATGATTTTTTGATTTATCATATATATTATATAACTTTAAACAAAGATTTTTTCCGACAAATCCATGTGCACCGGTAACAAGGATATTCATTATTTTTTCACCTCCGCAAGTTCATTTTGGATATACTGAAGTGCCAGCAGTTTTTCTTTTACCTCTTCTACTGACAAAAGCTGTGTATTATTTGAGTTGAATTCGGTGAGTTTATTACGTTCCGGTTTCCATAAAATGAAGTATTTATCATAATTTAAGTCTCTGTTATCACATGGCACTCGATAAAAATTTCCCATATCAATGGCATTAGCACATTCTTCATTTGTTAGCAGGGTTTCATACATTTTTTCACCATGACGTATTCCAATAACACGTATTTCTGTTTCATTCTTTGGATCAAAGATTTCTTTTACAGCCTGAGCTTGTGTTTCGATTGTGCAGGCTGGAGCCTTCTGAACAAGAATGTCTCCGCTAACCGCATTGTCGAACGCAAAAAGGACAAGGTCAACAGCTTCATCAAGAGACATTATAAATCTGGTCATTTTAGGCTCTGTAATAGTGATTGGTTGTCCTTTTTTTATTTGATCAATCCATAGGGGAACAACAGAGCCTCGGCTGCACAGCACATTCCCATAACGTGTACAGCAAATTTTCGTCTTTTCAGGCGATACTGTCCGAGATTTAGCAACTATGACTTTTTCCATCATTGCCTTTGATGTTCCCATTGCATTTACCGGATATGCAGCCTTATCTGTAGAGAGGCAAATAACTGTATTTACACCTTCATCAATGGCTGCAGTAAGTACGTTGTCTGTACCAAGCACATTTGTTTTGACAGCTTCCTGCGGAAAAAATTCACATGAAGGAACTTGTTTCAGTGCTGCGGCATGAAATATGTAATCAACATCGTGCATTGCATTTTTAAGAGATGCAAGTTCCCGTACATCACCTATAAAGAATTTAATTTTATTGGCAGCTTGAGGCATTTTTATCTGAAATTCATGGCGCATATCGTCCTGCTTTTTTTCATCACGAGAAAAAATTCGGATTTCTCCAATATCTGTTTGCAGAAAGCGATTTAAGACAGCATTTCCAAATGAGCCTGTACCACCAGTAATCATAAGCGTTTTTCCAAACATAGAAGATTTTTTCATTATTTCACCTCATGTTAATAAATTATATTTTGCATCAGCGTTTAAAATTTTTCATAAAAAACTTTTTTATAATATTCAGCACTATTTTAATTACGTATTTAAAATCTTTATTAAAAAACAATGTGCCGACTAATAATAAAAATGAAACGGAAATGCAAACACACGTTTTTAAAATCAATCCAGCATATCCATCTGTATTTATCATGGAGATTACAAACTGAGTAATTAAATATATTAAAACAGTAACTGCACATTCCATAAAGAAGCGAATAAAATATTTTTTCACTGACATATTAAAGCCTTTTCTATATAACAAAATCGGGTCAATAATTGAAAACGTGAGTATTTTCGATATTGAAGTGGCAATAAATACGCCGAACAGCCCCCAATATCTGCCAAGCAAAATTGACATGCCAATGTTAATGAAAGCCGCAGTTGCCGGAACAAACTTTGCTTGGCTGAACAGTCCCATTGAAGTTCGGTACATAGAATTTATTTGATTTACACCTGTTAGATAAAATGCAAGCACCAACGCAATAACTACTCGCCTTTCCAGGATATAATCATTTCCCAGCCAGACAAGAATCAAGGGGTTCAGCAATACCGCAAGACATACAGCAGAAAAAGAAAATACAGCAAAACAGAGAATATTAAGTTCTCTGAATTTTTTTTCTTTAGCATTAGAATCTGCTATAACTATATGATTTCCAATTCCACCTGCAATACTGTTACAAGCCTGCATAAGCACATTGTTTATAGTATTTATAACAAGAGTGTAATTTGAGCATATTCCAACATATGCAGTTTTCAGTACAACTGAAATGATAATGTTATCTGTTCCATTAAGCAGGACAGCACCTAGCTTATACACAAAAATTGCTTTAATATTTTCGAATATATTTTTCTTTTCAACTATTGATAATTTTGCCTTTTGATATTTAGCAATATATTTGTATTTTTTATTTACAAATAAGGTACAGATTATGTTTGTTGTTAGAGTAGCAAATATACAAATACAAAGATATATAATGTAGTTGTGTGTGAAGTATAAAAAAACTATTTGTATTGCTGCCTGAATTATATGTACTATATGTTGAACGATAACAACAACATAATTTTTTTGATCTGCAATCAAAAGGGATTTTTTATATGAAAAAAGATATGAAGATACTGTATTTCCCAAAAACAGCAGATATAATATTGTAAGGCTTTCCGAAATATCCGGAACATCTTTTATAATTACGTCCAGAAAAGGAATAACACATATTCCCAGACATAATATTGTGATTGCAATAATTCGGTATGCTTTTTTTAAAAGCATAAGTATTTCACACACTTTTATTTCATCATTCTCTGCCAGAGGTTTATATAAACTATAAATAATAGCATTGCCAATACCTAATTCAGTAAATGACAGCAGTGTCAATATATTTGTAAATAATCCATTTACAGATAAATAATCGTTTCCCAGCAGTTTTATAAAAAAAGTTCGGCTTATTAAATTAACCAGTGCTGTTATGGCCTGCATTGCAATAACAGCACTAACATTAACAATTGATTTTTGAGTTCTTGAATTATCCACAATTTACTCCTTGATTTATTCTTTTTTCAACATATTTTCTCTTGTTATTCTGCAATAAGCTTTAACTTTTTTCCCCTTTTCCAAATTGTATTTAATTTTTTTAATGGTATATTTCAGCCCGGCATTGTCTTTTTTAATACGCGTACTTAGATGTGGAGCTCCATATTCTTTTAACGGCAGAAACCATTCGCTTTGCGTAATTTCAAAAATTTCCGGTTTTGCACGATATGACATTAGCAATAAAAGCTGATCATCGTCGATTAAATCTGCTGTATTTAAAGCAATCATAGCACTTCGATTTAATTCCCATAAATCATTACAATAGTGATCCGGTATAATCATTAGACAACCCATAAAACAATCACAGAGCCTTCTTACAATTTCAAAAATTGGTTTTTCATCATATTTTTGATAATAAAACAGATGAATTTTATCAGAAAAATCATATCTCCATTCAAAATCAAATTCTTCGGGTATAGTATACAATTCTCCTCCATGATTAAACCCAAAATCAATCCATGATATTGTACCCTTAGCCAAGCCTCTTTCTACTGCATCTTTTAAAAACCAAGTTTTCAGCAGCATTAAATATGAGTAGTCAGCAATGTTTGAAGTTGCATTTGGTAAATATCTAAAATCACGGAACCAAGGATTGGCCGAAATTTCTCTCATTTTTTTCAGAATTTCCGGTTCAATACTATATATGTCCGCAAGAGTAATTATAGTTGTCTCGTCCTTTAAACCAAATGCTGCTCGAATTTCCTCCACATATTTTCCTGTTTGTTCATCTGTATACACTATAAGCTTATTGTGCATTCTTGCCCAAAATTTGAAATTATTCAGGTATGTAATGTCTGTCCTAGGAATTGCTTTAAAGTTTTCTCTGCCAATATTAAAAAATGCAGTTACAAGTGTTATTTCTGACATGATACTATCTCCTCTAGATATTTTTTTGACATATCAATTTCAGATTTTAAAATTCGATCCACTCTCTCATAATCAATTTTACTGTCTGCAAGGAACTCTTTGCTGCATAATAAACGCGATTTGATACCTGCTAAAGAAATCAAATGCTCAATTCGTGAATTAGATTTTGCCTGAGCCGGCAGCAAATCCGCATAAATGTTTTTATGAAAGTTTAAAGAAAAAGCCAATCCATGAAAAGAATTTGTAACAATATACTCTGCATGTAAAAATAAATACAGCCATTGCCCCGGTGTTATTTTTTTTAGGTTTTCCATGCCTTTTTCATCGAAAAGCCATGTGTTAATAAAAACAACTTTTATGCCATGCTGCTTTGCAAGCTGACGTGCAAAATCAATAGTTTCGGGAACTTTAGCAAGCAAATATAACAAAACATATTTATCATTTATTTTTACCGGCTCCGCAATTTTTTCCCATGCTGAACGATCCAGCAGCAGCGTAGGATCAACAACTACAGCAGCCGAATTATTTGTTAATTGATAAATCAGATCAGCAGCCTTTTGTTCACGGACAGAGATTTTTTCAAAATCGCTTAATAGTTTTTTATACTCATTAACAAGCTCTGATGGAATCTGTTCTGCTCCTATACTTGCAGCATAGGAATATTTTTTAGTTGGATCTGATACAAAGTCTAAAAAATAACTTTTATCGAATCCGGCACAAACCGGACTCCATATTTGGTCACTGCCACAAATAAAAGCATCATATTTTGAGTTTATATCCGTTAAATCTTCCCTGTTTAAAGGGGTAGGACTGCATTTAATATAGGTGTCAGAAAACTTTTTAAAATTTTTTCTGTTATCACAAATATACTGATTTTTGATAATACACTTAATAAGCCACTTTATATTTTTTATTTTTTCAATTGAAAAAGGTTTATAATGGTTTTCAAGATATTTACATCTATAATCCAATACCTCACAATCAGCCCCACATTCGATAATAAAATGCTGTAACGCATACGTCTGTAAGACGGCGCCAAAGTTTATTGCACGGTGAAATGTTATAGTTGCAATCTTTTTCATATTTTTTATTCCTCACCAATAATTCTTAAAAATTCACTGTAATAATTATCAGTATTATATTGCTTTACAGAAGCCTTTGCGGTTTGCTTTTTCTATTATAATATTCCTCATTATCAATCATTTTGATCATTGAATCCCTTAAGTTTTCAACAAGAGAGCTGTCACAAGCAAGAATATTGCATGACCTTGTATCTGCATATTCAGGAATTCCGCCCATATTTGTTGTAATAACAGGAATACCGCTGGCTAATGCCTCAATTACCACTAACCCGGCTGCCTCATTGCATATTGACGGAAAGACACCAACATCGGCAAGAATAATAATATTGCGGAATTTTTTCATATTTAACGTAGCCGGAAAATATTATTTTGTCTTTGCAAACTGTTGAAAGCTCCTTTAATTCCTTTATATAAGGGGTTTCTTTATTTGTATCAAACCAACTGGAACCGACTATTAATAATTTACAAGGTTTTTTGATTCCAATAAATGCTTTAATAATTTCCCTAACCCCTTGCTTTCGTCTATTCTGCCACGAATATAAACAGAAATTCTTTTTCGCCTATATGATACTTATTTCTAAAATTCTGTCTAAACTCTGCATATTTATTACAGCCAAAATCTTCTACCGAAATTTGCACTTATAAACAATAATTTAAGCTTTCATCAGGTGCTATTTCCGCAACTCTGTGCTTTAAAAACTCGCTGATAACCAGAATCTTATAACACGTTTGACATATTTTTTTACCGTTAGAGGTATCCTTTGTCAGAATATCCGTGTGCATATGCAATATAATCGGTATTTTTACAATCTTTGCAATTTGAAGAACCTGATAATGATTGCCTTCAATAATTATATAATCATATTTAACTTTGCTTTTTTTATAGCAAAACCACTTTTTATTGCGGAGTACTGTTTTACCTGAATTTTTTTAAAACATAAGAGTCTCAGTAACCGTGCATAAAAAGTATATATTTTTTGTTTCCAGGGTTTTATTTTAATCGGTATAACTCTTGTATGTTTGTATTCGGGAATTTGATTCTCACATTCGGGAGGAATACAAGTATATACATCTATATCAATTGACCCCGAACACTCATTTTTATTTATCAGATGTGTAACCAGAGTTTCAATAGCTCCGCCTTTTATAGCTGGTATTGGTAAACTTCCAGGTGCGACTACTGCAATCTTCATGTCGGCTCACCTCAAATTCTGTGCTTAAAATAATGCCCCAAAAATATGCCATTGCAAGAAAATATGTAGGCAACAATATTAAGTGCGTAAATATTGATAAAACTATAAACATAATTACTGAGCTTGCATAAGCAGCAGTATATTTACTCTTTCTTTTTCGTAAAATAAATATTTCCTTAATTTGAGTAATAATAAAAACAATATACAGTAACAGCCCTGCCAATCCATAATCATACATAACTTCCAAAAAATCATTATGAGCAGAAATGCCAAGAGCATTGGTTACTCCGGAATATCCAGTACCAAATAGCTTACGGAAATTTGAAAGTGAACTATATGATTTTAATAGTCTTTCCCATATAATTCCTCTTGAATTTGATGTAAACTTAAATGTATTAACTTCATTAAAAATATTTACTCCTGCATAATGGTTCAAAACAACCACATAAACAACATATAAAATAGTTATCGCCGCAATAATTTTAAAAATACTTTTATTAGACTTATTACTTTCTGTCATACTTATAAAGAAAAAAGTTATTAATCCAATAACCAATGCCAATGATCCCGCTCCTTTGCCGGAAAAGAAAATGGCAAATGCTATTACAATTAAAAAAACGGATTTAACTAGTCGGTTATTAATACACAAAATCATTGGTAAAAATAAAAGTGAATAGTAAATTGCGTTAACATTATTCGCTATATAATTCAATTGATGTATCTTAGCAATGTATATGATTCCAATTATTGTGCCGACACTGCCTCCGATAAAAAATAGTCTATTTAATGACTTTTCATTTATGTTTGCAGAAGATGCTGATAATAATATGACAAACCACCAACTGATATCAATATTTGTTATGCCATTAGCTGTTTTGGTAAGAATATTACTTATACAAACATACCCAATAAACAAAGCGGCAGATAGTACAACAGAATATATTTTATTTCTTTTTTTTACTATAAGCTTTTTCAATAATAGAATAAAAGCAATGACATAAGATAACAGCAAAATATATTTTCTCAAGTTATAGTTAAAAATGCTTGTAGCATACCCAAAATACAAACATAAATATGATATGAATACATAACTGATCATTAGCAGCATTAGTGCTATATATCCATTTGTCATTTTTGTATTGTAATTAATCATTTAAGGTATCCTTTCTTATTTCCTGATATATATTGTATAATTCACTGGCATTATTTTCGGCATTATGTGTTTCTAAAGCATGACTTCTGCAGTTTTTAGAAAACCTCTCACATAGGCTGTCATCATTGAAAAGACGTATAATATACCATAGCAGCATATATTCTTCCTCAAAGGGATACACAAATCCTTCATCTTTGTGTATGAGCATATCGGATACCCCGCCAACGTCGGAGGATATGCACGGAACTCCCAATAACATTGCTTCACCTAGTGAATTAGGAGAATTTTCAATTGCAGATGATGATACAAATACATTGGCTTTAAGATACTGTTCCTTCATTTCATGCTCATCTAAATTGCCCAAGAAAATTACATGATCTTTTAAATTATGTTTGTTTATAAACTTTCTTATTGACCGATGATAGAATGTTTCTTTAAGTTTGCCTTCAACGATATGTCCAATATATTTCCGGTTGTTACTATACAAGTATCGGGATACAATTTAAGTATGTGCGGGAATATGCGAACTGCTGAATAAAAATTTTTACTACACCACGAGTTTGACTAAAAAATCGAGTGGCGCCTACATGATTCTATGCTCCATTCATCGCAATAAAAAGAAGGACGCAAAGATTCATTACAATGAAAATATTTTATATTAGGATTAATTAACTTAGTGCATGCAATATCCCATTCTGTACGTCCGGTAACATATTTCAATTTACTGATAAGTTCTTTTTTTCATACTTTCCGCGAGTTCTCATTTCATTGCGTGCTTGATATACATTATCGTGCTTTATTATATTTCGTATTGTTGATCCAAATATTATTCTTGCAGGTAATACACCAAAGAGATGTTTTTGATAGATGGATACAAGTCCTTGAATATGTAATATAACACGGTTTTGATATCCCACTTTATGCAAGCATTCATCATGATTAATGCACTGGCATATTCTGATCCAAACAATTGAATTATGTCCGGCTTAACCTCTGATAGAATATCGGCAAAATATTTTTCCTGTTTTTTATTAAATCGGTTTAACGGATATTGCTTAATATCGTATACATAGTATCCCCAATTGCTTTCCTGCTTAAATGCCGCTTTTTTCCAGGACAAAAACGATGGTAACATGAATATCTTTTTTTGTAATGTAATCATAAAGCTGAAATCCAACCACCGGCATTTGTCTCTGTATATCCCAAATCCTGTGATACAATCGGAGGCATTACATTGCATAACCATATTAATTTCAAGATAATCCCCTTGCTTGAGTTACTTTCTAATAAACTTCCTGTATCTGTTGCCAATCCATACTCGAGTAATCCCGTATAATGTATAATATATGCATTGAAATTTATTGTATAAGCTCAACTGATTTGGTTTAAAATAAGCGCCTTTTTAATATTATCCCCCTCAGCATAATGCTTTTATATGAGAATAACATGAGACTATTTGCATAAATTATCATTGCAGGATCATTTTTTATTAGCTCAAAATAATTATTAATCAATTTTATTTCTTCTTCAAAAAGCAAACTGCTTTCCTGAACTGTTATTTGAGCATTATGTACCCTGCTTTTTACTAGTTTTTCATCAATTACAAGGAACGAATGTCCATGCAGAGCAATCCTCATCCAGTATTCACGATCAAGTTGGTGCCTGTAGTCAGTGATAAAATATCCGACTTCATCAATTGTATTTTTTGAAATCAGCATACCGCATCCATTAAATGTCTTTTTTATCAGAGTTTCAGCAAACGCTTGCTTTGGAGAAAGCATGCCAACTGTTTGTTTAAACGGACATGGAACTTCCTCATTTTTTTCATTTACTAGAATGGTATCACATACAATTACGGGTTCCGGCTTTTTGTTTGCTTGTGCATATAATGCAAGCTTTTCTAGCATAGTCTGTGGTTTTTCGGCAATATAAATCGTCGTGCGACAGCCAAGAAAACCATTCTCCTCGCATTACATCAATACCATAATTCAATGCTGATGCAATATCCGCCATTTTCCTTTTCGTAATACCTTATTTTATTACCATACGACAGAGCAACTTCACGGGTAGCTCCATCATCTTGAGAGCCATCATTGACAACAATTATCTCAACATTATCATATGTCTGAGCTAATGCTGAATTGATTGCTTCTTGCAAGATATCTTGAGGCATTATATGCCGGAATAATAATTGAAACTAATGGTTGCTCCATACTTAATACTTCCTTTAACTAAAAATAACATTTAAAGTTTAAATGCCTCATAACATTCTTATAATAATTATCACCGAACATTCGCCGGCAAATTGATACCCATGTTCACTGCAATTTTTCAGTGTATCTAATTTTATGAGTTGTTCAGCCTTTTCTACTGCATCGGCACTATTAATGTAATCGAAACATAAACCTGCTCCGCTCACACTAATAAATTCTTCGCTTCCTCCAACATTTGCAGCAAGTACCGGAGTTCCGGCATAAAGACAAGCCTCAAGCCCTGCCAGAGGGAAGCTCCTCAAGATGAAGGAATCACAGATAAAATCAACCGCTTTCAGAATATCGGGAACATCTGAGCGCTGACCGAGAAATATAACATTTTCAGTCATATCGGCATCTTCAATTAATTTATGCAGTTGTTCTACATAAGCAGTATCTTCAGCTCTTGCTCTGCCGGCAAAATAACTGTACATCATAACCCTTTTGATTTGAGTCCTGCACCTGTATTTACAACAATATCCTGTTTCTTGCCGCAGCGCTATTTGACCAATTATAATTTTTCCGTCTCTATCAATATTCAGTTCATTTAATATTTTTTATTATCTCCTGAGGCACCTCGAATTCACCTCGGATTATATATTGTAATTTTCTTTTTTTCTAGCTTTGCTGTTAGAACGTTGAGCTCAACGCAATGTGAAACTGATATGATTTTTTTACTGATTTTAAGTCAACAGATATTCAGCAATTTTTGTCGCCCTGTCTAAAAATATGATGTAAATGCCATATTACAGGTGTATGTGTTATACTTCCGCAAATAGAACTCCACGGCAATGCAAACAGGGCCCGAGCATATATAATATCGGGTTTTTCTTTATAGATTACATGCAATGCGTTTACTATTGCCTTTACCGAAAGATATGCATAACGGAACATTACTGATTTTCTTTTTATTCCAGTTGGCATAGTTTGGTCACCCAAAAGCGTATATGGGATTCCTCTTGCATCAAGTTCGTCAGAAAAAGCACCTTTATCCGGAATCAGACAATAAAAACAGTATTTATCTTTAAGCATGTCCATGATGGACAAGGTCATTTTTTGTCCGCCTGAAATTAATGCAAGGGTCTCCCAAACAAGTATTTTTTTCATATTAAATACCAGCCTTACTTACAAAATTAATTATCAAAGAATAAATATCTGTCATTTCATACTGTGTTTTATAAAGCTCAAATCCGCTGGAAGCAATAATTGCAGTTTCATACCTATGTGAACCGGGTGATAATTTGTGCATAAAACCATGCTGTTCAAACAATTTCTCACCTAGACTCCAGTCGGCACCATACCACTCATCCAGTTGGAAAATAATTTCGGGATATCTATCCAAATACTTTCCGTGGTATAACGTGTTTGCACGGCGAATCCAAAGAAACGCAGGTTTATCTTTTTCGCCGTCTATTTTAATTTTGCTTAATTTATCTATTATTTCATCACAAAGTTTATCCTTGTCTGTGATATCTTCTCTTATTCTTATACCGCCATAGCTATAGTTTTTCAGTGCAGACAGGTCACTTAAATAAGCTACGGTATTTTCCCAATCAAAGTCGTTGCTTGATGCAAACAAACTTTTCCAAACGGGAAATTTTTTTGCTATTTTTACAATAAACTTTGGAAGCCCAAATTTCTTAACAAATAAAAGAGATGCTTTTTTTAATATTTTTTTCAGATTAAACTTTTTTTTGCTGCTATTTTTATTTTTACTTGCTGCTAAATATCCTTCACGTCTTAGCATTTCATTAATTCTTGCAATGCGTACAGGGCGAGCACCATGTCCGTGGTCACTGATTACAAGCATAGGGGTATCAGGACAGATTTTATGTATTTCACCGATATACTCATCAATTTTTTTATACATATCACGAATAACATAATGATATTTTGTATTACCCGGATATTCAGGATGATTTTCGTCTCCATGCCGCCATAAGTCATGTTGAATACCATCAACTGTTGAAAAATATGAAAACAACAGGTCACATTCTTCATTTTCGACTGCCAGTTTTGTTATTCTGAATTCTTCCGCCGCTTTCGCAAAAAATTCACTGCACAATTTCCCAAGTTTGTTTTCTGAAGTAAATTTGCATTCGTTTCCCAAAATTTCGATTTTAGGTTTATAAATATCCTTCCTTGCTTCCGGGTATATGTTTATTTTGCCTTTGTACGGACGTGTAATCATTAATCCATTAATATCCCATCCAAGCTTTATGTTCATAGGAAACAGTACCGAGCAGCTATAACCTTTCCCATTAAGATAATCCCAAAAAGTATTTCCATAAAAAGCCGAATCGTCAAATTCGTTTGGTTTATATGCATTATTCCTATCTCCTACATTCACAAAGTTGATTATCCCGTGTTCTGATGGATCTAAACCTGTAAATATTGTTGACCAAGCAGGAGTGGTATCGGCTGGAAAAACTGAACGCAGATGAGGATAACCATTATTCTCCATCATAGAAACGATATTGGGAAGTTCTTTTTTATATTTCATAACAACTTCAAAATCCATTCCGTCAATGCCAAGAACAATCAACTTTTTAACCATAATATATAAACCTCTTTTTAAATTATCTTATTAATCTCTTCCATAACTTCATCTAACATTTTTTGTTTATCCTGTGATCCTGAAATAATTTTTGTTGGATACATTGTTGATATCAAATCATATAAAGGTTCACGAATTTCCAGATACAGAGGATCAGGAATATCATTTTTTCTGGAACAACAGATTTCAACTTGAGTTTTTATATAAATAATCAAATCAGGCTTAGGTGCATGTTTCCATTTGCCCTCTATAGTTTCACGCATATATTTTTCGCCTAATCCGAGATTGGCGGCATAGGTAACGGCATTGTCGTAAATATATCTATCTACAAGCAATGTTTTTCCAAATAAACGCTTTAGTTTAATATTAAATAATATTTGTAATTTAAACTCGCAAGTTGTCAGAAACGAAAAAATCGCATATACAGCACCCTTATTTGCCTTATTTCTCATCTTATTAAGATATGCTTTATAATCTCCGGCATAAGGGTCACAATTATCTTTCATAAGTATTTTTTTCCCTAGTTTGACTGCAAAGGCTAAGAACTTCACAACATATGCAGCCCTTACCACTTCTACATTAATACCCATTTTCTTTAATTCGTCATTTGCATATTCTATACTTGTAGATTTTCCAGAACCATCTAGCCCCATAAAACAGATAATCGGCTTTTTTTTCATATTAAGTTCTCCTTTAAAAGCACAAATATTTGTTTAGAAATCTCGTCCCAGCTTTCTGCATTTGATAGATAGCTGGTTACGGATTTATGTTGCACGGCTGATTTAACAGCATCCGCCAGCATATCGGCAGAATCAACAAAAGTTATAGCTTCATTGTTATTAATATTAATAGAACTAAGCTTATGAAAACTTCTATACGCAATTACCGGCGTACCACAGGCTAAGGCTTCCATTACCGACAAAGGGGTGCTTATTACAAATTCATCTGATTTTGTAGGGAATAGATATGCATCAGCCATTTGATAAATCTCGTTTACGTTATCCATATATTCTGAAAACACATGTATTCCAGATTTTTCTAAAATATCAATTGTATGCTTATCTTCAAACATCCCACTTGATACAATTAAACGATTATACAAATCGGCGTTTAAGTATAAAAAATCCTCTAATCCTCTGCCATATGAACAATGCCCAACGTGTATAACAAGAGGCATATTTTCATCAAACCCATATTTCTTTTTCAGCTCTTTTGCCTTTTCGTTTGTTACAGGTTTAAACTTTTCCGTGTTAATCCCGGCATTGAAAGAATATACATGACCGTTTGGGAAAAGCCTTAGCTTTGATGCATCTTTATCACAAATCGTTAAGTAATTGCATTTTAATGGTCTTGCATTGTTTTTTTGAATGAAGCTATGCTGTGGTTTTTGCACTAAAACAATCCATATATTTCTGCAAAAAAGTTCAGCCAATCGAGCAATGGCATATACCTTGCTGTTACAACGTGCAAAAATCATTGTAACATCACTGCGACAACAGTTATAAAGAATCTTATGTATGGCTTTTAAGGATGAGTAGTGCACATTGTTGTTTTTACTAAAGCAATTTCCAAAATGAGTTGCAACATTGCGCATTCCATCATTCTGTAGTCCATTAACTGTACTAATAATGTGTATTATCATAGTTACCGCCCGTTTATTTAAAAATAGATTGTTTTAGTTTGCCAAATGCTTTAAGTGAGCGTTTTAAATCCTCGAAATCTATTAACCCTCGCCAAAGTCGATGACAAATGTACCAAGGACGTATATAGTATTTTTTACGAGCATATGCGCAAAAATCCACAAGCTCTTTTGCACTTAACTCCGGTGTATTGATAATGCAATTCAATGTGCCATCTTCCTGACAATATTCATCATATTTGCCATGAATATAGCCGTTAGACTGTGCCCACTCGTAAGCTTCTGTTCCGGGATACGGTATCAATGGGAAAAATTGAGCGGTATCGGTTTTGAATTTAAGTGCATACCGAAGGGTAGCTTCCATTGTTTCATGTGTTTCGCCATTGTTTCCAACCATATAACAAGCGTGTACCATTAAGCCGGCTTTTTTTGCATTTGCAATAAATTTTTCAATTTGCTCAACTGTCGTGCCTTTGTGAATATTATTCAATATTGTTTGATTGACGCTTTCAATGCCGGGAATGACCAGATGGCAGCCAGCCTTCTTCATTATTTTCATAGTTTGATAATCTAAATTGACACGTGCATTGCACAGCCAACGAATTTTTATCTTATTCTCTATAAGCTTTTTGCAAATTTCCACCGTTCTCGTTTTATTGGCTGTAAATGTATCATCCTCAATAACAATTTCTTTGACATTTTTAAAATTTTCAATAATGTATTTAAATTCGTCTACAACATTATCAACACTGCGCAGCCTGTAGTTGTGTCCATGCATCGTTTGCGGATAAACGCAAAATTTACATCTAGCCGGACAGCCTCTTCCCGTAAATATCTGAATAGAAGGAAAGGCAGCTGCAGTAAAAACGTAATCTGTCACACAAAGGTTTTCCTTAATAAATTTTGATGCAAATGGAATTTCGTCTAAATTAGTTATATAGTCAGCTTCCTGATTATTTACAATATCTCCGCTGCTGTTTCTGAAGGAAAGACCTTTTACGCTTTCTAATGGTTTTTTGTCACGCAGCGCAATAGCCAGATCACGAACAATGTAATCGTATTCTCTGCGAGCTATGCCATCAATGCTTGCATTTATATTCATTGTTTCATCTACAGTTGCAGATGGATGCGTGCCTACTAATAATACAAAGGAGTCCGGAAATTCTTCTTTAATCTTTTCACCAAATGCAGCATCACTATATATCGACGGGGTACTAGTATCCAATACGAATAATTTGCTGTCCTTTGCTGTATTTTTTATTGTATTCAATGTTTCATCTATATTAGTTCCTTTAGCACAAGCATCATAGAATACGATTTCAAAACCTTCTTTCTGGGCAACGGCTGCCGCATATATAAGCCACAATGGATAGTACAGCACACCGCTATGACCAATAGAAGGGCTTCTGGATTCACGTGAAAATTTTCCGTATTCAGTCTTAAATGGAGGATTTATAAACGTAATTTTCATTGACGTACTCCTTATGAATTCTTTATTTTATATCGCTTATTAACGCTATAAATTGAATATCTTAACATTAATAGCACTGCAAGCAAATGATTGTATCCAACATAGCGATACGAATGATAAATCATTTTTGCAGATTGCAAACGATTACTTGATTTTGAGTTCTGCGAAATGCGATATATCAAGAGCGGCTCATTTATTCCGTATGCACATTTTGTTTCACGTAATATAAGCAGCCAAGCTGAATAATCTTCATGCATTTTGTCATCAGCCATTTTTATACGGCTTATGACATCTTTTCGTACGATAACCGAAGAGCAGGACAATAGATTTCGCTTTAATAACTTCTTATATGTCATTTCTGGCTCAGCAGCCATAATATATGAATAAGGACGTCCTTCATAATCAATAAAAGAGGAGGCCGTATATGTCAAAACAGCATCCGGATGAGCCTTAATAAGTGCCATTTGCTTCTCTAATTTATTTGCTTCCCATAAATCGTCACAGTCTAAAAAAGCTATCCATTCACCACGAGCTTTTGATATTCCCAAATTTCGAGTAAAAGAAACACCATGGTTTATTTTATTCTGGAGAAAAATAATGCGTTCATCTTTTTTAGCCAATTCAGAAACAATGTTTGCAGTTCTGTCTTTTGAGCAATCATTTATAACTATTAATTCAAAATCAATATATGTTTGTTGCAATACAGAGTTAATTGAATTTTCTATAAAGTTTTCTGCATTATAGGCAGGAATTACTACACTAACTGTAGGTATCATAACAGCATCCTTCATCATATACTTTTAAAAATCGAGTCATAAAAATTAACGATACAATATGAATAATTAAAATCTTCAGTATCTTTATAGATAAGACTTCCAAAAGCCTTATTAGCCATACTAACAAACGGCCTCATAAAAACAACCATGATACCAGCAAATATGCTCATATGAATGTTCTTACCCATTGCCTTAGCAATCAACCCAGCCATTTTTGACGTTTCAATATATTCTTTATTTTGCGGAAAGAATAACCCGCTGAGATTTTTATCAATTAACAACTTAACAAAAGCGCAAAGATTTTCAATATAAATCATACTGCGCCTATTTTTGCACAATGGAAAAATATTAAATTTATTAACCAGCTTAACTATAGTCTGAAAATTACCATTGCAGTCTTTGCCATAAACCATCGGTGCACGAATAATTGCAATTTTAAAATTCTCATCATCAAGTTTTTTTAAGCCTTCTTCAGCCAACATTTTCGACTTTCCATAATTACTTTTAGGATTCGGAACAGTATCTTTTGTAATAATGCCTGCATCTAAGCCATAAACACTCATTGAACTAAGGTAAATAAACTGCGTTACACCATCTGCTTTAGCTTTTTTTGCTGTTTCAATAACCAATTCACTGTTAATCTCATAATAGAGATGAGCATTTTCCTTGGTTTCTTTTATATGAGCAATACCTGCTACATGATAAATAGTATTGTATCTCTCAAAATTTCTTTCTTTCCACGAACTATCATGCATATCAATTACATCAATTTCATACAGATTTGACCATTTATTAATGTAATTTATAAATGAAGTACCAATGTAGCTATTCGCACCAGTAATTAGGATATGTTTCAATTAACAACCTTCTCTTTCTCAATTTCGTGCTGCATACGCAGCTTACCTGTTCCGCCTTCAACCACGCCAGCTTGATTTAGCACACATTTAATCGTGCCAAAAAAGCATCTGCAGTCAAATATAAAACTCATTTTTTCAGCATATTCGCCATCATAAAGTGCCTTTACTTCAATCGGTAATTCATCACGTCCATTAATCTGTGCCCAACCAGTGAGACCTGGTTTAATATCATTTACTCCATATTTTTCGCGTTCGGAAATTAAGTCGTATTGATTCCATAAAGCTGGTCGTGGACCTATGATAGACATTTCACCTTTAAAAATATTTATAATTTGTGGCAATTCATCCAGAGAAGTTTTCCTTAAAATCTTACCAACTCTAGTAATCCATTGATTAGGGCTTTGTAAAATATGTGTTGGAGTATCTTTAGGTGTATTAATTTTCATTGTTCTAAACTTTAATATATAAAAATGTTTCTTATGTAATCCAACCCTCATTTGTTTAAAGAGTGCTGGACCCTTTGAATCTAATTTTATTATTATTATAATTATTATTAATATAGGTGATAGAACTATAAGTCCTAAAGATGAAAGAATAATATCAAGTAACCTCTTAACTTTAATATACATGTTTACACACCCATTTCATAACTGAAATCATAAATTTCACTATTTATCTTTACATCTATTTCTTTGCTTACAAGAAGCTCACCAAAATAAAGCCTTGGTCATACTTCAATATTTATAAATAAAATGAGATGCCTATTCCATTTAATTAGCAAACAACAAATAATCTTTTTTGATTTAAGACCTAAGATACACAAAATATTGCAAATGTACAAAATTTTGGACATCGTTTGCCTAATGGTCGCATTCACCCTTTTTTCACTACCATACCACAATCAATATGAGCTCCATCCATAATCACCATATTTCTGTCTATCGTTGCACCGCTGCTTATTATACAGCCATATCCAATTTTAGAGTTTGCTCCAATTGTTACCTTCGCTTCAACTACTGAACCATAATCAATTTCTGCACTCGGTGATACTATGGCAGTTCTATGTATCAAAGTAGGTATAACAAAACCTTCTCTTATGAGCATATCAATCCATTGCATTCTAAGCTCCTGATTTCCTACTGACGGTATAGCGATCGGATAATCCTCGACAAATTTTTTGCAGTCAAAACATCTTCCTATAGCATGCGGATTATTAGGATCATCATCAAGAAAATCTATTTTTCTGAATATGCCAATATTCTGAGCAAGTTCTTTAACAACCTGTCCCTGTCCTCCAGCTCCAAGAATTAAAAGATTCATCTGCTTTACTTTTGGCTTTGCTGTTATCTCATTTAACGCTAGTTCCCTTTTCTGTCTTCGCTTCTTCATATGTTTTTCCATAGCAGTATCCATATACAATTTTGCCATTATTATTTCTGCGTTTTATATATCGGGCTTCATACCTGCCATCAGTCCTTAAATGAATATTCGCTCCAGTCTTCACGATTCTCTCCTCGTAAGCAGTCTATAGTTGTCAAAAGGTTTATTTAATTCTTTCATAAGAATACTACTTTTAATTACATGTTTCAACATTTTTTACATAAAATTAACTTAAACAGTAGTTTATACACTTGTTTTAAGCAGTCAATTAATGGTATAAATAATAAAATATTATGCATATTCAATGTTTCCAAACAAGAATATTACATCAGACTACTGTAAAACTTTTATTTTTTCTGTGTGCCGCTGCAGCCAACGAATAATAGCAAAAATTAAGGGCTTGCCGTCTGCAATTCATAAACAACATGCCCTTTCGAATTTTTTAGCATTGTAAAACATTTAGAGATTTTGACCATTTTAAGATACGCAGTCCTCTCTATAATTCCAGTTCTGATTTAAACACTCAGCTCCTTTTTTTGTATCTTCATTTGCAATTTGTGTAACTTTTTTATTTATCTCTTCTGGTGTTTTATACGTTGGAATAAAGGAATGCAACAGTTTTATTGCTTCTTCATTGTCATTATTTTTTACACATTCCCTAAAAAGCGCAATTTCGTTTACAATATTCTTTCTACTGATTGTTTCAAAATTTTGCTCAATAAATATTTTATCCTGAGATGTACAATTATGCAGTCCGTCTTTTATCAAAAGCTCTTCATAAAGCTTTTCACCGGGGCGTAAACCTGTCTCAACAATATTAATTTCTTCATATGGTGTATATCCTTCTAGCCTGATTAGATTTTCAGCAAGATCAATAATCTTAACCGGATCACCCATATCAAGAACATATATTTCTGCATTTTGTGCCATTGCCCCTGCTTTAAGCACAAGAGCAGCAGCCTCGGGAATGGTCATAAAATATCTTATTATTCTTTTATCTGTTATTGTTACAGGTCCGCCATGTTCAATCTGTGACATAAATATTGGTATAACCGAACCATTTGAACCAAGTACATTGCCGAATCTAACTGCAACAAAATCAGTTGCACAGTTCCTAGCATCAGCCCTTGACTTAATCATCATTTCACAATAACGTTTTGTTGCTCCCATAACACTTGTGGGATTAACAGCCTTATCTGTTGATATCTGTACAAACTTTTCACATTTATATTTTTCAGCCATACCAATTACATTATAAGTACCTAATATGTTATTCCTTACCGCCTCACATGGATCTATTTCCATTAAAGGAACATGTTTATGTGCCGCAGCATGGAATACAACATTTGGTACATATTTTTTAAAAATTTCTTCTACTCTACGCGCATCTGTTATACTGCCTATTTCTACAATAATCTCAACTTTATTTCCATATGCTTGTCTTATGTTCTGCATAAGAATATATGCATCATTTTCAAAAATATCAAATATTACAAGCTTTTTAATTCCCAAGCCGGCTACCTGTCTGCAAATTTCAGATCCAATAGAACCTCCTCCGCCTGTTACAAGCACAGTCTTATCATTTAAAAAGCTATCCAAACTGCCTCTTTCAAAGCGTACAGTTGACCGTCCAAGTAAATCTTCAATTTTAACTTTTCTTGTCTCAGCCAAAAAGCTGCTCGTTGAATGCTCCATTATCATCATTGTATCCGGCAATATTTTTAACTTCCACTGCAGTTTACTGCACATCTCAACAATTTCCCTACGCCTTTTTAAATCAAGTGAAGGTATCGCCAAAATTACATCTTTTACAGGTGAATGTCTTAATATTTCAGGCAGCTTATTTATACTGCCCTTAATCGGAACTCCCCTAAGTTTAGTACCTATTTTAAAAACATCATCATCAAAGAATGCCCATACCTTATAGGTATCCGAATGATTCCTTGTTATTTCTGACAGAAGCATTGCTCCTGATGTTCCGGCACCAATTATTGCAATATAACGAATTGTTTTATCATTATTGAAAGTGCTCTTATGACAAAAAATATTTTTAATCTTACCATCTTCACATGCCGTCTTATATATTTTATATGCGAACCTAAGTGTTATTGACTCTATAAGTGAAAACATTGAAAGTTCGACTATAAACAAAGATGGTACATGCATTTCATTAATTACTAAATCATTGATAATAAGAGCAGAAATACAACCTAAAGTATTTGCTATACAAAATGCGAAATACTCCCTTGTATTTGCATATCTCCATAAAACTTCATTGGTTTTAAAAGCCATTTGAAAAGTTAATATAAATATATACAATATGCCTGAATTGATAACTGCTCCAATCACATTATACTTTAATACTGTTACATCAAGCGCCAGCAAAGTGATCAGCGTAACTGTAAATAGAAATAAGTCAGCCGTCTTTACTAAAAATTTCCTACAGTTTTTTATTATATTCATTTCTAATCCCCGAATTCTTATACTATTTGCAAATATTAATAAATATGAAGTATATTAATGATTAACAACACAATCTGCGTTATTCATCGCTATCCACAATCTCAACTTCTTCTTGGGTATTATCGTATCCTCCATACCCATATCTGTGATACTTTGAGCTTCCATATTTGTAACGGTTAGACGAATACTTATATGAGGACGTCTTAGGATCAACATCATTAATAATAAAGCCAATAATATTTGCTTCCAGCTGTTCAAGGCGCATAACCGATTCATTAAGGCTTTCCTTGTGTGTCCGTCCTGCCCTCACAATCAAAACATATCCATCTACCATATTTGCTAATACAGCAGCATCTGTAACAACTAATATCGGAGGTGTATCAATAAGTATATAATCAAATTCCTGTTCACATTTTTCCAAAAGTTTTTTCATCTGCTTAGAAGCAAGAAGCTCCGCCGGATTTGGAGGAATATGTCCTGAATGCAGAACAAAAAGATTTCTTCTTTTAGTTCTGAATATATACGGCTCGTCCTGGGGTTCATTTTCCCATGTTGCAATCCCAGCCAAAATTTCAGATAACCCTACCTTAGTGTTTATTTCAAATATACCCTTAGCTGTAGGTCTGCGCATATCGGCATCTATCAATAAGACCTTCTGTCCGTTTTGTGCAAGAGTTATACCTAAATTTATACAATTCGTTGTTTTTCCCTCGCCTACAAAAGTGCTTGTAAAGACTATTTTTTTACAGCCATCCCCCTCACCAATAAACAATAAGTTTGTTCTTGTTGATTTATAAGCCTCTACAGCAGCAAACGAACTTTTTTTACCCAGCATTTTTTGTCTTATGTTTTGAAGATTAGTTTTTCTCTCAACAGTGTCACTCTTATCATTTTTATTGAACATTATATCCCTCCATCAACTTCACCATTATTTAAAGGTGGAATTACTCCAAGTATAGGAGCCTTGAAATTTTCAATTAAGTCTTCCTCACATTTGATAACAGTATTAAGCATTTCTTTTAATACAAGCACAATAAGGCCTACTATACCTCCGAGCAGTCCTACTGTTGCAGTATCTCTAATTACGTTTGGAGATGATTGTTCGGTTGGAATTGTCGCATAATCAATTACTTCAACAGCTCCGGCCTTAACAACTCTTATTATTTCTGCCGGTGCTACGGTCGCAATCGTATTTGCAATTTTCTGTGCCATTAACGGATCAGGATTTTCAACTGTAATACTAAATGCCTCAGTATTATTTATAGATGTTGCCGTTATCATCTCACGAAGCTCTTCTGCATTATATTGATTATTTAGAACATCTGATACTTTATTTAAAACAACATTGCTTTTAGAATAACTATATGTTTGAACAAGCTCCTGTGATGTGTTCAAGTCTGTACTCGTTATAATATCCCTTGATGTTCGTTATAAACGTATAGAGATGTTGATCTGACGTACAAAGGTGTAATAACAAAATTTGATATTCCGAAAGTTTTGCTCCTGCGGCTAAAACTATACATAATATAATTGTTCCTACTTTTTCCCTTGCACATATAAAATCAGACTTAAAATCTGCTTCATCTCATACAATACTCATAAATCTATGATATTTAAATAATACAATATATTTTTGATTGATAATACATTTCATGTATCGACAAAATACATTAATTTATTTAAAAAAGCCCAATAAGACATCAAAGCAATAACACGTACAATTCCAAGATTTAGGCGAATTTATTTCCTTTTTTCTTATATTAACATAAATATACAAAAATTTCCACACATAAAATCACCAAAGAACTTGTCTTATGAATATAATAAATTAGTAATATATAAAAACAAATTTTATCATATAAAAATAGAGCTATAAAGCAAGTGGCGGTATCTGCAGTTTGAATAAATCTGCTGACACTGCCCATGAATACTCAATTAACTTTTCTTTAATTTAACATACCGAAATTAATACATTTATTTCTTAAATAATATGCATAAACATATATATTACAAAAACAACTTATTCAATTCATCCACTTTCTTTGGTACAGTTAAGTCATTTATGTATAATCCCAACCCATCATAATAAATTCTTGAAACCAATTGTTTTCTTTGATTTATGACTTGAAGGGAAAAAGAGCACCTGTGCACATTTCACAAAACTTCTTCTCCTACAATGAATTCAGCTATTCTCCTTTACTTCTTCGCTTGTATCTTTTTTTACCAACATAGAAATAGCATTGACAATTGCACCTTCCTTTGGCCAAACTATTTCAACTCTTGGATCATCTTCAATACTTTTTGCATAAAAATACGGCATAACATAAACTGCTCCTCCGTTCGGATTGTCAGTCTTAATCATTTTTATCATCTCAGCCGGATGGCATCCAAACAACGTGTTCTGTGCCAACAGTTTAACTCCTTCTACTCCAAATAACTTTTCAAAGCTTAATAAAACAGATTCGCAATAATACTGTTGGCCGTAATACAACTTTATCTTTATACTCGCTCCCCAAAATATCTTCAAGGCTTTTCGGACTTGCTTTGTAAAGTAAATTCGGTTTATATACTGCCATAACTAAAATATTCATTGCGAACATCGAATAACGTTCCTCCGGATCAAGATATCCCGTCTTAAGAACCGCTTCATCTATTTGTTTAGGGAGTACAGGCTGAAAATATCCTTTATCTACAAAACGCTTCCTAAAATCCTCTTCAAAAAGCGCATTGATCCCCGGTGTAATGATGATATCAGGAAGATGCTCAATATCCGTAATCTGTTCCAAATGTTCATAAAACGTCAAATGATGATTCGCATGTCCCTCAATAACAATATTCAGTTTGGAAGGTTCTATACCATCGGTATTTTCAATAAAATCGTGAACAAGCTTTTCAAACGGAACTTTAATCGGACAAGGCATCAGTGCCATCAAATCAACATGTGAATCTTTCGCATCTGTTTTACTATTTCACGTTCTTCATTCATTTTATCATCTTCCTTCTATTAAAAAGTAGTTGTTATTTAGCCCTATTCAAGTACACGAGAGTGCAGTATATCTTCCGCTGCATGTCCATCATCAGAAATTTTCAATCCAGCTCACCGCTTCGTAAACGCTCCTAGGTACATAATTTTGCGATCCAGTTCTTCCAGATAGCTCAAGTTTTTTCTTTCTTTTGAGGTTGTTTGAATAACTTTATGAATGCCTCCGTTTTTAATTACGATACGTTTAGATGCCATTAATGATAAAATGGGATCGTGAGTTGCCATTAAGATTATCTTTTCATTTCTCACCAATAATTGAAGCGCTTTACGTCTGTCAATTCCGGCATTTTCAATCTCATCAATCAAAACAATCGGTGACTTGCTTAAATATGCCGTATCGGAAATCATTAATGCTCTCGACTGTCCTCCGCTTAATGAAGTAATCGGAGTTGTTTCCTCAAACTTCTCTCCTGCCAGTTCATTTGCTTTTATTATGATTTTATCAATAATACTGCTGTCTTTGTCAATACCACGGCTCATGGCATGCATTTCGATAAATGCCCTAACACTGACGTCCATAATAAAGTTCATATTTTGGGATAGCTGAGAAACCAATTTATCTTCAACAGAAAATCTCATATCATATTCGGGAATCAGTTCATTCACCAATATCTGCCGTTTTGTCGGAGTATCCTTTTGTGCAACCCACTCAATATCTCCAAGTAACCTGCTTTTTCCCGAACCCGTCGGTCCTACAATTGATACAATTTCACCAACGCTTATTTTCAAAGTAATATTTTCCGGTTCTCCAAGTTTATTGACTCCTCCAATGATGGTTATGCTGTCGACTTTATCTTTTTCTTTGTTTTGCTTGATATTACTGACAACGGTCATATTTTACCACCTACCAATCCATTGTCTTTACATTGCCTATCTGGAAGTCTTTGCCTATCTCACGTTCTCCCAGACAATAAGAACATAACGCCGCCGGCATTGTAAAACGCAGCATTCTGTTTTTGAGACTATCAATTGAACTTGCTTCTTCTAGTAGATGAGACAATTCCAATGCGCCCTGCCCCGTAATTCCATTCACTTGAATGATTTTTGCCTTCTGGTTCGCCCTTCTTACCTGATAAGCAAATACTTCTCTTTCTGCCTGGGATACAATATCACTTTTCGTTATAACAACTAAATCTGCAAATTTCAGCATAGGACCTATTTTATTTGGTGTATTTATGCCGCTGAGATTATCAATGACACAAACTGCAAATACATCCTTAATATGCGGCGAACATCTATTGCACAGACCTGCACTTTCTGTGAACAGATAATCGAATTTTTCTTTAAGCCCCCATTCGAGAGCATCTTCAATATTTGTTACAAAGAAATGATCAGGGCATAATCCGCCCGAAAGCCCAACTTTGACTTTTACTCCTTTTTCTTCATAAATCTGGTCATCAGTTGTTGTTAAACAGTCAAATTTTATAACCCCAACCTTTTGATGTTCCATTAACTGCTCAATCACTTTTGTAAGTACCGATGTCTTGCCTGACGACGGAGGACCTGCTACAGTAATCAAACGCATATGTATCACCCCTTACCAAGCATTTTGTTTATTTCTCCATCTGTAATTTTATAATTATAAAATAAGTCAAAATATTCCTTAGTCTGGCCGGCAATATCTTCTTGTTCAAAATCAGGATACAAAACAGAAATCAACCAATGTATTCCCAAAATACGATTTACTGACGGCGGTTTATCAAACCAGTTAAACGGAAGCTGAGGAATAGTATGAACATTGCCCTCTTGAACAGCGCTTAAAGTGTTCCACCCTTCTGCGGATGCCAAATTCGCAGATGCGTTGCCGGTAGAAAATCCTGAGTTGCCAAGAATTATAAGCTGAGGATTTAACGACATTAATTCTTCAATACTTATCGTAGCATTTTCTTTGCTTAGATTTTGATCATTGACAACATTTAAAGCACCAAGCATATCTATTGTAGCACTCTGAGATGATCCGGCAGCTACTGTTGTCAATCCGTCATCTCCGCTTCCATAATAAACTTTAATGGGTGATTCTGATGAATACTTTTCTTTTACAGATTCAGCCAGCTCGTAAGTCTCTTTGCAGTATTGAGCAAGCTCACTTGCTTTTTCTTCACGTCCGAGTATTTTCCCCATAAACTCATATGCTGAGTCATATTGGTTAAAATCACCGTCTACCATAACAACCGGAATAGATAATTTTTCTTGCAGCTTATCCGCAGCCTGTATAGATGCATCATTTATATTCGGCTGTAAAAATACGATAATATCCGGTTTTTTTGCAATTATCGTCTCAAGATTCACTTGCTCGGAATTTCCGTAAAGTGTTCCAAGGGCAGGTAAATTATATATTTCAGAATCAATATATTTTTCACTTTTTGGACTTAATGAAGAATTCCATCCTATCATCATATCCGGAGCCAAGGTATATAAAAAAATACTTGCGTTATTATTTACCCCAAACACAGATTCAACTGTTTTCGGTATCGTAACTTTTCTGCCTGCCATATCTTCGATTTCTGTTGTTGTACCTTCCGATGCTGTTACCTCTTCCGAAGAAGCTGCTTCTGTTGTTTTTTCTTCAGAACTGCTTGTGGCTGTTGCTGCACAGCCGCTTATCAAAAATAAGCAAATGACCATGCACAAAACTAAAAATTTTTTCATTCAACTTTATCCTCCTGTTCCAAATGTGCTCTACTATTAGTCCATTTCAGCTATTAATTATTTACCTATCACATCCTTCCTATATTTCAATAAGAAATACATACTTTATTTTGAATGCCATCCAGATCATAAACCTTTCCTTTTACATCATATACATCAAAAAGAAACGAATCATTTATAATCTCATTTGGCTTTCCAACCCCATAAACCTGACCTGATTTGAATACTACAACTTTTGTCCCGCACTCAAATACCTGATTCGGCGAATGTGTCGTCATAATGATCAATTTATTTTGCTGTTTTAATTTTCTTATTACTTTCATAATTTTTACCTGATTACCAAAATCTAAATTTGAAGTAGGTTCGTCCAAAACAATGGTTTCTGTTTCTTGAGCAAGTGCCCTTGCAATTAAAACCAATTGCTGTTCACCGCCGCTAATATGCAGATATGATCTATCCTTCAAATGATTAATTTCTAATTCATCCATGACATTTTTCACAACTTCTTTATCATGTTCACTTGGGTACTGTTTTTTGAAATGAATTGTACGGCCCATCATAATGACATCACTGACCTTAAAATCGAAGGGTGTTTGATGTGCTTGAGGTACATAGGCTATCGCCTTTGCTCTCTCTTTTTTAGAAAAACTCTCCAGTGATTTGCCATCAATGTAAATCTCTCCTTCGATTACCTTTATAAAACCCAGCAAACTTTTAAAAAAGGTTGTCTTTCCAACACCGTTTGGTCCCAGCAAACAAATAACTTCACCTTTCTTAAACTCTGCATTGATACCGCTCACAGTTTTTTTGTTTCCATAACCGCAAGTCAGATTTCTGATCTCTATCATCTACCAGCACCTCCTTGACCGAATCAATAAAAATACAAATACAGGAGCCCCGATCATTGATGTCAATATACTAATAGGAATTTCCAATTGCATTAAATTCCTTGCAATATCATCCATAATCAGCAAATAACTTCCGCCCAACAATACCGATACCGGCAGCAAAATTTTATTATTGGGGCCAACTATCATTCTTGCGAAATGTGGAATAATTAATCCTACCCACCCTATACTTCCGCAAACAGATATGCTGACACATACCATAATCGTTGAGATAATTATTACTTTTCTACGCAGTATAACAGTATCTATCCCCATTGATGCTGCTTCCTCATCACCAAAAGACATAACATTCAGTTTCCAACTATACTTTAACAAAAACAAGCTTCCAATGATGGTGGGGATTCCTATAATAATCGTATCCCTTATCGTTACTGATGAAAGGCTTCCCATCAGCCAAAATGTAATTTCCGGTAATGAATCTTCCGGATCAGCCAAATACTTTACAACGGAAAGGAATGCCTGAAAAAGAGTTCTAATAATCAATCCCGATAAAACCAATACGACAATTCTCTCACTGCTCTTTCCTGCCGAAGCACTGATAATATAGGTAATACATACCGCAATCAGTCCAAATAAAAATGCCATTGCTTGAATTTCCCAATAAGAACCATGTAAAATGATTCCCAGTGCCGCCCCGAAACCGGCACCAGCGGATACTCCCAAAATATCCGGAGATACCATTGGATTTCTAAACATACTTTGATATGATGCACCCGATACAGACAATGCACTTCCGATAAACACAGCGGTTAATACTCTTGGTAACCTCACTTGAAATACTATAGTCTCATATTGCTTTAATGCAATCGGAACATCTCCTTGCACCTTAGCAAGAACAGTTAGCAATATATCTTTAATATTTATGAAATAACGTCCCATCATCATGGACACTATAATTCCAAGTATTAAAATCACCAACAAAACGCCTACTATCACATATTCTTTTGTGCCTGTCCTTTTTTTAGTTCCTATAGATTTTGCTTTCTGCATAAATTCCGTTATCAAAAATCCACCTCCGACAAACTGTGTTTTTTAGGTTCACATCTTATTCTTATCTCATGGGAAATAAGCTGTTTTAATCCTTTACCGCAGCCATGTCTTTACCATAAAAAAAGGCTTCAATGAGGAAATAAATTACTCTTCCTCATTGAAGTCTTCATAATGTTCGCTACGCATTTCATAAAGTAACACTAAATTACTACTTCATGACACTTTAATGCTAATTCTAACCATTTATGCCAAGTTATGTTTTATCTAGTTTAATTGTGTTTTGTATTGTTGTCAACCATTTTCTATTACAAGTACAGTATTACTTAATTTCCTTCACTAACGAACCAAATGAAATATTTAAAAAATCAAAAATAAAAAATGACCACGCAGGAGTATTTTACTCTTGTATGGCCGTTTATCGTGTATCCGCTTGAAGGTATCTCTCAAGAATAACTCGTGAGAAAAACCGGCCTTTTTTAAAGCCTAAAGGACTGTCGCACAATACGGCAGTCCTTGTTTATTTACAACATATTTGCATCAGATTATGCTTATTTGTCTGTTTCCTCTGTCTGTGTTTCAGGAAATTGGATATCCGGAAATTTAATTTTCAGATAATCCTTAATTATTTTCACGCAATTATCTATTCCTACACGTTCGCTGTTTAAAGTCATATCATAGTTAACAGGATTGGTCCAGTAGTTGCCGCCTGTATAGTGCTCATAATATGCAGCACGATATTTATCTGTCTGCTCAATGGATTTGTGTGCGGTTTCTTCGTTTACACCCATACGTCCCATTACACGCTTCACACAAAAACCTCTTGGTGCTTCAATATAGATACTTACCACATTATATTTGTCCTTTAAAATCCAATCTGCGCATTTTCCAACGATTACACAGGATTCACTTTCTGCAAGCTGCTCAATAATCTGCTTCTGAATCTCAAAAAGGTTTTCATCAGAAGAAAATTCATTTTCCTCCGGTTTTGGCTTGTTTGTTCTCGGAAGTCCTCTTAAAAAGAAGGAAACCTTCTTGTCCCGTAACTTCTCGTTTACTTCACGAAACAACTGTTCATCCAAACCGCTCATCTGAGAAGCTAATGTCAATATCCTGTTTTCATAGCAGTTAATGCCGAGTTCATTTGCCAGCTTACTTGCGATCTGTTTTCCGCCGCTGCCAAATCCTCTGGCCACAGTAATCACATAATGGTCCATATTACCCTCCATTTCTGTTATACGACACTTTCCATATAACGTTTTAAAAATTCTCTGGTACGCTGATTTTTAGGATTGGTAAACAGTTTCTGCGGTGCATCGTCCTCCACAACATATCCGTTATCCATAAAAATGGTTCTTGTAGAGACATTTTTTGCAAATTCCATCTCATGGGTTACGATAATCATTGTCAATCCCTCACTCGCCAACCTTTTCATAACTGTGAGAACTTCTCCTACCATCTCAGGGTCCAAAGCACTGGTTGGCTCATCGAAGAGCAATACTTCCGGATTCATACAAAGTGCCCTTGCAATTGCCACACGCTGTTTCTGTCCACCGGAAAGCTGTGCCGGCTTTGCATTGATATATGGTGCCATGCCAACCTGTTTCAAATGTTCAATTGCACGGTTTTTAGCCTCTTCTTTATCTAAATGCAGTACTTTTCTTACACCCGACATGCAATTATCAAATACTGTCATATTGTTAAAAAGATTGAAGGACTGGAATACCATTCCAACCTTTGTACGATACTCAGAAAGACAACTCTGCGTATTTTTAATTCCTACGCCATGGAACAAAATCTCTCCTGAGGTCGGTACCTCCAAATGGTTAATACACCTAAGCAATGTTGATTTTCCGGAACCGGAGGAACCAATGATGCAGATTACCTCACCCTTGCTTATCTCAAAATCAATTTTTTTCAGTACTTCGTGGTCCCCAAAGCTTTTCACTAGGCTTTCCACTTTTATTATAGGCTCTGACATACACTTCCCTCCTATTCGTTATCAATATATTCTGTTGCCAGTACATAATCAGCTCTGCCCTGCAATTTTTTCTCCACAACTGCAAATATGTGGTTAAATACAAAGCACAATACTAAATAGATGACTGCAATTACAAGATAAGACTCAAAATATTTGTAATAAGAACCGCCTGCTGTTTTAGCCATCAGGAACAGTTCTGATACGCCGATAACATTCAATACAGAGGTCATTTTTAAGTTATTTACAAAAGTATTTCCCATCTCAGGAATTACATTCTTTAATGCCTGCGGCAATATAACATTTATCATGGCTCCGATATGGGACATTCCCATTGCCAAAGCTCCCTCTTCCTGTCCTTTATCTACGGAATTTATACCGCCACGTACTGTCTCACCCATATATGCACCTGTATTCAGTACAGTTACTAAAATACCAGCCAAAATTGGTGTAATATCAACATTGGCTTCTCTCAAGCCATAATAAATAATCATACCTTGGACAATCATTGGTGTATCACGAAAAATCTCAACATAAACTGCTACAATAATTTTTAGAATTTTGTTTAATATACGTTTAAATATAAAATCTTCAGGATGGCTGTGGGTGGTGTTTATAACACCAACCACAAATCCAAGCAAGAATCCTAAAATTGTTCCAATTACGGAGATATACAATGTCGTCCATGTTGCGTTCAGAAACATATGTGCATATTTCTGTGCAATAAATATCGCCCAATCAACAGTCCCATTTTCTGCACCCGGAGTCGCTGCCGCCAGTAATATAAAATTCACCATGAATGACACCTCCTATCTATTTTCTAGTTTGCAGATGGCTGTACTTCAACCATTTCGTCCATCTGTGAATCAAATTTATCTTTGTTGTCAGTTGTCCAGCCGTTTTTGTCCAATGCACCCTGGAGTATATCTTTAAGTTCTGTATCTCCCTCTCTGACCGCAATACATACATCGTTAGAGTTTCCTTCAGGTACAGGTAACTCAACATCTAATATTTTAAGACCTGACATTGTGCTTACTGCTGATTTTGATGTTGGATAATCCATTACACACATATCTGCTGTACCTGTTTTTACTGCCATAAACATTTCAGATGTTGTTTCATACTGTGTTGCTTCCACCATGCTTGGAATCATAGGAAAATAATTTACAAAGTTTGTACCAAGCTGTGTAGTAACGGTTGGATTCATTCCATCTAACTGTGAAATATCCGTAATATCAGCATATTTACCGTCATCTTTTACAACAAGTACAACGTCTCTAAGATAGTAAGGTGTTGTAAAATCAAGTGTCTTGTCTCTGTCTTCGCTGTAACACATACCGCCGATGATACAGTCATAATCGCCTGCATCTAATCCTAATACGATAGAACTCCATTCTGTTTTATGTATCTCCAAATCCCAACCAAGTGTATCTGCCAGCATTTTTGCTGTCTTTACATCATATCCATATGCATATCCGTCACTGTTTGAAATTTTTACTGCTGTGTCACCGTTTGATACCGTTTCCTCTTCCTGTGTCCAGTTAAAAGGTGCATATGCACATTCCATTGCAACACGAAGAACTTTCTTATCTTCATAATTGCCTCCCGCTGTTGTACCTTCTGCTGCACTTTCAGTTCCTGTTGATGCTGTGTTATCCGATGTTTTACTGCTGCCGCAGCCTGCCAATAAAGCAACCGTCATTACCATTGTCAATAATCCTAATACCTTTTTTTTCATATTTATTCTCCTTCCTGTTCCGCTTCTCTGGAACTAACAAAAGGCGCTATGATATACCAATTTGGTATCATAACGCCTTTGTTATTTTTATTTTTACCATATTCTTTTAAAATACTCTTATTGCTTTGATATATATAATGCACTAAATTTCTGTGCATTTATAACACATTTAAAATTACATCATACAAAATAAAATTGCTCACCTAATTTTTGATATTTCTTCGGTGTTACTGATGTAAAGTTTTTAAAGTCATGAATAAAATGTGCCTGATCATAGTATCCTAACATGTCGTATAACACTTCACCCGACTTCTCACGTACCACATCAAGAGCATACTGCATTCTTATGATACTTGCATACTTTTTAAGGCTGAATCCCATTTTATCCTTACAAACCCGATTAACATATCTCTGACTGTAACCTGTTTTTTCTACCAGATCCGTAATATTTAAATTTCCTTTTTCTTTCTCAACTTGGTTTACCAGATATGAAACCATATAATTTCTGTTCTGGAAATAGTCCTTGGAATATCCTGCCCAAAAGCTATCAACCAATTCATGAAATCCCATATCATTCTGAAACTTATAAATTAACTCACTCATGTCAAATACATCGCTTATATCACAACGGGTTCCCACCAGTTCATCCAGCGAAAATTCCTTTTTTCCCAGTGACTCAAACTCTGTTCCGGCTTGAAACTTAACACCAAATACCTTACCATAATTCAGAATGTAAGCATCTGTGCTCTGCATATGGCTTCCTGCTAAATATACCGCTGTCTTTCCATCTCGCTCCACAATCTGTAAATCGATACAGCCATCAGGAATTCCCTTGATTGACATGTTTACCGGGTTACTGATCATATAGACCTTATTGATAATTGAATTGTCATAGATAACTTCTTCATAATTTACCGATGAATTAATTCCAAATGTTCTTAAATCCATATGTAACCACCTCTACTTCTTTTTTACCAGTTCAACCATGGCAAGTAATTAAAAAAGCAGCACATTCGTCCGAATGCACTGCGCCTTTGCAACTTGACTTATTTAACTTATTACATATAATTTATCAGCATCTTAAGGTTTAGTCAAGTAAAAGTAGTACACTTTTGACTATCTGTACGAAAATTTACAAAAAAACATATGTATAAAGTAAATATAGAGATGATTACTCCTTAAATGAAAAAACAGTGCGAGTATTTTTTTATGCTTTAGCCACAAATCTGTCGTATCTCAATCCTGAAATATCAATGGAAGCTTCTTTTCCCATTGCCAGCTCTGCCAGTACGGTACCTACTGCCGGTGCAATTCCAAAGCCATGCCCCGAAAATGCACATCCTACCACCAAGCCTTCCAATTCATCAATTTTGTCAATTACAGGAACGCCATCAGTACATATATCGTGGCATCCTGCCCACGTTCTTACAATCTTTGTATCATTTAAGGCAGGGAAATATCCGCCGATTGCCCTACATATGTAAGATGCCGTAATACTGGTGCTGTACATCTGCTGTGGATTCTTAGCATACGCCTCATGGCCTGAGCCACCGCCAAACACAAAAGATCCGTGTTTTGTCTGATGTCCATAGAAATCAGCGGCCGCAGTACCAAGCATCTGCCAAAACATCGGAGGCTGTGCCTCTGTTACAATTGTATCCGCAATTTTAGGATTCATAGGTACATCAATACCTACGGAATTTAATATCGGTCTGCTGCCAATACCCGCTGCAACAACCACCGTGTCTGCCTCAAACACTCCATCATTTGTAAATACCTTTCTTACCTTGCCTTTTACCAATCCTAATTTTTCTACCGTCACACCGCTGTAATACTGCACGTTCAGCTGTCTTGCTTTTTTATAATATGCCAATGTAGCGAGAAGCGGATTTGCATGACCATCAGTCGGACACCAGCTTGCTCCAATAACCTCGTCTGACATATATGGGCAGATATTTTTTACTTCTTCCGCATCAATCATTTTAACATCCAGACCGACTGCGGAAGCATTATCTGCAAGCTCTATTAATTTCTTAATATGAGCCTGCGTTTTTCCAAGGCGAAGATTTCCGTCCTGATGATACTCCACATCCATATCAAGCTCATCAGACAAATTCGGCCAGAGATTCTTAACACCATACATAGCCAGCGGAAGTTCTCTTACATCTCTTCCTGACTGTCTTACTCCACCGCCGTTTCTTGAAGAACTTCCATTTCCAATGGTAGCATCTTTTTCTAAAACAATAACGTCCAACCCATTTTTTGCTAAATAGTAAGCAGTCGCACTGCCAATAATGCCTGAACCTATTACAATAACATCTGCATTCGTTTTCATATTGACTCCTCCTTACCAGTTAGAACATATCCGGGGTATCCCAAAGCTTCAGAACTGTTCCTATATTTTTTTCCTCTGCATTTCTAAGTACCTGTGTTCCCCATGCAACATCCCATACCGGCATACCGAAACATGCACATGCAAAAGACTGTGTGGGAGAAGTTCTCTTAACTTTACCGGAAATGACATCATTCATACTCCAAATGTCATCCATTGTTTTTAAACCTTCATGTACATAATCAAGGAAGTACATACCAAGTAATCTGTTGCCGCCTCCGTCTGTATTTCGGAAACCGTTTTCAGGGAACTCTCCGCCTCTTTCCAAGAGATTGCTTTCATAAATGCCCCAATTGTCAACAACTGCCTGACATCTGTTTACAAAAAAGTCATCATCTATTTTAAATCTAGAAGATCCAATGAATAATACGCCATCTTTTAAATACTTGCTGTTAACCTCAGGATCAGCACCTGATGTTCCCATGCTGACAATATCAGAATCCGCTACGGCCTCATCCATTGTTTCACAAATAATAATATTCTTTATCTGCGGATGATTTTCTTTAATATAATCAGACATTTTAAGAAGATTTTCCTTGCCTCTTCCTTTTAATTTTACAGTATCAATTGAAGGACGCACATCTAAAAATGCCATAAGCGCTGTTTTGTTAATTACGCCGGGTCCAACCAGTGTAACAACCTTGGCATCTTCTTTTGCAAGGTATTTGGCTGCAACGCCGGGAACTGCTCCGGTACGCATTGCACTTAATATATTTGCAGACATATATGCGGCAGGTGCACCTGTTTCCGGATCATTCAATGTTAACATGAGTATGGAACGAGGGAGATTTTTCTTTGTATTCTCGGTATTGGAACCATACCATTTCTCTCCGGCCATATTGAAGCTTCCTCCCAAATATGCCGGCATTGAGAAAAATCTTCTGTCCGGTGCATTTTTAGGCATATTGGGGAATTGCGGTTCATCCGGAAATGTCAGTGAAATTCCGTGTGAATTATGTAATTTTCCTCCCATTATGTAATCGCCGACTCCTAAAAGCTTGTAAGTCTCTTCACAGGCAAGGACACAATTATGCATATCCTTTACTCCTGCCTTAATCATATCTTCTTCACTTAAATATCTAAAATTTATGCTCATTGTCTTTTCCTCCTAATCTTCATTGCGGTCATTAGCAAGTATTTTCATTTCCATCGGTCTCATCGGAGCTCTGGCTGTGGCCGGTGTTAAGTCGATTGCTCTTACGCCAAGTTCTTTTGCCATGATATTTTTTACCACTTTTCCGCATGTCTGTCCCTGACAAAGCCCCATACCATTTCTTAAATATCTTCTCATTTCTCCGATGGTAAATATGCCATCATGAACCGCTTTTCTTATTTCACCCTTTGTAATCTCTTCACAGCGACAAACAATCACATCATCATCATCCTGTGGAATAAACTCTCCTATATCTGCAAAACGATTCTGTAATTTTTCCATGATCAGTTGCCTCCTTTATAACATCTAGCACTCATTACATATTCCTTCGGAACTTTTATTGTCAAAAGATTTGTATGGTCAAACGCAGGCGAAGTTTTAACTTTTACTACTTCTGCCTCACACACCGCATCACCTTTGCGGTTCAATGCCATTCCTTTGTCGCCTTTTTATGGCAGCGGAAGAAATTCATAGGGCATTGTTACAGTTCCCATACCATCTTCATAATCCTCATTTACCAAAAATATTGCCTGACCTGGGCAGCTTGCAACGCACATACCGCAGTCTATACATTCTGAATTTTCATCTACTTCAGGAAGACTTGTAATATTCTCGCCGATTTTTATACAGCCCTTCTTGCATGCATCCTGACACGGATTACAGGGAATATTCTGTGTGCATTCTATTACCGGATGAATGCCTTTCATTTTCTTTAATCCAGGGAAAGCTGTAATCTCATCGCCCATATAGCCTTTTTGCAGCAGATTCATAGAAATAGGAATTCCTTCGTCTGTCTTATCAATAGCTTTTCCTCTGTTTTCCGGTGCAAACATTCCCTGACGCAGACTTCCAAGTGCCGTTTCAAATTCTTTCACTTTCTCCTGAAATTCTTCTTCGCTTACATATTCAAAATCTCGTGCTGCACAATAACCTGCAATTCTTCCCTCTATCATTGCCGAACTTGCTTCTTCTATGCCGGATACATCACCCGCAACATATATTCCCGGCACACTGGTTCTTCCATATTCATCACATGAGGGCACATAACCTGCTTTTTTCGGATTGTCTTCCATTTGGCACTGTGCCATTTCTGCCAGCTGGCTCATGGGATTTAATCCGACTGCAAGACAAACTGTATCAACATCAAAGTGCTCTTCTGTTCCTTCTATAAATTTAAAGCTGCTGTCTACTTTCGCAATCGTAACACCCGTTACACAATCTGTTCCCTCTGCCTGTTTTATTGTATATGACAGATAAAAAGGAACGCCACAGCGTGCTACTTTTGCCGCATGAACACCATATCCGCCAATCTTTGGTGCAGCGTCCACCAATGCCACAACTTCACAGCCTGCCTGCAGCAGCTGATAGCTTACAACAAGACCGACGTTTCCGCTTCCAAGCATCAATATCTTCTGGCCCGGCTGTATATGATGAAGGTTCATCATTGTCTGTGCAGCACCTGCACCTATAACACCAGGCAATGTCCAGCCCGGAAAATTTACTACCGATTCACTGGCTCCAGTTGCAATAATGATTGCATCGCCTTTTATATGCTTAATTTCATCGCCGATTCTTACATTAACCTCTTTTTCGGGGTAAATACCGATTACAGTAGCATTTAACTGCACATTTACACCGGCAGCCTCTGCTTCTTTTAATAAACCGTCACCGATATTAAATCCTCTGACTTTTGCTTTGTGTTCCTTAGAACCAAAAAATTTATGAATCTGTTTAAACAGCTGTCCGCCAGGACGTGCATTCTCATCAAATACAATTACATTCATTCCTGCTTTTGCAGCTTCTATGGCAGCCGACAAACCCGCCGGTCCTGCGCCTATAATAATCAACTCATATCTCTTCATTTTTTTACCCCCTCTCTCAGACTATTCCGTTTTTGGTTTTTCTGCACTGACACCATATTGTGTCTGAACCACCATTCCTTCTTCTAACGGTGTAATACAGGTACGGACGTTCACCTTTCCGTTTACAATCATTACACAGTCTGTACATCTTCCTATTGCACAAAATACGCCTCTTGGGCTTCCTTTTTGGGTATGTCTGTGTACCATAACGCCCTCTGCCTTTAGTGCTGTGGCAATAGGTTCGCCTTCAAAGCCTTCCAACTGTTTGCCATCATAAGTAAACGATACCTTTTTTCTCTCTTCCGCTTTTCCCAGTATCGGATGTTCTTCAATTCTCATAATATATCCCTCCGCTCCTATTTCATTTCCTGTATCCAGTTTCCGCCATCAATGACAATATCCTGTCCTGCTACATAAGAGTTTTCTTTTGATGCCAGATAAACCGCCAAATTACCAACCTCAACAGGCGTTCCCGGCCTGCCAAGCGGATTTTGGCTTCCTGCTGCCAACCTATCCGGTGTCAGCACACCTGTTGCAATCCATCCAGGCAAAATACAATTTGATATAATATTGTTTTTTCCTTCTTCATACACAATGCTTTTACTAAGAGCCGTAATTCCTGCTTTTGCAGCTCCGTAAGCAGCTACCCCCATATGGGTTACCAACGGTCCTGTTACAGAAGAAATAAATACAATACGGCCATATTGATTTTTTCTCATTATTTTTAATGTTTCACTGGTCACGTTATATGTAAGTGTAAGATTTCTATCAATTATCGTATCCCAATCCTCGTAACTCATAGCATCAAGGTTTGCATGAATATCGCCTTTTTGTCTGTCTGATATTGACGCATTCCCGGCATTATTAACCAGCACATCTATTTTTCCGTATCTATCAGCAATATAGGATATCATCCTTTTTACAGCATCACGGTTGCAAAGGTTGACCACATATCCTTCAACATTTTTAATCCCAAATTGTTTCAGTTCATTAACCCGCTCAAAAATCCGCTCCGTGGTAGCTGTAACAATCAATGTTCCACCGGATAACCCCAGCTGCTTAGCACATCCAAATCCAATTCCGTCTGGATTCCCTACTCCTGTAACCAGACATATTTGCTCATCAAATCGAAACATTTAACTATCACATTCCTTTCACCTTAAAAAGCAAGCTGCTTATTTCCATATAATAAAAAACGGACGTTTCGAATTATCATCAAAACGCCCTTGCTTCTTGCCTATTATTATTAACAATTGTTGTTATGTTTGTCAACATACATGTTCCATTTCTTACAATAAACGATTCTTTCTTCAATACTTGCTCTTAACAATACAAATGTAATATTTATCTACGGCAAAATGGATTATATAAAATCTTTACACAGTGTGTTTTTATTTTCAATATCCCTATTTTATTTCTCAACTTTACTAATTTCTTCATCCAAATTACCAATACTGCCTGCGGCATTAATATTGTTTGTGTTTGACAGTTCCATCTGAAAACCATCTGTTATGTCGGCCTCTGCTTTGCCTTCATCAAAGCTTACTTCAAGTAAATGACCGCCCTTTGTCCTATCCTCGGATATAAAATGCAGATGATATCCTGATACATTGATTCCACCCACATAATCCGGACACCATACACCAACTAAAGTTCCTTTTACATTACTATATTCAAATGTAGGCTGATTTGGGGTAACCTCTGACAGCATAGGATATGGTTTATCCTGCTTTGGAACTGAACGAGTCTTAACGTAGTTAAATGTTGCATCAATCCTAAATACATAAAATAAATCCTTATTATCTATGAGCTTATCCAATTCCGTTTTTAATGCATCATAGCTTTCAATGTCAACCAAACTTTCAGCAGTATCTTGCTCAAAAAAGGTTACGCCTGCAAAAGGAGTTGTGGTTGTATCCTCGACCTTTTCTACCTCTCCGGAAGCTTTTACTTTATACACCTCCCCATCTAACATAACCAATTCTCCATCTAAGGCATCAAAGGTTCCTATTCCTATATCACCTT
>JAXGOV010000029.1:0-3308 GCA_040767305.1 Candidatus Metalachnospira sp. | reverse complement strand
GTCGGGGAGAGTATTGACAGCGAGTTCTTTAAAAAACAGGGCATTGAAGTGAACAAAAAAGGCCGCCCTTCATTTAAAACAAATATTGAGAATGTATATGTGGCAGGTGATTCGTTTAGAGGTCCATCAACAATTATAGAATGTGTTGCCGACGCAAAAGCATTTGCTGAGCTGGTTATCGGCAAAGAAATAAAAGCCGATATACCATTGGAAGCTTATCAGTCTAAGGATGAGTCAATTGCAAAGAAGGGTGTTTTAATGATGCCTACATCTTGTGAGGGTGACAGATGTTTTGCATGTAATGTTGTATGTGAGTGCTGTGTAGATGTTTGTCCTAACAGAGCAAATATTGCCATTAAGGTAGACGGATTGAGAACACAGATAATACATGTAGACAGAATGTGCAATGAATGCGGAAACTGCAGAACCTTCTGCCCTTATGAAAGTGCACCGTATAAGGATAAATTTACGCTTTTTAGCACAGAAGAAGAATTTAATGAAAGCTCAAATAAGGGATTCATTGCTTTAGGCAATGGCAAATACAGAGTTAGGCTTGATGAGGTGAAAGATTACGATCTCTCAGCAGATAATGACTTGGACAGAGGAATAGAATTGCTTATTCTTACTGTAAAAGAGAAATACGGATATCTTCTAAATGATTAAAATGATGGGCTGATATTATTAGCAGCCGATTTATAAAAGGGCAAGCCTGCTGAATGAATTTTTAATACGTTCAGCAGGCTTATTATGTATGTGCAATGTTTTAAACCCCGATATTAGGGCTATCGGGAACAGATTTTAATAATTGTCTATTTTATATAAAGAAAATGTATATTATAATACAAACCAAATTGAAAATTTCTATATTAAGGAGATTGCAATGGATGACGTAATAACTAAATTTGGACAATACATAGATGAAGAGATATTGACTAAACCTATTTCTGCCAGAAGAAACCTTATTATCGGATATAAAGCATTTAATCTCAAGCTAAAATACGCTTCGGATAAAAAACTTTCTCCTGCGAGGCAGTACCTTGCTAAGGTTTGTATGGAAAAGAATATAAATTCATTTAAGGGAGCAGAAAATTCTGTTCTTATAAATATTTTTCTGCCTTGTGAAATAATTCAGGCGTTTGGAATGGAAACACTGTTTGCTGAAGGATTCTCGGGCTACATAACGGGAGCATTTGCGGAAAAGGGTTTCATTGAAGCTGCAGAAGCAGCCGGCATAGCAGAAACATACTGTTCATATCACAAAATAATAATGGGAGCGGCTTTTACGGGTGTTTTGCCAAAGCCAAAGTTTATTATAAATACATCTGTTGCATGTGATGCCAATAACTTGACATTCCGTGCGTTGGCAAAGCACTATAATATTCCTCAGTTTTATATAGATATACCAAATGACCAAAGCGAAGAAAGCATTCAATATGTTGCTGAACAGCTTAAGAATATGGTTAAATTTATTGAGAAGCAGACTGGGGAAAAACTTGATGAGAATGTTCTCAAAGCAGCTGTTGCAAGAAGCAGAGATTCGTTGAAAAACTTTGAGAAAGCCTTTAAATTGAAGAAGGACACATTCCTTCCCAATGATATAACAAGTGAAATGTATGAAGTGTTTTTAACTCATCCTTTACTTGGTAGCAAGGAAACTTTAAAATATTCACAGATGCTTCTTGAGGATTTGCGTAATGCCAAGCCAAAAAAGGGAATAAGGCTGTTATGGATGCATACAATACCATATTTTCAAAATCCCCTTAAGAATCGGCTTAACTTCAATGATAAGTGCCAGATAATAGCTTGTGATATGAATTTTGAAAACATAGTAGAAACAGATCCTGAAAAACCATATGAAAGCATGGCACGAAGAGTTGTTATGAGCAGATTTAACGGTTCTTCAGAAAACAGAATAAATAAAGCGGTTGAAATGGCAAAACAAATGGAAGTTGACGGAGTTATTTTTTTCTGTCACTGGGGCTGCAAGCAAACTATGGGTGCAGCTGTAAATGTTAAGAAAAGGCTTGAAAAAGAGGGATTTCCTACATTGGTTTTAAACGGAGACGGCTGTGACAGAAGCAACACGAGCGATGGTCAGGTTTTGACCAGATTAGATGCTTTTATTGAAATGCTGGAGGATATGAAAAAATGATCTATTATGTTTGTAAATATACTCCAGTGGAGCTTATAGAGGCATTTGGAGGTAAGTGTGAAATGCTGCAGCCGCTGCCTGATAATTTTGATACAGCGGACAGTCTTGGACATCCTAATATGTGCGGTTATGGAAAGGCCATTATTGAGGAGGTATATGCCAACAATATAAAAGAGCTTATACTCGTTGACTGCTGTGATGTAATACGAAGAGTTTATGATATTCTTGCTGAAAGCAGACATATGGATTTTTTATATCTTTTAGAGCTGCCGCATAAGAATGGACAGGCAGAGGTATCTCTGTTTACAAAAAGTCTTAAAAAGTTGGCTGAAGCATATAAAAATTACACCGGCAATGAATTTGATTCAGAGTGTGCAATGTCAGCTTTTAAAAATGAAGTCAAGAGCATAGATGAAGAATATATAAGTTTAATGGGAGCTCATGGCGGAAAGTATCTTTATGATACGGTTAATGAAAAATTTTCTTTACCCGTTCATGATGAGACTTGTACCGGTAACAGATATGTAAATAAGCCTAAAAAAAGACCTGTTGATTTTGAGGACTTTATTTCAAGCTACTCTGAGAAAATTCTTAATCAAACTCCCTGCATGAGAATGTTTGACAATGACAAAAGAAATGAACTGATGAAAAATTCAAAAGGTGTAATATATCATACAATGAAATTTTGTGACTATTACAGTTTTGAGTACATGAGTATAAAAGATACTTTGGATATGCCTATTTTAAAGATAGAAACGGATTGTACAAGTCAGAGTGAAGGTCAGCTTACAACAAGGTTAGAGGCTTTTGCTGAAACATTAAATGCAGGAGTAAATAAAGGAAAAGTAAAAATGAATGACAATGGCAGGCTTTACACAGCTGGTATCGACAGCGGCTCAACGAGTACGGATGCTGTTATAATTGACAGGGATAAGGAAATAATTGGGAAGGCAATTGTGCCTACCGGCTCGGGAGCAACAAATGGCGCAAAAAAGGCACTTTCTCAAGCACTTGAACAGGCTGGCTTATGCGAGAAAGATTTAACGCTTACAGTGACGACGGGTTACGGAAGGGAAAATATCGGATTTGGAAATTCTTCTGTAACGGAAATTACATGCCATGCAAGAGGAGCGCATTATCTTAATCCTAAAGCCAG
>JAXGOV010000028.1:0-5299 GCA_040767305.1 Candidatus Metalachnospira sp. | reverse complement strand
TGACTGCAAGACGTGAGCAAATGATTCTTGATATTATGCGTGATGAAAAAGTTTGCGCCATAAAAGGAATACCGGAGTTATTAAAGAGCATAAAATCAAAGGGTATGAAAACGTCGGTTGCTTCTTCTTCAAGCTATGAGCTTATTAATATGATACTTTCAAAGCTTGGTATAGCTGAATACTTTGATTCAATCACATCGGGTGCTGATGTAAAAAGAGGAAAACCGGCTCCCGACGTCTTTATTCTTGCGGCTAAAAGGATAGGGGTACTACCTGACAGGTGTGTTGTTGTGGAGGATTCTGAAAATGGTGTAAAGGCAGCTGTATCTGCAGGAATGACTGCTGTCGGATATATTAATCCGACAAGCGGAAACCAGTGCCTTGACGGTGCAAAGCTTGTAACCGACGATTTTACCGAAATAGATGTTGATGTAATTTGTACATTATAAGGGGTGAATGCTATGTTAAAATGGGTAATAGTACTTATTGCCATTGTTATAGTTACAGGATATTATAGGAGCAAAAGGGAAAGACAAGAGAAAGAGATAAGTAACGAAGAATTTGGCAGCTGTGGAAGCGGCTGTGCCGGATGTGCCAATAAAGATTTATGTTCTGGAAATCAAAATGAGGAGAAAAAATAAGAAAACAAGAGATAATAGAAGCAATTATTTGCTGTTGTAATATTTTATCCTGAAAATGGCTAAAATGCAAATAAAACGACGTTTGCATATATCTTACTCTAAAGATAATATATACCTAATGATTAGCACTCGAATATTGTGAGTGCTAACAATAAATTTTGTAACTTTGATATTAAGGAGGAATAAATTATGAAACTTGTACCACTTGGAGATAAGGTTGTAATTAAACAGTTAGAAGCAGAGGAAAAGACTAAATCGGGTATTGTTTTACCTTCACAGTCAAAGGAGAAGCCTCAGATGGCTACTGTTGTTGCTGTAGGCCCTGGCGGTTATGTTGACGGAAACAAAGTTGAAATGGTAGTTAAAGAAGGCGACAAGATTATATATTCAAAATACTGCGGCACAGAAGTTGAGTGCGATGGTGAAAAATTACTTGTAGTAAAACAGAATGATATTCTTGCAGTCGTAGAAGATTAATCTGATATAAAGATTGATATTTTATGCAACTGATTATAATAAATTGTTGGAGGTAATGATATATGGCTAAGGAAGTAAAATACGGAAATGACGCCAGAAAAGGCCTTGAAGCCGGCGTAAATAAACTTGCAGATACAGTAAAGGTAACACTTGGACCTAAAGGACGTAATGTTGTTCTTGACAGAAAATACGGTTCACCTCTCATCACAAACGATGGTGTTACTATCGCAAAGGATATTGAGTTTGAAGATCCCTATGAAAACATGGGTGCCCGCCTTGTAGCAGAGGCTGCTACACAGACAAACGATGTAGCAGGTGACGGTACAACAACAGCAACAGTTCTTGCTCAGGCCATGATTCAGGAAGGTCTTAAGAACATTGCAGCAGGTGCAAACGCAATCATTCTTCGTAAAGGTATGAAAAAGGCTACAGAGGCTGCAGTTGAAAGTATTAAGAGCATGAGCCAGGCTGTTTCAACAAAGAACCATATCGCAAGAATAGCTGCTATTTCTTCAGGTGACGACGAAGTAGGCGAAATGATTGCAGATGCTATGGAGAAGGTTACAAACAACGGCGTTATCACAGTTGAAGAATCTAAGACAATGAGCACAGAGCTTGAAATGGTAGAAGGTATGCAGTTTGATAAAGGCTATCTTTCACCTTATATGTCAACAGATATGGAAAAGATGATTGCTATTCTTGATAATCCTTATATCCTTATTACAGATAAGAAAATCAGCAATATTCAGGAAATCCTTCCTGTTCTTGAACAGCTTGTTCAGACAGGCGGAAAACTTCTTATCATTGCTGAGGAAGTTGAAAGTGAAGCACTTGCAACTCTCGTTGTAAATAAATTAAGAGGTACATTTACTTGTGTTGCCGTTAAGGCTCCCGGCTATGGCGACAGAAGAAAACAGATGCTTGGTGATATAGCTGCTCTTACAGGCGGTACAGTTGTTTCTGAAGAAGTAGGTATTGACCTTAAAGATGCTACTCTTGACATGCTCGGACGTGCAAAGACAGTAAGAGTTGAGAAAGAACTTACTATCATTACAGACGGTGCAGGAACAAAAGAGGATATTGAGGGACGTATTGCTCAGATTAAGCTTGCTCTTGAAAACACAACAAGCGAATTTGATAAGGAAAAACTTCAGGAAAGACTTGCAAAGCTTTCAGGCGGTGTTGCTGTAATCAAAGTTGGTGCTGCAACAGAAACTGAAATGAAAGAAAAGAAACTTCGTATGGAGGATGCACTTGCAGCTACTCGTGCTGCTGTTGAAGAAGGCATTATCGCAGGCGGCGGTACAGCATATATTCATACAGTAGAAAAAATCAAGGGTATCATTGGTGATATTTCTGGAGACGAAAAGACAGGTGCTGAAATTGTTCTTAAAGCTCTTGAATCTCCTATGCGCCAGATTGCTTCAAATGCAGGTCTTGAAGGCTCTGTAATTGTTAACAAGGTTAAGGATATGAGTGAGGGAACAGGCTTTGATGCACTTAACGAAAAATATGTTGACATGGTTGAAGCAGGCATTATTGACCCTACAAAGGTTACAAGAAGTGCGCTTCAGAATGCAACATCAGTTGCTTCAACATTCCTTACAACAGAAGCAGTTGTTGCTGAACTTCCCAGCAAAGAACCCGATCCCGCAGCAATGGCAGGCGGCATGGGCGGCATGGGCGGAATGATGTAATCCAAGCTATATAATTATATAAATAGAACGGTATTCCTTAAAAGGGAATACCGTTTTTTTGATGAATAAGTTATCTTATAACTAAAAATTACAATATTTGAGCAATTTCAGGAAAATTATTGTAATAATATGTTTTGTAAGTATAATAAATTTATAAATAACTTATGCCTTGGTATTAAAGTGATTTGAATTACAATGGGAAAATAGGAGGTTGCTGGTTATGGAATTTAAACAAATATATACTCCCGGACTTGCGCATTGTTCATATGTTATAGGAGGAAGAAACGCTTGTGTTGTAATAGATCCCGCAAGGGAAGTTACGCAGTATATTGCGGCGGCCGATTCTTTTGGCCTTCCTATAAAAGGTATAATAGAGACTCATTTGCATGCGGATTTTGTATCAGGACATATTGAGCTGAGAGAGAGGACAGGAGCTGCAATTTATATAAATGAAAAGGCAAATGCAGGATTTGAACATTATTCAGTCAAGGATGAAGAGGAAATACAAATAGATACACTTCTCTTTAAAATCGCTCGCATACTCCCGGGCATACACCTGAAAGCTCAATATATATCGTGTCTGATCTTGAAAGAAAAGGTACGGAGCCTGTTCTTGCTTTCACGGGCGATACTCTTTATGGTTGGTGATGCGGGAAGACCTGATTTGTTTCCTGATATTAAAGAAAAACTTGCTTCTGAGCTCTATAATAGTCTTAGCCGCATTGAAAAACTTCCTGACAACATTGAAGTGTATCCTGCACACGGTGCCGGTTCTCTTTGCGGCAAGTCGCTTTCATCTAAGCTGTCTTCTACTATTGGAACCGAAAAAATGCAAAATCCTGCTATGCAGATACACCCAAAGGAATTATTTATTAAGAGCTTTTTAGAGGGAATGCCTGAGGTTCCAGATCATTTTTCAAGGTGCTCAGAAATAAACAGAAAGGGTGCTCCGGCACTTTCAAAACTGAATGTACCGAAAAAATATAAACCTGAGGAATTCTTAAAGCTCAGTCTGTCAGGCTATGTCATAGTTGATACGCGTGATCAGTTTGACTTTGGTGCTGCACATGTTCCTGGAGCATACGCATTAAGCATTAAGGGGAATTTTGCGACTTTTTCGGGTTGGGTACTGCCGTTTGACAAGCCGATTCTTTTGGTTATGGAAGATTTAAAGGAGATTTCTATTGTTTTAAAAGCCTTATACAGTGTTGGACTTGACAATGTTGAAGGATATCTTGACGGCGGAATGCAAAATTATACGGACAGAGGTCTTGTAACGTCAAGACTGGAGAGTATTTCGGCTGCAGAAGTGAAAGAACGATATGAAAATGGAGAAATAACTATAATTGATACAAGGCTTAAAAGTGAATGGGAAAGCGGACATGTAAAATGCGTTAAAAATATTCCCGCACCTGATATACGAAAAAAGTATTCTGAGCTGCCAACGGACAAGCCTGTTGCCTTTATGTGCAATTCAGGGATTAGGTCTTTGCTTGCGTGCAGCCTTATGCTTAAATTAAGCGGTGCAAAGAATGTAATTAACATTCTTGGAGGTATAACAGCATGGGCAAATCTTGGATATCAAATGGTTACAGAGGAAGAAGAAAATTGTAATAACTAAAAACCGGAGAGGGGAAAATATATGTTAAAAGAATTCAAAGAATTTGCGCTTAAGGGCAATGTAATAGATCTTGCAGTAGGTGTAATAATCGGCGGTGCGTTCGGCAAAATAGTATCTTCGCTTGTAAATGATATTCTTATGCCTGCGATAGGCGTGTTATTAGGTGGGGTAAGCTTCAGTGATTTGAAGTATGTTATTACACCTGCCAGCGGTGATATTGCAGAAGTAGCCATTCTTTATGGCTCATTTATTCAGGCTGTTGTTGATTTTGTAATTATTGCTTTTTCTGTATTCATTTTTGTTAAACTGCTTTCTAAAATGAAGAAGAAAACACCGGAACCCGTACCTGTGCCTCCTGAGCCGACAAAGCAAGAAGTGTTGCTTGAGGAAATACGTGATTTACTGAAATCCAATAACGAAGTTAAATAAATGCGGAATTATATGTTATCCTAAAAACAAAAACGCCTGAGCAAATACAAGTAGCCATAAAGACAACTTGTGAACCGAGGGTCAGGGTAAACTGAATACGGAAAAAAGAATGATATAAAAGACGAACAGACAGCAGGTAAAACTGCCTGTTCGTCTTAACTATTATGCCACATTTTAGAATTCTTCTGTATTATTCAAAGATGTCTCATAGTCTATTGCCGCACTTTCCGCAAAAACGTGCGGCTGGAACGACGGGAGCGCCGCATTTGGAGCAGAATCTTATCTGCGGGGCAGCTTGGTATGTGAGCGGCAAATCCTCATTCGGTGCATTATTGGACAGAAACAGCCAGTCGATGTCCTCGCCGTCCTCACATAAGCCGATGGCACCGGCGGGGGAAACCACATAAAAGCTGTCCTCGTCGATGGGGTCTTCA
>JAXGOV010000027.1:0-6341 GCA_040767305.1 Candidatus Metalachnospira sp. | reverse complement strand
AACCTGATTCACCTACAAAGCCAAGTATTTCACCCTTGCCAAGTTCAAAAGAAATATCGCTTGCAATAACCCTATCTGTAGTTTTATCAGTTATCATAAGTTTTTTTATCTCAATTAAATTTTCCATTATAATTTTCCTCCTTTTCTGCTTTCAAGGAGATCATTAAGGCCATCGCCTAAAAGATTAAATCCAAGTACAGTAAGTACAATTGCAACACCTGGTGCCACTGCAAGATAAGGATTCATAAGAAAGTACTGTCTTGATTCATTAAGCATAAGCCCCCAACTTGCATTTGGCGGCTGAATACCAAGTCCAAGAAACGAAAGTGATGTCTCAATCATTATGGCATGGGCTATGCTGGAAGAAAATTGCGTTATTAATCTGGTTGCCATTATCGGCATATAGTGTTTTTTAAATAATCTTGAATTAGTTATTCCATAGCTTTTTGCAGCCTTAACAAACAGCATGCTTTCTGTATCCAACACCATTGAATACACAAGCCTAGCAAAAGTCGGGACAATAAATATTGCAATAGCAACAATAGATCCCTTTAATCCTCTGCCTATTACAGTTACAAGCATCATAGCGAGCAGTATTCCCGGAAATGCCATAACACCATCAATAAAGCGCATAATAATAGTTGATATTACGCCTTTTTCCATTCCCGCAAAGGCACCAAACATTATTCCAATTACCGCACCAACGCCTGTTGAAACAACTCCAACAAGCAAAACAGTCCTTGAACCACGCATTAACCTGCTTAAAATATCTCTACCAAAGTTATCAGTTCCAAATATAAACTCAGTGTTATTACCGGGTTTTAAAAATTTAAAAGCTGTATTCATTTCAGTAGGGTCATGAGGCATGTATATAAAAGATACGAGACACACAGCAGCTATTGCCAGAACAAGTATTAAACCAAGAACCAAGCTTAAATTTAATTTATTTTTCTTTTTTGTTGTATTCTTTGATTTGTTCATAATACTACTCTCCCCTCGTCCTTACTCTGATTTTCGGATTTAGGAACATAACAATAATATCAACAGCAAGCGAAGTAAATACAACAACCGCTGTAATAAACATTACAATGCCCTGCAGCAAAACAATATCTCTCTGTTCAACCGCCACAAGAAGCAGTCTGCCAAGCCCGGGAAGTGAAAATACCGATTCTATAACAACAGTTCCGCCCATCAGCTTTGCAATCTGCATACCGATTACATTAATTGGAGCAATCATAGCACTTCTGAGCGCATATTTAAAATACACAGTTGAACTTTTTAGTCCCTTAACTCTTGCCATATCTATATAGTCCTGGTCAAGCGTATCAATCATGCTTGTCCTTACAGAACGCAATAACATGCCTACTTCTCCAATAGCGAGGACAGTACATGGCATCATTAAGCTTTTTATATGCACAATAAGACCGTCGCTTAATGGAGTATAGTCCGATATAGGGAACCATTTAAGCTTCAGCCCAAAGTAAATTATAAAAATCATACCTATCCAAAACGACGGGATTGCAGAACCTACCTGCATCACACTACGTGAAAAATAATCAATTGCCGTATTCTTTTTTATAGCTGATATAACACCAAGCACTATAGCAAAAACAGATGCTATTGATATGGAAAATACAGCAACCGAAAGTGTTACTGGCAATCTTTCCAAAATAAGCCCTAAAACACTTGTGCCATAAAGATAAGACTTTCCAAAATCAAGCCTTATAAGACCTCCAAGCCAATCAGCATACTGCACTATCCATGGTCTGTCCAAGCCCATCACATTCCTAAGCTCTGCAAGTTTTTCAGGACTTGCCTCCGTTCCAAGTATAAGCTGTGCTGCATCCCCCGGTATAAACATAAGTACAAAATACGTAATAAAAGATACTACAAATATAACAATCAGTGCACTCCATAATCTTTTTAAAATGTAATTATTCATAATCAAACTTCACCCTTTTTAAAAACAAGGGGAACGGTGTTATCCCGCTCCCCAAATAAATTTATACTCAGCTGAAGCTGACTTCTTTAAGATTCATAATATCAATAGGATATTCCTCAAAGCCTTGAACATTGTCGGAAAGTCCATAGAATTTATATAATGACTGAATATATACAGCCGGCACCTCTTCAGCAAGCACTTTCTGAATATTTGCATATATCTCTTTACGTTTTGTTTCATCCTTTTCCTGAAGTGCTTCATCAAGAAGGGCATCAACATCTCCGGAAAGAAGACTGATATAGTCTCCGCTTGTTGATTTGTATCTGGCAAGGAAGTTATAAGGATCAAGCCTTCCCGAGTGAGCAATAACAGTCATATCGTATTTTTTATCCGTATAAACATCGCTCATCCATGTAGCCCATTCAACAATCTCAACATCGCATTTGATTCCGATTTTACTAAGCTGATCTGCAATAATCTGTCCTGTATCAACATGTGTCTGATAGCTCTTCGGAAGCTTAAGGCTAATTGTAAATCCGTCAGGATAGCCTGCCTCTGTAAGAAGCTCCTTAGCCTTTTCAACATTATATGGCATTACATCAGTTGTATCAACATAGTATGGTGAGCTTACAGGTAAGTGTGAACCTATCTTTGTACCGTTGCCCCATACAACCGTATTAATTATTTCATCTTTATCAATTGCCATTGCAATAGCCTGTCTTACTTTTTCATTTGAAAGATATTCATTTTCCTGATTAAGTGCAAGAATCTGGATTGAATTAATAGGCACTGAATATCCTTTAACTCCGTCTGTATTATTAAGTACATCAATCTGGTCTGCTGTTACCTCTGTAATATTAACGTCTCCTACCATAAGAGCAGCCAACTGAGATGTTGCATCCGGAATAAGCTTGAACTCAACATTCTGAATTTTAGCTTTGTCTCCAAAGTAATCGTCATTTCTTTCAAGTTTAATTGACTCCTGAGGTGTCCACTCAACAAATTTATATGCTCCTGTTCCTACAGGATTTGTTTTAAGATCATCAGCACATTCCTCAGGCACAATTGCTGTCCATGGATATGCAAAAGAGCAAAGAAGATCTACATCAAGCTTTTCTGTAGTAAATTTAATTGTATATGGATCAATTACATCTATTCCTACAATATTTTCATACATTGAAGCCTTAGGGCTTTCAGCCTCTTTAAGTCGTTCAAATGAATATTTAACATCATCTGCTGTCATTTCTCTGCCATTATGGAAAAGTACACCTTCATTAAGGTGGAATGTAATCTCCATACCGTCATCAGAAACTTCCCAATCCTTGGCAAGATCAGGTATGAGATTCCAGTCTGCATCACAAGTAATAAGTGTATCAAAAATATTGCTTGCAACAGTAAGAGTTGAAACAGCAGCCGTTCTCTGAGGGTCGAGTCCCTCCGGATCTGTTGTATACGCAATTTTAAGTGTGTCACTTGCTGTGCCTTCTGCATTGCTTTCGCTACCTGTTGCCTGATTATTATCGGAAGTTGAACTTCCGCAACCTGCAACGCCCACAACAAGAGCAGCAGACATAAGTACTGCCAATACTTTCTTTAACATTTGCTTTCTCCTTTCAGGTAATAAAATTTTTACTCTTTTGTTAAAATATCTTTTACTGAAAACGATTATGAGATACGCAAATTGCTTCATGAAATCAAATCCAAATTCTGGTGTCAGTTTCACGCCTATTTGCAATATTCAAAATCGCTTACTAATAAGGCAAATTTTGCCCTAAAAGTATGTGGCACTTTAATTAAACATATATTTAACAAAAAGTCAATACTAATGAGAGCTTTTCGTACAAAACTACATTTATTTAACATTTCATTTGTGCAAATTAACATACACTATCATCTAATTAAAATAATATATTTAAAAATTATGCTTCAAATATTAGTACATTTAAAAAGCCTCTCCCTGCAGGAGAGGCTTTTTTCTTTTATTTACTGTTTTGTTGCGACAATCTTTGTTACATCACCAGAAGAGTTCCTTGATATTGTAACTTCATATGTATAAAGGACATATTTGTCTATGAACTCGTCAAGATCCATATCATCACCGTCAACCTTAACGTCTACACTTGATGATAAATTATATGAATATACAACTGAGCCTATCTGCACCTTAATAGTATCATCATCAAGAACTTTAAGTATACCTGTTCTCGAAGTTTTTGCTTCATCTGCATATATTGTCTTAACCTCATCACTTGAGTTTAATGTAAGAGTAGCATAATATGTTCCGTCTTCAATATAATCTTCAAGTCTTGAAACAGATTTTGTTGAGCCGTTTACTTTTACTGTTACGCTGTCTGCAAGATAGTGTGTCGCCTTTGTACCGTCATCAAGCTTAATTGTAATTTTAGATGATGAAAGGTACGTAATTGTTCCTTCAAGATCATTTGCATCATCCTCTTCACTTGATACTGCTATAAGTTTAGTAATTCTATCCGCACCATTAAGTGTAAGTGTTACAGTTACCTTTTCATTGTCCATTTTATCAAGCACTTTATCAATGTTTGAATAGCTTCCGTCAAGCTTTATTTCATAACCTGATGTTGCCCAAAGATACCATTTGCTTGTACTTGAACCGGATAACTTTACTTTTGCGCCATCCTCCTCATCAAGGTCAACAAGTGTACCTTTAACTGCATCAGAAGATGTATCATCTGAAAGTGTAGCTGCTATCTTTGTAACTTCACCATCAGAAATCGTAAGCTTAACTGTATATTCCTTATCATCATCAACTCTTGAAATAAGAGTTGAAAGTTTTGAGGATGAACCGTCAATTGTTACTGTTACATCAGAATCAATTGTGTATGTCTTCTTAGTATCATTAGATGTAACAATTTTAATAGAAGAGCTGCTTACGGAATACAAATCTCCGCTTACTGTCCCCGATGACAATGAGCTTGTAGCAACAATTTTGCTCACCTCATTATCGCTGTCAAGCGTTATCTTAACCGAATATGTAGTTGAAGAATATTTGCTCTTCAATCTGGAATATGTAGAAGAACTTCCGTCAATCGTTACAGTAATATCATCTGTGTCATCAGGAAGATTATATGAATATGTCTTGCTGTTATATTTAAGCTCCAGCTTTGATGATGTAAGTGAAGTAAGAGTGCCTGAAAGCTGAATATCTTCTGTTGTAGCATCTATTCTAGCAACATATCCGTCAGTACCAAGCGTAATTTTTGCAGTAATAGTATCTCCGTCTTTAATTGCCTTTATAAGCTCATCAACATCAGAACTGCTACCGTCAAGTTTTACCACCGTATTTTCATATTTGCTTTCAAATGAATATGATGTTGTTTTACTGTTGTTTTTTAATGAGATTCTACTGGTTGTTATACTGCTTATTGTTCCGCTAAGTGCGGATGATGAATTTGATGAATAAAGAATCGAAACAAGAGTTGCTGTATTATTGCTTACTACAACAACAACAGTATCCCCTTTACTAATATAGGCTGCGCTTGAGTCCACATTGTCTTTAAGCACTGCTGTAGATGATGTAACCGTAACAGCTCTGCTTGTACCTGATACATCAACCGTGAGAACAATATTGCTGCCGCTTGTTGTTACATCTTCTACTGTTCCAGTAAACTGTTCAACAGTTGGAGTTGGTGTACTGCCCTTAAGCTTATTAACTGTCTTTGATGAAATAACTGCCATCTCCGCTCTGTTTATATAAGCTCTGGGGTTAAAATTATTGCTGCTGTCGCCTACCATAAGGTTAAGTCTGTATAAGAGTTCAAGATAAGGAACAGATGTTGATGAAACACTGCTTTTATCGTTATATGCAAGAGATGCATTTACGTTTACAGTATAAAGCTTGCTTAAAGCCTTGCCGAAAATAACCGCTACATCCTCACGTCTTGCATTATTCTGATTTCCGGATGTTACGAATATTTTAATGTCATTAGTTGAAAGAATGGAATTTTCAAGACTGTATGCAACACAATCATATGCCCATGTAGGTATACTTGCACTCTGCATAGTAGATGTCCATTTTGACACTACCGAACTGCTTACCTTTTGATTTATGTCATTTGAACACATAATAGAATACATCAGCTGAACTGCTTCACAATATGTAACATTATTTCTGGCTTTACAAAGCTTCTGGCCATTTTCCGTGTATCCGGCCATAAGACCAAGAGATGCTGCTTCTTCAATATATTGAGCCGCCCCGGCCCATGGAACATCATTAATATCTGCAAATGTAGATGCAGCAAGTGCAGTATAGTTTACTGAACCGGCTATGCATATTGCCGCTGTTGCTAATGCAACATATTTTCTTTTCATATGAACGTTTCCTCCTTAATAACCACTTTAATTGATTATTTTATTATTACAT
>JAXGOV010000026.1:0-10016 GCA_040767305.1 Candidatus Metalachnospira sp. | reverse complement strand
CAGTGTCATAACCTTCTTTTTCAAGTGTTTCCAGTATTGTCATAATCTCACCTTCTTTTATCCTTTACTTCCTCGTTTTGCATAAACCCTTTCTAGGGCATATCTAGTAGCATCTATTAAATGATTATTAGCATCCGGATATCCGTCTATAAAATCATCGTTCTTATCCTTTTCATACTCATAATGAGTAAACTCTTTCAGCACACTTGGTGTACGCACACCATCAATTACAAGAGTACGCTTCTGCAGCCACTTCATACCGTACTCAACAGAGCCTTTTCCTTTAACTGCCGCCTTGGCATTTATACCGCAATCTCTAAGGTCATATATACTTTTAGGCTCTGCACTATCACAGGTAACATAAGTGTCGTTATACCCCTTAAATTTAAGTATTCCTGCTGCCAACTCGTTAGTTAGCATGTTTTGATACAGCTCATCAAGGAAATATATTTTTTCCCTTGCTCTATCATAATAAATACGCACAAATGCCAACGGATCAGGAAACCAGCCGAAGTCTAAGCCCTGATATATTCTATCGAAATGCTTTAATTCCTCTTCTGTTATCCTTCTAAGTTCAATATTTGTGAATACCTCGCCGCCTGTGCCCGTTACTTCGCCCATATATTCATGCATATAGGCTCTTTCGTTTACTTTATTGAGATGTTCAGCCTCGATGAAAAACTGTTCTCCTAGCCAGGAACGAGGCACATCAAGGTAATTGCTATGATGCACCAAGCGGTCAGATCTTTGTTTCAATACTTCTTCATTAACCCAGTTCCTTTGTGACTGGGGAGGATTATAGGAATAAAAAACGCAGAAGCTTTCGCCTCCACGCATTAATGACTGATTTATAGTTCGTATTTCTTCCATGCCACCGAACTCATCAACCTCTTCATACCAGATATATTTACAGTATCCGTTACGAAACTTGGTTGATTTTATTTTCTTTGGCTTATCTGCACCACGGAATATGATTCTTTGTCCTGTGGGAATATATATCAGCTCAAGTGGGCTTAATTTACTCTGCCAGTACATCTCAACACCCAGCATTTTAATTGCCCATTCAAGCTGTTCATACACACTGTCTTTTAGGTTCATGCCAACCTTACGCAAAGCTACAGCATTCGCATTTGGATCTTTCATAATGCCTAGTATAATTTCTGTTGAAGCAAACGAGGATTTTGTGGAGCCTCGACCGCCTTTCAGCCAGTAATGAGTATGACCTTGCTGCTTAATATCTTTGTGGACCTCATAAAAACTAGGTGCAATAATATCACTCAGTTTTGGCATCTGCAGCACCTTCTATGTCATCAACAATCTTTACTACAGCAGGCCCGTCTAGCTTAACATTATCCGTAAACATACCATAACGCTTGCCAAGTAATTCTGCAGCCTTTAAACGTTCCTTTTCGTCAGGCAGTTTATTAATCCTCTTCGCCTCGGAAAATCCATCACCACAGCCTTCAACGACAACTACCTCAGATTCAGACTCACCTCTAAGAACGGATGTAAGGTATTCCATAACCTCCTGAGCTTTTGCAACCTTGCTGTCTGATATAATCTTGAGCTGCTCGTCAATGTATTTTTTGACGTTAACATTAGTTAACAATCTGCTTCCTGCTGCCTTTGCAGTTTCATCCTTCTTAACAGCCGGATATGCTGCCTTATATGCCCTGGTGGCATTAAGATCTATAAGATATTCATCTGCAAAACGCTTCTGTTTTTCGGTCATAATGTCACCGTCCTTTCTGCATCAAAAAAGGACAAACCATATAAGCTTGTCCTTTTCATAACTTTTCACGATACTATTATAACACATCAAAAACGGACATGTCGGACATTTTAGCATTTTTCTATAAATCTTTCAAAATATTTTCGACAACTCTCGCTTGTAGATTTGCCGCCTACTTTATCGGCTACCTGATACCAAGTCAGATTATCAATAACTCTGTACTGAACAATTCTTCTCATTTTGCTATCCTCAATTGAGTTTATGTATTCCTCAATGCTGTTTGTGAGCTCCAGGAGTTCTTCCTCGGTATTACTTAACTGCGCCTTATACAAATATAGTTTCGTTGATTTATTGCCGTATTCCGGGTACGGGAATCCCTCTATACGTATGCTGCCGATAGTACCGTCCTTTCTGGTCCCCTTCACAGAGTCTATTACAGTCCCCTCAGAGTTAATTTTTTTGATTTGCTCCTCAGTCTTTATTATCCTGCACCTAATGTCTTTGATTTCCTCCTGCAGATCCGCATACTGAATAAGTATTGATTTATCCAAGTCCACATCACCCCTTCACATCCTCATCAAACATTCTAATCTTAAGTTCTATGCCCATCTCGTCTTTTATCATCTGGATGTGGTCCTCCCAAGTGCAATAATCTTCATTCAGGCATTCAGCTTTTTCTTCAAACCGATTAATAGCCTGCTGCACTCTCTTTTCACCAAATCCAAACTCATCGTGCATAGTAGCAGCCATTAAAACTAAAACAGTATCAATCGTATTTTCTTTTATCCTGGTTATACACAAATCGCACGCTTTACGGCTGACCGCTATAGGGATTTGAGTAATGTTTCTGAACTTCAGTTCTTCAGCTAATCCGTCAACGCCTTTATCCTGTGCTATCATTAAGGCATATGCCATACCTTCACGTCTTGCCTGTTCTTCCGTATCTTTTCGGCTCATTTTCTCACCCCTTATCATCAACCATAATCTTTATAAACCTAATTCCTGTACGCGTTCCTTTCTCATGCCGTGAGATTGAACTATCAACTGTTCTTACGGTTACTCCGGCATAGTCAGCAAGCTCTTGTCTTTTACTGCTGACTATTAGCGGAAGTTCATATTTGTCAGCTGTAACCGCCATGTAAAGCTTCATAGCGTCACCTCTTCATAAAATCATCCAAAAACTTTTCATGTTCCGGTCGACTGTCACGTGCTTCCTCAATCAATGCCCTAAGCAATATCAAATAATTAATACTGTCGCCTATCTTTTCATTCCATACAGCATTATCGTAATCTTCAGCTGATTTAATCATGTCGTATACTGATACAGTGTGCTTTGCCATCATTCCCGCCAAAGCCTGTTCCGGTGTAATTCCTTCAAGCTTTGCAGCAACTTTGAAATTATGTAATCTGTCCTCGGTTGCATATTCATTTGCCTTACTACACAAAACCCGTTGACAGCGTTCAAGCATATCATCGCAGATCTCATTAAATTTTTCTTGCGTCATATTTATTCACCTCTTTCAATCCTTCCTAACTGCCTGTCCACTTTGAACTGCTTAATCTTATTTACAGCATTTTCAGACTTCATAAGCATCTTGATTTGAAATGTCATGTTTTCAACATCTGCAATCTCTTCAGATACATGATTATAATGTTCTATACTTGGCGTTTTCTCATAATCTTCTATGGCTTCAATCAGTTCAAGTAATTCCTTTTTTGTCTGCCCTAACTGATCAGACAGTCCATAGTGCTCTGATATGTATTCTAAATCGTGTTTATACTGCACCTTTTCAATTTCTGTCATTCTGCACCTCCTAGTATCATTTGCCCTTCTAATGGTGTATCATCATTTGTTCTTGGTTCTTGCTTTGCTATCTCAACAACTGGTACTCCCTCATATTGTCCGCTTGGTGCTAATCCGCAAGCCTGATATGTAGCTTTCCAATCCGTTCCTGTGCTGGCGCTATCGCCATAATTACGGCATTTTCTGTATATTCTAGTTCCGTAACGATTGCGGTAAAAGGCTTTGCATTCACAACACATTAAGCTTTCATTCTTTCCAAACAACCGATGCATCAGGTCTATTTTATTCATTCTTTCACCTTCATTCCTTTGTCAGCCATTTCCTTAATTGACTGTTTAGAAACCTTCTTTCCCTTATATTCAATCAAATCTTCCATACTGCCTGTAAATATATCAGCAGGCTCATATTTTCTTAGACAATAGTTTCACCTTCAGTAATATTTCAACAGCATCACGTTCATTGATGCTCAAATTTCTTCTAAGTTCTATCGGCAATACTATTCTGCCTAACTCATCCACTCTTCTAACCATTCCTGTTGATTTCATATGTAAGCCTCCTATGTATATTCATTCATTTTGCGTTAATATTTATTAATCAAAATCGAAAAATCCGAATACCTGATTATTTACAACGCACATTGCCTTAAAATATCCGCCTTTTAAATTAACCAGGCTTAAAGCCGTCCTGTGAAATCTGCATCTTTTCGCCTACGCAACTTGGATTTATTGATGCATCGACGCAAAACTGAATGTCATTTCTTATTCTTAAAACTGGATATTTCCCGCTACTTAGTCTAGTCCCTGCGCAAATAAATTCTGGTTTTTGATTTAACTTCGCTGTTGTTAATTCATTACTTTCTAGCCTAAGAGCCTGACCTAATTTAAGTTGTTCATCATTGAGCGAGTTGTAATATTCAAGTGAGAAACTTTCACCTGTTAAAATTTTATATATACTAAACATAATATCCTCCTGTAATCCGTTCTAAGCGTTTTTATTTTTGCAACCATTGATTAATCACCTTTGCATTTTAAATACGTTGTAGAGGTTGTGAGATGGTTAAAATGGCAACATATCGTCCGTTATATCCTCGTCAATTGGATTATTCTTTTAGGAGTAAACTGCAGTTTATTGTCCGGACAAACCTCTTACTCCTTTCCGCAATTATCAATTTTCCTCATTTATGCTAATATCTATATTTTTTAGTGCTCTGCACATAATCCTCATGCTATTAATTATTCTGTCAATCTCATCATTACTGTTTTGGGTTTCCATCAAGTCAAACAGCCTGTTCCACAGCGTTTTCATATCTAACAGCACTCTTCTGATATTTTCGTATTCATATCCCTCACACCCGATTTGCTTGAAAACATACTCCATCATCTGACCCCTTGTTTTAATCCCATCCAGTTTAGTCAAAGACCTGCTTAGGTTTTTATCAAAATAATTTACGGTATCAAACACAAAATCTTTATATAGCCACAGCTTTTTTGCATCAGGCGATTCAGCTATGCTATTTGCCCCCATAAGCAATTCGCCTATATAGCTTGCATTGTCCTTGAAGTTCCACTGAGCCTTTAATATATATTCCTGGATAATCTCCATAAGCTCAATGTGCTTTTGACACTGCTCATACTTATCTCTAAGCTTTAATTTCGCCTGCGTAGCTTGTTCTCTAGTTATATGGCCCTTTTGCATCTCACCGAGTAAATATTTGAGTTCTCCGCAGGCTGCTCTTTCAATTTTACCTGGGTCTTTAAGTGCTACACCGTCAAACACATTATTCTCTATGTCTTCAAACCTAAGAGCCATATTCTCACCTACAATTCCTCAATTCTTATATAAATGCCTGGGACATTCGCCCAAAACTTTTCTGTGATCTCGCTAGTTACCAGTGCATCGTCTTTCCAGAAATAACACGCTGTCATACAGTCTTTTAAAAGCTTAATCATGTTGTCTGTATCAGGCTTTGTTATTTTCCACTCCCCATCAGAGTGTTTATCACCTTTAGGAAATAGCCACTTCGTTGTGAGCCGTACTGCTGTCTTGAAAGGCTTACCAGGCTTATGTACTGCCAAGTTTGCTGTTAATTTTGCCCTGGCATCTTTGAGTTCGGCAGAATCATAAAATATCGGTTTGCCATTTACCATCTTCACTCTATGTTCCTGATGAGTAACAGTTGGTGGTATCATCGGCATAAAAAATTCAATTGTCATCATAATCTACACCTTGCCATTTACCTGTTTTGGAGTTGTACTCTACAAGTCCAGATTGTTTGATATGGTCCCACAAATAATTTAAAATTGCCGGACTTTTTATTAACCAGTTGACCACTTGACTTTTTTTAATATTAAATTCATCGTCGGGCACTGTATGGTATAGTGGTGGCATATATTTTGCACATTCAATTTTCTTACTTGTTGATTTTTTTCTTCCCATATTCACTGCCTCACTTTCACTTTGTCAAGCTAAATCGCTAAACTTACTGTTACAGTTGAAAAATTTCTTTTGTCAATAGTCAGGGGGAGGAGTTGTCGTTGTCCGTGACGTAAACGGACAACTACTTACCCCCTATTGACCGTCAGGGAAAGGGAAATTATATTATTTATAATAATAGGTTTTCCTTCCCTCGGAAAAAAACGGTATTTCTCGGTTTTTTCCCTATGAGGGAAAACATCAAATTTGCTCGTTTTTTACTCTCTAAAGGAAAATTGTTTTTCTCGGTTTTTTCCTTCATACAGGGTAAGGAAACGTTTCGGTTTTTTCCCTTACTTTTTACCAACATTCCCTTCGTCAATCCAATAACCGCCATGCTCTTTCAGGTGACTTCTGACTGTTTTTTCACTCGTACACATATACTCCTGTAGGTCTTTTATCGTAACTTTTCCGTCAATGTTGCAGGCCTCAAAAGCAGTTTCTATGGATTCTTTACGTTCCTTTTTAAGCTCTTCTTTTGACTTTTTGCGACCTAAATTTTTCTTCCGAGGAGGTTGTTCACCATCTGTTTCAACGTCTTTTAGTACCCCTATTTTATCTATCTTATGTACTGGATAGTCAAACCACATATTAACCGGTGGGAACTTAGGAAACTCTCGAAGTGTACCCTCTATTCGCCATGCAGTACGCCCTTCTACTGCCTTCTCTGCTTCGTTTACAAGTGACATGGTAGTTTTGTATTCATCTGCATTTAAGTACTGCTTACAGGCATCTATCATGGCATTTTTACTGCATTCATCATCTTGAGATACCTTATCTTTATAACCTTTGATTGCAAGACCGTTTAAGCAAATATTACAAGCCGTTTTGTTCTTCTCCTGTGTCATTAAAGCCTCGGGCACTTCCAATTCTATAAGGTCAAGCATAGCGTCAGGGTCACGGGCAAATACACCGCTTCCCGAGGCTCTATCCATGCTTCTTTTACCGCCTTGAGAACCCTTAGAATGATGATGGCAATATATAACTGCACAGCCAAGCTCTGTACAAACCTTGTCAAACTGGTTACAGAAATTAGCCATCTGGTCAGCACTGTTTTCATCACCTGTAATAACCTTGTAAATAGGGTCTATGATTATGGCTATGTAATTCTTTTTAGCAGCACGTCTTATGAGCTTTGGTGCAAGCTTATCCATTGGTATAGATTTACCCCTCAAGTTCCATATATCTATGTTTGTAAGATTATTAGGCTTTAGGTTTAATGCTGTATATACGTCCTTAAAACGGTGTAGACAGCTAGCTCTATCGAGTTCCAAGTTTACATACATAACCTTTCCTTGTGCACAATTAAAGCCAAGCCATTGCCTACCCTCTGCTATTGCACAGCACAACTCTATAAGAGAAAATGATTTGCCAGCTTTTGAAGGTCCTGCAATAAGCATTTTATGTCCTTGTCTAAGTACGTTATCGATAAGCGGTGGTGCTAAATCAGGAAGATTGTCCCATGTATCAGCCATGCTTTCAGGGTCTGGCAAATCATCATTAATGCTTTCTATCCAGTCTTTCCATTCATTCCAATTGCTTTTACCTATATTAGTTTCCATAAGAAACTGTTTGTTGCCATTCCTTATGATACCCGGCATACGGCTTAATCGAGATGGATTTCTATTTTGGCTATCAATCTTAAGCCCGTTTTTCTGACACACAGTATATAGATAATCTACTCTTTTTCTGTATTCGTTATAATCAACAGCATCTACCTTAACAATTGCATGAATACTTTTTCCTCCTGAATGAACAAGGCAGGCTACGGGCAATTCCAGCTCTCTAATAATGGCATTTTGTTGTTCAACGTCCGTTTCATCCGATTCAACCAGGGCATAGCGAAAATCAGTTACATTTTCATTTTTTACGCCTTTACCATCTAAGGGATTAAACCTTATCCATGCCCCCGCATTTAAGTCATAATCGCCTATTACAGCACCTATATCACCACCGCACCCATTTAATTGCTCAACAAGTTCCCCTGCTGTACGGTCAAATGCACCCTTATTTTTAGGTATATAACGTCCGTCCTTCTCCCAGCTTTCGATTAGATAGCCAACGTTTTCAGATGCTTCAAACAAAGTTTCCAAATATGTAGTAAGCTGCTTTACCGGATTCCATTCATCAGGAATATACACTTCCTTGCTCTCTATCCAGTTTTTATTTATTACAACAAGCTCATCATCACCGCCTATGGCATCATTCCAATCCAGCTCATAATCATTTGTATTATGAGAAAATTGCCAGCCGTGTTCCTTTGCCATTTGCACTATTGTTGCGCCAGTAACCGGCTTACTGTTGCCTAAAAAACCGTTCCACTTCTTATCGCATTCTCCATAATGGTATCTGCGTGAATCTCTCGAACTCCAATCCTCCCAAACAGAGCACACATATCCTTCTTCTTTCAATGCCATTCCAACATTAAGCCACTCTTGGTAATCAAGCTGCGCTGGGTCTATATATTCAAGTAATTTTATTAAGTCAATGCTGTCTGTCATTAATTTCTCACCTCGTTTGGAGCATATTCATTTGGTCTAATTCCTGAAGGTATCCTCCAACCGTTACCAGCTATTCTATCAATCAGATTTTTAGCAGTTTCAAATTGCCATGTGCCAACGTGCTGAAAACCTCTACTTTCAAGGAATCGTATCTGTTTTGGAGTTGTAAGTCCTTCCATTCTTCTTTTATCCAGGCGTTCAAGGAGCTTAGTTGCTTTTCCTGCATTTTCTATCTCATCAGGCATTATTCCAAGTTTTTCGAGTGCCTTTACTTGTTTATCAGATGGTGGAGACATCTCCCACCCAAAGGCAGGTACATAGCCTGATAAATCCTCGGCCTGAATGCTCATTTCAAACTGTAATGGGTCGACTAATTTACGCTTACGATTTTTCATCTCTTGAAGCTGTTTTGCAAGAGCTTCTTCTCTTTGTGAAACCACATCACTAACCGCCTGTTCCTCTGCCTCCTCGATGTCCATAGGGCAAGCTGCTGCTTCAAGATTTTCTGTCATTTTTTTAGCTACTTCTTCATTTTCACATATAAGATTAGCTGGCCTGCAAAGCTCATGGCGTTCTGTATGCCATAGAAAATCAAGGAGTAATAATTCCTTTTTCCCCTCACATAATCTTGTACCTCTGCCAACCATTTGACTATAAAGGCTTCTTACCTTAGTTGGTCTTAATACAACAACACAGTCTACAGAAGGGCAGTCCCAGCCTTCTGTAAGTAACATAGAATTACAGAGTACATTGTATTTGCCTTCATCAAAGTCCTTAAGTACTTCAGTTCTATCGGTGCTATTTCCATTTACCTCGGCAGCAGTAAAGCCTTTTTCATTAAGAATATCTCTAAACTTTTGACTTGTGGCTATAAGTGGAAGGAACACAACTGTTTTTCTATTAAGACAGTATTTTGTCATTTCATCAGCTATCTGATAAAGGTACGGGTCAAGAGCTGTGCCTATATCACTTGCTTTGAAGTCTCCTGCCTGTGTGCTTACGCCTGTAAGGTCTAACTTCAATGGAATAGTTACTGCTTTAATTGGTGACAAGTATCCCTCTTTAATTGCCTTAGGAAGTGAATATTCGTATGCCAGGCTCTCAAATACTGTACCTAGATTTTTCATATCTCCTCTATCTGGTGTTGCTGTTACACCTAAGACCTTGGCTTCATTAAAATGTTCAAGTACTCTTTGGTAGCCATCTGAAATACAATGGTGAGCTTCATCAATTACTATACTGTTAAAAAAATCGGCTGAAAATTTACTCAGCCTTTTTTCTCGCATTAATGTTTGAACCGAACCAACAACTACTCTGTACCAACTTCCAAGGCAGGTTTCTTCAGCTTTTTCTGTGGCACACTTAAGACCCGTTGACTGAGATAATTTATCTGCAGCTTGATCTAGCAATTCTCCTCTGTGGGCTAAGACTAGGACACGTTCTCCTGAACGCACCCTATCCTCAATGATTTTGCTGAACACAATAGTTTTACCTGTACCTGTAGGTA
>JAXGOV010000025.1:0-11634 GCA_040767305.1 Candidatus Metalachnospira sp. | reverse complement strand
ATATTACTGAAATAATGAAAAGAATGTTATATGGTAACCTAGAAATATTTAATGATGCTGTTTGCGTACATCTTATGTATGGAAAGGAAGCTGATGCATTAAAAACTTTTGCTGATGCGCAAGAATCTGTTTATGATGGCAATGTACATAATGTTTGGTGGTATACAGTCGACAAAACTAATAAAATATATGCAGGGAAGGGACAACCAGACAAAATACATGGAATTGAAAAAATTCTAAATTCTGCATTAAGAAATGATGAGACTTATAATTTAATGTCAATTGAAAAAATAAATGAAGATGGTTTGAAAAAATCTCAATTAATGCAGGTAGCGAAAATTCCGTTGCTTGTTGTTTTTTTAGTTATTATTAACTTGATTTTATTTATATTTGAAACACATAGCGGAGATAAAAGTTTATACATATATAAATTTGGTGTAAATAATTCGTTAGTTTTTTCAGATGGGCAGTTGTATAGGCTGTTCACATATATGTTTTTGCATGGCAGCATTGAACATGTACTTGTAAATTGTCTATCTCTTTATATTTTTGGCTCGAAAATAGAGAAGTATTGCGGCAGAGTAAAAACTTTGACAATCTATTTAGTTTCAGGAATAGCTGGCGGACTGTTGTCAGCATATTTTAATACCGGATTTTCAGTCGGTGCATCAGGTGCTATATTTGGTTTGCTTGGAGCTTTGTTCGCAATTAGCAAAAAGACTGGCAAACAGATAGATGGATTAAGCTATATGGCAATAGCTGTGTTGGTTGTAGTGAGTATAGGGATGGGTTTATTAGAGCCACAAATTGACAATTTCGGACATATTGGCGGATTAATCGGTGGATTTATTATGGGAATTTTGCTTTATAAGGACAAAAAGGAATAAAGCGAATGCAATCAGGTATATTAATTATTAGATTAATATACGGAGTGATGATAATGATTGCAAGCTACTGTGATTTATCCGATGCATACAATAGAATAATTTCAGAATGTTACTCAAAAAATGATGCTAATATAAAAATCAGATGCGCTGAATATTTAATAGAATATTCAAAAAGAAGACATACCTCTCTTGAAAAAGCTGATATAAACTTTTTTCAGGATTATTTTATGAAATGGCTACCTTATAAAGTGTATTTCGAGGACAGAAAGGTTACTGAGGCTTTCTATTCAGCAACAGAAGAATATATAAGACTTAATGATATGCTTACAGGCTGTTCAACTCATAATAATTTTATGAGCCTTGATCCTAATGTTAGGCTGACATCGCTGAGAATGCTGCGTTTAAAAAGTGAAATAGTACAATATAATAATAGATACATTATTTCTAAAATACCATGTATTATAGATTTTGACAGATATAAGGCTAAAAAGTTTGAAAGTAATGATGATATGGAACGAGACAACGGAAGATTCAGAGCTGAAAGCTTCTTTAGGAATAATTCTGTAGTTTTTAGAAAAATTGATGAAGATTCGTACTATATCAGATTGTTTTTTAATAAAGGCATAGTGGAATTGCTTAAGGAAAATGATATACTTGATATAAAAATTTTAAAGAAGAATGATAAATGGATTCTTGACGATATAAACGGATGCTATCATCCATTGGAGTAGATTTAATATGCAGCAAAATGAAAAATTAATTGAGCTGAATGAGCTCATTGCCTTGGAATCAAGTATGAATTTTCCTGACAGAAAAGTTGTGCTTGGTGATGGAAAAAGCGGTGCAGAGTTATTGCTTATTGGTGAGGCCCCCGGAGGAGATGAAGAACGTGAGGGCAGACCGTTTGTAGGAAAGGCAGGTAAGAACTTAATGAACTTCCTTGATGCAATCGGTCTTGATAGAAAAGATTTGTACATAACCAATGTAGTAAAAATTCGTCCGTTTAAAATAAGTGAAAAAACCGGGAAGGCTGTGAACAGGCCTCCTGATGTAAAAGAAAAGAAGTTTTTTTCAAAATACCTTTATAAAGAAATAGAAATAATCAAACCCAAGGTAATAGTTACATTGGGTAATGTTCCTCTCCAATCGGTATTGAGAAACAAGGCGGCAATTATTGGTGATTACCACGGAAGGATAACCTGTTTTGGGGAAAACAATATTTTTCCGCTGTATCATCCTGCTGCTATAATATACAATGCTAGTTTAAAAGAAGTATATAATGAGGATATTTTAAGATTAAGGGAATATTTGAATATGTGGGGGGATAAATATGATAAATAAAAATGTCATGTTGTCAGAAAAAGTTGCAGATCAGATCTTAAAAATGATAACGCTTGATAAAAGGTTTATTATTGGGGACAAGCTTCCTAATGAAAATGATTTGGCAAATGAGCTTGGTGTAAGCAGAACTACTCTTCGTGAGGCAGTTAAATTTTTGATTGCGCACAATGTCCTTGAAATACGAAGAGGCAAAGGTACATATGTAGCAGATAATAAAGACTTGAACGAAGATTATGGGTTTAGTGAACTTGAAAATCTTCTGCTTGGTGCTATGGATTTATTTGAAATGCGAATTATGTTTGAACCCAGCATGACAAGGTATGCCGTTGAGAGAGCTACTGATGAAGACATTGAAGAAATTGTCAGACTTGGTGAAGTGCTTCAGCAGCAAATCAGAGATCCTCATATTCGTACGGAATATGACCATGAATTTCACTATGCAATTGCAAGAGCTACAAAAAATGAGTGTGTTGTAAGATTTATGCCAATTATTTATTCAGGGATTGATGTAGAAAAAGTTTTTACAATGATAAATGAAGAAATTGAGTATTACACAGTAAATGATCATACTTTGATTATGGAATTTATTAAAGCAAGAGATGCTGCCGGTGCAGAGGCTGCCATGAGGATGCATATTCTTCATGCATATAATCTTACTAAGAGACTCAAATAAATTTAGTAAAAATCCCAACGATTTCTTATTATGTTGGGATTTTTATTTGTATGTTAACAATATTTGTTGCATTTACCTTATGAATGTAATAAAATTATTGATGAATTTGTCTAATGCAAACAGGCAAGGATTAAAGAAGGGAGAGGAAAAATAAAATGACAAATGATGACGCGCGGTTGAAAGAATCGGCCAGTATTCTTAAGGGATTTTTTAAAAACGTCATTATAGCTACTGTAGTTGGTATAGCAGTTGGTCTTGTTAGTGTTGCTTTTCATTTTGCTGTTGAAAAAGCAACTGAACTAAGAATAGAATATTCATTTCTGCTGTGGGCACTTCCACTTGGAGGTGTGGTAATTGCATGGTTATATAAGATTGCAGGAATGGAGAAGGATAGGGGCACAAATTTTGTTCTTGAGGCTGTACGAGATAATAATGAGCTTACCATAAAAACTGCACCGCTTATATTTATAAGCACTGTTATAACGCATCTTTTTGGCGGATCATCAGGTAGAGAGGGAGCGGCTTTACAGCTTGGAGGAAGCATTGCTTCATATATCGGAAAAACTATTAAACTTGATGAGCATGAGCAGAGAATGATTACAATGTGCGGAATGAGTGCAGGTTTTTCAGCTATATTTGGAACACCAATTACGTCTGTTGTTTTTGCAATGGAGGTAGTAAGTGTTGGTGTAATGCACTATTCGGCTATTGTTCCGTGTGTAATATCTGCATCTGTAGGAGCATATATTGCGAAGCTGTTAGGCATTGCCGAACCAAGTTTTACTATTACTGGTATACCTGAAATATGTACTAGCAGTATATTACAGGTAATAGCTTTAGGTATGTTATGCGCTGTTGTAAGTATGTTATTTTGTTTAGCACTTAAAAAAACGCATGTATTATATGAAAAAATACATAATAGAATGCTTGCTGCTTTTGTAGGAGGAGCTATTGTTATTGGGCTCACATATCTTTTTGGTACAAGAGATTATAATGGAGCTGGAATGGAAGTAATAACAGCTGCGGCTTCAGGAGAGGCAAGACCAGAAGCTTTTATCCTAAAAATAATTTTAACGGCAGCTACTCTTGGAGCTGGCTTTAAGGGCGGCGAGATTGTGCCTACATTATTTGTGGGTGCTACATTTGGAAATGTTGCAGGCGGAATTTTAGGACTTGATCCATCATTCGGGGCTGCGCTTGGAATGATAGCTCTTTTTTGCGGAGTTACTAACTGTCCGCTTACATCATTAATTCTAAGCGTTGAGCTTTTTGGCGCAAAGGGACTATTGTTCTATGCTATAGCAAGTGCTGTATCATATAGGCTGTCAGGATATTATGGACTTTATAGTTCACAGAAAATTGTATATTCAAAACATAGGCCCGAGTTTATTGACCGAAAGACACTGTAATATGTATAATAGTGCTTGTTTTATGATTTGGTTTGGACTATAATATATATTGACTTTTTGGGGCTTACCCATATGTTGCCTTTTTAATTAAGAAGGTATTTTAAGGAGGATAAAATTATGAAGAGATTTTTGGCAGTGGCAATGACAGTTGCCATGGTATTTGGAGTTGCTGCTTGTTCTTCAAGTTCAACACCAAAGGAAGATGAAAGTAAAACTGAAGAAACACCTGCAGGTGAAACTGCTGATGGCGAAGTGCTCAGAATGGGATGCAGTGCGGATTTCCCTCCGTTTGAGTCTTATGATGATGACGGAAAGACAATTGTTGGATACGATGTTGATATGATGAACGAAATCTGTTCAAGACTTGGAATGACACTTGAAATTACTGATATGAACTTCGATTCAGTTATAACAGCTGTTCAGTCAGGAAAAATTGATGTTGGAGTTTCGGGTATGACTATTACAGACGAACGTAAGGAAAACGTTAATTTCTCAGATTCATATTTTACAGCAGCTCAGTCAATCCTTGTTCCTAAGGATTCAGAAATAACAAGCTATCAGGATCTTCTTGATGGAACATACAAAGCTGGTGTTCAGCTTGGTACAACAGGTGATATCATGGCAGTTGATAAACTTGGTGACAGAGTAAGCGAATTTGAGAAATACGGTGATGCTCTTGCTGCTTTACTTGCAGGCAAAGTAGACTGTATGGTTCTTGATACAGGTGTTGCTGAGGCTTATGCGGCAGCAAACGATCTTGTTGTTCTTGATGATCCTTTTGGTGATGCATCAGATATAGAATACTATGGTATAGCAGTTTCAAAAGACAACACAGATTTACTTGATAAAATAAATGGTGCTTTAGCTGATATGAAGGCTGATGGTTTCTTTGATGAATTAAATCAAAAATATGCTGGTTGATTTATAAAGTTGGGTTAATTTACACCATGCAGGACAGGGTTGCCCTGCATGGTGTTCTTATATTAGGAAACGGAGAATAAAGAAAGTTGTCTTTTTTAGAAGGTTTTGTTTATTTTCCGTGATGTATTAAGAATAAACAGAAGAAAAATGGAAAGGGAGTGTTTTTTTGGCAGAATGGTTTGCTGAGGTTAAAAAGGATTTTATATTGAATTTTGTTACCGGTGAACGTTGGAAGCTAATGGCAAACGGATTTGGAGTAACACTTAAGATTACAATTGTTGCTATATTAATCGGTATTATTATAGGAGTAATTCTTGCAACTATACGTTCTACCTATGATATGACAAGGGACGATGACAGGAGTGGGTTTAGGCATAATCTGCTGATTTTCTTAAATGCTATTGCAAAGATTTATCTTACTGTAATACGAGGTACACCAGTAGTACTTCAGCTGCTTATTATATACTTTGTTATATTTGCATCTTCTGATAATGGCGTATTGATTGCTGCACTTGCATTTGGTGTTAACTCGGGTGCATATGTTGCTGAAATTGTACGTGGCGGTATTATGTCTATCGACAGAGGTCAGATGGAAGCAGGAAGAAGCCTTGGGTTTAATTATTTTGAAACAATGAGATATATTATTATTCCTCAGGCATTTAAAAATGTTCTTCCGGCGCTTGCTAATGAATTTATTGCATTGCTTAAAGAAACATCGGTTGCAGGTTATGTTGCTGTTCAAGAGTTGACTAGAGCGGCAAATATTATTCGTTCAAAGACTTTCAGTGCGTATATGCCGCTTATTGCGGCTGCAATTATTTATCTTGCAGTGGTAATGATACTTACATACTTTGCAGGAATGCTTGAAAGGAGGCTGCGTAACGGTGAGCGATAATGACAACGTTCTTATTAAAGTAAGGAATCTTGAAAAAAGTTTAATGGAGTAACTGCTCTTAAGAGTGTAAGTGCGGATATTAAAAAAGGTGAAGTGGTTGTTATGATTGGACCTTCAGGTTCAGGTAAGAGTACATTCCTAAGATGCCTTAACCTTCTTGAAATGCCCACTGGCGGAACTATTACGTTTAATGGCGTTGATATTACAGATAAAAATGTTGATATAAATATTCACAGACAGAAGATGGGAATGGTTTTTCAGCACTTTAATTTATTCCCTCATATGACTATACTTAAAAATATGACACTTGCACCAATGAAGTCGCAAAAAAGAGTGAACAAGAAGCTACAGCTGAGGCGATGAAACTTTTGGAAAGAGTTGGCCTTGCTGACAGAGCAGGAGCATATCCATCGCAGCTTTCAGGAGGTCAAAAACAGCGAATTGCTATTGTTCGTGCATTATGTATGAAACCTGATGTTATGCTTTTTGACGAACCTACATCTGCTCTTGACCCGGAAATGGTTGGAGAGGTTCTTGAGGTTATGAAGGAACTTGCCAAAGAGGACATGACTATGGTTGTGGTTACGCATGAAATGGGTTTTGCACGTGAGGTTGGAGACAAAGTATTATTTCTTGAAGATGGCATAATTATGGAAGAGGGCTCTCCGAATGAAATATTTGGACACCCTAAAACAGAAAGATTGCAGAATTTTCTTGCTAAGGTTCTTTAAAATAATAACAACGGTGCCGATTTTAATCGGCACCGTTGTTATTATTTATTATTCAATTGAAATATAATTCTTTTGTTCTATTTCTTTTATTTCCTTTTTAGGAATCTGCAGTTTCAAAATACCATCTTCAAATTTTGCATGAATATCTTCCTGCTTAACGTTATCGCCTACATAGAAGCTTCTGCACATACTTCCTGAGTAACGTTCACGGCGGATATATTTGCCGTTGCTGTCCTTTTGATCCCTATCAAGGCTTTTTGAGGTAGAAATGGTCAAATAGCCGTTTTCAAGCTTAGCATTGATTTCGTCCTTCTTAAATCCGGGCAAGTCAATATCCACTTCATAATTATTTTCGTTTTCACGAACATCGGTTTTCATCATGTTTTTTGAATGTTTGCCATATAAAGGATTTCTTTCACCAAAGAAATCTTTTTCAAATGGTTCCATCCAATTGTCAAACAAGTTTTCTCCAAAAATACTAGGCATCATCATAAGTCATATCTCCTTTCAAATGACATAATTGATAAATTTATTAGCACTGTGTCGGAGAGTCCGAGGTGTTAATTTTTAACTTAGGATTGGTTTGTTTTTCCTATTTCCTTTGTACAGACCACAATATACCACTGGCTGTTAGCACTGTCAATAGGTGAGTGCTAAAGTTCATATTCTTTTAAGAATTTTAACATTTTATTCATAATTCAATTGTGTTTATCAGCTCTTGAAGGTCGTTAAAGAATTTTGAGCTATGATATCCATCGGCAGCGGCATGTGATATATTTAATGTAAACGGCATTTCGTATTTACCGTTATTTTCAGAAAACTTTCCAAAAGTAATAATGGGGAAAAGATTTGGCTCTCCACCGGGCACATATGTGTTATATGCTGTATAGCTTAACCATGGAACACACGAAATGCAGAAAAAATTAGGTGGCTGGTTGGCTCTGGTTTTTATCCCGTGGATATCCTTATACTTTTCCATATTTTCTACTGTGTTTTTATAGAATTTCTGAAATTCAGGATAATATTCAGTCCACAGATCGGAAAATGTTTTTGTATCTTCGTGAAAAATGGTAAAGTTGGGATTGGAAACATCAAAGTATCCCGGATAACCGTTTTCATCAACTGTCATCCTAAATTCTTTTGTATTGTTTATTATTTTGGAAACACAATATATAAAAGATGGATAAAACTTGAGGCAGTTATTTTTAACTTGTGTCCTAAACTTTGTAACATCTAAATTTATAGTGCAGCTATAGCCGCATTTTATTTTTGTTCTATAATATTCGAAATGTTCTCTTCGCTCCCATGTAGATGTATCTAAGGGAATAAACATAAAAATCAGCTCCTTCCAATGAATTATATCATATTTGGCAAATCGTATTCTGCGGCGAGTATAAAAAACCGCATTCATATCAATTTATGAATGCGGTTGATTATCGGTATGTACATAAAAAATATTTCCTATCTGTTGTAGCAAGTGTATTTTTTTGAATATGCCAGTGCTATTACTTTAGGTCCGGTATGTGAGCCTATTGTTACACCTATCCGAGACATATTTTTAATAAATGAATATTTTGAATCACTGTAGTGATCAGTAATTATATCCATAACCGGGTCATATGCATCAGCATAGAATAACGTCATGTAGTAGTCGCTTTCATGGTCCTTTATTTCTCTATCCGTTTTATCAAGTATTGCCTTGATAGCCTTTTTCATGCCCCTAACATTCTCAACAGGGAAAAGTTCTCCTTCTTTCATACAAATTATAGGCTTAACATTAAATATTGTTCCTGCAAGAGCTGCTGACTTTCCAATTCGTCCTCCATGCTGGAGAAAGTCAAGCGAGCCAACTGTCCAGTTAATTGCGGTTTCGTGCTTAAGCGTTTCAACAATATTTGCAATTTCTTCAATTGCATAGCCTGCTTCATGCATCAGATGAGCTTGATATACTATGAGGCCCATTCCTCCGGTTGCCTGCCAGCTGTCTATGGTTATAATTTTTCTTTCGGGATATTTTTCTTTCATGATTGAGGCTGCGTTAACAGCACTTTGGTATGAACCGCTAAAGAGACTTGATATGCTGAAACATAAGATATCAGTGCCTTCCTGAAGTATTGGTTCAAAAACCGATATGTAATCAGATATTATAGGCTGAGATGTATTAGGGTAAGCTTTCTCAGAATGAATTTTATTATAAAATTCATCAATTGACATTTCAACAATTTCTTTATAGTAGTTTTCTTTATCAAATGTTACATAAAATGGTACACGCGGAATTACAGTGTTATCAATTACGCTAGGGTAAATATCGCTTGCAGAATCTGTAACAATTTTATATGCACACATAATAACAAATCCTTTCATTATTTAAATGCAACTATAGCATATAAACAAAATATAAATTATATTTTAGACTATTTACATATGTATTGTCAATTTTTTTAAATAATAAAAGCTCCTCTTAAGAGAAGCTTTTATTTAAACATTTTGCTGGACATTAGTATTTACGATACAGGCCAACTACCTTACCTACAATCGTAACATCTCTTACTAATATCGGTGACATGGTAGGATTTTCAGGCTGAAGTCGTATATAGCCATTTTCTTTGTAAAATGTTTTTACCGTTGCAAAATCTTCAATAAGAGCTACAACTATATCTCCGTTTTCAGCCGAATTTTGTTGCTTAACCAATATGAGATCTTTATTAAATATGCCCGCATTAATCATACTGTCTCCCTTAACTCTAAGCATAAATATATCTCCGTTTGGTGCATAATCCATCTGCATAGGAAAGGTATCCTCAATGTTTTCGACAGCTAAAATAGGAGTTCCTGCTGTAACTGTTCCTATAATAGGTATATTAATTATTTCTTTTGAAATACTTGTTTTAATTTCTGGTGTAAAATTATTCGTAAATATTTCAATTGCACGTGGCTTAGATGGGTCACGCTTTATATATCCTTTTCTCTCAAGACGCTCAAGGTGACCATGTACAGTTGAAGTTGATTTCAGTCCAACAGCATCACAGATTTCACGTACTGAAGGTGGATAACCTTTTTCGCGAACTTCTTTTTTCATATATTCAAGTATTTGTAATTGTTTTTGCGATAATTTTTCCATGGCGATTGCTCCTTACCAGGTTATTTTTCTATATAATAACATATATTTTCTCAAATATCAAACAAATGTTTCTAAAAACAATAAAAAATATTGACAATAAACAAGAGTTCGTATATTATGAAGACATAAAAGCGAACAAATATTTGTTGAGGTGGTATATATGAGAAAATTAGTTTTTGTAATTATTGTATTCATTATTATGACATGTGCAGTATCAAATGTTTTTGGTGATGGGCATCAAAGAGATACTTCAATATACTATGAAGAAATAAGTGCTTCTAAAGGTGATAGTTATTGGAGCATAGCACAAAGATATGATTCTGATGGAATGTCAAAAAAAGAATATGTCGATTATATAATGGATTTTAATGGAGCGAATAACGAGAATCTGCAAGCCGGTCAAAAAATTGTTGTGCCTGTAATAAAATATATTTAAAAATTTATTAATCAGTGAATAAAAAGCAATCTATTTACAATACTATTTATGTGCGAATAACCATGCACAAAACTTTGAAAGGTGGAATAGCAGTGGATAAAAATAGTAGAACAAATAAAACTTCAGACAGAAATGCTGAGAAAAACAACAGCAGAACAGAGTTTGCTGAAGAATATAGCATTGAGTCTGGAAAGAACAGCAAGAACACAAAAAAGCAGTCAGGTAAAGAAAGTAACTGCAGATAATTAATTGAAGTTCAAGCCGAGTGGATATCCACTCGGCTTGAATTATGTAGTTATAAAAAATTAAAATTTAAGTTAAAAAATGATTGACAAATGAGTTTTGACGTGTATAATTAATAAACGTATCTGCTGAAAAAACAGAACATCGAGTTAATACAATTAAGAAATATGATTGACAAAAACTTTTAAAAAAACTTAAAAAAAGTATTGACAAAAGGAAACAAATGATGTATTATTATCAAGCTGTCCGGTGAGACAGCAAGAAAAAATAAAAGAGATTGATCCTTGAAAACTGAACAGTTGATGGTAAAAAAATTAAACCCAAGTCAAAAGACAATGAGTTTATCTAAGATAAACAAACCAAAGTAATAAGGAAACAAAAAAGTCAGAGTGATACTGGCAAAGGATTTTAACATAAGAGTTTGATCCTGGCTCAGGATGAACGCTGGCGGCGTGCTTAACACATGCAAGTCGAGCGGAAATACTTTAAAAGCTTGCTTTTGAAATATTTTAGCGGCGGACGGGTGAGTAACGTGTGGGCAACCTGCCTCATACAGAGGAATAATCATGTGAAAACGTGACTAATACCTCATGTCATTCTTTTAAGGCATCTTAAGAGAAGAAAAGGAGTAATCCGGTATGAGATGGGCCCGCATCTGATTAGCTAGTTGGTGAGATAACAGCCCACCAAGGCAACGATCAGTAGCCGACCTGAGAGGGTGATCGGCCACATTGGGACTGAGACACGGCCCAAACTCCTACGGGAGGCAGCAGTGGGGAATATTGCACAATGGGGGAAACCCTGATGCAGCAACGCCGCGTGAAGGAAGACGGTTTTCGGATTGTAAACTTCTATCAATAGGGACGAAAAAAATGACGGTACCTAAATAAGAAGCCCCGGCTAACTACGTGCCAGCAGCCGCGGTAATACGTAGGGGGCAAGCGTTATCCGGAATTACTGGGTGTAAAGGGTGAGTA
>JAXGOV010000024.1:0-11901 GCA_040767305.1 Candidatus Metalachnospira sp. | reverse complement strand
TGATCATCTTATGATAATCGGCAGTACAGAAGACGTAAATAAACTTCTTAAACAATTATAAATTTTGTAATTTTTATATTGCTGTTTATTATTTTTTGTGCTAGAATATGAAAAGTGTCTTATGAGGAATATTTGGGAGGAAAAATAAATGAGTACTTTATCAACAGTTTTATCTGTTATATTGGCAATCGTAGGCGTTTTATTATGCATAATAGTTCTTTTACAGTCAGATCGTGCAGCAGGTCTTGGTGCAGTCGGAGGCTCATCAAGCTCTTCAAATTCTTACTGGAGCAAAAACAGAGGAAACTCTGTTGAAGGTTCACTTGCAAGACTGACAAAAATTCTTGGTGCAATATTTATGATACTTGCATTTGTAATAAGTCTTATTGGTTAATTGATTTTAAGGTCAGGCATAATATATTTGCCTGACCTTTATTTTTGATTAAAACATCATAAAACAGCAAATTATATATACTAAAGGTAATATCGTAATTTAAAAAGGTAGGTGTTAATTACGGAACTTAAAGAAAAACTTATAGAAAGAAAAGAAAAAATCAAAAATTATATTTACAGTGAGAATTATATTCCGCTCAAAAGACCTGAGCTCTCTGTAATGCTTGATGTTCCTCCAGAGGACGTAAATATTTTTAACGAAATCATGAACTCTCTCGTAAATGACGGCAGTATTGTTGAAACTAAAAAAGGTAAAATAATGCCGGCAGAGAAACTAAATATGTTTACAGGCATTTTTACAGGAAATCAAAAAGGGTTTGGCTTCGTTTCCGTTGAATCAATGGAAAGAGATGTCTTCATACCGTCAGACTATACATGCGGTGCAATGAACAAAGATACAGTTCTTATTAAAGTAACAAAGCAGTCACAAGATGGTCTCCGTGCTGAAGGTGAAGTAATAAAGATTGTTGAAAAAGGCGTATCTGAAATAGTTGGTACATTTCAAGCAGTAAAAAGCTATGGTTTTGTTATCCCAGATGATAAAAAAATAGGTCAGGATATTTTTATTCCGGCCGGAAAAACAAAAGGTGCTGTTGACGGTCATAAAGTTGTAGTTAAAATTACAAAGCGTTCTGACGGTAAAGTTAATCCGGAAGGTGTCATTACAGAAATTATTGGTCATATAAACGATCCGGGTGTAGATATTCTGTCTATCATTAAGCAGTTTGAACTTCCGGGAGAATTTCCTGAAGACGTATTAAAGCAAATTGAAAATATTGATCCTGATATAATTGATGAAAAGTCACTGTCAGGCAGAGATGATTTCAGAGGCATACAGACAGTTACGATAGATGGTGATGATTCAAAGGATTTTGATGATGCAATATCTATTCAAAAGCTTGATAACGGCAATTATCTTCTTGGTGTGCATATTGCCGATGTAACTGAATATGTAACAGAAAACTCGCCTCTTGATAAAGAAGCGCTAAAAAGAGGAACAAGTATTCACTTTGTTGACCGTGTAATTCCAATGACTTCCCATAAGCTCTCAAACGGTATTTGTTCACTTAATCCAAATGTTGACAGACTTGCACTCAGCTGTACACAATGGAAATTGATAAAAGTGGTTCCGTTGTAAGCCACAAGATTTCAAAAAGTGTTATTAGCTCAGACAAACGAATGACATATAACATAGTAAATGAAATAGTTGAAAACGACAATGAGCAGTACAAGAAAGAATATACTGATTTCCTTGAAATGTTCACCACAATGCTGGAATTAAGAAACATTCTTCTTGAAAAACGCAAAAAGCGTGGTTCAGTAAACTTGACCTCCCAGAAATGCAAAATATTACTCAATGAAACCGGCGAACCAATCGAAATCAAGCCCCACGAGCGTAATACTGCTACAAGCATAATTGAGGAATTCATGCTTATTTGCAACGAAACAATTGCAGAAGATTATTATTGGCAGGAATTGCCCTTTGTTTATCGTAACCACGAGGCTCCTGATGAAGAAAAAATTAAAAAGCTTACACAATTCATTTATAATTTTGGGATATCGCTTTATGTACAGAAGATATACACCTAAAGGCAATTGCACAGCTGCTTGACAGCATAAGCGGTAAACCCTGGAGGAGCATATTATAAGCAGAGTTGTATTAAGAAGCATGAAAAGGCAAAATACATGCCGGAAAGCCTTGGACATTTTGGTTTAGCCGCAAAATATTATTGCCACTTCACCACCGATCAGACGTTATCCGACCTCCAGATTCATAGAATTGCGAAAAAAGAAAATCTTTCCGTGGTCTTACTGAAAAAAGAACAAAGCACTACAATTAAAATACTTGCAGAAGTATCAGAACAAAGTCTAAAAAAGAGAACGACTTGAAGCGATGCAGAGGCTGAGCGTGAAACAGACAACTCCTGAAAAAAGGTAATGCAGTATATGACAAAACTTATTGGTGAAACGTTTACAGAATAATTTCAGAGCTAACAAACTGGGGTATATTTGTGGAACTTCCCAATACTGTTGAAGGTCTTATTGCACTCAACTCGCTTATGGACGATTACTATGTATTTGATGCTGATAAAATGTGTGTAATAGGCGAACATACAAAGAAAAAATACAGTCTCGGTGACAAAGTAACCATAACGGTAGCCAAAGCTGATGTGGAAAACAGAACAATAGATTTTCTGTTATCTGAATAATATAAAAAATCCGTATCAATTAATTGATACGGATTTTTTATACTTAAATTTAAAGTATTACTCTTCTGCTGTTTTTTCCTGATTTATAACTGCTATTCCAAGCTCGTCAAGCTGTTTCTGATCAACAACGTTTGGTGCATCTGTCATAGGGCACGATGCATCTTTAACCTTAGGGAACGCCATAACGTCTCTTATGCTTGTAGCACCTGTCATAAGCATTATTATACGGTCAAAGCCGAATGCCAGTCCTCCATGGGGCGGCACACCATACTTAAATGCATCAAGAAGGAAGCCAAATCTAGCCTGTGCCTCCTCAGTTGAAAAACCAAGAAGATTGAATATTTTCTGCTGTATATCACGTCTGTGGATACGGATACTTCCTCCGCCAAGTTCAAAACCGTTAAGAACCATATCATAAGCCTTCGCCCTTACCTTGCTTGGATCTGTATCAAGTAAAGCAAGATCCTCATCCATAGGACATGTAAATGGATGGTGCTCAGCGACATATCTGTTTTCTTCTTCATCCCACTCAAACATAGGGAACTCAGTTACCCATAAGAAGCTATAGTCATTTGGTTTTGTAAGCTCAAGCATTTTTGCAATTTCGCACCTTAATGCGCCAAGTGAATCAAATACAACTTTGTCCTTATCGGCACAAATAAGTATGAGGTCACCGGGTTTTCCTTCTACTGCATCAACAATTTCCTGAAGCTTTTCAGGTGTAAAGAATTTAGCAATCTGTGACTTGAGTGTTCCGTCTTCATTAACAACAATCCATGCAAGTCCTTTTGCTTTATATGTTTTAACAAATTCAACAAGTGAATCTATTTTCTTTCTTGGGAAGTTTCCGCAGCCGTTAGCATTGATTGCTCTTACGCTTCCGCCTGCATCTATTGCACTCTTAAACACTACAAATTCGCAGTCCTTAACTACTTCAGTAATATTATTAAGTTCCATACCAAAGCGAATATCAGGCTTATCAGAACCATAACGTTCCATAGCATCTTTATATTTCATTCTCTTCAACGGAATATGAACATCAACGTCAAGCATTTCCTTGAATACTGTTTTAATAAGTCTTTCATTAACTTCCATTACGTCATCAACATCAACGAATGAAAGTTCCATGTCTATCTGAGAAAACTCTGGCTGACGGTCTGCTCTAAGATCTTCATCACGGAAACACTTTGCAATCTGATAGTATCTATCCATGCCAGAAACCATAAGCAGCTGCTTAAAAAGCTGAGGTGACTGAGGAAGTCCGTAAAAGCTGCCGTTGTGAACACGGCTTGGAACAATGTAATCTCTTGCACCTTCCGGTGTGCTTTTTCCGAGGATAGGTGTTTCAATTTCAAGGAAGCCTTCTTCATTAAGAAACTTTCTGATAGCCTGTGCAGTTCTGTGACGAATTTCGATGTTCTTAAACTGGCTAGGACGTCTTAAATCTATATATCTGTATTTAAGTCTTAAATCATCCTTAACTGTTATCTCATCTTCTACCTGGAACGGAGGTGTCTCACTTTCTGAAAGTATACGAAGTTCCGAAGCGATTATTTCAATAGCTCCTGTCTTCATATTCTTATTAACATTGCCCTCTGTTCTGGGCGCTACCTTTCCCTTAACAGCTACAACATATTCACTTCTTATTGTTTCAGCCTTATTAAAAAGCTCCTTATCCGAATTATTGCCGTCAACAACAGCCTGAACTATACCGGTTCTGTCTCTTAACGCAATAAAAATAAGCTGTCCAAGGTCACGTCTTCTCTGAACCCATCCCATAACTGTAACTTCACTGCCTATAAGTTCTTCACTTATATCACAGCACATGTGGCTTCTCTTCAAGCCAGTCATTGCTTCTCCCATAGTATTTTATCTCCTTAAAACAATAGTATAAACGTATCTAAAAGAATACCTTAAATCAGTATACCATTATTGAACTAAAATTCAATAACGAAACTAATCAGCACTCTTTTGCGTCACCCCATATTCTTTCAATTCCATAAAAAGAGCGCTGCTCTCTGTCAAAAACATGGATAATAAGGTTGCCATAATCAAGAAGTATCCATGCTCCCCCTGAGTAACCCTCAGAATGATGAAGCTTATATCCTGCCTTGTAAAGTTTTTCATTAGCACTGTCTGCCATAGCTCTAACCTGATTTGGATTGCTTCCGCTACCAATTACAAAATAGTCAGCGATATTGCACAAACCATTTAAGTCAAGCATTCTAATATCTTCACCCTTTTTGTCTTCCAATGCTTCTTTAGCAATCACAGCCATTTCAAAAGCCTCTTTGTGTAACGCTTCGTTCATATATTTCCTCCTTAATCAGACACATTGTTATAGTAATCCAGCGCTTCCATAGAATAAGGATGTAGCGCCCTGTTTCTTTTCTTAACATACTCAATTGTGCTTTCAAGTATATAAGCCATAGCCTTATCAAGATTTTCATAAGCAAGCTTTCTAGCTTCTTCAAGTCCTTCAAACGGCTCTCTGTTTGGCTCAATATAGTCAGCTATAAATATGATTTTATCAAGCAGCGTCATATTGGCTTTTCCTGTTGTATGCCATTTTATGGCCTCGAGGATTTCCTCGTCATTAACATCATATTCTCTCCTAGCAACTTCCGCCCCAAGAAAAGGATGTACAAGGTCTATCTGTTTTTTCATAATTTCATCAACAGGAACATGATACTCCTTGCAGAAACGTCTTTTCATATCAGCAGGATAGTCCTTTGCACAATCATGCAAGAGACCTGCCAGCTCAGCTTTCATTACTAGTTCTTCATCTCCGTAAAGTGCAGCAAGCTTTTTTGCCTCATCCGCAACTCCCAGAGTATGAATATATCGTTCAATGGATAATGCTGACTGAAGCTTTTCCTTTATTTTATCAACAGATAACATCAGATTACCTTCTTCATTCGTATAAATTATGCTCATTTATATATTTTTCCGTTTCTTTAGGCACAAGATATTTTATAGACTTATGCTCTTTTACTTTTTCCCTCAGCTCCGAAGAGGAAATATCAAGAGCAGGCACCTCAAGAAAATACATTTCACAGTCAAATTTTTTTCTGACTGATTCAATCTTTTTATCAGCTCACTTACTTTATATCCCGGGCGTGAAACGGCAATGAACCTGCACATTTTCAATAACTTTGTAGGGCTTTTCCATGTTTCTATCATGTTTACCTCATCAGCACCAATAATAAAGTATACTATTAAATCAGGATTCAGTCTTTTTATTTCCTCAATAGTGTCAACCGTATATGTTTTTCCGTGCCTGTTTATCTCCATATCAGAAATTGCAAAAGCTTTATTGTCAACTATTGCACCAGATACCATATTGTATCTGTCATTTGCTGGACTCAATTGCCTTTCCTTATGCGGTGCATCACCTAATGGGATTATTACTACCTTGTCCACATTAAATGTATCATACACAGCCTGAGCCGTCACTAAATGTCCATTGTGCGGAGGATCAAACGTACCTCCCATTATGGCAATACTTTTACATTTTTTGAAATCAAAAGACTCACACATCATCAGTCCTTTTTTGCCTTCGGAAGTTCAATTACAGGCTTTTTAGCCTGTCTGTAAAGAACAAATCTTTGCCTATTACCTGTACAACCTCAGAATGTGTTCTTTCGGCAATAATTTGTGCCGCTTCCCTCGTTCCCATTAGGCAATTATCAAGTATATGTAGCCTTTAATATTTCTCGTGCTTCAAGAGCAGTATCAATTGCCTTGTAAGCTCAGGTGTAACACCAAGCTTTTTCCTATATGAAAAATAGTATCCAATCCATTTGACATGCTTCTCAGATATGCTCTCTGTTTGCTTGTTAACATAGCTTTCTCCTTAGTCTTTGCAGTTAGTAATTTAAGTATATCCAACAGTAATGTTTTTTGCAATATTTCTTGTTTTATTGCTAAAAACGCCTTGTATTCCTCTGGAAATCAAAGCGTTTTGTCATTTTAATTATTTATAGAAAGTAAACTCAAGGTCATAAATTCTTACTGTGTCTCCCTCTTTTATACCCTTATCTTCAAGAGCCTGAATAATGCCCTTTTCTCTGAGATACTTCTGGAAGAATGCAAATCCGTTCTCATCCTCAAGATTTGTATAACCCATCATCTTTTCAACGCCTACGCCTGAAACCACATAATAGTCTCCGTCAAATACTTCTATTGTATAAGGCTCATGACCGGCTGTAACATCGTCAAATTCCTCATATTCGGGTTCAAATATGATATCTTCAGGATAGTTATCAAGAATCTTCCTGATTTCCTCAATTACAGCATCAAGTCCAGCATTGGTAGCTGCAGATATAGGAATTACCTTTATTCCCTGTGGCTCAAATTCAGCCTTAAGACGTTCAACATTTTCTTCAGAGCCCGGTATATCAGTTTTATTTGCCGCTATTACCTGCGGACGCTTTGCCAGCTCAGGATTGTAGGTTACAATCTCATTGTTTATTTTCTTAACATTTTCAACCGGATCATCGCCTTCAACAGCCGCAGCATCAACAACATGAATGAACGCTTTAGTTCTTTCAACATGACGAAGGAACTCAATTCCAAGACCTACACCTTGACTTGCACCTTCGACAATTCCTGGAATATCAGCCAAAACAAAGTCTTTTCCTGTTTTAAGCTGAACAACACCAAGATTAGGTGAAAGTGTTGTAAAATGGTAATTAGCAATCTTAGGATTAGCATTTGTAACCATAGAAAGGAATGTAGATTTTCCTACATTAGGGAAACCTATAAGTCCGACATCAGCAATAAGCTTGAGTTCAAGTATTACATCATATTCCTTTGATTTCTGACCCTTTTCAGCATACCTTGGCGCCTGTCTTGTAGGTGTGGCAAAGTGCTGATTGCCTCTTCCGCCTTTGCCGCCTTTTATAAGTATAACAGGCTCATCGCTCTTTGTTATATCCGCCATTATTTTGTTTGTTGTGACCTCACGTATAACCGTTCCCTTTGGCACCTTGATTATTATGTCTTCTCCGTCTTTGCCAAAACAGTTTCTTTTTGCACCGGCCTGTCCAGGCTCTGCCTTGAACATTCTTTTATATCTGAAATCCATAAGGGTATTCATACTGTCATCGCCGACAAAAATAACATTTCCGCCCTTACCGCCGTCACCGCCGTCAGGTCCGCCGTGTGTTATATATTTTGCTCTGTAAAACGAAACAAAACCGTCGCCGCCGTCGCCGCCCTTAACATGGATTTTTACTCTATCTACGAACATAATTTTCACCTCTTTACTATATTGCCTTAAGTTCACTAAAATTAATCTTCAAAAATAAACTTTGGTCAGCTTAAGACAAAAGAAGGTTTCAAATGCTTTCATTTGAAACCTTCAAACTTGATTATTCTATGATTTCGATTTCCAATGTTTCTACCGGATAAACAGAAACCTGTTTTTTATCTCTGCCTTTTCTTTCGTATCTAACACGTCCATCAACAAGAGCAAAAAGTGAATCGTTTCCACCTATACCTACGTTGATACCAGGATGAATTTTTGTTCCCCTCTGTGTATATAAGATATTTCCGGCTCTTACAACTTGACCGTCTGCACGCTTAGCTCCAAGTCTTTTTGACTTAGAATCACGGCCGTTCTTTGTAGAACCCATACCTTTTTTATGAGCGAAAAGCTGAAGGTTTAATTTTAACATACTAGTGCACCTCCTCGTTTATCGATATATAGCAACCATATTCTTTTTCAATATCGTTTAATCCGTTCAGCATTGCCTTTAAAAGCAGCTGAACATCATGATTCTTGCTTCCGTTTTTAATATTGGAAAGCATACATTCCAAATATCCGTCTCTATTTTCATCAGTCTCGCAATTAAATTGTTCGTCAGTGAAAAGCTCAATCGAATTGATTGTGTTCACCGTAAGCACAGATACTGCTGAGCATACAATGTCGCTTCCCTCTTCTGCATAATCTGCGTGACCCTTAAGACGAAATCCGTAAATATCTCCCGTTTTATTACGAAAAATTTTTATACGTATCATAATAATTAAAGAGCTATTGAGCCAATTTTAAGCACTGTATAAGGCTGTCTGTGACCGTTTTTCTTGTGGAAGCCTTTTTTGGATTTATACTTATAGATAATAACCTTTTTAGCTTTACCATCACCGATTACAGTAGCATTTACTTTAGCACCTGCAACATATGGAGCACCAACTGTAACTCCTTTATCATCGGAAACAACAAGTACTTTATCAAAAGCATATTCTGCGCCTGCCTCTACAGCAAGCTTTTCAACTTTGATTACATTACCCTCTGATACCTTGTACTGCTTTCCGCCTGTCTCGATAATTGCGTACATACATACACCTCCTCGCAATTTACTCGCCGAATACGGTATCCGAACCTCTTGCTCGAATTTTCAACCTCTTCGTGCGGCTGAACACACTAAACAATCTTAGCATAGTTGCAACTGTATGTCAACAACGAAAAACCTGTTTTTTCAACTTTTTACTGCTGTTTTCCACCGAATTTTAACTTGATTAATTTTGCAAAAGCACCTGTTTTTTTATATGCAGATGCCAGCATATCAATTATCTCCTTTTTCCTATATTCGTAATCGTCTAAACTCTCAAGCTTTACAATAATATTCTCATATTTGCCGTCTGCCTCATACGCTTTGCATATTTCTATTATTGCATTAATATATTTTTCTGAGTTTTTACCGCACAGTTCCTTATACATCTCTGCCGCTTTATCATACATAACTGCCGCCTCGGTATATCTTTTTTGAGCAAAGTACAGTTTAGCAGTGTGTATAATATATTCACTGAACCTTTCGGTCTCCCCTTCATTTTTTCTGATAAGCAATGCGTTTTCACTAATATATTCAACCGCTTTTGAGTATTTTTCAAGTTTTTCGGCATTATCTGCAGCAATATCAAGAAACAAACTATATTCTTCTTCAGAAATGTCCTCTTTTTTCTTTGCTTCTTTCAGACCTGCTTCAAAATTTATATCCGCCTTTTCACACTCTCCAATATTGCTGTACACCTCTCCAAGCATACAAAAAACCATCGTTTTATACTTATCAGAAACTTCTTCGTTATTATTCATTTTAGCTTTAATATCTTCAAGCATTTCTGCTGACTTATCAAATTTTTTAAGCTTTAAATATGCTTCAGCAGCAATAAGCTTTACATCTGATATGTCTTTATCTCCTTTGGCATAGTTTACTGCTTCCAAAGCTTTGTTTGCAGCTTCTTGGTAATTGCCGCAGTTGTAATATGCTTCCGCACTGGCGCTAAACATTTCATATATAAGCTTTTCATCACCGCAGCTGCTGATATTTCCACATATTTCATCCAGTTTTTCTGCCGCTCTGGTGTAATCGCCTGCGGAAATAATGACCTCTGCATAATCTATATCTTCATCAATTATGAACTCTATATTTTTTCCGGCTCTGGATGCAATACCCTTCGCTCTGAAAATACATTCATCTGCCTTTTTAGGGAAGCCCAGCATATACTGAGTTTTTGCCTGCAGATACATTATCCTTATGAGTTCATCATCATCTCCATTGTTCTTTCTATAAATTGCAGCCGCTTTTCTTAGGCGCTCGGAAGCCTCTGCATACTTCTTTATTTCGAAGAGCACCTCACCGCTTTGATAAAGGCACTCCATACCAAAAGGAGTATCTGCTCCGCACATTGTTTCTGCTATATCGCAAGCCATATCAAGATATTCAGATGCCTTATCATAATCCTGAAGCTGTTCAAAAAGCAGTGCGCAATCCAAAAGTGCTCGTGCAAACTTAGGATGTTTGTCACCATATTTTGATTTTTTTATAGATATATAATTTTCACAGAACTGCGTCGTTTTATCAATGTCATTTCTTCTGCAGCATGCCTCAGCCATAAGCCTTACATTTTCGGCATAAACCAATACATCTACGCCGCTTGCAATCATAATTTCCTTGCCCATAATGAGTGCCTGCATAAAGAAGCCCTGAGCCTTAACCAACTCTTCCTTTTCCATGTGAAGCCTGCCTAAGTTCACAAGTGAATCACAGATATTCTCATTTACTTCACCAAAACACTGCCTTCTCAGCTCAAGAGCAGTATTCTGAATTTCTATTGCCCTATCATATTTCTCCATGTCCTCATAAACATTTGCAAGACTTATAAGCGTAAAAATATAATGCTGATGCTTTTCTCCAACTATACTTTTCTTCAAATCCAGAGCTTTGTTGTGATACTCAACAGCTTTATCAAACTCACCTAATCCGCTGTAATCAACCCCTATATTGGCAAGAGCATCCCCATAAAACACATGATTTTTACCAAGCATTTCATCAACAAGCTTTAACACTCTTTTGTGTACTTCCATTGCTTTTTCATATTCATCGTTTTTACTGTAAATTTCAGCAAGATGATTGAGCATAGAAATAAAATCAAGATGATGAATACTCATGATCACTTTTCTTATTTCTATAGCTTCAATATATATTTCTGCCGCTAAGTCATATTTTTCTAACTTCTGATAAATATTTGAATATCTAATCAGGTAGTTCATTTTAAAATAGCTGTTTTTTTCTTCTGACTTTTCGGATAATTTTTTCGCACGTCCATATTCGTCGCTGGCACGCCTGTAATTACCGCTTTTTGCGCATGACTCTGCAATACTTACATGTATATCTATAAAGTCCTCTGTACTATAATTCCGTACACGCTTAGCACACTCCAATGCCTCACCAAGCAGAGAAATACCCATGTCAAAATTTTCTTTATCAACATACATGTTTCCAAGGTTGTATATGCTTTCAACATACTCAGCCGTATTCATTCCTGTATTTTCCTTTGTTCGTTTGCTGACAGTCTTTAACGCTTTCTCTGCCTCATCGAACTCTCCCAGCCTGCTATATAGTATACCAAGGTTTGTAAGCGAATCCAGATAACTCTGACTATTTTCACCCAAAATCTCTTTCTTAATCTTTACAGCTTCTTTGTAACATGATTTTGCCTTCTCAGTTATATGCATATCATCACATATAATAGCAAAGTTATTCAAATCATCCGCATAATCCTCTGATGTGCAGGCATTGTTTTCTTTATATAAATCAACTATTTTGTTTCCGTAATCTAATGCTTCAGCGTATTTCTTGGAATCGTAGGATTTAACAAAGTTTTTCCTAAGGTCTATTAATTCCTTTAAATAATAGCTCATTTCATTCCTCCAGACAAAAATCAGCACCACGCC
>JAXGOV010000023.1:0-15619 GCA_040767305.1 Candidatus Metalachnospira sp. | reverse complement strand
TATAAATAATTCACTTAATTTTAAATTTAATGCTGCAGATATTTTTTGAGCTGTGCTCTCTGATACGTTTAAACCTTTGCAGGCATTATTTAAGGCTTGCATTGATAAATCTGCTCTTCTGCAAAAGGCTGCTTTTGTTTCAGAAATCAGAGGATTAATATCAGCTTTACATTTATATTTAATATCGTTCCTTACACCTTCTTCAGACAAATTATCATAAAACTGTAGTAAATGCTGAGGCTGAATCTTATCAAGTCTAATATGTCCCATTGCTTTATTTATGCGGATTAGGAACTCTTTATATCTTGCTATAGTTTTAGCTTTAAGCTGCTTTTCAGCATATTCTTTAATCCATTTATCTGCGAAGTCTGCAAATTTTATAGAACCATCAAGGAATAGTCCATTCTTACATTTTTCTTCAAAAAGTACAGCCTGCCTTTGCAGCTCTTTTTCTAATTGTTTAGGAGTTAGATCATTATCAGGCTTCCAAGTCATATTTCTACGTATTTGCAGGCCGTTAATATCGTAGCCACAAGAAACTCTTATAATATAACTGTTTTTCCTTTTTTCAATTATGGCCATAATAAGACCTCCTTTAGTAGTTTTTTAAAAGGATATATTGTATAAGACTTAGGCGGGATTTTATACAGTATAATTATTAATAGATATCTGCATCTCCTTCTAAAACTTCAAACGTATGCGGTTCCACTCCTAAAACATATTTAAAAGATTCGTACAAAATCCGTCTGGAAAAATTCCTAATTAAAATAAGAGTGATTACGTCTCCGTAGATTTTCTTTACTTCTGCGGGGATAGATCTTTTTTTATAGTATTTGTTTAATTCGTTTATGTAATGGTTTTCATTATTAATTTGATCATAAAAATAAAAATTTACTATACTTTTTTCAAATGCTGTACCTGAAATTCCTTTTGTTATATGATACGGAATAGAAATATTCTCTATAAAGATATACTCATTAAAATTAATTCCACATAAAATACTTTTATAATAATCTTTCATATTAATATCATAGTAAACCAAAGATATCATATCATCAAAATACATTTCATCAAACGGAACTATTAGTTCTGCTGTTTTATAGGGTAATATTGAATTTATATGAATATCATCTATACTGCGAAAAAAATTAAATAATGAAATATTAAGAGCAATACCAGTGCTAATTGATATAAAAGTAATCTTTAAATTTTGAGGCAACTTATTAACGAAATTTGTTGGCTCAAATGTTACATATATGTCTGGTATTATTTTTTCTTCTTCAGTTTTTTTATCTTTTTCCCGTTCTGATTTTAAGGTAAAGTAAACACCAGCAATTGTTATAATGCCACCAATCACTGCACCAACATATGAACCCCAGAATCCTAGCCAAGAATTAGATAGATTCAATTTACTTATAACACATGGAATTAGTATTATTCCGTACACGAATAATAGAATTTGTACTTCATTCATTTTCTTACCTCTTGGGTGCCTTTATAATTTTTATTTCACATTTTTTTTAAGTTATTAAATAATTTTTATACTTTCCAATTACTTTTCATAGTAGTAGATCCCTTTATTTAAGGTAATAATAATCCTATATTTTAGATCATAAAATGAACGGTTAATTAATCCCAGGATAAGGAGTTTGAGGTCCATCATAAAGGTTAGCTATATCTTGCCATGTTGCTGAAGAGTTACTACTTGATGAATTAATTATTTCTTGTGAATATTTTTCCCATTTGTCATCAGATAATCTAGATTTTAAATCTGTTATTTGATTGTTTAGTACATCTATTTTATTACTCTTTTTTCAATTGCATCTTCTAACGTTGATATTCTTTTTTCATAGCTGTTTTTTACTTTTTCAATTGTTCTGTGGATTTACTTAATTTGTATGCCTGATAAGTATTTGTCCCAATAGATACAATAAGTAAAATACCACATATAATAGTTAAAGTTTTATAATTTAGGTTACTATGTATGGGTTTATCTTCTATAGATATTTTTTGTTCTTTTGAAAAATTAGTTGAAGGTACAATTTGTTCTGAGTCTGTGAAGCCTTTATTTTTAGAAATTTTTCTGCGTAAAATTCTTAATTTTCCATCATAAATAACGCAAAATAAAAAAAGATAGATTGTAGCAGTTCCGGAAACTAGACTACTATTTTCGCCATAAGTTAACTCTAATAAAATTACAGCAATGATTGAGTTAATAACAACAAATCTAAAGCCTTTCTCTTTTAAAGCATAAAACATAAAAATAAATGCAGCCATAAACCCCAAAAAGCTTCCTAGACTAAAACATATGGCAGAATCTATAGAAGTTGAATGAGGTACTCCAATATGAACAAATATGAACATACATATAATTTGAATTAAAATATAAATTAAAATAAAAGCAGCTTCAATACTAGCATATTTTAAAAAAGCCTTCATAGGCTCATCTCCTTATTTTACCCCACAATCCAAGCGTTTTCCAACTTACCAATTACTTTTCCATAGCAGTAAATCCCTTCACTTTCAGGATAAATATCTGCATATTCAGGATTTAAAGATATAAGCCTGTCGGATCCTCTTTTCTTAACATATCCCTGATCGCCTTTAATGAAAATGCCATATTCGCCTTCCTCAATTGCAGGTTGATTTCTCACAAGTAAAATATCTCCATCTGAGAACTTGGGTTCCATGCTATCGCCGGTAACACAAATACAAATATCAGCTAGTCTTGTGTATTCATTACATTGAACTGTAATATCCTCATCAGTACAGTCATCAAAGAGAAAAGCTCCGGTACCGGCAGAGGCTTTACAGCTAGAATACTTAAGGTTAATAAGGTTAGATGGTTTATCCAAAGCAATAAGATTATGCATTCTTTCACATTCTTTTTTGAGAACTGTATCTACCATATCTTTACCATGCGCATCAAGAGCATTGTATTTATTTATAAGTTCTTTTTGTTCCTCGGTATAAGTTGCTGCAGGTACCTTAATTTCTTTTACATCATATAAATCGTATAAAGATATACCAAATAATTTACATAAAAGAATAAGTGTATCTGCATCAGGAGAACTTATTCCACGTTCCCAACTTGAAATTGTAGTAAGATTCTTAGCTCCAACAATTTCAGCTAATTCCTTTTGCGAAAGTCCTTTTTCTTTTCTAAATTTAGCTATGTTTTTTGAAATATTATCTTTTATGCTTTCAGCCATTTTGTTCACCTCAATATCAATATAACATACTTTTTTTGAAAATCAATAAAAATTTACGAAAATTTAGTAAAAATATATTGACGGTACTAATAAATAGTAGTATAGTCACCTTAGATACTAAATTTTAGTAGTTAGGCGGTGATAAAAATGGAAATATACGAAATATTAAGACGTGAAATGTTAAAGAAAGGAACAACTCAAACTTGGGTTGTAAAAAAAGTAAACATATTAGATAAAACATTAGGAATGACTAATGCAAAAATGAGTTTAATACTAGCAGGTAAAAGAAAAATTGCTGGTGATGAATTTATTGCAATATGTAGAGTTCTTAATCTTGATACTAATGTATTTATGCAAGGTAAAGAACCTAAGATACTTGCAGATGATAAGGTGAGCTAGGGGGGTGAGAAGGATGGAAGGAAATAAAAAAGCTTCTCAAGCAAGAAGCTAAGTGATGATTTGCAAAATTCCGAAAATTATTGCGACAATAACACCGGAAGATTTCCTCAAAAAATTCCGCTTTTATAAAACTTGATTTTTTGAGAGGTTGGGTCGCTGGAATTAGTTATTGTATTGTTCTCCAAGTTATTACCATAATTTTGAGGCATTGATTCAGTCACTGAAATATTTTGCTGATGAGATGCTATAAGCGATTTTATAAAAGTCAAAAGTTCCTCCAGTATATCTTCCAGTTCAGCGTGAGTGTGTTGGTTACTATTTATGCAAACACTTATATTTACTTTTGTGATTTTGTTTACCAGAAAAGCTATGTATGAGGAAGATTTAGGGATAAATACATGAATTGATAGATCATTAAACTTTTCAGAGATTAGAAAAATGCTTCTTGAATTCTTTTAATGTATATGAAGTACTGGAACTAGTGTTACTAATATCTATTGAAGTGTCAGGAAGTTCTGACAAAGAAAAGCATTTTTTTGCCATATTTCTCATGTAGGATTCAATTTTTATATAGTCGTTTTTTCTCAGCAAGTTATAAAGATTATAAGGGATAGTATCTAGATGTAAGTGTAGCATCAAGTTGTTTTCCAAAATATTAAATCCTTTCTTTAATTAAGAAGATTAAATTTTATTTATGTATTTGGCGTTGCGGCGCCTGTAAAGAAAGGATAGCACTAATGGAAGACTGATTTCTAACCCTCCTTATTTCAAATATTAAGGAGAATTAGGATTTTTGCAGATGAAAAAATGAGCTAAGAGGTGAGAAGGATGTCACAAAGGTATGCAGGAAAAAGGAAATAGAAAGTTTAAGAAAAGGCTTAAACGATGCAAATTTTGAAATTGCATATATTAATATTCAATTATCACATCTTAAAGATAAGGTAGATAGGAAAAGTAAAAAACGAAGGTTCTTAAAGAGTTTTCATCTACCTAGAGAGGCATTTTGGAATGCACTACTGAATGTATTGTTATGTTTTTTCATTACTGCATTTTCAATTATACTCATTGCTATTCTAGTTAAGACAAAATTTTAATGAGAATTATTTAGGAGGATAAGAAATGGATGATAAATTAAATGAAACAGAAGAAAAATGCTTAAACATAGCTACGAAGATACTTGATCGAGGTGCTGATAACATTTCAATAAATGCTACAGAGTTAGTTGAGAAATTAGTAACTACGGCAATACATATTGAGGAGATTAGATTACGTCATTTTCTGGAAGAAAGACGATATCTTGGCAAGGACCTAGTATGGGTATAACTTTGTGTAGTTCTCAGCAATCAGGAGCAATATGTGAAGAGAAAAATTGAAGTTGAAATAATTGCAGAGAAATTAGTATGTGATGGAATTGCCTTAGCTGATGAAAAAACGAAGGCAGCAATAGCGGAAGGCTTAAAAAGTATAAGAGTAAAAAAGTTTAAAAATAGAAAAAAACATGCTAATAAAATGAGAGTCGGGTGACACAAGGAGGTGAAATCATTGGTAAAAATGCGATTAATTAAGCAAGCATACGAATATATCAAGGAACAAGATCCGGAAACAGCACTTACTTATGTTGGTTTTAGGACATTAATTACTGAAGGAAAAATACCTGTAGTAAAAATCGGTAAAAAGACACTTGTTAACTTGCAGACTGTAGATGATTATTTTAGCAATCCTGATATGGCCGTGGAAGAGGTTGATGAAATATGTGCAAATATTAGTCCCATAAGGAGGTTGAGCTGATTGGAACCATACAAAAATGAGAATAGAGAGTGCGAATGTTGGCTTTGTGAGCTGTCAGCAACTTGTCAATATGTAGATAAGTATCAGAGGTTGCCAAGGGATAAAGCTCCCGGAGCATTAGGACTTTGCAAGAAGCTAATTAAATAAGGTTAGGTGATCCAAGTGGTTGAGCAGATAAGTCCAGTGGTAAATGTAATAATACTTTTTGCAATATGCATGGTTATAAGTGCTGTGTATGTGTATAAAGGTGAAAAAGATAAGGAATATGAACACCGCAGAGCTGAAAGGTACAAAAGAAGATGTCACGAGATTAAGCAAGGAGATTACATATGGAGAATAAGAGGATAAAAGTACTATTGATTAAAACAGAAGGTCCAGCAGAGGTTAAATATGTAAAGAATGAGCTTTCCGATCTTCAGAAATTGGTCGGAGGATATATAGAACCTATGTCATTTTCAGCAAATATGGTGATTGTTTGTGATGAGGAAGGCTTGTTGAAGGGAAAACAGCAGAATCCGGCATATAAAAGTGTACGTGGGGATTTCTTCATATGTAATACTGCAGGTGATGAGTTTACAAGCCTTACTGATAATGATATTAGAAACCTAAGAAATTTGTTCAAAAGATAGGGGGGATACACATATGAGAAAGATATTAACACCATTGAATGAATTTAGATGTTGTGCTGACTGCAAGCATAGAGTAAAAAACAAAGATGATACGTTTGATGAGTGCGGTATATATAAAGGAAAAAACTCAAAGGACAAGCTTTTTATTCCCAAGGAAAGACGTGTGTGGCTAGAACAGTGCCCGCTTGAGACAGGAAAATTAAATGTCAGATGAATGTTCTATTTCAAAAGGAGAATACCGCTGTGATAAAAAGGATTCTTATTAATTTGGCTGTTTGGTTGAATAAAAGTAAATTACCGTTTTGAGGTGATGAGAATGGATACATATAAAGAGGTCCGCAAAAACGAGATAATAAATATGTACGATGAAGGATATGCCCTTGATTACATAATAGAGTTTGTGGCCGTAAGAGAATTAAGTAAAACAAAAGAGGCAAGGCAGAGGGTTGAAGGTATTATTCTTCAATATCTGCAAGAAAAAAGAAGTGCCTGCTGAATAAATCGGCAGGCGGCTAAACATAAAAATAGGTTAAAGTGCTGTGTGTTTGGACGACCTCGGCACTTTTTAATACCTATTTTTAGTATAGCACTTATTCAAAAAATGTACAAGCCGTTAAAGGCTTATCGAGCTTGTAATGGGTATTAACATTATGACCGTTATACAGGTAGGTGCAATATGGATTACATAAAAGAGAAAACAATCATATGTGGAGATTACATAGAGGTTGATGTTATTCCTGGTACAGGGAATAAACCAAGAAACAGAATAAAGAAAAAAGCAATGAGTACTCCTAAACAGAAAAACCTTAATGAAAAGAATGCCAGGAGATATTTCATACAACAGATGAATGCGAACTTCACAAATCAAGATTTTCATGTAACCCTTACATACAGTGATGAGCATGATCCTGAAACGGCAGAGGAAGCTGAACACCTGATAGCAAATTACATAAGACGATTGAAGAGAAGGCAGAAGAAAGTAAGCAGTGCACCTATAAAATATATGCTTGTTACTCAAGTGGGAAAAGTTAGAACACATCATCACCTTGTTTTAAGCTGTGAGCTTTCAAGAGATGAGATAGAAAATGCTTGGGGATTAGGATATGCAAACTGTGACAGACTTAAGCCGGACGAATATGGCCTTGAGGCTCTTGCAAGATATTTAGCAAAGCATACAGGAGGAAAGAAACGCTGGTCTTGCTCACAGAATTTAAAAAAGCCTGTGCTTATAGAAAAAATTATGTCTGTAAGAGGCATTTATTCTCATAAGAAAATGCAGTTCAATTGCATGGACAGTGATTTTTGGGAAAAGAGGTTCAAAGGCTATGTATTTACAGAATGCAGAGCAGAGTTCAATGAGATAACAGGTTGGTCTTACTATGCAAAAATGCGAAAACTAAGATAGGAGTGATTAATTTGCCAAGTGAATGTGATATAGAAAAATATATGTTGGTATGGCTTATTAGAAATACAGTTAGAAATAAAATGGGACTTCCGTTGACAAAGTACGAAAACACAGTTCCGGAGAAAACTCAGCACACAGATACAGTCAAAAGATTAATTTTAGATACTAGGGAAGAGGATAATATGAAAAACCAGATAGAGCAATTTTTTATGCTGCTTAATACGAATTTTACTGATAAAAGTTTTCATGTAACACTTACTTATGATCGGTCTAATTCTCCTGAAACAGAAGAGGAAGCTAAAAGAATAATTGAAAATTATATAAGGCGTATAAAAAACAGACAGAAAAAGCTATCCGAAGAACCGATAAAATACATACTTGTTACTCAAGCCAGTAAGAAAAGAGCGCATCACCATATAGTGTTGAGCTGTGCCCTCTCAAAAGATGAAATAGAGTGTATGTGGAAAATGGGATTTATAAATTGTGAAAGTATAATCCCAAAAGGCATTGATATGCAAAAGTTTGCAGAATATTTTATTAAAACAAATAGTTGCTTTGTCACAAATATACGTGGTGGTGAGGAAAAATGAAAACGTCAGATACTATTAAAAACTTTCTTAATCTGCTTACTGGCATAGAAGGAATATATAACTGTTATGTGTCCGAGATAAAACGTCAAGATAAAATCACACAAGATTTGTTACACACAATTGAGCTTGGGAATATTTCTACAGGCGAGAGATACAAACTGTCTACTCGGCTAAAAGAGAATAGGCTTGATAGGAGATATTACAAAGATAGGTTGGAAGAAATTGAACCACTGTATACATATTTCTGCAACAACAGAAAAATTATTAAGGACTTGCAGCTGGTATTAGGACACGTCAGGAAAGCGGAGAATTACCATGAGAAAAGATTTTATATCCCCAAAGTATTGATAGAGTTACCGATAATTAAAAACAATTAATTTAGGAAGGAGTAAGAGGTTTGCGGCCGCTATAAATCCGGATTTACTCCTGTAATATAAATGGGACAAGCTAGAAATTGGACTTCAGAAGAACTTCTATATCTTTCAGATAGTTGGGGTAATAAGTCATTAAAAACTATATGTGAAAAATTAGATAGGACAGAAAATGCAATCCATGTAAAAGTTCAGAGAATGGGTTTAGGCCCGTTTTTAGATTCAGGCGAATATATAACATGGAATCAGCTGCTTAAGGCTGTTGGGAGCACGGGCGGCAGCGGATATAAAATAAAGTCATGGGTTGAAAACAGGGGATTTCCGTTGAAAAAAAAGAAAGTAAATAACTGTTCTTGTAAAGTAGTCTATTTAGATGATTTTTGGAAGTGGGCAGAAAACCACAAGGATTTCCTTGACTTTTCAAAGTTTGAAGAAAACATACTAGGATTGGAACCAGAGTGGGTAAAAGATAAGCGGAAGCATGACATTATCAGAAATAGAAAATATATTACTACTCCATGGACTAAGTCAGAGGATAGTCAGCTTATTTATTTGCTTCAGCAGTATAAGTACACATATGATGATTTATCTAAAATGCTTAGACGTACAAATGGCGCAATACAACGCAGAGTATGTGATTTAGGAATTAAGGAAAGGCCAATAAAAGCCTACAATCATACAAAATGGACTGATAACGATTATAAGCTGCTAGGTGATTTAATAAAATCCGGTTACGGATATGATCTGATAGCTGAAAAGATTGGCAAATCTTCAAAAGCAATCAGAGGCAGAGTATATGCAATGTATCTGACTGAAAATCTTGATAAGGCCAGAGGATATATCGGTGAAGGATGTTTTGGAAATAATCGTCCGGAAAGAAAATTAACACAATTAAATGTTATGAATACAGAAGAGCGAAAAGAAACTAGAGATCTAATATCAAGGTTCGCAGGTATCTGCCGGTATGTTTACAGACAGTCGTTTGATGAATCTGACTTTTGGCAGAAAGATATTTGTATGCATTGGGATGACTATTGCACCATGAATGAAACTGATTGTGATAGCTGTACTAGCTTTGAGAGGATTAAGCCCCAATATTGTAAACGGTGCGGTGCAACTTTTTACGAAAGAGAAGAACATCTATATTGCCAAAGGTGTAGAGAACAAAGAAAAAAGCAAAGGCTGCGATAAAATGGTCTAGGCTACATAGTAGTGTTGATAAGGAGACATGATCTGTGGAAACAACAGAGTTTTTAAAAAATAATATTGATATATGTGATGGATAGATGAGGGCGGCGGCAGTAAAATAAATAAGTTTTACAAAAGAAGGTGGTGCATTGTCAAGCGGCGACTATAAACAAGTTAATGTTAAATGTCCTTTTTATAAGCTGGATACTAAATTGAGCATAACATGTGAGGGTGTTACGGATACCTGCGACTTATCACTTAAATTTGAAAAGCCAGCTGAAAAATTACAGCAGATGGATATTTTCTGCTGCAAACAATATAAATGCTGTGAGATATTCAGATGCATTATGGATGCCAAATACATAGAATAGCATAAAAAACAAATGTCCTAAGGCGTGGGTTAGAAATCAACCATGCCTTTTTTGTATTATATCAGTGAGGGAAATATCAGGATTAAAGGGGCGGAGAATTATGCCAAGAAAAAAACAAGAAAAAAATATGGCTTCTGGCCCCGATTGGGTAGTAATAAAAACGGAGTATTTAACCACTTCAACCAGCTATCGAAAATTAGCCGCTAAGTATGAAGTTCCTTTTTCAACTCTCCAAAGCAGAGCTAAAAAAGAAAACTGGACTGCAGCTCGAAAAAAAGCTCAGAAAAAGATTATGACAAAAACGGTAGAAAAGGTGACAAGAAAGCGGGCCTATAAGATGGACAAGCTGATGCAGGCTGCCGACAATATGTCCGAGGTAATTGAAAAATATTCAGCTGACTACGATAACTTTGTGAAGGACGAAGGTTTTAAAAATGCATCGTCAATCAAAAGTATGGCATCGGCCATCAGAGAGCTGACTCTTGCTGTGCGTGATCTGTATGATATGCCGAATGTGATGGATAGAGAAAAGCTTGCACTTGAGAAACGAAAGGTTGATGCGGATACAGCAACAGATAGTCAAATTACTGTTGCTATGAAAGAAATGGAAAAATACTCAGACTAATACTTAAATAGGAGCTGATCTGTGTGGAGTTAATAATAAACGAACCTAGTGAGAAACAAAAACTGTTTTTACTTGATAAGCATAAATATATAGGCTTTGGCGGAGCCAGAGGCGGCGGAAAAAGTTGGTCGGTACAGACAAAGTCTAAGCTGCTTGCACTAAACTATCCGGGAATAAAACTTCTCATTGTTAGACGTACGTATCCTGAGTTGATTAATAATCATGTAAATACTTTGCGTAAAGAACTCCTTGGAATAGCCAAATATAACGATAAAGATAAGATTCTTAAGTTCTTTAACGGCAGCACAATTAATTTCATGTACTGTGCAAAAGATAAAGATTTGGATAGGCTTCAGGGTACGGAATACGATGTTATTTTTCTTGATGAGGCTACACAGCTTTCTGAGTTCCAGATGAAAGCCATAACTGCCTGCTTGCGTGGTGTTAATAATTTTCCGAAACGCGTCTATTTTACCTGTAATCCTGGTGGCCAGGGACATGGCTATATTAAACGCATATTCATAGATAAGATTTATAAAGACGGTGAAGATCCGGAAGATTATAGCTTTATACAAAGTAAGGTCACTGACAATACAATTCTTATGCATACTCAAAAGGATTATGTAGCACAGCTTGATGCTCTTCCTCCAAAGCTTAAAGCTGCATGGAGAGACGGAAAATGGGATATATTTCAGGGACAGTTCTTTGAGGACTTTGAAGTTGGTGACGAAGAAAAGCAGAAGGATAGACGCTTTACCCACGTAATTGAGCCGTTTGATTTGAATAAGGGTGAGTGCAGAGGTTGGAATATATGTCGTTCTTATGACTTTGGATATGCAAAGCCGTTTTCCTGTGCATGGTGGGCAACAGACTATGACGGAACAATATATCGCATACTTGAGCTTTACGGATGTACCAGTACACCGAATGAGGGTGTCAAATGGACACCGGATAAACAGTTTTATGAAATACACAGAATTGAATGTGAACATCCATGGCTTAAGGGCAGGAATATACAGGGTGTTGCCGATCCGTCCATATGGGATGCATCAAGGGTGAGAGTATAGCAGATACTCGACAAAATACGGTGTGTATTTTACTCCCGGAGATAATGAGCGTATTGCAGGCTGGATGCAGTGCCATTATCGTTTGCAGTTTGATAAAGAAGGCTATCCGAGAATGTATGTGTTTAATAACTGCAAAGCATTTATCCGCACTGTGCCACTGCTTTTGTATAGTGAAACACATATTGAGGACTTGGATACAACAATGGAGGACCATGTCACAGATGAATGGCGGTATTTCTGTATGTCAAGACCGATTAAGCCGTATATTGAGCCGGAGGCAAAGCCGGTGCTCATGGATCCCCTTGACTGGCTTGATAAAAAAATAAAATAAAAGGAGTAAATATTCATGGATATGAATACAATTGGCAATATTCCTCAGGCAGAGGAAGGCAACGTAAAAGAAAGTAAGTTAGTCATTAAAGCAATAGGTGAGGAGCAACTAAGAAAAGCAAGTGAGATCCTGAAAAAATATAAAGCCGGCAAATCAAGGCTTGAGCAGAAGATAATACAGAATGAACAATGGTGGAAACTAAGGCATTGGGAATACATAGAATCCGGGAATATAAACGATGAAAAAACAGCATCTGCGTGGCTGTTTAATGTGGTTATAAATAAGCATGCAGACGGCATTGAGGCATATCCGGAGCCTAATATATTGCCGAGAGAATCGGGAGATAAGCCAGAGGCTGAAAAGCTCACGTCAATTATTCCCTGTATCCTGGAACAGAACGATTTTGAGGAAACATACAGTGATGTGTTGTGGCAAAAACTAAAAACCGGTACTGGTGTTTATGGTGTGTTCTGGGACTCGACAAAGCTTAACGGACTCGGAGATATTTCAATCAAGAAGATAGATCTGCTTAAAATATTCTGGGAACCTGGAATAACTGATATTCAGGATAGCAAAAACGTGTTCACTGTTGAGCTTGTTGATAACGACATACTGGAACAGCAGTATCCAGAGCTGCAGGGTAAGCTGAAGAGCAAAAATATAACTTTATCCAAATATCTGTATGACGATAGTGTGGATACAAGTGATAAAAGTCCTGTTGTTGACTGGTACTATCATAAATATCAAAACGGCAGGAAGGTGTTGCACTATTGCAAGTATGTGAATGATACAGTACTGTTTGCAACGGAAAATGAGACAGGGGAACAAGATTCAGCCGAGTATCAGAATATGCCTGGCTTAAAGGAAACAGGCTGGTATGAACATGGTCTTTATCCGTTTGTATTTGACAAACTGTTTCCCACGGAAGGCACTCCATGCGGCTTTGGTTATATTGATGTTTGCCGCAGTGCACAGCAGCAAATTGATGAAATGAACCAGGCAATTACTAAAAACGCACGAATGGCAGCAAATCCAAGGTTTTTCGTAAGAGGTGATGCAGGTTCAATCAATGAAAGTGAATTTGCGGACTGGACAAAGCCGTTTGTACATGTAAACGGAAATTTAGGTGCAGACACACTTAAACAGTTTGAATTTAACCCATTGTCCGAGATATATATTGGCATACTCAATAACAAAATAACAGAATTGCGTGAGACATCAGGAAATACGGAGGCTTCTACTGGTTCTTCGGTTTCGGGAGTTACAGCTGCATCTGCAATAGCTGCATTGCAGGAAGCATCGGGAAAGACCTCAAGAGATGGTACGCTTGCCGCATATAGAGCATACAACAGAATGATTGTTCAGGTAATAGAGCTGATTCGACAGTTTTATGACTTCCCAAGACAGTTCAGAATAATAGGCAAAATGGGAGCAGAACAGTATATATCATTTGACAATAGCGGAATAAAGCCTCAGGCACAGGGAAATGATTTCGGGATGGACATGGGTTATAGGATGCCTATCTTTGATATTAAGGTGTCAGCACAGAAAAAGAATGTCTACAAAAAGATGCAGCAGAACGAGCTTGCACTCCAACTCTATGGCCAAGGCTGCTTTAAACCTGAATTAACAGACCAGGCATTAATGTTGCTTGACATAATGGACTTTGACGGCAAGGATGCCATTATGCAAAAGATACAGCAGAACGGTACGATGTATCAGCAGCTTAGATTATATCAACAGCTTGCATTAACTTTGGCTGCACAGTTTGATCCGCAGACATATCAAAGACTTTTTTCAAACATACAGCAGCAGTCAGGAATTGCACCAACAGGTGTTAACAGCAAAATTCCAGGGGTTACAAAGGAAATAGACAACGGTGAATCCGAGGTTACAAAGACCGCAAGAGAGCAGACAAATAGCGCACCTATGCCAGGTTGATAAATAAAAATCCAAAGTGGGTTAGAAATTAAAAAAATCATCTGTTATATTGTGTCTATAAAGAGTCGTTCACTAACGAACAGGAGGGTAACACATGTTAAAACTAAGATTACAGCTTTTTGCAGAGGGTGCGGCAGGGGCAGGTGCAGGAACAGCATCCGCAGCAGCACCATCAGCAGAAGGTATACCGGGCGCAGAAGGGGAAGCCGCCGTTCCCAAAAGATCGAGAAAAGAGAATCCACTTGCAGCTGTAAAGTACGGTAAACAGCCGGAAGTCAGCGCAACAAATGCACAGTCGGATTCATCAAAACAGCAGACCGATCCTGCAGATACAGCCACAGCAAATAATGCTGATATGGCAGAGGAAAGCTTTGATGAGCTTATTAATGGGAAATATAAAAAAGACTTTGATGACAGAGTACAGAATATTGTCAAGCAGAGGCTGAAAAACAGCAAAGGCACTGAGGAAACATTTAATAAATTAATGCCGGCTGTTATGATGCTTTCTGAAAGATACGGCCTTGACACAAGCAATATGGACAAGTTTGATGTTGATAGGTTTGTAAAGGCAGTTACTGAAGACAATGCAATGTATGAGGATGAGGCACTTAAGGAAGGTGTTCCTGTTGAGACCTATAAAAAACTCAAGAACCTTGAGCGTAATGAAAAGATTAGACAGGTACAGGATACACAGAGAGCTGCAGATGATGCAAATAGATCAAGGATTATACAGCTTATCTCTCAGGGTGAACAGCTTAAGCAGTCTTATCCGAATTTTAACCTTGATGCAGAGATGAAAAATACAGAATTCCGCAGGCTTGTTTCTTCAAACGTGCCGGTTAAAACTGCATATGAAGTGCTGCATAAGGATGAAATTATGAGCGGAGCAATGCAGTATACAGCAAATATTGCTGCTCAAAAGGTTGCAAATGCAATAGCTTCAGGGGCAAAAAGACCACCGGAAAACGGTGTCAGCTCTCAGAGTGCAGCAGTTATCAAAGATGATCCCAAAAAGTTAACCAAGGCTGACCGAGATGAAATCAAAAGAAGAGTTAGAAACGGCGAAAAAATAATTTTTTAGGGAGTGATTTAAATGCCAGATGCCGGAACACTTGTAAATACAACCAGTGACTATGTAAATGCATATGACGGAACGTCAACAGTCTTTTCAGGCACATATACGCTTTCGTCAACAATGAAAACATTTTATGATACAGAATTGCTTGAGAATGCGAGACCTGAACTTCTCCATACTCAGTTCTCACGTAAACAGGGATTACCTGCAAATAGAGGGAAAACTGTTGAGTGGAGAAAATGGAACACACTTGCTGATGCATCAGCACTTACAGAGGGTGTAATTCCTACAGGCCAGATGCTTGGACAGTCAAACCTTACAGCGACAATTACGCAGTACGGTACATATGTTTCAATATCAGATCAGCTTGACCTTCATGCAATTGATGATGCTATTCTTGGTGCCACTGAAGAGCTTGGAGCATCAGCCGGCTCAACAATGGACAAGCTTGCAAGGAATACTCTTGTTTCAGGAACAAATGTTATTTATGCCGATAAGGTAGACGAAACAGGCACGACAGAAATAACTTCTCGTACAAGCCTTACTGTTGCCTGCAAACTTACACCAACAATGGTCAATAAGGCAGTTACACTGCTTAAAAAGCTTAAAGCACCAAAGTTTAACGGA
>JAXGOV010000022.1:0-22547 GCA_040767305.1 Candidatus Metalachnospira sp. | reverse complement strand
TTAATGGATTGAGGATAATAACGACAATAGTGTTTATCCACAGATTACAGGGTATGAAGTGGAAAACATTGCTGCCACAAATGCCATTCTGTTTGATGTTGACGAAGATGGGCGTGGAACATATCAAATTCAGATACAGTTAAAACTCACAAAGAGGAGGGATAATTAAATGGGTAAAATTAAGAGAAGCAAATTTGCGGTATTTTTAAATACCGGCGCAAGTGAAACTGAAGTATGGTCACTTATAGGTGACGGAGTTACATCCATGACAGTTAACTATAATCCGGTGACAAGTGACGAAACATACATACATCAGGACAGCGGTACAACAGATGTTGAAAGCTATAAGCCAACATCGGCGGTGCCCATGACAGCTATACAGGGCGATGCAGTATTTGATTTTGTTGATGCGCTTAGAAAGAATAGAGCTGTGCTTGACGATGCAAGAACGGATATTTGCCTTGTATATCTTTATGAGGCGGAAACATCCGGTGCTTATCCGGCTGAGAAAAACGTCTGCTCTATTCAGATTGATGATTTTGGCGGAGATGGCGGAGGTTCAAATGCCATAAACTTTACTATTAATTTTGTAGGTGATGCCGTTGAGGGTACATTCAATCCAACAACAAAGGCATTTACTGCTGCTGTTTAATGAAATGGGCATCTTAAAGGGTGCCCGTTCTAATTTTAGAAAGGAGTATGAATATGGAGAGCATAAAAATAACCGATAAGAAAATCAGGCTTATGATTAATGATGATGAATCAAAGGTTATAGCTTTTGATCCTCAGGATGTCGGTTTTGTAAACCGTTATTACGGATTGATTGACTTTCTTAATGCTAGACAGACAGACTATTCAAAAGAGGCAGAAGCCATTGATAAAAGCGAATGTTCTAAAGAGGAAAAGAACAGGAGAGGCTTTAAGCTACTTGAAAAAATGTGCAATGAAACAAAAGAACAGTTTGATGTTGTATTCGGCGTGGGAACGATGGACAGAATATTTGGAGATTCACTCAGGCTTAGCATGTTTGAAGAGTTGCTTTATGGCATTGCTCCTTACATTAATAAGGTCAGACTTGAAAAAATAGAAAAATATTCCACAGGCAGTAGCGGAGTGATGAGCTGATGAATTTGTTAATTGACAGCTTACCAACAGCAATAGAAATCGAAGGTAAAATCTATAATATCAATACTGACTATCAGACAGGACTAAAAATCATAATGGCTTTTGAGGATAAAACGCTTACAGAACTTGAAAAGCAATCAATTCTTCTTAATTTACTGTATAGAGAAATGCCTTCAAATATTGGCATGGCATTGCAAAAAGGAATTAAGTATTTGAATTGTGGGGATTCCGGTCAAACGGAAAATCAAGGTATTGAACAGCGTGTTTATTCATTTTCGCATGATGGAAAATATATTTTCAGTGCCGTTGACAGAGTACTCAATGGTAGGCTTTCTAAAGGGGATTTTGTTCATTGGTGGGAGTTTGTAATGGCGTTTATGGACCTACCTGAGGACTGCATGATGAGCAAAATTATTTACTACCGAACACAGTTTGCAAAGGGAAAACTGACAAAAGAGGAAAAGAAGGTTTATTTTGATAATCGAAGCATATTTGAGTTGCCAGTAGAGCTTTCAAATGAAGAAGAAACAGCCAAAAATAAGTTCTTTTCTTTGCTGGGGGGTTGAATTTAACTTCAATTTGTCATATTATGTAAATATAATGATAATATGAGGTGATTAAATGGGAGCTTTCGGTTCACCAGATACGTTTCCATATGATAAAATGGAAAAGAAATGCCCCAAATGTGGTAAGATAGTGGAAGGCAAATTCTGCCCGGAATGTGGAACTAGAATAGAAGGAAATAAGAAGAAAAAATCAGGTTGTCTTTTAATATTTATTATATGTCTTTTTCTGATTTTTGGATTTATTGCTTTAACGATGTATGGAAGGTCACTTACAACATCTAATGTCGTCAATTCTTCTCAATATACCAATGTAAATATTGGAGATACCGTATCAAGTGGAGATACAGAATATACTTTAATGAATGCAAGTCTAACTGACGAAATAGTCGCCGATTGGACAGAAATTAAGCAGGTACATAAGGCATCAGGAAGTAATACAATTGTCCAACTTGATATAGACATAAAAAATATGGGGACTCAAAATATAACATGTGGGAAAGGTTTAGTAGGCCAAGCATTTTACGATAATGGTCAATATAAGTATTCGGGAGCATGGGTAATCAAAGACGCTTCTAAGGGCTTTATTACGAGTGACTCAGAGGAAATACTTCCCTTAGAAACAAAATCAATTATTATGGCAATTGAAATACCGGAAGAAGTACAAAATGGTGATAAAGATTTATATGTGATTTTTGGACCTAAAGAAAAGCCCTTAATGTATAAAATAAAATAATATTTGTTTGAGCACTTATCTTATGGTAGGTGCTTTTCTTATGCAGAAAATTAGAAGGGAGGGACAATATGACATCTGGTTATGACGGAAGTATAAGGATTAACACAAAGATTGATTCAACCGGATTCAATTCCGGAGTGTCAACAATATCAAAAGGTTTCGCAGGAATAACCAAGGCTGCTGGTGCTGTTGGTATTGCCTTAACTGCTGCATTTGCAGTTAAACAGCTTATTGTGTTTGGAAAGCAAGCTGTTGAGCTTGCATCTGATCTTCAAGAAGTACAAAACGTAGTTGATACTGCATTTGGTTCAATGGCCTATAAAATGGAGGAGTTTGCTGATACGTCAATTGAGACTTATGGTATAAGCAAACTTACTGCAAAACAGACTGGCAGTACTTTTATGGCTATGGCACGAGGCATGGGTATTGCTCTTGATAAATCAAGCGATATGGCTATACAGCTTACCGCTTTATCTGCTGATATGAGCAGCTTTTATAATGTGAGCAATGATGTTGCAAGTACGGCTTTGAAATCAATATTTACAGGGGAAACAGAAAGCTTAAAACAGTTTGGTATTGTTATGACTCAGGCAAACTTGCAGCAGTTTGCTTACGATAATGGTATACAAGCAAGTATATCATCAATGTCACAAGCTCAGCAGGTACAACTTAGATATATGTACATAATGCAGCAGACATCTCTTGCCCAGGGCGATTTTGCAAAGACAAGCAGCAGCTGGGCAAACCAAACAAGAATGCTTTCAGAGAACTGGAAGGAATTTCTAAGCATTCTTGGAAGTGGACTTATTCAGATTTTAATCCCGGTAGTACAAATTTTAAACGAGCTGTTAAAGGGTTTGATTAAAATAGCTAAAGCAATAGGCTATGTAATAAAGCTCATTAGTGGAAGTGAGGAATCCGTATCAGGTATTGCTGGAACAACAGATGATTTAGGAGTATCTGCAGGAGATGCGGCGGACAGTGAAAATGATTTGGCGTCAGGAATAGGATCTGCAGCAAAGGCTGCGCAGAATGCCCTTGCTAAATTTGATCAGCTTGATGTACTTCAGCAAAGCTTGAGTTCCGGAGGAGGCGGAAGCAGATTTAATGCCAGTGACTTTGATATAGGGGATTTGGGACTGAAGGACACAGAAGAAAATCTTGATTCTGTAAAAAAGAAGATAGATAATTTTTGATTGGTCTTAAGGATAAATTGCATGAATTTGCAACCGAGCCTGTCTTAGTGTTTGAGCCTGTCTTTGAACCAATACCTGATCCGGTATATGTACCAAACTGGGGACTGGCAACATCATTAGGGAATGAATTAGCATTAGTATATTCTTATATAGAAGCCTTCCAGCCTAGTTTTGAACATTACACAGAAGGAGTTGTTTCGGGCATATAAAGGAGAGTATATGGATTTTCAGAAGCTATTCAAGAAGCTCTTAATTCATTAGGGGATTATGAAACCGATTTTGGAATATCATCTGAAGGATCGACTGAAGTTTTCCAAGGAGTCACTTCAGGGAATGCTACTGGGTTTAGTCGCATTAGCGGCCGGAATACTTGGCAGATCTCAAAGCATGGATGATTTTGAAGCCAATATGGGGTTGTCTTCTGAAAGCGTAGCAGAAACATTTACTTTAGCTATGGATGATATAATAACAGGACTTAAAGCGGCAACGGACACGTCAGATGAATTTGAAATAAATTTTGGTATTTCAAGTAATAGCGTACAGGTCGCGATGAAGGAGACTGTTCAATCTTTTAAAGAGGGGTTTAGTGATGCCTTTGGAGAAGCCAATGCATTTGAAGCTAATTTTGGAATGTCAAGTGAAAGTGTAGTAAACTCTATGAGAGGTCAAGAAAATGCAGTAAATTTAGGCACTGAAAACATGAAAACGAACTTCAAAAGTCTAAAAGAGACAGCAATAAGTAATATAGCTGAAATGGTAGTATCAACTTATGCTGATTTTCAGAACTGGAAAGCAGATTTATCTAATGTTGTATATCAGATAGGAAATTACCTTATAGACAATTTTAACATAGCACTTGAAACGGTGTCAAAAAATGTTGTTGACTGGTCAAGCAATATTTCGGAAAATTTTATTCTTTGGGGAGAAGGTTTGCTGAAAATATCATGGGATACAGCCAAAGGAATTGCTTTGAATATTATTTCGGGATTAAAAAATGTGTGGGAAAATATTAAAGAAGCTGTAGCCGCTGCAGGTGAGACGATTTCAAATGTGTGGAATGAAAATAAAAGTTGGTTGGCACCTACTTTGACGATAGCCGGAGCAGTGGGAGTGGGAGCAGCAATCGTTCTTTCCGGGGGTACGCTTGCAGCTCCACTTGCGGCAGGCGTCGCAATGGCAGCACCTGCTCTTGCCACTGGTGCTGTTATCCCACCTAATCAGCAGTTCATGGCCATACTTGGTGATCAGAAAAGTGGTCGCAACCTTGAAGCGCCTGAATCGCTTATTCGTCAAATTATGCAGGAGGAGCTTGCAGGGCTTGCAGACAGTGGAAACATAACAATTGACATGCCTATTTATCTTGACGGAGAAGAGGTTTATAGGAATCAAAAAAAGGTAGCCAGAAGACATGGTACAAAGCTTGTAACAGGGGGTATTTAAATGATAAAAATTGATGGCACAGAGTACAATGTCCCTGTCATAAGCATAAAGCGGACAGCTGACTTCCTGGATAAGTTTGCAACAAGAACAGAAAGCGGAGATTTACAAAGGGAACTCATAGGTGTTTACTTCAATTATCAGCTGCAGTTCGGTTCAACTCTTGACATTGATGAATATGCATCCTTGTGGTCTAAGCTCACAGAGGCAACAGAATTTCATACCGTAACGGTTCCGGATGAGAGCGGGGATTACACATTCACTGCTTATTTTGCGGGTGTTAGTGATGAAATGAGAAAGCAGACTGCAGCAAAAAACTACTGGAAGAACCTAACTGTGAATTTCATTGCAAAGTCGCCTGTAGGAGGTGGTTCGTAATGAGCAGTGCAATAAATATAACATTCAATCTTGTTGATGTATCGGCAAAACCGGATACTACGGCCGAGATAGACGATAGACAAAGCTTTATTGATCCTCAGGACTTGGCACTTGAAGGTGTGTATGCAGAAAAGTGTGCAACACTTGAGCCTGATTACTGGAAGCTAGATGGAACATTTGATGTTTTTCCTGATAATCCGGAAGCTGATGCATGGGGAGTATGGTCCAATAGCATGAGTAATGAGGATGGAACTTTTACAACTCCGCCAGAACTTACATTGACATTTCAAAATAATCACAGTGCCATAGGCATTGGATTTGAATTTAATCCGCATGATAACAGCTATTGCAACAATATGAATGTTAAGTATTATAACGTCGAAACTCTCCTGTCAGATATTGACTTGCAGCCTGATAATTGGAGCTTCTCATATAGTAACAAGGTTGAAAACTATAATAAGATGATTATAACCTTTTACAGCATGAATAAAGCAGGGAGATATTTAAAATTGCAGAATGTTATTCATGGTCTGATTAAATCATTTGAAACAGAAATGATAACAGAAGCTTCACTGCTTGAAGAAGTAGACATTACTTCATCAGAGCTGACGATTAATACATTGGACTTTAAAGTGTATTCCGAAGATGATGATTTTAATATTTTCAACCCGGGAGGAATGTACAGCGTTCTGCAGAAAAAACAGCAGCTTAACCTTGAAGGTAATATTAATGGTACATCAAAAGGCTTTGGTACATTTTATCTTGATGACTGGAAAAGCAAAGGAAATAAAATTATGAGTTTGAGCACAGTTGATGGTATTGGAGTAATGAACGGTACCTATTTTTATGGGGGCGTTTATGTAAATATAGCTGCTAAAGACTTGGTAGAGGAAATCATGAACGATGCAGGCTTTGGCTATTCAATAGACGATAGTCTGCAGGATATTCAATTGTCTGGCTGGATACCCAAGTGTTCACACCGAGAGGCACTGCAGCAGGTTGCCATTGCGATAGGCGGGTATGTGGATACAAGCAGAAGCGGCACTATTAAAATAAAAAGTCAGCCTGATATTGACGGCTCCTGTGCAGAATTAGGACGTAACAGAAAGCACCTAGGCACAACGGCTAGCTTAAGAGAGTATGTCACAGGCGTAAATGTTACTGAACACAGCTATACACTTAATACTGATAGCAAAGTAAAACTGTATGAAAGCAGTCTTGCGGTTGGTGAACACGAGATTTTATTTACGAGTCCTGTGTCAGTTACTGACATTTCAGGTGCAACTATTTTAGAACAAGGTGTTAATTACTGCGTTGTAAATGTTGGAACCGCAGGAACGGTACTTATTAGAGGCTATAAATATGAAGACAGTACTAAGATAATAAGCTGCAAAATGGATAGTCTTCCCGCCGGCGAAAAAGAAAACGTAAAGGAAGTAAAAGATGCAACTCTTGTAAGCAGTTCAAATTCTGCAAATGTAGCAAAAAGAATATTTGACTACTATCAAATGAGAATTGAACAGGATATTCCCTTTGTGTTGGATAATGAAGTTGCTGGCGGAATAGTTAATGTTGAAACCTCTGAGGGGTTATACAGGAAAGCAATTGTTGAAAGTTTGCGGACAAATCTTACAGGCGGTTTTGTTACAAAGGCGGTGGTAATTGGTGAGTGAGATGATAACCAACAGAACTAGCGATGATACATATTATAATTATACGGATCTCAACAGAGTTGAAGCGAAAACAGCGGAAGTTGCAGCATTATTGACAGCAAACGGCTATTTTACCACGGTAACTGTAAAAACAGACTGGGCAAAAGGAGACAAACCGCCTAAAGCGGAAATGATTAGGTATTTAGGCAATGTGCAAAAATGTGTAGATAATTTTTGTGCCGTTCCGGGAACAACGCTTCCTGAGAGCATGAAAAAATTGCTTTATACAGACGCCAATAACATTGAAAAAACTCTTGTCGGTATAGAACAGTTGCTTGATTATATGATTGCTGCATTTAGATATTCGGGAACATTTTATGCCGGTCATATGGACGGCTTAAGGGGGTACTGCTTATGAAGATAATTAAGGATTTAGTTCCAAATGATAGCAGTAAATTATATAGATATGAAATAGTGAATTCGGACGGAACAGGAACAGGGACATATACATATTTAAAATATGCACCGGATACGCTCGCCCAAGTGCCTACACCTGTAAATGCTGCTTTACTTGAAGATATGTATGGCTATTCAGAGGAAGTTGTGACAATTGGAACTGACGGTTCTATAACAACCGTTTCTGGAGATGTTACTGAAACTATATCAATTGATGAAGAAACAAATACCATTACGCAGACAAAAACAGATGGCACAAAAACAATTACTATGACAATGACTATAACCGAGGGGGAAACCTCAACGGTAATTACTAAGGCGGTGAGCTGATGAATAGAGGCAATGCCAATTATATAGGATTTGTCAACAGCAATCCGAAAGTTCCGCTTAGTCAAGCTATTGAAAACGCAAAAATAGAGCTTGCTACGTATGCTGTCATTAAAAGTGACGAAACCTTAGTAGATACTAATAACGCACAGACTACTGAGGGTAACAGCCTCCCTTTTAGCATTACATTTAACATGAGTGGAACAGTGTCAGTGGTATTAACCATAGCTGTTTATGAAGGTTATCTTCATGTTTACAAAAATGATGTATTTGTTGGATTGCTGCAAGATGCAAACAGCCCATTGATAGTTGATATAGAAAGAGGCGATTCTTTGACATTTTCAGTCACCGGCATAGCGGCTGAAACAACTGGAAAGCTGTACGCAAATTCATTATTTATTCTGGGCACGATTATAAAAATAGGAAAGTATGGGTTGATTGAGGTGATTGAGTGATATCGGAAATTTATGCTTTTTTAAATAGAAATCTTAAAAAGCCTTTAAATGTACAAATAGACGAGGCAAGAGATTATTTAAGCAGTTATAGAATTGATGCAAGTGATGAGGTTTATCTTGAAACAAATAATCCACAGTATACAGTTGCAGAAGGTGTATATTACACTATTCCAATTGATATAAAAGTTAATTTGCTTGGCGTAGTAAGAGTTTCCTTTAAAATAAAATATATAAATTATTATATAGATGTTAATGGTGTTGAAGTAGCAAGTGGATATGAAAGTACATCAACATTAACTGTACATTCAGAAGATATTGAAATTAATGATGGGGATGTCATAACCATTAGAATTAAAGGAAGAAATTCAACTACTTCTTACAACGTGTTTAGTGCAAATACTCTTAATGTTTGCGGATACATAACACCACTTATGGAAACTAATCTTATCGAAGTAACGGAGGTGTAATTTATGTATACATATGCATTATTAGATGTAAATAATATTTGTACAGGTTTTTATGACTTATCGAAGAAGGTTATCCGCAAGGGATATTTACTTGTAGAGCAAAGGGATTTGAAAGCCTTATCGGTAAAGTTTGGGACAGCGCAACTCAAACTTGGCAAGATGGACAGCCTACACAAAATGATGTAATCGAAGCAAACACAACTTATCTTGTAATGCTTAACAGCTAAGGAGGTGTTTTTGTGGATTGGTTTACTACAATAAAAGGGTTCTACGATAAGGGGCTTTGGAGTATAGAACAGGTTAAAATGGCAGTAGAAAAAAGCAAGATTTCATCAGACGAGTACAAAACAATAACAAATCAGGATTATACAGCTTAACGGCTGTTTTTTTATTACTTATTTTTATCTATTAAGAGGAGGAATTTTTTATGAAAAAGTTAATTGAAATGAAAACAGTAGTTAAAGACGGACATCACATGGTTACATATGATGGCAAGGGACACAAAGATGAAATACCCGATGATGGTGTAGTATTTTCTTATCTTGCACCCGAAACAAAAAATGGCAGAATGCTTAAGGCAACAGAATATCCTGACAGAGCCGGCTCTATTGACGGTAAATTTGTAATGACAGATGAAATCACAGCTATTGACGGTAAGCCTGCGGTTGATGGTGTTCCATATGACGTATGGGGCATTGGACCTGACTTTGTAGTTGTGTCTGCCAAGGGTGACAAATTCTACATAGGACAGAGCAATCCTAAAGTAAAGGTTTCACACCCTAATCAGGGCAAGAGAATGAAAGCTTATCTCATAATTCACAGCATTTATTCTATGCTTGTATAAGTCATTCCGGGGCGGTACATCCGCCCCTTTACTATTATGTGGAGGTGACTTATGACGGATGGAACAATATCATCAATAATCAGCGGTGGTGTAGCTTTATTGGTTTGCATGTTAAATAATAGAGCTCAAGCAAAGAAAATAGAAGCACAGCATGATAAAACTATTGCACTCATTGACTATAGGCTAACTGAGCTGTCTGATAGAGTCAATGAGCATAATCAGGTTGTAAAACGTACATATAAACTAGAGCAGGACATGGCTCTTAATGATGAACGGATGAAGGTTGCTAATCATCGTATAGAAGATTTAGAGAATAGGAGGGAACAAATTTGAAAGAAAGCTTTTCAAAGATAATTGATGCAGTTGTAAAGCTTATAAAGGTTAAAACACTTGTTACACTGATTTTAACTATTGTTTTTGCTTATCTTGGCTGCACAGGAAAAATTGAACCAAGAGAATTTATAACAGTATTTACTGTTATCATATCGTTCTATTTTGGCACACAGCATGAGAAGGGCAATTCAGGGGATGAGACAAGTAAATAAAAGGGGTGACGCTTAATGATTATACCCGGTTCAACAGCGGTGCTTTATCCTAAAATGGAGCAAATAAGTGTATCTCTTGTTGATAATATAATTTTTACGCTTAGTAAAACTGGAAAAGAAATAACTCTGCAAAAGCGTTATAAAAGTGATGGTACTGGGGAGGTTAAGTACATTAATGAACGTTTTTGCATTCCACTCACGCAGGAAGATACGATGCTGTTTGCTGATTTAAACTTCTTATTTATTCAAGGACAAATTAATTTTATTAGTGATGTCGATTCAAAGCCGGTAGGAAAAACATTAATAGAGAGAAGAGCCATAGGGCCTACTCTTGCAACAGAATTAGTAGAGGGCAATGCTCCTAGCCTTGAGCAAGTAGATTACTTTGAAATGACAATAGCAGATGCAATCTTTATTGATGCATCAATGGAAACGATTGCAGCTAATGTTACTGCCTCGGAAGCAGCCAAAACAGGAGCAGAAACGGCTAGGGATGAATCAGTAGCGGCAAAGGATACAGCAGTTGAAAAAGCGGATGCAGCAGCTCTATCTGAGACAAATGCAAAGACCAGTGAGGATAATGCAAAGGTTAGTGAAACAAACGCCAAAACAAGTGAAACTGTAACGGCTCAAGCTATGACAGACTATTTGGCTATGCTGGGTGTTGATGTTGCCACGCTTGTTGGCGGAAAAGTTCCAATGTCGCAAATACCCGCTACAGCTACACAAGAAATCTACACAGTTGCAAGTGTAGATGAGCTTACTGCTTTGGTTGCTCAGCGTGGTGATTTAGCAGAACTAATTGAAACTGTTGACGATGAACAGACTATTACTAAGACATGGCAACTGCTTGGTGATGGGGACCCTACCGTTTCAGCTAATTGGGTTGTGTGGGGTACTTCTTATGCGGTACAGGCAGGAAACTCTACAACGGCAACTAATGCAAAAATTCAGCAAGGATAAATAATCATAGACTTGTTGAAATAGCAGAAAGCCGACTGGGAAACTGCCATTAAAGATCCTGATACTTATTACCTTGTATATTAGGCGGTGATTTAATGATATGCGTAGGAGAAAGTGAAGCAATAATATGCAAGGGTGATTTTAAACCGGCTTCTATATACAAGGGCGATACATTTATTGCCGGTGCACAAAATACCCTCTTTGAAGGTGAACTGATAAGTGCAGAAAATACATACAATGCTCCGATTGAGGTAGAGGTTTCAGGCAAGACGGAACAGGAGCAGTCTGTCTGGGGAACTAATCTTGTGACAAATGGAGATTTTAGTGATTATGTTACTGGATGGAATGCTATAAACGCTATTATCTCTGCCAGTTCTAATATAGCTAAATCATTAGCAACAGCACAATATGGTGGTATGCAACAAAATTATTATGATTACTCAGAGCTCAAGGGACATATTATGTATGCCTGCGCTTGGCTAAAATCAGATACAAGAGATACTTATATGGCTTTTTTAAATGACGGTGTTGATCAAGCAGTAGTTAGACCTAGTATTTATGGCTCATTTGAATTTCTTTCTGCCAGTAGAGTTATAAGCACTTCTGCAACAAAATTATTTAATAAAGTTCAAGATGGTAGAACTGCTGATTGGACAGAGTGCCAAGTTAAAAATGTTCTTATGCTAGACCTTACTGCTATATTTGGAGCAGGAAACGAGCCTAATAAGGAGCAGGTAGATTCAATGCTGTCTCAATATCAAAATAACTGGTTTGATGGAGACGGAAAATTAACAGATGATATAGTAACTTATATCGCAAATAGTCCTTCGCCTAACTATCCAAGTGACATTGAAGCCGTTTTGAGTGGGACAAGCGCGAATGTGTCAGATGTAAACAATGCGATACAATATTCTGCTACTCTTGACAGAGATTTATATGCAATCAAAGTAGACGCTCTATCAGCTTTATGCAATTACATAGACGGTAATGGACAGGGTTGGTGTGCAGATAAAATAAGTCGTACAAATAATACTGTATTACATAAACAGCATGTAGCTTATATCGCAAGCTATAATGGTGAAACGATAACTACACCCTATATGAGTACAACAGGAGAATTGACAACTGGTGCAACTGTAATATATACGTTGAGTACACCAATTGAAACCGACATCACATCAACTACATTTGGACAAGCTTTGCTTTCTATTCATTCAATTCCACAGCATACGAATATATTCACAACTCCGGCAAGTGGTGGATTGGTGCCAAATATTAAAACAACTATGAAAACATACTAAGGAAGTGATACATATGGCAAGTGTAACAACAGCATGCAGAACTATCTCCGAACTTACTCCGCTTGCACAGCAGGCCTGTAATTTGTTCATGGCAAGATGTAAAGCTGCAGGTCTTGATATATTTATTACTGAAACATACCGTTCACAGGAACGCCAGAATTACCTGTATGAACAGGGTAGGACAAGACCTGGACAAATAGTCACATGGACAAAAACAAGCCGGCACACAAGCCGTAGAGCGTGGGATATAGCGTGCATTGGAGAGGAGTTATACGATACAAATGTTATTAAGAAAGCTGGAAAGATAGCGGCAGATTTAGGTATAACATGGGGAGGTACATGGAATACACCGGACAGGCCGCATTTTGAAATAGGTGCAAGTTGGAAGGCACCAGCTGCAGAAATAATTATGGCAGAGGAGGATGAAGAAATGCCAAGATATAATAAGATTGAAGATGTCCCGGATTGGGCGAAGGAGTTTGTTCAGGAGCTGATCAGTGAAGAATCTATTGCAGATAAGGACAATATTAATCTTTCTGAGGACATGGTAAGGGAAATGGTTATCATGGATAGACATATGAAAAAGCTGATAGGAAAGTAATGTAAAGGGACTGCCATATGGTAGCCCCTTATTTTTTTACCCGTAGAAATTTGTGGGTAGGATACGGAATACAGCCTCGATTGGCCGCCTTTTTGTTGCATCACATGACCTTGTTTGTTTCCGTCAAAAAATCGTCAAAAATAAATTGTGAGAATATGTTTGGATATGTTTTAAGTGTTTCACTAAAATGCCGTATATTCAGGGTTTGTATTGAGTTTTGATTTGTGATGTATTAAAATGCAAAGGAGATAAAATTTAATTGACAAAAGTCAAAATATATGTTAAAAATATAACAAATAGATATGGAGATACTTATAATAATAAATTTTAGGAGGATTAATTATGAAAATAGCATTTTATGATACAAAACCTTATGACAAAAAATGGTTTCAGCCACTTGCAAAAGAAATGAACTTTGATATTACTTTTTTTGAAACCAGACTTAATAAGGACACGGCTATACTTGCAACAGGCAACAATGCAGTATGTATATTTGTTAATGACGAAGCTGATAAAGAAACACTTGATATGCTTAGTGAACAGGGTGTTGAAACAATTTTGCTCAGAAGTGCCGGTTATGATAATGTTGATTTAAAGGCAGCAGAGGGAAAATTTAATGTTCTTCGTGTTCCGAGCTATTCACCGGCTGCTGTTGCAGAATTTGCACTTACTCTTATGCTTGCAGTAAACAGAAATGTTCACAGAGCTTATCAGAGAACGAGAGATTTCAATTTCAGCATAAACGGTCTTATGGGCATGACTCTGAAAGGAAAGACACTGGGTATTGTGGGAACAGGAAAAATTGGTCAGACTATGATTGACATTATGCAGGGATTTGATATGGAGATACTTGCGTATGATCCTTATCCCGTAGAAGGTCTTAAAGCAACATACGTAAGCAAAGAAGAGCTTTTTAAGCGTTCTGATGTAATTACTTTCCATTGCCCTTTGACAGACGAAACAAAGCATATGGTAAATGCTGATTCTATCAAGATGATGAAAGACGGAGTAATCCTTGTAAACACTTCCAGAGGAGCTATTGTTGATTCAACTGCCCTTGTCGAAGCGCTTAAAGTTGGAAAATTTACCGGAGTTGCTCTTGATGTATATGAAGAAGAGGATGATTATTTCTTTGAGGACAGATCAAATGAAATAATAAGTGATGATGAGCTCTCAAGATTATTAACATTCCCAAATGTACTTATTACAAGCCATCAGGCATTCTTCACTACTGAGGCAATGAAAGCAATTGCTGAAACTACGCTTAATAACTTCAAAGACAGTATAGAAGGAAAAAATAATCCTAAAAATACACTTGCTACAAAAAATAAATAAAGTAAATAAAAAAACACGCCTTGGTTTAAATAGCCAAGGCGTGTTTTAGTTGGCTTAATTCGGATTATAAACAGTTGCTGTTGTTAGGTTGAGTAATAGTCTCAGATGTAGTGCTTGCAGGTGTTATAAACGAATTATTGAACTATATCATTATGAACTCTTATTATCGAAGATATTTCTTTTACATAATGCATCGCAGAAAGCTCATTTATTGAGCGCATAAAAAGTTTTTCTTTAACATTGTCAATTATAAAAACAACTTCTGCGTATCCTGCCAGCTTAGTTTTTTGAACCATTTGGTCAATGCTTGCACAATTTCCGGAAAAAGTACTTGCAACTGCTGCAAGAGTACCGGGCTTGTCCTCAAGAAGTGTACGAACAAAATATTTGCTTTTAATTTCATCCATATTTTTGATAGGAACGTTTTTATAACAGGTACATCCTATTCTGCCGTTGCAGTTAAATGCAGTGTTTCTGCATACGTCGATTACATCACCCATTATGGCACTGGCTGTTGGAAGCTCACCTGCACCTCTGCCATAGAACATTGCATCACCAAGAGCATCTCCGTGTACAAATACAGCATTAAAAGAGTCGTTAACGGACGCAAGGGGATGAGACTGAGGTATAAACATAGGAGTTACACGAACTTCAATACCGCTATTTGTATTTTTGGCAGTGGCTATAAGCTTAATAACACAGCCTAGCTCTTTTGCATATTTAATATCTTTTGCGGTGATTTTAGAAATACCCTCTGTATATACATTTGAGAAGGTTACTCTTGAATTAAAAGCTATTGAAGCAAGAATTGCAATCTTTCTTCCTGCATCAAGACCCTGAATGTCTGATGTGGGGTCTGCTTCTGCGTATCCGAGTTCTGTCGCAAGATTAAGTGCATCTTCAAATTCCATGCCTTCTTCGGACATTTTTGTTAATATAAAGTTTGTTGTACCATTAATGATACCCATAATTTCTGTAATGTTGTTTGCGGCAAGACATTGCTTGAGAGGTCTTATGATAGGAATACCACCGGCAACTGCTGCTTCAAAAAGAAGGTCACATTTATGCTCTGCTGCTGCTTCAAGAAGTTCGTGACCGTATTCAGCCATTAGATCCTTATTTGCGGTAACAACGTGTTTGCCGTGATTAAGGGCCTCTGAGATGTATGTCTTTGCAGGCTCTATTCCGCCCATAACTTCAATTATTAAATCAATGCTCTCATCATTTATAATATCAGACCATTTGTCTGTTAAAATTTCTGCTGGAACACCTTCACGTTTTTTATTTTTATTTCTTACAAGAACTTTTGCAACTTCAAGTTCTGCACCTATTTTATGAGGAAATTCTTCCTTTTGTTTCTGAATAATTTTAAATACACCTGTGCCAACTGTTCCGAACCCAAGTATTCTTTGCTCTGATTTTTTTATTCGCTTCCATTTTATTTCTCCTTTTTTATTTCATAACGACATTGTAACTATAAAAATAAACAATGTCAACAAAAAACAGATGGTGTATTTGTGCGAAGTGCATAACAATAAAATGTCCTCGAAACGAGGACATTTGTACACATTAATATTTGATATTAAAGGTATGTTCCAGAGGACCACTGCCTTTTCCTAGGTTAAGCTGAGCTTTCAATGCACCGGTAAGATAATTTTTTGCGTTTGCGATACTTTCTTTTAATGTGTAACCCTTTGCCAGGCTGCATGCAATTGCAGATGAGAGAGTACAGCCTGTACCATGTGTATTCGGATTATCAATTCTATCAGTTGAGAACCAAGATGTTTCTCCATTTTCATAAAGCAGGTCTGTGGCTGTGGATATAAGATGACCGCCTTTAATCAGTATAGCTACAGGTAAATTATTAGATATTTTTTTTGCAGCTTTGACCATGTCATCTGTAGTTTTTATCTTAAAACCGCATAATACCTCTGCTTCTGGTATGTTTGGAGTTATTATCTTTCCAAGAGGAAGGAGTTTGTTTATAAGTGTGTCGCATGCCTCATCATTTAGAAGCTTGCTTCCGCTGGTTGAAACCATTACCGGGTCAATTACAATATTTTCCGCTTTATACTCCTTAAGTTTTTCAACGATTACATCTATAATTTCACTGCTTGAAACCATTCCTATTTTAACTGCATCAGGTCTTATATCAGTAAAAATGCAGTCAAGCTGATTTCCTACAAATTCGGGTGTTGCTTCCATTATGCCATATACACCGGTTGTGTTTTGTGCAGTAAGTGCAGTTATTGCGCTCATTGCATAAAGCTTGTGGACAGTAATTGTTTTTATATCAGCCTGTATTCCTGCACCGCCGCTTGAATCCGAACCGGCAATTGTAAGGACTTTTTTGATATTGTGAGTTGGTGAAGTAAGTTCCTTTGCAAGAGATAGAAGGTGCTCTGTTGCTGCTTTGATATCCGGTTTAGAAAAAATAGCAGAGACAATAGCAACTCCGTCAATGCCTGTGCCCTTAAGATCAAGTATATTGTTCTCGTTTATACCGCCGATTGCAACAACAGGAATATCAATAATATTACAAATGTCATAAAGAACTCCGAATGAGGTAGTATCTACATCAAGCTTTGTACTTGTGCTGAAAACTGCCCCTACTCCAAGATAATCTGCACCGTGCGCTTTTGCTGCAATAGCCTCATCAAGATTATGAGCTGATACTCCGATGATTTTGTCAGGCCCAAGCTTTTCACGAACATTGCCGGCCTCCATATCACTTTGACCAACATGTACTCCGTCTGCATCACATGCTATTGCAATATCAACATTATCGTTTATAACAAATGGCACATCGTATTCTTTACATATGGCTTTTACTTCAAAGGCTTCGGCAAGAAATGAATCATAGTCAAGCTCTTTTTCTCTTAACTGAATAAATGTTGCTCCGCCTTTAAGAGCTTCTTCAACTTGTTCTTTTACAGTTCTGCCGTTAAGCCAGCTTCTGTCGGTTACTGCATAGAGCAGCATTGAGTCTTTAATAGATTTCATATTTAGCCCTTCTTTCGAGTGTATATCCGTCAAGATTATATATAGCATCTATAAGATAGTTTCTGAATGTGGCATTTCCTCCGCCTGTTTCACAGAGCTTTTCATAAGCAAGCTCTCCGCATACACCCATAGCAATTGTTGCACTTGCTGTTGCTTCAAGAATGTTATCTTTGTTGGCGGTTATATATGCTGCGGTCAATGCAGTAAGCATACATCCGCTTCCGGTTATTTTAGACATTATCGGATGACCGTTTTTTACAACATAGGCTAATGTGCTGTCACAAATTATATCTGTTTCTCCTGAGATTGCTATTACGGCACCTGTTTTCTTAGAAAAAGCTTTTGCAAATTCAAGAGTGTTTTTGAGTGTACAGTCGGTTATTTTATCGCTTATGTCAGCATCAACGCCCTTAGCACCACCTGTCCCAAAAGCCAATACTTTGATTTCGGAAATATTTCCGCGTATAACAGTAAACTTTATATCTGAAATCAGATCCAATGCTGTTTGTGTACGAAGTGTGGAAGCACCTGCACCCACAGGGTCAAGGATTATTGGGTGAGAAAGTGAATATGCTTTTTTCCCTGCCTTAAACATTGATGTAATAGTTCTGGTGTTAAGAGTTCCGATGTTAATATTAAGACCTCCGCATATAGCGGTTATTTCCTCTACTTCGGCTTCGTCATCAGCCATAATAGGCGAACCTCCGCATGCAAGGAGTATGTTGGCAACATCGTTTACTGTGACATAATTAGTAATATTATGAACCAAAGGAGTGTTCTTTCTTACGTTTTCCATACATGTTTTTATCATAATAACCTCCTGTAACAAAAAAGAGAAACACCTGACGGTATTTCCCTACTAATAGTTGTGCTTCCTACGTTGGTATTATCCAAATCAGGTAAAAAGGGTTGAAGTTAGTGATTACTCCTCTCAGCCTGCATTACAAGCACCCCTGCTGAAATATTGATTTATAAAAATTTTACTTCAAAAGGAATGGAGTGTCAATGTCATTTCTTTGTTCCGGATATAATATAAATGAAATCAGTATCTGCTGTTATGTCGATATCAAAAAGTTCATCAAAATACTTGCGTTCTGCTGAAACTTCTAAAAGTATATCGGAAACATGCTGTGCTCCTTGAGAATGACGGTGATTGATTTCGTTGCGGCTTTCGCTATGAGCAAGTACAAATCTGCCGCCTTTTTTAAGAATTGAAGCTGTTTTTTGTGCAAATTTAGATTTGTCTGGGAAGTGAGGGTATGCACTGTAAATAAAAATGCAGTCAAAATCTCTTTGATTAAATTCGTTATAGTCACCTTGCCAGAGTTTGATACGTTCATCGTTAAATTTTTTTGATGCTTCTTCGAGCATTTTGTCTGAAAGATCAACACCCCAAAGGACGGAAGGGTTATGACTTAAAATATCATTAAAAAGAATTCCGGTACCACAAGCAATATCGGCTACTTTCGCATTTTCGGTTATATTGCCTAAAGCAGTAATAGCCTTAATTTTATCCGGATTGTGAATGCACATGGTATCCCATTTGGTTGCCATTGAATCGAAGAAGCTTTTAGTTTCTTTTAAATGTTCGTCCATTAAAACCACTCCATCTAATTTTATTAATAAATATTATAAACTAAAGAATAATATAGGTCAATTAAACAAAAAATTACTGTGATAATATTATTAGATGGGAGGTATAAATTTGATTACTGAAAGGGTAACGGAAGATACAATTAAATTACTAAAGGAATGTGATGCGGGAGTTAAAATTGCTATTGAGTCATTTGATGAAGTTCTTAGATGCCGTGGAAAACTCAGAACTTAAAAAAATGATTAAAGAAAGCAAAAATCTGCATCAGAAAATTGGGACAGAAATAGACCTTTTATTGAGTAAAATCAAAGAAGATGGAAAAGAACCGTCACCTATGGCAAAGGCTATGTCATGGACAAAGATTAACATGAAAATTATGGCCGACAAAACCGACAAGACTATAGCTGACTTAATGACGGACGGTTGTAACATGGGTATTAAGACTCTTACTAAATATAAGAATGAATATGCGGAAGCGGATAAAAAAGCTGTTAATATAACAGATAGATTAATTATTATTGAAAAGGAGTTAGAAAATCATTTGAAAAAGTATTTATAATACAATATTTTTCATTATGAATTTACAAATTGTGCTAGAAAATATATAATTAAATCAATGCTAATAAAAGCAGAGACACTTATTAATTTGTTAGAATATTTAGGTGGAGGAAGATAAGATTATGCGAAAAACCAAAATTATTTGTACTCTTGGACCTGCAACAGATGATATTAACGTTTTGGAAAGTATGATAGATGAAGGTATGAATGTGGCAAGATTCAATTTCTCACATTCAAATTATGAGGAGCATTTAAAAAGACTTGAAATGCTTAGAACAGCCAGAAAGAAAAAAGACAAATACGTTGCGGCTCTTTTGGATACAAAAGGCCCTGAAATACGTGTGTGCAAGTTTGCAGAAGGCTCTATTATGCTTGAGGCGGGTGCAGAGTTTACCCTTACTACAAGGGAACTGGAGGGCGATTCAAGCATTGTATCGGTAACTTATAAAGATTTTCCCAGTGATGTTGCTATTGGCACCAGAGTGCTTATTGATGACGGCCTTATTGAACTTGTTGTGCTTGAAAAAAATGAAACTGACGTAAAATGTAAAGTTGTAAACCCGGGCCCTGTTTCAGATAATAAGGGTGTTAATCTTCCGGGATCGGTTGTATCTATGCCTTATATGAGTGAAAAGGATATTGCCGATATTAATTTTGCAATAGATAATGATTTTGATTATATTGCCGCTTCTTTTGCAAGAACTGCCGGAGATATACTTAAAATCAAACGAATACTTGAAGAAAGAAACTGTTCTACAATAGCAATAATTGCAAAAATAGAGAATAAACAAGGCGTTGAAAATATTGATGAAATTCTTCAGGTTTCCGATGGCGTTATGATAGCCAGAGGAGATATGGGCGTAGAAATTCCTTATGAAGATGTACCGATAATCCAGAAAATGATTATTAAGAAAGCTCTTAAAGCGGGAAAAGTCAATATAACGGCTACTCAGATGCTGGATTCAATGATAAAAAATCCCAGACCCACCAGAGCAGAGACTGCCGATGTTGCCAATGCTGTGTTTGACGGAACAGGCGGAATTATGCTTTCGGGAGAAACTGCGGTAGGAAAATATCCTGTTGAAGCGGTTAAAACGATGGCAAGAGTTGCTGTTAGGGCAGAAGAGGCTATTAACTATAAAAAAAGATTTTTTAATGAAGATAGAAAGTCAAATCCAAATGTCACAGATGCAATAAGCCATGCCACATGCACAACGGCACATGACCTAAATGCAAGAGCAATTCTTACGGTAACAAAATCTGGAGCAACAGCAAGAAATATTTCAAAATATAGACCTGACTGTTATATTATTGCATGCGCTACAACAGAGAATCTTTGCCGCAGGCTTAATCTTGCGTGGGGTGTTATGCCTATACTCATTGATGATCAATTTGATACATTTGAGCTTTTTGATAAATGTGTTGATGAAGCAGTTACACTTGGTCTTCTTGAAAAGGGCGATACAACTGTTATTACAGCAGGGCTTCCATTAGGAATACCGGGAACTACAAATATGATTAAGGTTCAATTGGTTGGAAATAAATATTGATTATATTAAAACAGTCTTTGCAGGAGGCTAATATCCTGCAAGACTGTTTTTTGTAAAGCATGGTGATATTATGAAAAAGATATTTTCTGAACTGTATGATGAATTGAATAAAGGAAGAGATGCGGTATTAGTGGAGCTTACTGCATCATCCGGTTCAACACCTAGGGGAGCAGGAGCTAAAATGCTTGTCTTTTCTAATAAGTCAGATAAAAAAAGCATTGGTACAATAGGTGGAGGAAAGGTGGAATTTCTCTGTATTCAAGCTGCTAAAAGGGCTTTTATACAAAAGAACTCATTTATAAAAGGATATGATTTGAGCCAAAGAGATGTAGAAGATGTTGGAATGATTTGCGGCGGCAATGTTGAGGCAAGTTTTAAATATTTTTCCAAAACAGATATTCCTTTTGTTAAGCATGTGCTTGAATTAATTAATGAAAATGCTTCTGCATGGCTTATTACACGCATTAGTAATTATTCAATAGACATGGGTACATATGACGAGAATAATGGGATTATGTTTATAACGAGCTTAAATGATACTGAAATAAAAGGATTGTTGAATAATAAATATTCCTTTGTGTATAATGGTGAAAAATATTTTATTGAACCTTTATCGGAGAAGGGCAAGGTTTTTGTTTTTGGGGCAGGTCACGTTTCAAGGGAGTTAGTTCCTCTTATTGAGCATGTTGGTTTTAAAACTGTTGTTTATGAACAGCGTAAGGAGCTAATTGATAGTTGTACGTTCTCTTCAGATACTGAAATATGTAACGGGGAATATGGAAACATTGATAAATACACAAAATTAAATGAAAACGACTATGCAGTAGTTATGACAAGCGGGCATAAAGCTGACTTTGAAGTCCTTGAGCAGATTTTAAGGAAAAAGCTGAACTATGTTGGGGTAATCGGCAGCAGAAACAAGATTGCTATTACACGAAAAAGGCTTCTTGAGGCAGGAATCGAAGAATCAGAAATAGATAAACTCCATACGCCGATTGGACTTGCTATAAAGGCTGAAACTCCGGCAGAAATTGCAGTAAGCATTACTGCCGAACTAATATTGCACAGAGCTGAAAACAGATAGTCAAGGGCATGTATAATTTATGTATGTGTCTTTTATATTATTTGCTGCAAAAGAAATTTTTTGATCTGTTATATTCATTAATAACATCTGAATACTGTTCGTCAATTTGAGAATAATAATTGCCCCTAAGAGATTCAACTAAAACAACTATAAAATTGTATAAAGGAGTAAGCCCCATATTTCCCGAGACACCCTTTAAGGTATGCGCATAATTGAAGGCTTCTTCATAATGTTTGTTTTTTATAGAGACTCCTAAGGCATCAAAGCTTTCATCCTCAAAGAATGTATTAAGACAATTTATATATAATTCTTCATCATTTAAAAATCTTTCCATTATACCTTGTACATCTGCGCCATATGCTGATAGCTTATCAATT
>JAXGOV010000021.1:0-24074 GCA_040767305.1 Candidatus Metalachnospira sp. | reverse complement strand
AATATCATCATTGGGAAAAAAGATATTGCACAACATATCCAAAACTGTATGCAGCTAAGCTTGACTCCGTTAACTTTCGGAGAAAAATGGTCAATAACCAGAATGTGTACAGAAAAACCAAATGCACATAAAAGAATAAGCAAATCACCTTTGTTTATTCCGCTTTCACCGCTCATACAGAGAAAATACATACCAATAACAGCAATTACAACAGAACCCCACACTTTTTTTGGTGCTCTTTTTCCTAAGAAAATACTCAATATTGGAACAATTATCATGTAGAGAGAAGTTATAAATCCGGATTTTCCTACGGTAGTATATTTAATTCCTATTTGCTGAAGTATTGAAGCAACAAACAGTGCGGTACCACAGCATATTCCGCCGATTATTAGTACTTTGTTGTCTGATTTCTGTGGAGAAGAAACTTCACGGCTGCCAAAAAATTTTATTATAGGAAGGAGCACAATCCCTCCTATCACACTTCTCGAAAACAAATATGTATATGGCCCAACATAATCCATACCAACACTTTGTGCGACAAATGCTGCACCCCAAATAAGGGCAGTCAGTGTTAGTATTAAGCCGGCTCGTAATTGCTTAGACATGATAATTTTCCTCCAATAAGCAAATATGTCGAAATATGTCTGTGTAAAATGCACATACGAATTGAAGTATAATTCAATTATTAATAAAAAGCAAGAAAAATGAATGAAGTATTTTTGATTGAAAATATTATATACTGAATGTATAATATAGGAAATAAAATTTGAATTGGAGGTAATAGAAATGAACGTATTACTTGTAAATGCCAGTCCTCACGAAAAAGGATGTACTTATACAGCACTTTCGGTTATTGCCGAAACTCTTAAAGAAGAAGGTATAGATTCTAAGATTCTGAATGTAGGAAAGACTGTAAAACATCCATGTGTTGCATGCGGAGCATGTAAAAAGATTGGAAAATGTGCATTTGATGATGATGTGGTTAACGAATGTGCTAAGCTTATTGAGGAAGCTGATGGTTTTATTATTGGAGAACCTGTTTATTATGCAGGTCCGGCTTCACAGGCTCAGATGCTTATGGATAGACTTTTCTGCAGTGACAGCGGTAATTTTAAGTTTAAACCTTCAGCAGCTATTGCAAGCTGCAGAAGAGGCGGACTTACAGTAACTATGGATAGAATGAACAAATATTTTTCGATTTCTCAGATGCCGATTGTTTCATCAAATTATTGGAACGGTGTGCATGGAAATACTCCTGAAGAAGTTTTGCGGGATGCAGAAGGGCTTCAGACTATGAGGCTTTTGGCAAGGAACATGGCTTGGATGATTAAGTGTATTGATGCGGGTAAAAAAGCCGGAATTAATTCACCTGTTCAGGAAGATAAAATAAAAACTAACTTTATCAGGTAGGTGAAAATAATATGATTTTAAATCATTATAAAAACCTTGATAAGTATAATATGGGCCCTTTGATTATTAGAAATCTTCTTGCTTTTGATGATGGAGAAAATGGATATACACTTAATAAGTTTTTTGCAAAAAAAGGTGCAGACGGACCAATGCATTCTCATCCGCATAAACAGATTGTGTATGTTCTGGAGGGAAGCGGACTTTTTTCTGCCGACGGACAGGATTTTGATGTTAAGGCAGGAGATGTCGTTGAAATTGGTCCTAATGAACAGCATACATTTTTAGCATTTTATGAGGATACAAAGTGGCTTGAGTTTTTTACTCCTCAAAGAGAAGATTTCAGACCGAAGAGGGCATAAACTATAATTCAATTAGATTATAATAATAACTTTGTATTAAAAATTAAACAATATAATATATAAATATTTATTGACAGGATAAAACACCTGTGATAATATCATACTAAATTCAGAGAACAAAAATAGTACCTGTCAACAAGAGTTGCAGAGAGTCGGCGTTGGTGTGAGACCGATACGGAAGTTGTAAGGGAATGGATTTGGGAGAAGCTTGGCGAACATTTATATTAGTAGTCAAAGACGTTTACCTGCGTTAAGGGTTAGGATATGTTGGTATCTGACAGAGGCAGACTCTGAGGTCTGTAAAACGAGGTGGCACCACGATGTAAATTCGTCCTCGGTAAACAATTTTTGTTTACCGGGGCTTTTTTTATTCCATGGTCCTTGTTTCTCAGCCTAAACCAACGATAACAAATAACAAATTAATTTATTATCGATGAGAAGGAGAAGGTTAAAATGAAGAAGAATATTAAAAAAGTATTGGCAATGGCAGTTTCAGCAGTTATGATAATGGGAGTAAGTGCATGTTCATCAAGCAGCAGCACAACAAGCAGTTCGGCAGCAGATGACACAGAAAGCAAAAAAACTGTTGTCGGCATAGTTCAGATGGCTGATAACGGTGCATTTACTGACATGAGAGAGGGTTTCATTGCAGAGATGAATGCCAAAGGCTTTGATGACAGCAATACAGAATTCATTTATAAAAATGCACAGGGTGATGCAACAAACCTTAACACAATATGTCAGGAAATGGTTTCGGAAGGTGTTGACCTTGTTGCAACAATTGCAACTCCTACAACACAGGCAATGGTAAATATGAAGAGTGATATCCCTATTGTATTTATTTCACTTTCTGATCCTGTAGGCGCAGGAATACTTTCAAGCCTTGATAAGCCGGATAATAATGCAACAGGTACATCAAATGCAATCCCTATTAGTGATATAGTTGCACTTGCTGATAAACTTACACCGGGAATTGAAAAATATGGTATACTCTATACATCAGGTGAGGTTAATTCAGTAAACACAGCAAATAAGACAAAAGAATATCTTGATTCAATTGGTGTCGGATACGAAGAAATAGTTGTTACAAACTCTTCAGAGGTACAGCAGGCTGCTCAGCAGCTTTGTGCAGATTGCGACGCAATCTTCATTCCAAATGACTCAGTTATACAGAGTGCAATGCCGGTTGTAACACAGGTTGCAAGAGAAGCAAAGGTTCCTGTATACGGTTCATCAGCAGTAATGGTAAACGATGGTGCTTTTGCAACTATAGCAATCAGTGATACAAGAATCGGTGAAATAAGTGCTGATATGGCAGTTGATATTCTTGCAAACGGAAAAACTCCGGCAGATATTCCGGCAGTTGTTGTTGAAGCAACTGATACTGTAGTAAATAAAACAACAATGGATGCAATCGGAGTTACAATAGAAAATACAGATGGCATCACATTTGTTGAAGATTAAATTTTTAAGATAAGATAGGTGTACTCAGACCGTAGATAATACGGTCTGAGTAATTTTAGGAGGTTAACAGCATGGCATTACTACTTGGTTCTTTGCAGCTTGGACTGCTGTATGGCATACTTGCAATAGGTGTGTTTATTTCATTCAGAATTCTTGATATTCCTGATTTGACTACAGAGGGAAGTTTCACCTTCGGGCTTGCAACGTCAGCTATGTGTGCCATGAACGGACATTTTGTGCTTGGAATAGTACTTTCAATAGTAGTGCCGGTGCTTTGGCTGGAACCATAACAGGGCTTCTCCAGACAAAATGCAAGATAAATCCAATACTTTCAGGAATTATCACTATGAGTGGTCTGTATACTGTTAATCTCGCGGTTATGAATAATGCTGTAAATATTTCATTGATAGGAAAAACTGAAATTTTTGGATATGTAATGCAGGCACTGCCTTCTCTTTCGAGAGATGTGGTAAAATTAATAGTATCATTTATTTTTGCTGCAATTGTTTGCTTGATAATTATTCGCTTTTTTAAAACTCATATTGGTCTTTGTATAAGAGCAACAGGTGATAACCAAGATATGGTTTCATCTTCATCAATAAACGTTGATGCAATGAAAATTATTGCTCTTGCTATCTCAAATGCATGTGTTGGCCTTTCAGGAGGTCTTTTGGCGCAGTATCAGGGCTTTGCCGATATAAATTCATCGGTCGGAATATTGGTTGTGGCCCTTGCGTCTGTTATTATAGGCGAAGTAATATTTGGAAGGCGTGATGTTACTTTAGGGATTATATCGGTTATTGTAGGCTCAATAATATATAGGTATATCATGGCACTTGCAACAGCGACGCATGTATTCCCTGCATTTGCACTTAAGCTTGTATCTGCTTGTATAGTTGCGGTTGCACTTTCAATACCTGCTGTTAATTCATATTTAGCATTAGGGAAAATTAAGAAGGAGGCGGCTAAAAATGCTCACAATAGATAATGCAGTTAAAATTTTTTCTCCAAATACACTTAATGAGCATATAGCACTTGACGGCCTGTGCCTTCGACTTGACTTAGGTGAATTTGTAACAGTGGTCGGCTCAAACGGAGCAGGAAAGTCAACATTATTTAATGCTATTTGCGGAAACTTTCTTTTAGATAAGGGTTATATCGAAGTAGACGGTAAAGATATTACATTTATGAGGGAACATAAAAGAGCTGCATTTATAGGAAGAGTTTTTCAGGATCCAATGAAGGGTACGGCTCCAAATCTTACAATAGAGGAAAATCTGGCACTAGCATACACAAGAAGCAGAAGCGGTCCCTTTGGTACAGCTGTTAGAAAAAGTGACAGAGAATTTTTTGCTAGCAGTCTTGCTGAGTTTGGCATGGGGCTTGAAGACAGAATGAAAACAAAGGTAGGTTTGCTTTCTGGAGGACAGAGGCAGGTTGTAACATTGCTCATGTGTACGCTTGTAACGCCAAAACTACTTTTGCTTGATGAGCATACGGCGGCACTTGACCCGGCTACAGCTCAAAAGGTAATGGATATAACTCAAAAGATAGTTAAGAGAAATAATCTGACAACACTTATGATTACTCATAATCTTAAATCGGCACTCAGAACGGGAAGCAGAACAATTATGATGGATTCGGGTAAGATTATACTTGATGTTGCAGGTGAAGAAAGAGATAAGATGACACTTGATGATTTGCTTAAGATGTACTCATTAAAGACAAAAGAATCATTTGACAATGACAGAATGCTTTTAAATTAAATTATTTAAGCTCTTGGAATTAATTCCGGGAGCTTTTTTAATGCTTTTTACAATTATCTAACCTTAACTTTACCTATTTTTAATGTTTTCTAACTGCTATCAAATGGTTTTCGTTGAAAAAATAAAATAGAATATAAAATGTAACTTGAATGATTAAGCGAAAGTGAGGAGAGATAATAATGGGAAAAACTAACTTTGTATTTAAACGTACAGAAAAAAAATATCTCCTTGATAGGCAGCAGTATAATGAGCTGATTGAAAAAATGCGTCCTTATGTAAAGGACGATGAGTACGGCAGATATACAATATGCAATATATACTATGATACAGATGATTATTCTTTAATAAGGAAATCACTTGAAAAACCTGTCTATAAGGAAAAATTGAGACTAAGAAGCTATGGAGCTGCGAAGGAAGGAGATATGGTGTTTCTTGAGATAAAGAAAAAATATGACGGTGTTGTTTATAAACGCCGCATATCGCTTAAGCTTGAAGAAGCTGAAGATTATCTGAGCGGAAAGGCACGTCCTGCGGATGACGGACAAATAGCAAAAGAGATTGATTATTTTATTAAGCATTATTCACCAAAGCCAAAGATGTTTATTGCTTATGACAGGCAGGCTTTTGCCGGCATAGAAGATGAAGAACTAAGAATAACTTTTGATACCGGAATAAGAAGCAGAGAAGAAATGCTTACACTTCGTATGGATTCTTTCACAACGCCGCTTTTTGAGGACGGTACAGTGCTTATGGAGTTAAAGACAGGAGATGCAATGCCTCTTTGGCTGGCTCATGCATTGTCTGACTTAAAAATATACCCTACATCTTTTTCAAAATACGGAAATATATATAAGCAAAAGATTGAAAATGATGCAAAAGAAAAGAAACTAGATAATGTAATAGATTTTAGGAGGTCGCAAAAATGTTTGACAGCATAATATCATCAGGTTCAATTACTGTTCAGGTTGTATTGATTTGTATGGTAGTTTCAATTATAGAAGGGTTTGCAATTTCCATTATATATAAAAGCTGTGGTGGCGGAAGTAAAAATTTTGTAGTAACGCTTGCAATGCTTCCTGTTATAGTAATGTCTGTTATACTAATGGTAAACGGCAATTTGGGTGCAGGTGTTGCTGTAGCAGGTACATTCAGTTTAGTAAGATTCAGGTCAGCAGCAGGTACGAGCAGAGATATATGCGGTATATTTTTTGCAATGGCCGTAGGCCTTGCAACGGGTATGGGTTATATAGCGTTTTCTGTTATGATTACAGCAGTTGTTGGAGCGTTAATGTTTGTACTTTTTAAAACAAGCTTTTCGGGAAATGGAGAGAGTAAAAAAAATCTTAAAGTAACCATACCTGAAGATCTTGACTACGAGGAAATATTTGATGATATATTTGATAAATATACTGAACATGCAGAATTGGTTAAAACTAAAACAACAAACATGGGCAGCATGTTTGAACTTGACTATGAAATAGTTATGAAAAAAGATGCAAAACAAAAATCATTTATTGATGAAATACGCTGCAGAAACGGTAACTTGACAGTTTCGTATGGAAGACCAAAAGCAGAGGATCTTCAATTATAATTAATTTTCGGAGGATAGATAAATGAAAAAACATTTTTACATATTATTTTTAGCAGTAGCTTTGTCAATTTCGGCTTTGTCGGGGTGCTCGTCACAGAGCACTGATAATACAGAAGAAAGTGCTGAAACAACAGCACTTTCTGAAACTGTAATGAAGAGCTGGTCTTTTGATGAGGGGGACTATTATACAGAAACAGAAGCTGATACGACTATAACACTTAACGGTACAAATGCCGAAATTAACGGAGACGGTGCAGAATTAAATGATGGAAATATAGTTATTTCATCATCAGGTGTCTATGAACTTACAGGAAGCTTTACAGGAAGCATAACTGTTAGTACAGATAAAGATTCTGAGGTGCAAATTTTACTCAATAATGCGGATATTACGTCAACAGATGGTCCTGCAATATATGTTGAGCAGTGTGGAAAAACAATTGTTTCAACAACAGAAAACAGTGTAAATAATTTAACTGACAGTGCTGAATATACACTTTCAGATGGAGAAGATGAACCGGACGCAGCTTTATTTAGCAAGGATGATATGGTTTTAAATGGTCTTGGTACACTTAATATTACTGCAAATTACAATGACGGTATTAAGGGCAAAGACAATCTAGTCATAACTGGCGGAACAATAAATGTTACTGCTGTTGATGACGGTATAACCGGACGTGATATACTCGCTGTTACTGAAGCTGATATAAATGTTGATTGCGGTGGTGATGCTTTTAAAACCACAAATTCAGAGGAAAGCGATAAGGGTGAACTTTATATAGAAGGCGGAACAATAAAGCTTAGTGCCGACGGAGACGGAATGGATTCAGCAAATGCAATCTATTTTAATAACGGAGATGTAACCGTAAACACAGGTGACGGTGCGGAATCGGTATCTAAAAAATATACAGGTGAATTTAAGCGTAACGATACTTTTGATATGGATAATGAAACAGATGACAGTACAGATACTGCATCAAGCCAGAAGGGAATTAAGGCAGAAAACATAATTTCTGTCAGCGGAGGTGTCCTTACAACAGATACTGCTGATGACAGTATCCATTCAAATGATGCAGCTTATATTTCCGGCGGTAATTTAACTGTTTCATCAGGTGACGACGGCATTCATGCTGATAATAATCTTGAAATAAGCGGTGGAGCAATTGATATTTTAACGAGCTATGAAGGTCTCGAGGGCTTTACTGTTAATATTTCTGACGGTGACATTTCTCTTTATGCACAGGACGATGGAATAAATGCAGCAGGGGATTCATCTGATACTGATACAGCATCGGCTGACGGAAATAAAGGTGCAATGGGAGGAACAAGCGGCTGCAATATAACAATATCCGGTGGGTATATCTATGTAAATGCTGATGGTGACGGCATTGACTCAAATGATTCTGTATCAATGACAGGAGGAACACTTGTTGCAAATGGACCGACCGACAATGGAAACGGTACTCTCGATTTTGAAAATTCCATGATTTATGACGGAGGAACAATTATTGCTTCAGGCTCAAGCGGTATGCTTCAGGCACCCGACAGCAGTTCAAAGACATCTAGTGTTGTAATGCTGTTCTCAACTACTCAATCGGCAGGTAAGGGAGTTGTTCTTACAACATCAGATGGTGAAATAATTGCTGCTGTAGCACCTAATAAGGAATATACAGCTATAACGATTGGTTCAGAAAATATTGAAAGCGGAAAAGAATATAAACTTGTATATGGAGCAGACCTTACAGGTGATGCTGAAAACGGAGTATACAGTGCATATGAAATTGGTTCGTCAGAGGGAGAAGTCACATTTACTGTTAGTGATACAGTAACGTACGTTGATGAAAATGGTATAACCGATAAATCTTCCGTTGGCGGAATGCAAGGAGGAGGAATGCGTGGTGGCATGAATACTGACGGAACAACTCCAAGCGGAGATGCACCAAGCGGTGAAAGACCAAGTGGCGGAGCACCGAGCGGAGAGAGACCAAGCGGCGGAGCACCGAGTAGCCAGGCGTCAACAGACGTTGTTACTTCTGCCACTGAAAATTCTTAAGGAATTAACAGGACAGTAACTGTGGCAGTTGCGGTGCCTATAAAGAACTTGAATATTAAATCCTTGTTTAATAAAAACACCCTAACCTATTAAATCAACTAGGTAAGGGTGTTTCTTTTAATAACTGATATCAAAGTATTTTCATTGATATATATCATTAATGTGTTTAAATTATAAATTTACTCCAATCTAACAGGAGCAATTGCAGTGGTTTGAGTTTTTTTCTTCCCACCAACCAAAAGCAACCTTAGCGCTGTCGAAGATAACCGGTAAGAATCCGCCGAGATAAATAATTATAGATTGTCCCGGTCCAAGGATAATTTGGCCGCCGTCAACTACTAAAGTTGAATATGGAGCTACTATTCTACTAAATATAGAAACACCGCCACTAGGGGGTTCGGCAGTTGTAGATAAATATTTTATTTGACCTTTAGGAATTGGTTCAGGAAAAATAGTCGTATTAGTGCAGCTGACTAAGTTACTGGTCTCACCATTATTAAAGCTGGCTTTCAGATAAAATTCTGCTGATAAATTAAGCTCTGAAATGTTTGTTATAGTCATAGAATTTACATATATGGTTTTTCTTGAATTAATAGGGTTTATTAATGCGGCTAAAGCTTTCTCGTTCTCACCTGTTAATATTGGTGTTTGGCCAATAAAATAGTTGCCTTTTTCTGATTGATATAACGGGTAGTCAATGGATACTTCCGTTGGGTTTTTCTTGTTATCATATGACACCGTGATCACCTCCCTCAAAAGAATTATTATTGTTAACTATAATATTCATAATATATAAAACATGTAACATTTAGTTTGAAATATTAAGGAAAAAAGCAATTAATATCTGCTATCTGTGGAATGTTATTCCACGGATATTTTTTTATAATGAAAATTTTAAAACTTGATGATATAATCAACATTGTATTCAATAGAACAGGTGGTGATTAAATATGAGCAAAAAAATAAAGTTAAGACAAATCTTACTGAAGCAGAAAGATATAATAGGCTTAAGAAGGTCGTTATAATTTTATCTGCTGCAGCTGGAGTTTTGGCGGCATCACTGGCATTTGTTATTTATTCTAATTACGATTATCTGGCATTCAAGACAATGCTTACAAAGGGTTATATTTATCAGGATAGCTTATCGGAACTTATTGATAGCGAGCTTGAGCAAGAAGACAGCAATGTATCAACATATTTTGATGATGCAGTTATTGATATATTTTTGAACAAACTTTATGATGTCAGCGGGGACAAATACACCTACCTATATCTTCCGTATCAGTACACAGATAGAATAATTGATGAAAAAGAAACAGGTATGAATTGTGAGTGGATTCCCTTTAACGATAATACAGCCTATATTAAGATAACAAATTTCTCAGATGAATCTGCAGAATTTGTTAAGGACAATGCAGATGAACTTTCAAAGTATTCTGATGTTATAATTGATTTAAGGGGTAACGGCGGAGGCTATGTAACTGCAGTTAATAAAATAGCAGATATGTTTCTTGACAGCGGCGAAACCATTTCAAGTCAGAAGACACTCATAGGTGCATTTTCACAAGTAAATAAGTCAAAGAATAAGGCGGTGTTTGATTTTGACAAAATAGTAATTTTGCAGGATGGAAATACGGCGTCAGCTTCAGAAATATTAATAGGTGCACTTAAAGATAACTTGAATAATGTAACTTTAATGGGCGATACAACATTCGGAAAAGGTATAGGACAAACAACAATACCGTTGAAACAAGGTTTTTACCTAAAGGCCACAGCGTTTTCTTGGGCAACACCTGATGGAAGTGAAATACAGGGAAAGGGAATAGAGCCGGATTGTGGATTTAGTCTTGAAAAGTTAAATAGTATTTTGGAAGAATAAAGGAGTGAAGGCTGTGTATAATACACAGCTTTTTTTATTTAAAAAGTATACTTAATTATTTACAATATTTTCTGTATACTTTATTATTAAATAATGATTATATTTTAATGTATTTAATTAAACGAGGTATTATTATGAAACTTTATATTAACGGATTTTTATATGCAATATCATATGCTTTGGACTGTATAGAAAGAGAAGTAGCAGGTGTAACTACAGGTCATGCAAAAAGAGTTGCATACATATGTGTAATTTTAGGAAAATCACTTGGACTAAATGATATGCAGTTGGCAGAACTTTCTGCTTGTGCAATAATGCATGACAGTGCTTTAACGGAGTTTTTGACTGAGGAATATAACGGAGATATTAACTTAGTAGAGAAAATAAATCTTTCTTCACATTGTGTTATGGGTGAGAGAAATATTAGAGACCTGCCATTTTCTTTAGATGTAAAAAATTCAGTTTTGTACCATCATGAAAATGCCGATGGATCAGGACCGTTTGGAAAAAATGTTTCAGAAACCCCTATTTATGCTCAGCTGATTCATTTAAGTGATATTTTAGATGTTAATTTCGATTTTGGAGAAAGATCAGCGGATAAATATAATAAAGTATGTAAATTTATTGATGATAATTCCGGAACTGTTTTTGACGATGAGCTCTGTAATCTTTTTAGAAATTTATTTAATGAAGAAATACTGGAAGTTTTACAAAAAAAAGATTTACTTCTTATTCTTGAAAAGGTTGTGCCCAGAGAGTATGTTGATTATAAAAAGGATAAAATAATTGAAATAATGAATGTTTTTGCCCGAATTATTGACTTTAAATCAAAATTTACTAAAAATCACTCAATAGGGGTTGCACGTAAGGCATTACGAATGGGTGAATTTTACGGATATGATGATGATAAATGCTGCCGATTATATATTGCGGGTATTTTACATGACATAGGAAAAATGGCAATCAAAAATGAAATATTGGAGAAACCGGGCAGACTTACAGAGAACGAGTTTGAAATAATGAAAAATCATGCATTATATACATTTCAAATTCTTTCTGAAATAAACGGTTCAAAGGACATCGCATCGTGGGCAGCGTCACACCACGAAAAACTTGATGGCAGCGGCTATCCATTTGGAAAGAAAGCAGAAGAATTAGACCATGAAGATAGATTGTTGGCCTGCATTGATATTTATCAGGCACTGCGTGAAAATAGACCATATAAAAAAGGATATACTCATGAGGAGAGTATTAAAATTCTGAAGAATATGGGGGAAAGCGGTTTTGTTGATTCCCAGATTGTTGATGATATACAAAAAGTTTTTGATGCCGATACTGACTTGATTAAAGTTTGAAAGTTATAAAAACATATAATTATTGCAGTATTAATACAAAGATGTTATACTGGTTAAAATTTAATATTAACTCAAAAAGGTGCCTGATGCAGAATATGTCTGTGGTTCAGGATAATAGGGAATCGGGTGAAAATCCCGAACGATCCCGTCGCTGTAAGAGCGGAGCGATATTCCATGCCGAATTATTTCGGCGGTCACTGTGAAAATGGGAAGACGGAATGTCGTGTTGAAGCCGAAGTCAGAATACCTGCCTTTTTGTATGCAATTATATGGTCTGCGATGTACAGATGCTTGTAAAATACCTCTGCTGAGGTTTATTTACTATGTCTGTTCGCGATTTTAAAAATTGCTGACGGGCTTTTTTATGCCATTTTTGGAGAGGGCTATGGATAATATAAGAAAAAGAAAATACCATAATCATAATATAAATTCAATTGATTGCTTAGCATCAAATTCTAAGCTGAAAGATGTGAATCACTTTAAAGCTTATTACAGCTGTGATGACAATTATTCTGAGTATTTTATTTAACAGCATAGTGGTATCTGCTGCGGTAGTTTTTTCAATGGGATTTTTTACAGTAGTTATAGGCGGGATTCCAATAAAGCGTTATATAGGATTTATGCTTATCCCTATTACCTTTATATTATTAAGTTCTGTTGCAATAGCAGTAAATTTTACAACTTCGCCTGTTGAAACACATTATATAAAAATATCTTATTTGTATATGTATATCAGCTATGACAGTCTATGGACGTCTGTAAAGGTAAGCACTAAGGCTTTGGGGTGTGTCAGTGCTCTGTATATGCTTGCACTTTCGACACCGGTGGGTGAATTAATAAATGTCTTAAAAAAGGCTCATTTGCCTAATATATTTACATCTCTAATGGACATGATATACAGATTTATATTTATATTATCGGAGCAGGTCAGCCGCATGACTGTTTCTGCTAGGTCAAGGCTTGGATATGAAGGCTTTTTTAGGTCTTGCAGTACATTCGGGAAAATATCTGCAAATTTGTTTATTGTTTCTTTAAAAAAAGGCAGTAAAACGTATGATGCTATGGTTTCCAGGTGCTATGACGGAGAAGTCTATTTTTTAGATGAAGAAAAGCCAATAAAAATTTGTCAGATTGTTATTGTTATATTATATTTATTGACACTGATTTTTTTACATGTATTAGCCATTAAAATTGGGGGCGGATGAAAGTGAATAAAGAATTGCTCTGTGTAAAAAATGTGTGTTTTGGATATGACGAAAAAACTGTTCTCAAAAAAATATCATTAAGCATTTTCAATGGAGAAAAAATTGCTGTAATGGGACCAAATGGCGCAGGCAAGTCAACTTTTTTATTAAATTTGAATGGAGTACTTATTCCGGATGAAGGCGACATTTTTTTTGAAGGCAATAAAATTAATAAGAAAAACATTAACAATCTAAGGAAAAACGTTGGATTTGTATTTCAGAATGCGGATGATCAGATTATTGCATCAACTGTCAGTGCCGAAATTTCTTTTGGACCTATGAATCTTAAGCTTCCAAGGGAAGAGGTAATAAGTCTTGTTAATAATGCAATGGAGTATCTTGATTTAACTCAGATGGCAGAACGTCCTCCCCATTATTTGAGCGGAGGGGAGAAAAAAAGGGTCAGTATTGCAGATATTATTGCAATGAAGGCTAGAGTAATGATATTTGATGAACCTATGGCTGCTTTAGACAGTATTAATGCAGAAAATGTGGAAGAAATATTAAATGAACTGCATAAAAACGGTACAACTCTTATAGTTGCAACCCATGATACAGATTTTGCATACCGTTTTGCAGATAGAATTATAGTGTTTCTTGACGGAGCTGTTGTAGCAGATGATATCCCATATAAAATATTTTCTGATGAAAGTATGCTTAAAAAGGCTCACCTTAAAAAACCGGTGCTTTTAGAAATAAGTAAAGCACTGGAACAGCATGGTTTTTTAGATAAAGACAGTAATTCTCCAAAGAATATTGAACAAATGATAAATGCAATAAAAAATATAAAAGGAGAGTATAAAAATGAATGAGAAACAAAATAAAATAATCAAAGTCAGTACAATAATTGCTGCAATATTTACTATAAGCCCGTGTGCATATGCTATGCACATAATGGAAGGGTATCTTCCTGCCGGTCATTGCATTGCTTGGGGAATTATTTGCATTCCTTTTCTTATTAAAGGGTTTTTCACAATTCAAAAAGCAGTAAATGAAAATGGAAAGTCAATAACTTTGTTTGCAATGGCAGGCGCGTTTGTATTTGTGTTATCTTCTCTCAAAATACCGTCTGTTACGGGAAGCTGCTCACATATGACAGGTACCGGACTTGGAGCAATCCTTTTTGGACCTACAGCAGTAAGTATTCTGGGAATTATTGTTCTTATTTTCCAAGCTATTCTTCTTGCACACGGAGGACTTACAACACTAGGAGCAAATACATTTTCAATGGCAATAGCTGGTCCTTTAGTTTCATTTGGTATATATATGCTTTGCAAAAAGCTTAAGGTTAATAAAAGAGTCGGTATATTTTTAGCTGCAATGCTAGGGGATTTATTCACATATTGTGTTACCAGTTTTCAGCTTGCAATTGCATATCCAAGTGAAAATGGCGGAGTGTTAATGTCGGCTGTTAAGTTCCTTGGTGTTTTTGCGCCAACACAGCTCCCTTTGGCTGTTATTGAAGGTATTTTAACTGTTGTAATAATGATGGCTCTTGAAAACTATGCTGTTCCGGAACTTAAGGCAGTGGGCTATGTAAAGGAGGTGCATTGATATGAAGAAGGATAAAAAACTTGCTATTATCTTAATTATTGCTGCAATATTAATAGCAATAGTACCGTTATTTGCTCTTAAGGGTGCCGAGTTTGGCGGTTCTGATGATGCGGGCAGCCAGATGATTGAAGAGATACACGGTGAATATACGCCATGGTTTACACCAGTGCTGGAAACACTTATAGACGGTGAAATTCCGGGTGAAGTTGAAAGTCTTATTTTCTGTGTACAAACGGGTATAGGTGTTGGTATAATAGCATTCTATATGGGAAAATTTGTTGAAAGAAAAAAGAACGAGAAAAACAGTTTAACTGCGGAAGGAAAATAGAATGAAAAAAGCAATATTGGTTGTAAGCTTCGGTACAGTCAGTGACAAATCCAGAAGAGATAGTTTGGATAGAATAGAAAACGATATAGCAGTAGCTTTTCCTGAATATTGTGTTTACAGAGCGTATACTAGTGGAATTGTTATAAAAAAAATACATGAGAATGAAAATGTACATATTGATACGCTTAAAGAAGCTTTGGAAAAAATGAAGACTAACGGCATTACAGATTTATTTGTTCAGCCAACACATATGATTGATGGAATTGAATATAAGAAAATTTGCAGAATCTGTGAGGAGTATAAGTCTGATTTCGGTTATATTAAGGTTGGCAAAGCAATGCTTGAAAAAATGGGAGATTGCTTTAAGACGGCTGATGTCGTTTCCGATGCAATTAATCTTAACTCAAGCTATGAGTATATATTAATGGGACATGGCGGCGAGGATACAGCCAATATTCGCTATAAACAAATGAATGATGCTTTGGAGCAAAGGGCTATTCAAATGTAAGAATAGCTACTGTTGAGGCAAAGCCTGATATTGAATATGCAATTGAATGTCTTAAAAGAAAAGAATTTGTAAAAAAGTTATTATCCAACCGTTTATGATAGTTGCAGGTGATCATGCCAAAAACGATATGGCAGGAGAAAAAAACTCATTCTATTCAAAGGTAAAAGATGCCGGTTATGATGCAGAGTGTGTTATAATGGGACTTGGTGAATATAAACTTATTCGCAATATGATAGTTGAAAATTTAAAAGGAATGATTAATGAATGATAGGACGATTATTTGGTGTCGGAGTTGGACCGGGTGACCCGGAACTAATCACATTAAAGGCGGTAAAGACAATAGAAAAGTGTGATGTTATTGCTATACCTGCTAAGGATAAAGAAATCTGTACAGCTTATAACATAGCAAAGCATGCAGTTGAGAATATAAATACCAAAGAGATCATTTATGTAGATATACCAATGACAAAGGATAAAATTAAGCTTGATGAAGCCTATAATTACGGAATAAGAAACATTGAGGACAGGCTTTTGCAGGGCAAGAGCGTCGCATTTATTAATCTTGGAGACCCAACTGTATATTCAACTTATATGGGTATGCATGAAAGAATAGTAAAGGACAGTTTTGAGGCAGAAATTATTAATGGTGTTCCGTCGTTTTGTGCAGTAGCAGGAAAATTGGGTATTACACTTGCAAAAAGCAAAGAAAGTATACATATATATCCTGCGACTTATGACAACGAAGATATATTTAACACACCAGGCACAAAAGTTCTGATGAAGTCTGGGAAAAGGCTGTCTGTAATAAAAAAAGAACTGTGTGATTTAGAAAAATCCGGAAAAATAAAGGCTTATGCCGTTACCGACTGTACTATGGAGAATGAAAAAATATGCAAAAATATATCTGAGCTTGATGAGAATTCCGGATATTTTACAACTATAATCGTCAAGAGCATTAAGTGAAGCGGTGCAAAATATGGAGATAAACAAAAATCAGAAAAATCTAAGATGCGGAATAACAAGCGGAAGCTGTGCTGCTGCAGCGGCAAAGGCAGCCGCTGAGTTACTGCTTTTAGGAGATACTTTTGAGCATATTAATATTGATACACCAAAAGGCGTCACGCTTAAAATACCTGTGACAATTGCAGAAAATGACGAATACCATGCGAGATGCTTTGTAGTTAAGGACAGCGGCGATGACCCTGATGTAACAAATGGAACCAAGATTTTTGCTGAAGCCAGATTCATAGATGGCAATATAGAAAATGCATTTTTTGAAACTCCTAATTTATTTCTTACTGGCGGCGAAGGTGTTGGAAGAGTTACTAAAATAGGACTTGAGCAGAAAGTCGGAATGCCTGCAATAAATAAAGTGCCTAGAAAAATGATATTTGATGCAGTAACAGCTGTTTGCAGCAAGGCTGATTTTAATGGTTTTCTTTTAATAAGTATTGAGGTTCCCGAAGGGAAAGAACTTGCAGAGAAGACATTTAATCCTAAGCTTGGAATTGAGGGCGGTATTTCAATTCTTGGAACAAGCGGAATAATAGAACCTATGAGTGAGAGGGCAATTATTGATACTATTGAAACTCAGATTAAGCAAATCTGTGCGGAGGGTAATCAAGATTTGATTGTTGCTCCCGGCAATTATGGAATGTCATATGCCAAGGTTTTAGGGTTTGACATTGCTGACGCAGTTAAATGCAGTAATTACATAGGGGAAACATTGGATTTTGCTGTATCATATGGGATAAAAAGATTTTTGTTGATCGGAAATATCGGTAAGCTTGTAAAGCTGGCAGCAGGAATTATGAATACTCATTCAAGAATAGCCGACGCTAGGGCAGAAATAATGGCTGTACACACTGTTCTTTCAGGCGGAAATGCTGAAACCGCAGATAAAATAATGAACTGTATTAATACAGAAGAAATGCTTGATTTGCTTAATGGTATTAATATTATGGAAAATACATTAAACAGCATATGCACTAAAATACAAGAGCGTTTGGATTACAGAGTACATAATAAGGTTATTTGCGGTGCAGTACTTTTTTCTGAAAAATATGGAATGATTGGTAAAACACCAAAAGCAAATGAGTTGCTTGAGTACTTTAGAAAGGCGGATAAATAATGATTCATTTTGTGGGTGCCGGCTCAGGAGCGGTAGATCTGATAACCGTAAGAGGACAGAAATTGCTTGAAAATGCTGATGTGGTTATATATGCAGGCTCCCTTGTTAATGCTGAGATTCTAAAGTGCACAAAAGAAAATTGCAGGATATTTAACAGTGCCTATATGACACTTACACAAGTAATAAGTGAGATGGAAAAAGCAGAAAAAGACGGACTTGTTACGGTTAGACTTCATACTGGTGACCCGTCATTATACGGAGCGATAAAAGAACAGATAGATATTCTTAAATGTAAGAATATTGATTTTGATATTTGCCCGGGTGTTAGTTCGTTTTCTTCGGCGGCGGCATCTCTTGGCATTGAATATACTTTGCCTGAAGTATCCCAAAGCGTAATAATAACAAGAGCAGAGGGAAGGACTTCTGTTCCAAAAGGTGAAAAGCTTTCGTCTTTTGCATCACATAATAGTACAATGGTGCTGTTTCTTTCATCTGGTCTTGCCCAAAAGGTTCAGGACGAGCTTATTGGCGGCTATTCTCCGGAAACTCCCGTAGCTGTTGTATATAAGGCATCTTGGCCCGATGAAAAGATCATCAGAACTAAGCTTTATGCTCTTTCTGATGATATGAATAAAGAAAAATAACTAAGACTGCACTGATAATAGTTGGTGATGTACTGGATTGCAGTTATTCGCTCTCTAAACTGTATGATGAAAATTTTACTACCGAATACAGAAAGGGAAAACAATGAGACTGGCTTTTATTTCATTCAGCCGAAAAGGCTGGGAACTTGGAAACTGCATAGCTGATAGAATTTCAAAAAGCGATAAATATACCGTTGTATTGAAAAAAGTAAAATGTTCTTCTCTTGGCGATATCTCAGAAAATCGTGAAATATCAAAATGTCTTGGTGAATGGCTTGATTTGGTCGATGGCATTGTTTTTGTCGGTGCCTGCGCAATAGCAGTAAGGCTTATTGCTCCTTTTGTAAATAACAAGGCAATGGATCCGGCTGTTGTTGTAATTGATGAAAGAGGTAAGTTTTGTATTTCACTTTTATCGGGGCATATTGGCGGTGCAAATGAACTGGCTGAGTATATAGCAGGCATTGCAGGGTCAATTCCGGTAATAACAACTGCAACAGACATAGGCGGAAAATTTTCAGTTGACATGTTTGCAAGGAAAAATAATCTGCATATATCCGATATGAAAATCGCTAAGGAGATTTCGGCTCAGATAGTTGAAGGAAAAAGAGTCGGTATGTTTTCTGAATTTGATATTAAAGGGAATATACCTAATGAAATTGATATGAATTTAAAGGATAGCAGTCTAGGTTTTGCCGTTTCTATAAAAAAATATTTACCTGTATTTAAAAAAACACTTATGCTGTGTCCGCAAGTAGTTATTATTGGAGTTGGCTGTAAGAAGGGGACTTCTGCAGAGAAAATTGAAAGTGCTGTTATGTTTTGCCTTGATGATATGAATATCAGCATTAATGCAGTTGAGGCAGTTTCAAGCATTGATATAAAAAAGAGCGAAAAAGGTATAATTGATTTTTGCAAAAAGTATGGGTTAGAATTCTATACTTATTCGTCTGATGAACTTTCTTCGGCTGAAGGTGAATTTAACGAATCGGATTTTGTAAAGAAAACAACAGGAGTCGGCAGTGTATGTGAGCGCAGTGCCGTGTTCTGTTCAAAAGGAAGGCTTATTATGCCTAAAAGAGTACTGGATTGTGTGACTGTTGCACTTGCGGTAAAAGATTGGAGTGTATGTTTTGAAGACTAAACTGTATGTTGTTGGAATTGGCCCGGGAAATTATGAAGGCATGACAATCAGAGCTATTAATGTGCTCACTGAAAGCAAAGTAATTGTTGGATATACAGTTTATGCTGAATTGATGAAAGATTATTTCCCTGATAAGGAGTGGATTACTACACCTATGCGCAGGGAAAAAGAAAGATGCAAATTGGCACTGGAAAGTGCTGAATGCGGAAATACTACGGCTGTGATTTGCAGTGGTGATTCTGGTATTTACGGAATGGCCGGACTGGTGCTTGAACTTGCAGAGGCTTATAATAATGTTGACGTTGAAGTTGTTGCAGGGGTTACTGCTGCATCATCGGGTGCCGCAATACTTGGCGCACCTCTTATGCATGACTTCTGCTGTATAAGTTTAAGTGACCGCCTGACTCCGTGGGAGAAGATTGCCAACCGTCTTAAAGCTGCGGCTGAGGGTGACTTTGTAATATGCCTTTATAATCCGTCAAGCAAAACGAGGGCGGATTATCTTCAAAGGGCATGTAATATTTTGTTAAACTCTTTAAGCGGTGAAACAGTATGCGGCGTTGTAAAAAATATAGGCCGAGATGGTCAGATGAGCAAAGTAATGACACTTTGTGAACTTGTAAATTATGATGCAGATATGTTTACAACCGTATTTATAGGAAATAAGACGACCACAACAGATGGCATGATAATGCTTACAAAGAGGGGATATAAAATCCAATGAAAAAAATTGCGGTGTTTGGTGGGACAACCGAGGGAAGGCATATTGCTGAGTTTTGTGATAAAAACGAAATATCATGCAGTTATTTTGCGGCGACCGAGGCAGGAAAAAATGAAGTTATAGACTGCAGAAACATTGAAATTATTCAAGGCCGATTGGACAAAGAAGAAATGAAATCAGTATTTACAAAAGCCATGTTTACCGAAGTAATTGATGCCACTCACCCGTATGCAATTGAAGTATCATCTAACATAAAAGAAGCCTGTAAGGAGCTTGGTATTACATATACGAGAGTTCTTAGGGATGAATATGACTGCAATGAGAATGTAGGGATTATATATGCTGATAATATAGATGAAGTTATAGAGTATTTGAATATTCGAGAAGAAAATATTTTAATAACAACCGGAAGTAAAGGTGCAGAAATTTATAAAAAAGTAAATGATTATAAAAATCGAGTTTATTTAAGAGTTTTGCCTGATAATGAGACTGTAGAAAAGCTGTGCGATTCAGGCTTTTTAAAAGAGCATATTATTACAGGCAAGGGACCGTTTTCATGAGGAAAACATTAATGCAATACGTGATACAAACAGCAGAATATTAGTTACAAAGGAAAGCGGAAAAACAGGCGGTTATTTTGAAAAAATAGAGGCAGCTGGTATATGCGGCTGTGAGGTGTTTTGCATTAAACGACCAAAAGAAAATGGAATAAGTGAATCGGAAGCAATAAGAAGGCTTAGTGACATGAAAAAAAATAATGTTTATATAATTGGAATAGGCATGGGAAACACAGCACTTTTAAGCGAAGAAGCAAAGAAATTTATTAATGGTGCCGAAGTAGTTATAGGTGCAGAAAGAATGATATCATCTTGCAGCAGGCTTATGTCTGATAATGCTGAAATATTTATAAGCTATGATACGGATAATATAGCTGAAAAAATTTATGATAAAAATGGCAAGTCTGTTGCTGTGCTTATGTCGGGTGATACAGGTTTTTTCAGCGGAGCCAAAAGGCTTTTGGAAAAGCTAGGCGGAAATGCTGAGGTAATTGCGGGAATATCATCAATGTCATATCTTGCGTCTAAAATAGGTGTTTCTTGGGAGGATGCATATGCAGTAAGTATGCATGGAAGGAAGGGAAACCTTCCGTTTGCAGTTCTGACACATGAAAAAACATTTGTGCTTACTGATGGCAAAATAAATGAAAATATGGCACTGCTTAGGAAATATAATTTGGCAGATGTTACTGTTTATATAGGAAAAAATCTTAGTCTTGCAGATGAAAAGCTGATTAAGGTGTCACCACGGGATTTTGCTGATTCAGAGGAAAATTGGGGCAGTACTTCTCTTTTTATAATTAATACAAAATCAGAAAACAGAATGAGATTTATACGAGATAATGAATTTATAAGAAATGAAACGCCAATGACAAAGGGGACTGTCAGAAATCAGATAATCAGCAGATTTGATGTAAAAGAAGATGCGGTTATTTATGATATTGGTTCCGGAACAGGAAGCGTGTCACTAATGCTTGCAAAGCTTGTACCAAATGGAAAGGTATATGCGTTTGATATAAGTGAAAAGGCAATGGAGGTATTGGAGGAAAACAAAAGAAAGTTCTCAACAGACCATGTTATTGGTGTTTTGGGAACAGTTCCGCAAAGCATAAAAGAAAGCAATCTTCCGTCACCTGATGCAATTTTCATTGGAGGAAGCAAAGGAAACATTAAAAACATAACTGAGTTATTTGCAGGTAAAAATGTACCGTTTGTTCTGACGGCTATTACTATTGAGACGTTTTCCGAAATTTTAGGATTAATCGAATTAGGTTCAATTAAATCTGCTGATATATCGCAGTTGTTTTTAACTGAAAGCGTTGAATTGGGAAAGTATCACATCATGAAGCCGCAAAATCCTGTTTGGATAGTAAGCGGCATACTGTAGGAGGATAAGTGCATGAGAGTAATGCTTGCCGGGACAAAAAGCGGTGCAGGAAAAACAAGTATAACATGCGGACTTATTAATGTTTTCAAAAAGTATGGATATAAAGTATCTTCTCTAAAATGCGGACCGGACTATATTGATCCTATGTTTCATAGACAGGTACTTAAAATACATTCCGGAAATATAGACTGTTTTATGTCAGATGAGGACTATTGTCTGAAACAGACCGAACTTAAGGAAAAAAACTCTGATATTCTTATTATGGAGGGTGTTATGGGTTACTATGACGGGATAGGTTTTACATCAAAAGCTGGCAGTTCTGATATAGCAAAAGTCACATCAACACCTGTAATACTTATTGTTGATTCTGAAGGTTCGTCAAAATCAGTTATGGCTGTTGTAAAGGGCTTTATTGATATGGATTCGGATAAATTGATTAAAGGGGTTATTTTTAATAAAATGTCTGAACAAATCTATTTGCAGGCATCAAAAGAACTTATAAAACTTGGGATTGTTCCCTGCGGATTTGTTCCAAAGGATAAAAATTTTATTCTTGAGAGCAGACACTTGGGCTTGGTAACGCCATTGGAAACAGCAGACATAACAAATAAGTTAAACTATATTTCACAACAGCTTGAAAAAACATTGGATATTCAGGCTATTATAAACATTTTAAATAAGTCCGCTGCAATAGAAAAAGTTTTTTCGATAAACAATGCTAAAAAAGAAAAAATACGCATAGGAGTCGCATATGATGAGGCTTTCTGTTTTATATATGATGATCTGTGGGAAGCCTTCGATAGAAATGGGATATCTGCCGTTGTGTTTAGTCCGATAAGGGACAAAAGATTGCCAGACGGTATTTCGGGAATATATTTGTGCGGAGGATATCCGGAAAATTACCTGAAAGAGCTTTCTGAAAACATAAGCATGCTGGAAAATATTAAACAGGCTTTTGATTTAAAGTTGCCGATTATTGCCGAGTGCGGAGGGTTTATGTATCTGCATGAAAATGTTGAGGATGAATACGGACAAAGTTATCCTCTTGTCGGTATTGTAAACGGTGTATGCAGAAAAACAAAAAGACTCCAGAATTTTGGATATGGTACTTTGGAGTTTAATAAAAACTGTATTATTGGAAAAATCGGAGAAAAATTTCCCATACATTCATTTCACTACTATACAAGTACATCAACGGAAGCCGACTGCAGAATAACTAAGGCGTCCAATGGTTCAACTTGGAGTGAATGTTGTGTCAACAATTGGTTTTACGGAGGATTTCCGCACTTTTTTATGCAGGGTGATAATAAAATGCTAAATAGATTTTATACTGTCTGCAAAAATTGGCAGGAGGCAAACAAATGACAATTGAAGAGACAATACTTTTAGAGGTTTTAAATAAAATAGACAATATTGACAAGAAAGCACTTAAAACAGCAAAATTTCGTTGGGATAATATAGGGAAGCCCATTGACGGTTTAGGAAAATTTGAAAAAATATTTATTCGTATTGCCGGAATAAAGGGGAGCGCGGATTTTACATTAAGAAAAAAAGCAATTGCAGTTATGTGCAGTGACAATGGTGTTGTTGATGAAGGGGTTTCCCAGTCTGGAAGCGAGGTAACAGCCATAGTTGCCAGAAATATTGCAAAAGGCATGTCAAGTGTATGCCTTTTGTCTAAAGCAAGTAATACAGAGGTGTTCCCATTTGATGTTGGCATGAAAATTGATGTGGAAGGTGTAACTGCTTTTAAGACAGTATGCGGAAGCGGAAATATATGCAAAGAAGAAGCTATGTCGAGAAATGATGCTGTTAAAACAATTCTCAACGGAATTAGAATTGCAAGAGAATTTACTAACTATGACATAGTTGGTGTCGGCGAAATGGGAATCGGTAATACAACAACATCGTCAGCTGTATGTGCTGTACTAACAGATTCTGATCCTGAAGATGTTACCGGGTATGGAGCAGGCCTATCTTCT
>JAXGOV010000020.1:0-31269 GCA_040767305.1 Candidatus Metalachnospira sp. | reverse complement strand
TAATTTTCTCTAGCATTTCTTCGCCCGTAATTTTCCCGTCAAGATAATTGCTCCGAGCCTGCCGTGCCAGCTTTGCCCACCGGGCATACTCCTCCGAGGACATGTCCTTGCCGCTAAACTCTTCCGGCAACTTACCGTCCGCACGGTAACGGCGAGAGTACACCTTGTTGTACTCGGTCAGGAAAGCGAGCAAATAATCGTTTCCCTGCATACCCTGATCATAAAATAGCTTTGCGCCAACCTGCTTGCAGGTGCGATCACCTTTATATGGGCGATCACAGAAATCCCGTTTACGCTTATCGGTCAACACAAAATAGCGGCTACACAGTTTGCAACGCTTAACAAACCGTGCATTTTTCAGCATCTCGGTAAACTCAAAATAGAGCATCTCATCCAAATATTCCAACCGATAGTATGGCATCAGACTGACGCCTTCGCCATCCTGGTGCATGATTTCCAAAAGCTCATCTGTTTCCCGCAGATTCCAATCATGGATATCCTTAAGCGTATCCATATCCACCTTGCCATTTTTCTTCGGCAGCAGCTCGTATTTTATTTTCACAACAGCCTCGGCAAAGCCGGGGTACTCCGATACAAATTCACAAAGCCGCTGGGACATTTCCTTGTCCGAGTGGCTTTCTCTATCTAAACAGGTGGTAACCGCTTTCGTGCATACCTCCTGCAGTTCTAAAATGTGTTCCAATTCCTCTATACAGGTTGTAAGAGGTCTAAGCAAAGCGGCCTCAAATTCATCTTTGGCATAGATGGATTCTTTCAGAATGTTGTTCAGCAAGCCCACCAAGAAGAAATAGACATAGCGGTGCTTGCCCGCAATAGTTTCGGCAACATCAAATATTTTGCTTCTGATTGTCTGATAGTTCGCCATAGTGAGCGGAATGGACTTCGTTTCAGTGAGCAGTGTTGTGTATTCTTCGAAATCCATTTCTACAAATTCAATTAGCCCATTGCCAATAAACTTTTGCGCGTACTGAGTCACCTTGTCCGGATAGGCGTAAGCCATGGAGTAAATCAGCTTGTCACTTCCCTCGAAAATTTTAATCAGTGGGTACTGTTCCATAGGCACTCCTCTCGCAAATAATCGATTTTCCTCAAACCAGCGTTTCTGCGATTCGCTGTGTATTTCTGTTTCTGGATATAGGACAATGGTATCACAAGGAATAGAAGTTTTCAACATTCGATTTATTGCATATCTCAAAGCAAATTGAATTAAGAGGAGGAATCGCAAATGTCAAAAAAGTTAGAAACCATGGATGCGGAAACCTTGATGACCACACCCATGGAGCCGCTGAAATTTATTGTCAGCGGTCTGCTACCCGAAGGACTGCATGTGCTTGCAGGCTCACCAAAAATCGGCAAGAGCTGGTTAGCCCTGTGGATCTGCTTGCAGGTGGCAAAGGGTGAAAAGGTATGGGAATTTGAAACGCTAAAAAGCGAAGTCCTGTATCTCTGCTTAGAGGACAGCTTCGCCCGTATCCAAAGCAGGCTGTTTGAAATTACCGATGAAGCACCGGCGACACTTCACTTTGCCATTATGAGCGATACTATCGGCCATGGTCTGGAAAACCAAATTGAAAGCTTTATCAAAGAGCATCCCGACATAGGATTGATTGTGATTGACACCCTGCAAAAGGTTCGCAAAACCGTTTCCGCAAATGTCAATCCCTATGCCTCCGATTATGATGACATCAGCGCACTGAAGCAAATTGCGGACCGTCACCATCTTGCCATCCTGCTCATACATCATCTTCGAAAAACAAGTGATGCTGATCCGCTCAATATGATTTCGGGAACCAGCGGCATTGCAGGCGGTGCTGATACAAACTTTGTACTGCAAAAAGACAAGCGAACGGAAAATACCGCAACGCTTATTTGCACCGGCAGAGATATCGAGGGGCGGGAACTGTTCTTGGAGTTCAACAAAAATAATTTTGTATGGGAGCTGCTGGAACCGATTGAAATGGAGCAGCTGATCATACCGGATGAAATTTTTCTTCTCTGTGATTTTATAAAATCGGCAGGTGGCTTCACTGGTACGGCAACCGAGCTGATAGAAAAATTGAATCTGGATTGTAGCCCCGCAATTCTGAAGAAGAGAATCATTAAGCACATGGAGCATCTGGGCAGAAATGGCATTCATTATTCCGAGAACAGGACTTTTGAGCGACGAGAGTTCACTCTCTGCTATGACGGCAATGACGCTATGACGGTAGCATCACGCCCCCCAAATTTACCGTCTTTGCTGTCCGCACTGTCACAGAACAGTAATCTTGCCACCGTTGCCCCCTGTTCGCCCCTGTGTGGCGAGATTGACGGTGGAATGGCATAACTCCACCTAACCCGAATAAACCCGCAAATTGAGCCACCGTTGCGAGCAGCTTTGGATTTGCACTTATTTTAGAGAAAACGTAGGAGTTTCGGCTGCGATTTCTCACCCATTGGGTGAGGCGAGCAGAGCGTCGGGCTATACGCCCGCCACAGCTCGCTCGGGGCAGAAGCCCCGGACCCCACTTTATAGAGCGCCGTTGGCGCAATGAAAATCGGAAGGAGAAACGCCATTGAAGAAAAAGCCCTTTGCCTTTCGCATCAGCGAAAGCACCTATAAAACCCTGAAACAAAAATCTAAGCGTGGCAAGGTTACCATGACAGAATTTTTAGAACGAGCCATAACAGATAAAGAAATCGTTGTGGTAGACGGGATTCAGGAGCTCATCAGCGAGCTGAAAGCCATCGGCAGAAACCTCAATCAGCTTACCGCCCTTGCCAACATGGGGAAAATTGATGCCGTTTACCTTGCAGAAACCAAGGCGAAGCTAAGCGGTATTTATGAAAAGCTGTCCGCACTTTGCGAGGTGAACCGGTAATGGCAACGGTTAACTTCATCCCCTGTAAAAAGCAAAATGCCTTCTCCATGCGAAATGAAATTGAATATATTTTGCAGGATTTCAAGGTGTGCATCGAACCGGAGAAATTCAATTGTGACCACACCGTCAACTACCAAACCTATTCCGCCGATGCGGATAAGACCGGCTGCATCCGCTTAATCTCCGGCAAGGACTGCTGTCCCGAAACAGCCTTCCAAGAATTTATGGCAACCAAAAACAGCTTTAAAAAGACTGATAAAACGATGTTCTATCACTACGACCAAGCCTTTAAGGATGGCGAAACCATCTCACCCAAAACCGCACATGAGATAGCCATAAAATTTGCGGAGGATAATTACCCCGATTATGAGGTAGTCATCGCCACCCATGTGGATAACGAGCATCTACACTCCCACTTTATTATCAACTCGGTCAGCTTTAAAACAGGAAAGAAATTACATCAAGGTCCCAAAACGTTATTCAAGCTCCGGTCATATTCAGACCAAATATGTAAGCAATATGGGCTGACTACCCTTGAGCCATACACCGGCGGTAAATCGAAAAGCCTCGCCTCTCGGGAATACCGTGCCGCCGCCAAGGGGCAGAGTTGGAAGTTTTCATTGATGAACGCGATTGATATTGCAATGAAAATCAGCGGCACAAAAGCTGATTTTATTAAGAATATGGAGCGACAAGGCTACGCGGTAAAATGGACAGATACCAGAAAATATATTACCTACACCTGCCCAAACACCATGTCCTGCCGGGATATCAAGCTCCATGACAACCGCTATTTGAAGGAGATGATGGAGCGTGAATTTGAGCTTAGAAGAATTGAAGCAGCGGAACGCAGGCTCTCAGCCAGTCGAACCGATTCCCCAGCAGCCATCGCAGAACAGCCCGTCTTGTCCTCTGACACAGGAGAAGCTAGACAATCTGTTCTACAATCAAGGGCTGATTTGGGATGGGATAACCCAGCTGCAGGAGCAGGTAAAAGTTCTCCGGCAGCAGAACCGCGGCCTCAAAACACAGCTGGACAATCTACCTGCGGGGTCGGAGCTGGAGCAAATCAGCAAGAGCCTGCTGCAGATACAGCAGACGTTGTCACAGGCTGGGAAACAGAAAGAGAAGTCTTTTTCTCTGCCGAAGATGCAGCTGCCGCACCTGACATGGACGCCACTGTGGATAGTCATTCCCTTAATCTTGCTGGCATTGGCGGCAGTGTGGTTCAGCTGGGACGCGCTTTGGAACGGCTGGACAACCCTATTTCCCTAAATGACGCCACCACTAAACCTCCGCAGCATACCAGCAGGAAGAAGAAATTAGCGGTCGGTCAAAAGGAAGATGACCACAGCGGACACGATTTTGAAATGAAGATGTAAAGGAGATGCGACATGACAAACGAGAAATTAGCAGCACAGCATTATCTAAAAACCAATATCCTCGGCGCCTATGAAACCGTCGATATCATTTGGCAAAGCGACAGCGAGGGTACCTCTCACCGCACCTTTGCAGACAGCTTTGTTTACACAGACGAAACCTCCCATACCATTGAACGGGATATGGTGGTGGAGGACAGAGTGTTCCGGGTGCATTCTGTGTTTCCCGTAAAAAGCGCCTCTACCCCCACAAAAAAGATGCTTTCAGTGATTGAAAACGACCTCGAAAAAGCGCTTTAAAACGCTTGATTTCAGTAGACTTGTGGAACCTGTTGCGGTATGCTTGGGTTACCGTATTCAGTTTGCCACAACAAGAAGGAGGATTTTTAACGATGGCAAACAACGAAAAATATACCATACTCTACGGCAGACTGAGCCAAGAAGATGACCGGGAGGGTGAGAGCAACAGCATCCAAAATCAGCGATTGATTCTCACCAGGTACGCAGAAGAAAAGGGCTTCGAGAACATTCGTTTTTTGTTCGATGACGGTTTCAGCGGAACAAACTTCAACCGTCCTTCGTGGAATGAGATCATGGAGCTGATTGAAAGCGGACAGGTGGAAACCTTGATTGTCAAGGATATGAGCCGACTCGGCAGGGATTATCTGCAAACAGGCTTTCTCATGGAGCATACCTTCCCCAACCACAATGTCCGGTTCATTGCCATCAATGATGCGGTGGACACGCTCTACGGCGATAACGACTTTGCTCCGTTCCGAAACTTATTTAACGATTTTTATGCAAAAGACTGCAGCAAAAAAATTCGGTCGGTAAAGAAAGCACAGGCTGAACGCGGGGAACGGGTTGGGACAAGGCCGCCCTATGGGTACAAAAAAGACGAGAGCAATCCCAAACAGATTGTTCCCGATCCGGAAGCCGCCGAAGTGGTCAAGCACATTTTCAAGCTGTGCGCCGAGGGCAGAGGCCCCAAGCAAATCGCAAGGCAGCTCACCGAGGAACAGGTGGTAAATCCAAGCAACTACTATTTTAATCAGACCGGAGTGACTCTGACAAATTTGGATACCACCAGACCCTACCGGTGGAGAGATAACTCCATTGTCAATATCTTAGACGATGAAACCTATCTCGGACACACAGTTAGCATGAAGCATACAACCGCATCTTACAAAAACAAGAAGCAAATTATCCGTCCAGAATCCGAATGGTTAAGGTTTGAAAACACCCATGAGAGCATCATCGATCAAGAAATTTGGGATATCGCCCATGCGGTTCGAGAGCACAAAAAGCGTCCGAGAAAAAACATGGAGAACCCTAACCCTTACTCGGGACTTGTATTCTGCGCCGATTGCGGAAAGCCTTTGGTGCTACACCGTGCCCACACCATGGACGAGAGTAAAAACAATTTCGCCTGCTCCACCTCCAAGCAGTATGGCAAGGAATCCTGCTCCGCCCATTACATCCGGGAAAGCCAGCTTGCGGCGGTGATTTTGGATGACCTGAAGCGTGTCACTCACTTTGCAAGGCAGGACGAAGTGCTGTTTGCGGAGTGCATCAACCGCAAAAACACTGCTGATACGAGAAAAGAAATTACCGCGCTGCAAAAAGAGCTGGAGCTTATGCGGAAAAGGGATTTAGAGCTTACCACACTATTTAAAAGACTGTACGAGGATAATGTGCTGGGGCGTATACCGGATGAGCATTACCGAACGCTGTCCAACGAGTATGCCGCAGAACAGAAAGCCTTACGCGAACGCATGCCAAAGGCTGAAGCCAGAATGGAAAAGCTCAAGAACTCCCTTACCAGCGTGGACAGGTTTATTGAAAAAGCAAAGAAATACACCAACCTTACCGAACTGACACCAGAGCTGCTTCGAATGTTCATTGCAAAAGTAGTGGTGGGTGAAAAGGCTAAGAAATACTCCCGAACTGCTCCGCAGGATATTTGGATTCACTACCGTGACATTGGAATGCTGAACGATGTCAAAGAGGAATTTGATATTCCATCCATGGAAGTTTTCTACGGAATGGATGATGAAATGATGTTTGATGATGAGCTGCCAGCCGCAATTTAAGGCATGGCAAAAGGCGGACAGCCGAAACTGTCCGCCTTATACCCCACATTTTTAGTCGGTTCATAAAGTATCCTTATGAACACTCGCATAAATGCTTGGGCGTTTTTAAGTTTAATTTTGCTTTTTAAATTTTGAAAAATCTATTACGTTCTTATACGGTTTGCCATTAATGAAGTTTCTTAAGTTTTCTGCACATATTTCATATATCAAATCAGATATGCGAGGATCATGACCAAAGCTTTTCCCTGAAATATGAGGTGCAATAATTAGGTTGTCAACATACCAAAGAGGATTGTCTTTTGGTAATGGCTCGGGAGTTGTTACATCAAGAGCCGCACCCGATAAATGACCGCTTTTCAGAACATTAATTAAGTCTTCCTGAACAACAAGACTCCCTCTGCCAACATTAACAAAAATAGCATCTTTTTTCATAAGCAGGAGTTTATGCTCATCAATAAGATGATAAGTATAGTCTGAGTTTGGGATACAGCCTATTACAACATCGGCAAGAGGAAGCTGTTCTTCCAACTCATCAAGTGTGTGCATTTCTAAAAAATGAGGAGGAATAACAGAAATGTTTCTGCGGATACCGACATTGGCTGTGCCAAACACAGAAAGCTTTTTTGCGATGCTGCTTCCTATATTTCCTGTACCGATTATGAGTACACGTTTGCCGAGAAGATTGGTTTCTATACCGCTGTCTTTCCAAAGACCTATTTTCTGGTTGTCTCTGTAAACATAAAATTTATGACAAATATTAAGTAATGCGCCGATTACATACTGTGATATAATTTCACCAAAGGCTCCCGACGCATTGGCAAGGACTACATTTTTCGGAAAATCATCACTTTGTGTATATTTGTCTGTACCTGCCATAGTAAGCTGAAGAAGCTTAAGATTAGGTGATTCCTTAATAAGAGAAACATCAGGCTCGCCGATAATGACTTCTGCCTTATCAATTTCTTTTTTTAAAACTTCTGCAGGTTCATTATTTGTAAGAAATGTGAACGAGCAATTATTTCCGCCTGCATTTATCAAAAGCTGCTTTTGGCTTTCGTTATATGGAGAAAGAATCAATACATTTGTCAAAATTACCACTCCCTTTACTCTAAAATTAATTTTAGATATGCAGGAATACAAAGTCAAGATTTTAGTTTGCTATATCTTGAGTTTTGTGGTAAAATATCTTGATGAAATGCTTCGGAAAGGACGATGTAATATGGCTTGGAATCCTGAATACTCTGCAGAGCTTGAAGCTCTTATGAAGAAATGGGATGATGAAATTCACGATGAGCTTAATAAGACCGCTCCGACAAGGGGAATGGCTGCCGGAGGAAAGGGCAAGACCGATATTATTAACGATAGATACAGAGTTTTGTTATCAGAACTTAAAGTTAAGTACGGAATAAAGTGATTTTGTTGTTTTGTTTGAGTTAAGAGAGGTGATAGCATGGCTGTTCAAAGGGTTTGTACTATGGAGGATAAGCCTTATTTAAGAGCTTTATGGCAGATGTGCTTTGGTGACAGTGATTCGTTCCTTGAATACTATTTTGAGAAAAGATTTTGCCCTGAGTATACTGTTTGTACAATTGAAAATGAAGAGCTTGTGAATGCCATGTATTCTTTTCCTGTAAATATGTACATAAGAGATAGTATTATTCCTGCGGCAATGCTTGCTGGTTTTTCTACCAATGAAAAGTATAGGGGCAAGGGGTATATGACAAGTGCCTTTAAGCTTTTAGCAAACAAATTAGCTTTAAGCGGCATTGCGGTTGCACCTCATACACCTGTTAACCATGAGAGTTATTTTCCGCTTGGCAACTATACTGCGACAGATGCAAAATTTATTACCGGCATTGCTGAAAAACCGAAAATAATACCTGTAGGTGTAAACTTCGGAAGAATGTCGGAGATGGGCAAGCTGTATTCGGCATATACGGAATTTGCAAGAAAATATTCGGGAACTCTTGCACGTTCTCTTTATGATTTTAAACTTAAGATTTATGATTTGCTTTCTGACGGCGGTGAATTTATAATTGCCGAGAAAAACGGTGAAGCAAAGGGCTATGCACTTTATTTCAACAGTGTGAACGGACTTACTGCTGTTGAGGTTATTTCAGACAGTGACGAAACAGCACAGAGCCTTGTAACGGCACTTGCATTCATTGCTGATAATAAGCAGATTAAGATTAAGCTGCCTGCTGACTGTATGGCAGAGTTAAACGGCTGTGAGACAAAAGTAATCCCGCACGGCGTTGCTGCTCTTGTTAATGCTGAAAGGCTTATGAAAGCTGTGTTTAAGTATGAGAATGCTATAATAAAGATTAATGACCGTATGTGCGAGATAAATAATGGTTATTTTAAGCTTAACGGAGAACGCCTTGATGATGTTGAAAGTGCGGATATAGAAATAGATGCAGGTTACTTCATGCAGTTTGCTGAGGGATATAAGAGTTTTTCTGAGCTGGCTGATGAGGGGAAGGCTGTTGTTAATAATACCGAAGTGGTTAAAATGCTTGATGAGAAATACCCTAAGGTTAAATGTTTTATATGTGATGAATATTAAAAATGTGCCCCATTTGGGGCACATTATTTTATTTCTTTAATTCCTTAATTTGTTCCTGAAGAGATTCGATTTCAGCGTATAAGCTGTCGATGGTTGAAATTACGTCCTTTATGTCATCGGGAGCTGCATCTTTATGATTCTCGTACATTGATCTTCCAATGGCAGTAAATACTTTTTCTATTTCTTTTTCTTTAGAACTAACTTCTGCCGAAAGTTTTGCCAAGCCTGCTAAATCTTTTGCTTTTGAACCTGCTTCACCTGCAACTGTACCAACTTTTTTTGCTACGTTATCAAATAAGCCCATATTTTTGACCTCCCTTGGTATATTCATATTCATTGTAGCAATAAATTCCATATTTGTCCATATGCTGAGAATAAATATATACGAAAGAAAATAAAAAACAAGCTGTGATATTATATACGAATGAATAAATATTAATAAATTAGTATAAAAATGCTTAAATAAACATAGTAATTCATTTATTATTTATATAGAATGCTTTTTCTTTTTAATATGTCTGTCGCTTATTGACATTATTGCGGACAAATGATAAAATACTACCCGATATAAAAAATGGAGGTGCTATGGTTATGAAAAAGAATAAGTTTAAAAATTTATACCCATTAACGCAGGTGCCTTATTTGTCATTTAATATTTTTCTTTTACCGAATACACAAAATATTCTTCTTTTCCGGTAGTGCAGTAGCTTTTATTGTATTTGCCGGTTTTTTTATAGAAAGGAAAAAGGCTATGAAAAATGATTTTAACAGGAAAATAGTTCTCGAAGACGGCAGCGAATACTATGGATACGGTTTTGGTTACCACACAGACAGGGTATGCGAAATAGTATTTAATACTTCGATGGTTGGCTATCAGGAAATTGTTTCTGATCCGTCTTACACTTACCAGATGGTTGTTATGACTTATCCTCTTATAGGTAATTACGGAATCACCGATGAGGACTTTGAAACAAAAGTGCCCACAATAGGAGGACTTGTTGTAAGAGAGTATAATGACCTTCCAAGCAACTTCCGTTACACAAAAACACTTTCTGAAATTCTTGAGGAAAATAAGATACCTGCAATTTGGGGTGTTGATACAAGAAAGATTGGAAGAAGCATAAGAGACTTGGGAAGCAGACGTGTATATATTACGGATATTGATACTCCTAAGGAAGAGGCTTTGAAGATAATAAATAATACTCAGATTCCTAAGGATGCGGTTTCAAAGGTAAGCTGCAAAAAAAGATGGTATTCAAGAACTTCAAACCATGTTTACAATGTGGTTGCCATTGACTGCGGAATTAAGCTTAATATAGTAAGAAGCCTTAATGCAAGAGAATGTAATGTTACAGTTGTGCCTTGGAATACAACTGCCGAGGAAATAGCCATGCTTTCACCTGACGGAGTGTTTCTTTCAAACGGCCCCGGTGACCCCGAGGATGTGATACCGGTTATTGAGCTTGTTAAAAAGCTCAAAGGAAAATACCCTATATTCGGTATCTGTCTCGGTCATCAGATGATAAGCCTTGCATACGGAGCAAAGACATATAAGCTTAAGTTCGGACACAGAGGCGGAAATCATCCTGTAAAAAATCTTGAAACGGGTAAAATAGAAATAACAAGCCAGAACCACAGCTATGCTGTTGATTTAGATTCAATAAAGGGTACCGAGCTTACTGCAACCCATATAAATCTTCTTGATAACACAGTCGAGGGTGTTGAGTGCAAGAAGGATAAGGTTTTCAGTGTACAGTATCACCCAGAAAGTGCACCGGGTCCTCAGGACAGTGCGTATCTTTTTGATAAATTTATAAATATTATGAAGGAGAATAAGGAAAATGCCTAAGAGAACGGATATTAAAAAAATACTTGTTATCGGCTCAGGCCCCATTGTTATCGGACAGGCCGCCGAGTTTGACTATGCAGGAACTCAGGCATGCCTTGCTCTTAAGGAAGAGGGCTACGAAGTAATACTCGCCAACTCAAATCCTGCAACAATTATGACTGATACAACAATTGCGGATAAGGTTTATATGGAACCGCTTACACCGGAATATGTTGCTAAAATAATAAGAATGGAGCGCCCTGATGCACTTGTTCCCGGTATCGGCGGACAGACCGGACTTAACCTTGCAATGGCGCTTTCGGAAAACGGTGTTTTGGAAGAGTGCGGAGTTGAAATGCTCGGTACAAGCAAGGACAGTATAGAACAGGCTGAGGACAGGGATCTTTTCAAGAAGCTTTGTATAGCACTTGGTGAGCCTGTACTTCCTTCTGTAATAACACACACAATGGATGAAGGTGTTGTGGCTGCAGAGCAAATAGGATACCCGGTTGTACTTCGTCCCGCATTTACTTTGGGCGGAACAGGCGGCGGCTTTGCCGATAATGAAGAAGAATTCAGAATGGTAATGAAAAATGCCCTCCAGCTTTCACCGGTACACGAAGTACTTGTAGAAAAGAGCATTAAGGGTTATAAGGAAATAGAATACGAAGTAATGCGTGATGCAAATGACACAGCAATTACAATTTGTAATATGGAGAACATTGATCCTGTCGGTATACATACGGGTGACTCAATAGTTGTGGCTCCAAGCCAGACGCTTACAAATAAGGAATATCACCTGCTTCGTGACAGTGCATTAAAAATTATCCGTGCGCTTGAAATAGAAGGCGGCTGTAATGTTCAGTTTGCACTTGATCCGGAATCCTTCAAATACTTCCTCATTGAGGTTAATCCCAGGGTTTCACGTTCTTCTGCACTTGCATCAAAGGCAAGCGGTTACCCGATTGCAAGGGTATCTGCAAAAATTGCGGTAGGTATGCATCTTGACGAAATACAGATAGCAAACACACCTGCAAGCTTTGAGCCTGCGCTGGACTATGTTGTAACAAAAATGCCACGTTTCCCATTTGATAAGTTTGCATCAGCTTCAAACAAGCTCAGCACACAGATGAAAGCAACAGGCGAGGTTATGAGCATAGGCAGAACGATTGAGGAAAGTTTGCTGAAGGCTATACGTTCGCTTGAAATAGGCGTTTGCCACTTATGGATGGCTAAGTTTGATAATGAATCAAATGAAGAACTTCTTAAATATATACAAATAGGAACAGATGACAGGATATATGCGATTGCAAGACTTATGAGAAACGGTATAGACCCGGGCATGATTTGCAATGCAACTCAGATAGATATGCTCTTCCTTGAAAAAATCAAAAACATAGTTGATTTTGAAAAATATATTGAGGAAAACAAAAATGATGTTGATGTTTTATATAAAGCCAAGAAAATGGGCTTCTCAGATAAATACATCGCAAAACTTTGGGGCGTAAAGGAAATTGAAGTATACAACTTAAGGAAAAAGAACAATATGTTCCCTGTATACAAAATGATAGATACATGTGCATCTGAGTTTGACAGCTACATTCCTTACTTCTACTCAACATATGAAGACGAGAATGAATCAATTGTAAGCGAAAAGAAAAAAATAGTAGTACTTGGTTCAGGACCTATTCGTATAGGACAGGGTGTTGAGTTTGACTACTCAACTGTTCATGCAGTAAAGACAATCAAGGAAAACGGCTTTGAAGCCATAATTATAAACAATAACCCCGAAACAGTTTCAACTGACTACACAACAAGCGATAAGCTCTACTTTGAACCCCTCACTCCTGAGGATGTTATGAATGTTGTTGAGCTTGAAAAGCCTATCGGAGTTATCGCCAGCCTCGGCGGACAGACTGCCATTAACCTTGCAGACCCTCTTATGGAAAGAGGAGTGAAAATAATAGGTACTGACTGCGAAGCAATAGAAAAGGCAGAAAACAGAGATGCATTTGAAAAGGTTATGAAGGAGCTTAAAATTCCTCAGCCAAACGGTGTTGCAGTAACAAGTCTTGAAGCAGGTTTTAAGGCGGCAGAGGAAATTGGTTATCCGGTTCTTGTTCGTCCAAGCTATGTTCTTGGCGGACGTGCAATGCAGATTGTATCTAAGGAAGAAGATTTAAGAGAATATCTTAAAACTGCAGTTGAAGTAAATGAGGATCAGCCGGTGCTTGTAGATAAATATATCACAGGCAAAGAGCTTGAGGTTGATGCAATTTGCGACGGTAAGGATGTATTTATCCCCGGCATAATGGAGCTTGTCGAAAGAACAGGTATACATTCCGGTGACAGTATAAGTGTATATCCTACATTCAGCGTATCACAGAAGGCTAAGGATAAAATACTAGAGTATACCAAAAAGCTTGGTATCGGTATTGGAATAATAGGTTTGTATAACATTCAGTTTATCGTTGATAAAAACGAAGATGTTTATGTAATAGAGGTTAACCCACGTTCATCAAGAACTGTTCCTTTCCTTTCAAAAGCAACAGGATATTTCCTTGCCGATATAGCAACACTTGTAATACTTGGTGTAAGCCTTAAGGAGCAGGGCTTTACAGAGCTTTATGCGAAGGAAAAGAATACATGGTATGTTAAAGCGCCTGCGTTCTCATTCTCAAAGATAAGCGGACTTGATGCATATCTTTCTCCTGAAATGAAATCAACGGGAGAGGCTATAGGATATGACAAGAAGCTCACAAGAGCAATGTATAAAGCACTTCAGGCCTCAGGAATTACACTTACTGACCACGGTACTGTGCTCGTAACTGTAGCTGATGAAGACAAAGAGGAAACATTCCCTCTTGTAAAGAGATTTTATAAACTTGGATTTAATATCGTTGCAACAATCGCAACAGCCGAATACCTCAAAGAAAGAGGAATTAGAACAAGAGTATACGGCAAAATCTGCGAGGGCAATGATGAAATTCTCCGTGATATAAGAAGCGGAAAGATAAATTATGTAATAAATACAAGAGCCATTCTTTCAGGTCTGCACTACGAGGACGGCTATATCATAAGAAGATGTGCGGTTGAAAACAATGCAACAATGTTCACATCACTTGATACGGTAAGAATGCTGCTTGAGGTTTTGGAGGAAATGACAATAGGTATTTCCACAATTGATGCAAAATAAATAATAAAGCCCCTAATTATCTTGTAAACCAAGGTTTTTAGGGGCTTTTTTGCAATTGATATTTACATCAGAACTCTTCTGTCAGTTCGTTTATTTTTATTTTTGCCTGCTCTAAGACAGAGTTTCCTTTTTCGGTTATTGAATAATATTTTCTTACCTTCCCGTTGATTGTTTTGCTCTGAACTATAAGCAAATTTTCTTTCTCTAAATTATGAAAAATCGGGTATAGTGTTCCTGCACTGATTGCATATCCATGGTTTTTCAATTCTTCTATCATCCATGTTCCGTATATAGGTTCCTTTTTTGCATGATGCAAAATATGAATTTCAATAAAAGCCAGAAACAGCTTTCTTAATATTTGTTCTTGCAAAGCAAACAACTCCTTGATATAATAATATCGAAATACGATATCGGTATACGATATAATATATTATTATAACTGAGAGACTGCTTGCAGGTCAAGGAGAAAATATAAATGGAAAATATAATTTATGCATCAGGCCTGTGTTTTATGGATTTAATTAATTATCCGGAAATACAAATTGAAGAAAACTGTACTACTTTCATCAGCGGAAAAAGCGGCTGTGGAAAAAGCACTTTATTCAAATTATTAAATGCAACATTATCACCTTCAAAAGGGACAATATTTTTTCGTAATAAGGACATTGAAGAGTTAAACCCAATAGAGTACAGAAGAAAGGTTCTTTTGGCTTCACAGGACGCTTATTTGTTTGACGGCACAATTATGGAGAATTTTCAGTTGTACTACGAAAGCCGTGAAACGAAGCTGATTAATGAAAATGAAATAAAGGAAGCATTGTCGCTTTGTTGTGCGGATATCTCACTTGAAACACAATGTTCAATTTTGTCGGGGGGAGAGCGTCAGAGAGTATTTTTAGCAATATGCTTATCATTTAATCCCGAAGTTATTTTGCTTGATGAACCTACATCTGCTCTTGATGGCAATACCGCTATGACAGTTCTGGAAAATATTATAAAACATTGCAGACAGAATAATATAACGCCGGTAATCGTTTGTCATGACAGAAAACTCGTCGATTATTTTGCAGACAAAATTATAGAACTCTAGAAAGCGGTGAAAACATGAATGGCGTTGTACAGATTCAATTTTGGCAATTTATGATTACATATCTATTGTTGGTAGTTGTCGGAATTATAATGAAAAAATGTCATGTAAATCAAATTAAGCTGTTAGTGATTGCAAGCATAAGAATGTCTTTGCAGCTTGTTATTGCTGGGTTTGTTCTGACGTATATATTCAAAAATGCACATCCTATTTATACGGCTTTATATCTTATGCTTATGATAGGCTTTGCAATCTATCGAGTTCTTTCTAAAAACAAGGAACTTAATAGGTATTTTAAAATTGTTATAGGAATTTCCATATCCGTATCCGGTATGCTTGTCATTTTCTTTTTCATTCGAGCGGTTGTTGGTGAAAGCATATTTAATCCGCAGTATGTAATTCCTATTGGCGGCATGATTATGGGAAACACGATGACTGGTGTTTCGCTTGGTGTAAAAACATTCAGAGAAAGCCTTAAATCACAGAGGATAAAAATAAATGCATTGCTGAATATCGGAGCAGCACCTCAAAAGATTTTACTGCCGTTTGTGCGTCAGGCTTTGGAAACCTCACTTTTGCCGACAATGAATTCAATGGTTGGAATGGGTATTGTATCTCTTCCGGGTATGATGACAGGTCAAATTTTATCAGGTACGCTGCCTACTACAGCGATTCTTTACCAGATTACCATTATGATTGCGATCTGTTCGGCAGTTTGTTTTTCATCTTTTGGAGCGGTGTATTTTGGCAGCAAAACACTTGTTAATGCAAAAAGCCAAATTACTATTTAGGTATTGCAATTGAAAATGGAATGCAGTTGCAATAGCATAGATTTGCCAAATAAAAATAAATCAATAAAAGGTTGCTGGCATTAGAAGCACAGTATATAATAAAAAAGGACATTCGGGCGAATGTAATTCATTTGTCCGAATGTTTTGTTATAAAAACAGAATGTTTGGAGAGTTCTGTTAAGTATAATAGTTATAAATATGTTATGAGGTATTGTTTATGCAGATAAAGAGATTCAGATTTTCCAGAGCGGTAAATTTTCGGGATATGGGCGGATATTTTGCTGCTGATAATAAAATTGTGCGTTGGAATACGCTTTATAGAAGCGATAATTTTTATGGAACAAAAAAAGAAGAGTGGAATATAATGAAGGAAAACGGAATTAAAGTTATTATGGATTTACGTTCTTATGAAGAAGTTAAAAGATTTCCTGATAATTGTCCGTCTGACTTTGAATATACATTGTCCGCTTTTGGAGGAAAACCTTTCATTTGATAATTTGGAAAGTCCGGCAATGCAGGCTTTTGCACTTGGGGTAGCAGAGGGATATAAAAATATAGTAATGACGCACGGTGAGAATTTAGCTAAAATAATAAATAAGATTTCCGATAATGTTAAAAAAGGCGGAGTTGTTTTTCATTGCACATCGGGCAAAGACAGAACAGGAGTTGTGTCTTCTGTAATATATTATATTTTGGGAGCTGCAAAAGAGGATATAATAGCTGATTATCAAATAAGCTATACATATAATAAGAGATTGTCAGATAAATTTATGACAGCCTATCCGCAGTACAGGCAATATTACAATGTTGTTACGTCAAAGGCTGCAAATATGGTTGAGCTTTTGAGACTCTATGATGAAATAGATATAGTAAATTATTTGGTTTCTAATGGGGCATCATTGGAAAAAATTAATTCTTTAAAAGAGTATATACTTGTATAATAATTAAACAATAAATTGTGCACAGTATTGGTTTGGATTTTAAATAATTTTTAATAATATTAATGTTTTATTAAAACTTATACTCTTATTTAAGGTGTCAATATAGACAAAAAATAATTGATTAATTAATTTTTATAGTTAATTAAAACAAAAATCGACTTTCTTTCTGTGTAATGTTGACAAATAATTAGCAAAGAGTTAAAATGAACACAGTTAAGTTGCAAGGGCGCAAATCGATTAACCGATTTGTGCCTTTTCTTTTTTTAAAAGATTTCTTCGGTGGATCCCGTTGAAATAAGTTTTGACAAAATTTTTTACATCATGTTCACATCAAGATCACATCAAGTTTGACAGCACGACGACATAATTAATTAGACATCTAAGTTGACATCATAGCAGACATAATTTTTTCAGACATAATTTTTAATGCATCAAGATTACATCAAAGTGACAGCAGGACTGACATAATATTTTTATCTACATTGAATAACGGACATAAACAACGTGCAGACAGCATGATGACATCAAGCTTCACTTATATGTGCGGCTCAGTTAACAGAGGCAGAGCTTAGGAATTATTCTTATATACTTTATGACAATAAAAGCATACGGGTTTAAAGATACTGCCAATATGTTTTAAGCTAAAATGGTTTTTCTCCTAATTATTCACACTATTCGTATGCTTTTAGACTTTTATGTAAACAAAAAAGATAAACAATATAATATTGTTTATCTTTTTTTATTATGATTATTTTAAATCAGCAATGCTCGGCTATATAATGAATAAGTTTTTCTGTTTCTTCCCAGCCAAGACAGCCGTCCGTAATTGATTTCCCGTAAATATGATCTTCGATTTTGCAGTTGCCTTCTTCAATATAGCTTTCAATCATAACGCCCTTAACAAGGTTTCTGATATCATTGTTCTGTGTTCTGTTATGAAGTATTTCAGCTACTATTCTAGGCTGTTCATAGAACTTTTTGCCTGAGTTTGAATGATTTGCATCACAGATTGCGCAGGGATAAGTAAGCTTCCTGTCATAATACTCCTCAGCGAGTGAAATAAGGTCTTCATAATGATAGTTGGCTAATGCTTTTCCGTATTTATCAACGGAACCTCTTATTACCGCATGTGCATAGGGGTTTCCGCTTGTTGAAACCTCATGGTCACGATAGAGGAAAGTATGTTCAACATGTGCAGCATGAATTGAATTAAGCATAACCGAAAAGTCACCGCTGGTGGGGTTTTTCATGCCTACAGGCTGGTCAATGCCGCTTGATACAAGCCTGTGCTGTTGGTTTTCAACGGAACGTGCTCCAATAGTGATGTATCCAAGGAAATCATCAACATATACAAGGTTTTCCGGGTAAAGCATTTCGTCAGCTGACGTAAGGTGTGATTCTGAAAGAGCACGTATGTGCATTTTTCTTAAAGCCAGTATACCTTCGTATATATTTGTTGCCTTTTCGGGATCCGGCTGATGGAGCATTCCTTTATAACCGTCACCTGTTGTTCTTGGCTTATTAGTATATATACGAGGGATAATAAAGACTTTATCGCTGACCTCTTCGTTTGTTTTACTAAGTCGTGATATATAATCACATACTGCATCTTCATCACTGGCAGAGCAAGGTCCGATTATAATAATAAATTTGTCGCTTTTGCCTGCAATGATATCCTTGAGTTCAGCATCACGTTTAGCCTTTATTCCCGTGAGATGTCTTGGAAAAGGAATCATGTCCTTTATTTCATCGGGAGAGGGGATATGTTGCTCATTAATGAAACTCATTTTATCGTCTCCTTTCGTAGAATAATAGTGTTTGACAGCACCAATAAGCTTGTTATTGGTTAAAATTATTGTAAAAATACATAATCCATAGTATACTATAAGAAATTTTTTAAATCAATAAATAATAGAATTTTAAATGTATTTGGAAAAGAGGAAAACAAAATGTCTGATGATAAGAAAACAATTTTCAGTGGAATGCAGCCTTCAGGCTATGTAACACTTGGCAACTATTTAGGGGCTTTAAGAAACTGGACCAAGCTTCAGGACGATTTTAATTGCCTTTACTGCATAGTTGATATGCATGCCATAACTGTAAGGCAGGATCCAATTAAGCTCAGACAGCAGGCAAGGACTCTTCTTATGCAGTACATTGCGGCAGGTCTTGATCCTGAAAAAAATATAATATACTATCAGTCACATGTGCCTCAGCATGCTGAACTTGGATGGGTACTTAACTGCTTCACATATATGGGCGAGCTTAGCAGAATGACTCAGTTCAAGGAAAAATCAATTTCTCATGCAGATAACATTAATGCAGGCCTTTTCACATATCCTGTGCTTATGGCAGCGGATATACTTCTTTATAAGGCTGACCTTGTACCTGTTGGCGAGGATCAGAGACAGCATCTTGAAATAACAAGAGATATTGCAACACGTTTCAATGGACTTTACGGTGATGTATTTACAATACCGGAGGCATATATCGGCAAGGTTGGCGCAAGAGTAATGGCTCTTCAGGAACCGACAAAGAAGATGTCAAAGTCGGATACAAACAAGAATAATACCATTGCACTGCTTGATGAGCCAAGTGTAATTATGAATAAAATCAAAAAGGCAGTTACTGATTCGGATAACGAAGTTAGATACAGCGAGGACAAGCCGGGTGTCAGCAACCTTCTTAATATATATTGTGCTGTTACTGATAAAACAATGGCGGAGGCAGAGAAAGATTTTGCCGGAAGCAACTATGGTCAGTTTAAGAACGCAGTCGGAGAGGCTGTTGTTGCAAATCTTGAGCCTATTCAGAAGAAGGTTAAGGAACTGGAGAAAAATAAGGACTATCTTGACAGTATAATCAAATTGGGAGCAGATAAGGCACAAAGAATCGCCAATAAAACATTGACAAAGGTGCACAGAAAAATCGGTTTCCCTGATAGAATAAGATAATGTAAAAAGGCTTACTATCAATAAATTAAGCAAATATGCGGTATTATAAAGGGTTTAATGTAATATATAAATACCGTAAATTACCGTAATCTATCGTAAATTATCAAGCAAATGTGTGTAAAAAGTGTGTAGTAGATTTTTGATGTAAAAGTCTGCTGAAATAGAACTTAATATACAACTGAATGAAAATATGTTTTCAAGGTACATGGTGGGATTGTCGCAGATACTAGACAGGACAAAGCAGATACTATAACAATTTATCAAAATCATATTAACTAATCATATACAAAATATTTAAATAAATAAAATGAGGTAACCTGAATGTTTTTATTATATATTTTTTTTAATGGTTTTCTGGTTTTGTGTCATTGTTTGTTGTATTACCTGAGGCTAAAAAAAGATACTTTCAAGCTATAAATGATAATGCAGATGAAAAAACAATTAGCAAACTTAAAAAAGAATATATACGTACAATTATAATTACGATTTTATATTTTGTAGTGGGATTTTTTATATTTCCGCCAGTTAGAATTCTAAAATTTTAAAGGTAGTAAGCAATTGGAATTAGTACAAGTGCCTTTAAAACCACAATAGGGAGAAAAAATGTTAAGAATACTAATATGTTTTTTTTGTTTCATTACAGTTGCTTATATTTGTGTACCAAATGCTTTGAAAAGTCAGTTTATGAAAAATAATGATAGAAAAATCACACTTGTTTTACATATTATTTTGTTAGCTTTGGTGTTGTATCAGTTGTTTACATAAGTTTCTTTATATATTTTAGAACCTATATTATGGCTTAGGCAAAAAATATTTAAGTCTTGTTAACGGACTTGTTTTAATGTATGCGACTTTGCCTGAAAAAAAGAATAAATTGAATTTTATATCCATTTGCCAACAAAGTTTTATATTGACATATTTTCTTGTATAATGTAGAATAAAAGAACTGAGTTATATGAAATAACTCAATGGACAGAAGTCTAAAAGTATTAAAAACTATTATTTTGAATTTTATGCCACGAAGGTATATTTGATTAAATCAAATAACTTCGTGTTTTTTTTATGTAAATTTGACAATGTATGGACGAAAGAGGCTGATTTTTTGAAGGGCAAAGATGAATTAGGCAAGAAAATAATTATTAGATTATTAGGATTTGTTTTGGCGATGGCTGTCCTTTCCGTTATAGTTTTTTATTTTGCCAGGCTTGCTCCGGGCGATCCGCTTCAATCATTTTACGGTGATGCCGTTGAATCCATGACGGCTGCAGAATTGCAGGCGGCTCGCTCCAGACTGGGTTTGAATGCTCTAATATATGTACAATATATAAGATGGCTGCAAAATGCTTTTGCCGGTGACTTTGGCTTGTCGTTAAAATATAAAATGCCGGCTCTTGATGTTGTTTCTCCTTTAATAGGAAATACGCTTATATTGGGAGGAACAGCCTACATACTTGTTTTTGCACTTGCTGTACTGTTGGCGGTTGCCTGTGCTTCAAATGAGGATTCAAAATTTGACAGAGCAGTTTGTAAAATTGGAACAGCGGCTTATTATGTGCCTCCGTTTTGGCTTGGTGTCGTTATGGTGCTTGTTTTCAGCATTAATTTGAAATGGTTCCCGAGCAGCGGAGCATATGATATTGGAAAAGCAAATGATGTGCTTAACAGGATACATCATATGATTCTTCCGCTTATAGTGATGATTTGCAGCCATTTGTGGTATTACGCATATATGATAAGGAATAAGCTGCTTGACGAAACTAGAAAAGATTATGTGCTTTTGGCTAAGTCAAAGGGCCTTAATAAGAATGAAATAATGTGGAAGCACTGTCTTAGGAATGTTGCTCCAACCATTGTAAGCATTATGGCAATATCTATTCCGCATGTACTTAGCGGAACGTATATAGCTGAGGCAGTTTTTAATTATCCGGGTTTGGGTTCGCTTTCGGTGGAAAGCGCTAAATATCATGACTATAACCTGCTTATGCTGCTTGTATTAATTACAGGACTTTTAGTAATAGTAAGCAGTATGATTGCAAAGGCGGTCAACGAGATAATTGATCCAAGAATGAAGGATACGGAGGTATCGGTATGGAGCAAGTAAGAGATTCCGCATTCAGAAGAGCAGGTGCGGGATTTAGACCGACTTCAAATACTTCTGAAATAAAATATAAATATTCATCAAATAATAAAAAACCGTGGATTTCACTATGCATTCTATTAGTCATTGTGATAGGCTGCTTGTTTTCTGAGCAGATAGGAAATCACGATCCAAGCGGTTTTTATTTGTCAAATCTTAATTCTCCGCCTAATTCGGAATTTTATTTTGGAACAGATTCTCTCGGAAGAGATATTTTTTCAATGATTTGGTATGGCGGAAGGGTATCTATATCAATAGGCTTAATGAGTACGGCAATTATTACTTTTATTGGAATTGTATATGGCTGCATAAGCGGTGTTGCAAACGAAAAAGTTGACGCAATTATGATGAGAGCCGTTGAAATAGGCAACAGCATTCCTAGTATTCTTTTGGTGCTTCTGATAATTTCTGTTATCGGTAAGCAAAACATATTCAAAATATCATTTGTAATTGGAATTACCGGTTGGTTTGGGCTTGCCAGAATAGTTAGGAGTGAGGTCAGACAGATAAGAAACAGTGAATATGTATTTTCCGCAAAGGCGATGGGTGCAAGCTTTCCGTACATAATGATTTATCATCTGATACCAAATTTTGTATCTTCAATTATGTTTGTTGTAGTTTCCAGCATAAGCACAAGCATGGCAATGGAATCAACTTTAAGCTTTTTGGGACTTGGGCTTCCTGTTGATGTCATTTCGTGGGGCAGCATGCTTTCACTGGCAAACAAAGCCCTGCTTTTAAACACTTGGTGGGTAATTATTATACCCGGATTGTTTCTAATGGTTACGCTTAACGGCATAACCAATCTGGGAAGTTTCTTCAGGAAAGAGACTAATAAAACACATAGCAATCTTTAGTGATTTAATGGAAATCACTGAAAATAATAAATAAATAAAATTATAGGAGGGTATAAAATGAAATTCAATTTAACCAAGATTACAGCACTGGCGATGAGCGTTGTTTTGTGCGGAGGCATTATAGGATGTTCAAAATCAACAGCGGATAGTTCCAAACCGACGGAATCACAGGAGTCGGATGCATCTGATTTATCAAACACATTGGTATATGCAGGTGAGTCAGAGAGCACTATAAATCCTATTCTCAATACTCATGATGAGGTTCCTGACTTGGTTTTTTCAGGACTTATGAAATATGACGGTGAAGGAAAGCCTGTGTGTGATCTTGCCGAGTCTTATGAATATGATGATGCAAGTCTTACATATACATTTAAGCTTAAAGACGGAATTAAGTGGCATGACGGCGAAGCTTTTACAGCTGATGATGTTGTTTATACATATAATGTTCTTGCAAAAGACACAACACTTTCTGCAAGTGTAACAAGCAATTATGAGGATGTAGCAAGCGTTACTGCACCGGATGAAAAAACCGTGGTTATTACACTTTCAAAATATAATGCGGCAATGCTCGGGTATTTTACAATAGGTATTTTGCCTAAGCACCTTACAGAAGGTCAAGACATTAATACTATGTCATTTAACCAGCACCCTGTAGGAACAGGACGTTATAAATTTGTTGACTGGGATACGGCGGGCGGAATGATAACACTTGAGGCTAATGAGGATTATTACGATAAAGTTCCTAATATTAAAAGAATTATATATAAAACAGTTGCTGTGGAGAGTACAAAGGCAACTATGCTTCAGTCAGGTGAGGCAGACCTTGCATGGTTAAATGCTAAATATGCCGATACTTTCCGCGGAAATGACAGCTATAAAAATATAGATTTTAAAACTGCCGATTACAGAGGTATTTCTATGGACTTTAAGACAGATTTCTGGCAGAAAAACGGAGACTCAATAGGTGTTTTGAACTATGCAATTGATAAGGATTCAATTGTTGCCAGTGTTCTTAACGGTCATGGTGTAGCCGCATACAGCCCAATACAGTTAAATGCATACGGCGGAGATAAGGATGCCGATATTTATTCATATGACCTTGCTAAATTTGATGAAGAAATGACAAAGCTTGGCTGGGTTAAGGGTTCAGACGGTATTTATGAAAGAAACGGTGAAAAATTCCACTTTACTGTACAGGTAAGGGATTATGAAGAAGAACGAGTTGATATTGCCAATATATGCGCAAGCCAGTTGAAGGACGCAGGAGTTGACATGGAGGTTGTACTCGTAACAAAGTTTGATTGGAATGCCGGATATAATGGTTTCCTTTCAGGATATGCTGCTCAGTTTGATCCTGATATGTTCTATTCAAATTATGTAACAGGAGCCAGCGGAAACACAATGAGTTATTCAAATGCAAAGGTTGATGAAATACTTACAGAGGCACGACATGAAAAAAATGATGATAAAAGAAAAGAGCTTTATCATGAATTTGAAAAGGAATATGCACAGAATCCGGGTGTGGTTCTTGTTGCGTTCCTTGATGGAAATTATGTAAGCATTGCAGGACTTGACGGACTTGACACAACAAGAATTCTCGGACATCATGCAGTTGGCGTTATGTGGAATATAGAAGATTGGACATTAAATAAGTAATATTAATATACGGGGGAAGCAGTGTTATGGACAGTATACTTGAATTAAATGATTTGCGTCTCAGTTTTTATACTCCACTGGGGGAGATTGAAGCTGTGAGAGGTATAAATCTTGAACTTAAAAAGGGAGAGATTTTAGCCGTAGTCGGTGAAAGCGGATGCGGTAAATCTGTTATGAGCAAGACAATACTTAAGCTGCTTCCCCGTAATGCAAAAATAAAAAGCGGTTCAATAATATATAACGGAGAAAATATAACTGATTACGGAGAGAGCAAGATGCGCCGTATAAGAGAAGAAAAGCAATGGTATTTCAGGACCCGATGTCGGCTCTTAACCCAACGGTTCCGATTGGAAAACAAATAACCGAAACCATACTTAAGCATGATAAGTGCTCAAAAGAAGCGCTAAAGAAAGAGCATTGGAAATGCTGGAGCTGGTCGGTATAGATGATGTTAAAAACAGATCTAATATGCAGCCTCATTTCTTTTCAGGCGGAATGAGACAAAGATGTGTTTTGGCTATTGCACTTGCGTCCTCCCCTAAAATATTGATTGCAGATGAACCGACTACGGCGCTTGACGTTACCGTTCAGGCTAAAATACTTGACTTGCTTTTGGATATACGAGACAAGACAGGTATTTCGATAATTTTTATTTCGCATGATTTTGGGGTTGTTGCAAAAATTGCAGACAGGATTGCTGTTATGTATGCCGGCAAAATTGTTGAAATCGGCACAGCGGAAGAAATATTTTATGACTCACGTCATCCATACACATGGGGTTTGCTTGCATCATTGCCGTACTTTGCTGAAAAAGGACAACCGCTAAAGAGCATACAGGGTATGCCTCCTATCATGATTAATCTTCCGAAGGGTGATGTATTTGCTCCAAGAAACGCCTATGCATTGGAGATTGATTATGAAGAAGAACCGCCTATGTTTGAAATAACCAATACACACAGGGCTGCTACATGGCTTTTAGATCCGAGAGCACCAAAAGTTGATGCCCCAATTGAAATTAAAGGAGCATAAAATGAATCAAAATAAAATCATTGAAGTTATTAATCTAAAGCAATACTTTAAAATCAATAATCACTTGACAATAAAAGCAGTTGACGGAATCAGCTTTCATGTCAATGAGGGGGAAATATACGGCCTTGTGGGTGAAAGCGGCAGCGGAAAATCAACTGTCGCTAAATCTATAATGTGTATGTACGAAATTACAGAAGGCTATGTTTTATATAATGGAAATAACTTATCCAACAGAAAAGTATATAAAAGTATTAAGAGTGATTTGCAGAAAGATATGCAGATAATATTTCAGGATTCCTCGGCGGCACTAAACCCCAGAATGACGGTCGAAAAAATTATTTCTGAACCGCTGAGAATAAACAAAATAATAAATGACAAACATGAACTTGCTAAAAAAGTAGATGAGCTAATGGAGCAGGTTGGATTAAGTAAAAATATAAAAAGTCAATACCCCAGTGAAATATCAGGAGGACAGCGACAGAGGGTTGCAATTGCAAGGAGTATAAGTTTAAATCCCAGAGTTATTATTGCAGACGAGCCCGTTGCTTCATTGGATATTTCAATTCAGGCACAAATAATAAATTTATTTCAAAAGCTTCAGAGGGAGTATGGTTTTACATTTATTTTTATTGCACATGATTTGTCGATTATTCGATTTCTTTGTGACAGAGTCGGAGTTATGCTGAAAGGCAGGATTGTCGAGACTGCACGAACAGAAGAAATATTTGAAAATCCTATGCATCCGTATACAAAATCACTTTTGTCTGCCATACCGGTTCCGGATCCAAGAATAAGCAGAACTAAGAATTTTATCAGCTATGATGCAGGCCAATTGATTGACGGCGGAAAATTAAAAGAGATAAGCAAAGGGCATTATGTATATATGAATGAATAATGAGTTAAAAAAACAGGTGAGCTTTCACCTGTTTTTTTAACCTTCAGCCAATGACCTAAGTGCCGTGATATCAACTATTTTGTAGCCTGCGTGAGTTTTCTCAATCAGCCCTTTTTTGATGAAATCCGCAAGCACATATAAAAGATGACGGTAGGTTACTCCTAAAAATTCGGAAGCCTCGGTGTGTTTTTCGCTGTAAATACCGTTATGCATTGTCATAAGTATGAAGGAAGCCAGTCTGTTTTCAAGGGGATAGGACTGGTTTCTTGAATAATTAGCGGTATTGGCAAGTGCTTTTTGTCCAAGAAATACACATAAATATCTTAAAAATTTTGCGTCGTTTAATATCTGATCTTTGCACCTATCAATGTTTATGGCAAAGCATTTGCATTTCGTGATTGCTTTAACGCCGTTTGCTGTCGGCTGAGCGCCGATTAATTCCATTTCTCCTATAAACCCCGGTGCACTTATAAAGTTTACTAACGTAATTCTTCCGTTGGCGTGCGGGATATACAGCTTGGCACGACCATCAAATAAATAATACAGATAATGGGGTGAAGTTCCGCTATTGAGCATTATCTCATCGGACTCAAACTCTGCAATGTAGGTATATGGGGTTATATCAAATGAAAAATAATCATTCAGAGGAAAGTGGTTCCAATAGTCATTAAAATATGTTTCTTTTTCTAATTTCATTTGTACGCCTCCATTAGTGTGAGATTTCTCATACCATTATACTTTTTACACTGATATAATTCAATAAAAAGGAGGATTGAGTTAAATGGAACAGAAACAATATTGGGATAGTGCAGCTGAAAGCAAAGAGTTTACTACTCCGTTTCAGGCAGAGGAGTTTCAAAAATATATAGACAAAAATGCCTGTATACTAGATGTCGGCTGTGGTTATGGAAGAACATTGAACGAATTATATACCTATGGGTACAGCAACCTTACTGGAATTGATTTTTCTGAGAATATGATTAAGCGCGGAAATAAGATGTTTCCTTATCTTGATTTAAGAGTACAGGAAAGTGACAGTATTGATTTTGCAGATGAAAGTGTTGATGCTGTTATTTTGTTTGCGGTATTAACCTGCATATGTGACGATGAAGCACAGGAAAAGCTTATTTCGGAGATAATGCGAGTTCTTAAACCAAACGGAATAATATATGTAAATGATTTTTTGCTGAACACCGATGAACGAAATCTAAAAAGATATGATGAATTCAAAAATAAATATACTTATGGGGTGTTTGAGCTTCCGGAAGGTGCTGTTTGCAGACATCATGATATAGAAAGAGTGGAAAAACTGTTATCTGCATTTAAAAAGCTGGCGTTTGAAAGGCTTACATTTACAACAATGAACGGACATAAATCAAACGGATTCTTTTATTTTGGGCAAAAGGAGATTAAATGAGGGTAAAAATTTACTGGGGTGAGTTGGCATTTGTATTTGGTACTGTTTTTCTGACATTGGGGATTGCATTGCAGACTAGAGCAGATATGGGAGTATCAATGGTAGCCGCACCAGCATATATTCTTTCGCTGAAATTTGATTCTTTGACATTTGGCCGTGCAGAGTTTTTAGTTCAGGGTTTGCTGTTTTTGGCGTACTGCATTGTGGTACGCCAAATAAGGTATAAAAAGCTTATGTCTTTCGTAGTTGCAGTCCCATATGGTATTCTGCTTGATTTATGTATGAAGGCAGTTCTGTTTATTAGCCCCAATACAATGCTTGAAAGGCTATTAATTTTTCTTAGCGGAACAGTACTCTCTGCCTTGGGAATAGCATTTTATTTCAGAACGTACTTGCCTATGCTTGTATATGAAATGTTTGTTATGGGAATGTCTCAGCATTATAATGTAGATTTTAATAAGGTTAAAATAATATATGACTGGACGAGCTTTTTTACGACGGTTATATTATCCCTTTGGTTTTTCAAAGGGTTTTACGGAATTGGATTAGGTACTATACTTTGCACTATATTAAATGGACCGCTTATAAAGCAATGGGGGAAACTACTGGATAACCATATAGATTTTAAACCTATGTGTAAACTCAATAAATAGTAATTTTAGTGGCTTTTATCTTCACAGCCACTTTTTTTATTTTTTATCTGTTTTCAGATTTTCGGTTAATATTTTTATATTATCAATTGTTTTTTTGTTTAGAAAATGCTCTATTTTTTCTACCTGCTCAAGCTCATCAGAGGAATTATTTATTGTACATAGGAAATCATGCAGTACATCATGTCTGTACAGCAGATATTTTCCTTCATCAATGCCTTTTTCGGTTAATGTTACATGACCGTATTTTTCAAATTTTATATAGTCAAGGGTTTTTAACTGCTGAACTATTTTTGTGGCAGAGGACGGCTTAACATGCAGTTCGTTTGATAATTCGCCGATTCTTACAAACTCTTGAGTGTTTAATAATCGGCATATCATTTCCAAATAGTCCTCCATGGCAGGAGTCAATTCGTTGTGCGAGCTGATTTCATAACCTTTCATTGTGTAAAAGTCACTTGGTTTATTCATTTTCAGCCCTCCTACTGATATTTATTATTTGTAACCTATTAATAGCATAGTTCATATTATGCATTATGAAAAAAAAGTTTCCTTATCCTAAAATTTATCAGAAGGAAGTTTGAAAATGAACAATAAATCAAATTTAAATCAGTTATCTGTAGGCGAAAGAGCAAAAGTTGATGCGTTGGTTGCAACTGGAAGTATGCGCAGAAGACTATTGGACATTGGCTTAATTGAAAACACCGAAATAGAATGTATCGGACGCAGCCCAAGCGGTGATCCTTCAGCATATTTGATTAGAGGTGCTGTCATAGCGATTCGGTCGGAAGATTGTGAGGGAATTTTGATAAAGTCAGCCGGCAGGAGGTAAACAGATAATGGGCCTTACAAATAGTGCAGTTGGTATTAAGGCGGTGGATTCAGGCTTGGTTATTAAACGGCTGTCACCCAATGATAAGGTTGTGGCACTGGCGGGAAACCCCAATGTAGGCAAAAGCACTGTGTTTAACAGTCTGACCGGAATGAATCAGCATACGGGAAACTGGCCGGGAAAAACGGTAACCAATGCACAGGGTTATTGTTCAAGCAGCAAGCATTCATATGTTATGGTGGATATACCAGGAACTTATTCATTAATGGCTCATTCCGCAGAGGAGGAAGTAGCACGAAATTTTATTTGCTTCGGTGAACCTGATGCGGTTGTTGTGGTCTGTGATGCTACCTGCCTTGAAAGAAATCTTAACTTAGTTTTGCAGACAATAGAAATTTCTTCTAATGTTGTTGTATGCGTCAATCTGCTGGATGAGGCAAAGCGGAAAAATATCCATATAGACATGGAAGCTCTGTCTGAAAAGCTGGGAGTATGTGTTGTTGGTTCTGTTGCAAGGAAGAAGAAAAGCTTGGTTAACCTAATGAACTCAATTGATAATATTCTTGACAATAAGGCTTCTAAAAATCCGTTGAAGGTTATTTATTCAAGGGAGATAGAGGATGCAATATCTTTAATCGAACCGATTGTAAAAAATAAAGTTAATGGCAGACTTAACAGCCGTTGGCTCAGCTTAAAGCTGTTAGACCAGGATGAATCATTGGTAAACGAAATAAGGGCTTACCTTGGCGACGAGTTTTTGGATGATCCCAGCTTAAAAAATGCGCTTGTTCAGGCGAATGAATGGCTGAGGGCAGAGGGGTATAATCCTGATAAAATAAAAGATAAAATTGTATCTTCGATTGTAAGTACCGCCGAAATGGTATGCAAAGATACTGTAAAATATGAAAATGATGTTTATGACAGCTCCGATAGGAAAATAGACAGAGTTCTGACCAGCAAATGGGCGGGTTATCCTATTATGCTTGCGTTGTTGGCGGTTGTATTCTGGATTACAATAACAGGTGCAAATTATCCTTCGCAGGTGCTGTCTGACGGTCTGTTTTGGTTTCAGGACAGACTGAGTGACTTTTTTCATTATATGAATGCTCCTGAATGGCTGCACGGGGCATTGGTGCTTGGAGTATATCGTGTTCTTGCATGGGTTGTATCTGTAATGCTGCCGCCTATGGCTATTTTTTTTCCGCTGTTTACTTTGTTGGAGGACGCCGGTTATCTTCCGAGAGTAGCGTATAATCTTGATAGACCGTTTAAACGCTGCTGTGCCTGCGGCAAACAAGCACTGACAATGTGCATGGGGTTTGGGTGCAATGCAGCAGGTATAATCGGATGCAGAATAATAGATTCACCAAGAGAGAGGCTTTTGGCAATTCTTACAAACAACTTTGTACCTTGCAATGGACGATTTCCTACATTAATAGCGATACTGACTATGTTTTTTGTCGGCGTTTCGGCAGGGCCTTTTTCTTCATTATATTCTGCTTTGCTTTTGACTTTGGTTATTCTCCTAGGTATATTAATGACTTTTGCGGTAACAAAGGCTTTATCAAAGTCTATTTTAAAGGGTGTGCCGTCATCGTTCACATTGGAACTGCCGCCTTACCGTAAACCTCAGGTTGGCAAGGTAATTGTAAGGTCGATATTTGACCGTACATTATTTGTCCTTGGGAGAGCTGTGTCTGTTGCAGTGCCGGCAGGGCTAATCATTTGGATAATGGCCAATGTAACTGTAGGAGATATTAGCCTGCTTAATCACTGTGCCAATTTTCTTGACCCTTTCGCACAATTAATGGGACTTGACGGTGTTATTTTAATTGCCTTTATATTGGGTTTTCCTGCTAATGAAATTGTAGTTCCTATTATTATTATGGCTTATATGGCTAAAGGCAGTATTCTTGAGATGGATAGTCTCTTGGAATTAAAGCAGCTGCTTGTTGCAAACGGCTGGACTTGGATAACTGCTGTCAGTACAATGCTGTTTTCGTTAATGCATTGGCCTTGTTCAACAACACTATTAACTATTAAAAAGGAAACATCAAGCCGTAAATGGACAGCAATAGC